>NZ_JACJQA010000009.1 GCF_014696355.1 Pseudanabaena sp. FACHB-1998 | reverse complement strand
GAGATTGGTTAACCTTGTAATCGAGTCTGGAATCTCGCTGAGACTGTTGTAGCTAAGGTCAAGGGATTGGAGATTGGTTAACCTTGTAATCGAGTCTGGAATCTCGCTGAGACGGGTGTTGCTAAGGTAAAGGGATTGGAGATTGGTTAACCTTGTAATCGAGTCTGGAATCTCGCTGAGACTGTTGTAGCTAAGGTCAAGGGATTGGAGATTGGTTAACCTTGTAATCGAGTCTGGAATCTCGCTGAGACGGGTGTTGCTAAGGTAAAGGGATTGGAGATTGGTTAACCTTGTAATCGAGTCTGGAATCTCGCTGAGACTGTTGTTGCTAAGGTCAAGGGATTGGAGATTGGTTAACCTTGTAATCGAGTCTGGAATCTCGCTGAGACTGTTGTAGCTAAGGTCAAGGGATTGGAGATTGGTTAATTCTGCGATTTCAGTTGGTAAAGTCTTGAGAGGATTACCTAAAACCTTTCGCTCAGTAACCCAACCTAGACCAGACAAATAATATTTTCTCTCAGTAATTTTTCCTAAAATCAACCTCTTTAAACTTCTACATTTAGCAATTATCGCTGGCAATACCTCAATCCCCTTTCCCGACAGATCGAGTTCTTCCCACTCCTCCCGCGCCGCCTGTTCAATAAGTTCTTCTAGTTCCGATGGCAACATGATTTCAAGAAAAAAGTAAAAGGGTAAAAGGAAAAAATTGGGTTGAGGTTTGGGCGATTATATGAAATTTACAGTAAAAATGTTAGACATTAAGAATAACTTACAAATATTCTAAATTACCAACCATATCTTCAGGCGTTAACACCTCCCAGATCAAAATCAAACTCCTCAAAATCTAGCCAGATGACGTTAAACAGTTAATACCTGAGTAAAATAGGCAGTAAGTTAAAAATTTAAGGGTGTCAATTATGACCCAAGCATTACACGCCGCCATTGAGTCAGTTAACGCGCTCAGCCTAGAGGAGAAGCATCAACTCTGGTTAATTCTTGATGAGGCGATCGCCCAAGCTGAAGAGCAAGACTGGCTAGAGGACGATGAAACAGCTGCGAAAATTCAGCAAGTACGCGAAGAGTATAGACAAGGTGAATACATTACGTTTCATCAGTACCTTACTCAAAAATAGTCATGACTTACACAATTATCGTCACCAAGTCTATCCAAAAAGATTTAGACAATCTTCCTAATGACATCAAAACTAGGGTTTACAGCAAAATATCACAACTATCCGAAGATCCACGTCCTGACGGTGTAACCAAACTAAAAGGTTATGAGAATGAATATCGGATTAGAATCGGTGACTATCGGGTTCGTTATGAAATTATCGACAAAGACGAAACTGTTTTGCTGTTGCAATGCAAGCATAGGCGAGAGGTTTATAAAAATCGTTGAATACCATATGAAAAAGATTAGCTATAGCAAAGATGTTGATGCGCTCTTGATTGAAATTTCTAATGATGCGATCGCCTACGCAGAAGAAGATGGTCAAGTAATTTTGCATTATTCACCAGACGATAAACTGGTTCTAGTTGAAATTCTAGACTTTCGCCGCTTTATGTCTAAGGAGTCCGTTGCTGATATGTTAGCAGTTTAAAACCTAATTGACTCCCCCATAACGCTCCTTCAACTTTTGTTGCAAAAGAGAAGTCGTTTTAGCCTTCATTTCCATCGCAAAAGCCTCATCTTCAGAGATCTGTTGTCTAATTTCTCGAAAATGATCGTGATAATTAAGCCAATGCAGAATAAACATCCGACAAGGAGATAGATGGCTATTAATTACTGTCGTCCTGTTTAACGCACCCTCAAAAAGTAAAATTGGGTTTGGTTTGGGCGATCGCCTATTAGTGATTACTGGCGATCGCTACTAGATATAGCATAGCTACAATAAATTGAGATATCTTTCGGTTCTGTAACTCAAAACCCAAAAAGCGAGTTGCGGCGCGAAGCGCCGCAACTCGCTTTTTGGGTTTTATATCCTAAGCAAAACTTACATTGCTATATAACTGAAATAGAGACTGAATTTTAGAAAACTTTTAAAAAGTACTTGCCTAAACGCCTAAACTTGTAATAATATATATTTCCGATGAATGGCGAGTGTAGCCAAGTGGTTAAGGCAGTGGTTTGTGGTACCACCATTCGTGGGTTCAATTCCCATCATTCGCCCTCAACTAAAAGAAAAGGATTGCTCTAGCAGCAGTCCTTTTCTTTTATAACTATCCTCCAAGAAAAGAGATGCCGCGCAAAGCGTGGCATCTCTTTCTTTATGGTTTGACTCAATTTGTGTGTTTTGACTGTAGCTCATAGCTCTAAAATTGCGAGAGAGTTTTATAGCAATTGCTAATCGCAGGAACCACAGGAAATATTTTAAAAGCGTGGCTTTGCAACACTTTTAAAATATTTCTTGATTTGGGTTGGAGCGCAAAGCGCTGTGATTGAATTCTGATAGGTTTTCTCTGCAATTTTCTCTGCAATTTTTATTAGGACGGCTGTAGATTCATGGGTAAGGCAGTTGTAAGGTTTTGGGCGATCGCTTTGACGACTATCTTGATCGTCTTGGGGTTACATAGCTTGTCCCCGCAAGCCTCTAACGCTGATGATAAGGCGATCGCGATCGCGGTTGCTGCACCTCTAAGCGGTGATGGCGCTAGTGGTGGGCAAGAAATCGTCGATAGCATCAAGTTATATATTGATGCGACTAATCGAGATGGGGGAATCAATGGTCGTCAGCTTAAATTAAATATTTTTGATGATAAGGGGAATGTGGATGGGGCAACTCAAGTTGCGAACGACATTGCCAAAAGTGAGGCTCTTGTAGTTTTAGGACATCGTTCCTCCGATGCCTCGATCGCGGCGGGTAGCATCTATCAAGACAAAAAATTACCAGCGATTACGGGAACAGCGAATAATCCTAAAGTTACTAGCGATCGCCCGTACTATTTTCGGATGATTTATACCAATCCTGCCCTTGCTAAAACCCTATCAATCTATGCCCAGCAGGTATTGCAGATTAAAACTGCGAGTGTGATTTACGACAAAGCAAGTAAAAATGAACAAGCGCAGTCTGAGGTAATTAAATCCGCCTTTGAAGCCAATGGGAATGGCAAAATTCAAAAGATTTGGGCGATCGACTCGGAAACCAATAATCGCAAAGCCTCAGTTCAACAAATCGTTAATGAAATTGCGGCGGAACCTGAAGCGGGAATTTTGTTTTTAACTTTATCTAAGGAAGAGGTTGCTGAAGATTTCTTGGTAGCTCTCAAACAAAAAGGTTTAAAGAATTTGATTTTAGGTGAGCAGGCTCTCGGTCGAGAAAATTTTGCTAAACGCTTTGAAAAATATGATGAAGAAAAGAAAAATGCAGGATTCTTTACCGACGGGATGTATGTACCTTTGCCGATCCTGTTTGATAGCGCAGGAGCCGATGCTCAGGATTTCTTGACCTCCTATCAAAAAGCCTATAGCAAGACTCCTTCATATTTAGGAGCGAAGTTTTATGAGGTAGCGATCGCCGCAGTGGACGCGATTCGTAAAGTTAATCCTAAAGGCACAAACATAGAAGGCGATCGCGAACAGGTGCGCGAAGCTTTGGCGGCGCTAAATAATCGCAAGGTTGGGATTAGAGGCTTAACGGGTTTGCTGTATTTTAATAGCGATCGCAATAGCGACCAACCTGTGCGCCTTGCCCAGTTCCAAAACCAAAAGCTGATTTCTGCTTCTCAACAATTTACGCCGATCGCTAATCCTGAACGCTTAAATTTACCAAAGGAACTGCAATCGGGAAGTATTGTCCAATCGGGCGATCAATACTTTTGGCGGCAGCGCGTAGTTTATGCGGGAATGGATATCAATAAGCTAAATCGGATTGATAAGTCCACCTTTACCGCCGATTTTTATGTATGGTTCCGCTATAGCGGCGGCGATGAACCTACCGAAATTCAATTTCCTGACGCGGTTACCAATAGCGTTAACCCCACGGCTCCCGTATTTGATGGCAAAGCTCCGATCAAGGCACAGGTCGTCAATGGCTTAAACTATCGCCTCTATCGGGTGCGGGGCGAATTCCGTAATGCCTTCGATTTTCGCGATTATCCCTTTGACTCGCAAAGGTTGAATCTACGCTTTGATAATCCCAATTTGTCTACAGAGCGACTGGTTTATGCGATCGATAAGGTTGGCTTAAAACTACCCAGACCTGAAGCTGAAGAGCGTAAACCATTTCAAGGACTGCAACTGTGGAATTTTAAAAATATTACCTACTTCCAAGATTCCTCGCGGAGTACTTCCACTCAAGGCGATCCCGATTTATTTCAATCCAATGCTCAAATTGAATACCCCGGTTTGAGTATTCGCATGACTTTCCAGCGCAAAACCTTAGTATTTCTCTCTAAGAATGTTTTGCCCTTGATCTTGCTTTCGCTTTTAACCTACTGCTGCCTATTCTTCCCCTATACGATGTTTGTGCCACGCACAATGGCTCCCGCCTCGGCATTGCTATCAGGAATTGTGTTGTTACTCTCCTTTAACAATCAACTTCCTGAAGTTGGCTACACCGTAGCGATGGAATATGTGTTTTATGTTTATTTCTGTCTCTGTTTATTCCCGATTTTGGTCACCGTAATCGGCACAAAACTGGACAAAGATGGACATAAAAAAGCCTTTAAATATCTAAATATCGCTTCATGGATTGTCTATCCATTGATTTTGATAATTACAATCTCGACTTTTGTGATCGCCTATAGCGATCGGCTAGTTTAAACACCAATAGAAACGGTACTTCAGACCGCTTCTATTGGTTAGAATTTTTTTCTTGTGCGGCGATCGCTTGATTAAGTTGCAATAGCTTCTCTAATAGGTCGTCACTGTCGCTAAAGCCGTAAATTTGCATTACCAGTTTGTCGAGCTTGGCATGGAGTTTATAGAGTTGGCTAGCAGGTTCGTGAAAATATTCGTTATAAAGTTTGGTAATGCCCCATTGTTTACTCTCCATTTGCTCAGTGCGATATTGATGTAGCTCTTGCATGGCGGCGCGGATTTTTGCGACTAGAGGACTGATTTTATTTTGCGGAAATGGGAATGTCTCGAAGCAGGTTGTATTGGTATAGCGTGTATCCCCTTTAAGAGTTGAACTTTGAGATTTTACCCATATACGATGTAACTTTGATGTGAGGATACCTAAGACATAAAAATCATCAGAAGCAATCACCATATTGGCTTCGCAGGGAAGTATGGCAATATCTACAGGTGTAAATATTGCCCATTTAGAAATTTTGGGTACAGCGAAATAGCAAGTCAAACCCTTTAAGGCTTCTCGCATCGCAGGACTATATCGCCGAAACCGCCACCAGTAAGTCTGAGATAATTTGCTGCGATTAACATCTTTTTGCGGTTTTACCAGTTCTCTTACTCGTTGGAATGGCAATTTATAGTCAGATGCCTCTTCTAAAGACATATCATTAAAATCAATCACCCAATTAAGTTTTGAATTGGGATTGATTAGTCCTTTCCCATCAAGCATCGGCTTTAACACATTGCGGTTTCTAGAATCGATCTTGATCCATTCTTCGGCTTGTTCTTGTGAAATAATAAATCCTTTACCACCGAGAGCGCAGGATTCAAATGAGATAGATTTGTTCTCAGTGAGTCTTTCTGAACCATCAACAGGAATTTCCGTTTTGAGAGATGAATAAATAAATGGCACTGGTTCACCATCCAGAAAATTTTGCCTTTGCGGTTGTTTTGCCCAGTTAACGATGCTCACATGGACAGCCGCTTCACCAGACCATTCCTGTGTTGAAACGGCATTGTGAATAAATCCACCATTGTTGACCACATAATCTAGACTTGCTTTCCTCCCTGAAACTTGGGCGATCGAATTTGTCCCCACTAGCCCTGCTCTACCATTTTCACTCAGTGCGTCATGGGCTTTTCTAAACCAAAATACGCAAAAATCTGGCTGTCCTTGCACATCAGGAAAGCGTTGCTGAATTTTCTTTACATACTTATCACCTAATTCTTGGCGTAGTTTTTTGCCGCCTAAAAACGGTGGATTACCAATGATCGTATCTGCCTCTCCCCATTTAGCAATCAAGGCATCCCGACGCACAATATTTTGATCAAGAGTATCTAACGGTAAGGCTGGTTCAATCAGTCCATGGCGATCAATCGCTACTTTGCGAGCAATTGTTAAAGTCACCCTTGCTAACTCCACCGCAAATGGATTGATATCGATCCCAAAAAATTGATTGGGTGTAACCAAACCAATGGGGACTTGGTCTGATCTTTGGGTCGCGATCATTTTATCAATCAACATTACTTCAATGCGTTTAAGTTCTTGATACGCAAGGTAGAGAAAATTTCCAGAACCGCAGGCAGGATCTAAAACACGATAACTTTGGAGTTCTAGTTGCAAGGCATGAAGCTCGTCGATCGCATTAGCCGCATCAATTTTTTCTTCCCAATAAGTGGTAATCGTTGGCACAACAATTTTCATGATGTCAACTTCTGAGGTAAAGTGCATTCCCGTTGCATGTCGCTCTTCCGTGTCAGATGTAGATTCAAAAATACTGCCAAAAATCGCAGGTCGAATCTTACTCCAATTCTCTCTAGCCACAACATCCAAAATCTTTAATTCTTCGTGATTTAACTCAATCGGATAAACTTCTGAAAACAATCCGCCATTAAAATAAGCCACACCCTTATAACGCCCTGCGGGTGGAATTTCTTGACGGTTCATTTTTGCAAATAGTCCCCCAAGCAAATCGTAGGTACTTGCACCCTTGAGACATTCTTGGACAAAAGTCACAAAGATATCATTAGGCAATAGTCCCCGATCCTCGGCAAACATTGCTAATACACATTGCAAAATAAACTTTTGAGCGCTTAACTCGGTAAACCCATCTTGTGTAAATCCATCTTTATTAGCTCTGGCTTTGAGGAGTTTATATAATTCACCCAAACGCTTCGCTGTATTAACTGTAATTTCAACTTGGTTATTTCTAAATACAGGAGTTGTATTGACCGCGATCTCCATGAACCGAAACGCACCGGCTCTATTGGGTAGATCTGCGATCGCTACCATATCTACAGGCGTATCAACTTGGAGATTAAAGTCATAGATCCAAAATTCATCAAAATTGCAAAGGATTACATATCTAGGGCGATCGGGTACTAAGTACGTCCAATATTGAAAAGCTTGGGAGTAATGCTTATTGAGATCTTCCCCTCGCTTTTTCATCTCAATCAAAACGCCGCCCTTACCATTACTCTCAGGACGTTTCCACACTAAATCTGCAAAGCCAGTCTTGCCCTTAGTACTACCCTTTTTAACCCTTTGCTCATACACTGCCCCCGCCTCGATCGCGCCCTTGTGATGAAAAGCTTGAAAAAATCTATCTAAAAATATTTGAGATTCTGATTTTTCATCCCCCTTTAAAGTGGAATGGAAGTTAACAAAATCTTGCAAAGGTTCAGACATTTATTGATCCCAATCTTGGATGGACTAAATCTTAGATTTAGCTTAGATATACTATGCTACCGCCACACTAAGATTTAGGCTAGATATTTTCTTGAAGGTCTAGATCGCTAAATCTTGTTTTACGGCTTTCGACTGGTGAAGCGATCGCAAAGTTAAAAAAAGGCGGCGCACTGCGCCGCCTTTTTTAATAATTCACTAACGAAACAATCGGCACATCAGGCAAAGCTTTTCTACCATTGAGAAAATCTAGCTCAATTAAAAAGCCATAACCTACTAGCTCCGCGCCAGTTTGCTCAACTAACTTTGCTGTAGCCGCCGCCGTGCCACCCGTCGCAATTACATCATCAATAATAATTACTCGCTTACCTGCGGCGATCGCATCTTGATGGATCTCCAAAGCATCCGTCCCATATTCCAAAGCATATTCCACCCGAAAAACTGCTGAAGGTAATTTCTTGGGCTTACGCACTGGCACAAAGCTACAGCCTAAAAGCATCGCCAAGGGTGCGCCGAGAATAAATCCCCGCGACTCGATGCCAATTACCGCATCGATCGCCCCAATATTTAAGTCGGCAAATTTTGCCTGAAAACCCTTAGAAATCTCCGTAAGCCCTTGGGGATGAGCTAATAGTGGCGTAATATCTCGAAAAATGATGCCTTGCTGTGGAAAATCAGGAATATCGCGAATAATGCTTTTAAAGTCCATAGGAGATAATCGCTAGAGAACTTCACAATCTTATCCGTATCCGCACTAATACCAAAACTAAAAATGGCGTAGCCATTTTTAGTTTTATAGCTGTTGCCATTCTTGCTAGGACACAAAACCAGAAGACGAGTTGCGCCGCCACTCGCTTTTTGGGTGGGAAGTGCTATATGGCAAGAAAATGAATGGCAGCGCTTTGCGCTGCCATTCATTTTCTTGCCATAGTTTAGATCGGTGTATACTGTATGCAGGATATATAGGTTTGTTGCGATGCATGGCTTAAAAGCAATTGTAATAGGAGCAGGAATTGGCGGACTCACTACTGGAATTGCCTTACGACAAGCGGGTTATGAAGTAGAAATACACGATCGCGTTAGGGAGCTACGTCCCATTGGCTCAGGCATTTCCCTTTGGTCAAATGGAGTTAAAGTACTTAACCGCCTTGGCTTAGACAAAAAACTAGCTGAAATTGGCGGACAAATGAACCAGATGGAGTACCGACACCTATCGGGTACGCTGCTCAACCGTATTTCCTTAAAACCCTTGGTCGATTCCGTCGGTCAACGTCCCTACCCCGTCGCTCGTCGCGACTTACAAAATATTCTCTTAGATGCCTTTATCTCTGCTGGTGGCAAGCTCACTCTGGGCGCTAAGTGCATTGGAATTCTGGATAGCTTTCAGAATGTGACCGCTAAATTTGAAGATGGTAGTTCCACTACGGGCGATCTCTTGATTGCGGCGGATGGAGTGCGTTCCCTATTGCGGCAATACATTCTGGGTGAATCCGTAGAACCAAAATATGCAGGTTATGTCAATTGGAACGGACTAGTTCCTATGAGCAATGACATTGCACCTGTGGATATGTGGTCGATCTATGTCGGTGAACATAAACGCGCCTCGGTGATGCCCCTTGCAGGCGATCGCTTCTACTTCTTTTTTGATGTTCCTTTGCCCAAAGGAACGCCGAATGATGTCAGTACTTATCGCCAAGAGTTAAAGGAACATTTTCAAGGTTGGGCGGAGCCAGTTCAGTTAGTGATCGATCGCCTTGTCCCTGAAACCGTCGCCCGTGTAGAAATCCATGATGTGGGGCCCATTTCTCGATTAGTGAAGGGGCGCGTAGCTTTGTTAGGTGATGCCGCCCACGCTACTTGCCCAGATCTGGGACAAGGCGGATGTCAAGCGATCGAGGATGCGTGGGTATTAGCCAATTATTTAATTTCCACGAATGTGAGTGTGACCGATGCCCTTAGACGCTATGAAAATGAGCGCAAAGTCCGCATTACCGACATTGTGAACAAAGCGCGTAATCGTGCGGAGACAATTCATGGCAAAGATCCTGAAGTTACTCAGAAATGGTATAGCCAACTAGCCACCGAAAGCCCCTTAGAAGTGACCCAAGCGATCGGCAAAATTATTAGCGGAGGTCCTTTACATTGATGTACGCGATCGCCACCCTTAATCAGATGAGCCAATCGGAGTTCACCGCAGCTCTTGGTTCCATCTTTGAAAATACTCCTGAAATCGCCCACCAAGCTTGGTTAGCCCGTCCCTTTGAGAATGTTCCACAACTGCATCAAAGCATGGCAGCGATCGTCAAGAGCATGGATGAAGCCGCCCAGTTAAAGCTGATCTGCGCTCACCCCGATCTGGGCGCAAAGTTCAAAATGGCGGAAGCCTCAGTCCAAGAGCAATCCACTGTCGGCTTAGATCGCCTATCCGCCACTGAATATACTCACTTTCAGCAACTCAACCAAGCCTACAAAAACAAGTTCTCTTTCCCCTTTATCATTGCCGTCCGCAACCATACAAAAGATAGCATTCTTCAAGCCTTTGGACAAAGGCTTGAAAATTCTAAAGAAGCTGAACAACAACAAGCGATCGCTGAAATCATCGAAATTGCCAGATGGCGGTTGCTTTTAGCAGTGGAGCCAATTTGAATGATGCGGCAACGCCGCATCATTCAAAATTTTTACCAATTACTAATTTCTGAATATGACCTACCCCAGAGACATGATTGGCTATGGACAATTTACCCCAGATGCCAAATGGAAAAACAACGCCAAAATCGCCGTTCAATTTGTAATTAATTACGAAGAAGGCGGCGAAACCTGCTTACTGCATGGCGATACAGCCTCAGAAACCTTTCTATCGGAAATAGTGGGCGCAGTTCCATTTCAAGGCTTGCGCCATATGAATATGGAATCTTGTTATGAATATGGTAGTCGGGCAGGTTTCTGGCGGCTATATCGGATGTTTTGCGATCGCCATATTCCTGTGACTATTTACGGTATTGCGATGGCGCTCGAACGTAATCCCGAAGCCGTAGCCGCCATGCTCGAAGCCGATTGGGAAATCGCTAGTCATGGCTATCGGTGGATTGATTATAAATATTTTTCCCCTGAACAAGAACGCGAACACCTACAAAAGGCGATCGCTATTCATACCAGAGTCACAGGCTCCCGTCCCTTAGGCTGGTATACAGGGCGTACTAGCGAACATACACGTCGCTTAGTGGTGGAGGAAGGCGGATTCCTCTACGATTCCGACAGCTATGCCGACGATCTGCCCTATTGGAATTATGAATATGGCAAACCGCATCTGATCATTCCCTACACCCTCGACAATAACGATATGCGCTTTGCCACCCCGCAAGGCTTCAATTCGGGCGATCAGTTTTTTGCCTATTTGCGTGATGCCTTTGATGTTCTCTATGCCGAAGGCGACACATCCCCAAAAATGATGAGCATCGGCTTACATTGCCGCTTAGTCGGTAGAGCAGGAAGGGCGGCGGCTCTAGCCAAGTTTCTTGATTATGTGCAAAGTCGCGATCGCGTTTGGCTCTGTCGCCGTATTGATATAGCCCATCATTGGCACAAGCACCATAAACCAGAATAAGCTCCAAAGAGAAAGGCGGCGCAAAGCGCCGCCTTTCTCTTTAGAGTTAAAACGTTAACTAATATTAAGGAAACCCGTAAAATATGCCCAGAACAAGAGAAGCAGTTTAAAAATACTCTATAGGGTATTTTAGGACTTACGCAAAGCTAACGAATTTATTGGGTTTTGAGTGATATGGCGCGGGCTTCGCTCGCGCCATATCACTCGATGCGTAATACCTATATTTGATAAAACGTAGAAACGAAATAGAAGCGAAAAGAAATGGGAAAACCGACAGGATTTATTGAGTACCTCCGAGAAGCACCAACAGAAACACCACCAAGCGATCGCATCAGAAATTGGGATGAATTTCACTTACATATGCCCGATGATAAACTCCGCAATCAGGGGGCAAGATGTATGGATTGCGGCACGCCCTTTTGTCATACTGGCAATCTCATCAGTGGTATGGCAAGCGGCTGCCCAGTCAATAACCTTATTCCCGAATGGAACGATCTCGTATATCGAGGACTATGGCGTGAGGCTCTTGATCGCCTCCACAAAACCAACAACTTCCCCGAATTCACAGGGCGCGTCTGTCCTGCCCCCTGCGAAGGTTCCTGTGTATTGGGGATCACCAATCCTCCCGTAACGATCAAGAATATCGAATATTCCATCATTGATAAAGGATGGGAAGAAGGCTGGATCGTTCCCGAGCCACCAGCAAAACGCACGGGCAAAAAAGTTGCCGTGATCGGTTCAGGTCCCGCAGGACTAAGTGCGGCGGCTCAATTAAATAAAGCAGGGCATTGGGTAACCGTCTATGAACGCGCCGATCGCCTAGGGGGATTGTTAATGTATGGCATTCCCAACATGAAATTGGATAAGCAGAAAGTGGTCATGCGCCGCCTAAACGTCCTTGAACAAGAAGGCGTAAAATTTGTCTGCAATACAGAAATTGGTAAAGATCTCCCTACGGAAACCCTACTTAATGAATTTGATGCGGTAGTTCTTTGCACAGGTGCAACCAAACCCCGTGATCTCAGCATTGAAGGTCGCGAACTCAAGGGTATTCATTTTGCAATGGAATTCCTCACCGCCAATACCAAGGCAGTTCTCGATGGTCAAGCAGGGGAAAACTTCATTTCTGCTCAAGGCAAGGATGTGGTCATTATCGGTGGTGGCGACACAGGCACGGACTGCGTAGGTACGTCGATCCGTCATGGTTGCACTAGCGTCGTCCAGTTAGAAATTATGCCCAAGCCCCCCGAAACTCGCGCTAAGGACAATCCTTGGCCAGAATGGCCGAAAGTCTACAAGATGGACTACGGACAGGAAGAGGCGAGTGCTAAGTTTGGTGACGATCCGCGAGCTTATATCACCACTGCAACTAAGATCGAAGGAGACGAAAACGGTCAGGTTAAAGCTGTTCACACCGTTCAAGTGCAATGGGAACGCAATGAAAAAGGTCAGTTCATTCCCAAACATGTAGCTGGTACTGAGAAGGTGATTCCTGCTCAATTAGTGCTATTAGCAATGGGCTTCCTTGGTCCTGAGCAACCTTTGCTTGATTCGCTTGGTGTGGAACGCGATCCCCGTAGCAATGTCAAAGCTAATCACGGTCAATTTACAACTACTATTCCCAAAGTGTTTGCGGCGGGAGATTGCCGTCGCGGTCAAAGTCTGATCGTCTGGGCAATTAATGAAGGACGTGGAGCAGCCCGTGAATGCGATCGCTTTTTGATGGGTGATACCGATTTACCCTAAATCGATTTCAGCAAAAAATTTCTAAACAAGGGGCTTAAGCCCCTTGTCTGTATTAACTTAAGGAATAAATTATGGCAAGCAATGTTTCGGTTTCTCCTGAGACTATCTATGAAAACCTCAACAAACTGGATCAAGTAGATCTTACTACTAGTGCCGAATATCGAGAGATGGCGCAGGATGTTCTTGCCGACTCTCATATAGACTGTGGTGTACGTGAAGCGATCGCCGATCGCCTCAATCAAGCTAATCAGCAATTAATTAATACAACTGTTAGTAAAACCGATAGTTATTAAATCAAAAGAGCGCAAGCGCTCACTCTTAAAGCAAAACAAAAAAAGCTAAAACTGTTGCTTTGCAACAGTTTTAGCTTTTTTTGTTTTAAGGTTGGTTAAGATACACCCATTCGCCTTAACCAGTGGAAGTGGGAAATACACCCTGCCCAGAAAGACCGATGATAATTATATTTAACGCCAAATTCTTGGCAAGTTTGCTCAACTACCTTAGAAATTTCGGGATAATTAATGTGGCAAATATTGGGGAATAAATGATGCTCAACTTGAAAATTTAAGCCGCCTAATAACCAAGTCACAAAAGGATTGTGACGAGAGAAATTTACCGTAGTCTCAATTTGGTGAATCGCCCAATCTTTCTCAATTACACTAGAGTTTTCCGCAGGAACAGGAAATTGTGCTTCTAACACCACATGCGCCAATTGGAAGACTACGCTAAGGACAATTCCTAAGGTAAAAGCAACTAAGCCATAGCTAGCTAAAACCAACCAGAACGGATGAAACAATGAAGGAATAATCAAGGCAATATTCAGGAATACCAGCTTACCCACCAGAAATATAGCTAGATTGCTACGTTTGGGTCTGGGATAGAAGCGATCGCCAATCTTACCAGTGATAAAGCAATTAAAATCATCGTAAAAATGCCACTTAATCGCTAAAAAACCATACAAAATCCAAAGATAGTAATGCTGCCACCGATGAAAGGTTAATCGGGGATGAGTAGGAGAAAGCCGCCCAAAAATCCCTACCTCCAAATCCATATCATAGCCAGCAATATTCGTATAGGTATGATGAATAACATCATGCTTCCAATGCCAAATATAGGAACTAGCACCAATGAGATCGAGACTCATCGCCATTAGTTTATTTACCCAGAGAGAATTGGAATAGGCATGGTGTGCGCCATCATGCTGAATACTAAATCCAATTCCTGCGGTAATCACCCCAAGCAAAATACATAAAGGCACAACTTGCCACCAAGTTAGCGCTAAAAATAGCAAGGCTGCATAAACACCAAAAAAGCCAAGTAACAGAATTGCAGTCTTAGTATACATTTGCGGACAATCCCGCTCTTTGAGATTGCTGTTTTGGAAAAGTTCGTCAACTCTTCGCCTTAACTCAGCCTGAAAACCACTATTCTTGGCAAATTTTAATTTTTTGCTTACTTCCTTTTCCTGATCCACAACTTCTCGATCCATAGCCTGTTGGGACTCTCTTCGATCTTGCATCTTGTACCATTTATAATCAATATCGTATTTATAATTCTTTCACTTATACCAACTGGCTAAAATTCGACGAAATCCTAGCTAGTTAAAGTCCAAACTCAAATTTGTGATGCATTGGGCAAAAAAATCGGTTTTTCTTTGGTGCAAAGACCTGTAATAGCGATCGCAATATGTTTCTGATGTTACATGATTCGCTTGGATATTGCCCGAAGCTATTTGCAAAAATCAACAACCCCGAAGAGTAATAGAGTTGGGATAGACCTCTATTACTCTTTGGGGTTTAATTTCTAAATTTTAATGTTTTAAAACGTAATTTTTGCGTATAATCTTATGATAAACGTACATTATTCACGCTTTTACGCCAATTCCCAAAAATGTGACAACGCTCTTTTGGCAAAGCAGTAGGGAAATCAACAGTGAAAGCAACTTAGGAGAAAGTTATATGCCACGAGGAGGAAAACGCACAGGAGCAGGTCGCCCACAGGGTACGGGCAAATATGGCGAAGCGACTAAAGCCGTAAGATTACCCATCCGAATTGCTGACGAGATTTTAGCAGCGTTGTCTAACAAAAGTGACCCCGTAGAGACGGGCGAGGTTTTAGCAGCTTTATCGAAAAAGAGTGAATCCATAGAGCCAATAGAATTAGGAACCACAGTTCAATCAATTTTTAGACCTGAGCGTAAAATGCGAGTAAGCCTCCCGTTATATCTCAATCCTGTGGCGGCGGGCTTACCTACCCTTACTGAAGATTACATTGACGATAATATCGATCTTAATCGTCATCTAGTGAAACATCCCGACACTACATTTTTAGTGCGCGTAGTTGGGGAATCGATGAAAGATGTAGGTATCCATCCCAATGATATGTTAATTGTCGATCGCTCGTTAGAAGTTACAAATGGACAAGTTGTAATTGCGGTTATCAATGGCGATTTAACGGTGAAGCGAATTCATAGAGATCGAGAGAAGTTGTGGCTAATGCCTGAGAACAAAAATTTTAGTCCCATAGAAATTGACGAGCATACTGATTTCCATATTTGGGGCGTAGTAACAAATGTAATTCATTCTCTATAAGTTTCTCCATTTCGTGAATTAAATCCAAACCCCGTAAAGATTTTAAAAGCCCAAAATGGCTAGGCTATTTTGGGCTTTGGTATAAAGCGATCGCCAAATTCGCTAAATTCCTCTGCATTTTTCTTTGTATTTATGTATACAGAAACTTCTCTTCTACTCAACTTAAATACAGGTTGGTTTTGTATACAGTATACATATTTCACATTGCAGAGCAATAATGCGTCATATTTTTCAGAAACAATTACATCAAATCCTCTTAGTTGCTGCTTCGACAGCAATTCTTGCGGCTTGTAACTCTGCTCCGCCAAGTACAAATACGACTTCTGCCGATAAGTCTTCAGCACCTACTGCAACTACAACCCAAACAGCTACCAGTCCAGACAAGCAAAGTAAGCAAAGCATTCGCGTCCAGCTCCCCTTCTTAAAACAAAGTCTTGATGCTCCTCTAATTTGGGCGATTGAAAAGGGATATTTTGCAGAAGAAGGGCTAGATGTTTCCTATGAGCGTGGTTTTGGTAATGCGGATACCATCAGTAAGCTGGGAACTGGCAAGTATGACATGGCTTTTAGTGATGTTTACAACGCGATGGAATTCAACGACAAAAATCCTAATGATAAAATCATTGCCGTTGCCTTCTATCAAAACAAAGCTCCTTTTTCTATCGTTACTTTTAAAGCTAACGGCATTAAAACCCCTGCGGATTTAGTTGGTAAAAAGTTGGGTGCACCTGCGGGCGATGGTCCTCGCAAACTATTCCCACTTTTTGCAAAGGAAGTGAAGATTGCTCCTGATTCCGTAACTTGGGAAACGATGGAGCCAAAGCTTCGAGAAACCTTCTTGTTGCAAGGTAAAGTTGATGCTGTGAGCGGATTCTATACATCCGTTATTCCTTCCTTGATTAAGGGCGGAAAAACTATGGATGACATCCAAATTTTCTTCTACGACGAATTTGGATTGGATTTCTATGGCAATGGCATTTTGGTTAAGCAAGCTTTTGCGGATAAGAGTCCCGATGCGATCAAAGCTTTCTTAAGAGCCTATTTCCGTGGAATGCAGGAAGTAGTCAAAGACCCCAGTGCAGCCCTTGATCTAGTTGTCGCTACTGATCAAAGTAAGCTAATGGATCGCGAAGCTGAGAAACTCCGCTTAAAGTTGGCGATCGAGCGGATGTACGTTACTCCAGAACTTGAAGCTTCGGGCTTTGGTGGTGCTGATCCTAAGCGTTTAGAAAAGAGCATTGCTCAAACCGTTGAAGGCTTTAAGCTCAAACCAGTTACGGCTGCTGATCTTTACACTGATAAGTTTTTACCTTCTAAAGACAAGAGATTGGTTCCTCCTGCGAGCGATCGCAAACCATTGCAATAATTCTTTAGCCCCTAAATTACAAAATGGTACAGCCTCTCACATCCACAGATTCGGAAACCGAAGCTCCTTCTATGCCCTTGCTAGAATTTGACAAAATCGGTTTGGAATATCCATTTGGCGATTCTATGCGTACGATCATTAAAGAAATCACCCTTAACATCAAGCCCGGGGAGTTTGTATCTTTTGTTGGTCCAAGCGGATGTGGTAAGACTTCCATTTTACGAATGGTTTCAGGTCTGAGTCCTACAAAAATTGGTGAATTGCGCTGTCATGGACAGGCTGTTGTCAAGCCGCTTAAGAATGTAGGTATCGCCTTCCAAAACCCTGTATTGCTTCCTTGGCGGCGCACCATTGATAATGTGTTGCTGCCTCTGGAAGTTGTGCATCCCTATAAGCGTGATTTCAAAGTTAATCATGCTCATTATGTGGATACCGCCCAAAAGCTGCTGAGTGCAGTTGGTTTAAAAGACTTCCAACAACAATTTCCTTGGCAATTATCTGGTGGTATGCGTCAAAGAGCCTCTCTTTGTCGATCGCTTATCCATAAGCCTGAGATTCTATTGTTGGATGAGCCTTTTGGAGCGTTGGATGCATTTACCCGTGAGGAAATGTGGGTCATGTTGCAGGATCTGTGGATGCAGGCTCAATGTGTGGGGATTTTGATTACCCACGATTTGCGTGAGGCTGTATTTTTATCAGATACGGTGTACGTGATGAGTCCTCGTCCTAGCGAAATCGCTTTCATGCAGAAAATCGATTTGCCTCGTCCGCGCACTCTCGAAATGTGTCTTAGTGATGAATTCGCACATTTGGCTGCTGAATTACGCCGTCATATTCATAAAAATTAATGTGAGGAATATATATGCAGGCAACTGTTGATGATGCGAGAAAAGCACCTAAAAAATTTAATTTTGAAGCTTTCCTAAACACCAAGTCGGCAACAATTATTCTTCCGTCGATCGCAACGATCGTTTTATTCTTACTTTGGGAAGCTGCGGTATGGATATTTAAAATCCAGCCCTTTAACTTACCTGCACCTTCAAAAATTATTGAAGCCTATATCAAATTCGCGCCACAGCTTTTGGAGAATTCTCTCCGAACTGTTTGGACGACTTTTGCAGGCTTTGCGATCGCTAGTTTAGTCGGTGTAGTTTTAGGTTTTTTGATTGGCTATTCCCGATTTATCTATTTGACTTTTTATCCTTTACTAGTCGCCTTTAATACCATTCCTAAATCAGCACTGGTTCCCTTGCTAGCTGTATGGTTTGGGGCAAATGCAATTCCTGCGATCGTTACGGCTTTTTTACTTGCCTTTTTCCCGATCGCCGTTAACGTCGCTCTGGGGCTAGAGACAATTGAGCCAGAAATGAAGGATGTTTTGTATGCTTTGGGTGCGTCGGACTTTGAGATTTTCCAAAAAGTCGGCTGGCCCCATACATTACCCTATGTATTTGCCTCTCTAAAAATTGCTGTTTCGTTTTCCTTTATCGGAGCTGTAATTGCGGAGTCGATCGCCTCTAATGCTGGTTTAGGATATTTGATCGTCCAAGCTGCATCAGACTTTAATGTTCCCCTAGCTTTTGCGGCGCTAATTGCCCTTGCGATTCTAGGCGTGATGCTCTATGCCATGTTTGTGGCGATTGAAAAGAAAGTGATTTACTGGGCTAGATAAATTAACCCAAATAAAAAAAGGCTCCCTTCGGGAGCCTTTTTTATTTGCTTATTATTTATTTAGGTTTTGGCAACCATGCCCAATGACGATAATTTTGATGTAGATGATTTTCAGGTTCATTACCCTTTAGTTCGTCTTCAAATCTTTGGCGATCGCGGTAATTACTTTTGGGTTGACTTTCACGAGGAGTTTTCATAGTCTTATCTCAATTCATATATCTAAACTTATATTTGTATTATAAGCTACATTTTCTCTGATTGGTTAATAATTTTAGCATTATTGACCTATGTCATAATGAATACAAATTTATTTAAAAACAGAAAGTCAAGCCTAGTAAGAGTTTTAAGTTTTCATTTTGTCGTAGTTAAAATAAAAACTGTGTAAACAATTGTAGACTTTTCATGACTTTCTTCTTGAATCTAACTTTTTATACTTACGTCTTAACCAACCAAGATCCATGAATATTTCCCAAAATCTGTTAACTCTTACCTCATGGATGACAGGAGAATTTAGCAATCAAGAGCAATCCGTAGATCAACCTGTCTGGTTTGTAAATTTAGTTTGGTGGCAACGTCCCATTTCGTCTAACCTTTTGGGCAGCCCTGCTATCTTTGCCGAACAGGCTAATGCCTTGATTCTCGATCGCCCCTATCGTCAGCGTATTTTGCAATTTGTAGAAAATGAGGACAAAATTCAAGTGAAATATTGGGGATTTAAAGATCCGAGTGCATGGACTGGGGCTGGACGCGATCGCGATCGCCTCAATCAAATCACCATTAATGACATCGAACCTCTCGCTGGTTGCTCACTAGATGTTTTCTTTGCCAATGGTCGCTACAAAGCCGAAATGCCTAAAGATGCGAAATGTTGTTTTCAATATTTAAATGAATCGCGTCAAGTTGTTTTAGGTTTCGAGGTTAGTGCTGATGAATTTTGGAGTGGCGATCGGGGAGTCGATCCTGAAACAGGCACAGCCATCTGGGGCGCAATTATGGACTTTTACAAATTCAAAAAAATCAAAGATTTTAGTCAAGAATTTACAGCTAGTACATAGCATCATGGGCTGTGTTAGCATCATGGCTAAGCGCACTAAGTACAAACAGATGAGGGACAAAGCCATGCAAAATATTGCAATGATCACATCTGAACCAACTATTGCATCAGTTACTGAATTAGCCATTAATGTTAATACCAATTCATTTATGGACACATTCAATACTGATGGATCTTTATTGCGATTAAGAGAAATCTTAGAATTCGTCCAGATACTTACAGTTACTGCGAAAAAAATAGTCCAAGAAGCTATCTTAGCGGCTACTCAAGAAACCACGATCACGGGGACAAGGGAAGCTATTAACCAAGAATCGATTACTCTAGAATTTCTAACCGATATATCCAGCGACTGCAAAAATATTTTGCGCTATCTTACTTACGCGCTCATCGGTACGGATGCATTAGTCCTAGAACAATTGAGCCTAAAATCTGTACAAAGCCCAAGCCAATCCTTACAAATTCAATTTCTAATTACCGTAGTCCGACAAATCCAGAGGTTGGCTGTACCGCTACTCAAAAATCCTGATATTGTTACCGAGCTAGATAGCTACTTTGCAAACATCATCTCTAGGATAGATGATCAAGATCCCTTGAGAATAAGAAATAATCAAAGCCAAGGCTTGGCGAAATTAGCGGAAGAATGGCTAGCAGAAGATATAGAAGACCCAAACGAGCAAGAGGAAACTTGGAATTATCTTCGGAATGCCCTTAACAATGGAACATTGTCCCATCGACCGATACCTGCATGAAGCTACTTGTCCTACTAGATACAGGTGTTTTAGGTAAGGTAACTAACCCTAAAACTAATCAAGATTGTTTAAAGTGGCTCAGTACTCTAGAACCAAGAGGTTATAAGGTAGCAATTCCTGAAATTGCCGATTATGAGCTAAGACGGGAGTTAATACGGGCTAACAAATTGAAAGGGCTTCAACGTTTAGACCGATTAAAAAATGAAATCATTTATTTACCAATTACTACATCTGTCATGATCTATGCCGCAAAGTTATGGGCAGAGGTGAGACAAAGTGGACAAGCAACGGCTGATCCGAAATCATTAGATGGGGATGTGATTTTAGCGGCTCAAGCCTTGTTACAAGTGCAGCAAGGCTACGAGGTTATTGTGGCAACTACAAATGTCAAACATATATCTAGATTTGTAGATGCGCGTCTGTGGACGGATATCTAGATGACCGTACTTACCGAATCGTGCAGATTAGTGACATAATGTACAGGAAAACTTAGGATAAAACTGATACTGCTATGTCAGACGGAAAAGGATTTGGCTTTGGTTTAGGCAAAATGAAAGAAGCCTTCCAAAAAGCGCAGCAAATTCAAGAAGGCGCTAAAAAGTTACAAGAAGAATTAGACCAACTACGTCTAACTGGTGAATCAGGCGGTGGATTAGTTAAAGTAACTTTAAGTGGCAACCAAGAACCTCAGGGCGTAGAAATTGCTCCTGAAGCCCTAAATGAAGGCGCAGAAGTTTTGTCAGACTTAGTACTTGCTGCCCTCAAAGATGCCTATCAACTTTCAACTAGCACAATGAAGCAAAAAATGGAAGAGCTGACTGGTGGCTTAGGTTTACCCGCAGGTTTCTAGAAAATCGAGAAGGGGGCTAAGCGCCCTTCTTGATTGGTAACTACTTTAGGTATTTTTTAAAGAATATGAATAATCCCGCATTACGTGTCCAACGACGCAATCAGCCAGCCGCGATCATTCCCACCCAGCAAGAAGTATCGATTTTGGACTGGCTTGAATCTACAGGTCGCCTGATTGCTAGAGAAGGCACTGAGTCTAGCTTAAAGTTTGATGATGAAGCTGAAGAATTAAGCGAATTAATGCTTGGTGATGATGCTAGCTACATCGACGATGATGATGACGATATCGACGATGACGATGTTGACTAGATTTACAAGATTGACAAAAAAATTGCCTAGGGCAATTTTTTTGTGAAAGTTTATGCCCAAAAAACAAAAGTTTCCCCACTTAATTGGCTCAAAATGGACAGCTATGCAAGAAACCTTCGGATGGAGGCATTTTGTAGTCGTCAATCGCAAAAATGAAGGGGAGTTAGTTTTTGCAGAAATTAAGGCTGCCTGTGATGATTCTGTGAGATTTTGGCTTAATGCTAAAGCTCTACAAAGGCGATCGCTATGGCAACCTGGATGGAAAACTCTCCAAGAAATATAAAAAAGCCTGCTCACGAGCAGGCTTTTTTATATTTAAGATTAAGCAGTGGTTAAAGCTTTAATTTTCATCAACTTCAAGAAGCGATCAAAATTAAAATGTTTAGACATCATGTCGCAAATACTGGTCACCTTGATACCTTCATGGAGACGGACTTGTCCAAGACAGCTTTCAATGATACTAACTGTACTTAAAGTGTCTTTGTTAACCGAAAGAACTGGCACACCTAGTTCCATCGCTTTATGGGCTACATCTTCACTAATAAAAGGTCGTCCCGTCAGGATTAGGCAATTAGTTGAAGTCTCTAACGCGGCAAATTGTAAATCAATACGGCTACTACCTGTAATTACCGCTTTGTTGTAGGACTTGCGGAAATAACTTTGAGCAGAGTTAACATCCATTGCCCCAATTTTTAATTCCTCAACCATCACTTTACTGAGGTCAATATTTTCAGGACAGCAGAGGATATTTGCGCCAAGCTGTTCGATCAGTTCGGATACGCTCACACTCCTTAAGGTGCGATTTTCAGGCATTAACGCAAATACGGGAATTCCTTGTTCTTCGAGATAGGGATGTAATATTTCTAATGAGGTTTCGTACTGATCTTCGGGAATATCATTAATTACGACTCCTAATAGGCGATCGCCAAAGCGTTGTTTTGCCATCAAGATGTGATCGACTACCAATAGAGAGCCAAATCGCATGACCAATAAAATAGGTGCATCTAGTTTATCTGCCATTTGTTCTAAGGAAAGCCCAAAGATTGCGCCTTCGGCTGTGTTAGCTGGAGCTTCTAAAAGAACTAAATCACCAGCGATAATCGTTTTATATTCATCAAGCTTATTGCTGTAGTCCGCAGTATCTTCACCTGAGAGACGGCGCTGGAGAGCCGCACGATCAAGATTGAGCAAAGTGGGACGTAACAGCGACTGTGGTAAGTTCAGAGTCTGGCGAATAAAATCTACATCAGCTTCACTGCGTTCGGCTGATTCGGGTAATTCCTTGGTCGTAAAAGTGCCAATCGGTTTCCCATAACCAACTTTGTAACCTTTGGCTTGCAAGTGATACGTTAATCCCAAAATTGTTGCTGATTTACCACTACCTGCTCGGGTTGAGCCAATCAACAAATGCTTAGCCTGTGGCACGTCTTGCCCTCTACAAAATGATTACAAACTTTACAAACTTTACAACTTTACAAGATTGTATTAAAGCTGTATTAAAGCTTACATCCTCTTTGGTTATTGTAACCGATGGACTGAAAGGGATATTTCCTTCTAATTGCTATTAGTGCATGGGATCTATGCAGTTTTTCTATAAATCGAAGGCTTGTGCAGCTAAGTGTCGTAATTGTCTTCATTTCATCGATAAATAATGTGATGCTCTCCATCACATTATTTATCGATAAATAGCATCACTCACTCGGCAGGCTTCGGCAATCTCTTTAGGATCGTGGACTCGCAAAATATCGGCTCCACCAGCAATACAAGCTCCACAGGCGGCAATGGTTCCTAATAGCCGATCGCTTGGTTCAGGGCGATCGCAAAGCTTACCAATAAAAGTTTTACGCGAAACTCCTAATAGTAATGGAGCGCCAATATCCTGAAATACGGATAAATTTTTGATAATTTCTAGATTATGCTCAAGGTTTTTTCCAAATCCAATCCCCGGGTCGATCGCAATGAGATGTTTCGGAATGCCGCAAGCCTTAGCGACTAAAATCGCATCATTTAGAAATTGCTTAATATCTTGGACGACATGGCGATAATGGGGCTTGAGTTGCATCGTTCTTGGCTCGCCTTGCATGTGCATCAAGAAAATTGGCACTTGTAATTTACCAACAAGGGGCAGCATTTCAGGATCAAAGCGACCTGCGGATACATCATTTAAAATATCTGCACCTACGGCGATCGCTTCTTTAGCCACACTTGCTTTCATCGTATCTACCGATATCGGCAACTGAGGATATGCGTCGCGTAGGGCTTTAATAATGGGAAGTACCCGATCGCATTCTTCCGCCGCACTTACTGCTTCGGCGTTGGGACGTGTTGATTCGCCGCCAATATCGAGGATGTCAATATAGGGCAACATTTGCTCTACTTGCTTAATCGCAGCATCACAGGAGTTAAATTTCCCGCCATCACTAAAGCTATCGGGTGTAACATTCAAAACGCCCATCAGATAGGTGCGATCGCCCCAAATAAATTGGCGATCGCGGATTAACCAAGGCTTAATAACAGGTTTAGTCATGTGGCTTTTAATAAATGTCAGCAAGGACTTGAGCAGGGTGTAATTCTGCTTTGACTCCCAGATAAATTTTCTCAATATTACCGTTAGCATCAATTACAAAGGTATTGCGAAAAACACCTACATACTCTTTACCCATAAATTTCTTCTTGCCATAGCTTTCGTAGGCTGTAGCAACCTGCCCATCCACATCGCAGAGTAGGGGAAAGGGGAGATTGTATTTGGTGGTAAATTTTTGGTGAGCTTTGGCATCATCGGTACTGACCCCAAAAATCAAAGTATTTTTTTCCTGAAACTGGGCGTAATTATCACGGAAGCCACAGGCTTCTTTGGTACATCCGGGGGTATTGTCACGGGGATAGAAGTATAAAATAATGCGCTTACCTTTGAGACTAGATAGGCTGACAGTGTTGCCATTGGTATCAGACAAACTAAAATCTGGGGCGCGATCGCCAACATTTAAAGCCATAGAAACTCTGATGAAAAAACTTTATTAACGATGCGTAAGTCCTAACAAAGAGAAAGATGGAGCATTGCTCCATCTTTCTCTTTGTGATCATTCTATGTCATGATCTGTGGCAGTTTATCGCAACATATTTTGCAAAAAATCCTGTGAACCCTTGGCTCAGTTTGTTGCAGCAACATCGCATTATTGCCGTTATACGTGCCGATAACGTGGTTATCGCTAGAGAAATGGCTCTTGCCGCCGCCGCAGGTGGAATTAAGCTGATTGAGATCGCGTGGAATACCGATCGCGCTGAGTCACTAATTCCCAAATTGCAACAAGAATTACCTGATTGCAAAATTGGCGCAGGGACAGTTTTAGACTTAGATATGGCGGAAAGGGCGATCGCCTGTGGTTGTAGCTTTTTATTTACACCCCACACAAGTCGCGATCTTATTACCAAAGGCTTAGAAAATAATATTCCCGTAATTGCAGGAGCATTAACCCCTACAGAAATCGTCACCGCTTGGCAAGCGGGAGCAGCAGCCGTCAAAGTTTTTCCGATCAAAGTGATGGGTGGCTTTGATTATTTGCAATGTTTGCAGCCAGTATTGCGCGATATTCCCTTGATTCCGACAGGCGGGATTACGATTGAAAATGCGGATAAATTTTTGGAGGCTGGGGCGATCGCGGTGGGTATTTCCAGCCATTTATTTTCTCCTGAAGCGATCGTTGAGGCTGACTGGACAACAATTATTGCGCGATCGCGAACTTTGATCCAAAAGGTACAACCATTTCAAAGGAGTTAGCCTAAGTGACGCTTTGCGTCACTTAAATTAAAAGCTATGCAGTATGCAGCATTAGGATTAGATGTTGGTC
Source organism: Pseudanabaena sp. FACHB-1998 (assembly GCF_014696355.1). Taxonomy (GTDB): domain Bacteria; phylum Cyanobacteriota; class Cyanobacteriia; order Pseudanabaenales; family Pseudanabaenaceae; genus Pseudanabaena. The sequence continues at coordinate 57,748 of NZ_JACJQA010000009.1, read as the reverse complement.
GAAAAAGGATTGGGGTGGCAGGTTGCGATCGCCTTGGCATATCCGTTCATGGCATCACCACGATTATTCGTAAGTCATGGCAAGAGGATATGGACGAACTGCGATCGCTAATTCAAGAGCGTGAGGTTGATGTTTTGGTCATTGGCTTGCCCTACAACATGGACGGCTCCCTCGGCTATCAAGCTAAACAAGTCCAAAAATTTGCCAATGGGGCTTCTAAGCAACTAAGCATTGCGGTGGAATTTGTCGATGAACGACTCACTTCTTACGAAGCCGAAGAAATGATGCGATCGCAGGGCATTTCCACCAGAGAAAACAAAGCCATGATTGATCGTAAAGCCGCCGCTTTGATTTTGCAGCAATGGCTAGCTATCAAGCGCCAGCAAAGCATATAAAACCCAAAAGATTAAGGTAGGCGCGAAGCGCCGCCCTTAATCTTTTAAAACAGAAAGGCGGCGATTCTCTGGGTGAGTAATGGGACAAAAAATTATGGACGGTGCGATGCACCGTCCATAATTTTTTGTCCCATTTGCTGTCATAATGCTTAAGAGCGCCAAAAGCCTTATATAAGAGCGTTTCTCTGAGCTAGTAGTGCTATAGGATACAAAAAAGCAATCTATGGAAGGATCGACGATCGTACTCACGGATGAAGCAGGTAAAAGCTTGCCTTGCACTATTGAAACTGCGTTTAAAGTAGATACTACCGAATATTTACTGCTACAACCAGTGGACTTTTCTGTGCAAATATTCGCATGGCAAGAAACCGATGACGAAGAAGAAACTGAATTAGTCGATGTCACCGACGAAGAAATTGATCTAATTTTTCCAGTAGCTCAGGCGGTTTTAGCAGAACAAAATCTTTCTCTAAAGCGCTCAGCCTACACTCTGACCGTTGATGGTGAACTACCAGAACCCACTGAAGAAGATATTATTGAAATTGATACTGAAGAAGACGGTAACTGTAGTGAATTTCAAGAGCTAGCTCACTTTTATTACGAAGAACAAGCATTCTCTGTATTTACAGCCCTCGATCCTCTAATGTTTATCGCTAAAGTGGGGGACAAGGGACAGCCCGAAATCCTGACACCTGAGGAAATGGCAGCCCTTGAGCCTTATGTGGAGCAATATCTAGACCATGTCCTCAGCACAGAAGATGCCGAAGAAGAGTTCTAATTGGCTTTTTTATGGGCTAGCCTTGCCAATTACGATTCTGTTAACTGGCATTGCTAGCAGCTCTTGGTGGATATGGGCAAGTTCAGCGCCAAGTACTTTTGGAGCAAAAGTACGACTCACTATCTCCGATGGAATGCCTACTCAAGCGATCGCTCAAGAGTTGGAATCCGCAGGCGTAATTCGCTCTAGTCTGGCGCTACGTCTGTGGATACAATGGCAATCTCTGCGCGGTAGTGAATCAGTAGCTCTGAGGTCTGGAACCTATGACTTTGCTACAAATCAATCATTGCAAGAGGTTGTCTCTCAGATTCAAACGGCTAAATCTTCAGAAGTGCGATTTACCATTCCCGAGGGATGGTCGATCGCCCAGATGTCTGAGCTATTTGAGAAGCAGGGATTTTTTACTGCTAAGGATTTTATTGCTGCGGCTCAACGGACTAATCCAAGGCGAAGGGCTTGGCTTCCCGATGACATTCCCAGTTTAGAAGGTTTTCTTTTCCCTGATACCTATCAAATTTTGCCATCGGAAGCAACTCCCGATCTCATTATTGATCTGATGCTAGATCGGTTTGAGCAGGTAGCTTTGCCTATCTATAAAGAAAATCAAGCAGGTAAACCAAGGGTCAAAATTAGTCTTAAGGATTGGGTTACCCTTGCCAGCATTGTCGAAAAGGAAGCGGTAATTGAAGCCGAGCGACGAGTGATTTCGGGGGTATTTTGGAATCGTATTAGAAAAAATATGCGTTTGGAGTCCGATCCAACCGTTGAGTATGGCTTAAATATTAAGCAAACTCCCGAAAATCCGCTTACTCTAGAACAGGTTCGTACTGCTTCACCTTACAATACCTATCTCAATGAGGGGTTACCTCCGGGACCGATCGCTTCGGTAGGGTTAGCGAGTCTCAAAGCAACGCTAGAGCCTTCACCTACGGATTATTTGTTCTTTGTGGCGAAATACGATGGAAGTCATGTGTTTAGCCGTAATTTAGAAGATCACGAAAAGGCTTTACAAGCGATCGACAAAAAAATACAGTCCAAATCTCAAAGATAAAAGGCGACGCAAAGCGCCGCCTTTTATCTTTGAGATTTGGCATAGAGTTGTTTCTGGGTTAAGATATTCTTAATAATTTAGTTAACATCACCAAAATTTTTGTGAAACCTTGGCGACTTATTGCTCCTGATTTAGTTTTGTCATCACCGATTACCGCGATCGCACCGCAATTGATGGAAAAGTACGGTTTGCGCGGACTAATTTTGGACGTTGATAATACTTTAATCGGGGATGATGAATCCGATGTCTCAGAGGATATTCGTAAATGGGTGGAATTAATGAGCCAGCGATATCCCATTTGGCTAGCCAGTAATAATTTTAGCGATCGCCGTATTCAAAAGGTGGCTGAAAGTCTTAACCTTCCTTATCGCAGTCGTGCAGGTAAGCCTTCGCGTCGAGTAGTGCGTCAAGTTTTAGAAGCAATGAAATTACCACCAGAGCAAGTAGCCATGGTGGGCGATCGGCTCTTTACCGATACGATCGTGGGCAATCGGTTGGGGCTATTCACAATTTTGGTGCAGCCGCCGAGCGAAGAAATTGTATTTAAACCGACCCTTGCCACCATCTTTAAGGCGCGATCAAGCTTTCTCCGCAATTGGGAAATTTGGATTGCTCGCAAATCGGGCGTAAAGATCTAATTGTTTTAGTAGAAATATTGCTTTGCAATATTTCTACTAAAACAATTACCACTCAAATAAACCGCAAGATTTTTTTTTAGCGTACGAGGTTTTGATAATACCGAACAATTATTTGTCTAATTGCTCTGTAACTTGTAATCTCAGATCAATTCACTATCAGCTTTTGCACAAGCTTCATCCACAGAAAACAATGGGAAATCTTCAGGGACGCGACCTTCTTAGTTTGGCAGACTTACAACCAAGCGAACTTCAGGAATTACTGACTTTAGCTCTACAATTAAAGGCTGGAGAAGTGAAATTTGACTTTCAGCGCAAAACCCTTGGCTTGCTCTTTCGCAAAGCATCTACCCGCACAAGAGTCAGCTTTACCGTAGCGATGCATCAACTGGGGGGGCATGTGATCGACCTCGATCCGAATGTAACGCAGGTAAGTCGCGGCGAACCAATTAAAGATACGGCGAGAGTTCTAGATCGCTATTTAGATGTTCTTGCCATTCGCACCTTTGAGCAAGCAGAATTAGAAACCTTTGCCCAATTCTGCAAAATGCCCATTATCAATGCTCTCAGCGATCTAGAGCATCCTTGCCAAGTCCTTGCCGATTTGCTAACTGTTTTAGAAAAATTTGGGACTCTTAAGGGGTTGACTCTGACCTATTTGGGAGATGGTAACAATATGGCGCATTCTCTAATGATTGGCTGCGCTCTGGTGGGAATGAATGTTCGTATTGCTTCCCCCAAGAATTTTGCTCCCGATCCTAAAATCGTCGCTCAAGCGAAGGCTCTAGCCACAAATTCCGAAGTAATTGTCACCGAAGATCCAAAGCTTGCTTCGCGGGCGGCTCATGTACTTTATACCGATGTCTGGGCAAGTATGGGACAGGAATCTGAAGCAGAGGATCGGATTCCCGTTTTCCAACCTTATCAACTCAACTCAGAACTGATGGCTTTGGCTGATCCCGAAGCGATCGCCTTGCATTGTTTACCTGCCCATCGTGGTGAAGAAATTACTGATGAAGTAATGGAAGGAAGTCAGTCTCGCATTTGGGATGAAGCCGAAAATCGTCTCCATGCCCAAAAAGCTCTATTAGCAAGCGTCCTCTAAATTATGAAAGCGCTGCTTCGCAGCACTTTCATAATCTCCGCCTGAACCGTAATACCAAGCTTCAATTTTTCTGTTTAATTGATACTGTTGTTCGGGCAGCAAATTAGCGATCGCTGGTTCAAGGCGATCGCCAATTTGATTTAAAAAGCTGTACGCTCCCAAATTGAAGTAATGCTTTAGCCAATCTAGCAAAGCGCCAAAGCCTACTTGCTGCATGATTTTCAGAACTAACACGGGATCGGCAATAGACATCGCCAACATAGTTTTTGCAAGGGGTATAAACTGCACCACATCTTGTAAAAAAGGATAGAGAACTTGATCGCCAAGTTTTTCCATTGCTGTAAACGTGACACCTAGCAAATAATTAATGCGATCGCTTTCAATTTGTTGATTGACGGCTACGCTCATGGATTTTTGAAATAGCCATGTTACCGATAGATTCGGTTGATAGGGCTGTAGCGATCGCAAATTCTCTTTAGCTAACAAATCACCACCCAAGGCTGCTTCAATTCCCATCGTTAAACGTGGCAAATGACGCACCATTGCCCCAAAACCACCAAAACTAAGCGGAGATTGCATTCCTGAACTATCACCTACCTGCAAAATTCGATCCCAAGGAGTTTGTAAAGGATTCTGTTTGTAAGATGGAAAGAAGCCAAAGAGAACTCGCTCAAATTGAATTTGCTTTAGTTCCACTTCTTGATATTTCGGCAACCAAAACAAATAATCTTCCATCAATTGAGCGAAACTAGGACGCAAAGGATCGGCATCAACATAGGTAAACATATAGGTAGTTCTGCCATCCTTAGCAGGGAATGCTTCCCAAAAGTACTGACATTGATTTTGAATCGGTGCAAAGCTATAAATCAAGTCTCCATAAGGCTTTTCTGGTAATCCCTTCGCACAACTGCCCACCACCATACAGACTCCATCGGGTTTAATGTTTCCCTGAACTAGCGATCGCCCTTGCTTGGCGATCGGTGAGAAATGTCCCATAACATCTAATAATAGTCTCCCCGTGAGAATCTTAAGCTCATCGTTAGAGATGGACTTAACCTCAACCGCAACACCGTCGCTATATACAATTGCTTGTTTAAATGCAGCTTTCTCTAACAAAGTACCACCATCATCTAAAAACTTCTGTTTGAGAACTTCTAATAAATAAACTGGATCAACTCCAATATTCAGAATATCCCGCACCCATAGATCTTTCCCTCCCTGAAAGCCGACTCTAGCAGGATTATAGACCGTAGCGATCGCCGCTTCTAGTTCTATTTCCGTAAGCAAATTTAATTCTAAAAAAGTATTTAATTCTTTTCGCGAAATATTCCATTCCTGTGTACGACCTCGTAAGAGCCCTTGCTCTATAACCGCAACCTGCCATCCTTTGATTTGCAAAGCACAGGCGATAAAAATCCCTAAAGTCCCTCCACAAACAATTACATCAAAGTCCCTATCACCAAGGTTACTTTGCGAACTACTAACAACTTTGGCGATCGCTTGAGGCTGCTGACGATAGCTCGACCAAAAAGCATCCATCCGTTCTAATTGGGCGGGAATCTCAGCAGGCATTTGCGATTTAACGGTTTCAAATAGAGACATAGAGCAATCCTAAGTAGTTGGTGAGAGTGCGCCCCAAAGAGGCGCACTCTCACCAACTATTTAATCCCATAAATGAAATAAGATGGCTATAGTTTTAAAAATAGTAACTGCCCCTAGAGCCTATAACGAGGATCGCAGTAGTCGCGTAGCCATTTATTGGCAGCATCAGCGATCGCTGCATCACTGACATCTACAGGCGGCGCTTGCCCAATTCGCATAAAAGCCATATCTAAGCGCCAACCTTTAGAAGTTGGAACCACAAATAACCAATAAGCCCGTTGCGAAGTCTCTACTTTGCCCGTCTGTCTTTCTAATACTGATAAAAAAATCTGCTCTGGTAGTCGATCGCGTGCTTGGTCAGGGGATAGTGGCAGAGGCTCAAGTTCTGGCTGACTGATGGTCATTACTTCGCGTTTAATGCGTAGGCGACTATAAACACGATTGAGATAATCTGGTAAATCTTTAGCTAAAGCCTTGCTCAAACTCGGAAAATCCGCAGGACAAACCCGCTTATTTATATAGCCTTCGGCATTTGTGGCGTTAGGTATAGATAAAGCGCTTAGGGCGATCGCTATGGCTATCTTTGTCGATATTAATCGCTGATTTGTCAGAATTTTGAGCATATACTTTAGGGCAAAAATTAATCGGCGGAATAGGCTATCGCTGTCTATAGATCTTTTCTGCTGATATATTTAAGTATAACTACAGCAATAAGGTTACGCTATTTCCTTGAATAAGCAAGATTTTCAAAACCTAGCACGCATTCGCCTTAAAGAAGCCGAAGTACTCCTCCAAAATGATCAATATTCTGGAGCCTATTATCTCAGTGGCTATATAGTAGAGTGCGCTTTGAAAGCCTGTATTGCTAAACATACTAAAGAATTTGATTTTCCTGATAAGCAAATGGCTATAGATAGCCACACTCACGATTTAGTCAAACTTGTTAAAAATGCTAAACTTGACAAAGAATTAGCATCTCGTCGTAGCGATCCAAATTTTGGTTCTAATTGGTTGTTAGTTATAGAACACTGGAAGCCTGAAAGCCGCTATAAAACATATACTGAACAAGAAGCTCGCGATATGTACTCAGCAATTGCCGATCCTGATGATGGAGTTTTTCAATGGCTACAGCAACATTACTAAACTATGAAATTGAAGAAGGGCAAAGATTAATTGATGCTCTCAACTTAGCAGGGCTATCAACTGATTCGGCACTTTGGATTTATTCTTCGGATTCAGAGTCGTGGCATTTGATGTTGACTTCAGAGATATGCGATCGCGAAGGTACTCTAAAAGCCTATAAAGAGATTTTGACAGTATTTCGTGATGTTCAACCAGAATTAAAAATTGATTGGACTTCACTTATTGCGGTAAGCCCCAAACATGAGTTAATTGAGGATTTGCGTCACTCCCAATTACAATGGCATCGTAATTTATCAGGTAGAAGGCTAACGGATAATATGGTTAATGGAGTACGGGTTGATGATGGTTATATTTATCAGATTCAGTAAACAAGATCCTTTCATATGTTAGTTCCTAATATCAATTAATTTTATCTAGCGACGAAACAAAGAAATTAATAATAAACAAATTGCAATTATTCCTAATCCTCCAGCACCAATAATTGCTATCCACAATCTTTTTTCTAGCTTGCGATGAGCTAGTTTAGTTTGTGATAATACTGCGTCTCGATTCTGAAGAATTAGCTCACGCAAAGATATATCTACTGCGGCTACAGATTTATCTAATCTTTCTAGTGACAAATCTCTATTTTCTTTGTCTTCAAAATTGATAGAAGATCTCACTTGTTCATCCAATCGCCTTTGTAAATCTTGCGTCTGTTGCTGTAAATGATTTAGCAAATTTCTTAATTCTTCATTTTCCTGCTGTGTATTACGTTGCGTAATTTCTAGATTCTCAATATAAGCTCGCAAAATTTCTAAAGAAATAGTATCAGGAATAACATCTGGAGCTTCTGGCAAGTGGTAGGCACTAATAAAATTAAATTTAACTGTTGATCGTGGGATTAATCCATCACTTCCTGTTAAAAGATTTTGCTTAATAATCAACGGAATTAATGTTTTTATGCGTATTTCTTCCTTATCATTTGATTTAAAAAAATTTAAACGAGGGATTTCTTTTAAAATATATTCGATTTTTGATTTTGCTTCTATTACTACTTGATATCCAGATAAGTCTGCAATAATTAACGTACTTTCTGGCGAGATATTTTGTGCTAAATATTTTATATTTTGAATTGCTGTATTTCTATCATCAAGTTCATTTAAACAATTTTGAAATATCAACAGGTTAGAATTGCGAATCTCCTGTCTAATATCTTTGAATCCATCATGCTTACATAAATCTAAGTCTCTACCAATTAGTTTAAATTTTTTTGATTCCCAAAAATGGGGGACAATAAACTGTTCTATTAAATCAAGGCTAAAGCTCCAAGTTGATGCAAAAATATCGTAGGCACGAATAACTACTACCTCAATATTATTCAGATTATGAGTTGTAATAAAGTTTAGTAAAGCGATTGCTTCAGGAGCGGCACCTGCCCCAAACAAACATACATTAAGTTCTTTGTTTTTAAAAGATAAAGCTTCAACCCCATGACGATTTAAAACTTCATAGGTCATTTCGACATAAGAGGGATAATATGCTATTAAATAAGCAGCTTGGATATTTTTATTTGAGTAATCAACTCTGACCTGTTTATTCTGAAAACTTTCTCTGAGATCTCGAATATGTGGTTTTAACCCACTCAAGAATTCTTTCCTTCCCAATTCAGATGTAATTCCATAGGATGAATACAGACCCTCTAAAATTAGATCATAAATCTTATTTAATTTATTCATAATAGTTATCCTATTCCCATTTCGTCTATAGATATAAGAATACTTCTAAAAGTTAAATTAATTCTAGATTCAGTCACTTTACGCATTTTTGGTATTTGATGTTGCCAATTTTGCTGAGTGTCCCCACCCATTATTAATAAATCACCACTGTTCAGTAATATTTCTAACTTATCTACATCTGGATGCGATCGCGATCGCATTTCAAATTTTCTGGATACACCTAAACTTAAAGATGCAATTATTGGATTTTCGCCTAATTCTGGCTCATCATCACTATGCCATGCAACACTATCATTACCATTTCGATAGTGATTAAGTAAAACACTATTAAATTTACCAGATATTCGATTTTCAATCCAATTTTTAAGTTGAGATAAAGTTTCTGTCCAAGGATGAGGTTGCATCAAGATACCCGAATATTTATAAGATACTCCCTCATCCCCATACCAAGCTGTTAAACGAGGAATTGGAATTTTACGACCATATAACTTAATTAAATCTTGTTGCCAAGCAATATTTTCAATTAATTCTTGGTAAACTCTTTGAGCTTCCCAGTCATGCAGGAAATTTCTATACAAGCAAATCTCAGCCTTAGAAATTTCAATAAATTCAGGCTTGCTATCTGGGTTCATTAATTTAAGAATTACTGTCTTGAATCAAGTTTTTTACCGCGAATGGAATAGTCTAAAAGCTCCATTGGATGCATGAGTAGAACATTCTTATTTTGCAATTTTAAATGCTTACGAATTTGGGTAATACATCCCACATTTGCCGAAGCAATCACCTCTGCACCAGTGTCCGTGAGGTTATTTACCTTCATCTCTCCCAACTCATTACCAACTTCTGGCTGCAAAATATTGTAGATACCTGCACTACCGCAACAGAGCGCAGCATCAACGGATTCCCTTAACTGCACGTTGGGAATCTGGCGCAAGAGGCGGCGGGGTTCGAGGCTGATTTTTTGTCCATGCAGCATGTGGCAAGCATCTTGATAGGCGATCGCCAATGGCTGATCCTGCAAAGGTGACAACTTCGCAGTCAAGCCCACATTGTCCAGAAATTCCTGTACATCCTTCACTTTGCTAGAGAATGCCTTTGCTTTTTCGGCATACTTAGGATCGTCTTTGAGAATGTGACCATATTCCTTGAGGGTATGCCCACAACCTGACGCATTGATTAACACAGCATCAAGATTGAGATTTGCAAAGGTATCAATAGTTTGCTTAGCAAGTTCCAGAGTTTGCGCTTCTTGTCCTTGGTGATGGGTCAAAGCTCCGCAACAGCCTTGGGATTTTGGAATAACGATTTCGCAACCATTAGCAGTTAATACGCGCACGGTGGCATTATTCACCTCTGGCAAAAATACGCGCTGCACACAGCCTAAAATCATACCGACGCGATAACGCTTCTCTCCCTTGGCTGGAATCACTTCAGGTAAGTTATCTTTAAATGCTGCGGGAGTGAGTTCGGGTAATACCGATTCCATTGCTGTAATTTGTTCAGGTAGAAACTTCTCTAGCCAACCTGTCGATCGCAATAGTTTTTGGAAACCTAATTTCTGATAAACCAATAGTGGCGCAAGCAGGACTCGGAGGCGATTGGGATAGGGGAATGTGGCAAAGATAAACTTCCGTAATAATTGCTCAGGTAGCGATCGCGGATGGTTGCGTTCTACTTGGGCGCGAGTTGCCTCGATGAGTTGGTCATACTGCACACCAGAGGGGCAAGTAGTGACACAGGCTAAGCAACCTAAGCAGGTATCAAAATGCTGAGCGATCGCAGGAGATAAGGGAATTTCACCTTCATTAATTCCATCCATTAAATAGATTCTACCGCGTGGCGAATCTGTCTCTTTGCCAATGATGCGATAACTCGGACAAGTGGATAGACAAAAGCCGCAATGCACACAGGCATCGATTAACTCTGGTTTTGGTGGATTTTTAGCATCAAAACTAGGAACTATTTCATAATTATTTTGATTATTAATAAAGATATTCTCAAAGCTAGACTTGTCAGAGACTTGCATATTTTAAAATTTATTCCAAACACAACAAATTAAATACATCATCCACCGTTACCTGCCAATTTAAAACATTTAAAACGGGTAGAACATCTTTACCAGACATTTTTTCAGGGAAGCGATCGCCTTGGAAAACCATAATAAAATCTTGGGCTGGTGAGATTAGCCAACCAAGTTCAGAACCATTGGTAATAGCTGAACTGATCTTGCTCATTACCCTCAAAGGTGACTGATCTGGCGAAAGAATCTCAATAATCCAATCAGGGGAAACCAAAATCTGATTGGCAACTCGTTTATTTGGCAGGAACGGTATATTTGTCCAACGCATCACCGCAATATCAGGAACGATTGATATACCTGCAAAATTACAGCGTAACTCAGGAAATGCAAAAGCAAGTTTTTGAGGCTTCCCAATCAAATTAATTGAGGTAACAATTTCTGCTTGAAAAGTACTATGTTGTCCCTGTGGCATAGGTTTCTGATAAATTTGACCGTCAATATATTCACTAGCAGGTTTAGTTTCTGGTAAAGCCAAAAATTCTTCGATTGATAAGCTATTGGTGCTTAATGATCCAGTTATCTCTATATTTTTAGGTTGCTCTGATGCGATCGCCATTGCCTAAACCTCCATAAAAATCAGAAAGCCCATATACGCACTATATCAAAAAAAACAAAAAGGAATGGCAGCGCTTTGCACCGCCACTCTAACAATTCAGGCGATCGCAACTGAGCAAGCCTCTAGGATCAAACTGTTGTTGAATTTTCATCATTAAATCGCGAGCATTGCCTGTATATCCCCAAACATTGCCCAAAATGCTATTAAATTTCAAATCTTGAGGAGCTTCGAGAATTGTCAAAAATCCACTATGGGATTCAGTAATACTTCTTACTTTTGCTAGCTGATTAGCAATCTCCAGATTTTGTCCATCTTCTACTTGCAATATGCCTAAACCACTGCCAGCATGAATTTGGAGGAAATAGGATTGAGTGCTAAAAATTTGTTCGCATTGCTGAATGAGCGCAGTACTTCCTGATGATAAAATCCCTAATTTGCAGACAATCGATTGAATTATAGATGATTGCTCCGAATTGCGAAGTTCGCTTTGCCATAACAAATTTTCTAGCGATCGCCAAAAATCTTGAACTTGATCAATCATCTGAACCTGTAGATTCAATTCTTTGGCAAGGGCTGCCACGCGATCGCATTGTTCGATGACGCTAACTTTAAGGCTCGAAAATTGAATTGCTAAACCAATATCTTCACCTAAACCTAATTTTAGAATTGCTGAAGCCGATAATAAATCGCAAGCCGTAGGAGTTAATACTGATTTACTAATTTGCTGCTGTAATTGGGCGATCGCCTCAGATGCCCCCGTAACTACGACAATTTGAGTAAATTCGGGCAAAGGATAAAGTCTAAAAGTAATCGTGGACGCAATCCCCAAAGTCCCATAGGAACCCGTTAATAATTTCATGAGGTCATAGCCAGCCACGTTTTTAACTACGCGCCCCCCTGCTTTGACTACTTCGCCATCGGAGCGTACAAACTCGATCCCCAAGCACATATCGCGCACGCTGTTATAGCGATGCCGCAATGAACCTGCACTACCTGTTGCCAAAATGCCGCCAATCGTTGCATCTGGACTATAGGGAGGATCGATTGCTAAAAACTGTCCTTTCTCAGCTAAGACTGCTTGCAAATCTTGATACTTCACCCCCGCTTGCACCGTTACTGTAAGGTCACCGACACAATGCTCAATGATCTGATTTAGTCGCGATGTACTCACCACCACATCGGCGCGACTAACTAAGCCACCCCAATCCAATTTTGTTGCGTTACCGCAGGGCAGCACCCGCAATCGATGCTCATAGGCTAGGGCGATCGCCTTGGCTAGTTCGTTAATACTTTGGGGATAAATTACACAGGCGGGCGAGAGACTATCAGGTGTAAGACTTTGCACGATGCGCTGATGCACATGGGATTTGAGGCTATCAAAAGCTATAACTCGGTCATCTCCCAAAAGCTCCGTAAATAGAACAACTAATTGATTATCCGTAAGTCTCACAATCTTAATATCCGTACATATAGATAGACACAAGAATAGGATGCGCGACGCGCATCCTATTCTTAGAATTAAAATAGGCGCTTGCTACCATCAGGGCGAATAGTTCCCCAATTAGTTTTTGCTTGAGATAGCTGTTCGTCGGAGATTTTGGCTCCTTTTAAATCTGCGCCACACAGATTTGTGCCACTGAGATTTGCTTGACTGAGATAGGCTCCTTTTAGGTTTGCCCCACTGAGATTTGCACCTGATAAATCGGCTTTACTCATATAGGCTGATTGCAAATTGGCTTCGCGCAAATCTGCCAAGATCATTGACGCACTACCTAAATCTGATTTAACCAGCACTGCACGCTGCATTTTTGCTTCACGCAAATTAGCACTATTTAACTTTGCTTGCGACAGGTTTGCTCCTTGAAAGCTTGCCCCTGTCAAGTCGGTATGACAAAAATCTGCCTCGACGAGTTTCGAGCGACTCATCACGATCCCAGATAAGGTCGCGCTACCAAAGGCAGCCTTAGAATAGTCCTGATTGGCAAAATTACGCTTACCTTGACTGTATTCAACAATAACCTTACGCCCCCCTTTAAGTTCGCCATTAATCCGACTACCAGAACGAGTATTGCCCGTAGTCAGCATACCGCTATCAAATTGAGATCCCTGAGAGCCATACTTCTGCGACTGAATACGAGAATTTGGTAGTTGCGTATTGGTTGCAGGACGAACGTTTACGGAAGAAGGAGTAGAAGACGCATAGTTAACGGGCGTAACTGCCTTGGGAGTCTCCTCTACTACACCACCAGACTCTAGCGCTCGTAGAGCTTCTTCGGCAGAGCGAAATCTTTGCGAGACGGACTGTTGAAGTAGTTTCTCAAAAACTACCCTCATGCGATCGCCAAGCTTAACTTGAGATTTCCAGTTGATTTCGCCTGTATAAGGATCGTGTGGTAGGTCTTTAGGCGATCGCCCCGTCATCAAATACAAACAACTCATGGCAGTTGCATAGAGATCGCTGGAGTATACAGGGCGCATCGCCATCTGCTCAGGTGGCGCAAATCCGGGTGTGCCGATCGCGAAATTGGTCAACAAACCACTGGGATCTTCCTCACTAGAGGGTTTATTAACTTGGCTAGAAACAGCACCAAAGTCAATTAGCACCAATTGTCCATCTTGCTTACGGCGCATGATATTGGCAGGCTTAATGTCTCGATGGATGACCCCATTCTCATGCATAAAGCCTAGAGCAGGAAAAATCTCTGTCAGTATCTTACGAATCTCAATTTCGCTAAATACTCCGCGCCGCTCAAATTCTTGCTTTAAAGTTTCCCCATCAACAAACTCTTGGACGAGATAGAAATTACTATCTTCCTCAAAATAATCTAGCAAACGCGGAATTTGCGGGTGGCTACCAATCTTACCAAGGGTAAAAGCTTCCCGTTCAAATAATTCACGCGCCATTTTCATGACACTAGGGGATTGAGTGTTGGGGCGCAATTGCTTGACCACGCAAGAGGGAAATCCGGGCAGCCCCTCATCAGCAGCCAGAAATGTGGCTCCAAATCCCCCTTTCCCCAGGGGACGACTTGCCCGATAACGATTTCGCAGCTTTAAATTAGAACCACAACTCGCGCAGTTAATGGCGAATGGCTCGTTATTCGGATTAGCACAGGTTGGATTAACGCAATAACTCACGGTTGATCGAAAGCCCAAGTAATGGTTGATCAAATTAAATGTAAGGAGCTGTGAAAAGCTAATTTAACACTACCTTACAAAGCTTATAAAGACTCGTAAACTTAAACCAAGTTAAATCAGTTAGATCTAGATCAGTTCAGAAATAAATATAAAGTTAACGGTATCAAATAAACTTAAAAATCGTCAGGATCTGGTGATTCATTATTTGAATATGCCGTGGGGCGGCTAGATGGTCTACGCCTACGTCCAGATGGAGCCGAATCTCTGGGGGATTCGCTATTATCAAAGTTTTCGGATTCACCACTGCGATTTCTAGGACGATCGCTGCTAGGACGATCGCTGCTAGGGCGATCGCTACTGGGAGCATCACCGCTAGGACGGGGACGACGCTTCGGGCTGACAGGACGAATATCGCTTTCGTCAATATCAATCACCGAATCATTGTTGCTGGTACTGCCTTTAGAACGGCGGGAGCGACGTTCATCAGTAGTATCTCCACGTAACTCACTGGCTTCAGCGCTGTTAGATATGGAACCACGCATCCGACGTGCTGAGTCGCGATCGCGACGGGGCGCAATTTCACGGGTAGGATCGATTTCCACACGATAGTCAGAACCAATGGGTTCTTCATCATCCACCAAGGGACTAGAGGGCGCTCTACGAGCTTGGTTAGCCAGAGCTTGGCGCAATACCAAGGACTCTACCGCAAACCAACCTGCAAAACCAACTACTAGGACTTGGGCTAACTGTGTTGTAATTTCCATACGGAAATTAAAAGCTAGCAAGATGATTCCATATACTAGGGCGATCGCCGAGAAAAAGATATCATGGTCGCGGGCTAGCTCAGGGCGAAAATTTCGCACAAAATATAACCCTACACCTCCTAGAGCGGCAACGATTGCCAAAAGAATCATTAGCGGGTTGCCACCGATGTTGATCATGGTTCTATATTTCTCCTAAATACCTGCATTCTTGCCGCCGATTATGCGGTTTATTGGTTAGACAATCTTTTATCCCTCAGTATAACAATACTCCGCTATACACTGATGCAAATTTCTGACCTTACAGCGCTTTGCGCTCAAATCCAAATCTAGGAAATTTTTGAAAACTTTGCGAAGCAAAGTTTTCAAAAATTTCCTAGTGGTTCGTTTGATGCCCCCAAGAATAGAGGGGCGGCGCAAAGCGCCGCCCCTCTATTCTTGGGGTTTAATTTAGAGTGAAATACTAACGACCGCGAACGATTTTGTCTTTTTGGCTAACAATATACAATGCGCCGAAGATGAGTCCAAGAACTACGCCGCCTGCGACAAGGCTGCCTAGAAAGTTACTTAATGATTGTGTCATATAGCTTTGTTTGTAAAGTTTGAATATATAGATGAACAGCTTGCCACAATTTTAGCATTAGAAGATCCCATTGATGGGGATGATAAAACGCGCAAAGCCCGTTTTATCATCCCTTGTATTTGATGTTTTGACTGCGGACAATCCAGTAACTAATGGAGAGCGACAGAACGGCGATCGCTAATCCTGTTAGATCGCCTTCGGACTTGCTATCAAAAATGACAATTTTACGAGCAACCGCAGTCAAAGCTGTAATAATCACCAACTCTAACTGAATTACATGCTGACGTAGGTAAGCCGTGACATTTTCCATAAGTTCGAGGGCAATCAATACATTCAAGAACATCCCAAATATTTTCAGTAATGGCGCAGTAAATACCCCCTTGGGATCGGTGAAAAACAAATCCACGGTCAGAAGCTTGAGTAGGTCTAGAAGCGCTATAAAAATCACAAATACTAGAGTAATTGCCAAAATTTTAGAGACAAAATTTTCAATCTTGCTGATAGCTTTCAAGAAGCTCTCGTCTTTGCACAAGATGGCAAAAGCTCTAAATAAATCCGCAACTTGCTGCTTTAATCTCATTGTTCGACCTACCTCACAAAAGCTTCTGAAAAAACATTAGGAATTTATAGTTACTCCCTTTCTACCGAAAGAATATAACAAAGGGTGCACTACAGGTTTTATATGCTGTTGCCATTCTTATCAGGACACAAATCCAAGAAGCGAATTGCCGCAATTCGCTTCTTGGATTTGTACTCCTGCAATTGGTATTACAGAAAAGGGAATTATAAAGATAAATATTTTTAGATTTATCTTATGTTTTTAATTATAGATCAAAAGTAGGTATTAATGATAAAATCATAGAATATAGTCTATGATTTTGTTTCCTATGAGTTCCCGTCTAACAGATTCTCAATTAGCTAGCCATATTACCCTGCACCAATTGCAGGTTTTTGAGGTGGCGGCTCGTCATGGTAGCTATACTCGTGCTGCCGAGGAGTTATTTTTAACTCAGCCAACTGTTTCGATGCAAATTAAGCATTTAACCAAGGCGATCGGGATGCCTTTATTTGAGCAAGTTGGCAAGCGACTATTTTTGACTCAAGCGGGTAAAGAACTTTTTACAACTTGTCAGGAGGTCTTTGGGCGCATATCGCAGTTTGAAATGAGTGTTGCGGATATGAAAGGCTTAAAACAGGGATATCTCAAAATTACGGTGGTAACAACTGCTAAATACGTGATCCCTAGATTGCTTGGTCCTTTTTGTCAGCGTTATCCGGGGGTTGAAATATCACTGAAGGTAACCAATCATAGTGGAATTTTAGAAAGACTTGCCGATAACAAAGATGATCTATATATATTGAGTCAAGTTCCTGATGAGCCAGATGTAAAGGCTCATCAATTTTTATCAAATCCCTTGGTTGTGCTTGCCAATCATGATCATCCATTGGCTCATGAAAAAAATATTCCAATTCAAAAGTTGGCGGATCAGCCTTTTATTACTAGAGAGGGGGGATCAGGTACGAGGGGATATGTGCAGAAGTTGTTTGATGAGCATAAAATTACGCCCAAGGTCAAAATGGAACTATCGAGCAATGAAGCGATTAAACAGGCGATCGCTGGAGGGCTAGGAATCTCGATTTTGTCGCGCCATACGATCGCCCTTGAGGGAGCGTCTGGTCAAATTGCCATCTTAGATGTTGAGCATTTCCCGATCCCTTGCAATTGGTATGTCATTCATCTTGCAGGTAAGCAACTATCGGTAGTTGCCCAAGCCTTTTTAGAATATTTGCAAACCGAGGGTAAGCAGATCGCTGAAAATACAGCTTGGTAAAAAGAAAGAACTATTGCTTAGCAATAGTTCTTTCTTTTGTTTGATATTTCGTTTGAAGGCGGCACCCAGATTTGAACTGGGGGTGAGAGTTTTGCAGACTCCTGCCTTACCACTTGGCTATGCCGCCGAACGGATAACTAGTATACCCAATTAGGTAACGAGTTGCAAATAATATCTTTAATTTATGGTGGTGCGGCGCAGCCGCACCACCATAAATTAAATGGCAAAGTCATTTTGTGGTTTGAAATTAAAGAGAAGTATGAGAGTCAGTTTCATCTTCCCAAATTTCTATATCTAGATCGTTGAGATAGGCGATCGCTGTTTGAATTTGAGCGTGAGTACCTGTCAGAGAAAGATGAAACCAACCACTGCCAGCATTTACCCCCAAAGTAGCGGAGATGATATTCACCGTTACCCCACATCGAGAGGTTAACTGGGAGATAACAGGCTCTCCGTGAAGATCTTCAGGGATACGCAAGCGGATATCTCTGATGACTGGGCGAGTATCAATGGTCATTGAGCTAACTCCTTTATTTGCGTGAATTATGGGTTCTACGTTCTAAAATTTCTTTGAGAACTAGGGTAACTACAGCTAATAAAGCCAGAAGGACAGCCGCCGAATAGGCAACTTCTGTTTCGTATTGTTTGTATGATTCCTCAACAAATAAGGGCAAACTTTGAGTTTTGCTGGCGATATTACCTGAAACTACGGATACAGCCCCAAATTCCCCCATAGCACGGGCATTGGTCAGTACTAATCCATAGAGCAAGCCCCAACGGATATTCGGAATCACAACTCGCCAAAAGATTTGCCAATCGTTTGCGCCAAGAGTTCGAGCAGCTTCCTCTTGATCAGTTCCCATTTCATCGAGTACAGGAATAACCTCGCGAGCGATAAAAGGCATACTCACAAATATCGTGGCAAGTAACATGCCCGGAAAGGCAAAGATAATCTTAATATTGTTAGCTTCTAGCCATGAACCAAACCAGCCAAGTCTGCCATAAAGCAACACAATCATTAAACCTGCAACAACGGGGGAAATCGAAAATGGCAGGTCGATAATGCTAAGCAGGAAAGCTTTTCCGGGAAATTTATTACGGGCGATCGCCCAAGCGGCACTGAGTCCAAAGATGGTATTTAGCGGTAGGGCTACTACGGCGAGGCTGACGGTGAGTTTGATCGCATTTTGGAAATCAGGACGCTTGACCGCTTCCAAAATCGGAGTAAAACCTTTGCTAAAAGCGGTAACAAAAACATTTGCCGCAGGTATTAACAGGACTAACCCTAAATAAACAAAGGCGATCGTAATTAGAATTGCAGGAGCAAAGCTTTTATTCTGTTTGATTTTGACGGGTTCAGGATTATTTTGCGAATTATTAAGGGAACTATTGAGATTAGCCATAGCGCTTACTCCATGCTTGCAATAGATTAATGGCAAGGAGGCTGACAAAGGAGATGAGTAACATCACAAATCCAATCACTGTTGCCCCCACATAGTCATACTGTTCTAAGCGTTGGAAGATTAAAACTGGAGTAATTAGATCCTTAAAAGGAGTGTTAGAAGCAATGATTACGGTGGAGCCATACTCCCCAACAGCCCGAGAAAAGCCAAGTGCTACGCCTGTCAAAATAGCAGGGGTAAGGGGAGGTAAAATCACCTGCATAAAGGTTTGAAATTTTGATGCGCCGAGTGACCAAGCGGCCTCTTCAATTTCTTTTTCTAACTCTGTAAGGACTGGCTGGACTGTCCTCACAATAAAGGGTAAAGAGATAAACATCATAGCTAGCCAAACCCCAATACGGCTAAAAGCCATTTTGATACCAGTAGGGGGAAACAATGCTCCAATTACGCCGTTAGCCGCAAACAAGGAGCCAAGCCAACCCTTTTCGCTATAAACCGTGGCGAGGGTAAGCCCTGCCACCGCAGTCGGCAAAGCAAAGGGCAAGTCCACAACAGCTTCGAGAAAGCGCTTGCCAAAGAAATCGTAGCGAACGATGACCCAAGCAATTAATGTGCCAAATACCCCATTGATTGCCGCTGCCGCAAAGGCAGTCACAAAGGTTACTTCGTAACTGGATAAGGCAAGGGGACTGGTAGCTGTTTTCCAAAAGCTTTCAAAAGGCTCACTCACTGATTTAACGATCAGGGCAATGATCGGCAAAATCAAGAGAAAAGCTAGATAAGTAAAGGTAATTACCCATGTCCAAGGAATTTTGCCAAGGAATTTCAGCAAGGGATTAGATTTTTGCTTTTGGTCAGGCGGAGAAGAAGGTGTCGTCGTTACCATGTTGTCTTTAATTTTCAAAAATCTTATATCAAACAAGGGATTTATACCAATTCACAAAAGTGTGATCACACTTTTGTGAATTATATCTGTGGTCACTTGCATTAGAACAAATCAAAACTCAAGAAGCGAGTTGCGGCGCTTCGCGCCGCAACTCGTCTTCTGGTTTTGTGTCCTAACAAGAATGGCAACAGCTATAAAAATCAAACCCAGTAAGGTTTTTTAAAACTAAAAATGGCGCAGCTATTTTTAATTTTGGTATGACGCTCCTTCTTTTTAGGAGAAGTCAATTTAATCTATTAACGCTTGATTTTTCCTTGAATTTGGTCAAAGATTGCACCATCAGCAAAGAATTTCTTATTAATCGCATCCCAACCTCCCAAATCTTTTACAGTCGAGAGTTCTTTGACCTTCGGATAAAGATCTATAAATTGCTTTTCTTTGGCTACAGTTTCATCTACTGGACGGAAACCGACCTTAGCAAATTCAGTTTGGGCTTCAGGAGAATAAAGGAACTTTACAAATGCTTCCGCAACTTCCTTTGTGCCGTGTTTTTCTACATTCTTGTCAACGACTGCGATCGGATTATCGATGGAAAAATTAACATCAGGAATGACGTAATTAACTTTCTGTCCCTTTTGAGATGCAAGGACGATCTCGTTTTCATAGTTAATCAATGCATCGCCTTGACCTTGCTTAAAGAATGCGTCAGTAGCTTCTCTAGCGTCTTTTGTTAAGATTGGCACGTTAGTATACACTTTCGTGAGAGCTTCTAAGGCTTTGTCATCGCTGCCACCTTTCTTTACTGCTGCATTCCAAAGAGCAAGGAAGTTCCAACGCGCCACTCCTGAAGTTTTGGGGTCGGCAGTGATTAAGCTAATGCCACTTTTCTCTAAATCTGACCAGTCCTTGATATTTTTAGGATTTCCATCACGGGTCACAAGGACTGGTATCGACTTAGAAACAATTCCTTCATTAGGGTATTCTTGCTCCCAGCCTTTATTAATCAGCCCAGCCTTTTCAATTTTGCTAGTATCCGCCGCAAGCGCAAGGTGGACAATATCAGCTTCGAGACCGTCAATAACTGCACGGGTTTGAGAACCAGATCCACCATAGCTTTGCTTAAAGGTAACTTTTTGATTTTGTTCCTTTTGCCACTTCTCTACAAATTTAGGAATAATTGCTTCGTGAGCTTGTTTGGTAACGGCAAAGGACACGAGGGTTAATTCAACTTCTTTTTTAGGCGCACCATCTTTCTGTGGGTCGCCAGATTTTTGTTGGGCTGTAGAATTACCTGTTTGAGCAGTGGGTGTCTCATTGCTAGCCGTGCAAGCTGCCATCGTGACCGTAATCAATGCTCCAGCCAAGAAAAAAGATATAAACTTACGGGCTAGTTTGTGGCTAGCGAGGTTTTTAAATAGACTAGCGATCGCCTTAATCACTGATGTTGAGGCTTGAAAGGGATGTTGCCTTGAACGCATGAACTTTAAATCTCCAAGAATAATCTACTGTATCTTGATGGGAATACCGTATTTGAATACGATACAACAATTTCCGTAGAGATACAAATAAATTCCTAAATTTATAGCTAATCCCTTTCCAGCAAATAATTAGCAGCTAGTTTAGTCACACAAAAAAAAGGCGGCGCATCGCGCCGCCTTTTTTTTTGTGTGACTAAACTAGCCTTTTCTAGGGTTGTTTTTTGATTCAACCTCAGGCGCTACTGGGGGTAATAAACTTACTAACACTTTGTCAACGCGATTTCCGTCCATATCCACAACCTCAAAGCGCATCGTTTCCCAAGTGAAATGCTCACCAACCATAGGGATATGTCTAAGGTAGGTCATCATTAAACCTCCTAGAGTATGGTAGTTGCGTTCCTCTTCGTAGGGGAGGTCTTCGACTTCGAGGATCTCTTTAAGGCGATCGCTAGACACCATACCGTCAATTAACCAAGAACCGTCTTCCCTTTGCTTAGCATCGGGATCGCCTTGGCGATCGTTAGATGGCAGATCGCCCACGATCGCTTCGAGTAGATCGGTTAGGGTGACTAAGCCTTCAACACCGCCATACTCGTCGGTCACCATCGCCACGCGATCGCCTGACTGCTTAAACTGCTCTAACACACTCAAGGCACTAGCGGTTTCGGCTACATAGAGCGGCGGACTGCTGACCTTCAGCAAATCAATTGGCTCACCCATAAGGCTGGCATTAAGAAACTCGCGGATCTCCACTACACCTAAACAATCATCAAGATTTTCTCTAGCGACGGGAAATCGAGAATGACCACTATTTAGGACTTCGCGCTGGGTTTCGTCAAAAGGTGCATCAATATCGAGCCAATCAATCTCCGTGCGAGGAGTCATCAAAGCCTTAATCGGGCGATCGCCTAAGCGAAAAACCCGCTCGACCATGTCTTGTTCAGCTTCTTCAAACATTCCCGACTCAGCACCCTGAGCAATCATTACCTTGATTTCTTCTTCTGTAACTTGGGCTTCTTCGTTGGCCTGAATACCCAAGACACTTAGCAAAGCTTCCGTAGAGACACTGAGTAAATAAACTACAGGCGTACCAATATTGGCAAGAAAACGCATCGGCGGCGCAACCGCACAGGCGATCCGCTCAGCATTGCTCATGGCGAGACGCTTTGGTACAAGCTCACCCACAACTAGCGATAGGTAAGTAATTAAGCCAACAACGATCACAAAACTCAGGGATTCACTATAGGGTTGCAGCAAAGGAACTGTGTCTAGAGAAGTCTTGAGTCCTTTTGCGACAGTTATGCCCCCTAATGCACCGCTTAAAATCCCGATTAAAGTGATCCCAATTTGAACCGTTGAAAGAAAATTATTAGGTGAGCTTATCAGTCTTAAAGCTGCTCTGGCTTTGGCATTTCCTTCTTTTGCCCATTGCTCTAGTCGCACTTTACGAGCAGAGACAATTGCGAGTTCGGACATCGAAAATATACCATTGGCAAGAATGAGCAAGATGATGAATAAAACTTCAAAAGCAAGGGAAGACATTTTT
The DNA here is from genome assembly GCF_014696355.1 of Pseudanabaena sp. FACHB-1998. Lineage (GTDB taxonomy): Bacteria > Cyanobacteriota > Cyanobacteriia > Pseudanabaenales > Pseudanabaenaceae > Pseudanabaena. The sequence continues at coordinate 35,058 of NZ_JACJQA010000009.1, read as the reverse complement.
TTGGGGCAAAACGACCTATAGGAATCGTTTGTGAAATTTATTTAATGATAGATATATATTGTCATATCAAATTTTGTGTCAAGTTTCCCAAGACTGTAATTATAAAGGGGTAACAAGCAACACTAATACCAAAGCACAAAATGGCACACCCATTTTGTGCTTTGGTATTAAATCTTATGAGCCTCAATAAACGGCTTAAGCGTAATTAAATATAAAATCCCAAAGCCTATGGCGCACGCTGCGCGTGCGCCATAGGCTTTGGGATTATTACAAGATACCTCAAGCTCTCTAAATTAGCGGCTGTAAAGTTGAGTGACTTCGATCAAGCGATCGCTTAAATCTTGGTTGAGCAAATTTGGATCACTATAGCGCCAACTCCAATTACCCGTAGCAGTTCCGGGGACATTCATCCGCGCACTATTATCTAAGCCCAAAACATCTTGTAAAGGCAAGATCGCTATGACGGATACCGAGGCAAGTGCCATACGAATTAACACCCAGTTGATTGGCTCACCTGTAGCAAAGCCGACAATATAGCGATAAAACAAATTCTTTTCGTACTTGCTAGCCCTTTGCCACCAACCAACCGCCGTGTCATTGTCATGGGTTCCTGTGTAAACCACGCTATTGCGGACATAGTTGTGGGGTAGGTGGAAATTGTCGGAACCACCTCCAAAGGCAAACATCAGCACCCGCATTCCCGGAAATGCAAAGTCATCACGAAGTTTTTCAACTTCTGGGGTAATGATGCCGAGATCTTCTGCCAAAATTGGTAGCTCACCCATCACTTCATTGAGTTTATTAAATAGCTCCGTCCCGGGGGCAAGTTGCCATTCTCCATTAATGGCAGTTTCCTCACCTGCGGGAACTTGCCAAAAAGCTTCAAAACCTCGGAAATGGTCAATGCGAATAATATCCACATAGCGATTTAAAAAGCGGAAGCGATCAATCCACCAACAAAATTCAGTTTCTTGAAGATATTCCCAGTTATAGACAGGATTGCCCCATAGCTGACCTGTGGCACTGAAATAGTCTGGTGGTACGCCTGCCATCAGCGCAACTTCGTAGGTTTCAGGATCGAGGGAAAAGTTATCGGGATTCGCCCACACATCAGCGCTATGGTGTGAGACATAAATGGGAATGTCCCCAATGATTTTAATCTGGCGATCGTTGGCATATTTTTTGAGCGTTAGCCATTGATCAAAAAAGATAAATTGCAAGAATCGATGAAATCCGATCTGATCGGCGAGTTCCACTTGCTTTTGCTGTAATGCTTGAGGTTGACGTTGGGCGATCGCGGGTTCCCACTTATTCCATGTGATTTCAGGATTCTGCTCATGCAAAGCCATAAACAGCACGTAATCTTCTAACCACTCCGATTCCTCTTGACAAAATCTTTTAAATTTCTCTTGTAAGAGATACATATCATGATGATTTTGCGGGTCTTGATCTTCATAACCACGTTTGAATCGATCGTAGGCAAGCTCTAATAACTGGCGTTTATAGGGGATCACCACCTCAAAATCTACATTCTCTAACGCAAAATCAGGAATATCTTCCCAATCCGTTTCTTTCAGTAAGTACTGCTTTTCTAAAAGCTCTGGACTAATGAGATAGGGATTACCTGCGATCGCGCTATAGCTCATATAGGGTGAATTTCCATATCCCGTTGGGCCAAGGGGCAGCACTTGCCAGAGTTTTTGACCACTGCGCGATAAAAACTCAATGAACTGATAGGCGGTTTCTCCTAAGTCTCCGATCCCAAATTTACTTGGCAAAGAGGTCGGATGCAACAAAATTCCACTAGCACGTTGAAAAGCCATAGACAAAAGTTTCTAGATATGGCACTACTTTACAACCTGATGCTACCGCTATAAAACCAAATTAGGAAAGGCGGCGCAAAGCGCCGCCTTTCCTGATTAAATAATCCCATCGGCTGCCATTTCTTCACGGGTATAGGAAATTGAGAAATCCAGAAAAGAAGCATAGAGTTCAATCTCTGCAACCGCAGGAAAAAGCCTCAAAGTGCTAATACCTAAATTTCGAGGATTGTCGGCAAGCCATCCAAAGGCGGGTTTGGTATGGGTACGGACTACTAAAATTTCTCCCTCAGAACTATGAATTAGTGATAATTCTGCATCCCCCGGTTGTAAATACATTTCGCTATATATTTGCCCAAGCATCCGCCATTGTTGCCGCCAATAGTTCATTCCTTGTCTTTGACAAGCGATCGCATATTCCGCAAGCCCCGCAAAATTACGCCAAGTAATATCATCTCTTTGAAACATTTGCCTCAGTTCGGTAATGGCAAGTTCACATTCCTCTTCAAATTTTAATAAAGGAATGGGATCAGTAAGGCGGCGGGGCATTTTGCCTAAGGTCATTAGCGATTGAATCACCGTTGACTCAATTTGACTATTTAATTGTTCTTTAGCTTTTTGGCTTTGCCAGACTACGCCTTGCTCGGTTGTGGCATACATCGGAGGCAAGCGATTTAAGACATAGGCACAAACATCATCTACGCCTACCTTGCGGGGCAAGACATTTGCCATGTGAGCCAGTTGATTAGTAACTTCTTGCTGAACTAAGTCCTCTAGGACATTGATGAGAAAGTAGGAAGCTGAAAGAATATAGGATTTAAGCTCAGGATTGGGCAAAGGAGGAAGACTAGTATGCCAATCCTTGTTCTCATAGCTGGTAGTACCTTTGCGTTGTAAGTAGCCTTTGATTTCTTGCAATCGGTTGCGATCGTTAATGCTTAAACCTGCAAATTCAGGCTTATGAGTAATTAAAGTTAAGGTTTCCTGAAAAGCTTGGGGTACTTCCTGCCATAACAAGTTAGGCTTGCTAAAAAGTTGTTGCAATCTAGCAAGAACATGGGCGGGAGTTTCTACTTTGCTAGCCGCGATTTTAGTTGATTTCCGCAACGGATCGCGCTTGACACCAAGCATCGCTTGCTGAACAGCGCTGACAACTTGGTTTCGTAATTCGTTATGGGCGCGTTTACGTTGTTGGAGCCAACCTCTACTGGTACTGGCATAAAGCACAGGCAGTCGATTTAAAGCAAAGGCAGCTACTTCACTCAGATTAATTGATTGACGAGCAGACTGACTCAGGGAACTCAGTTGTTCCTGTACTTCCACCACAACGATTTCCTCAAGGGCATTTTTGAGGCTAGTCATAGTTTTTTGTTGCTAGAAATTTGATATTTAAAAGTCTTTATATTTAGTAGCCTCTGTAGATATTACTGTTAATCTCCAGAAAACAAGTAATTTAATAACTTATTGATAACCTCAGTATTTTTTCTTTATTTTAATGCTCATTCAAGAGATGCTGTTGCCATTCTTGTTAGCACACCAAACCAGAAGCGAATTGCGGCGCTTCGCGCCGCAATTCGCTTCTGGGCTTTTGGTTTCTCTCCTAAAAAATTCGCATAAACCAACATTCAATTTCAGACTTTTTCTTGTTTCCCATAGCGACAGTTAGTAGGAATATGAGCTATCTAAAGTTAGTGAAATTTTGAGAGTAATTCAACTTGTCTTTAGACAAGTTGAATTACTCTCAAAATTAACTCTTTTAGCATAAATCTGGCTCGTCATATATCCAACGAGATTATGGTGTAAAAAGGAAGAGACCTATGGGAAACTCAGAACATCTTGCGTTACTGAAACAAGGAGTTGCTAACTGGAATAGATGGCGACAAGAAAATCCTGAGATAATTCCCAACTTGAGTGGAGCCAACTTGAGGCGAGCTAATCTACGTGAAGCCGACTTAAGCGGTGTAAATTTGCGTTGGACTAACCTCACTAATGCGAATTTGCTAGGAGCAAACTTAAGTGGCTCCGATCTTGTTAAAGCGAATTTAAAAGAGGCAGATCTTTACAAAGCTAGCTTACGAGACGCAGAAGTTAGTGGAGCCTATCTGAGTAAAGCCCATTTACGCGAGGCATGTTTGCAAAGATGTGATTTGAGTCTTGCTAACCTCCATGGTGCGGATCTGACCGAAGCTTATTTTAATGGAGCGAATTTAAGTGGGGCGGACTTAAATGAAAGTGATTTGAGTAATGCTGATTTGAGCGAAACTAATCTCAGTAATTCCATTCTCAGTAATGCAAATTTGACCAATGCCGATTTGCGACGTAGTGATTTGACAAATGCAAATTTAGAATTTGCTAATCTTAGTAATGCTAATTTGTCAGATTGCAAACTTAATCATGCAAATTTAAATAATGCCAACTTACAGGAATGTGATTTGAATAATGCCACTATTAATCAAGCAAATCTAAGTTTTGCTAATTTAGTGGATGCAATTTTGTGTAATGCAAATCTTAGTAATGCAAGTCTCAAAAATGCAAATCTTAAAAATGCTGTACTGAGTAACGCTATTCTCAATAACGCCGATCTTAGTGATAGTAATTTAGAAGATACAATTTTGAGTGATGCTGTATTGAGTAATGCCAATTTGAGCGGAGCTATTTTAATAGGAGCGCAGTTAATTTCGGCGAAGTTAGATGCGGCTTTTCTAATTGGAACGAACTTAGTTAAAGCTAATCTGCGTCTTGCTAATCTTAACGGGGTGAGCTTATCAGAAGCTAATCTATTTGGCACAATTATGCCCGATGGTTCTGTCCAAAATTAAATAAAGGAAAAGGTTTCGCCTTGCCTTTATTTAATATGCCCCTTTGCCAAAGAGAACTAATCTTACAGTTTCAATGAGAATTTCTAAATCAAAGTTTAGTGTCCACCGATCTATATAAAACAGATCTAACTTAGCAACATCATCAATGGTGTCTAAGTCCGATCGCCCTGAAATTTGCCAAAGCCCTGTGATACCCGGCATCACCAAATGTCTTGTATGATGCCAATCCGTAAATCGAGCGACATCGCGTACAGGTAAAGGGCGGGGACCAACTAAACTCATTTGTCCTAGCAAAACGTTAAATAATTGCGGCAATTCATCCAAGCTGGTATAGCGCAAAAAACGTCCGATGGGAATAATGCGTGGATCGTGTTCAATTTTGAACATGACTCCATCGGAACTTTTATTGAGATGTTCTAGTTCTGATTGGCGGCGATCGGCATCCATAAACATACTGCGAAACTTCCACATGCGAAAGGACTGACCTTGTAAGCCGATCCGATCTTGGGTATAAAATACGCTTCCTTTTGAGCTAGCTTTGATCGCGATCGCGATCGCCATAAATATTGGTGAGATTAGAATTAAGCCCAGAAAAGCCGCACTAAAATCGAAAATACGTTTAAAGATATATTCCCAATTAGCCAAGAGAGGAGATTCAATTCTAATCATCGGCATAGAGGCAAAAATCTCAGGTGTTCCCCGCCGATGTAATAGCATTAAACTAGAAGGAATTAGACGCAATCCAATCCCTGCATTGCGTAACTGCCAATAAAGTTGAGAAGCTAACTGAGTTTCAGGCAAACCTTCCGCTATGACTTCCTTCGCTCCTGAATTCAGAATTGCTTGCATCGAATGGGAAGAATTAGCTAAGGAAGAAGCAAGAACGCCCACAACTTTATAGCCTGTTCTCTTTTCAATCACATTTGCTAAAAGAGAAAGACGATTACTCGGCGCAATCACAAAAACGGGCGTATGGGGTTGCGCGATCGGAAATTGGTCAATGAGCAAAGTTAGCAATAGTCTAAGTCCGATAATCATGACGACGCTGCCTAGCCACGCTGGGAAAAAGAGCGATCGCGGAGCATCAATGGTCGGATCATAAAAATAGCTAATCACCAGCGATGACATATATACACTGCTGATTACTTGAGCTTGTTTGACGTAATTACGCCATTGTGACTCACCACGATAAAAATTGTGATAGGCAAATACAGTCACAATTACTGCCGCAAAAGCCCAAAACAAGCCCGTTAAACCTCCAAACTCTCCCCAATTTAACGCAGGAGGCAAAGGCGAAAAAACTTGATTAAAACTCAGTGAGGCTTTCCAAACTATTCCCAAACCTAAAATATCACTACAAATTAGTAACAAGCCTCTTAACCAATTAAATTCCCACATATTCCAGCGTTTAGTCTGGTTGCCAGCCCGAATATCTTTCTTTTTAGTTATTTTTTCGGTTGGCTGGCGATCGCTACTCACTCTCATATCCCTCTTATTACTCTTAGCCTGAGTTTGACTGCTTCACAAAATTCTTTCTTCAATCCTTAAAGATTATCTTGCCCAAATTTAATAATTATTTAGCCCTTGAGGAAATGCAGGCATTCAAGATGTAATTTTTTGAAGCTAGGCAAAGCCTAGCTTCAAAAAATTACATCTTGAATAGAGTCCTCCGTAAATACTGAATTGCGAACAAAATCACGAACATAGGATTATTAATCAAATAACGTTGCCATAGGCGTTTGGGTTCTTGGCAAAATCGATAGAGCCATTCCAAACCCATTGCCATCATCCAGCGAGGAGCCTGAGCCACCTGACCACTATGAAAATCAAAGGCAGCACCCACACCGATCATTACGACTGCTAATTTATATTGAGATTTGTATTGAGCGACATGCATCCAAAATTCTTGCTTGGGACAACCCAAAGCCACAAAAACGATTTTTGCCCCTGAGTTTTTAATTAATCTAATATCTGTTTCTAACTGCAAAGCAAAATCAGGCGAATTAAGCTCTAAGTAAGGCGGTGCGTGTTTACCCGCGATCGCTAAATTAGGAAATCGCAACTTTAAATTACGCTCTAATTTCCCTAACGTATCGTCAGTTGCTCCAAATAAATAAATCGATAAATCTTCCAGCACTGCGCGATCGCACAAAGCCAACATCAAATCAGGTCCATAGACCCGTTGTTGCTTTTTAGTCCCCAATAATCTCAAAGCCCATACTAGCGGCATTCCATCAGGAGTTACTATTTCTCCTTTTTCCAAAACTTGACGATATTGCCGATCCCAATAAGCCATCATCACTACATGAACATTGGCGGCAATCACATAACCAGATTGATTTTGATGAGAAAGCCTCACAATGCGATCGCAACTATCTGCATAACTAGTGGTGTCAATACCCACATTAATAATGGGAATACGATGCATTATTTTGCACTTAGATTTATACGATTTCATAATATAGCTGTAGCCATCACCCGCTAAAGAATTGCGTTGCAAAGCGCCGCAATTCTTTAGCGAGTCTTAAGTCCCACCTAAGCTGATGACAGCTATAAAATCTATTTTTGGTGTCACAACGAAGCTGTGTCACCAAAAATAGGTTTTATTACTTAACTTATGCTAGTATCACTAAGGCAAAAAATACGGCTTTAAAGATTGGATTCGCTCGATGAATACAGAAATTGCAGAAGATTTATTCACTCAAGGTTTAGAACGCTACAAGCAAGGTGAATCTGCGGCAACCTTAATTCCTGTGTTTGAAAAAGTATGCGATCGCCAGCCCAAAGTTGCTAGCGGTTGGATTTGCCTTTCTTGGCTATATTTGCTAGATAACAATGCTAAATTAGCACTCAAAGCCGCCCAAAAAGCTGTAAAGATTGCACCTGAAGATCCTCAAGGTCGCATTAATTTGGCAATCGCCATGCTTGAGCTATCCCAAAAGGGTGTACGCGAACAGGTAGAAGCTGCTCAAAATTGGCTGATGATTCTCAAAGATATTAAGCCAGAAATTGTTGAGAATTTTGAAGAAGGATTGCGCCGCCGCCCAGACTGGAAAGCCCTTGAGAAGGTCAGAGATTGGGTGGTAAGCTAAAACTTAAGCGATATTTTAAAATTATTGTCAACTTTAATTAAGATAAAAACGTCAAGCCTGCATCATAACTTTATATAAGTTTGTGCAACTTTACATTTTTTCCATGTTTGTCAGCAAAACTTAACGCAGGTTTTTTGTCAAGGGTGTTAGGCTACCTAAATATAAGTAACTAAAGTGACTAAAGTTACTAATTTTTTTATTTCAAGCAGCCAATTTTTTTAAAGGAAGTTAAAACAATGATTTTAGATAACGTCAGAGTCAAGCCCGATACCCGCAACCACAAAGGCTTTTTTGTTTTGGAAGCTTCTTATAAATTGGTCAATATTGATGGCAATGGTTGGGCATTAATTTGCTTAGATGACTATGCTTGTCACTATGTTGATCCCGATGATTTAAAAATGCCTAGAGGCTGGAAAAACTCAGTTAGTACTGAAGCTATCAACGCTTAGTAATTACTTTTTGCTTTTTATGATTTACTTCTACAAATTATATAATCAAAAGTAAAAAGCCTCGCACAGCGAGGCTTTTTACTTTTTAATTATTAAATTAATCCAATAGGGCAGTAATTTGTGCTGCCCTATGGTTTTGTATCCTAATCCACTTAGAGATCGCTATATAGCTAAAGTCACCTGCATTAGGACAAATCAAAACCAGAATCGAGTTGCGGCGCGAAGCGCCGCAACTCGATTCTGGTTTTATCTCCTCACAAGAATGCCAACCGCTAAACATAAAAAATCCAGAAGTGAGATGTCACTTCTGGAAGATGTGTTAAATAATTTCAACAGTTAATATATTCATTAATCAATAAAACCCCCATTAAACGGCTAATCAAATAACCGCAAAATTTTAAATATTTCTGACCGAAAAATTCAACAAATCCAGCCGAATATTTTTTCTAATAATTTACAACCAAGATTTTTTAATCTCTATTAACTGTAGGATAAACACAGCTTTTATAGAAATTAATATTTATGAACAGTATGTAAATTAAAGAAATATCACACAACACAATAGGTTGAGGTTTTATTGCTTTAGTAAGTTGATCAAGGCTTATCTGGATACAGCAAGTGCTACTTCTCTTTCTTCAGGCGGTTTCAGACTGGGAAATAAGAAGTGATTTTCTTCAACATACTGTGCTCCAAATAGTCCTTTCTCTGCCCAGAAGTATCGATCTGTTGTATGCTCGTTACGTCTTACGAGCAACAGTGCTGGAGGAAGAATGCCATGTGTATGAATGTACTTACGTGCAGCCGTCACTGGCTTATCTTCACCGCTATCGATACTAAATTGAGGAATATGTTCTAGGATTTTGCGCCCTTCTTGGCGACGTCTACTCTTCCGCTTACGTCTCCTTGCCAAATCAATACCTCCTAATTTAGACCCTGAAATGCGATCGGGATTACAAAACATAGTTATTATAGCTAGGGTCAATAAAAAATTTCAACTTTTCTTTACAAATTTTTGTTAGCTTCTGTTTCTATATCTTTTGCCGCGATCGCTTAGTTAAGGTAAAAATGTAGACAAACAAATAACTATTAATATAAATATTGGCTACTAGCAAAGCTTTTGAGTTTTTTTAAACTTATTTCTTTCTAACTCTAGTTATGGAATACAGATTAATTTCAGTCTAAAGTTAGGTAATAAAATTAATTAAATGGGGAAATTTTGACAGCACTTGAGATTTTTGCGGCAGATCACCGTAGCAAACTTAACATTAATTAGCTGTAAAGTGATTTAGGGCCTCAGCGAAGTCTCTGACTCCCCGAAATTGCCGATAGACTGAGGCAAAACGCACGTAAGCAACTTCACTTACTTCCTGTAAATATTGCAAGACCATTTCACCAATCTCCACACTAGAAACTTGATGGCGCTCGCGTACTTGTAGTTGCGCTTCTATTTCGTCAATAATTGATTCTAGGGTAGTTTGAGGTACGCCCGTTTTTTCGCAAGCACGAATCATGCCCCGTAGTAGCTTAGAGCGATCAAAGGATTCGATCGCGCCATCTCGCTTTAAAACCGTAATGGGGACAAATTCAATGCGTTCGTAAGTGGTAAAACGACGCTGACAGTTAAGACATTCACGCCTGCGTCTAATACTAGAGCCTGCTTCTGCCGAACGAGATTCTAATACACGGCTATCGGTATGTTGGCAAAACGGGCAGAGCATGACATATCTCGAACTTGTTGACTATTGCTAGATTACAGCGCTTTGCGCTGCATTAAAACTTAAAAAAATTTTTGAAAGCACGGCAAAGCAGCGCTTTCAAAAATTTCTCTAAATTATATCTGGCGTTCGTCATGTTGTACCAAAACTAAAAATGGCTATGCCATTTTTAGTTTTGAAGTTATGAATTTCTTAGCGATCGCACTGACTCCACCACATGATTAGCAACAATTTCTATTTCTTCTAGGGTGTTAAATCTACCAATGCCAAAACGGATGGAAGCATAAGCTAGCTCATCGGTATGACCTAGAGCCTTCAGCACATGGGAGGGAGCAGATTTTGCGGAGGAACAGGCGGAGCCTGAAGAGATCGCGACTATCGTTTGTAGGGCAAGCATTAAGGCTTGTCCATTAATTCCCCTAAAACTAACATTGAGATTTCCCGCAAGGCGTAGCTTTGGATGACCGTTGAGCCGAATGGACTCAAGTTCGCTTAGTTTTTGCCAAAGATGTTGTCGTAAGGTTAAAGCTTTTTGCTCTTCCTCCGCTTGTGAGGCGATCGCTATTTCTAGAGCCTTGGCAAAGCCGACAATTTGCGGGGTGTAAAGAGTGCCAGAGCGCATTCCTCGTTCATGCCCACCACCATGTAATTGAGGGGCAAGAGTGACTCTAGGATGGCGACGACGCACATACAAAGCGCCAATACCTTTCGCGCCATAGATTTTATGCGCCGTGAGAGACATCAAATCAATCTGCATAGCTTGCACATCAAGAGGGATTTTGCCGATCGCCTGTGCGGCATCGGTATGAAAGAGAATTTGACGCTCATGGCATAGCTGCCCAATAGTAGCGATCGGTTGTAGCACGCCAATTTCATTATTTGCCGCCATTACTGACACTAAAATCGTATCGGGACGGATCGCCATCTCTAATTCTTGTAAATCAATTAAACCATCAGACTTTACGGGTAAATAAGTAATCTCAAAGCCAAGGGATTCTAGATAACCGCAGGGATCAAGAACAGCGCTATGTTCCGTCTGGAGGGTAATAATATGTCTTCCCTTTCGATGGTATGCCTCCGCAACGCCTTTAATGGCAAGATTATTCGCTTCGGTTGCGCCACTAGTAAAGATGATTTCTTCAGGTGTCGCATTGATGGAATTAGCGATCGCTTCACGCGCTAATTTAACTGCTGATTCTGCTTCCCACCCGTATAGATGCCCCACACTCGCGGGATTACCAAAGGATTCTCGAAAATAGGGCAGCATAGCTGCTAAGACTCGTTCATCTACGGGCGTAGTTGCATGACAATCAAGATAAATTGGTCTTTGCATAGGTGATACCAAAACAGAAAATGGCGGAGCCATTTTCTGTTTTCAATTAGCTACTTAGGGTGCGGCAATTTAATAAGGAACCAGCTTTTGGATGACGCGGCTTCGCCGCGCCATCCAAAAGGCTAAAACTTTAATTGCTTTAAGGCTTCGGCTGAGCCAACTACAGAAATTGCGGGCGTAGCAAAATACTTTTTAGCAACATTTTGGACATCCGCTTGGGTAACGGCTTCGATAGATTCGACGAAAGAGCGATCAAATTCTAATCCTAGCCCCATCACTTCATACCAGCCATACACCTGAGCAATTTGGCTATTGGTCTGTTTACCGAGAGCGTACTGCCCTAAGAGCTTACTTTTACAAACGCTGAGTTCTTCTTCTGAGAGGGTGACATTAGCTAATCTTTCGCACTCATGGCGCAAACCTTCTAAAGCTGTTCCCGTATTTTGGGAGGCAGTTCCCATGTAGGCAACAAATTGGGAAGTCTCTAGTCTAGTGGGATAAAAAGCCGAAACTTCGTAGGCAAGTCCCCGCTTTTCTCGCAATTCCACAAAAAGGCGGCTGGATAACCCATTACCTAAGTAAGTAGAAATGATCTTCAGGGCAGCATAGTCTGGGGAACTCACCGATGGCGCAGGGTAGCCGATGATCACGATCGCCTGTTGGGTGTCCTGCTCATGGGTGACTAATTGGGGCTGAAATATTGGGGTTGGGGTAGGCTGAGTGCTTAAGGGTACAGAAGACTGCCAATCACCAAAGGATTCTTCGACCAAGGAGATCGCTTTTTCTGGGGAAATTTTACCTGCAATGCTCACGACCATTTGCTCAGGACGGAGTTGTTGTTGATGAAAAGCGACTAAATCGTCTCTAGTAATTCCCTTAACGGTTTCTTCAGTCCCTAAGCTCGAGAGTCCGTAGGGATGATCGCCATACATCAGTTTTTGCAAGCGGTCATAGGCGATTGTAAAAGGTCGCTCCTGTTGCGATCGGATCGATTGCATCGTTAAACGACGCTCTAAATCGAGTTCACTATCAGGGAAACTAGGCGATCGCAAAATTTCCGAACCCAGCACCAATACATCATGGAAATCGGCGGTGATTGTTTTTAAAGAAAGTAAAAAATAATCGCTAGAGCATTCTGTCCCCAAAGATGCTCCAATGGATTCGACTTGCTCGGCAATTTCCAAGGAGGAATATTGCTTAGTGCCTCGCGTCATCAATGATGCTGCTAGATGACTTAGTCCTGATTTTGCAGGAGTTTCCAGTCGCTCACCACCCGCAAAAAAACAACGGGCCGCAATAATATCAGCCGTAGGATTTTCAGTTACCAAGACCACAATGCCATTAGATAGCACTAGGCGATCGCTTGCTCGTTTTGACATTGTTTAGTGACAAATGCATTTTACCTAAAAATCTTACCCGAAAAGCGCCGTAATACCAATTTACGAAAGTGGGACAACGTTTTTGTGAATTAAAAAACAAACTCAACAATGTTTTTCAAAACTAAAAATTGCTGTGCCATTCTTAGTTTTGAAAAACATTATTCGGGAATTACACTGGTGACGATATAGCTTTCTAAAGAGAGATATTTTTGAACTAGTTTCTGTAAATCTAAGGGCTGGACTTTGCGAATGATATCGCAGTAAGCATTTGTCCAATCCGTACAAAGTTCCTCACAACCTAACAGACTGTGATATCCCAAAAAGCTAGCTAGTTGGCTAGGTGACTCTAGGGCAAAAGTGAAATGATTGCAAAGCGATCGCTTAGCCTTATTGAGTTCCGCCTCCGAAATAGGATGTAAATGCAAATCCTGCACCTGTTGCATAATCCTTTGCTCAACTATTTCCAGATTCTCGGCATCTAAGTAAGTAGAAATTGAAAATAACGCCGATTCTTGCTGCATGGAGAAACTACCCGCAAGATCCTGTACTAAATCAGATTCCTCAAGTAAGTCGCGCACTAACCGAGCCGATCGCCCCTCCGTCAAAATAGTTGATACCAACTCAAGCTGAATGGCATCTTCTAAATCCGCGACACTTGCCCCCAACCATGCCACCGTCAAGCGACTCTGTTGCACTCTTGGTAACTTGACCTGATCCCGTTTCATCGCTGGTTTGATAGCGATAGGCTGATTAACATGACTAGAGCGATCGTCTAAAAAATTTCTCGAAAAAGTGTCACTAGTAAAAGCAGTATCTACAATTCTGATCGCTTCTTCACGAGTTACAGCTCCCGCGATCGCCACAGTCATATTTTCAGGACGATAATAAGTGCGATGGTAAGCACGCATTTGGTCGGCGGTAATTTGCGAAATTACTTCTTCATTACCTAAAACTGTTCGGCTATAGGGATGATCGCCATAGGCAGTTTGCATCAAATGTTGATAGGCAAAACAGTCGGGATCATCTAAGCTTTGACGCAATTCCTCAAGGACGACTAATCGCTCCTGCTCTAACTCATATTCATCAATCTTTGCCTGAAGCAGCATTTGCGCTAAATAAGGCAGAGTTATCGCAAATCGGTTCGCATCCACCGTAAAGCTATAGTGGACATAGTCCAAACTCGTTGCCGCATTAGAAACCCCACCCTCAGACTCTATTACTCGATCAAATTCGCTAGGGGCGATAAACTCAGTTCCCTTAAAAATCATGTGTTCGAGAAAATGTGCCATCCCGATCGCCTTTTCTGGGTCACTTGTTGTCCCCGCTTTTACCCAGACATCTACGCTCGCGACTGCTGCGGTGGGAACCTCTTGATGAACCAGAGTTATTCCGTTTCCCAACTTCAGAAAAGTCGCTTTTGGAGAAACTTTTGCAGCTACGCGATCGCAGGTAATTGGCACAATAATTACTGTTTAAATCTTTATAATTATTTTATTATCCTATGTATTTATAAATACATGGTATCTAAAGCTACACAAAGTATTTTCCTGTATTTCCGAGTTGAGTAAAAATATCAGCAAAATACTTTGTGCAGCGGTCGGCGCTGGTATTAACCCCCACAATAGAGTGGCGGTGCTTAGCGCCCACACTCTATTCTTAATAAACTTAGATTTAGTCAAAGTCAATTTCAAGCCAAACTAACGATATACAGAATCTCAAACTTAATTAATTATGAGTATTAATTATGAGTAATGCTATAGGTTCAAACACCTCCGACAGCACAATTCGTTCAGTAGCGATCGCGATACTTCAGCATCAAGATAAATTCTTAATGCAATTACGCGACGATATTCCCACTATCGTGCATCCGGGGGTGTGGACAATGTTTGGCGGACACCTAGAGCTAGGCGAAAATCCTGAAATATGCATCCAACGAGAATTAAAGGAAGAAATTAACTATGTTCCCGAACCGATCAGTCTCTTCCGCAGCTATTCAGGAGATCAAGTAATTCGTCATGTATTTTATGGTCGTTTAGATGTAGGTATAGATATGCTCGAACTTTGTGAAGGCTGGGACATGGACTTTCTCTCCGAGGAAGAAATCATTAAAGGTACACATTATTCCAGCCGTGCATTACAAAATCGTCCAATTGCGTTCAGTCATAAGCAGATCATGTTAGATTTTCTGTCATCTTTGGAGAGGCGTATTAATATGTAAAGATATAAGGCGCTTTGTGTCGCCCAGAGCAATCCTAAATAGTTATTGAAAACACCCCCCGACGGGATGCGCTTCCAATCAACAAAAATCTACAAATGATTTAGGGCTGCCATATCTTTTTGACAGTATTAGTAATATTAAAAAAAGCAAAATCCAATAAATCCAATCCCTTATACATACAGGTCAGTCTAAGTTTCATGCAATACACAGCCTACAGCGCTCTGCGCTCAGACAAACTCCATAAACATACCTATACTCATGTCAAAGCATTTAGCAAATTATTTAGGTTACAAGCTTTGCCTATTGTATAACCAACATTTTGTGGTTGAGGTGATCGAAAAAACGCTGTAAATACGAAGACGTTAAATGCGGAGAAGGTTGGATGAGTACGGCAACAGATAAACAAAAATGTCTAGATTGTCTCACATGGGCGATCGCTGACTTGCAAGGTCAAGTTGACACAGAACAATTGACTAAAATCTCCAATTTGATCATTCAGACCATGACAGGTCCTTGGCGATCATTTCATACCCCAAACCACATTTTTGAGGTGGGCGCAGGTGGAGATGCGATCGAAGTCATATCGGCGTTATTTCATGATTTGGTCTATGTGCAGGTCGATCAAGGCATTAGTGTCAATATTAGTCGCTACATTTCTCCCTATATCAAAGAAGACCGTGAACAACTCGTCATTCTCGAACCACCCGAACTACAAGAGGATGTCATTTTTAATATGGTACTGATGCTGTTTGGCTTTAATCATGGACAGCCTCTGTTACCGATGTCTGGGCAAAATGAATTTCTAAGCGCCTTAATTGCGGGTAAAGCTTTAGAAAAAATGCTGCCACTAAGCAAACTTACGGAAATAGCCGCTTGTATCGAAGCAACTATTCCTTTTCGTCCTCAATCTTCTTCGGGATTAACATCATCAGATCTACTGTTTGGGCGGTTAGTTAATGCTAATGAAGTATTTAATTTGGGGTGGAATGATGAGGAAATAGGGGGATTTGTAAAAAGGGCGGTGCGGCTTTCTAATAGAGATGTCGAAAATTTTGCAAGTACTAATTCTTCTCACTTTCTCAACAATACTTGGAACTTAATTCCCGAAACAAATCATGATTTAAAGAATGTAAATTCCTATACTGTGCATGGTTACAGAGTTTCTATGCAAAAGATGGAAGGATTTATGAACTTTTTATCTCCTGAAATCGTATTTAGACGCTATCGCAATGAGCCTGATGAAAAATCCTATTACAAGTTATTAGCTCAAACTAAGCAAAATTTAGAAGTATCTCGATTATATTTAGGGACAAAATTAACTTCGATCGCCATTTTAGAAGCTCTATCATTTCGGATCGGGCGCGACATTCCGCTATCAACAATGATGGGAGAATTACCTTTAGAAGATATGCCTGTAGTTGGTTTAGAACAATTTTTGCCAGAAATTACTGAGCCGTATCAACCGACAACTCCTATAGAAGCTGAAGTTTTAGAACTTTTAGACAAAGGACGCACTGTAGACTCTAGTTATGATGTCAAAAATTCACCTGTGGCAACTTTTATGGTGAAGTCCCTTGGTTTTCTGGAAATGAGTCGGATGTTATTCCTTTCTAAGGAATTTTTTAAGGGGAATCTGACTGCGGAAGAATTAATCAAAAGCTGCGATCCTTATGTCATCGACAATATTAAGAGTGCAGTATTGCAGCTTTTTGATTCTCGCAAAGAGGCTCTTTCGCAATAGCAAAAAAGCGATGTTCAGTATTGCTTTTTTGATTTGAAATCTAAAGAATTAGTGGCGATGCTTCGCGTCGTCACTAATTCTTTAGATTTATTTCATTGCTGGAGGACGGATTAGGAACCACAAAGGCATAGTCGTCAACGACTTTACCGCCAATAATATGTTCTTGCAAAATCCTTTCTAATACTTCTGTAGTGGCAGAATGATACCAAATCCCATCTGGATAGACTAAAAGAATGGGCCCGCGATCGCATACCCGTAAACAATTAGTTTTAGTACGAAAGATTTTGATTTCAAGGTCTAGCTCTTTGATGCGGCGCTTGAGGTAGTCCCAAGCTTGTAAGCCAACTTCTTTTTGACAACAGAGTGGCTTTGTCTGATCGGCGCATAGAAATAAATGTTTTTCTATTTGGGGAATAGAGAGCTGATGGGCGCGAGTAGCAAGTTGCTGGCGAATTAGGTCTAAATCTATGGCTCGTTCTGGCTCAGTATGGGTGATTTCTGAAATGTCTTCCATGAAGTTGATTTTTGGTAGAACATCCAGAACCATGGGAGGCATGGCTCTGGGTTAGCTAAATTAAGGATTAACTTCGTTAATTGCTTTATCGGTTTTACGAAATTTTAATTCTGGAGGAGCATCGGGTAGCCCTAATAAGCCACGAATAGCCGAGTCTAACTCTTCAAAGCCAAATAAACCTTCGCGATCGTAACTAACCTTACCTTCGCCAGAAATCAGAACCGTTTGAGGCACAGTACCTTTGTAGTAGTAGGCTTCTTCGGTGGGTGCGTAGCTACCTTTTTGTAAATCTAGGCTATCTACAGGTATCGCAATCAAACTAAGAGATTTACTATAAAAGCCTTGGGCAAGGTTGAGGATGGGAGAAAATCGCTTACAGTCGGCACTATCATCGACATAAAAAACAACCATCGCGGGGCGACCAAGCTGGAGAGATTGGGCGAGGCTAATCCGAGGAGGAACTATTGACCCATTACCGCCATAGAGCGCAAATATATTTCCATCGTAGGTATCATCGGTTAGTTTGGCTTGAACTGGATTTGCCCATAACGTTCCCAACAATATGCCTAAGGTTATACAAGCGATCGCTAGTCGAATACCTAAGCCAAAAGATTTTTTTAGCCAATTTTTCATCATCTTAAATATAAATTCTTCCATCAAACACTATAGAGGCTTGTAGCCCGCCATAGAATTTAAAAATAGAGTTGAGGTACTTTGCGCCTCAACTCTATTTTTAAATTAATCGCCAAAGCCGTGAGCGCGAATGAGATCGAAGAATTCTTTTTTCATGTAAGGGTCATTTCTAAAGGAACCACGCACAATTGAATTCACCATTTTGGTATCAGTCTCTTTGACTCCACGCCAAGTCATGCACATATGTTGAGCCTTAATTACAAAAGCTAAACCCTTGGGCTTGATCAAGTTTTCGATGGTGTCAGCAACCATGATTGCGGCTTCTTCTTGAATGTGGGGACGGCTCATGACCCAGTCCACAATTCGATTAAATTTGGAGATGCCAATTACGCGATCGCTAGGAACAATCCCAATCCAAGCTTGACCCACAATCGGTACAAAGTGGTGAGAGCAAGCAGAACGCACGGTAATGGGACCAAGGGTATAAATTTCGTCTAGTTCCTTAGCGTTGGGGAAATCGGTAACCTTGGGCATGGGGTGATAGCGTCCCTTAAAGACTTCATCCACATACATTTTTGCCACCCGTTTTGCAGTCTCTTGGGTGTTGTGATCGTTAGCCGTGTCAATAATCAGAGAATCAAAGACGCTTTGTAATTTAACTTCAATTTCCTTCTTTAGCTCTTCTCGCTCGCTATCGCTGATGTGATCGGCGATCGAGTCATTAGCAAAGTAAGGTTCGCCAGCGGCTATGACGCGATCGCGAATGATTTGCGAAATTGCTTTTCTGGTGGGTAAAGTTTCGAGGACTTTTGGGGATTTAGAATCGTTCTCAGACGTATTGGTGATGGGGCGAGAGATGCTGATCGTCATGGCGTGATACTTAACTAGATATCCAGTGAATTAACTTAAAAACGAGGAAGCCAAAAAAATACTGAGAAAACAGTAGCTAAACATCAAAATTTTCGGTTTGATTATGTCAAAGCTACCTGCATAAAAAGGCGTTCGACTGTTAATTCAAACTATAAAATTTAATATATTCTCTCATATTCGCAGATTGGTGGAAGTTAGCGCTTCTCTCAATCGATTGAACTTTTACAATCTTGATTTAACATTCCTACATAATTCTAGTCTATTAGCTCCAAGCTTCGTTAGCTTTGAATGTTTTCAGAATGTCAATGTATTCCCCATTACCAAGGCGATTTTTTGTATAGCAGTAATAAGAGTTGCTTACTCTAGGGTAAGTGACGGTACTTTGCGGCACGACTTAACTGGGGTGTTTTGATGCTTTTTTATTGCTATAGCTTTCCATCAGACAATTTTAAAACGGAATATCTAACTATCGTCCCTTGTATTACCCCAAGAAGAGAATGGCGACGCAAAGCGTCGCTATTCTCTTCTTGGGGTCTATGCGCTAATCCACTTGGCGACAGATACATAGATAAAAGCTTATTGATTGTCTAAGGATTTAATGAGGCTACTTCCTTCCCACCCAAGAATTAGTGTTTATTTTTATATGGTTCCCAACAATTTAAAGAGAGCCGTAAAGCTTAGTATCACGGCTCTCTTTAAATTGTGTTTTGTCCCAAAAATTTGTTTTTAAAATATAGCAATGTAAGTTTTGCTTAGGACATAAAACCCAAAAAGCGAGTTGCGGCGCGAAGCGCCGCAACTCGCTTTTTGGGTTTTGGTTTGTACTGGCTAACTCTTGCTTTGCTATAAATTCAGAAAAACGAATAGAATTGCCATACTTCTTCTATTACTTTCTTAAAATGTTCCTGCATTGGGCATTAACACTAAATCACTAATCACTGCATCTTTAGGAAGATTAACTAAAGTCATAATTGACTCGGCGACGGTTGCGGGGCGGAGCATGGCGGCTCGATTAAAGCTAGGTGGTACTTTATCTCCCAGAGTGTCCCATAGGGCGGTATCTACTGAACCCGGACAAATGGACATGACTTTGATGCCATGAGGCTGTTCTTCGGCAGCGATCGCTTGAGTTAGTCCCAATAAGGCAAATTTACTGGCACAATATGCGCCCCAATTGGGAAATCCCTGTTTTGCGGCGATCGAGGCAACATTGATAATTGTGCCGCTTTTTTGCGATCGCATGGATGGCAAGACCGCTTGTAAACATTGGAAAACACTTGTGAGATTAAGGTCAAATAATTTTTGCCATTCATCTAGAGGCATATCAATTAGTTCGCCAATATATGCCATGCCAGCATTGTTAATGAGAATATCCACACCTCCCATCTCGGCGGCGATCGCTTTCATTTTGGTGGCAACTTGGGCAATTTCTCCCAGATCAATCGCATAGCCTTTCGCATTGCTGCCTGCGGGTAATTCTTGGAGGATGCGATCGGGATTACGGCTGACTAGGCTCACCTGTGCGCCTGCTTGTAATAAGCGCAATGCGACCTCCTTACCTATGCCACTACTTGCCCCTGTGACGATCGCTTTTTTCCCAGACAATGGATCTGACATTTTCAACCTTTTTTTAATTACTTAGAGGTGTTTCTAACCCAGTGAAATACGAAATCGTTCTCACCACCATCTATGAGCATATAGCAATCCTAAATGATTTGAGAGAGGGACTTCTCTCAAATCATTTAGGATTGCTATGCTTCACTAATCATGAGGATGCATAGCTCTTTATAAATAGCTATAGTAAGTGCAAATATATAGTGTGCAGAGGCATAATGTAATGGCGAAAATATCAGAAAGCTGCTGCTAATTGTATATGTCAAAAAAAGTGGGCTGGGGCTTTTGGTGGCTATGGCTAATCGCCAATATAATCGGCAGTGCGATTTTGCCAGTTCTCGTTTGGCAAGAACCCTATGATTTAAAGGCTCGAATATTTTTAAATGAAATTTTACAGAGCATTGGAATTTCTGTAGCTCAATCGTTAGTTTTGCGCGATCGCTTTGCCAAAGAGGGATGGTGGCTACCTTTAACCCTGTTTGGTTGGCTTACAGGATTAACAATTGTCTTTTTTATGCCATCCTTAGCGATTAATTCATCCTCGCCTACCCAGCCAATCATTCCAATTTTGCTAATGAATTTAGCGATCGTGGGGACAGTTGTTAGTATCTGTCAATGGCAACTCCTCAAATGTTTTCGAGCCGCAGGTTTGTGGCTCTTTGCGAGTGTGTTTGCTCTCTCGATGAGTGGGCTTGGGCTATACCTAGGCTATATGGTGAAATCCGTAGCTTTGGCGAGTGTGCTGCAAGGAGCCATTTATGGGTCAGTTACAGGCTTAGCGGTTATTAAGATCTTGCGATCGCCAAAAATATTCCCCAAGAAATCTCAAAAATAATCGCTACTCTATTCCCATCCAATAAACTTAGATGTGTGTGGCGAAGCCACACACATCTAAGTTTATTGGAGTAATCGAAGCTTTGCTTGGATTAGCAATTATTTGGCTCTTGCGTAGCTTCAACAAATCGCAAATCCCTTTTTAAAAAAGTTTTCTCACCTGTCTCTGTCTCTACCGTTGCCCGAATTAAGCTAGTTTTAATTACTAATAACTTTGCCATGTAGTAAGGACTATCGGACTCTAGCACCAACACCCGATCGCCTACTTGTAAGGGGCGAATTGTGGGCATAGGCATTGATGGCTTTACATCTAAATTTACATTTAACTTTTGTTCAAAATTAGGGGGATTATCTTCAAAAGCTACTTGCTGCTTCGAGGGATATTCCAATGATGAAAGTGATACGCGATCGTTAACCAGCTTTTCCACATATTCCTTAAGCCTTTGCTCTAGCTTAACTTCTAGAGCCGAAAATCTTTCTTGTTCTGAAGATTGAGAATTTTGTTGAGCAGTGGGCGCAGACTCTGGCAAACCTAAAACCTGCCGCAAACATTGAATTACTAGCTCCGATTCCGTTTGACCTGTGGTTTGGGCTTTTTCTCTTAGATCAGCATAGAGTTCACTCGATAGTTCCACGGTTAATAAGTAGTTAGCAGGTTGCATAGACAAAATGTTTCACCGTAGGGATTGTTGATAAGATGATGAGTGGCTGCGAATCAAATAATACTTTCCAGTCTAAATCCCAAATCAAAAGGTAACGCAGGAAACTTCTATGTCTGTTGAAGTCGGTCAAAAAGCTCCAGATTTTACTTTGCCCAGCGATCGCGGCGATATCACCCTCAGCCGCTACGAAGGTAAAACCAATGTCGTCCTAGCCTTTTATCCTGGAGACTTTTCTCCGCTTTGCACTAGCGAAATGCAGTGCTTTGCCGATGATTGGACTAAGTTTCGGGAAGCTGGGGCAGAAATTTTAGGAATTAGTACTGATCCGATTGAAAAGCATATTGAGTTTTCTAAGAAATTGGGATTACAGTTTCCTTTGCTAAGCGATCGCAATCAGGAAGTATGTAAAAAGTATGGAGTTGCGGGCTTATTTGGTAGTAAACGCGCTTACTGCATCATCGATATTCATGGCATGGTGCGCTACAAACACATTGAATTTCTGCCTGTGTTTAAGCGCGAAGATTCGGAACTCTTAGTGGTATTGCGGAGTCTCAAATCCTAGAATTAGGATGGGGAGGCAAGGCATCACTCGTCTTAATCTCAACGATTAGTTTGGGATGTGTTTACCTATGAAATCGCAAAAAATTTGCTCGCTCCTCTTTACGGAGATTGCTGTCCTTACTACATTTGCCACCCAAATACCCCCCGCCAACGCTCAGTCCATTACCGATAAAAGCTGTATTGCCGATATTATCGGTGAAGATATGGGTTCTCAAGTGAATATCAGATCAGGAGCAGGCACAATCTTTGATGTCATTGGGACTGTATCAGTGGGAAATTTGGTAATTGTAGCTAATGATGACCAAGAAAAAAGTGGTGTGGTTGCGCCACTTAGTCGTAAAGATAGCGAAGGCAAAGTTTGGTATTTAACGACAAGATTTAGAGCTAGTCCCTATAAGGGTTGGATTAGAGAAGATTTCTTAAAATTGCGATGTCCTTATCCCTAAAATTTTAAAGAAAAAGAGAGCATATAATGCTCTCTTTTTCTTTAAAATTTCCTTTGTTTCAAGATGAACTCAGCGATCGCCAAATCCTGTGGCGTAGTGACCTTGAGATTCGTTTCTTCACCCATCACAATTTGTACTGCTAAACCTACTTTCTCCAATAGCGCCGCATCATCGGTAACTTCCCAGCCTAGCTCAACGGCTGTCAGATGGGCATTTTTCAAGAGATCTACATGAAAGCCTTGAGGCGTTTGGGCAGCCCAAAGATGATCGCGATTGGGAGTATCCACAATCTGATCGCCATCGACAACTTTAATCGTGTCCTTAACTGGGATGGCAGCAATAAAGCCTTGAATTGTTTGCAGAGATAGATCACAACGGTCAAATAGTTCCGAGGTCGCCAGACATCTTGCCCCGTCGTGAATGAGAACGCGATCGCTGTCGGCAGGTAAAGCTTTTAATCCATTAAAAACAGAAGCTTGGCGAGTTGCCCCCCCTTGAATCAGACGGATCGGTTTGCGGGTATTTAAGCAGTTAAAGATTTTTTGAAATTCAGGATAGTCATGGGGCTGACCCATCACCCCGATCCAAGCGATCGCTTTCGAGGCGATCGCCGCTTCTAGAGTCCATTGCAAAATTGGTTTGTCGAGTAAGGGCAGCAGCAACTTATTGCGATCGGCTCCCATGCGTTTGCCACTACCCGCCGCAGGAATTAATAAATGACAGGTCATAGGGTTAGTCAGCCAACTGCCACCAGCCAAAAGCGGGGCCAATAAAGCGTATTGTTATCCAAATAACGACCATCGCCCCAATGCCATACCAAGCCGCTTGTGTTGAAATTTTCACAAAGGCATCGGCTTTATCTTTGGTCAAAAAGGGAATCCAAGATGCGATCGGCTCAGATTTACCATACTCTTCACCCATTACCTGTTTGCGGCGCTTTGACTCGCCCATATTTTCTGCTCCTAAATTTACAATTCTTCTAATAATATCAGCTTTGTTTCAAGCAAATCCAAGACCAGAATAGAAAGACATCACAAAGCGATGCCTTTCTATTTTGGTCGAGTAACGCTCACTCCAAGAAATATTTAAAAAGTGTTGCGAAGCAATACTTTTTAAATATTTCTTGGTTTGGACATAAGGGGTGATACTGACGCTGAGGATTATTATCGCTAAAATAATCAGACATGAAATTGCAGTGAACAATGAAACTTGCTTTTATTATTGATCTGATCGCTAAGCTCGATCCAGCCCATGACACTAGCGTAGCCCTGATGGAAGCCGCTTGTCGCAAAGGCTATGAAGTATTTATCGCTGATATGAATAGCCTCAGTGTCAAGGATGGCAAAGCGTGGGCGCTTTTGCAGGCTACAAAAATTAAGGCAATTCCTTTAGTGGATGGGAAATGGCAAGTTCCACAACCTTGGTATGAGGTAGCTCAAGGTGAATTTCAACCCCTAGAAAATATGCAATTTGTCTGGATGCGCCCCGATCCGCCCGTTACTACTGAGTATCTTTATGCAACTTATATTCTCGATTATGTAGATGCCTCAAAAACGCGAGTTCTTAACTCACCAAAGGGGATTCGCGCCGCTAACGAGAAAATGTATGCCCTCCAGTTTACAGGCGCAATTCCTAAAACAATTGTGACTGCCGATAAGGGGCTGATTATTGACTTCGTAGAGACTGAAGGCAAAGCCGTGATGAAGCCCTTAGGCGGCAAGGGTGGCGAGGGCATTTTGTTTTTAGAAGTAGGCGATCGCAATATCAACTCCTTAATCGAAATTAGTACCAATATCGGCAAAACTCCCGTGATGGTGCAGGAATATTTACCCGATGCTCAAAAAGGGGATAAGCGGATTATTTTGCTAGATGGTGAACCCATCGGGGCGGTTAACCGTGTCCCCAAATCAGGAGAATTTCGTGGCAATATGGCAGTTGGTGGCAGTGCTGTTCAAGTAGATATCACCGATCGCGAAAGGGAAATATGCGCCCAACTTGCACCCACCCTCAAACGTGATGGCTTAATGTTTGTGGGTATTGATGTAATCGGAGGTTATCTAACCGAAGTAAACGTGACCAGCCCCACAGGTATTCGCGAAATTGATCGCCTTGATGGTGTATCCCTTGGCGATCGGGTTATGGATTGGCTAGCGATCGTCTAAAAAATATAAGGTGCTGCGAAGCCGCACCTTATATTTTTTAGTTATTGACTAGAGCTAAAATTGAGATAGAACATCTATAGCAAGTTTTCAGTAACGCTACTCTGTACCTATGAAATTTTTTAGCCCAGAATTTATGAAAAAAGTTAAAGCTAACGTCAAAGTCTGGACGCGATCGCTGGTGGCTATTTCTTTAGTAGCTATAACCGTATTTGGCAACGCCCATGAAGCCTTTGCGAAGCGGGCAGGAGGTAGATTGGGTGGTAGTTCCTTTAAATCCGCCCCATCAGTCCCTAGTCGCTCCACATCATCTAACCCCAGCTACAACAGTGGCACACCTTATTACAATGGTGGCGGCGGTGGATTCTTCTTTTTCCCCATGTTCTTTGGTGGTGGTTTTGGCGGCGGTTTATTTACCTTGCTATTGCTAGTAATCGTGGCTGGTGCAATCATGCAAGCCTTTCGCGGTCGTGGTGACGGCGCAGGCATCACAGGCATGAGCAGCAAAGTCACAGTTGCCAAAATCCAAGTAGGGCTACTTTCCTCAGCGCGATCGCTACAACAGGAATTAACCCGCCTCGCCCTCGAGTCTGACACTTCATCGGTCGAAGGTTTAGCCACAGTTACCCGTGAAACTGCGGTTTCCTTGATGCGCCATCCCGAATATTGGGTATATGTCAGCAGTGCCAATGAAAATACAAAATTTGCCCTTGCTGAGCAGAAATTTAATGGCTTAGTTATGTCTGAGCGCAGCAAGCTCAGCACAGAGGTTTTAAGCAATGTGGGCGGACGAGTCTTGCAAGGTAAAACTGCCGCCTCTTTGCCCAGTGAAGGCAGCCTCAGCCTCGAAGATCCTAGCGAATATATTGTGGTGACAATCCTGCTAGCAGTAGCAGGCGAATCTCTCAGTAAGTTGCCAGTTTTACGCTCGTCCGAAGATTTGCAAGCATCACTCTCAGCGATCGGATCTATCCCTGCGGATGACCTCTTAGCAGTTGAAGTGCTATGGGAGCCACAGTCGGATGAATATACCTTAACTAACGACGAAATTTTGACCGTATATCCAGACCTAGTCAGAATTTAGTGTTCCTCAAAAAAGGGAGATGGGCGCTTTGCGCCCCATCTCCCTAAACAAAGAGAAAGGCGGCGCATCGCGCCGCCTTTCTCTTTGTTTAAAAAGATTTGCGAAATACGACGTAAAGTTGTGGCATTAAAAGTCAATCTGTGGTATCACTTACCAGTATTATTTTTTCTTATTTCTATAAAGACAATCTTCAAGTATTCTGATTTAGCTTGATTTGGCTAAGATAGCAAGCAGATTAATTCGGGTATAACAAAAGCCTGTGGATAACGGAGTGAATAGGGTGGCTTATGATGCAAGATACGAATAACAAAAATCAATTTTATGTAACTCAAGACGTTGATGCTTATACAGACAATGTTGATAACTTAATGGACGATCTGTTTGGGGAAGTCGAAAGCACCTTACATGTTGACTATGGCAAGCAGCGATCGCTAAAACAAAAAAGAGGACAATCCGCCCAAATTAAAGCATCTGCTCCCTATGCTTCCGTTACATCTTCCAGCTCAGATATGGTCGCTATTTCTAAAATTGAGCCAGATTCCAGAGAAAGCAATACTTCTAAAGATACGGTTAGCATTACCAAACTTAACCTTGCGGATATTGCCCTACCACCCATATCAAAACAAGATGTGCTTTGGATTCAACCCTACATCATGCGGAATCCAGAGCCACCGTCAAATATTCCACCCACGCCTCCTGAGTCTGTAGCCCCCCAATATAGTCTCCTAGATCGGATTTTGTTAGTTTTTGCCTGTAGCTCGGCTTTATTTGCAGCGATCATGTGGACAATTAATCATGGCATCTGGCTAGGTCGTCAGTCCGTTAATGTTGCTCAAGTTAGCCCCAAAAGCACCAATAACAAACCCTTTGCTGATGAAATTAAGCGAATGTTATCAGAGATATCCGACAAAAGTCGGGCGATCGCTTCTAATACAGGGTCGATTGGCAATAGCATTCCCATTATGACTGCGCCTATCATTGGCAATATGCCCTTACCAAATGGAACTAATCCTTTTGCCAATGGTTTACAGCAACCGATGTATGTGCCTGTATATCAGCCACCCACGATGACCAATACGGGTAATGCGCCTTCGCCCCTCGCTTTACCCCCACTTACCGCTAACAATTCCATTGATGTTTCTACTAATTCGTCAAACTCTAAACCCAATCCCGCATCACCCATAGTCGCTGCACCTATGCCATCATATACATTGATTGGTGTGCTGGATTTAGGCGATCGCTCGACCGCGATGTTTGACATGAATGGCTCCGTGCAATCCATCGGACTAGGCAAAGCGATCAGTAACACTGGCTGGACTTTGCACCGTGTGAGTCAACAGGAAATTACGCTCAAGCGTGGTAAAGAGATAAAAACCGTATTTGTTGGACAAAAATTCTAGAGATCTGAATCGAAATACCTAAGGAAAATATATGGGATTATTGGAGGACATATCTCGCTTTTTAGAGACACGCCTAGAGGAATTTATTCGCAATAATCCCCAAATTGAATTGCAAATCCTCGAGGACAAGTTACGTCAGCAAGAAGAAGAAATCGCTAAGTTAATCATTAGCTCTAAGCAAGAAGAAAAAAATCTACAGGATCGGATTCTGGAGATTGCTGAAGAAATTCGGGTGTGGCACGATCGCACAGTTAAAGCAGAATCCTTTGATCGTCCTGATTTGGCTAATCTCGCCAAAGAACGCGAGGCGGCTTTATTAAGGCAAGGTAATCAAATCTGGGCACAGATGGAATTGGTAAAAAAACGAGCGATCGATAGCCAAGCCCTACAGGTGCAAATCCAAGAACGCCGCAAGGAAGTCCAAGTTAAAATCGCTGAAGCTGCTAAAAATGCTAAAGCCAAATCTCCCACTAGCACCCCCCTGAATTGGGATAATCTCTATACTCCACCTTTTCGAGATCCCGATGACAAGCTAGAAGAAACTTTCCGTCGCTGGGAAATGGACGAAGAGCTAGAAAGACTTAAACGAAATTTAGGTAAATAAAAAGAAGTCGGAGTTCTGCTCCGACTTCTTTTTATAAACGTTGCTATATTTTTAACTTTTTGACAGAAATTCTTTAATTAATGCGATTAGTTATGATATGCTAGCAAAGCGTTATAAAACAAGTAGTTTTAGAGCGTGACGGGATGTAGCGCAGCTTGGTAGCGCACCACTTTGGGGTAGTGGGGGTCTTGGGTTCAAATCCCAACATTCCGATTAAATTGATTAATTAAAGTTTGTGAATATAGCTGTGTTCACTTGCATTAAACCCAAGAAACGAGTTGCGGCGCTTCGCACCGCAACTCGTTTCTTGGGTTGTTCACTAACAAGAATGGTAGCCTCATAAAATAAGGGTGGCGCGTCTGCGCCACCCTTATTTTATGAGGTTGTGATTTATTCTTAGAGAGCAGCAGCCAACTTTAACTCATTAGTTTCTAAGATTTGTTGAAGCTCTTCAGCATCAACGGTTTCACGCTCAACTAGATCTTTGGCAATCTTGTCGAGAACGTGACGGTTATCAACTAGCAGTTGCTTTGCCCGACGGTAAGCGTCCGCAACTAAAATGCCAACTTCTTCATCGATAGTTGCAGCAGTTTCTTCGGAGAAATCCCGCTCTGCGGCAATATCTCGACCAAGGAACATATTGCCACTAGAACGACCGAGGGCAACGGGCCCTAGCTTTTCACTCATGCCAAAGCGCATTACCATTTGACGAGCAACCGATGCAACTTGTTGTAAATCGCTAGATGCACCTGTAGTAACTTCTTCTTCACCAAAGACGATTTCTTCAGCGATACGACCACCGAGGGCAACTGCCATCTGGTTTTGCAAATAGGCGCGGCTTTGCATTCTTTCTTCAGTTGGTAAGAACCATGTCAAACCACCCGCACGACCGCGAGGAATAATTGTCACCTTTTGAATTGCATCATAGTCAGGCATCAAAGCACCAACGAGAGCATGACCTGCTTCATGGTACGCAACTAATTCTTTGCGCTTTTCGCTCATGACACGATCTTTCTTTTCAGGTCCAACCAAGACGCGATCAACAGCATCGTTGATTTCATCCATCGAGATTTCGGTCAGGTTACGACGAGCCGCGAGAATTGCAGCTTCGTTTAAAAGGTTAGAGAGGTCAGCACCTGTGAATCCGGGGGTACGACGGGCAATCTTTTCAAGATCGACATCCTTGGAGAGGGTCTTGCCGCGTGCATGGACTCCGAGGATTTCCAGACGACCAGCGAAGTCGGGGCGATCAACCACCACTTGGCGATCAAAACGACCGGGACGTAGTAATGCTGCATCAAGAACATCAGGACGGTTAGTTGCTGCAACGATGATGATGCCTGTGTTACCTTCAAAGCCATCCATTTCGGTGAGCAATTGGTTCAGGGTTTGTTCACGCTCATCATTACCACCACCGAGTCCAGCGCCACGTTGACGACCGACGGCATCAATTTCATCAATGAAGACGATACAAGGAGCATTAGCTTTAGCTTGCTCGAACAGGTCACGTACACGGGATGCGCCGACACCGACGAACATTTCTACGAACTCTGAACCAGATATGCTGAAGAAAGGTACTCCAGCTTCACCTGCAACGGCACGAGCGAGTAGAGTTTTACCTGTTCCAGGAGGTCCCACTAGCAGTACGCCTTTGGGTATTTTTGCGCCGACTGCGGTGAAGCGATCGGGATTCTTGAGGAAGTCTACAACTTCGGTAAGTTCAAATTTAGCTTGTTCAATACCAGCCACGTCGGTGAAGGTAACTTGGGTTTGAGGCTCCATCTGTACGCGGGCGCGGGATTTACCAAAATTCATCGCTTGGTTGCCTGGACCTGACTGGGCGCGACGTAATAGGAAAAATAAACCAACTAAAAGCAAAATTGGCAAAATCAAGCTACTCAAGGTTTGAACTAGTGCGCCATCGGTGCGGCGGGGGGCAACATCTAGTTCAACGTTGTTTTCTCTAAGAGTTTTGATGAATTCAGGGTCGTTAGGCAAGTTGACGCGCACTTTACGTTTACCTTCGGGTCCTCCGGGGACAGTTGCTTCAGCAAAGGTGCGATCGGGGCTGAGGGTAACTCTAGAAACGCCTGCGGGTTTCTTGCGGACTTCTTCGATCAGCTTGCTATAGCGCCATTCCCCTTGAGCGGCGGGCTGACTATCAAGTAAGGTTGTTCCTAAGGTAATAACGACAATGCCTAGCAGTGCGTATAAACCAAAATTTTTCCACTTTTTATTATTATTGTCGTTTTTATTATTGCTTTTCACTACTACTGCTCCATCAATAGAGATGTTCTTAGTTGATTTTGCCAAGAACGAATGATTTTATTAATCAATCTTAACGTAAGTAGCCTTAGATCTGCTTAAACGACCTCAGAATCCGTCTTTGGATCTATAAATTTGCCTGCTTCCTCAAAACTATCCCATCTATTCCCGTATCACAAAATTATCTTATACCAAACCCCCAAATGGCAAAGTCATTGGGGGGGAGACCATTCTATAGCAATGTAAGGTTTGCTTAGGACATAAAACCCAAAAAGCGAGTTGCGGCGCGAAGCGCCGCAACTCGCTTTTTGGTTTTTATATCACGAAAGTGTGCCAACACTTTTGTGATATAAAAACCAAACCCAGTAAGGTTTTTCAAATGAAGAAATGGCGTAGCCATTTCTTCATTTGGTATTAATCTGAATTAAGCTCTAAAGTAAGAAAGGGAGGCACAAAGCCTCCCTTTACTATTACTGGAAATTGCGATCGCAGTTTTATAAGAACCACCACATCAGCAAGATCCCTAAGATGGAACCTGCTACGACTTGGGCGGGGGTATGACCTAAGAGTTCTTTGAGGGGATCATGTTCTTCTTCAAATACTTCCACCATGATTTGATTGAGAACTTTTGCTTGCTTGCCTGCGGCGCGGCGAATACCTGCGGCATCATACATGACGATAAAAGCGAAAACCGTAGCGATCGCAAATTGAGGCGTATCCCAACCTTGAGTGCGTCCAATACCAGCTGCCAGCGCTGAAACCAGAGCCGAATGCGCGCTAGGCATACCACCAGTCTCAAAAAGCACCTTAAATCTAACTCGGCGGAACTGAGCTAGCTCAATAAACAGTTTCAGTATTTGAGCAGTCAGGCTAGAACATAGAGCGATTAGTAGAACTTGGTTATCTAGGATTTCGCCAACGGGATGGAGGTTCATATCAACTGCAAGAATTATGGACAAAAAATTGTTCAAGGGGCTGAGGGGTTTAGTTTTTCCGAGCAGTGATGTAGTCAGCGAGAGCCATTAGAGGTAGCGCTGCATCACCATAACTAACGAGTTGGGCTTTAGCTTGTTCTACTAAATCCTGAGCCTTTTGTTGTGAGACTTCTATGCCCCATAGACTAGGATAGGTAACCTTTTGAGCCGTAAGGTCTTTGCCTGCGGTTTTGCCCAATTGCTCAGATGTAGATGTGATGTCTAGGATGTCATCAATGATTTGAAAAGCTAAACCAATGTTATTAGCATAGGTTGATAACCGATCAATGTCAGTATCATTTGCACCTGCTAGCAAAGCTCCGCAGATAACGCAAGATTCTAGTAAAGCCGCAGTTTTATGTATATGAATAAATGTGAGGGTTTCAGCCGTTACATCGGGCTTGCCTTCACATTCTAAGTCAACCACCTGTCCTCCCACCAAACCTGTCGCGGCTACGGCATGACCGAGATGGGCGATCGCTTTTAAAATTCTTTCAGGCGGGACATTTTTAGTTTGAGCCGCAATAAATTCAAAGGCGTAGGCTAGTAACGCATCTCCTGCCAAAATTGCAATGTCATCCCCATAAACTTTGTGATTAGTCGGTTTGCCACGCCGAAAATCGTCATTATCCATCGCAGGTAAATCATCATGGATTAATGACATGGTATGTACCATTTCCATCGCGCAGGCTGTGGGCATGGCGGCCGCGCGATCGCCCCCTAGCAGTTCACAAGCGGCAAGGCAGAGGATTGGGCGTAAACGTTTGCCACCAGCCATCAGCGAGTAGCGCATGGATTCATAAATTTTTTCGGGATAGATAATGGCGATCGAAGCATCAAGGGCTGTTTCAACCTCTTGTTTGAGATCGCGTAAATACTTATCTAAATTGAATGCGACTGTTTGGGGCATTGTTTGGGGCATTGTTTGGGGCATGGCGTATGCGATGGTTTCGACAATGGTTCGCTAATAATTAGACAATAATTTGCTCAGAAATTGAGGCATAACTTCTGAGTGTATCCAGAATGTATATTATGCAATGACTTGCGATCGCTACCGTAGGATTTTAGAGATTTCCCCAAGTTTATTAGGACATTAACGCCCAAAAGAGTAGCGGTGCAACGCACCTATACCCTCTTTGGCATTAACGGTTGGCAAACTTACGGCGATAGCTCCACACAGTATTATGCAAAAGCATAGTTACGGTCATCGGTCCAACGCCGCCGGGGACAGGGGTAATGTAAGAGGCAACTTCGCTGACGCTGGTATAGTCTACATCACCCACTAAACGTGACTTCCCTGTACTGTCAGTAACGCGATTAATCCCCACATCGATCACTACGGCTTCAGGCTTGACCATATCGGCAGTTACAAATTCAGGCTTGCCGATCGCCGCAATCAAAATATCTGCTTTGCGAGTAATTTCAGAGAGATTTTTTGTACGAGAATGGGCGATCGTCACGGTGGCATTTTGCTCAAGTAGCATTAGCGCCACAGGTTTTCCAACTAAAATACTGCGTCCAATCACCACTGCATTTTTTCCAGCAATCTCAATCTTGGCTTCTGCCAATAACTCCATCACACCCGCAGGCGTGCAACTCCGCAAACCATCTTCGCCCCTTACCAGTTTGCCCAAATTATTTGGATGCAGTCCATCGGCATCTTTGTCTGGAGCGAGACGATTTAACAAGGCGATCGAATCTAAGTTTTCGGGTAAAGGTAATTGAATTAAGATGCCATCTACACGCTCATCGGCATTTAGCTCATCAATCACTTGTTCGAGTTCTGCTTGGGTAGTGCTAGCAGGGAAATGTTTGCCAAAGGATGCGAGGCCTGCTTTATGGCAAGCAGTTTCCTTGTTTTTAACATAGGCGGCACTAGCAGGATTGTCCCCCACCATCAGCACCGCTAGCCCCGGAGGACGACCATATGTAGGTTGCAGTTTGGCGACCTCCTCCGCGATCGCTGTTTGCATCTTTTTTGCTAGTGCTTTGCCGTCAATAATTACTGCCATAAATGCTTATAAATTTTTTTGCAATTGTAGCTGTAGTCAGCTAGATTTCATTACAACACTTTGCTAGAGCATAAAGCAATCCTACGGAGCTTTGTTTGATCCAAATTGCTAAGAGAATGGCGGCGCTTTGCGCCGCCATTCTCTTAGCAGGTGATCGCTAGAATAAGGACTTCCTTGGAAGCTCTTTTTCTAGGCGAGGAGTTTTTTGGCAGCTTCTACTTGGATTTTGACTTGCTCGAAGCCAGTACCACCGTAACTATTACGCACCTTCACTACTTGAGCAGGAGCGATCGCTTCGACAATATTCGCTTCAAATTGAGGATGGAAGGTTTTCCAACGCTCTACGGATAAATCCTTGAGGAGAATACCTTCACTGGTGCAGGTTTTTACCAATTTCCCAACTAATTGATAAGCTTCACGGAAAGGAACTCCCTTAGCGGCTAGATAATCGGCAACATCCGTAGCATTAGAGAAGTCCTCAGCAACTGCCTCCGCAAGACGTTGAGACTGAAATTCAATTCCTTCATCTACAAGAATCGTCATCGCTTCCAAACAAGCGCGAACCGTCACGACAGCATCAAAAATCCCTTCCTTATCCTCTTGCATATCCTTGTTGTAAGCCAAGGGTAAGCCCTTAATAATGGTCAGTAAGCCTTGCAAGTGACCAAATACCCGCCCTGTTTTGCCGCGTACTAATTCGGGAACGTCAGGATTCTTCTTTTGGGGCATGATGCTAGAGCCAGTGCTAACGCGATCGCTTAGCTTCACAAAACTAAATTCCTGCGATGACCAGAGAATTACTTCTTCGGATAGGCGGCTGAGATGCACCATAATTAAACTGGCGGCACAGAGAAACTCGACTGCAAAGTCGCGATCAGATACACCATCAAGGCTATTGCGCCCAACGGAACCAAAGTCTAATAACTCGGCAGTATAGTGGCGATCAATTGGATGGGGTGTACCTGCTAAAGCTCCTGAACCCAGAGGACAAACATTCACTCGTTGATAAATTTCATCAAGGCGAGTCCAGTCCCGTTGAGCCATTTCAAAATAAGCTAAGAGATGGTGGGCAAGGCTAATGGGCTGGGCGCGTTGTAGATGGGTATAGCCGGGGATGAAGGTTTCTACATACTGCTCCGCTTTGCCGACCAACACCGTTTGCCAAGTCCGCAAATCGCTCTGAATTTTGCGAATTTGATCACGTAGATACAGGCGAACATCGGTAGCCACTTGATCATTTCGCGATCGCGCTGTATGCACTTTTTTACCCACATCACCAATTAACTCAGTCAGGCGACGCTCTACCGCAAAATGCACATCTTCAGCATCAACCCCCGGATTAAAATTTCCTGACCGATATTCTTGGCGAATTTGCTCTAGCCCATTGACAAGCATTTCCCCTTCTGCGGCACTAATAATACCCACCTTTGCCAGCATCCATGAGTGGGCTTGAGAGCCTGTAATGTCATATTCAATCAGATTAATGTCAAAGCTAATGCTGGCGTTAAATAGGGCGATCGCAGGATGTAGCGCTGTCTCGAAACGCTGACTCCAAGGTTGGGGGGCTGTTGGCTGGCTCATACAAAAAAACTATGTTACTTGAGAGTTAAGTTTACTTTTTGACAGGAGGTTTTGCGCCTTTTTGTCATAAGTTCATTATTTAACTACTTTCCTTGAGCCATTTCCGTACTGCACGGACAATGCTAATACTGTTTTCTGTGTTGAGCATGTATAAAAAGCGATCAAGTATAGCTGTCGCCAAGTGTATTAGGACGCAGAAGCGGCCAGAACAGATTCCATGGCATCACGTAAATTGTCAGAATTGCGTAAAAGTTTGCGAATTCGATGCTTCAACCAAGC
>NZ_JACJQA010000008.1 GCF_014696355.1 Pseudanabaena sp. FACHB-1998 | reverse complement strand
GGATCAAAACTAAACTCAATCACTTTGCTCTCAAGTCTAAACTCTACTTCAATGCTATTAGGGCTAGTTTCTCTCAACTCCAAAAACTGGCTATTCCTTCCACGTAACATCAGTCATATAAGTAGCAGATCCTAAATTTGTCATAATGTGATTGATTGTCTAGAAGTCTTCAACATAATCAGCTAAAAGCTCAGGCTTCTCTCCATTAGAAAGTAGAAAGACTTCAATATTCTCTTTCAGATCTAGTAAAAGTCTTTTCAGCTCCGAATGCTGAGACAATGAAATTCGAGAAGTTGATGGAAATCTCTGATCTGAAGTAATCTCATAGCAAATATTTTGTTCAGTCATATCCAAAATTAATGGACTAAATTTAGATGTCGGTAACCGATATAAGTGTGGCGGATAGTATACTTCATCTTCAAAATCAGATAAGTTTATGTCTGCACGCTCAGACCGTTCTAGAAATCTTCCAAAAAAGTCAGACCTCTCTGGAAACGGGATATATAAATCTTTTTGGATGGAAGTTTGTTTATCTAATTCGTGGTCATTATCGTCATATAAGTGGAATTTTGCTCGATAGCTAGTCCAAATTTTGTCGTGAATAGATAGAGCCAGCTCTGATTGCTGCTGTACAACGTAGAATGCAACTTTAGGACGCTTGGATTCAGTTTTAGGAATGATTGTTGCATACTGCTTGAGATAGCGAACTTGATATAAATCCTTTAATCCCAGTTCATCCAATACTGCTATCACGATCTCAATGGTGGGTATACCAGAAAAGTTAATTCCCGTGGTAGTTGGTTCTAAAGAAGTCAATTCATCTTGAGATACAAAATCACTAATCCCTAGTAAAGACTTGATTTGCTTGAGATCCCAAGCAATCTTTTGAGTGCCATCATCTAGCGTCAGTAACTCGACATTTAGGGGTTGCCTATTTATGATCCTCATTTACATAGACTCACTCTTGATTAATGGAATTTATCGTAGCACATAAATTGAATTTAAGCCATAAATTCATACTAACATACTAATTTGGGTTTTTGGGTAGATTTGGTATAAGCCGAATATCTTGGGTTTATGAAAATTTAATTAATTTTCTGGCTCATCACTTGACTTAGCAACTTCAAACTTAGTGCGAGGCAAAGCCGCTACGATCGCATCTAAAACCTTAGTTACAGGCACTATTTCCATACCGTAATTTTGCATCACCTGCATACTTGGAATAATTGCCCGTTTAAATCCTAACTTCGCAGCTTCCTTTAAACGTAGATCTAATTGAGAAACTGGGCGCACCTGTCCCCCTAGTCCCACCTCACCAATCATCACTGTGCGCGGATCGACCGTGCGATCGCGAAAACTTGCCGCCACAGCGATCGCTACTCCCAAATCCACCGCAGGTTCCGCCACATTCAATCCACCCGCCGCAGCGACGTAGGCATCAAGCTTTGATAAGGGAATCCCAATCCGCTTTTCGAGAACGGCAAGAATTTGCAGAAAGCGATTAGTTTCTATACCCGTTGTCGTGCGGCGAGGCGAAGAATAACTCGTAGGACTAACAAGAGCTTGTAATTCCACTACAATCGGACGTGTTCCCTCACAGGCGACAATCGTGGCAGTTCCGGGGACAGACTCATCACGATTGCCGAGAAATAATTCCGAAGGATTGGAAACCTCACGCAAGCCGCGATCGATCATCTCAAATACGCCGATTTCTTGCGTTGCTCCAAAGCGATTTTTGACTGATCGCAATAATCGATGGGTAGCAAAGCGATCGCCTTCAAAATAGAGAACCGTATCGACCATATGTTCTAAAACTTTGGGCCCCGCGATCGAGCCTTCCTTAGTCACATGACCAACGATAAATAGTGAAATATTCTCGCGCTTAGCCACTCGCATCAGCGCCGCCGTACATTCCCGCACTTGCGAAACGGAACCGGGGGCAGCATTTAAGTTTGAGAAGTAGAGCGCTTGAATACTATCAATTACCGCAACTTTGGGACGTAGAGATTGCAATTCTCTTAGGACAGTTTCTAAATCTGTTTCCGCTAATAAATAGAGATCGTCAGAATTCTCTTCTAAGATTCCCAATCTCTGCGATCGCAGTTTTACCTGTTGCGCTGACTCCTCCGCACAAACATAGAGCGTGGGATAGCGACTCATCAATTTTTGCGCCATTCCCAAAAGCAGCGTACTTTTGCCAATTCCTGGTTCCCCACCAATCAGCACAAGGGAACCTGCGACAATACCACCACCTAAGACGCGATCAAGCTCTTCATACCCAGAAGGCGATCGGGCTTGGTCATTGTCGGTAATTTGCGAGAGGGTTAAGGATTCTCTAGGTTTTGCTTTACCCGCAGATTTGGCTGTACCGAGATGCGAGAATGTGGCGATCGCATTGGTATTTGTGGACATCACAGGAATTATTTCTTCTTGCAAGGTTCCCCAACTGGAGCAAGCGGGACATTTCCCATACATCTGCGGGAAATCTTCTCCGCAGTTATTACATACATATCGAGATTTGGGTTTCGCCATTGTTTAAATATAGGCTCAATAGGTTGTATCAAACATCATAAACGACTCAATTCCTTTGATGATAATTGTGGCGATCGCACTGAGTTAGATTTTTCTTAAGAAGTCAGCCCTTAATTCTCGATACTGCTGTTTTGGATAGATCTTTTAGAAAAAATGATCAGGAAAGATTGCTAATCGCATAGTCAAAAATCGTGGTTTAGAAATCATTACTTTCTAGTTTTCCCTTGATAACGCGATCGCCTATCTAAAAAAGCTTGTAAAATGTCACTAGATTAATTATGCAGGAGGATTCAGAGAATGACGGTGTTAGAGAAAGTTCTGAGTAAAATGCAGGCGTTACCAACAGATCAGCAGCAACAAGTACTCCGCTTTGTTGAATTTCTCGCGTTTGAGTTAGGCGATCGCCAAGTTAAAAAAGTTTCTGAAGTTCCATTAGCGGATGATAAGTCTGTTGTCTCTTGCTATGAACTCACTAAAAAATGGATTGGTATTGCTGATGATTTGCCTGATGATTTGTCTATAAATCAAAAATATATGGAGGGTTACGGAGCTTGATTGAGCAACGTGTGATTTTGGATACGAGTGTGTTGGTTTCTTTGCTGAGTAAGAGCGATCGCAATCATGCTTGGGCTGTCAGACAGTGGGCGCAAGTTAATCCCCCTGCATTAACTTGTGAGGCGGTAATTTCTGAGACTTGTTTTTTGTTGAAAAGAAAATATTTGACTGAAGCAGTTTTTGAAATGATTGAGGTTGGTGCGATCGCGATCGCTTTTGATTTGCAAGAGGATGCGGGTAATGTGCGGGTATTGATGGATCGTTATGAGTCTGTGCCGATGTCGTTTGCGGATGCTTGTTTGGTGAGAATGTCTGAGCGAAGTGCTAATAGTGCGGTGATGACTTTAGATGGTGATTTTAAAATTTATCGCAAACACCGTAATGAAGAGATTTCTATAATTCAACCGTAAATTTCCCCATTATTTTTTCCTTTTTTCATTCTACTTTTTCCTTGATCCCGCGATCGCCTGCCTAAAAACCTTGTAAAATATTGTGAATCTGCTAGATTATGGTGGATTATGATTACGTTTGAAAGTGCGCTTGATGCGGTTAGTCAGTTGTCAATTGATCAGCAGGAAATATTAATTGATATTCTTAAGAAACGGAATGCTGAGGTGAGAAGGCGGCAAATTCTAGAAGAATGTCGTGAGGGTATGACTGAGTACCGCTCTGGAGTTTTAAAGGCTCAGACTGCGGAGGAAGCGATTGTCGATTTGCGTAGTTATTACACTATAGGTAAATAATGGTAGAAATGTTAGTTAATTAGCTCAACATAATTTGAGGATTCAAAGAATGACAGTGTTAGAAAAGGCTTTGAGTAAAATGCAGAAATTGCCAACAGCGCAACAGCAGCAGGTATTACACTTTATTGATTTTTTGGCGTTTGAGTTGGGCGATCGCCAAGTTAACCAAGAATCTGAGAATCTCAACGAAGTTCAACAAAAAACTGCTTTCTGGAAAGGATTGCAAAAATTTAGATTGACAATCCAAAATGAGGGAGTGGGTTTTACTAATGAGGATTTTGCGGATTTGCGCGATCGCAGTGTGGGTAGAGAAATCATCCTATGAGTTTTCAATATTTGCTTGATACTAATACGCTTTCGGAGCCAGCAAGAGCTATTCCAAATGCGAATATTTTACATAAGCTAGATGTTTATCAATTGGAAATTGTTACTGCGAGTATTGTTGTGCATGAGCTTATATATGGCTGTTTACGACTTCCAGAATCTAGAAAGCGAGAGGCTCTTTGGAATTATATTCAAGAGTCGGTGTTGAGTTTGCCTGTGTTTAATTATGATCAACCTGCGGCGGAGTGGCACGCAAGGGAGAGAGCAAGGTTAGCGAAGATTGGTAAGACTCCTGCTTTTGCGGATGGGCAGATTGCGAGTATTGCTCATGCCAATAATTTGATCTTGGTGACTAACAACGTTGCAGACTTTCAGTTTTTCGATGGTTTAAGAATTGAAAATTGGTTTCTAGAATAAGCTCATCGCAACCGCAAAAACCCCTTTCCCTTTTTCCTTCGCAATGCGATCGCCTGCCTAAAAACCTTGTAAAATATTGTGAATCTGCTCGATTAGGGTGAACTATGATTACGTTTGAAAATGCGCTTGATGCGGTTAGTCAGTTGTCAATCGATCAGCAGGAAATATTAATTGATATTCTTAAAAAACGTAATGCTGAGGTGAGAAGGCGGCAAATTTTAGAGGAATGTCGTGAGGGCGTGGCTGAGTATCGCACTGGAGTTTTAAAGTCTCAGACTGCGGAGGGAG
The DNA here is from genome assembly GCF_014696355.1 of Pseudanabaena sp. FACHB-1998. Taxonomy (GTDB): domain Bacteria; phylum Cyanobacteriota; class Cyanobacteriia; order Pseudanabaenales; family Pseudanabaenaceae; genus Pseudanabaena. The sequence continues at coordinate 148,245 of NZ_JACJQA010000008.1, read as the reverse complement.
CGATCGCCGATCTGCGTGGTTACTTGGATGCTGAAGATTGTGTCAAATGTTGAATCAAGTTGCTTAGAAGTCTTTGATATCTCGCTGATGAAATTTTGCCAGTCGAACCAATTACATTTCTATTTGGTATAACTGTCAAAAAGCCTAAGCGGATAACGGATGCAGTAATTAGACCACTTGATTCAAAGTCTTCATCGTTTTCAGTGATAATTTCGTCAAAGTTGGGGATATATTGCTTGAGTTGAGTACTGATGCCCTAAGTACAGGACAAAAATTTAATGGAGTTAAAAAAGGCTTGAGAATTGAGGTGAAGGTCAAAGATGAAGTGACGAAGGTAATCAAAACCAAGACGAAAAATGCTTTTAGGTAAGCGACCGTGCTTTTTAGGTTTGAGAAGAGTGAGTTGGGCAAGCCAAAGCCCAGACGAAAAAGCCCAACATAAAGCCAGAGTGAGTAAAGCAAGTAGCTTAGAGAGGCGTTCCGAATCTTGAAGATGAGTGGACTCTAAACAAAAGCCACGGGATTTAAAACAACCGAACAGAGTCTCAATCGCCCAACGCTTGGCATAGTCAGAAATAGCAGTATTAGGGTCATGAGCGGTAGCGACAATTAACAAATCGCCGTTCTCCAGACGCATAGCGGCTATACGAAGCCAATAGTTCCAAACTTTTTTGGGTTTGGACAACACTTTCGATTGACCAACTTGGAGATCTTGAAAACAAACATCAGCCCGTAGTTGTTTCTGCCCATCGTCAAGCAAGGTGTTTTTACGAATACGGATACGAAAACGGGTACATGGGTCACAAAGCAAGTAATCAAACCACTCTTCTCCCACAAATTCACGATCTGCGGTCAAGAAGTCGATTTTACGATCTCCAAATATTTCCAGAAAACGATTACACAATTCACAACGTTCACGGGTGTTTGAGTTACCTTTTTTGTCCAGCATCATCCATACCAACGGGAATGCGATACCGTGATGCACTACTCCTAATGTCAGCACATTAAACACGGTCTTACCGAATCTCCAATCGGTGCGGTCAATGCTGATTACCCATGGTTCGGGTATTTTCATCACTTTGACGACCATTAAAGCGATGCTTTGATAGTCCACTTCAAACTCCCTGAAAAATCTCTGTAACCGCTTATAGTGTGATTCGACTTTAGCTTCACCACTAAATCCTGTCGCGAGTTCGGCTAGGTTTACTGTTTTTACTCGCATTAGTGCAATCAAGAACATCGACACAAATGCTAGTCTTGCTCCATTCCATTGCAGATGTTCATGCAACTTTTCGCGAAATAGGTTAATCTCTTTCACAGGGGTTTTATTTGCGATGTGGTTATCTTTTATAAAACCCCTTCCTGTCTACTTGTGCAACTTTTTGTCCTGTACTAAGAATTAATCATGAAAATTGTGCAAATAAATATTTGTTAGGAAAAATTAGAGATGTTATGGGAGTAAATGATGAGATGGCATCAAGTAGGATCTTTAGAAGAATTTATAGATTATGCTGCTGTTCATGGCATAGATTCACTAGATCTATCAGATATAGGATTAGTTAGCATTCCATGGAATATAATTTTTGTCACTAGTCTGACTTATCTTAATCTCTCAAACAACAGTATCTCGGAAATTGCTAGTTTCACAAGCTTACCAAAGTTAACTTCACTTGATCTCTCAAACAATTTTATTACATATCTCTCATCTGAAATTTTCAACTTAGTGAATTTAACTTCACTTAACATCTCCTATAACCAGATTCAGGACATACCATCTAAGATATCAAATCTTAATAATCTAACTTCACTTAATCTATCCCACAATCGTATTAAGGACATACCATCTGAAATATCAAATCTTAATAATCTAACTTCACTTGACCTCTCTCATAATCCAATTAAAGATATACCATCTGAGATGTCAAATCTAAATAATCTATCTTCACTTGACCTCTCTCGAAACCTAATCCAGGATATCCCACCTGCGATTTTCAATTTAACCAATCTAACTTTGCTTGATCTTTCTCAAAACCTAATTCAGGATCTCCCCTCAGATATCTTCAATTTAACTAATCTAACTTCATTTAACGTTTCTAAAAATAAAATCCAAAGAATTCCTTGGTACATAGCCAGTTTAACTAGGCTAACTTATCTTGACCTCTCAAATAACAAAATCAAAAAGCTCCCAGATGGGATTCAAAGTTTAACTAACTTAAAAAAACTCGACTTGAGTAATAATCTTCTTGAGATCTCTCCAGAAATACTTGATTCAAGAGAAGCGGCAAAAATTTTTAATTACTTACGTCTGCTTCATAAAAGTCGTCCACTTCATGAAGCTAAACTCCTACTCATTGGACAAGGCAGTGTCGGCAAAACATCTCTCATCGAGCGCTTATTGCGCAATAAATTTGACAAAAATCAGCCTCAAACTGACGGTCTTAATGTGGAGACTTGGAATGTGAAGATCAATGCCAAAGATATTCGTCTCAATGTTTGGGACTTTGGAGGGCAAGAAATTTATCACGCCACCCATCAATTCTTTTTAACCAAACGTAGCCTCTATCTCCTCGTCTGCAACTGTCGCACCAGCGAAGAAGAAAACCGAATTGAATATTGGCTAAAACTGATTGAAAGCTTTGGCGGACAGTCCCCTGTAATTATTGTTGGCAACAAAAAAGATGAACAACCACTCGACATCAATCGTAAGGCACTGCGCGAAAAATATCCTAACATTCAAGACATAATCGAAACCTCTTGCCAAGACAATATTGGCATTGATGATCTTAGCACTGCAATTATAAAGCAAGTTGGGAACCTGAAAGAAGTCTACAATCCCCTACCTCACTCATGGTTTGCCGTAAAAGAACAACTTGAATCTATGCCCGAAGACTTCATTACTCATAGCCGTTATCTTAGCATTTGCAATGAAAACAAAATCCTCGAAGAACTTGACCAAGAACAACTAATCGACCTTCTACATCGCCTCGGTTTAGTTCTTAATTTCCGAGATCATCCCATTCTCAAAGATACTAATGTTCTCAAACCCCAATGGGTGACAGAAGGTATCTATGCCATGCTCAGCGATGAAATCCTTAAAACTAAAACCAAAGGTGTCTTTACCTCTTCTGATCTGACCCGTATCCTTGATCCAGTAAGCTATCCCACCAAGCGCCATAGCTATCTCATCGGGCTAATGAAAGAATTTGAGCTTTGTTTTGAACTAGATTATCGTCCACCACAATTCCTAATCGCAGGACTTCTACCCAAAGATCAGCCAGACGAAACGAGACTTCAAGGCGAAACCCTCGAATTTCAATACCATTACCGAGTCCTCCCTGAAAGTATTATTTCCCGCTTCATTGTTCTCACTCATGAGAAAATTCATAACCAAATCTACTGGCGTAGTGGTGTAATGTTGCATTACAAAGAGAACAAAGAAATCTACAACATTGCCCGTATCAAAGCCGATTCTGAAGACAAAAAAATCTTTATCACTATTAGCGGACGCAAAGAAACTCGCCGCTTATTTCTTGGTATCCTGCGCGATACTTTCAAAAGAATTCACTCTACACTCCCCAACCTTGAAATCACTGAATGGGTTCCCGTTCCCAACTATCCCCAACATCCACCCCTCGACTATCAAGAATTACTTGGACTTGAAGCAATGGGTATTCAGGACTATCCTATCGGGAAACTCAACATAACCATCAATATCCGTCAATTGCTGGATGGTTATGAATCGATAGAGTTGCGTCAGAAGACACAAAGAGATGAAATAGAAAAAGATCGCTTTACAATTGTCAACCAAATTTATAATAGTAACCAACAAGGAGAATTTAAACCCATGACAGAAATTAATAACAATCTACAAGGCGCAAATATCGCTAACTTTGCCAATGAAGTCAAAGACAACGCCCGTCAACAAGCTTCCAACTTTAGCCAAACAAGTGGCGCAAGCGTAGCTGAACTATTGCATCTAATCAACAATCTTCGTCAAACCGCCGAACAGTTTCCATCAGAAGTGCGAGAAGAATTAATCATTGATGTGGAAGATGTGGAAGTTGAAATTCAAAAGCCAGCGTCAGAACGCAATATTCCCAAACTCAGAAAAAGACTACTTGCCCTGTTGACCGCTGCCACAGTTACCTTTGGCGCAATCGCAAGTACAACCGACTTCGCTAATAATGTTCTGGAAATCGGTAGTAAATTAGGGATAGAGTTAATCAAAAAGTAGGGACAAAATATTCCCGTCAAAATTTGTAAAACCTATCTCGAACATCACCTTGCATTATGACCAGTTTCAATAGTTCGCAAATCCCGATCGCTATGACGATCGCAGGTTCCGATAGTGGCGGCGGCGCAGGCATACAAGCCGACCTCCGCACCTTTGCCTTTCACTGCGTACATGGAACCAGCGTACTCACCTGCATCACCGCCCAAAACACCCAAGGCGTAACGCGAGTCGAGGCAGTGTCAGCCGAAACCGTGACTGCCCAATTTGAAGCAGTCATGCTTGATATGCGAGTGAGTGCGATCAAAACAGGGATGCTGCTCAATCAAGAAATTATTAAAACCGTCGCCAAAAAATTAGTTTCCTTTGGGTTTGGGAATGTGGTTGTTGATCCAGTGATGGTATCCAGAGCAGGGGCGCAACTATTGGATAACGAGGCAATGAAAACTATTCGCGAACAATTAGTTCCCCTTGCGGCGATCGCCACACCCAATCGCTACGAAGCGCAAATTCTGGCGGATATGGAAATCCACAGCTTGGAGGACATGCAAACTGCGGCGCAAAAAATCTATAAACTCGGAGCGCGATCGGTTCTCGTCAAAGGCGGCGGCATGACAGGCGCACTCAAAGCGATCGATGTGTGGTTTGATGGCGATCGCCTTGAAACCTTGCAGACAGAAGTAATTGATACGCCCCATACTCATGGTACAGGCTGCACTCTATCTGCCGCGATCGCTGCCAATCTGGCTCTAGGTAAACCCCATTTTAAAGCAGTGCAGGAAGCCAAAAACTATGTGACCGAAGCCTTGAAATATTCCTTAGCGATTGGGCAAGGACAGGGGCCAGTAGGACATTTCTTTCCATTACTGCCCAGACAATACAGCGCTTTGCACTGATTTATAGCTGTAGCCATTTTTGTTAGAACCCAAGGAGCTAGTTGCGGCGCGAAGCGTCGCAACTAGCTCCTTGGGTTTTGATTTGTTCTAATGCTTGTGCGCCACAGTCTCAAGAATAAAGGGAATTATCTAGGCTTTTCCCGAGAATGACTAAGCTTTGTTCCACTTTATCAAGTTCCGCAATTTGTGGCAGAAATCCCCACTGCTCAAAGCCAAAATTATTAAATAGGCGCAAGCTACAAGTATTATGGGCAAAGATAAAACCCACTAATTTAGTGATTTCGAGCTTAGGACAGTTAGCGATCGCATGGGCGAGTAACTGTTTGCCAATTCCTTTGCCTTGATAGCTAGGAGCGACATAAATACTCACCTCAGCAGCTTTGGCATAGGCGGGGCGACCATAAAACATTTGTAAACTGAGCCATCCAATGATTTGTTCGTTGCGATCGCTGTAGATATCATGTCCGCCGATGGTCATTACCCAGACGGGATAGCGATCGCCATGCGATCGAAACCAAGCACGGCGGCTATCGACAGAAATTGGATCAAGATCGGCAGTAGCAAGACGGGTCGGGATTGCAGCATTATAAATTTCAATGATTGCTGGTAAGTCTGCCTCCATTGCCACCCGAATTTGCATAGATCTTCTTCCTCTCGATTAAAACTATTTTATAGTTGCGACTTCGCCGCAACTATAAAATATCTAGTTTGCTTTATCTTTTGCGGAGGCGATCGCCTCAATTAGTGCTTTTACTTCCGTAGCTCCTTCCGACTTTTGGAACTGCCAAGGATAGGGCATTTTGCCACTCAACACCATGCGAATCCCAAGGGGAAAAATACTTAATAATCCTTGAATATCTCTGAAATTATCTCCAACTACCCGCACCCCAAATTTACTTTCATCAATCCATCCATCTTCCTTCACTAGCTCAACCATGGTATGTCGATGTCGCTGGGCTGTGGATTCGGGCAAATCATGATTATCGAGAATTTCATGCTTAATTTGCGAAATCCGATCTAGCGGTTGAACTTCCACTGGACAAACTTCATTGCAGTTATAACAACGGGTGCAATCCCAGACAAAGCCCGCTTGATTATATTGTTCTGTTCTGGCTTCAGTGCGATCGTCCCGATTATCTGCCATCACCCGATAAGCCTTGGCAAGAGCGTGCGGGCCTACAAAGCGATCGCTAACTGCGGCGGCATTACATTCCGAATAGCAAGAACCGCAGAGAATACAATTAGCTGCCGCTTGCAGTTTGGCGCGTTGAGCAGGGGTTTGCAAAAATTCGGTTTTACTAATCTGTCGCGAAGCCGTCGATACATAGGGATCAACCTTTTGGAGATTATTCCAAAACTTGGTCATATCGACGATCAGATCCTTAATTACAGGCAGATTTTGCATTGGCTCAATTACCAATTCCTCATCGCGATCACCCATCACTTCGCTAACATGCTTTTGACAAGCTAAGCCCGAACGCCCATTAATCCGCATCGCGCAGGAACCACAAATGGCATTGCGACAATTGCGCCGAAATCCAATTGACCCATCCTGCTCACTCTGAATCCGAATCAACACATCCAGTACAGTCGTGCGATCGGGATCAGCTTCAATCTCAAAGGTTTGATAGCTGGGTTGGCTATCGCGGGAAGTTTGGCGGCGCAGCTTGACGATAATATTCATAGTTAACTGTTGCGATCGGGATAGATGCTTGGCTCTAGGTCAAATTTACCTTATATAGCTGTTGCCATTCTTATTAGGACACAAAACCAGAGGACGAGTTGCGGCGCTTCGCGCCGCAACTCGCTTCTTGGGTTTTGATTTGTCCTAAGGTAAGTGACCATAGCTATACAAAATAAAAAAACCTTACTAAATTTAATTTTTAATTCACAAAAGTGTTGTTCTACTTTCGTGATTGGTATTAGAAGTAATTTTGGAATGGCGCGACTTTGTCGCGCCATTCCAAAATTACTTCTTTATTTTATAGCTAAGCCATCAACGCTACTGACTAAAATTAAATCTTCAATATTTCGCATCATCGTATTGCAAATGGCATCCAACGGTAAATCATTGGCATCATGCCCAAAGGGATCTTCAATCTGAATCCCAATTTCTTCTATTCCCAACAAAGTAAAACTGATTAAAGCCACAATCGGAGGAGTCATCCATTGCAACTGCTCCACCATTTGAAAAGGAAGCGAAAAACTATAGAGCATTAACAATTGCTTCAAATGAATGGAATAGGCTAAGGGCATAGGCGTTCTCAATATCCGTTCACAGACACCCACAGCATCCACCATTTGATGCAAAAGTTGAATCATGTCATTAAGCTGATACCGATCTAACTTTTCTCTCTGGGCTTGATCTTGCAGATAGCGGCTCAGCCAATAGGCAATTTCAAGAGGTGGATGATTCATGGTTTTAAGCCGTTCAAACTGCTCCGCAGATAAATTTGCGGCTAATTCCGCCTTAACAGGTTGCGATCGCAAATGCAACTTTAAGGCGATCGCAAAGGCGGGCAATAGCTTCACTGCCGCAATTTTGGCTTGGCGATCGCTTGGCTCGTCTTCGGCGATCGCCACTAAAATTTGTCGAGATAAATTGCGAATAGTATTAACCAAGTTACCCCAAGCCTTGCGTCCTTCCCAAAAGCGTTCATAGGCAGTATTGGTCCGAAATACCAATAACAAGCCTAAGACGATATTGGGAATAATGCCACCAAGGATGGGCAGAGATACGGGAACTTGATATAGATAAAGGATATAGATAAAAACGCCAAATATTCCGCACATTAGCGATCGCGGTAAAACCTCTGGAACTACTGATCCTTTCCATCGCAAGGCAATCCGAAACCATCCGTCTTTCTTGATCATGTATTAATAAAATAATTGAATAATGAAATAAAATCACGAAATAGGTATCCCAATCTTTAACCCAGCTTACTTATACCAAAAACCAAAATGACGGAGCCATTTCGTGAATTGGGATTATTTTAGCGATGGAGATTGTTGATCATTTTTAAGAAAGTATTGCGGGGATTCAGCGATCGCTATAATAGTAAGTCATAACTAAGTCAGCCTTTCTAGAAATCACATCTCAAAATCACCAGCTATGACTGCAACTGCCTCTACTAAGACACAAGATAAGACAGCAAAAACACAATACGAAGCTGTAATTGGGTTAGAAACTCACTGTCAGTTGACCACAAACTCCAAAATATTTTGCAATTGCTCAACCCAGTTTGGCTCAACCCCAAATACGAATGTTTGTCCTGTGTGCCTTGGTATGCCGGGGGTATTGCCTGTATTAAACGAAAAAGTTTTAGAATATGCAGTGAAATCGGGGCTAGCCCTAAATTGTCAAATTGCCCCTCATAGTAAGTTTGATCGCAAACAATATTTTTATCCCGATCTTCCTAAAAATTATCAAGTCTCACAATACGACCTGCCGATCGCGGAGCATGGTTGGCTAGAAATTCAGCTTGAAGATGGCACAACTAAGCGCATTGGCATTACGCGCCTCCACATGGAAGAGGATGCGGGTAAGTTGGTGCATGGCGGTAGCGATCGCCTGTCGGGATCTAGTCATTCCTTGGTGGACTTCAATCGGACAGGGGTTCCCCTTTGCGAAATCGTATCGGAGCCAGATATGCGATCGGGCGTAGAGGCGGCTGCTTACGCGCAGGAATTGCGGCGGATTTTGCGTTATCTCGGTGTGTGCGATGGCAATATGCAAGAGGGATCGCTACGTTGTGACGTAAACATTTCTGTGCGTCCAGTGGGACAAGAGCAGTTCGGCACGAAGGTGGAGATCAAAAATATGAACTCCTTCAATGCCATTCAAAGGGCGATCGATTTTGAAATTCATCGGCAAATTGAGGCGATCGCTACGGGTGAACCGATTAAGCAAGAAACTCGTCTCTGGGAAGAAAACTCGCAACGCACAATTAGTATGCGTTCTAAGGAAGGGGCGAGCGATTATCGCTATTTCCCTGAGCCAGATCTGATGGCGATCGAAGTTCCCCTCAGTACCTTAGAGCAATATCGTGCAGAACTTCCTACTTTGCCCAATGAATTGCGTCAGCGCTATCATGATGAGTTCGGGCTAACGCCTTACGATGCCGCTTTGATTGCCGACGATCGCAGCATTGCCGAATTTTTTGATGCCACGATCGCCGCAGGTGCGGAGCCGAAGCAAGTATTTAATTGGGTCATGGGTGATGTTACCGCTTATCTCAATGAAAATAAGCTCAAAATTGGCGGCATTGCCCTAACGCCAGCGATTTTGGCAGAAATGATTGGCTTAATTGCTGACGGTACGATCAGCAGCAAGATTGCGAAAGATATTTTGCCTGAGCTAATTGTCAAAGGTGGCTCGGTGAAGGAATTGGTCGCAGCTAAGGGCTTAACCGTTCTTGCGGGTGCTGACTTAGAAAAAATTATCGATGAGGTAATTGCAGCGAATCCGAAGGAGGTTGAACAATATAAGGGCGGTAAGACTAAGCTGTTAGGTTTCTTTGTGGGGCAAGTGATGAAGAAAACCCAAGGTCGTGCTGAACCCCAATCCACGAATAAGTTGATTGCCGATAAACTATCGGCTTAAAAATAAAGGACTCACTGCGTGAGTCCTTTATTTAACTAAGAGAGGCTCGCAAAGCGAGTCTCTCTTTTTATGCAGTGGCAAGATTGCTGGCGATCGCGTCTTTAATGCGCTGAATCACAAAAGCTTTATCTAGATAAGAAAGTAAACTTCCTGCTTTAGGACCCCTTTCCTTATTTAAGAACGTAAAGTACACCGCCGCAAAAGCATCTTTTTGGGAAATGGCAACCTGCTTAGAAGTGCTGAATAGCAAAGTTTGTAGTTCTTCGCCTTCCCAATTCACATCTCCCGCTAGATTTGTTGCCAAAGCCTCAAGGTAGCCGATCTGCTCCGCCGAGAGATTCTTTGCTTTTTCAGGCAATGAATCTAAATAGAGAACTAACTTCTCTTCTTCGTCGGCATAGTCTTGGAGCCACTTTTGCGCTACCCGAATGCGATCGCGTACCACCACCCAATCGCGATCGCTGAGGGGATTAGGACTACGCGCCACGATTTCTGCCTCAATATCAAGGTGCGGAATTTGCAAGAGTGAGATCAAAGTGGTGATATCAAAGGCTTGATAGCCGTCCACCTTTTCCTCCGTATTCAATTGCGAATAAATGAGAGGAACTAATTCTTCCTGCGCTTTTTCGTCTTTAACTGTATCCGCCTGATATTTATCAATCAGATTGTCGTAGTCACGGAAGAGGCGGGTGATCGTCTCGTAGTTGGGCATGAAATTAATCACACTGCGAGGCTGTGTCCGCAACATCAAGAAGCGGAGCAACTCTGGCGGTAAAAGATCGGCAATTTCCTTAGCGCTAGAGCCAACTCCCTTAGAGGAACTCATCTTCGTTCCATTTACCAAAATAAATTCGTAAGGAGCATGGGTGGGCGGATTCTTTTTGAGAACCTTGCGACAAATGGAGTTAGCCACATCACGGGAACCACCTTTTTGAGAATGGTCTTTTCCTGCTAGCTCAATAGATACACCGACAACTTCCCATTTGGCGACCCATTCCACTTTCCAAGGTAATTTGCCCTTGCCATCAAAGGGCGACATCCAACCCGAATGACCGCAACCCTTGACGTAGTTCATCGCATCGGGCTGACAGGTATAGAAAACCTTGCCATCTTTGTAATCGGTAACTACGGTGGTGGCAATTTTGCCGCAGTTTTCACAGATAGTTTGGAAGGGATACCAATTGTCAGGGCGATCGGCTTTGCTGACTTCTTTGTAGGCTTCGCGGACGAGGTGAGCGTTATTTAAAAACAAATCAATATACTGATTCATCTTGCCTGAACGGTAGATGTCTCGCAAATAATAAACTTCAGGACGCACACCCAAATGCTCAAATACTTCTAAAAATTCGCCCATGAAGTATTTGGCATAATCGGGAGCCGCCACTTCGTCTGGGGAAGGCACATTGCAAAGAGGATAGCCGAGGTAGGGCGAAAATTTTTCTTTGTCTAAGTAATGGGGTACGGTGTCGAGTGCGTCATAGTCGTCTACGCCGTAGGTAAAGGTGACAGGTTTGCCTGCGTGTTTGAGGGCGCGATAGATGGCATCGTGAATTACTACACCCCGCAATGAGCCGACATGAACTCGCCCAGAGGGGGTTTTGGAATCGTTAACTATAATGCGATCGCCGCTTGCATCTGCTGCAAATTTATCCGCCCAAAACATAGTGGTATTTACTAATTACAAAATTTCACACAGTATTCTAGTCTACAACCTTTTGTCCGTAAAACTCCAAATAAAAGCCATTTGTGCTGTGCAAAGCACAGCACAAATGGCTTTTATTTGGCTTCCATCCAATTTTTGCCAGTGTGAATATCCACCTCGATTTTTACTGAAAGCTCTAATGCTGTTTCCATTGCTAATTTGATCTTCGGCTGCAATTCTGCAACTTCATCAGGCGGAACCTCAAATACTAATTCATCATGGACTTGCAACAGCAATCGCGCTTGATAGTCTTTGAGAAGATCATGCACTCTAAGCATGGCAAGTTTTACAATATCAGCGCTAGTTCCCTGTATCGGTGCATTTACCGCCGATCGCAACAAAGCTGCCTTTTGATAGCCGCCTATATCTTTGATATTGTGGAAATAGCGCCTTCTGCCTAGTACAGTCTGCACATAGCCATCCCGTTCCGCCTCCGCTTCCACGCTCTGCATATAGGTAAAGATTCGTTCATAGCGTTGGTTAAACTTCTCAATGAATTGCTTCGCTACTTTTACAGGCACGCCAATATCACGGCTAAATTTTTGCGCTCCCATGCCATAGATCACACCGTAGTTAATGATTTTGGCAAGGCGACGTTCATCGCTAGTTACTTCTTCCTTTTCTAGCAGCAGTTGTGCTGTAACCGTATGTACATCCTCATCAGCATTAAAGGCTCTCATCAATTCTGGCTCTTGGCTCAAGTGAGCAAGGATTCGCAGTTCAATTTGCGAATAGTCGGCAGCTAGTAAAATCCAATCTTCCTTGGGCAAAAATCCTGCCCGAATCCGCTTACTGAAAGCAGTACGAATAGGAATATTTTGGAGGTTCGGATTAGAACTGCTCAAACGCCCAGTTGAGGCAACAGTTTGATTAAAATCGGTATGCACACGCCCCGTTTTAGGTTGAATCAGCGAGGGCAAAGCATCGACATAGGTAGATTTAAGCTTTGCAAGAGTGCGGTTTTCGAGGATTGTGTCAATAAGAGGATGATCGCCCTCTAATTTATTGAGAACAGCGACATCGGTGGAGTAGCCTGTTTTGCTTTTGCGCGATTTCTTAGTGAATTTTTCGCCAAGGAGTTCGATTAAAATTTCGCTTAATTGCTTGGGAGAATTTAGGTTAAACTCTTGTCCTGCTTGCTGATAGGCAGCGATCGCTAAAGCATCTAAGTCTTTTTCGAGTTCCTTGGAGAAAGTCCCCAAATAATTTTTATCAATTCTAATCCCACGCCATTCCATTTCGGCAAGAATTGGCTCTAGGGGCATTTCCAAGTTTTGGAACAAGTCCCACAATTTGGGAACAGCTTTTAACTTCTCTTCTAAAATTGGTTGAATATGATAGGTGATATAAGTATCCATGCCGCAATATTGAGCGACGGAGGGGATATCTATTTCCGCGATCGATTTAAGTTTGCCAACGAGGGTTTTATAACTAACGGTGCGGATTTGCAGTAATTCCATCGCTAGATCATCAAGCTTATGACTTGCTTCGGGATCGATGACATAGCTAGCGATCATTGTATCGAATACCACGCCTGCTAGTTCAATCCCTGCGGATTTAAACATTAAGCGATCGAACTTGGCATTCTGCAAATATTTGGGATAGCTAGGATCTTCGAGAATCGGTTTGAGAATCGCTCTTACTTCTTCCCATTTTAGGTTTTGTCCTGCACTATGACTTAAGGGAATATAAGCAACCTCACTAATTGACTCACCCCAACAGCAGCCAATACCAACTAATTCCGCCTCAAAGGGATTTAGTGCCGAAGTTTCCGTATCCCATGCCGTCGGTTGTTTTTTGGTCAGGATTTTGCATAAATCCTCTAATTTGGAAATTGTGTCGATAATCTGCACATCTAATTTTAAAGAAGCAGTAGCCGCGATCGCCTTATTTTCCTCTTGCTTGGCAAAATCGAACCACAACTCCTCGTCCTCTCCATTCGGAGATGATATTTTGCTAACCTCTCCCACTGAAAGAGGGGCTGGGGGTGAGGGCTTCTCTTCATAGTTCCCCGACAACTTCGCCTGAATCTGATCAACTTTATTTACAAAAGCTTTAAGTTCAAGTTCTTCTAATAGCGGAATCAAATGCTCCGTATCAAAACCTGTCAACTTACAATCAGCGATCGCCACAGGAAGCGGCACATCAGTCTTAATTGTTGCCATGAATTGCGAATGTCTAGCATCCTCAATCCCTTGCTCCAACTTAATTTTAATCGCTCCCTTCATCGTGGGGATAGCCGCTAAAATATTCTCTAAACTGCCATATTCTTCAATTAATTTAATCGCAGTTTTCTCACCAATTCCCCTAACACCAGCGATATTATCAGAAGCATCACCGCAGAGGGCTTTATAGTCCACAACCTGCGTAGGTAATACGCCAAGCCTTTCTTTCACTTGATCGGCATGGTATTCCACAATCTTATCCTTCTGTCCCAAGTTCAGTACGGAAATGCGCTTTTCGGCATCAATTAACTGAAACAAATCGCGATCGCCACTTAAGATTTTGACGGTGTAACCCTCTGCACTCGCTGCTTGTGAAAGCGTTCCCAAAACATCATCCGCTTCAAAACCTGCTTGGGTAATTGCTGGCAGATTCATGGCGGCGAGAACTTTCTGGAGATTTTGAATATCAGGAATAAAGCTTTCAGGGGTTTCCGAGCGATTCGCCTTATAGGTATCGTCAATTTCATGGCGAAAAGTGGGCTGAGCAAGGTCAAAGGCGATCGCCACCGCAGCAGGTTTTTCGCGATCGAGCATCTCGATTAATGCCTTCAAAAAGCCAAAACAAACGCTGGTGGGGATTCCTGTGGAGGTTCGCAAGCCGCCTTCGGGATGTTTACCAAAGGCATAAAAGGCGCGAAACGCGAGGGAATGTCCGTCAACGAGTAAAAAGGTGGGGTGGTTTTGGGAGCTTGAAGTCATGATTCTCGTTTTAAAATTTAGGCGATCGCTAGTCTGAGGTTTTTCAAAATTAAAAATGGCGGTGCTATTTTTTAGTTTTGAAAAACCTTACGGGATTTGGTTTTTAATTCATATAGCTGTTGCCATTTTGTTAGAACACAAAACCAAAAGCGAGTGGCGGCGCGAAGCGCCGCCACTCGCTTCTTAGGTTTTGATTTGTCCTAATGCAAATCATCCCAGCTATAAAAGTGTTGATGCACTTTTATGAATTGATATTAATCGATCAATGCTTAGATCAACTGTCACATTTTACAAGATCTTTTAGATAGGCGATCGCCCCCTATCGACCCTAGAGCGCAATGCGACAAGTTAGATAGGCGATCGGCTATAGACCCATGTTAATCTATAGTTCTAGATTTGATGTTAGAGATTGCTATGACTGGATTTGTTGGGCTGCACGTTCATACTGAATATAGCTTGCTAGATGGGGCAAGCCAAATTCCCCATCTAGTTAGCCGCGCTGTAGAACTAGGAATGCCCGCGATCGCCTTGACTGATCATGGAGTCATGTATGGGGCGATCGAGCTGATCAAAACCTGTAAATCTAAGGGGATTAAGCCAATTATTGGCAATGAAATGTATGTCTTGAATGGCGACATTACTAAACAATATAAGAGAGGAGACAAAGAAGGAAAAAAATATCATCAATGCGTTCTCGCTAAAGATACACAGGGCTATCGTAATCTCGTCAAACTAACTTCTATTTCTCATTTACAAGGTTTTCAGGGTAAAGGGATGTTCGCCCGTCCTTGTATCAGTAAAGATTATCTTCTGCAATATAAAGAAGGATTGATACTTACTTCTGGATGTTTAGCAGGAGAAGTTCCACAGGCGATCATGAAAGGCGATCATGAAGAAGCGCGACGGGTGGCGGCTTGGTATAAAGAACATTTTGGGGATGATTATTATTTGGAAATTCAAGATCACGGCTATCAAGAAGATCGAATTGTGAATGTGGAGATTTTCAAGATTGCAAAAGAATTAGATATTCGCGTGATTGCCACCAATGACTCTCACTTCACTTCCTGTTCCGATGTGGAAGCCCATGATGCATTGCTCTGTATCCAAACTGGAAAACTGATTTCTGACGAGAAGCGCCTCCGTTATAGCGGTATGGAATATCTCAAATCCTATGACGAGATGAAACAGTTGTTTCGCGATCATTTGGAAGATGACTTAATTGAAGAGGCATTGGCAAACACTCTCCATGCGGCAAATAAAGTCAAACCCTACGACCTCATGCGTGATCCTCGCGCAGCGGACTATCCGATTCCTGAAGGACATACTGCGGATACTTATTTTGAAGAAGTAACATGGCAAGGACTACTCCAGAGGTTTAATGTCAAAACCCATGCAGAAATCCCTCAAAACTATCAAGAGCGCTTGCGGTTTGAATTGGGAATCATCATGCAAATGGGCTTTGCTACTTACTTCCTTGTGGTGTGGGACTATATCAAATACGCCAGAGATAAACAGATTCCCGTTGGGCCGGGGCGTGGTAGTGCCGCAGGTTCGCTGGTTGCCTATTCGCTAGGAATTACCAATATTGATCCGATCCATCATGGACTTCTATTTGAAAGATTTCTCAATCCTGAACGGAAGTCAATGCCTGATATTGATACCGACTTCTGTATCGATCACCGTGGCGAGTTGATTGATTATGTTACCCAACGCTATGGACAGGAACGAGTCGCCCAGATTGTCACTTTTAACCGCCTGACATCTAAAGCAGTTCTCAAAGATGTGGCAAGGGTGCTAGATGTGTCCTACAGCGAATCCGATAAGATGGCGAAAATGATTCCCGTTTCGCGTGGTAAGCCTGCGAAATTAAAGGTAATGATTTCCGAAGAATCGCCAGCTCCAGAGTTTCGCGATCGCTATAAAAATGATCCTAAAGTCTTTGAATGGCTAGACATGGCAATGCGAATCGAAGGCGTGAACAAAAGCTCTGGAGTCCATGCGGCAGGTGTGGTGATTTCGCCATTTCCTCTTGATGAAGTTGTACCATTGCAGCGCAGTAATGAAGGTCAAGTCGTCACCCAATACACAATGGAAGATTTAGAATCTCTGGGTCTATTAAAAATGGACTTCTTGGGATTACGGAACTTAACCACGATTGAGCATACGAGTGCATTAATTCGTGGCAATCAAGATCCGAATTTTCATATCGATGCGATCGCCCCCGACATGTCCACTGAGGCAAATCAAAAAACCTATAAACTATTGGAAAAAGGCGATCTTGAAGGTGTCTTCCAATTAGAATCTTCAGGCATGAAACAGATCGTAAAGGATCTCAAGCCTTCCAATATTGAAGATATTTCTTCAATTCTTGCCCTCTATCGTCCCGGTCCTTTGGATGCAGGACTAATTCCTAAGTTCATTAATCGTAAACATGGTCGAGAAGCGATCGAGTATCAGCATCATACGCTGGAACCTATACTGAACAACACTTATGGAGTGCTTTGTTATCAAGAGCAAATCATGAAAATGGCTCAGGATCTGGCGGGATATTCCCTTGGTGCGGCGGATTTATTGCGGCGGGCGATGGGTAAAAAGAAGCCTGAAGAAATGGAAAAACAACGTTCTATTTTCCTTGATGGTTGTGCTAAGAATGGCATTAGGTCTGAGATTTCTAACGATCTCTTCGATCAGATGGTGATTTTTGCAGAATATTGTCTCAGTTACGATACATTAGTGCGAACTGTGGAATTTGGCTTAATGCCTATCGGTAAAATCGTAGAGCATCAAATTGAGTGTCAGGTTTACAGTGTTGATGAGAATGGATTTGTCTATACTCAACCAATCGCTCAATGGCACGATCGCGGTAATCAAGAAGTTTTTGAATATGAATTAGAAAATGGCGATCGCATCAAAGCTACTAAGGATCATAAGTTCATGACGACTGATGGCGAGATGCTGGCGATCGATGAGATTTTTGAGCGCGGGTTAGATTTAGCGGTGGCAAAACAAACTTGAAAGGCGATTCATACATCGCGGTTTAACTTGAATTAAAGTAAGATGATAATATCTAAACGAATATAATCTTTGGGATTAAAAACTAATGGTTAATGTTCTGCAAATAGGAAATATTGGCACAGAGCTATCCAAACTTGTCCATGAGGTAAGCGATCACCAAACTCAAATCGTGATTGAGTCAGAAGGTAAGCCTGTGGTGGCAATGATTCATTATGACTATTTGGTAAATTTGCTTGAGGCATTAGAAGATGCGATCGATAGCAAGCTTCTAAAACAAGCTGTTGCTAGTAATGATGAGTTTTTTGGCTTTGAGCAAGTTATTTCAGCTCACAATATTGCTCATAATGTAGAGGTTCGATTAGAAGATTTTGCAAAAGTATGAGCGATCGCTACATATTGCAATTTGCTAGAGATGCGAAAAAATCCCTCGCTGATTTACAACCAAAACAGTTCAAACAAATTGCAACTAAGATTTTTGCCCTACTAGAAAATCCTCAACCACAGGACTGTAAGGCTTTGAAAGGCTATCCTAATGGTTATCGTGTCGATTCTGGTGAGTATCGGATTCTCTATACTCTGGAAGATGGAGAAATTCGGATTTTTAGAGTGGGTAAACGCAATGATGATGAAGTCTATCGTAACTTGTGATCGCCAAATGGCACGATCGCGGTCAGCAAGAAGTTTTTGAATATGAATTAGAAAATGGCGATCGCATCAAAGCTACTAAGGATCATAAGTTCATGACGACTGATGGCGAGATGCTGGCGATCGATGAGATTTTTGAGCGCGGGTTAGATGTGGTTGTGGCAAAACAAACTTGAAAAGCGATCGCTCTACACCATCATCACCAATTGGCAAGGCGATCGCCTTTAAATCAACCGAAAATCGTAAATTTATATCTACATAATGCTGATATGAGCTGTGAATTAAGCTAATGTAGATACAATATAGATACATTGAAGGTGATTTTTATGACTGCCGCGATCGCTAAGTGGGGTAATAGTTTGGCTATACGCATTCCGCAAGCTATAGCTGAACAGGTTCAAATTCAAGCTGGAAGCGAAATCAGTATTGATATTATTGATGGCAAGATTGTTTTGACACCGCATCGGCGTAAGAAATATACCTTAGATGAATTACTGGATGGCATGACCTCTGAGCATCGCCATGCAGAAATTTCTACAGGTGTTTCTGTTGGGAATGAGGCGTGGTAAAGCTATACATTCCAGAGCGAGGTGATATTGTTTGGCTAGATTTCGATCCACAAGCGGGACATGAACAATCTGGGCATCGTCCTGCTTTTGTGATTTCGCCGATCGCTTATAACCAAAGGTCAAGCTTGGCTCTGCTTTGTCCGATTACTTCTAAAACTAAGGGATGGAAGTTTGAAGTTCTACTCATGGATACAAAGACTAAGGGAGTGATTCTTGCTGATCAGATTAAGAGTTTAGATTGGCAAGCGAGAAAGATAGATTTTATTGAGAAGGCTTCTGAGAATATTATTGATGAAGTTATCGGCAAAATTGAGGCGTTATTAACCTAGTGTTTAAGTTGTGAGTAATCAAGGCGATCGCTATGGATTGTTTTAAATAGTCCAAGGATTCGCAATAGTTATTTCTATCCCTGCAAAATCTTTTTCATTACGAGTAACTAGAGTTTAAAGAACTCCATCGATCAGGCGATAGACTTTTATCTCTGCTAAGGTCTAGCTCTCCAGTGGCAGCAAGTTCTGCAAGGGGAGATTGTCGAAAAAATTCGGAGATTGTGGTGGGTGATTGATTAACTTTAGATGTTTTCTTAATAGATCGCCACACTTGCATAAATTGGATTAGTAATGCTTCAGGTGTTTGCTCGATTTCGCGGATCAGTTGTTCTTTGATTGTCATAACTTAACCCTCTTTGTTGTATAAGCATAACTCAATAATTTTGTTCATAGATGGTGATCGCCTATATCCATCATCCCAAATTGGCAGGGCGATCCCTTATTTTAAGGTAAAATCAGAGCATATAAGTTTTTCAAGCTATAGTTAACGATTAAAAGCGATGCAAGTTACTATTGAAAAATCTGATATTGGACTACAGGTAACCCGACAATAAATTTCTGTGCAGGAACTTATCCAAGCTATCTAAAAAATTATGGAAGAGAAGATTAAATACACTGAAATACTTTTACCTTCTGAAGAACCATTTTTAAACTATTTAGTTGGTGAGCCTAAATCAACCTTTTTACTCTCTTCAATAAATATTTTTATAGGTACAAATAATTGTGGAAAAAGTAGACTACTTAGATCAATATTTTCTCTCTCCGACTTTTTGTATAACACAAATAAATATTCTAACAAACAATTCTGCAATTTTCTTGAGAGGTTTAATAATGAATTTAAAGATGCTTTTAAGGACGGTATATTTGCAGTAGAAGGCATAGGATTTAATTATATCGAAGAAATTTTATCTTCTCAAAACAAAGATTTTATTTGTTCTAGAGAACCAATATTTAAAATAGCATTTAAACTATTAAATGATCTTTCTAATCTTAAGGACAGATTTGAAGGTTTATATCCTACTCAGCATTTTGAAATAAATTATAAAGATGAGCAATTAATTCATAGAACTTATGACGAAATTATTGGTAGTAGAGATGCAATCACTATATTTGGAATTATCGAAGTTGTTAATAAATTTAACAAAGAATTTGATGATATTATTACATATTTTAAAAAATTAAATATTGATTTATTGAATGACAATTTAAATAATGAGAATCGATACTATATTCCTATACTTAGAGGGATGCGTCCTCTAAATATAGATAATCAGCATTTGAATTTATACGCTGATAGAACAAGGGAAGATTATTTTAAGAAAGATACCCTAGCACAGAACATGAAAATATTCACAGGGCTTGAACTATATCAAACACTAAAAGAGAAACTACTTGGTGAACCTGATGAGAGAAAGTTAGTTAAAGAATTTGAAGACTTTTTGTCAATTAATTTTTTTGAGAACAAGCCAGTTACATTAATACCAAAAGAGAAGAGTCCAAAAGTAGTTCATATAAAAATTGGGAATGAGCCTCAGTATCCTATTTATGAATTGGGTGACGGCTTACAAAATCTAATTATTTGTACTTTTAATATTTTTATGGAAAAAGAAACAAGGTGTCTTTTCTTTATAGAAGAGCCTGATATGTTTATGCATCCATCAATGCAGCGATCATTCTTAGAAGTGTTATCAAAATATGATCAGCATCAATATTTCATCACTTCCCACTCAAATCATTTTTTAGATATGACAATTGACTTTGCCAATATCTCAGTATTCCATTTCTCTAAACACGAAGATTCCAAGCCACAGCATCATATTCGCCCATCCTCACCACACGATAGACAGATACTCCTTGACTTAGGAGTAAGAAATTCATCCGTATTTATTACCAATGCAACAATTTGGGTTGAAGGCATAACAGATCGCCTATATCTCAAAGCTTATATGAAAAAATATATTGATGAGCTAGAGCGTAGCGATCCTCAAAAATATAGGCAGTTAATTAAACTCAAAGAAGATTACCATTACTCATTTGTAGAATATCAAGGTGCAAATTTAACTCACTGGAATTTCGATCCAGATGACGATGATACATACAACATGAAAGCTAGTTACATCTGCGCTCAAGCTTTTCTTATTGCTGATGGTGATATTGGCTCTGAGATCAAAGGGAATCGCAAAGCAATTTATGAGGAAATGCTAGGAAATAGATTTCTTGCATTGCATGTAAAGGAAATTGAGAATCTGATTCCTGCTGAGGTACTTCGACAAGTTGTTGCAAAACAATTTAAAAAATATGGAGGCAATACTGATCTCATCCAATATCAAGACTATGCAAGATTAGACACACCTATCGGGTCATATCTTGATAATCTTTTGCCATTATCAACAAATTCACTCTTCGCCGCAGAATCAGGAACATTCACATCCTATTACAAAGGAACAGTC
The DNA here is from genome assembly GCF_014696355.1 of Pseudanabaena sp. FACHB-1998. GTDB lineage: Bacteria > Cyanobacteriota > Cyanobacteriia > Pseudanabaenales > Pseudanabaenaceae > Pseudanabaena. The sequence goes on along the minus strand of NZ_JACJQA010000008.1, from coordinate 126,881 downwards.
TGTGATAACGCTGTCAAAATCATGAAAAATCTTGAATGGGCTTTGACAGATGATTTGAAAGCTATCTGTGAAAAGATTTTTGACCATATAATCACCCAAAACAAGAATTCTTAAAATTAAATGAGTGAGGATAAAAACCATGAAAACGATCGCGATCCAAATAGATGAAGATATTGCCCAAGCATTTCAATCTTCACAACCAGAACAACAACAACAGATTCAAGCATGGCTCAATCAATGGATGAGACAAGCCTTGAAAATCAGTAAATTACAAAACACAATGGATAGACTTAGTGATGAAGCTGTATCTAATGGATTAACTCCAGAGATTTTACAGGCAATCATCAATGAGTAAAATCAGGATAGTCCTTGACTCTAATGTAATTTTAACTGCTGCTCTATTTAAGGGATCTACTCCAAGACAAGTGTAGAAAATGTGCAAATCGTTCAAAAAATTAAAGCTTGTCACGATCGCAAAGACGACAAATTTCTAGAACTGGCTGTCAATGGCAAAGCTAACTACATCATCACTAGCGATCAAGATTTACTTGTATTAAATCCATTTCAAGATATTGCAATTATTTCTGTATCAGATTATTTGAGCTTGTAGTGAATATGAGCTAGAAAATGACGATCGCCTTAAAGCTCTAAGGATCATAAGTTTATGACGACTGACGGTGAGATGTGGGCGATCGCGGAGATTTTTGGGCGTGGGTGGGATATGCAACATAACAAAGTTTTCGCAGTACTGCGAAAATTTTGTTATGTTGCATCATACAAATCCGCAGTTTTTGTAAGCATGATCTCGCTAGAGAACATCTGGCGAAAGCGAGCATAGCCATTTTTGGAGAAGCGATCGCGTAAATCTCTATCGGCAATTAGCTGGGCGAGACTTGTGGCTAAGCTATCAGGATCGCGAGGCATGACGATAAAACCAGTTTGGCGATCGCTAACCTGTTCAGCGATACCGCCAACACAGGTTCCGACAATGGGTTTAGCCTGAGACATCGCCTCCGCACAGGCAAGACTGCAAGCTTCCTGAAGGGAAGGAAGTACGAAGATATCAAACAACTGCATCAGGTTGGGAAGATCGTCCAGATAGCCCGTAAAGATGACGCGATCGCCTATGCCAATATCTTGTGCTTCCTGCTTTAGGGAAGCTTCTAAATCACCCGTACCAGCAATCACTAATCTTAACTCCCGCTCCCCTATTCCATGGGTAGAGGGGCTGTGGGTGAGGGCAGCAAAAGCCTTCAGTAAATAGGTTAATCCCTTCGCTTCATTTAAGCGGGCGGCTGTACCAAGGATCATGTGCTTGGTAGGATCGAGATTAAATCTCTTCCCTAATTCAGAGGATTTATCGACATTGAGAACTGGTTCTTTAACTCCGTTATAAATTAAATGGAGCTTTTTCTCATTTAGTCCTAATTCTTTAAGCAGATTATATTCCGCCTCACAGACACTAATGACTTGATTTGCTAGCAGATTGCTAAACCAACAGGACATTTGATAGCTGAATTGAGCGCTATCGCCATGATAGCCATGCACTGTAAAAATAATTGGCACTTTCCCTAAAGCTAATCTGACGGGTAGCATCAACTCATGAGCGCCATGCACATGCACAAGATCGATCGCTTGTTCCTGTTGAATTTCCTTAATTCCTGAGAGCAATTCAGGCAAACCCTTAAAGAAATTAAAATCCCATCTTGTAAATTCTCGTTGGGAGATGGGCAAAGCGCGAAATTGGGGTGCGCCTTTGCCATCGGGTGCTAGGAGCGAAATTTTATAGCGATCACCAAGTCCTTCAATCAGGCTGAGGGCTTGCTTTTCCGTACCACCTTGATTGAGGTAGGGCAGAATGAATAAAATGTGTTTTTTCACTGGAGTTAACTGCGGCTTAGGGGCATTTCTAGGGAATGGGCTAAAAGAAACTCGCGATCGCTTAATACCTGTTCCGTTTTGCCATCATAGACGATTTTACCTTCACTCAAGACCACCGTGCGATCGCAAAGCTCTAGCACCAAATCAAGGTCATGGGTGGCGATTAGTTGGGTTTCAGGCAAGGTTTGCAAAAGTTGGATCAGTTGGCGGCGCGATCGCGGATCGAGTTGGGCGGAAGGCTCATCAAACACAAGGATTTGCGGTTGCATGGCAAGGACTCCCGCGATCGCTACTCGTTTTTTTTCGCCACCAGAGAGATTTTGAGAATGGCGATCGCGATATTTCCCCAAGTCCAACCCCACAGAAACCATCGCTTCCGCAATACAAATTTCTAAATCCTTCCCTTTGACTCCTTGATTCATTGGACCAAAGGCGACATCTTCCCACACCGTTGGCATAAATAATTGCTCATCAGGATTTTGGAACACCAACCCCACAAAGTTCCGAATGGGAATTAAATTTTTGCTATTCATAGGCATCTCTCCAATTACCAATTCACCTTGCTGGGGTAAGAGAATCCCATTGAGATGCAGTAACAAAGTGGACTTACCAGAACCATTTGCGCCCACGATCGCGACTCTTTCCGTTGCAGCAATTTCTAGATTAATGCCATCTAGGGCTTGCATTCCATCAGCATAGACATAACTGAGGTTTTTAATTGAGATTGGATTGTGATGCATTGTGAATTATAGCTGTCGCCACTACTGTTATAGAGGGGGGATTTTGCCTATGGCAAAATCCCCCCTCTATGGTTTAACCGATAACTTGACCTATCAGAATTATGAGCATAACGCAACCTAAAGCCAAGCGATCGCGCTTGACCATTGAGCCTGATTCAGTAACCACAGGAATACCTTGATACCCACGAGCCAGCATCGCTTGATAGATGCGATCGCCGCGATCGTAGGTGCGGATAAATAGCATTCCCAGCATATTGCCTAATACTTGTCTTTGCCATGCATGATCCTTACGCTGGCGATCCCAGAGATTTTTAGGGGCAAAATTGCGAGAGGTGGCGGCGCGACGCATTGCATAAAACTCATTATTTAAGACATTAATGTAGCGATACATCGACGCAATAATGCTCACCAAAAGTGGTGATACCTTGAGTGTAATCAGTGCTTTTAGTAATTCAGGAATGGAAGTACTAAGAGTGAGAATATTTAATAATAGTAATGATAGAAAAGCCTTGATACTCACACTTGCCAATATACTTAAGCCATTGGTGGTAACTTGAAGCGATCGCCATTGCCATAAAATTTCACCCCCTCCTCGAAACAAAGTTCCCAATAGAATCACGCTAATAAATGCAAATTCAAGAGCAATCCGTTTTCCAAGAATTTTTAAATCAACTTTGCTCCAATAGAGAAAACATAAAGCCGCGATCGCATATATTGCCCATGTCCCATACTTCCCCATTGGCGTTAAGGCGATCGCAAATACTAAGAGAAAAATAGCTAATAAACGGGTCTGAATCGCTAAACTATGCCAAATGCTCGTACCAAAATCAAAGCGATCGCGATGCTGTGGCGATAGGCGATCGCTAGTTTTGACCAGATTAATGTGCAGCACCATACTTTCGCGATATTCCAGAAATAAATCCATTAGAGAGAGTTGCTAAGCAACTCTCTCTAATGGATTCTATTGTCAATCATATCACTTCTCCAAAGAATAGTTGTAGTCAGTCTTACAGCACTTTTACAGCGCTTTGCGCTCAAACCCAAACCAAGAGATTTTTTGAAAGGCTTGCGAAACAAGCCTTTCAAAAAATCTCTTGTGGTTCGTTTGATCGGCAATTGCTGTAATATTCCCTTCCCACCCAAGAATTAGTGAAGCGGCGCTTCACTAATTCTTGGGTGGGAAGGGAATAGCTTATTTAATTTTGGAAAGCCAATATTTTAACGTTGTTTTGAGATCATCGCGGCGAATGGGTTTGCTCAGATAATCGTCCATCCCGATCGCTAAGCAGCGATCGCGATCTTCTTTAAAGGCATTAGCTGTCATTGCCACGATAATTGTGTGTTTAAAGGCTTGATTCATGCTAGAAGCACTAGATTCTAGTTGGCGAATAGCTTGAGTTGTGCCATATCCATCTAAATAGGGCATCTGACAGTCCATCAAAATAATGTCGTAATCTTTTTGTTTTAGCAACCGTAAAACCTCTTCGCCATTTTCCGCCAAATCTGCTTGACAGTTGAGTTGCGATAGGTATGTCATCGCGATTTTTTGGTTTACGACATTATCTTCTGCCAACAAAACTTTTAATTTGCTAAATTCGGAGGCATCTACTTCAGAAATTACTTTAGGCTGAGGATGATTAGAAGATGATGGTTGGATAACTGTTATGGGTGAAGATTTGCTAGTAATAGCTAGGGCGACAGTTTTTAGCAATCTTTCTCCCTTAAAAGGTTTGGCGATATGCCCATAAAATCCCTTTTTGAGAATTTTGGGGATTTCACTTTGAAGATTCGCAGTAATGAGCGCGACCAAAGTTGATGCTCTTAATTTTTGGAGAATACCAAATTGCGCCACAATATCATTACTATCAGCCTTTGTATTAACAATGCTGATTAATTTCCAATCTATCAGAACTAGATCGATATTTTGATTTTTCTTATAATAGGCGATCGCTTCTACCAGATTAGCCACCCCATAAACTTCGGCTCCCGCCTTGGCTAAGTAATAATGGATAGCTTGACGGGACTTAGGACTAGCATCAACTACCAAAATATGTTTTTGCTTGAGGGAATAAAGTGTATAGATGTCATGGCTTAGATTTAAATTAACCTTTGGAGAAATAGAAGAGGGTGAAACAAACGGAATTCTGAACCAGAAGCAAGTTCCTTTCTCATTTTCTATGGGACTCACTACGCCGATTTCTCCCTGCATAAGTTCGACTAATTGCCGACAAATCGCTAATCCCAAACCCGTCCCCCCAAAGCGCCTCGTTGTGGAAGCATCTACTTGAGAAAAAGGCTTAAACAGTTTATTTTGATTTTGGGGACTAATGCCAATACCTGTATCAATTACAGAAAATCGTAAAAAAACTTGAGGTGGATTAGCAGAACCTTCTGAACTGTCGAGAGCATGGCAATCAGCAGAAGCCAGTGATTCTTCATAGTCGCGATCGCGATCGACTAAAACAGAAACTTCGCCTTCCGAGGTGAACTTAATTGCATTACCAATTAAATTAATTAAAATTTGTTTTAGTCTTGTAGAATCACCAGTTATTATTTGGGGCAAATCATCACCAAAGAAAGCATTTACTTCTAAGGATTTGTGATGAGCTTGTAAAGAAAATAGCTCAAGTATTTCCTCAATAGATTGCTCTAAATTAAATGGCAAATTTTCTAATTCTAATTCCCCTTGCTCCAGCTTGGAGAGGTCTAAAATCCGATTAATTAAGCTCAGTAATAGGTTTCCACTTAAGCGAATATTTTCTGTGAATTCACGTTGAATATTATCAAGAGATGTTCCCAACAAAAGATCCGTCATCCCTAAAACCCCATTCATCGGAGTGCGGATTTCGTGACTCATATTAGCAAGAAAAATACTTTTGGTTTGGACAGATTGTTCCGCTATTTCCCTTGCCTCTAGTAGCTCTTGTTCTTTACGCCGAATCTCCGTAATATTGCGACCAACATAGACAAAACTATCACTGGATAGGGGATAATTGGGTTCATGATTAGTAACCCTTGAACAAGAGAAATAAATCAATAACTCTTCTTGAGCTTTAGATAAACATAAGACTTCTATATGTTGAAAACAATGATTGTTATTAATGCAAGTTTCAGGGCATTCATCTTTTTGCCGTAATGGACATTCTTGATCAACTAAATTAAGATTGCTAGGATCTTTAAATAATAAATTAATTGAATTGTTAACTAACTCTTCGGCGGTATAACCAAATAAATTTACAGTAGCTGAATTAACTGTTTTGATTATACCCTTAAGATCAGTGACAATTAAGGCATCAGCCATCGCTGAAATAATTTTATCTGTATATTCTTTTGACTTTAAAAGTTCATTAGCTAATAGTTCAGACTCATTGGCTCTTTGCATTAAGACTTGAGACATCATCATCATTTCAGTGGTATCTTCTATACAAAGGATGATGTGCTTATCAGCTTCATCAATTTCATTAGTGCCAATAATATAGAAGTCAAAATAAATTGGTGTCCGAGAGGAAAAGTTACGACAAATGCCATTCATTTCAAAGCTTGTAGCTTGATTTAGCCAAATATCACTAAAAACTTCTTCTAATCCAATTGTCTCTGGAAAAACCTGTCTAATATCTTTATGGAGAAGAGACTCATTTGGACATTCAGAAAATCTTTCAGCTCCATGAGACGTATCAATAATTATGCATTCTCGATCAATTACTATGAAAGATCTCTCTGAAGCAGTAAGGAGTTTCTTGAGTAGGGTTGACTGTTTCATAGCAGCTTTTATTCTAGCATTAGTATTTGTCGAGCCAGTTTTTGGAAGATTTCATCAACACCCTCTCCCGTTTTTGCCGATGTGAGGCGGACAGATATTTTAAGAGGATTAAATTGATTAATTAAATATTGAGCAATTTTATCGCTTTCTTGAGCCGTAATTAAATCAACTTTATTTAAAGCAATAATCATGCTTGATTTAGGGTTTACGGACTGAAAAAGTTCAACATGGGATTTGATGTTTTGGATGCTTGACTCTCTAGTGACATCCCCAGTCAACAAAGCTCCCTTGGCTCCTTGCAAATAACTAGGAGCGATCGCTTTAAAGCGAGTACTTCCTTCAATATCCCAAACAATTAGCTGTAACTGGTTTGGTTCTGCTGCCCTAATACTTGCCGAATTAGAATTTGTTTCTGCTATCGATACTAGTTTGCGAGAAATTTTTACCCCAACTGTGGACAAATATTTATCACTAAATTGGCGGTCGACAAATTGGCGGATGAGACTGGTTTTACCAACACCAAAATCACCAACAAGACATATTTTCTGAGAAATTACTTTAGGGGCAGACTGCATTTAATTAAATCGTGGGACAGCAGAGAATCAATTATTTGAGAGTAGGCTCAAACTCTACCCATCTTTCCGTTTGTTCAGGTAATTGATAGGTAGACTTATCAATTAAACCAGAGAATCGTAAGCGTTTAGCGGGGATACCCATCTTAATTAAGGCATCTCGAACTACTTGAATGCGAGCTATGCTGAATTGATAATTTATAGTGCGTCCGCCTACATTATCACTTTTTGCATAGATCTTAATGCTGTAATCTGGGTATATATCTAAAAAAGATTTTACTTCTACTAACTTTTCTAGTTCCTCTGGTGGTAAGTTTTTTACCCCAAGTGGAAAATAAATTCGTGTTGATAGTTTGGGAGAAACCAAAGAAATTGCATTTGTAACTGTGCTAACTCCTGCTATTTTGGCATAGGTTTGAGTGATAGTATTAATCAATCTTGGTTGTTCAATTTCTCCTATAATGATTACCTGTCCATTTTTAAATTGACTTTGGATTTTAACTCCTTGGGTGTAGTTAAAAACTTTGGTAAGACGTTGCACTTCTATTGCTGTCAGAGTAGGATCTGGAGGAATATTAACAACATAAATATTATTGTTAATCTGGCTAGGTTTTGAATTGGATTTTAAATCTTTTGTTACTGTTTCATTAGCAATTTGAAAAGCCCGATCGCGTAGGTAGATATTTGGCAATTTGCCTGATAATTGGAGATGATTACCATTAGCTAAAACATTTAGTCGGTAAACTGCTAATTCAGGAGTATTGGCAAATGCTTCTAAAATTTTATTTTCTAATTCGCGATCGCGATTAGCTTGATATTGAAAAAAGCCAAGGGGAATAAATATCAAAGCTATGACAATCAAACTGGTAAAAATTAGAGGTTTTAAAGATTTTTTTTGTGATGGATCTTTCTCACCTCCCATTAAAGTTTTTAGCTGGATCTGGACTTTGCTAGGAATAATGCTGGTATCACCATCAAACTCTTTGAGACAATGCCCATAGGCTTGCACAATTTTTCCAAATACATCACGAGTCTTCCGAACAAATTTAGAATCGGGTTCTCCCCCAATAATTACAGCTAAATAACAATAACCTGCCACTTCTAGCAAGATTTTGGAACCACTGTAATTAATGGCATCTAGCTCCGTGTTATTTGATGAGCGCGACATACATTCATTGGCAAAGCTCCGAATTGCCGTCAGCATTCCCGCCAGCATGTCTGAATCAATTGGCTCAATCAAACTGTTTATATCGCTTTGCTGAATATCCACCATTACTAATCCCGAAAGATTATGAATGAGAAATATTGCTTGAACCTCATAGGATGCGGATTCTTTAAATATTAATTCTGCTTCGGAAACTCCTTGCATTTTTGCTCTTACCTTGCGTTGCATTCCTTCTAGGCTAAAGGTTTGTTCAACTTTTTCATTAATAGAGCGAATAGCTTCGGAAAAGTATTTAGCGATCGTATTACCAATCACAGGATAGAGGGCATCGACCATGGAGTCTCGCTCAAGGTCGATTTGTCTTTTAATTGCTGATCCCATTTCTGGGGCGATCGCATCAATAATTTCATCCCGATCTAGACGAATTTGTTCTCGAATTGCTGCCCCTATTTCGGGTGCGATCGCCTTAGCAATTGCTTGAGGTTCTTGGCGAATCTGCTCACTGATGGCATTGGGTAAAATATCCGCGATCGCATGACTCATGGCAACCCGATCTAACTGCGATCGTTCAAGAATTACCTCCGCAATAATAGGTGTGATGGCAAGACACATTTCCTCAGTAGATTGACTCGATTTAATGGTCAGTAATTCAGCAATGATCGGCAGTAAAAGCTGAACTAATCTGTCAGGATCATTAACTATTTGTTCCAACCCCATCACTCTTTCTCTTACCAGAGAAATTTCCGTAGGAATGTTGACTTGTTCATTGCCTATTTCCGTGATTTTGTTGTTGATATTGCCCAGATCAAAGGATGCATTTTGAACGAGATTCTCTAGCTCCTTAATTTTATTCATCAGATCAGGGCTATTAACCTGACTTTCGACAATTCCCAATTTCTGTTCGACCGAAATCTTAAAGCTACGAAGATCTTCTATCTCTGGCACAACGAGAATATCTTGCAAAAGATGTAAAGCAGCAGCATCATCCGTAGCATAACCCTGATCAATTGGAGCAGTGGGTTGAGTTAATTCCTGTGATCTTTGACTGACAACAGCATTACTGGGCTGACTTTGCTTGTTTTCAGGATTAGAAATTGGAGAGCTAATTAGTAATTCATGCAGGAGATCGATTGTTTCCTTTTCTGCAAAAGACTCTCTATCAACTTGTGGGGAGTATAGAGCCTCAGCCTCTTGCGTTTCCTGCGAAAGGGTGTGCAGAATAGGTATTTCTAGATCAGAAGATTTTGGTGTAAGTAAAGCTAACTCTTGAGAATCCGATAAATTCGTTGCATCATCTTGTGTCTCAAACTGAGAATTATTCTCTACTGGCTCAACTTTAGATTTATTTTCTATATCAATAATTTTTAGATCAGAGAGTAACTGCACAAATTTCTCTACATCGCTGAGAGCGTTATTTGTGAAGTTACTATTTCTCTCTGACATAGCTAATTTAGGGAATGACAGTTTTAGATACTATAAATTTTTGAAGCCCAAAGCTGGGCTTCAAAAATCTGTTCCTTAAGCTTTGGGTGTTGAAGCTCTCGAGCGAGGTGTGGATTTGGCGGTACTAGGTGCTGAGCTTGGTGTGCTACCAGTACTAGAGGTAGGCTCAGTATTTAAAATGCTTACCCGTTCATATTTTTCTTCAACTTGCTCCTCTACTGCTTCCCGTAGCTCAGGCACAAACTCCGATCCCTTGAGTCTCATCCCCAATTCAAAGAGTAGTTCAGCCATATCGTCTTTAGAAAGTTTATCTTCGCGCAGAATTGAAAAGTGGCGATCTAACTCTTCTAAAACCAGCGATCGCAAGTCGCGATTATCATTTTGTAAGCTCTCTCTAGTTTGAGCAAGTTCATCACGGAGCGCGACTCGCTGAGACTCAACAATTTCATCGAGAGATTCAATGCTGCTAGTAAATTTACGATTGATGCGATCGACCTGTTGGCGAAGATCGGCGGTTTCTTCTTGTGTAGACGCACTAATACTTTTTAGGCGTTTATCAATAGACTCAACTGCGGCTCGTAACTCGTTAGCTAAGGTGGATTTTAGGTCATTTAGGCGATCGCGTACATCAAGCTGAAGCGCAGAAATATCGGACTCTGCTTTATCTAAACGACTGGTATATTCGCGCAAATGTGCGCCGAAAATGATATCCCGAATTTGATCAATATTACCTAACCGTTCGCGGATTTCATCTCTGGTGATTTCACCCATTGGATTACCTCTAAAAATGTTATGAACCGATCAATTTACCGAAATCTCGTCATATTTCAGGAAATTAGTTTTATGAAAACACAAGACATAGCTTTACCATCTCTTGCGGCTAATTTAAAGCTATAGCTGTTGTCATTCTTGTTAGGACACAAACCCAAAAGACGAGTTGCAGTCCAAAAGACCACAACTCGCTTTTTGGTTTTTGATTTGTCTTCATGCAAGTGACCATAGCTATAAAAAGCTTATTGGGTTTAATCTTTAACTCTTTAAAATGTGACGGCATTTCAGAGAACTTATACAACTGTTCATGAGACTAGAACCTTGTGGGCGATCGCCCTTAAAAATAACCATATCAAAGTCTTGCCATTTTTTCTGTATACCCATGAGACGCGCTCTAAAAATAAACAGATGTAATTTGGGCTGCAATTCGTACGGTAATTCGCTAATATAAACACAGCCATACTAGTTAGTATTGCTATCACCATCACAATATGTCTGCGATCGCCCAACTACCTCGAAAAAAGCTACGCTGGCAAAGGAATAAAAGCTCTTCCCTCGCCCGACAACGGGAAGTGTTTTTAGCAGCTTTTACATTTCTGTTTTTTTTGTGGTGGGACAAGTTTTGGCAAGACAACACCTCACGCACTCGCAGCAAAAGAGCCGAATGGCTAGTCCAGAACATGCTGGAACTTGGGCCGACATTTATCAAAATTGGGCAGTCGCTCTCTACCCGTGTGGATCTTTTACCTCCCGAATATATCGGGACTTTATCGCAATTACAAGATAAAGTTCCCGCCTTTAGTGCTAAAGAAGCACGGGAGATCATCGAATTAGAACTAGGTAAATCGCTGTATACGATATATCGCGATTTTGATGATATACCTCTAGCCGCAGCCAGTCTGGGTCAAGTACATCGTGCTGTCCTCTATACGGGCGAGGATGTAGTCGTAAAAGTTCAACGCCCGGGGTTAAAAAAACTATTTGACCTAGATTTGCTGGCGGTGGGGAAGCTCCTAAAAGTCTTAGATCGCTACTTCCCTTGGACGCGCAGACAGAATTTACAAGGAATTTATCAAGAATTTTTCACGGTTCTTTATCAAGAAATTGACTATGGCATAGAAGGACGTAATGCCGATCGCTTCCGCAAAAATTTTGAGGGTTACCCAAGAATTGTTGTCCCCAAAGTTTATTGGGATTATTCTACCGAAATGGTTTTGACGCTGGAATATGTGCCGGGGATTAAAGTAGACGATCGCCAAGCTCTAGAAGCTTGCGGGTTAAATCCTAAAGAAATTAATCAATTAGGAATTTGCTGCTATCTGAAGCAACTTTTGCAAGATGGCTTCTTTCATGCCGATCCCCATCCCGGAAATCTTGCCGTGAGTCCTGACGGAAGTTTGATCTTCTACGACTATGGCATGATGGCAGAAGTCAAAACCATGGCAAAGGATCAAATGGTAAAGACCTTCTTTGCGGTATTGCGAAAGGACACGAATGAGGTTGTGGACACCTTGATGAGTATGGGCTTCATTGAGCCGATCGCCGATATGAGTCCCGTCAAACGGATGTTGAAATTTGTCTTAGATCGCTTTACCGAAAGACCTGTCAATATTTACGAATTTGAGCAGATTAAAGGCGAAGTTGTCTCCATTTTTGAGAAACAGCCTTTTCGCCTGCCGCCCCAGATGACCTATTTGCTTAAATCTCTAACCACCCTCGATGGAATTGCGCGGATTCTCGATCCTGAATATAATTTTTCGACGGCGGCTCAGCCCTTTGTCAAAAGTATTGTCCTGACCAGAGGACGGGGCAATACTTTGGGAGCCTTAGCTCAACAGGCTAAGGAGTTTTTGGTCTATCAACTCAATAAGCCTAGTCGTATGGAGATTCTGCTCGAACGTTTGGAGGAAAGGATCGAGCGAGGCGAGTTAATGATTCAGGTAAAGTCTTCCGAAAGCGATCGCACTCTCAAGCGGATCAATATTGCAGTCAAGGCGCTAATCTATGCCTGTCTAACAGGGTTTCTTGCTTTAGCGGGGGCGGTGTTATTGGTCGGGGTTGCGGGAAATTATAGTGGTTGGGCGATCGCCGCCTTTATGGGGGCTGGTTTCTCTGGACTATCCCTAATTCGTGCCTTAGTTCAACTCTCCATCCGCGAAAAAATCGATAATCTTGCTGAATAAAAATTTTAAAAGTGGGGCTTTGCCATATTTGTAAAATTTCTATTCAGGGACATAGAAGGGGCGATCGCGTTGAGTCTTAGCAAGGAAATCTTCTAGCTGATCCCATTGTTGATCTTCAATTAAATTGATTACTTTCTGCAAAGTTTGCCGATAAGCGTAGAGCGATCGCAATACCGCCGACTGATTATATTCCGCCATCAGCCGTCCCAGTTCAGGATTGCCACCACCCACACGGCTGGTATCACGGAAGCCTGAACTAGCCAAAGTTTGCGCTAGGTTTAAAACTTTGACATCATTTTCCTGTTGGCAAGCAGCAATTAAACTGGCGCTAATCATCACAGGTGCATGACTAATCATGGCTACTGCCCGATCATGCTCTGCGGGACTACATTCAAAGACTCTCATGCCCACAGATTGCCAAAGCGATCGCACTTTTTCCAAAGCTTCAAGATCTTCACTAGGCGTAACTACACAGGGACGATTTTGAAATAAATTTCTTTCGGCGGCTAAGATTCCTTGAAATGCTGTGCCTGCCATTGGATGACTACCGATAAATCTTTGCCCGAACTCTGAACAAATTGTGGATGCAGGTTCCACGATCGCCGCCTTCACCGAACCAACATCCGTAAAAATCACATGGCTCGGTAGTTTGGGCGCGATCGCCGTAAGTGTGGGCAAGATCGCCGCGATCGGCGTACAGATGACGACTAGATCTGTTTGCGCCAGAATGCGATCGGGAATATTCTCAATATCTGTATCGGCAATATTTACGGCGGCGATCGCCTCGCCTTGTTTACAGGTTTCAGGATTGCGACTGAGACCCCATACATAATTATTTTGTTGTGAATTTATTTCTGAATCTTGTTTAGAGTCTTGATTTGCAGCGAGAAGATCTAAACCTAACGAACCACCAATTAATCCCAGTCCCACAATGCCAATGTTCATATAGTCTCCCACGCAATAAAGGGGCGCTTTGCGCCCCTTTATTTGCATATTTAGAATTTGCGGAGATCAAGTCCAGCTTCCTTAGCAAATGCAGCAAGCCCTTTCTTTTGCAAAGTCTTGATTGCTTTGGTAGAAATTTGTAATTTTACAAAACGCTTTCCTTCTTCCCACCAAATTCTCTTATCTTGTAAGTTTACGTGTTGTAAGTGCTTATGGCGTTTGTGTGAGAAAGAAATCGATACGGCATTATTGGCTTTTTTGCCTGTTAGTTGGCATACGCGACTCATAGTACTAGTCTCCTATTTTTTCAGTCCAGCTAATCATATTACAACCTCAAAGCATTCTTCGGCAATCCCATAAAAATTTTGTCAGCACTTCTAATTATAAAAATCGATTTCATGATCAGAATTAATTCATACATTTTACAGGATGAGAGCTTGAACTTTGCGAAAACCTATATATAGCTTTTGCAAAGCCCAAGAAACGAGTGGCGGCGCGAAGCGCCGCCACTCGTTTCTTGGGTTTTGATGTGTTCTAATGCTAGTGAACACAGCTATAAATGTTTGACATTAAATTTAGTTTAGGATATCTTAGACAAGCTGATGATTTAGGTAGTTACTAAAATGAAAACCTAAGTTATTGAGTAAGGGGCTATAGCGCAGTTGGTAGCGCATCTCAATGGCATTGAGAGGGCCAGCGGTTCGAATCCGCTTAGCTCCATACTAAAATAGGGAAAGCATAATGTGCTTTCCCTATTTTTTGTTATTCAAAAATTATGTATCAATTAATGTCTAGCGCTTTAGCAGCGATCGCGTTTTTCGTCGCTTCAAGTTCTGCGATACCTGTTAAAGCCCAGACTCCTCCCGTTCGCGGCTACCAACCTAAAGCCACGGAGACAGCCAGAAATTTGCAAATACAAGATCAGCAGCAAAAGGCTGACCCGAGACGCTTTGACCTCAAAAAATATCCCGTTAATGAAAGTAATGCTACGCATTGGCAAGATTCACTGTGGGCGATCGGAGTTTTAGCTCCTGACGATGCTTATGCGGTTCAAGCTTTAGAAAAAATTTTACAAATGACCACAGCCCCCAATCTGAGTGATCCGCAAAAGGGGATTATTGATATGGCGATGCAAGTTGGAACTGAGCTATATACTCTTAAACCTGAGATTTATGGCACACTCCAACAATATTTTTTACGCACCATTAATTACAGTAGTGATTCGCAATGGGTGGCTCTCTCTTTATCGGCTTTAGCTAAGTCGCCTCAGCAAAATATGCCTCCCTCTAAAATTGATCAATTGAGTCTCACCCTAAAGCAACGGTTTCCGAAGTGGCAACAGGATTTACATTTACAGGCGACCTTACAAGCGATTCAAAGCGATCGCCTTGCGATAACTAAACCCAGTCAAATCCCTAGTCTTCGGGACTTATTAAAATGGCAAATTACTCCCCAACAGCCTCATATGTATGTATTTTGTCGCCCTAATCGAGAGGTTTTATGTCTTTCTTTGCTAAAGGATCGCACTGGCAAATTTGTGAAGCAGGGTAAGCAGCTATGGTCAAATTCGTTGCTGCTTCAGTCTTTACGAAATCTTGACTGGTACTTTACTAATGGTCGGACTCCTCAAGGTATTTATCGAATGGAAGGAATCTCTCTTCAACCCGATGATGAGTTTTTCCATGCCTATGGGCAGTTCTCTTTAGTAAATTTATTTGTGCCATTTGAAGATGGAGTGAATTCCTTTTTGCCCAATCAGAAAGGTAAATTCACAGGAAATTTGAAAGCCTATCAAGCCCTGTTACCTCCTTCATGGCGAAATTATGCACCCATCCAACAGACCTATTGGGCGGGAAATGTCGGGCGATCGCTTTTTAGGATTCATGGCAGTGGTGCAGCGATCGACTTCTTCCGTAATAAGTCGGCAGTAGTAAGTTCTAAAAACTTTACATGGAATGCGACCTTGGGATGTCTATCGGCACTGGAAATTTATGATAATCGCGGTAGTTTAGTCAAGGCTGATATGCCAAGGATTCTTGATGCTCTAAACAGGGTCGGCAAAGGGAAAGTTGAAGGATATTTAATTGTAGTGGATATTCCTAGTGATTCTCAGGAAGCGGTTACAGTGGCAGAGATTAGTCAATATCTCCAGTAAACCGAAGAAGCGAGTGACGGCGCTTCGCGCCGCCACTCGCTTCTTCGGCTTTAAGAAAAGAAACGCGAAGCGTTGCCTTTCTTTTGCTTGTTTTCGATTAAATGAACTACAAAAAAATTAAGCGCAAAGTGCCGCCACTAGCGTTAAACAGGTTGAAAATAGAAAGCAAAGCCCAAAATGGCATAGGTTGCGACTAGCAAAGAACCCTCCAGCCAATTCGATCGCCCATCAGAACTAATCGAATTAGCAATGAGGACGGCTACGGCTACAGCCACTAACTCAAAGGGATTAAAATTTAAATCCATCGGTTTACCGAGAAACCAACCCACAATTACCAGAGCAGGGGCAACAAAAAGCGCAATTTGCATACTGGAACCTACGGCAACTGATACAGATAGTTCCATTTTGTTTTTCATTGCCACCGTGATCGCCGTGGTATGTTCGGCAGCATTCCCAATAATCGGCAAAAGGATAACCCCAGTAAATAGCTCCGTTAACCCTAGCTGAGCAGTTGCAGATTCCAAAGTACCCACTAAAAGTTCTGACTCGAAAGCGACTAGCACCGTAACCCCCAAGAGAACAGCAATCCACAAAGGGAGATTGACATTCTGTGGATGACCCTCCGCAGCCTCCGCATCATCAGCTTCTGATTTGCCCACATCATAGAGATACGCATGGGTTTTCATGGAGAATAGGAGCGTTAGACAATAGACAATAATTAAGACGATCGCTACAGAAAGCGACAGTTTTTGTAAAATCTCTGGACTGATTCCTTCAGAGGTAAAATTAGCCGCCGTCGGTAGCAAAATGGCAATTACCGCCAAATTCATTACCGAAGCATTTAATCGCGCCATAGTTGGCTGAAACTCTTGCTCTTTATAACGTAGTCCGCCCAAAAACATGGATAAACCCATCACTAATAAGAGGTTGCCAATAATTGAGCCTGTAATACTCGCTTTGACAACACCCGTAAATCCTGCATTTAGAGCCACGATCGCGATGATTAATTCCGTTGCATTGCCAAAGGTCGCATTTAGCAAACCTCCCCAAGATGGCCCCAAAACTACAGCAATCTCCTCGGTGGCAGTACTCAGCCAACCCGCTAAGGGCAAAATAGCGATCGCTGAGGTTACAAATATAAGTGTAGGGTCCCATCCGAGTAAGTGACCTACGATGGAAATCGGCACAAACGCAAGCAAACCAAAGGAAAAGATTTTTTTAATCATAATCAGCCGTTGTAGCGTCAAGGGTAAATATACCAAGGTATAGCAGTTTTTGTTTTACCGTAGGTAAAACAAAAACTGCTATACCTTGGGCATATTAAGCTCTAAAATGCTGGTTTGTAGAGTTATTTTCCCGCCGAAGGTGGGGAAATAACTCTACAAACCACTTACAAAAAATCCCTATGACTGAACTTACTGCCGAACAGCATCGCGTCAAAATGCAACGCCGCCAAGAGGTGCAACATCAGAGAATTGCGGAACGTAATCTGGAAAAGGGGCTGATTATTGTCAATACGGGTGATGGTAAGGGCAAAACTACAGCCGCTTTAGGAATGGTGTTGCGATCGCTAGGGCATGGTTATAAAGTGGCGATCATCCAGTTCATTAAAGGTGCGTGGGAGCCTGCGGAAAAGAAAATTTTTGAAATGTGGCAAGATCAACTGGTTTTTAAGGCTCTTGGCGAAGGCTTTACATGGGAAACTCAAGACCGCGATCGCGATATTGCCAAAACTAGAGAAGCATGGGAAGAGGGACTTAATTACATCAAGAATCCTGAATATAGGTTAGTTCTACTAGATGAAGTGAATATTGCCCTCAAGCTAGGTTATCTGGATGTCGAAACTGTAATTGCTGGTTTAAAAGAAAAACCTGCTGATTCTCACGTAATTTTGACTGGGCGAGGTGCGCCTGCGGAATTAATCGAAGTTGCCGATTTAGTCACCAGAATGGAACTTGTCAAACATCCTTTTCGAGAGCAAGGCATTAAAGCTCAAGCAGGTATAGAATTCTAATACCAAAGCACTAAATGGCTACGCCATTTAGTGCTTTTAAAATTCTTACTGGGTTTGGGTTTTAATGTCCTAAGCAAAGTAAGTTTTTCTTAGGACATTAAACCCAAAAAGCGAGTGGCGGCGCGAAGCGCCGCCACTCGCTTTTTGGGTTTTGGTTTGTACTAAAAGTGTAATTAGTCGAACATAAGTAAAAGCTTTGTCCTCTATAATCAGTAATGCCCCACCTAGATATGACCTATAGCATCAAAACCCTTATCTTTACATAGCTCTTAACAAAGAGTTATGATCTAAGATCTGGTTTCAGGGCGAGTCTGTAATTATGGATTAAGCAAGTCAGCCTTATCCAATTAATTAAACTTAGCTCGCTAAGTCTAATCTAGTCGAAAGTATTGTCAGTCAACACTTTTACATAAAATTAGTGCGATGGATATTAGCAAGTTAGGAAGAAAGATAGCTTTGTTCTTTAACTCAAAAATCTCGTAATTTCAATATACATTTTTTGATAGCAACAAATAATCCGATGAAAGTGAGCCGCGTGAATACAAGTCAGTCTAATCAGTCTGGAAATATTAACTCGATCGGTAACTCGATCCCCGGGCCCTATTGGCTAGTGGAAGAGCGGGATGCCTGTGGGGTGGGATTTATAGCGGATAAAGAGGGTAGAGCTAGTCATAAAATTATCAGTAATGCTCTCAAGGCTTTGACTTGTATGGAGCATCGGGGCGGATGTAGTGCTGACCAAGACTCAGGTGATGGGGCAGGTGTGATGACGGCAATTCCTTGGGCTTTACTGCAAAAGGAAATTCCTGAGATTAATCCTGATCATTCAGTACTAGGAATGTTTTTCTTGCCACAGGATGGCGATCATGCATCAAAGTGTCGCGAAGTCACTGCCAGAATAGCTCAAGAGGAAGGGCTAAAGCTATTAAAATGGCGGGTTGTGCCTGTTAAATCAGAGGTTTTGGGACTTCAGGCAAAGGAAAATCAACCCCAAATCGAGCAAGCGGTATTTGTAGCAGATGACGAGCATCAAAACATAGACCAGCTTGAACGAGCTATCTATATCACTCGTCGCCGTATTAAGTTGGAGGTCAAAAAGCTTGCCCCCGATCGCTCGGGTGATTTTTATATGCCCTCCCTGTCTAATGCGACGGTAATTTATAAGGGCATGGTGCGATCGGCAGTTCTTGATGCATTCTACGAAGATCTGCAAAATCCCGATTATGTCTCTCCATTCGCGATTTACCACCGACGTTTCAGCACTAATACCCTACCTAAATGGCCCCTTGCTCAGCCGATGCGCTTCCTTGGACACAATGGGGAAATTAATACTTTGCAGGGTAATACCAATTGGTTCTTGGCTAGACAAGGGGATCTCGCCCATCCCAATTGGGTTGATGCTAAGGGCGATCGCGTTAAGGATTTATTGCCAATACTCAAGCCCAATGAAAGTGATTCGGCAACCTTGGATCACGTATTTGAGTTATTGATCGAGACTGGGCATAGCCCCCTTGAGGCAATGATGATTCTTGTGCCAGAAGCCTATGAGAATCAGCCTGATCTTAGCGATCGCCAAACGATCGTGGATTTTTATGAATATTACAGTGGTTTGCAAGAGGCTTGGGATGGACCCGCATTATTAGCCTTTAGTGATGGCAAGATTGTCGGCGCAGCCCTTGATCGCAATGGGTTGCGTCCAGCCCGTTTTATGATTACTAAGGATGGCATGGTAATCGTTAGCTCCGAGGCGGGAACTGTAGATATTCCTGAAACCGAGATTATCGAAAAAGGTCGCCTTGGACCGGGACAAATGATCGCTGTAGATTTGCAAACCCATGAGATTTTGCATAACTGGGAAATTAAGGAAAGGGTAGCTAATGCTCATCCCTATGGCGAATGGATTAAACAATATCGCAAAAACTTAGAGACTAAGCCCTTTGCCGATGCGCCCACCCTTGATGAGCAGAATGTGCTTAAATACCAAACCGCCTTCGGCTACACCCTCGAAGATGTGGAAATGGTGATCGAAGCGATGGCTCAGGATGGTAAAGAGCCTGTATTTTGCATGGGTGATGATGCACCTCTTGCCTTTCTATCCCAACGTCCTCACCTCCTCTATGACTACTTCAAGCAACGCTTTGCTCAGGTGACAAATCCTCCCATCGATCCTTTGCGCGAGGGAACGGTGATGTCCTTAGCGATGTATTTGGGTGAGAGAGCAAATTTATTATTAGCAACCCCTGAATCGGCAAATCAAATCAAGATCACCAGCCCTGTGATTAATGAAGAAGAATTAACCACATTGCAGAACCTTGGGTTTGAGGCGGCGACTTTAGAGATGCTGTTTGCTGTAAGTTCGGGAGTGAATGGTTTGCAAGCAGCGATCGCTAAACTTAGTGATGCGGCGGTAGATGCAGTTCGCAAAGGTGCGAAGTTATTGATTTTGAGCGATCGCCATCTCAATGCTGAAAACGCCTACATTCCTCCTCTCCTAGCGGTCGGAGCCGTCCACCATCGCCTCTGTGCTGAAGGTATTCGGATGAAGGCTTCGATTGTGGTGGATACGGCTCAATGCTGGAGTACCCATCATTTTGCCTGTTTGATTGGCTATGGAGCGAGTGCTATCTGTCCTTATATGGCGTTGGAAACTACGCGCCAATGGTGGGGCAAAGCCAAGACCCAAACTCAAATGCAAAGCGGCAAGATCAAGAGTCTCACGATTACCCAAGTTCAAGATAGCTATCGCAAAGCAGTTGAAGGTGGTTTGTTAAAGATTCTCTCGAAGATGGGCATTTCTTTGCTGTCTAGCTATAGCGGCGCACAGATTTTTGAGGCGATCGGCATTGGTGCGGAAGTGGTTAATACCAGTTTTAAAGGCACAGTTTCCCGCGTTGGTGGGGTCAATTTCGCCGATATTGCCTCGGAACTTTTGAGCTTCCATTCCCAAGCTTTCCCTGAATTGCAAATCAAGAAGCTAGAAAACTACGGTTTCGTGCAGTATCGCCCCACGGGTGAATACCACATGAACAGCCCTGAAATGGCGAAGGCTCTGCACAAAGCTGTCGCTGGTGAGGGTTATAACCATTACGAGGTCTATCGCCAGCAATTGCTCAATCGGACTCCGACGGCTTTGCGTGACCTCTTGGAATTTAAGAGCGATCGCCCTAGTATCGCGATCGAAGAAGTGGAAGATGTTTCCGAAATCCTCAAGCGCTTCTGCACAGGGGCGATGTCCCTCGGAGCCTTGAGTCGTGAAGCCCATGAAGTTCTGGCGATCGCCATGAATCGGGTCGGCGGTAAATCCAACTGTGGCGAAGGTGGCGAAGATCCCATTCGCTATTTACCCATTAACGATGTGGATGGGAATGGCATTTCCCCAACCTTCCCTCACCTTAAGGGGTTGAAAAATGGCGATACTGCCAACTCGGCAATTAAACAAATTGCTTCGGGACGCTTTGGAGTTACTCCTTCCTACTTGGTAAGTTCCAATCAACTGGAAATTAAAGTCGCTCAAGGAGCAAAACCAGGAGAAGGCGGACAGTTACCCGGTCCCAAGGTCAGTAGTTATATTGCCATGTTGCGGAACTCCAAACCGGGGGTATCGCTGATTTCGCCTCCGCCTCACCATGACATCTACTCCATCGAAGACCTTGCCCAATTAATTTACGACCTCCATCAAATCAATCCAACTGCTAAGGTCTCCGTCAAACTGGTATCAGAAATTGGCATCGGCACGATCGCCGCAGGGGTAGCCAAGGCAAACGCGGATATCATCCAAATCTCTGGCTACGATGGCGGTACGGGCGCATCTCCCTTGAGTTCCATCAAGCACGCTGGCTCACCTTGGGAGCTAGGTTTAGCCGAAGTACACACGGCTTTAATGGGTAATAAACTTCGCGATCGCGTTCTGTTGCGTGTAGATGGCGGTTTTAAAACTGGTTGGGATGTGGCGATCGCGGCGCTACTCGGTGGTGAAGAGTATGGCTTTGGTACGGCGGCGATGATTGCCGAAGGTTGCATCATGGCTCGCGTTTGCCATACTAACAAATGTCCTGTGGGTGTGACTTCTCAATTAGAGCAGTTCCGCAAGCGCTTCCCCGGCACTCCCGAAAATGTGGTCAACTTCCTCTACTTTGTTGCCGAAGAAGTGCGGCAGATTCTTGCCCAACTTGGCTATAAATCCATCAAGGATATCATCGGACGCTCTGATTTGCTTGCACCTCGCCAAGATCTGAAGTTGGCTAAACTCGATATTAATCAAGTCGATCTCGGCTGCTTAATTAATCTACCCAACACCAAAAGCGATCGCGCTTGGTTAGAGCATTCCGCTACTGCTCATACCAATGGCGCAGTTCTCGATGATGAAATTTTGGCGGATCTGGAAGTGCAAGCCGCGATCGCCAATCAAACGGATTTGAGCAAGACCTACAAGATCGTCAATACTGATCGCTCAGTACCAGCCCGTGTATCAGGGGCGATCGCCAAGCAATATGGCAACTCAGGACTTGCTAGTCATCTTAATCTCGAGTTTGTCGGCGCAGCAGGTCAAAGCTTCGGCGCATTCAATATCAATGGATTAAATCTGTCCCTCGTTGGTGAAGCCAATGACTACATCGGCAAAGGCATGAATGGCGGGACGATCAGCATCAAACCTAAGCCCGACTGCATCTTTAACCCTGCGGATAATTCTATTGTCGGCAATACCTGTCTCTATGGCGCAACGGGTGGTTATCTCTTCGTTCACGGACGCGCTGGCGAACGTTTTGGCGTGCGTAACTCTGGCGCAAAGGCAGTTGTAGAAGGCACAGGCGACCACTGTTGCGAATATATGACAGGCGGCGTAATTGTCGTTCTGGGAACCACGGGTCGCAACGTGGGCGCAGGGATGACAGGTGGTATCGCCTACTTCCTCGATATTGATGGCAAGTTCAAAGAGCGTCTCAGCCAAGAAACCCTTAAGGTACAAAAGGTTAGTACATTTGCTGGTGAAACCCAATTGAAGGAATTGATTCAATCTAGCTATGACAATACGCGCAGTTCTAGAGCGAAGGAAATTCTGGATAATTGGTCAACCTATCTACCGAAGTTCTGGCAAGTTGTGCCACCTTCGGAGCAGAATAGCCCTGAGGCGACCGACGTTCTACCTGTAGCGGCTACCGTTTAATCCCAAAGCACCAAATGGCTTAGTCATTTGGTGCTTTCGTATAATTCGTGATAGATAAGAAAAGGCGGCGCATCGCGCCGTCTTTTCTTATGGAGTAAAAATATGTCAAAAATTGGTGTTGGTATTATTGGCACAGGGTTTGGACAGATTATCCATATTCCTGCTCTCCAAATTCATCCAGATACAGAAGTTGTCGCCGTATATCATCGCGATCGCCACAAAGCCCAGCAAATTGCGGATAAGTTCGGCATCCCCCATGCTTGCGATCACCTCGAAGATTTACTTGCGCTTCAGTCAGTTCAAGCGGTCACAATTTCTACACCGCCCAGCTTTCATTATGCACAGGCAAAAATGGCGATCGAAGCAGAAAAGCATATTTTGCTAGAAAAACCTGTGACGATGAATTTCCAAGAGGCGATCGCCCTATATCGTCTCGCCCAAGAGAAACAAGTTATTACCGCAACAGATTTTGAATTTCGTTGCGTCCCCCAGTGGAAATATTTTAAACACTTGCTAGATAACAATCATGTGGGCAAAAAGCGCATGATTACGATTGATTGGCTAGTGCAAGGTCGGGCTGATCCCAAGCGGGTGTGGAATTGGTATAGCCAAAAAGCATACGGTGGCGGCGCACTAGGGGCGATCGGTTCCCATGCTTTTGATTATGTTCGTTGGCTATTTGGCGATATCAAAAGTCTGTCTGGACAACTCACTACTGGTATTACTGAACGTCCTGATGCTGAGGGGATTTTGCGCTCCGTGGATGCCGACGATACTTGCAACATTTTATTGGAACTTGCCGACGGTACTCCCTGCAATATTTCCCTTAGCACTGTCACCTATCGGGGGCGGGGGCATTGGCTCTCCGTTTATGGCGAGAATGGAACGTTAGTACTCGGAAGTTCTAATCAAGCCGACTATGTGCATGGTTTCAGTTTGCGACAAGGTAAACTCGATCGCCCCGAAATGGAAATTGTCCCGATTCCACCCGAATACGATCTACCCAAAACCTATAGTGATGGTCGGCTTGCGCCTGTTCTGGCTATATGCGATCGCTGGGTACAGTCAATTCAATCTGGTCAACCGATGACACCGAGCCTTTATGAGGGGGCATGGTCACAGTTACTAATGGATTTAACCCAAGAGTCCCATGAGCAGAAAAAATGGGTGGATGTACCAAAGGGATTTTAATCAAAAATGTAGCTCTACCAATCCCAAAGCCCAAAATGGCTACACCATTTTGGGCTTTGGGATTTCGGGACAAGTTTTGCTAAGAAAAAATCAAAGCCATTTATCGATTAGCCCTTTGGGAGGAGTAACTTCAATTCTTTTTTGATTGATATCGACAAAGGGAGCGATCGCTTCAACAAAGGGAATTAATTCGATTTCTGCATTTTCGGGATTGCGAACTTCTAGCAAGTCATTACCTGCGGAGATGATGCTAATCACCTCACCCAAAAGCTTGCCTGTGTCTTGATGATAGACATTACAGCCCACCAGATCGGCAATCATATACTCATTCGGCTCTAGATAGGGGCGATCGCTAGTGGGAATCATCATCACATAATTCCGTAACGCTTCAGCTTGATCGCAATCATTAATGCCCTCAAGGCGCACCACAAAGAGATTTTTTTTGCCCGCCACCTCACGACCCGAGAGCATTTGCACCTCTTGAGGTTCTACTTTTTCCGATGGTGCAATCCAGCGCTTGCCAGCATCTTCAAAACGCTCAGGGAAATCAGAATAGGATAAAATTCTTAACTCACCCTTAAGCCCTTGCGGTGAGACGATTTTGCCAATAATTAACCAGTCTTCTATCATAGCTTTGTTCCTGCCAGTTAACCCTGCTTTGGGCTTTGCAAATTAATAAAGACCCAATTTTTTGATGGTGCGGCTTCGCCGCACCATCAAAAAATTGGGTTCTTATTTTACTGCGAATCCCAAATCAGGGTTAACTGGCTTATAACATTCTTTCTATTTGTTCTAATGCATCTAAGGCGGCGGCGCGTTCAGCTTCCTTTTTGCTAGAAAAGTTTCGCATACTCTGACCATAGAGGCGATCGCCAACATATACTTTAGACGCAAATTCGGGCGTATGATCGGTTCCCCCCACTTTTTCCGTGATATACCTTGGCAAAGTATGACCGATATAGGACTGTACCCATTCCTGTAGACGGTTTTTGGCATCTAGATCAGCACGGGTATTGACTAACTCAGGCGGCACGGAGGTAAATAGTGCCTCTACCGCAGGACGAACCGCCTCCACATCACAGTTATTATCTAAATAAAAAGCCCCGATCATCGCTTCAAAGGCACAACTCAAGAGATTGTCACTCTTATTTCCTCCATCGCGCAAAGCCCCCCTTCCCAATAATATTTGCGAATCTAAGTCCAAGGCGATCGCAAAATTTGCTAATTGCTTTTCATCCACCAAGGCAGCTCGACGGCGGGTAAGCTCATCTTCTCCTAATTCGGGATGTTGACGATAAAGATAAGAACCACTTAAAAAATTTAAAATTGCATCACCCAAAAATTCCAAACGCTCATTGTCTTCCCCCACATTTGGATTTTCATGAACATAGGAACGGTGGGTTAGCGCCATTCGCAACAGGTTGTCATCTTTAAAAGTAAATAGGTCTTTCATTTTCACTAAAATATACCAATCGCTAGTCAAAACTTAGACAAAGGATTTTGTACTTATGACAGGCTCAGCCTTACATTACTTATCCCCATAGAATCCTATTAAACTCGACAGATTCGAGTTGAAACATTGCCATCTGGTAATGTTGTTTGACAGATCCTGACCAAATCCATCCACCCCACATCTAGTGATGCATTTTTTAAATTTGCACTCTCTAGATTTGCTCCCCTTAAATCAGCGCCAACTAAATTTGCTCCTGTCAAATCGGCTCCTGTCAAATCAGCATTCCATAGATTTGCTCCATTAAAACAAGCTCCTCGTAAAATCGTATTTTGCAGAATTGCTTTACTGAGATTACAACCAACAAAATTGACATTGCTCAAATTTAAACCACTTAAATTGGCAAGTCGAAGATTTATATCGGTAAAGTCGATCCCATCCAGATCGGCTTCACGTAAATCTACTTCGCTAAGATTTGCCCCCGTCAAGTTAGCGCCATGCAAGCTTGCCTCGCTTAGATCTGCCTCACTAAGATCGGCATTTTGCAAATTCGCACGACTCAAATTTGCACGAAACAGAAAAGCATGATGTAAGTTAGCATTACTCAAATCAGAGTTAGAAAGATTGGTTTCTAACAAGTATGCTTTGTTTAGATTAGCATTTCTAAAATCTAAACCATGAAGGTTTGTACAGTTTAAAATAGCAATTCTAAAATTAGCATTGCTCAAGATCACATTGTCAAATTTAGCGCCACTTAGTCCTGCATAGCTAAAATTTGTACGGGAAATATTCGCATTGCTAAGATTTGCGTCAAGTAATGATGCGCCGCAAAGATCTGCGTCGGATAAATTTGCTCCTGATAGATCGGTATCGCAGAGAGTTGCCTCCCATAGATTCGCAAAAATTAGATTTGTATTGCGTAAAATCGCATGACTAAGATCGACTTTACTTAAATCTACTCCCTTTAAATCTAATCCCTCAAAGTTTCGTTCTCCTTGGGAATATCGTTCTATCAAATTGCGTCTTTTAGCAATGTGATTCAACATAAGAAATAGCTATAACTAGAGAACTAAAGGATGAGACTCAGATTTCTCTAGTTAGATAATTGCATATTACTTTGCTTTCGCCTTTTGTTGTTGCTTTTCTTGACGTTTCTCCGCTTGTTTTGCCTTTTCTTTTTCTTTCTTTACGGCATCCTTAGCCGCTTTTGCCGCCATTTCCGCCTTATACTTCGCCTCGCGGGTTTCTTCTTCCCGTTTCTCTTGATAGTAGGCGTAGTCACCTGCATAAACCACCAGATCGCCATCACGGATCTCGATGATTTTGTTAGCAACCTGTGAAATAAAGTAGCGATCGTGGGAGATGACCGCTACAGTACCTTCGTATTCGCGTAAGGCGGCTTCGAGCATTTCCTTGGCGGGAATATCAAGGTGGTTAGTCGGCTCGTCGAGAATGAGGAAATTTACGGGGGTGAGCAACATTTTCGCAAGGGCAAGTCTTGCCTTTTCGCCGCCACTGAGGTCACGCACATTTTTAAAGACGGTATCGCCGCTAAAAAGGAATTTGCCCAGTACGCCACGCACTTCCTCGTGGGTCATTTTGGGGAAATCATCGTGGATGGTGTGAAATACATCTTTGTGGAGGTCGAGGGCTTCGGCTTGATTCTGCTCGAAATAGCCCACAAGAACATTGTGACCGAGGTTAATTTCGCCTTCGTTGTAGGGTTCTTTGCCAACGACCATTTTGAGCAGGGTGGATTTGCCTGCGCCATTGGGCCCGAGGAAAGCGACCCGATCGCCTCTTTCGATTTCCAGATTTGCGCCTAAGAAGAGAATTTGCTCACCGTAGGCATGGGTAAGGTCTTTAACTTCGACGGTGACTCGCCCACTGCGAGATGCAGGAGGGAAGTGGAATTTGAGGGTACGCACATCGGAGTCGGGGGCTTCGATGCGATCGATTTTGTCGAGTTGCTTTTCGCGACTCTTGGCTTGGGTGCTACGAGTGGCGCTAGCACGGAAGCGATCGACGAATACCTGTTGCTTTTCAATGTATTTCTGTTGACGCTCAAAGGCTGCTCCCTGAGCGGCTCTAGCTTCGGCTTTTTGGGTGAGGTAGGAGGTGTAGTTACCCAAGTAGGTAGTGGATACGCCGCGCTCGGTTTCGACAATTGAGGTACAGAGGCGATCAAGAAATTCACGGTCATGGGAGACGATCACCATGGGGGTGCTGAGCGATCGCAAATATTTCTCTAGCCATTCAATGGTTTCTAAGTCCAAATGGTTTGTCGGTTCGTCCAGTAGCAGCAGATCAGGGGATTGCAGCAAAATCTTGCCTAAGCCCATCCGCATTTGCCAGCCGCCGCTATATTCGCTAACGAAGCGATCGCCATCATCGGATTTAAAGCCTAGCTCTGGCAGGATTTTGTCGATACGGCTTTCGAGTTCGTAGCCATTGTGATCTTCAAATTGCCGTTGGTAGCGATCCATCTTCTTCAAGATTGGTTCGTAGTCTTCGCCATCCTTGAGGTTTTCAAGGTGGTGATGAATGATCGCTAGTTCTTTTTGGATTTCGCGCACTTCTTGAAATGCTTGCCACATCTCTTGTTTGACGGTGCGGGTTTCTTCGATATCAAATTCTTGGCTGAGATAGGCGATTTTGAGGCTGGAGGGTCGCACGATTTGCCCTGCGGTCGGCTCGATTTCCCCCGCAATGATTTTTAGCTGTGTTGATTTCCCTGCGCCATTTACGCCAACCAAGCCGATGCGATCGCCTGTTTTGACTTCCCAGTTAACGTCTTTGAGGACTTCGCCAGTGGGATAAATTTTCTGAATATGTTCGAGACGAAGCATAGGTTTAAGGGAGCAACAAAACTTAACTTTTTATTAAGATTATCATTTTTCTGTAACAAATGCAGCCTAGGAGTCTGCGATTTAATTTTTTGGGGGCGTGCGGCGAAGCCGCACCCCTCAAAAATTGGTTCTTACATTTACTGCTTCACCAAAACCATTACCCGATTGACGGCATCTTGCACAAAAGTCTTGAGAAACTCATCACGGCGATTTAATTGGAACTGACGCTGCACAACTTCCGCAATACCACCATCCCCCCAATCGCGATCGCGGCTAAAATATTCGATAAAACTCTTGCCAGCAATGCGTGTTAAGTAAGCTGCCGTTACTGATTGAATTGTTGCCTTGAGAACTAAGCCCACTAAGGTTACGGAAATTGCGGTAGTCACGATCTGAACTACCCCTTTGACAATGCCGAGACTCACTAAAGTACGGGTTAGAGAATTCGCTAACTCTTTACCGCGATCAATATTGATTTCACAGCCGTAAACTCGACCAATTTCCACAACCATTTGAGCATTAATCGCAGCAGTAGCTAATAAATCAACCACGGGTAAAGGCGTGGCGAATACTACGCCAACCACTAACCATTGGAACTTCTCCACCACTTTTTCGGCTTCCGCTTGTTGCTGTTGCGAAAGAACTTCGCGAGTTTCTTCCGTTAGCCTTTGCGATCGCAACAACACATTGTCCGCCACCAATTCATCGCCTTCATAGCTGAGAATATCCAAAATACGGGCTAGCAATGGCTGGATTTTCGGCTTAGGGGTGATGACTTCACCATTGTCGAGAGTAATCGCCGCAGGGCTAGCCGCGATCGCCACCACATCTTCAGGTGTAATAAAACTCAGAACTCGCGATCGCAAACTAGTTTGAATTATTTCGCGATCGCTTTTGGTGAGGCGATCAATTTTATTAAAGGCGAGAATTGTCCGCTTGCCAATTTCTGTAAGCGCTTTCAGGACTTCAAATTCTGAGCGCCGCAAATCATCATCAACCACAAATACGATCAAGTCTGCCTCAGTCGCAATTTTTCGTGCTTCCTGTTCGCGATCGCTACCCAAGGCACTCGCCTCTAAAATTCCGGGGCAATCGGTAAATTGAATTGGTACTTCCAGATTTTGAAACTGGACGGGGGTATAGACTTTTCCTAGCTGCGTGGTTCCCATCGTTGCCCCAACTTCCCCTTTATTTTCAATCTCTTGCAGTGATAAATCCAGCAATCCATTAACAAGAGAAGTTTTGCCTGCGGAACCAACACCAAAAACGACAACGCGCAATTCTTGACGAATGAAGTTCTGTTTTAATTGTTCGGTTTGCTCAGCTAGCGATCGCCGCATCACCTCATCTTGAATCTGCTCGACTTGACGTTCTAGGACTTCGAGGCTATCTTGAGCCGCTTCGATTTTATCGGTGGGTGCGTCAGGAATTGGGCGGGGTGGCGTTGGCTCGGCTTGGAAAAGATTGATATATCGCCAAGTTACAAAAAATAATCCTGCTAATACTCCCATCACCAACAGCACCACAAACCCGCCCAAGATTGGCGAAGATTTGGCAACCAGTTGATAGATTTGGATAATGCGATCAAGTAAAGGAATTACAAAGGAAATTACTAGACCAAAGCAGCCTAAAACAATTAGCGATCGCAACCAAGGAAATTTTTTTTTCATCGGCTTAGATCTGACTCTTGATAGAAGATTTTGTCACCCGACGCTGCGCCCACAGTCTAGAGAAAATTTTCTCAGATTCTGTCCAGAGGACTAGGAGCATACTAAATCCAAAGCATAAGCCTAATTCTGAGGCTGTCAGAGCATCAGTGCCAAAGAATTGCCTTAACGATGGTACATAGAGTAATGAGAGTTGCAAAATCGTGGTGAAGATCACGGAAACTAATAAATAGGGATTAGAAATAGGATTTAATTCAATTAGCAATTTAGATTCAGAACGACAGGAGAGTGCATGACCCATCTGCGCGATACAGAGCGTCGTAAAGGTGATTGTCTTCCAATGCTCCTGCCATGAGGGATTGCCAGAGTTATAGGCGATCTGCATTAAGGCGATCGTCTGCAATCCAAAAACCACACCAATTCGCAGAATATACCAACCTAAGCCCCGCGAAAAAATATTCTCTTGAGGATTAAAGGGAGGACGCTCCATGACATCGGCTTCGGCAGGCTCCACGGCAAGGGCGAGGGCTGGCACGCCATCGGTGACGAGATTCATCCATAAAATTTGCAATGGAGTCAAAGGAACTGCGCCAAATCCTAGAAATGGCGTAGAAGCGATCGCAATAACTTCACCGACATTACTACCGAGAATATATTTGATAAAGCGACGGATATTCGCGTAGACTGTGCGCCCCTCCTCCGTTGCTGCCACAATCGTTGCATAGTTATCATCGAGCAAGATCATGTCGCTAGCTTCTTTAGAAACATCCGTACCTGTAATCCCCATTGCGATGCCAATATTCGCCTGTTTCAAGGCGGGAGCGTCATTAACGCCATCCCCTGTCATCGCCACCACCTCACCCCGTCTTTGCAGGGCTTGGACAATCCGTAATTTATGCTCAGGTGAAACTCTGGCATAGACCGCAGTTTGGCGAGCAATTTCAGTTAACTCATCATCATCCATTAATTCAATTTCTTGTCCTGTGAGAACTTTATCGTTTTCAGGAGAGAAGATATTCAAATCACGGGCGATCGCCTGAGCCGTCAGTTGATGATCGCCTGTAATCATGATCGTGTGAATCCCTGCATGGCGGCTAATCTGTACCGCAACCGCCGCCTCTGACCTCAGCGCATCACGAATACCCACTAAACCTAGCCACACCAGCTTGTTTTCCATGTTCAAAAGTTCTGCTTCCGTGGGGATTTTATTTAATGGTAAATAGGCAAGTCCTAATACACGCATTCCCTTAGTCGCCAGCAGGGTGTTTTGGAGATTAATTGCGGATCTTTGGGAAATTGTAATGGAGCTAATTTGCTTATCCATCTGCACGCGATCGCATCGCTCAAGAACTAATTCGGGTGAACCCTTGCAAAACAAGAAATAGGGCGCATCGGGTAATAAACTGGCGATCATTCGCACTGATTCGGGCGTATCTTCAGCATCCATACTTTGAATGGCAGCGATCGCACTCATCAACTTACGCTCAGAGGTAAAAGGAATTTCGGCAACCCTAGTAAAATATTTATTGAATTGCGATTGCCAAAGGTTTGCCTTCCCCGCCAATGTAAGTAAAGCTCCTTCCGTTGGATCACCAATAATTTTCCATTGGGAACTGTCTACGTTAACAGGCGAGGGGCTTAAGCCCCTTGTTCCTTGATAGCTAGAAGCATTTTTTTGTAAATAGGCATCATTACAAATCGCACTTGCTGCTAGCAGAAGTTGCAGTTCCGAACATTGATAAACACTGAGATTACTAGCAATCATGTCTCCTGCTACTCTGGCGATCGCAAAATCACCAATCGGTTCATAACCCGTCCCACTAATTTGAGCCGCATAATTCGCTGTAAACACACTTTCGGCAACCATTTTGTTTTGGGTCAGAGTTCCCGTTTTGTCAGAGCAAATAGTAGTAACCGAACCGAGGGTTTCTACCGCAGGTAATTTGCGAATAAGCACCTTGCGTTTGACCATTCTTTGCGTTCCTAGGGCAAGCGTCACCGTAATTACCGCAGGCAAGCCTTCAGGAACTGCTGCTACTGCCATACTCAGGGAAGTATTGAGTAACTTCACAAAATCACCCTGCCGCCATAATCCCACCCCAATTACTAGAGCCACTAACAACAAAGAGGCAATCACCAAAGCCTCAGAAAGTTCCGTCATCCGCTTCTGTAATGGCGTTTCTTCCAATTCCACATCTTGCAGCAGATTGGCAATCTTTCCTAATTCCGTCTGCATTCCCGTAGCAGTCACCACCATCATGCCACGCCCCTGCAGTACCTCAGTTCCCTGAAATACCATATTGCGGCGATCGCCTAAGGACTCATCTTCTCCAAATACTTGATCCGCAATCTTCGTAACTCCCTGTGATTCCCCAGTGAGCGCTCCTTCCCTAACCTTCAGATTCGCTGCTTCTAACAAGCGCCCATCCGCCGCAATCTGCATCCCCGCATCGACAAATACAATATCCCCTAAGACTAATTCCGCCGACAGAATTTCCGCAACCTTGCCTTCCCTCAATACGCGCACATTGGGAGCCGCCATGCATTTGAGGGCGGCAAGAGAGTCTTCCGCCCGACTCTCCTGCACATAGCCCAGAATCCCGTTGAGAATGACGATCGCCGCGATCGCCACCGCATCTTTCGGAAAATTACCCACCCGCAAATCCAACACCGCCGACACGACTGCCACGCCCATCAGCATCAGCAGCATGATATTTGTAAACTGATCGACAAAAATACTGAGCTTGGTACGTCCCGCTTTACTGCTTAGCTCATTGCGTCCATAGGCGGTACGGCGATCGCTAATTTGCCATGACTCTAGCCCTAACTCTGGATTAGCATCCAAAGCGGCGATCGCTTCTTCAGCCGTTAGGGCGTGCCAAACTTGGTTGGTTGGTATATTTGTTGCCATTTGGGTTGTCAACGCTCTTAGTTCTGAAGTCTCTGTTTAAGCCTATCAGAGTCTATGCTATCTCTAAGCTAAGATGTATTGCGAATGATGGGCGCGATCGCTATGCAGGATAGGCTTAAGTTGATTTTGTCAGAATCTCAAGAACGCTTACCTGCTGTAAATCCATACCATTCCCCTACAATCGGATAATATGTATAAACATCAGAGCCAAAGTGGTAGTTCCCATAGGGGTTGGGCTGATAGGCAAATCCATAAAAGTCGGAGATATCAATAAAGCGAAGGTTCCCAGTACTAAAATAGATACCACCACGACGATCGCGATCGCATTCTATGACGCGATACAAACCTACCTGTTGTTTAACTGGTTTGCTATTACAGATTGAATTGAGCTTATCCGCATCAGCTATAACTGCCTCAAATGCAGGACGTGATATCGAAAAGGCAATTGTTTGGGGCAGATTGGTTTTTAATAAAATTACTGTTAGCCCTAAAGTTATGGCGGCGGCGATTATTAAGGTTTGAGTTGCAGGGAAAAAATTTATTTTCTTCAAGATTTGCATCCCCACTACAGTTATCACTACAAATGCAATTAAAAGTGGGATTCCATAAATATATACAATCACCAGAAGAAAAAAGCCTAGATCGGCAAGCTCTCCCGGGAAGCAACTAATCCACAGTACGCCCAGACAAAGTAGTTGCAAAAGCAATAACAATATAAATAAGAAGCGATTAGCCATTATTTCGTTATTATTCATTCAGTACATTCTTTTATTTTAAAGATGTTAGCGAATAGACTTACCTTCAATCGAAAATACTTCCTTTTAACAATTCTTCTCTTTTTAATAGAAGTCTGGATCGCAATTTGGTTTGACGATCGCTTGATTCGTGCTTTTGTTGGCGATGTCCTAGTTGTCATTCTCATCTATTGCTTTATTAGATCTTTTTGGAAAGCCCCCGTAAAAGCAGTGGCGCTATCAGTTTTTATCTTTGCTTGTGCGATCGAAGGCTTACAGTCTCTAAATCTTATTGACAAGCTAGGATTGCGTCAGTACAAGCTTTTAGTAATTGTTTTAGGCTCTACATTTGATTGGGCGGATATTATTGCCTATGCTCTGGGTACAGCGATCATTCTCATTACGGAAAATAGACTTAATCATAATTGAATATAATTGAATCGAGTGCCGCCTACCCTATGGGCAGCACTCGATTCACTATCTGCTTTTCATCAGAGATTCTAGTTCCCTTAGCCGATTTGCTGCTAAGCGATCGCGACATTGCTTTGCCCTTTGAGGTGTCCCAGTAAACTGTAAAGCCTCAAATCGACATTGCAGAGCTTGATAACGTAGCCATTGAACCTGCCCAGCCGAATTTTTGAGATTATCTTGATTGAGAACTTTGACAAGACGCTGAGATGTTTCATCGGGAGAAAGTTGAGAAGTACTTTTTCCTAGTAAATCGGCAATGCGATCATTTGTTACCCTAGCTCGACAACTGTGGTAAAGCAATGGATAAATGGAACCAGTACGGAATGGTTTGCTCAAATCTTGGCAGTGTTTCTCTCGATAGGAGTTCCAATTTGCTTCGATCGCTTTAAGTTGGATCTGCTCTGCCGAAGTTAGCCGTACATTGATATCTTCGTAAATTAGCGATCGCAAAAAATCAGCAGTTTTTGCCCAGCGGACGGCACAGAAATTAAGCGCAATTTGGCTTTGCTCTTGGCAAGCGGGTGGTGCAACTCCAAAGTTTTGAGATTGAGCAATGGTTTCAGATACAGCAGGAGCGATCGCTATACAAGACAGTCCCAAAGCGAGTGGAAGAGACTTGAAAATCTTTTGCATGATTACCTCGAAATCAATTCTTCATGCTACGTCAAAAAATAATGCGATCGCAATTTAAGGTTAAAGTGTAGTAAGCCTGACATTTTACAACTTTTATCAATTTCTGCTCTGCTATGTCCTACGATACTCCTCGCATTGCTAAAGTCCACCGCAAAACTGGTGAAACCGATGTCACCGTAGCACTCAATCTTGATGGCACAGGTAAAGGCAATATCAATACTGGTATTCCCTTTCTCGATCATATGCTGCATCAAATTTGCTCTCACGGCTTAATCGATCTCGATGTCCAAGCTACAGGCGACTTGCATATTGATGACCATCACACCAATGAGGATGTGGGAATTGTATTAGGACAAGCGCTCGGACAAGCACTAGGCGATCGCAAGGGCATTAATCGCTTTGGACATTTTGTGGCTCCCCTTGATGAGTCTTTGGTGCAGGTTGCCCTCGATTTTTCGGGTCGTCCCTATCTCGTCTATAGCTTAGTGATTCCCAATCAGCGTGTGGGAACTTACGACACCGAGCTAGTCAAAGAGTTTTTTCAAGCCGTAGTCAATCACGCTCAAATGACCTTACATATCCGTCTTTTAGAAAGCGGAAACTCCCACCACATCATCGAAGCCGCTTTTAAAGCCTTTGCCCGTGCCATGAAAGTGGCGATCGAAGTCGATCCCCGCCGAGCGAGCGTAATCCCTAGCTCTAAAGGCGTTTTATAACTACATCTTTCCCTAGAAGAAGGGTGGGACGAAGCGCTACCGTTCTTCTATGGGGCTACCACAATTAAGGTGACTTATGACTGAACCTATGGCTTTAGGCGATCGCATTGAATTTGGCTTTTGGGAAGCTGGATGCATGATTTGGGTTGGGGCAAAAGATTTTGTGAGCCGAGATTACGATGGATTTTGTAATTTAATCTGGAATAATGACCAACCTGAATTAAGAAAAGCCATCTTTGAACAGAAAGCTTTTCTAGCGATGAATCTCTATCAAGATGATGGCTACAATGTTCGCGTCGTTATGGGCGATTTGAATGAGCAGGAACAGGAAGAATGGGTGGCGCGAGTGCGTTGGCGACTGGATTTGTCCTGTGGAGAAATGATCGTTTCAGGAGTGTTGGGAGATGATTTGGATGATATTCCCAATGTGAAGGAAGTTAGCAATGATAGCGATTGCTTACAATGCTATATCACAGTTCCTCCTAATGAGTATCAAGTGGAAATCTATTCCTATCCGCCTAGCGATATTACGACGGCTTGGGATCAGATTATAGGCTCCGATCTATTTCCCATCAGTGAGGGAATTGAGCCAGAATCATTAAAGGCATATTTCGAGAGAACCCGCCCTCATACGCCTGTTCCTGCTTGGATTGGTTGTGAAATAGAGGAAGATCCTGAGCGTCGTAAAAAATATTATGAAGAAGCTTATTCGCTTGATTACAGTGATTTTGTAATTCGGCTTACGCCTGTTATTGAAGATTTATCACCACCAGAACTAGAAGAGGATGGATCAATAAAATGGGAATTTCGTAAGCCCGATCGCTGTCCCCTTGGTTTAACTAGACAGCGCTAATAAAAAAGCACCCTAAGGGTGCTTTTTTATTTAGAAACGACCAGATCTAACGGCGCTAACGAGATCATTTAAAATCTCAACCGTAGTCTCGAAATTAATACAGCCATCGGTAATGCTCTTACCGTATTCCAGCTTTGCCAAATCTTTTAAAGGCTGCTTGCCCCGATTGAGATGGCTTTCGATCATGACTCCCACAATATATTCCGAACCATTACGCACCTGCTCGGCAATATCCTGCAACACAATCGGCTGATTTTTATAATCTTGTCCACTGTTGTCGTGACTGCAATCCACCATCATATAAGGCTGTAACTGGCGATCGCTTAGTCGATGGGCGATCGCCTCGACATGCGCCTTGTCGTAATTAGGACCCTGCTTACCGCCACGCAACACAATATGCCCATCGGGATTGCCTGAAGTAGTGATAATACTCGCTAAGCCATCATTGCTAACCCCAAGAAAACGGTGGGGCTGCCTTGCCGATAGCATCGCGTTAATCGCCACATCAATGCCGCCGTCCGTGCCATTTTTGAAACCAACGGGCATCGATAGTCCCGAAGACATTTCGCGATGGGTTTGGCTTTCGGTGGTTCTTGCGCCGATCGCTGTCCAAGAGATCAGATCGGCAAGGTACTGCGGCACGATGGGATCGAGCAGTTCCGTAGCACTGGGCAAGCCTAATTTGGCGACATCGAGTAGTAACCCCCTCGCCATGCGGATACCGTAATTAATATCAAATGTCCCATTCAGGTGTGGGTCATTGATTAAGCCTTTCCAGCCAATTGTGGTGCGCGGTTTCTCGAAGTAAACTCGCATCACGATTTCCAGAGCATCGCTGACCTCATCGCGAAATTTGGCTAATTTTTCGGCATATTCACGGGCTGCCTTGACATCATGGATCGAGCAGGGTCCAACTACCACTAACAAGCGACGATCGCTACCGTTTAAAATATTGCGAATTCTAGCTCTAGATTCAGAAACAACCTTAGCGATCGCCGTAGTAATGGGTAGCTCGGTTTTGACTTCTACGGGGGCTAGCAATGGGCAGGTTTCGACCACATGCAGGTCGCTAGTCTTAATTTGGTCTAAATTTTGATCTAATACTGATATGCCTTGACCAGAAATATTTGCGATTTCACTTGAGGACACGCCGTTTAACTCCATATAAATATCTACTTATACTTTAGCCTCCCGATGGGGTTAACGTATCCCACAGGTGGATTTTTGTTACAACAATCTGCAAACAATATATTTGTTTCTAGTTTACTTAGATAATTTGGTAGTCATGCAACGTAATTGTGTTGTGGACGCTTCGCGTCCACAACACAATTACTAAAAAATATACTTAAGGAGCATACAGCGATGAAATTACCGTTGTATATCGTTCTATTTTTATTTGGATTAGCGATCGCCCAAAGTATCCACTTCTATCCATTACTACCAGATGTCGTTGGCTCTCATTTTGATGTTGCAGGGAAAGTTAATGGAACTTCTTCTAAGATGGGCTACTTTATAGCCTATTTTGTAGCCCTTGCTGTTACTAGTTCCTTTACGGTCATACTGCCTTTAATTTTTAAGTATGTACCAACATCTATTATCAATTTACCCCATCGTGAATATTGGCTGTCAAGCGATCGCCGCGAAGAGTCTTTGCAATTTCTCAATGGGCATTTCTCTTGGTTTGGTGTAGCGACTATGCTATTGATGGTGATCATATTTCATCTCACATTTTTAGCTAACCTAAGTCCGATTAAAGAACTCAGCGCTCCTGCTCCTTGGGCTTTGTTAATAGCCTATGTCCTATTCACAATCTGGTGGACTGTAATCCTATTAAGACGTTTTCCCAAACCGTCATAATCAATGCATAGCAATGTAAGTGTTACTTAGGACATAAAACCCCAAAAGCGAGTTGCGGCGCTTCGCCCCGCAACTCGCTTTTGGGGTTTTGCTTTGCTACAAATTAGGGAGATAACAGGAAAAATAGAATCTTCAAAAAAATCTAAGCTTGCAAAATCCCCTGTGCAGCAATCCATGCAGTAGTCCAAGCATTTTGAAAATTAAAACCACCCGTCACACCATCAATATCTAAGATCTCTCCTGCAAAAAATAAACCAGAGCAAATTTTGCTTTCCATCGTCTGAAAATTCACATCCTGCAAGCGAATCCCGCCACAAGTGACAAACTCTTCCTTAAATACACCTTTACCCGCGATCGCATATTCACTCGCGCTCAACACATTCACAATTTGCTGAATCGCTTTATTAGAAATATCCGCCCAACGTTTTTCTAATTCTACCTCCGCTTTATCCAGTAAATATTCCCAGAGGCGCAGGGAAATCTCCAAGGGACAATAGTTAGAAACAAATTTTTTAGGTTGATCGGCTTTTGCAGTTAGCAGAATTTGTTTAATCGCTTCTATTTTTAAAGATGGAATCCAATTAACCGCTAATTTTGCTTGATAGTTGCATTCATGGAGTTCTCGCGCCGCCCATGCGGATAACTTTAATACGGCTGGACCACTTAAACCCCAATGGGTAATTAATAAAGCCCCTGATTGTTCTAGGGGATTGAGGCTGGATTTTTTCTTCTCAGAATTAGCCGAACTAATTAATTTAACGATGGCAGGGTTGACGCTGACTCCTGCGAGTTCATGCAGTTTAGAATCTTTGATATTAAAAGTAAATAGAGAAGGAACGGGCGGCTCAAGTTCATGCCCTAGTGATCGCGCGATCGCATAGCCCGAAGGACTGCTACCTGTGGCAAGTAAGAGGCGATCGCAGATTATATTCTCGCCATTTTTCTCGCCATTCTTGAGAATCACCTCAAATTTGCGATCGCCTAAATGTTCAATTTTGGCTTCAATTTTTTGGACTAAAACATTAGTACGAAGATTAACACCAGCCTTTTTTGCGGCAAACATCAAAGCTTCCACAATCGTTTCCGAATCATCGGTAATCGGAAACATTCGACCATCGGCTTCAGTTTTTAGCTTCACTCCTTCCTGATTAAACCAGCGCACGACATCTAAGGGTTGAAACTTTGAGAAGGCTCCCCGCAAGGCTTTGCCACCTCTAGGATAGTTCTGGACTAATTGCGAAGGCTCAAAACAATGATGGGTCACATTACAACGACCTCCTCCTGAAACCCTTACTTTTGCCAGAGGTTGCCGTCCTGCCTCCAAGAGGGTAACGCGAGTATGAGGAGCTTGCGCCGCATGGATTGCGCCAAAAAATCCTGCTGCTCCACCACCAATTACTACAACTTCTGTACTTGCCATATTATTCTCTTTACAATTACCTTGCTGGAACCCTCCCCCCCCCAGCCCCCTCTCCCTTGATGGGAGAGGGGGAGTAAGACTAATTTCTTATTCCCCTCTCCCCTTTTGGGAGATGGGTGAGGGTCTTGGGGCTTTCTACGTAACATCACTTACCTTAGAGAGAGTGGTGCTTCGCACCACTCTCTCTAAGCTTTTTTGGGGCGACAGGACTGAAAAATATTGATTACTTCTTTGGGAACTTGCTTAGTTTCTCTCGCCGCCGTATCGATTTTGAGAAATTCGGCAAAGGTATATTGCGATCGCAATTTATCTAAACTACAAGTACAGAAATCTTTGCTATTAGTAAATCCACAACCCTTCATAAAGGTTTTAACTACTTCCTGCGGATATTCATACTTTTCTTGTTTAGGAGTTTGAGTCTCTTGGGAATTTACCGCCGCAGAAATACTACTACTAACTAGTAAAAATGTACTTAAGGAGAGAAATAAACGATGGCGCATATTTAAGTAAGAGATTGCTTAATCCGTAAGTCATTATATAGCGTTTCCCCATAAATAAAGGCGGCGCTTCGCGCTGCTTTTACTGTAATTTCTATCATCAGGATGACTACATAGATCGCAATTTCGTGACAAGATCTACATAGCCATCCTGTTTTGCCTGAGCGTTTGAATGAAATCTCCTGACCGTTTACTAATTGTTGATGATGTGCCAGACAATCTATTTCTTGTTCGCACAATTCTCGAAGAAGAGGGATACGAGATCATCACAGCATCTAATGGTTATGAGGCGCTAAAAGTTATTGAATCGGAGCCGATTGACTTAGTATTACTGGATGTGATGATGCCTCTGATGGATGGCTATGAGGTGACGCGCCGCATCAGGGCGATGAAGGAGTTGCCATTTATTCCGATTTTGTTGATTACTGCCTACGATCGCGCTAATGCTGTCAAAGGCTTAGACCTCGGCGCAGATGAATTTATTCGGAAACCCATTGAAGCGGATGAACTCTTGGCAAGGGTGCGATCGCTGCTGCGGCTAAAACATAGTATTGCGGAGCGCGATCGCATTGATCGCCAACGACAGGATTTTGTATCACGCTTAACCCATGATTTGCGAACTCCGCTTGTGGCGGCGGATCGGATGTTGGGGCTATTACAAGATGGCGTGTTGGGAGAAATTTCGCCGCAAATTGGCGAAGCACTGACGATTATGGGGCGTAGTAATCGTAACTTGCTAGAAATGGTGAATAAGCTCCTTGATGTCTATCGCTATGAGTCAGGCAGTAAAACTATTAACTTACAACCATTAAATTTGCGAGAACTGCTGGAGCAGGTGGTGGAAGAACTAAAGCCGATCGCAATTTCTAAAAATCTAGAACTTACCGCCGAGCTAGATCAAGCAGCTACGGTGAAAGGCGATCGCCTTGAACTATTGCGAGTTTTTAATAATTTGATTGGTAATGCCCTGAAATTTACCGAAGCAGGCAGCGTCCATGTTAGCTTAAACTTAGCTCAGTCCGAGGCAAATAAATCTGAGGCAATTATTGCGATCACTGATACTGGTGCGGGTATTCCAACTGAAGAACAACCATTCTTGTTTCAAAGATTTCGCCAAGGCAACCACCAAAAACAAGGTAGCGGCTTAGGGCTATATCTATCGCACTATATTATTAGCGCCCATGATGGCAAAATTCTGGTCAAATCTCCCAATCCTGATACTCCGCAAGGTTCTACTTTTTTTGTACATTTACCCATCATCTAAAAATCAAAAGATTTAGCCTTGCTAAATCTTTTGATTTTATACTTACCGACCCATCATGAGTAATCACCAACTTCAATACGACACACTCCTGAGTCATTACAGCAATTCCCTCGAAGCAATTTCCCTATTGCGTGAATATCGCCCATATTTTGAGCTAATTCCTAGCCTACGTCGTCCCAGTGATAGTTTAATTTCGATTCCATTTCCCGTCGTCCAACTTACGAGTCCCAACTTGACGCAACGGCATGTGCAGTTGGAATGCGATCTTGCCTTAATCATGTGTGACCCTGACTGGAAAGTAAAGACAGGTCGGGAAATCTTTGTATTTATTCATCGTCCCAATGAAGATTATTCCGCACTCTTGCAACGTTGGCGACAAGTAGAAGTTCTGCTTGGTGAGGAATATTACTGGTTAATGCCTTGGAAGCATCGGAGTATTATTAGCGATCGCGGTGAATATCATTATCCTCTATTTGTAACTCTCGACTATTCACCCAATCGGATTGCCAAGGGCTTAGAAGGTGCATCTTTACCCCATGCGAAGGTTGCCGATATAGAACTCGATTTACCACCTGATACCGAAGAAAATCAAGAAAATCAAATTTGCGATCCCACTCAATAGTTGAACTGACCCTAATCTATGTTAAATCTATTTAAATAGCTAGGCAAAATTAAATATAAAAACTCAAAACCTGTGGCGTACGCTG
This sequence comes from Pseudanabaena sp. FACHB-1998, assembly GCF_014696355.1. GTDB lineage: Bacteria > Cyanobacteriota > Cyanobacteriia > Pseudanabaenales > Pseudanabaenaceae > Pseudanabaena. The sequence goes on along the minus strand of NZ_JACJQA010000008.1, from coordinate 84,868 downwards.
CGCGTACGCCACAGGTTTTGGTTCTGGTTTTTTAATTATGCCTAGCTACTTAAATCTATTCAAATACTAAAATAAATTTATGGCTTCCCAATTGCGCGTATATGTTCCACCCCATCCAATCATTCGTCACTGGCTCACGATCGCCCGCGAGAAGCATACACCAGTGCCATTGTTTCGCACAGCCATGATTGAAATGGGTAAATGGCTTACCTACGAAGCTATTCGTGAATTTATACCAGTACAAGAAGTCAATATTGAGACTCCATTGGGAAGTGCTTCGGGGCAGTTGATTGATAACTCTGTTCCCTTTGCACTAGTGCCAATTTTACGAGCAGGATTGTCAATGCTAGAGGGTTGCCAGACTCTATTGCCAACAGCCAGTGTCTATCATTTAGGCTTAGTGCGTAATGAAGAAACCCTCCAAGCTAGTTGTTATTTAAATCGTTTGCCAGATAGATTTGAGCCTCAAACACGTATCTTCATTGTGGAACCAATGATGGCAACGGGTGGATCGATTATTACGACTCTTAAATTGTTAATAGAGAGGGGAGCCGATCCTGCGTTCATTCGGATTATTAACGCTTTGTGTGCGCCACCTGCGTTGCAGTTAATTAATCAACAATTTCCTGCGGTGCAAATCTATTCGGGCTGTATTGATGAAGTAGTTAATGAATTAGGGTGGATCGTTCCCGGACTAGGAGATGCTGGCGATCGCGCTTTTGGAACCTAATTCCAATAAACTAAAAGTGTTGCTATGCAACACTTTTAGTTTATTTAAGGAAATTAACCAAAGCTTCAGCTTTGTTCCATGCTGCGCCACTTTGAATAATCGTGGAAGCTAATTTAACGCCTTCAGCCCAGCTATTAGCCGCACCGCCAATGCGAAGAGCTAAGCCAGCATTAAGCGCCACACAATCAGATTGCGCCTTACTTCCTTTGCCCTGTAACACATTGCGTAGAATTTCTGCATTCTCAGCCACATTGCCACCACTGAGACTCTCGAGGGGAGCAGCAGATAGACCTAATTCTTCAGGGTTGAGAGCATCTTCTGTAACAATTCCATTAGCAAGATACGAGATATCAGTTAGATCCCCTAATCCCGCCTCATCCATGCCTTCGCGACTATGCAAAACTACAGCCTGTTGGCGATCAAGTAGCCGTAAAGCTTCCGCTACGGTATGAGTAAGGTTCTTGTTATAAACACCTAGAACTTGACCAGTAGGATGTAAGGGATTTACTAAAGGACCAATGAGATTAAAAACTGTGCGAACCCCTAAACTTTTACGAATTGCACCCACTGCCTTCATGGCAGGATGCCAGTTAGGGGCAAATAAGAAGGTAATTCCCACCGCAGGAAGTGCTTCATAAATTTTTTCTGTTGAAGTTGTAAGGTTAATTCCAATCGCTTCTAATACATCTGCTGAACCAGAGCGGCTTGATACGGCTCGATTGCCATGCTTTGCCACGGCAACACCTGCTGCTGCGGCGACAAAAGCAACAGAAGTCGAGATATTAAAAGTCGAAGCTCCATCCCCTCCAGTTCCACAGGTATCAATTAGAGGTTTAGAGCGATCGACGATATGCCCTAACTTTTCTTTAAATTTTTGTCCTTCACTTTGAGATTGTAATACATTAGCCATAGCCGCTAGTTCCGAAGCCTCAACCCCTTTAAACTGCAAAGCCGTCAAAATTGCTCCTGATAGCTCAGGAGCGATCGCGCCTTCTAGCCATCCTTGCATTAATGCTGTCGCCTGCTCATTGGCTAAACTTTGTCTATTCATAAGTTGCTTGAGCAATTGAGACCAGTTTTGTTCCATAATTCCTTCTATTTGTTTCTCGCTATTGTTTTAAGAATACAATGCTTTGACCGCATCCAAGCAATATAAAAAGCAGAGATTAAGCCCCAAAGGGACTTAATCTCTGCTTTTTATGGTCAACCTGTAGGAAAGAATTACAAGAGGCTATATTGCTTTATTGTTTTTATCAAATAGAACCAAAATAGTTTGCACAATTAATTTAAGGTCATACCCAATACTCCAATTGTTGCGATACTCAAGGTCAAAGTTGACTACCTCAGCAAAATTTCTTACGCTCGAACGTCCATTTACCTGCCAAACTCCTGTAATTCCCGGTCTTACATCCAGACGATTCCATTCTGTATAGCGTTCATCTTGATATTCCACTTCTAGTTCATAGGAGTTAATCTCATTAAAAGTGGGTGGGCGAGTTCCAACTAAGCTCATATCACCAATTAATACATTCCAAAATTGAGGAAATTCATCCAAACTTGTCTTTCGTAAAAATTTGCCAACTCTCGTCACGCGAGGATCATCAGCATTTTTAAAGAATTTATCATTAGCACTATTACCTTCGGTATCACCATCTGCTCGTCTACCCGCCGTAACTTCATTTTCTACTTTGATTTTTAACTCTTCCGCATTTCGTACCATTGAGCGAAATTTCCAAATACGAAAAGGTTTACTTAACAGTCCACATCGAATTTGTCCAAATAAGACATTTCCTTTACTTTCGGTAGTAATGGCTAGGGCAATAGGAATAAAAAAGATGAAGGTAAAACTTAAACCTATTAGAGCGCCAACAATATCAATTAGTCTCTTAGTGGGATTGCGAACTGAGGGATGGACGGGTACGCCGGGATCGATATCAACCCAAGGGAAGAAAAATTTTAATATGGGATAAAAGATTCTAAATACAGGAATTCTCTTAAGAAGTTTTTGGGTACGGTATAGCAATAAGCCGAACTTAGTAATATTGCTCACTCTATTGCGTTGAATTTTCTCGGAAAAGCGGAAACTGTTAGAGGTTTGTTCAATCACAAATAGCTTACTTAAGGAGGAGAGCGTTATAAGGGAACTGACAGCTTCACTGACACTCCAAAGTAATAGTACAGTTCCATTTGTTCGCGCAAGCTTGAGGCAATTAGTTAAAACTCCAAGCCCAGCACCATCCATATAGGTCGTGTGACTCATATCAATCACAATCTTTCTATAAAATTCGTCAGGATTGCAAATTGACTGAAAATCACTTAAGAATTCTCTGGCTGTCGAAAATTCTAATCTTTCGGGACTATAAATAAAGGCAACTTCATCAAAGGTTGCAATGGTGGCTTGTTTGTAATCTCGCTGATCGTTAGTAAATCCATCGGTCACAGGAATATAAACCGACTGCGGATAGCGATCTGCAATGGCGGCGCTCCTTACCACAATCAAATCCAAAACACGCATTTTCATTAATACCCATGCAGGTAAGCCAATATCTTGGAAGCGAGCTTTTGACTCTATGAAAACAACTTTACTATGGCAAATCCATTTAGCGATCAATAAATAGGGAATAGCAAATCCTGAACCAGTAGAAACCACTAAATCGGGAGAATGTCGTGGTACTACTTTAAACGCTAAGATAAAATTACGAATAATATTTATAAGGTTATCTTTGACGGGAATATAAGCCCAATATCGATGAATATCCGTGATTTCCCGCTCGGTGGTAATATTTTTGACTGAAACCCACACCCGATTTGGGTAATTTTTCCAAAATTCTTGAATGCTCTGCATATAGCGAAAATATCCACCAGAGGAACAAATTAACATTAATTTGTTGGCTTGATATTTGTCTTTAAGATATTCGCATAGTTGAGTTTCGTCAACTTGAGGCACGACTTCTGATGTCTGCTGCAATTTGATGAATTTGACTAAATCTCCGGGTGAGCGGGCGATCGCGATACCCCGTCTCTCAAAATCATCAGCAACTTCCATTTGATGATTGTCAATATGCTCTCGAAATCTCTGTAACCTTGGTACGAGAACATAGGGAGTATCTTTATCTTCTAAAAACTGAGCAACCCCTTCGTCACAATGACTAATGATCAAACTAGCACTATCAATAAAAGCTAGAAGCTCTTGATCTGATAGCTTCCGGTAAGCTCTAGCTCCGTCGGGTAAATAGGTGGAAGATCCATATTGAACTAGGACTTCTTCTTTAATGAGTTGATACTTTAAAAGGAGTTCAATCCAATGCATCAAAGCATTGAATTGATATTCTTCAGTGCCAACTATGATTAAAAGCATGTTTCAAGCCTGACTAAGTCGTAATCAATTAACTTACTATTATTTTCTGACTGGGGTAGAAATCTAAACTAGTTGGCATATTTATCGGAATCCATAATGTTTTGAGCTTATCGAAGATTTAGGGGTGTTTAATTAAAAGTATGTATCATTTTAATCCAAAATGAGTTTTCCTCAATGTTTTGCTAGGAATTTATTTTGAGAAGTTATTAATTGGGCTATCAATAATCTCTTGCCCACAACGCTTTGCGCTTAAACCCAAACCAAGAAAAATTTTGAAATCTTTGCAAAGCAAAGATTTCAAAATTTTTCTTGTGATTTATTTGATCAAAAAGAGCTACAAATCCACCGACTAGATCCTAAGGGCTTCTGTAGCTAAAGGTTATTCCATCAAGTGACACTAATACTTCTACAATTTGATTTCTGTATCAATAAGAACCTTGCTTTTTTATTGAATCCTAAAGGATTTGAGAGAGTGCGTCCCAAGGGGACATACTCTCTCAAATCCTTTAACCTCACCTTTACTGCTATAGTATTACAATATTCAGTATGTTACTTAAATCACAATCTATGACCCAAGCTATTTGGAATGGAGCTATTCTTGCTGAAAGCGATCGCTGTGAAGTTGTAGAAGGAAACAAGTATTTTCCTGCTGAATCTCTAAATATGGAATACTTTAAACCTAGCAGTACCCATACAACCTGTGGCTGGAAAGGGGTAGCTAGTTACTACAGTATTGAGGTTAATGGAGAGACTAATAAAGATGCTGCTTGGTACTATCCTGAGCCAAAGGATGCAGCTAAGCAAATTAAAGGCTATATCGCCTTTTGGCGAGGCGTAAAAGTCCAATCATAAAAACAAACCGCGCTTGGCGCGGTTTGTTTTTATGCATTGATGGCTTTGATATGGGCTTGGCGCGAAACGGGAGAATTAACTCGATGTAAAGAGCTACGGGGTAAAACTCGTAAAACCTCTTCTGCCGTAGTTATTCCTAAATTAAGTTTGTCGATCGCCGCAACTCGGAAAGAATTAAACTCAATTTCATTGAGATAACGATTCATTTGGGAGATTGTGCCTTCGTAAATCATATGGCGAAAGGCATCATCAATATCAATTAGTTCGACTACTGCTTCCCGCCCAATGTAGCCCGTAAAGAAACATTTTTCACAGCCTTTACCTTTGCGCCAACGACTGGGATCAATATCTTCTCGCTCCAGTCTTAGGGATTGAAGTTCTAAGGGAGTGGGATGATAAGAAATCGAACAATGGGGGCAGTTTTTGCGAAGGAGACGCTGGGCGACTACGCCGAGAAGTGCATCACTAATCAGTCCGGGGTCGGGACCTAGATCCTTGAGTCTGGGGATCGCGCTTGCAGCATCGTTGGTATGCATAGTCGATAATACTAGGTGTCCAGTTAGGGCGGCTCGAACCACTGTTTCCGCAGTTTCAGGATCGCGGACTTCACCCACCATCACAATGTCGGGATCTTGCCTGAGAATAGCGCGTAGTCCTGCGGCAAATGTCATGCCTGCGGGTTCGCAAACTTGAGTTTGCGTAATGTTTGGCAAAATATATTCAACGGGATCTTCCACGGTGATCACGTTGACATGCTCCTGAGCGATCGCCTGCAAACTAGTATAAAGAGTGCTGGTTTTACCCGAACCTGTGGGGCCCGTCATGATGATTAAGCCTTGGGGTTGCCTTAGCCAACTGTCATAAATTTTAAGGGCGCGATCGCTAAAGCCTAAGCTTTCTAAACGATTAGAAAAAGGATTATCGCGAGGTAATAATCTGATCACCGCCTTCTCTCCACACACACAGGGTAAAGTGCTTACCCGCATATCCAGATTGAGACTTAGGTTTTCGTCGCTTGTGTAGGCTCGACCAATGCGTCCATCTTGAGGGCGGCGACTATCGGCAATATCCATGTCAGACATCACCTTCAACGCCACAATAATTTTGCGACTAATCTCAAGGGGCAGAGTTTTAATATCTCGTAAAATGCCATCAATGCGATAGCGTACCCGTAAACCTTTAGGTGTTGGCTCTAAGTGAATATCACTGGCTCGATGTTGTAAGGCGATCGAGATCAGCGCATTAATGCGGCGAGTCTGATCAACTGCTTGGGATAGGTATAAATCTGTAACTTCACCAATATCAACTTGCTCGGTTTCCCCCGTAAGCGGATTGATAGGCTGTGCAGAATGGATTTCGTTGGGATTAGGGATATTTTGACGGCGGAACCATTTGCGATAGCTGTCAGTAGAAATTTTAATGACTTTAATATCAGTCAAAGTGCGATCGCTGATTAGCTTAATATGCTCGTCACTTAAAGTCTGGGGACTACCGATATAAAAACAATTGCGCCATAGTAGCAATGGAATTACTGGCGGCAACATATTCCGATCTTCAAATTCTCGAAAAAATCTATAGCTTAAATCTTGATCTAGCCAATTTAGGTGCAAGTCGCCATGAGGATCAACCAAAAACTGTAAAGCTTCTTCACAGGAAGAGATATTGCCATGGCGTAAACGTTTCCATACGGATTCCCCTGAATTATTTGGCGCTTGGCTCATGTTAGTTAGCTCATCATAGAACTTGAAAATATACTACAGTGAAAATGATGCAACACTTCATCATATCAAGCTTTTCAAGTCTATGGTTTCTCGAAACTATCAAGAAGAAGGTGACACAAAGTGTCACCTTCTTCTTGTGGTTTTAGGGATCTTCAGATTCATTGGTCGATGACTCATTCTCCAAAGTTGGGGCGCTGGCAATATCTGCCAAACTTGCTGGAGTTTTAGAACCCTTTTTCTTACGCTTGACGTTGGTTCTTGCCCATTTTGTCTGACTCCAAATTCCAAATAGAACTAGGGCGGAAATTATTGCTTCAAAATAGGATTTAATTGCTTGCTTGATAAGCTGACGAAAAGTTCTACTTTTGTTCTCTTCAACTTTTAATTTAACTTCATTTTCACTCTTAGTAATTTCGTCGGTTAGTTGCTTTCTCAGTTCATTAGGATCACTTTTATTTAACTTTAGATTAGGCGATCGCTTCTCAATAAAATCCGCAGCCCTTTGCAAATTATTATCATTCGTATTTTTCAAATTCTCCTTAGCCGCACTAATTTGGGAGATCTGCTGAGAAAGGATAAAGTTAGCTTGAGTGTTATTGTCATTATTAATGCGAATGGCGGAACTAACCCCGATTAGGAACATTAATATATAGAAAATACCCAATACTAAAGATAACCAAGACAGTACCTTCAGAATCGTCTTGCCAAAAGCAGAACGCGCCGTAGATTCACCATAAAAAACTAATACTAAGCCAATGATCGGCACAGGAGAAGTCCCTACCAATTTAGCCAATGTAGTGAATTCCCAAGTAGCATCTTGACCAAATCTGGGAGGAATTAAGGCTTCGGCAAAGTTAGACAGAGCTAGTAAAAGTAGCCCATAACCAGCCATGCGCAGCAGGTTTGCTGTAACTACTTCACTAGAGTTTGAATTGCTATTACTCATAATTAAAAATAGACACTGTAGATAATATTTGCTTTGTATTAGTAGCTACTCCCTTGATACCCAATAATTAGCTGTGCGGCGCGAAGCGCCGCACAGCTAATTATTGGGTATCAAGTAAGCATAATTAAAAATATGCACTTGCTAAATTTTTTATAGTGCTGGGAAACGAGGTTTCCACCATTCATACCATGAAATCCAAATTTTCTCTAACTTTTGATTAGCGGCTTCGCGATCGCTTTCCGATGAAATTGGTGTAGAAATCAAAGTCCACAAACAACGGCGATCGCGTAGCTCCTTTTGTCCCAATAGCCATCCAATAACTACATCTTTATCAATGGCTTGCTCACTACCATTGTCATCAAATTGCTCCCTAGTAACCGTTGAAATACCGCGTGGATTAATGCAGGAAGTCAAATAGGATCGATTTTGACTTGAGAGGATCACATGAAAGCCAATAGGGTCTTTGCGTACGCTTTGAGTACGCAATTGCTCATCATTAATATCAATGTTTCCCAGCTCTTTTACAAATGGTACTAAAATGGTGTTGGCTTTCCTATATTGCCATCTATAAGCGATCGCCCAAAAACCAATAAACCACTACCAACTAATATCGCTAGTAACCCATCCTGACTATCAGGTATCTTTTCCGTTGAATCTTCTTGCATGAGTAGGTTGTGGGAATTAAGTGTAGGATAAGCTAGCGATCGCGTAACCCATAACCCATAACCTTTCAGTAATTGATGTGTTATGCCGCACTGAGCGACTGTTTGAAAAGTTTTTACTCTATTGAATCACCTCTAAAAGTCATAATAAATTAGCTTTACTCATATTTAAGTTTGGGTGGATAAATTCAATCACCACAAGAGGGCTAAATATACTACTTTCAGCCCTCTTGTGATACAGCTAAAAAAATAAAGACATAAATAAAATATGATTTTTATTTATGTCTAAATATATTCAAAACTTTTCAAACAGGCTCTAAGCTTTACTTGCTTGATTCTTACGCTTTCTTAGTTGCTTACCACTGAAAATACCCGCAGCCAGGACAATACCCGCAGCAACACCAGGCACAGGCACAGCACGAACTTGCTCCTTTCTACCAATGCTGAAATCATCAAATGCGAAGAAATCAACTCCTGATGATGTATTTCCAAATGTAACTGATGAGAACAGATCATTAGTATCAGTACCAATGACACCAAAATAAAGTGACCCACCCCCCAATGTTTGTGTAGTAGGAACTGTAAATGTTTGGGTTCCACCAGTAACTTTATTAAAAGTTAAGGTAACTTGACCATTGAAGTCTCCAATATCAACTCCATAGAATCCAAAAGCGGCTTGAGCAGTATTAAAGGTGAGTGTAAAATTTCCACTAACTTCGTAAAACTTGCTGCCAGAAATTGCATAGCGACCAACACCATTGGTTGTGCCAGGAGTAACTGCTTCAATAGAACCACTACCAGTAATAGTTGCAAAATCAGCACCAAAAGCAGCAACGATAGGTGCTGTTGCCCCAATAGCTTTAGATTCAAATGTTTCTGTACCGACACCTACTAAATTTGAGAAGAAATTGTTACGTGCTTGATTAGATTGGGGAGTAGCAGCTAAGCGAACAGATTCGCCTTGTCCTTGATCTTGACCAAAATAAGTAAGATATGCTGCATCAGCAGGTTTAGCAGTACCCACGGACAGAGCAGCTAAACCAACTGCTGATACAAATAACTTTTGGACATTATTCATGACTTGTAATTCCTTTCCTTATGTAGGAGGCTAATTTGAGAATAGATGTGAGCTAAAACCAGAAACTTAGTGAACAGCCTTTAACTTTTATCCCCTTAAAGCATAGCGTCATATAATTTGATTTTCGCGTTTACAAAGTTATAAAAAATTACTTATAAGGTTATACAAAAGTTATAAGTCTAAAAATCATACTGACTATAAGCAAGTTACTCCCTTTCCACTCTAAAAATAGACAAAACCCAATAATTAGCTGTGCGGCGCGAAGCGCCGCACAGCTAATTATTGGGTATCAAGTAAGCATAATTAAAAATATGCACTTGCTAAATTTTTTATAGTGCTGGGAAACGAGGTTTCCACCATTCATACCATGAAATCCAAATTTTCTCTAACTTTTGATTAGCGGCTTCGCGATCGCTTTCCGATGAAATTGGTGTAGAAATCAAAGTCCATAAACAACGGCGATCGCGTAGCTCCTTTTGTCCCAGTAGCCAACCAATAACTACATCTTTATCAATGGCTTGCTCACTACCATTGTCATCAAATTGCTCCCTAGTAACCGTTGAAATACCGCGTGGATTAATGCAGGAAGTCAAATAGGCTCGATTTTGACTTGAGAGGATCACATGAAAGCCAATAGGGTCTTTGCGTACGCTTTGAGTACGCAATTGCTCATCATTAATATCAATGTTTCCCAGCTCTTTTACAAATGGTACTAAATCGCCTTCAGTACCGACTAAATAACGTAATTCAATATCTATTGGGGTGTTATCTATCAAATAGCTATATCTTTCGCCAAATAGATACTTTGATCGACCAAAAAATTCTTTTTCATCAATAATTGGTTGAGGTGGTTTTGCTTCAGAAATCTTCATGGATTGTGGGGCAAAATCAATTTGGGCAGGGAAATTAAATGGTGTTGGCTTGCCTATATTGCCATCTATAAGCGATCGCCCAAAAACTAATAAACCACTACCAACTAATATCGCTAGTAACCCATACCGAATTTTGTGATGCTTAACCTCTAAGGTTTCATCTAAAGCCTCTTGATCATTTGCTGGATCATTTGTATTAGATGATTTTACTTGGTCGGGACTATTAAGACTATCAGGGCTCTTGTCACTTGACTCTTGTTCCATAGTGAATATGTATTTAGAAATTTTTGCTATTGATTATGCCTAGTTCGCATAGGATACATTATGCATAGATCATCACCTAAACCTTCAACAATGACATCTTGGCTTGATCAGATTGGTAACTGGAATCCTCAGTTGCTACGCGAGATTCGTGGCAAATTAAAATTGCGAAATCTCATGGTCGCCATTGGCTTGTCTCTGTTGTTTCAAATCTTATTGCTATTGTTCTATAGCCAACGTATCCCTAGCACCGAATGCTATGTTCAGACTAGAGGCTTTGGCTGTGCGTCTTCGTGGAATGATTGGTGGCTCGAACAGTTTCGGATTTTGACATGGGCTGAACCATTTATTGTTTTTTTGGCAGGTGTTTATAGCTTGATCGCTGATCTTTCTATCGAAGACTACAAAGGCACTTTAAATTTCATTAGAATTAGTCCGCGATCGAGTATCAATGTGTTGATGGGCAAGATTATGGGAGTGCCACTTCTTGCCTATATCGGTATTGCTCTAGTAATTCCTTATCACTTTACGGCGGCGATCGGGGCTACTGTGCCGATCTCTTTTTTACTGAGCTTTTACATTCTCTTAATAGGTACTGCTTTTCTGATATACAGTACTGCTTTGCTATTGGCTCTGCTAAGTGGTTGGCAAGCCAAACTTGGCTCTCAGGTATCAGCAGGCGCTTTAATCTTTGCGTTTCTCACCTTTGTTTGGATTTCACCAGCTTTCATGTGGTGGAATATTTTTACAGCTTGGAGTGGCTTTAGCTCATTTTTAGTAGGTGGGCGCATTAGCCCTATTAAGCTTGAGTGGTGGTATTTACCGATTACCTCTAATATTTGGACTTCACATTTATTTACTATCGGTAACCTTGCTATTTTGAGCTTTGGTATTTGGCGCATATTAATTAGGCGATTTCATAACCCCACCGCGACCATCGTTAGCAAAAGACAAAGTTATGTCTTAACTACTTACCTAGAATTACTCATGCTAGGGTTTGCTTTGCAGACAGGGATCAATGCCGAAGAGTTTGGTTCGTCCGATTATCAACTTATTATCGTGCTGTTGCTTTACATCGCTAATGGCTTTTTGTTTTTAATGACGATTACCTCTTTAACCCCTAGTAGACAGTCTTTGCTCGACTGGGTAAGGTTTGGGGCTTTATCCACAGAGGAGCGCCCCATAGGTTTCGGTTATGTATTGCAAGATCTAATTTGGTCAGACAAAAGCCCCGCCCCGATCGCGATCGCCTTAAATCTTTTATTCACCCATATACCCATCTTGATTTGGTTAAATTCATGGACTAACGCAGAAATTCGCGGCAAGGCTTTAATCGTTTTAGCTTCCTTTACGCTCTCAATGCTGTTGATTTCCCTGATTACTCAATTAATTGTCTTTCTCAAAACCCGCAATCCCTCTACTTGGGCTACGGGTACAATTTCTGCCTTAATCTTCCTACCAGTTTTAATCATGCTCACCCTATCCATTAGTCCCGATCGCTATGCAGGATTATGGCTATTTTTTGGAATGCCTTGGGTCGTGGTTGCCAACATTAAATCTGCCGATGTTATCTTGGCTTTTGTAGGACAGATAGCCATTGTCATAGCTTTAAGTTTGCAGCTTGTGTATCAATTGCAACGTGCTAAAACGCGAGAGTCTTAAGCAGATAAGGGCGGCGCTTTGCGCCGCCCTTATCTGCTTATACCAAATCACAAAAGTATTGCTACACTTTTGTGATTTGGTATAAAATCGAAATCTTTATGAAGAGCATTGATTTTAAAAAGATTTAACAAAGCTTTTTGCAACAATTTTTGTTTGATTTGGGCGTAAACTGTTGTAAAAGTTATGAGACTATAGCAGCTTGTTACTAAATCATCATTAGTAGACGTTTGAGCATTACAACATGGCACAATCAATCACTGCTAAGCAGTTCGCCACTTCAACAGGTGTAGTTCCCGATGTTGAACTCCAACGAGTCTTTAAAATGTTTGGAGCGAATACCGTTGTCCAAGGTGTCGATTTGCAAGTCCAGCGAGGCGAACTTTTCAGTATTTTAGGACCCTCAGGTTGTGGCAAAACAACTCTACTCAGGCTAGTTGCAGGGTTTGAAGAGCCATCGGCAGGGGAAGTGCTGATCCAAGGGAATCCGATGACCTATATTCCCGCTTATCAACGCCCTGTCAATACAGTTTTCCAGAGCTACGCCTTATTTGGTCACATGACCATTTTTGATAACGTCGCCTTTGGATTGTCAGTCAAAGGAGTCGCTAAGCCCGAAATTCAGCAACGAGTTAAGGATGCACTTAAGCAAGTCCGCCTCGACCACTTAAGCGATCGCTATCCTAATCAAATTTCAGGTGGTCAGCAACAACGGGTAGCCCTTGCTCGCGCCCTTGTAAATCGTCCGAAGGTAATTTTACTAGATGAGCCTCTAGCTGCCCTTGACTTTAAGCTCCGCAAAGAAATGCAGGTAGAGCTATCTAACTTGCAATATGAATTAGGGATTTCCTTCATCATGGTTACCCATGACCAAGGAGAGGCGCTCGCGATTTCCTCTCGAATTGCAGTCATGAATCAGGGCAAGATTGAGCAGATCGGCACACCTGCGGAAGTTTACGATCGCCCATCTTCGGCATTTGTGGCAGACTTTGTTGGCGAGACAAATTTATTTGAATGTCGAGTCATTGAACAGGATGGAGCCTTTGTCGAATTGCGTTCATCCACGGGTTTAGCGATCGTGGCGGCGAAACCGCGAAACTGGCTACCGATCCCTGAAGCCGTCGTCAGTGTTCGTCCTGAAAAGATTAAACTTTCGACTGAATATCCCAACCAACCTTACAATACCTATCGCGGCATTCTCAATAACGTGCTGTACTTAGGGGATCATTCTCAGTTTGTAGTGGATCTGCACGCTAGCGAGAATGTCCCTCCCGTCAGAGTCATGCTTGTGCGCTCTAACCATCAAGGCGAAAAAACTCCTCCCTTTGATAGTCAGGTATATGTGTCATGGATGCCTGAAGATTGCGTTGCCCTACCCAAAACTGCGGTTGCTAGCTAATACCGACATAATCTATGAGTATCTCTCGGCGTAAATTTCTTAGACAGACTGCCTATGCCACCTCTGCTCTGGCGGGAGCATCCACCCTCGCCGCCTGTGGCATTTTTGAGAAAGATCCCCAAGGCGCAGATTCTGGGAAGGAAGAGGTCACTCGTCCTGTTACTCAAGATAAACAAACTTTGTATATTTATGGGTGGGCGACCTACGTTAATAACCAAGAGGTCTTAGAAGGTTTTACCAAAGAGACGGGAATTAAAGTAGTGGGTGATGCCTACGACTCTAATGAAGTAATGCTAGCCAAGCTAGAGGCTTCGGGGGGGCGATCGGGCTACAGCATTATTTATCCCAGTGATTACATGGTGACGCAGATGCGCGACCTGAAATTACTTGCCCCATTGAATAAAAAATTATTACCAAATCTAAAAAATATATCTGAAAATTATTTAGAGTTGCCCCATGATCGTGGCGCTGTATTTAGTATTCCTGTGAGTTTGGGAACAACAGGGCTTGCCTACAATGTTAAGGCGGTTAGATCGATCGTCGGCGACGAGCCGATGGATTGGAATTATCTCTGGGAGCATAAAAGCAAGCTCAGAATTACCCTTGTTAATGATCCCCGTGAAGTTATGGGGATGGCTCTCCATATGTTAGGTGGTTCGTATAATACTAAAGAACCAGAAAAAATTGAGCAGGCTTTTCAGAAACTCAGAGAACTTATGCCTGCGATCGCTAATTTCACCACGGATGCGTGGCGCGATCCCTTGGCTTCTGGCGATCTGATGATGTGTATGGCTTTTTCGGGAGATGCGATTAGCTTAGCGAGACAAGATCCTAATATCAAGTATATTTTGCCAAATAGCGGGACATCGATTTGGACAGATACAATGGCGATCCCCAGAGGAGCCTCAAATATTGAAGGCGCTCATGCTTGGATCAATTATGTAATGAAGCCTGAAGTTGCATCAAAAATTAGTGATGCTAATAGCTTTGGCACGACTAATAAACTAGCGAAATCAATGATCCCCGAAGATCTAAAAGCTATTTCCGCTTTAGAACCAACTGAAGCTATGATTTCCAAAAGTGGGCGCATTACCAAACTAGAACCTGAAGTTCTTCAAATTTATGAAGGTTTCTGGACGCGCTTAACTACTGGTTTGGGATAAGTCGATTTATTAGGTATCTCCTTAACGTAAACGTATCTAGTATCTGCTGGTATTTATGTGGTGCTTCTCAAATTTAAAAAATGTATAAATTATTTCTGAGTGTTATATATGAAATCCCCTAATTCCCAGTCCTTAAGTGGCTTTGCTTTAAGTGATAGTAACTTTGTGAGCAATCATCCATTTATTTGGGGGAATATTGCGCTAACTGCGGGTGTGCCTTGGTTATTAGCTTGGAGTATGGCGGGATTAGCAGTTGGTGATCCAGTATTTCCTACTTGGTTAGAGATTTTGTTGCTAGGATTTCCAGCGATCGCTTTAGGTGCATGGCTCCAGTGGCAACAGCCATTTTCGCCCTTTAGTCTTTGGTTTATCGCTAAGTCGTCCGCAGACTTAAGCGAAAATGAGCGTCGGGTATTAACACTGATTAAACAGCAACGCAACGGATGGCATGTTACGGGATGGTTGGCGATCGCGATCGCCTTGGTAATGAGTGCCATTTTTTGCAAAATCTATATTGCTGCACCACTCGCTCAAGCGATCGCGCCATTTCCCGCGGGGCTGAGATTATTTGGCATCCTATGGGCTGAGGTTTGTTTTTTATTGAGCAATATTTTGCTGCAATCGGGAGTTTCGGCTTTAAGGATTAAGCTTACGGCTGCGTCTGAGTTGTCTAATCTGCAACCATTTCCTGTGGAAAAAATTAAAAATAGTTTTACAACTATTGGTTGGCGATCGCCCCAGCTATTAAAGTTTTTTGAAGATGAGCCAGAGGCTGCAATTGTAGTAATTGATAGACAAAAAGAAATAAACGATACCCTCTTAGCTGAAACACCTGACGAATCCGAATCCGAAAATATAGTAGAGGAAATCCAAAATGATCTTGAAATTTCAGACCCTGAAGAATCCGAAAATGTAGTAGAGGAAATTCAAAGTAATCTTGAAATTGTAGACGAATCAATAGATTCACTTGAGCAACCCATCGAAAGTTTAATCGAAATTCCCGATTCTCAAGATTCTCAAGTATTGGAAAATCCACAAGAGATAGAAGCTGAAAATAACGATGAAATCAGCGAATTAGAACTACCCTCACCAGATCTTGAAGTTAAAGATGTAGATTTAACCAGTGAATCGCAAGTATCTGGGCACGAACCTGAAGTTGAAGTTGTAGATTTAATCAGTGAATCGCAAGCATCTACTGGGATTATCGAAGAAAATTTAAATGAAAATTCAATTATTATTGATTCTAGTGATGAAGCTGTAGAAACCAGTAATAATCAACCTGAAGAATTTATCAGTGAATCGATTGCAGATGTCTTTGAGCCTGAGTCTGAAGAACAAATCACAAGTTCAGAACTACAAGATGTTCAGGTAGAGGTCGAAGAATTTGTAGAGGAGCCTGAAGCGATCGCTCAACCTCCAGAAGATATTAACTTAGAGGTAGAGGTTGATATAACTTTAGAATTAGAAGCGGAACTTCAAGTTGAGCTAGATATTCAAGAAGTCATTAGTGATAGCCACGATGATGAAGCATTTCTAGAAACAGATCTAGAAAACAGTCTAGATGTACCTCAGACTGAAAGCCCTAGCGATTCTCTAGAGATAGATTTGGCAGATATCAATGAAAATCCTGAGTTAGGATTAGTAAATGAAAAAATTATTGCTGAAGAAGATATTTCTGGATTCATCTCCGACACAGCCGAGCAGTTAGAAGATGGAGTCTTGCTAAGTTCGGAACTCACCGAATCGCCAGAAGTTTCTGAAAGCTTTTCAGTTACAGAAGAATTAAGTAATGATTTACCCGAACAACCAGATGCAGTAGCACCTGAAAATGTTTTAGTTGTGGATAATGATTTAGTTGATCAAGTTGTAGAATCTTCGGATTCTTATGAGCAAGAATTATCTGAAGCAGTTGTTGACGCTACCTCAAAAGTTGATAGTAAGGCTATACATTTTCTTAAAAAAGCTCGCAAAAAAGGTTTTGCTCAAAAAAATTATGGATTTGGTAAGCCAGTAAAACCTGCTAGCGCGAATACCACTAATCCTGAGGCGACAGAACCAGAAAAAGCGGAAGTTGATAGTTTTGCCGAAGAATCACAGGTTGAGGAGATTATATCTGAAACCTCTATAGAGACCGCAGATATAATCTCTGACGTTTTTGATGCAGGCGAAGAGTCTAAATCAGATGCAGATGAGGATGTGGCGCTTACTCAAGAATCTATAGATGAGCCAACTGAAGAAGAATATTCTCCAGATTTTGATGAGGAGCTAGATGAATTAGTTACCTTTAATTTTTATGTTGAAAATATCTTGAGACAGTATTTAGAAGAACCTAGTGAAGAGATAACGGAAATGGCACAAAATGAACAGGTTGAAGACCAAAAGCTTGAAGATCAAGAGGTTGAAGATATCATGGAGATATCAGCAATATCCGAGCAAGCCACTGAAATTGCGGAAGAGATCCTAATTGCTGAATTAATCCAAGAGGAAGAAAGTAGTAATCAAGAAGTGGAAGAAATTGTTGAAATTGCAGCAATATCCGAACAAGCCACTGAAATCGCTGAAGAGGTCTTGATCTCTGAAGATAATTTGGAAAATAGCATCCCTCAGTCAATGGAAGTACCGATGGAGACTCAGGTTAATGTCTTAAACACTGAGCCAAATACTGAGCCAAATATAGAGGCGATCGCTTCCGAAGAGGGGGCGAAATATTTGGTGCAGGAGTCTCTGGTCGATCAGTTTCTTGCCAAAATTGAAGAATTAAACATTGCTGACAAGGCTAATAAAGCTACGGGGGAAAAAGATGCAAAATCTAGAGTGTCAGATGAAATCGATGAATTTGCCGATCTGGAAGCCTTGCTGAATAACAACCCTTCAACGGAAGGATCAAAAGAATGATCTAATACAAAAGCCCAAAATGGCTATGCCATTTTGGGCTTTTGTATTACTCCTTTCCTATTATAAAAATAGACATTAAAACCCAATAATTAGTAATGCGGCGCTTCGCGCCGCATTACTAATTATTGGGTGGGCTTAGACTTTAAGCGATCGCAATGCCCGACCACTGCACTTGAGGCGCTCTAGGGAGGGGATTAGGATTGTTGAGAAAATATCGACGATAGGAAAAGAAAATTTCCTCATTTTGCAGAGTGCAGTAAGGCGCGATCGCCACATTTTCTAAAGGTATTCCTAATTCCTGAAGTTGTTGCAATTGTACTTGGCGTAAATCAAGCTTTACCCTCTCAGGATGATCATCAGGATGTAACCCCACTGGTTGCTTGACCGTAGCGGTTACTTGATTAGCTACATCTTGAGTTACTTGATAAACCTTGCCAGAAATTGCGGGTCCAAGCGCAACTCGTAAATCGATTAACTCACTCCCTTGTTCGCATAAAGTAGTGATCGCTTTAGTAACGATGCCTGCCGCAGTTCCCCGCCAACCTGCATGGATTGCAGCGACCGAGCCTGATTTGAGATCGCCGATTAAGACTGGTACACAATCAGCCGTACAGACCCACACCGAATGATTGTGTTGATCGTCACGGGTTGCCCATACCCCATCAGCTTCAGGTAATGTATCTAGAGCATCGTTAATTTCGTTCCTATGAATTAACCGATTACCATGTACCTGCTTCGCTCGATAGGCTTTTCCTGATTCCGCAAGATTAAAATGTAAATCTTTAGGTAATTTAGGAGCGTGCGATCGTGTAAAAAAACCATGCTTCCAGTCAGCTAATAACTCGCACGTTAATACACCATTTTGCCATTCCCACTGATTTGAGGTCATTGTTTTACTTTACACTTGCAAGATTATGTAGCAATCCTACCCCCTTCCCAGTAAATAATTAGCTGTGCGGCGCAAAGCAGCACCCAGCTAATTATTTACACAAAACCAGAAACGAGTGGCGGCGCTTCGCGCCGCCACTCGTTTCTGGTCAAGAATGGCAACAACTATAAACTACAAGTGTAATTTTATTAATCTTGAGTTAGATGATTGAATTGGTCTGGCATCTACCTGATATAGCTTTTGAAATTCTTGAATTTGTTCTTCTGAAATAGTAATCGGTTCTGCAAAGACATTCCATTTTACGCCCTCACTACAGGGTGGCGTAGTGAGTGAGCCATCATAACTGTAATAGGCTCTACTCATAGGCAAAAGTTCGGAAACGTTAATTTGGCGATCGCTAACCAACTTTGTCGTTTTTATAGCAGGGATATTTCCCCAAATCTCTGCAATAAGCGGATTAGCCCTACCATTTTGGATCATTACTCCCACAACTGCCAATGTACCCGAAGCGTTCCGATGGACTAAATGTAATTCCATTGCATAGGCTTTACTATTAATATTGTGTTCACTGGGAGTATGAAAATGGAATTGAACTAATTCGTATTTCTCACCATTGATAGTCACACTACTACCCTTGTCGTAATTAACCTGAATGGTATGACCATTATTAATAATTTCTAAAGAAGAAGGAAGGTAATTAAATTCGATTTGGTCTTGATTGCCTGATATTACATAGGAATTTGTAATATTAATTGGAGATTGAGATTTACCTAGCTCACATAATGCAAAGTTTTTACTTAAGCTACTCCATTGAGTTGGGTTTTCTGAGCCACCATATCCCCAATGAGTAGAATCTTCAGCTAGGACGATGGATGTTGCACCTATCCATAATGCTCCAGTAATAATAATTAGAGATACTATCTTTTTAATGAGCTTCCAGTTGAATATATCCATATAAGTTCAGAGTTTTTGCCTAACTAGTAAAAATTAATTCCAAAAAACAAATCTAAAAGTAGACAATACAACACTTTTTAGGAGGGCTAATTTTTTACTAAAAAACTTTATTTTTAGATATATAGCAAATTCCAGCCTAGTGAGGTACAGTATAAAAGAAAAGAAAGAAAGTTTTTCAGATATAAATTAGCATAAGAGCATATTCAATAGACCTCTTGCAGAACTGAGATTAGGGTGGAGAAACAGAGGACTTAGCAGCAAGCAACTTCAAAGTTATAAATAGCAGCAATCAAATTACAACGTAAGCCAAAACGACGACGGCAATTACGATAAAGCAAAGAGAGAATCTTAAAAATTTTCAGACGACGATTAACATGCTCCATAGCAATACGCTGCCGTGCAAGTTGCTCATTAAAGCGCTTATTTTGAGACTGTCAAGGAAAATGTGTAAAGTCTAGAAACTAGATGTGGAGACGATCTTCAAAGAGGATAGCAAAGCGATTGAGAGCAGGCTTCCAATCACGAATGGAGCCTTGTCCATTTCTTAGAAATATTCCGCATCGCCAAATAAACCAACTTGAAAGCAGCCTCATCAGAGGGAAAAATCTGTTGAGATTTAATCTTACGCAAACTGCTATTCATTGACTCAAGTGCCTTGGTAGTATAAATCGCTCTACGAATCTCAGGAGGAAAAACAAAGAAGGGGATAATATTCGCCCAATGACTGCGCCAAGACTTGGAAATCGACGGATATTGCTTGTCCCATTTTTCAGCAAACAACTCAAGGTTAAACTCCGCCTCTGATTCCGTCGCAGCAGCATAAATTGCTTTGAGGTCAGCACAAACTTGCTTGCGTTGTTGCCAAGGGACAAAAGCGACTGAATTTCTGACCATGTGGACAATGCATAATTGCACCTGAGTTTTAGGAAACACAGTTTCAATAGCATTAGGAAATCCAGTCAAGCCATCGACACAAGCAATCAAAATATCTTTGACCCCACGGTTGTGAATTTCGGTGAGTACCGCCAACCAGAATTTTGCTCCCTTCGACAGCGAGAAATCCACATACCCCAACTTGGAGATCTTGAAAACAAACATCAGCCCGTAGTTCTTTTTCCCCATCGTCAAGCAAGGTATTTTTGCGAATACGAATTCTAAAGGGGGTATATGGGTCACACAGCAAATAATCAAACCATTCTTCACCCACAAACTCTCGGTCTGCGGTCAAAAAGTCGATTTTGCGGTCTGCAAATATTTCCAGAAAGCGATTCCACAATTCACAGCGTTCGCGAGTGTTTGAATTACCTTTTTTATCCAGCATTATCCATACCAAGGGGAAGGCGACACCGTGATGCACTACCCTCAAGGTCAACACATTAACACTGTCTTACCGAATTGCCAATCAGTGCAATGCCCTATCCATAGCCTCCGCCAGCAGGAGTTTCAATCACAAAAGTATCTCCAGATTCCATTTGGACTGTAGCAGTACTGATTAAATTGGTAATTGTGCCATCATTCCTTACTACATAATTTCGACCCGTTGCGCCTGCCTCACCACCATTTAATCCAAAAGGAGAAATAACGCGACTACTTGACAAAATTGCCGCAGTCATTGGTTCCAGAAACTTGATTCGTCTAGTCACACCATTACCGCCTCTGTGTTTGCCTTTGCCGCCACTGTTTGCCCTAATTGAGAACTCTTCCAAAAGCACAGGAAAGCGCCATTCCAGAATTTCGGGATCAGTGAGTCGCGAATTGGTCATATGAGTTTGAATTGCATCCGTCCCATCAAAATCAATCCCCGCACCCGATCCACCGCAAATAGTTTCGTAGTATTGATAGCGATCGCTACCAAAGGTAAAGTTATTCATCGTTCCCTGTGAGGCTGCCATCACACCCAACGCACCATACAAAGCATTAGCGATCGCCTGAGAGGTCTCCACGTTTCCCGCCACTACTGCCGCAGGATAAACAGGATTGAGCATCGAACCTTCAGGAACAACAATTTCCAAAGGTTCCAAACATCCCCCGTTGAGAGGGATATCATCATCAACGAGAGTACGAAACACGTACAACACAACCGCCTTACAAACGGCAAGTGGCGCATTAAAGTTATTCCCTAATTGTGCCGAAGTTCCCGTAAAGTCAATCTTTGCAGTTCTCTCAATGGGATCTAAGCTGACGGAAACAACTATTTGACTGCCATTATCAATAGGATAAACAAATTTACGTTCATCTTTTTCCTTTGCTAAATTTGCGATCGCTTTCCGAATTGCAGATTCAGCATTGTCGCGCACAAAGCCCATATAGGCTTGAACTGTTATCGCGCCATAATGATTTACCATACGCTGAAGTTCCTTTGCACCACATTCATTGGCGGCGATCTGGGCTTGTAAATCTGCAATATTTTGAGTAGAATTACGGGCTGGATATGAACTAGAAGTTAATAAAGCGAGGGCTTCCACTTCACAAAATTTTCCATTTTTTACAAGCTGGAAATTATCAAAGAGAATTCCCTCTTCTTCGATGCTCGTACTATTAGAAGGCATTGAACCGGGGGTGATACCGCCAATATCCGCATGATGTCCTCGGGAAGCGACATAAAAAATGGGTTGTGCTGAATCAATAAATACAGGCGTAATCACCGTAATATCAGGTAAATGTGTTCCCCCGTTATAGGGATTATTGGTCGCAAACACATCACCAAAATGGATATTCGTAGTTCCCTTTTCGCGAATTAAAGCCTTCACACTTTCACCCATCGAGCCAAGATGAACAGGAATATGTGGCGCATTTGCAACTAATTCACCTTCGCGATTAAAAATTGCACAGGAAAAGTCCAAGCGCTCACGGATATTCACACTCGCACTTGTATTTTGCAGCGTAAATCCCATCTGCTCAGCAATGGATTGAAAAAGATTATTAAAGATTTCTAATTTAATAGGATCAGGAAGCGATCCGTCTAAATCCCCCTTTATAAGTGAGACTTGAAGAGAATCTTCTCTCCCATCTGTTTGATATTGAGGCGATCGCCTTAATATCAAACAATCATCCTCATTCAGTTCTGCTTCCCAATTCGGCTCGATCGCATTAGTACCCGTCGCATCAATAATCAATGCTGCCCCCACAATGCGATCGCCTACGCGCAAATCCTCACGCCGCAATACAGGAGTTTCGCGCCATGCACCTGCCATGTAAACTTGGGCTTTTTGGATGTCAGCTGTTAACGATTGGTGGTTAGCTTTTTTACTTTTTAGTTTCTCCTTTTTTCTGGAAATGATGATTTCCACAGCGATCGCTTCCACTATTAGAGACTTATCTGCAAAGATAAAGCCATAGCGATCTTTATGCAAAGTTGTAAAACTGGTTCGCAAATAATCTAACGTTTCTTGTGAAGAGAATTGGAGAGGATTGGAAATTATCACCGTTAGCGATGAATCTGTGCCTGTGTAACGCAATCGCAAACTGGTTTCAATCTGCAAATCACCATCTTCATTACCTTGTAAAATCTCGGTCTTGCCCTCTTCACTGAGGTTCTTCGCAATCGTTTCGAGTTCCGCAAGCAATTCTAAATTTAGTTCTGATTCTACCGAGCGATCGCGAATCGTGCGAATATCAGCTAAACCAATGCCATAGGCAGATAACACCCCTGCGTAAGGATGGATAAATACCTGCGTCATCCCTAACACATCCGCGATCGCGCAGGCGTGCTGCCCCCCCGCACCGCCAAAACAACAGAGTACATATTCCGAGACATCATAGCCACGCTGTACGGATATTTTCTTGATTGCCATCGCCATTTTTTCGACCGCAATTTCTAAGAAACCTTTGGCGACTACTTCAGGCAAAACAGGCTGTCCTGTGATTTGACTAATGGTTTGGGCTAATTCCGTGAACTTCTCAACCACAACTACGCGATCAAGGGGTAAGTTCCCATCTTTACCAAATACTTTTGGAAAGAAATCAGGTTGTAATTTCCCTAGCATCACATTGCAATCCGTTACGGCGAGATTACCGCCATTGCGATAACAGGCTGGGCCGGGAAATGCGCCTGCTGATTCGGGTCCTACCCGATACCTTGCTCCATCAAAAAATAGTAATGAGCCGCCGCCTGCCGCCACCGTATGGATTGCCATCATTGGTGTACTCAGCCTCACACCAGCAACTTCCGTAGATAGCGATCGCTCATAACTCCCAGCATAATGCGCCACATCCGTGGAAGTTCCGCCCATATCAAAGCTAATAATTTTCTCAAAACCTGCTTGTAGACAGGTCTGCACAGCCCCCACAATCCCCCCTGCTGGTCCCGAAAGAATACTGTTTTTTCCTTGAAAAGTTTTCGCTTCCGTTAAGCCCCCATTAGACTGCATGAACATTAATTTCGTAGTCTGATTACCTTCTCCTGCGGGAAAGGGGTAAAGCGGGCAGGTCTGATTAAGTTCAGAACTAACGCGATCCACATAGCGTTTGAGAATTGGTGATAGATAGGCATCAACAACCGTTGTATCGCCACGGCTGACAAATTTAATCAGCGAACTAATTTCATGGGATACAGAAATTTGCGTAAAGCCAATTTGCTTCGCTAATTCGGCTAATCTTTTCTCATGGTGCGGATAGCGATAACTATGCATTAAGGCGATCGCGCAAGCTCTAATTCCTAAATCGTAGACTTTTTGTAATTCTCTAATAGCTGCATCTTCATTTAAAGCAATTAGAACTTCCCCATAAGCGCTATAACGTTCTTCTATTTCAATTACTTGCTCATAGAGCATTTCAGGTAACACAATATGTCTGGCAAAAATATTCGGACGATGCTGATAGCCAATCCTCAAGGCATCTCGAAAGCCTTGAGTAATTAATAAAACCGTGCGATCGCCTTTTCGTTCCAACAAGGCATTAGTCGCCACGGTAGTTCCCATTTTAATTGCGGCTATCTGCTCAATGGGAATTGATGCATTGGGCGAAAGTCCTAAAATATCGCGAATTCCTTGGATAGGCGCATCGGTATAGCGATCGGGATTTTCAGAAAGCAATTTATGCAGCACGATCTCCCCATCGGGACGCTGAGCGACAATATCCGTAAAAGTACCTCCGCGATCGATCCAGAATTGCCATTGGTTGTGGGATGTGCTGTTGAGTTCCTGCATAGTCATCGGTAGGGGATCGCTAAATAGCCCCGAAGCTAAGCTTAAGGGCTACATTCAAATGTTAGCACTAGTTCATCTTTGCCCTTCCCTCTCACTCCATCCAAATAAATAAAGGCGACGCAAAGCGTCGCCTTTATTTATTTGAGTTTTGCGTAGCTACTTACTAGAAACTAAACTGTGTGCGGAGATTTCCCACAAATACAGTTGGGTTAGTAGAAAAGTTATTGGCATTGAAGATTGCATAGAATGCAGGGACGATCGCAATATTTTTCGTGATCGGATAGTAATAAGACAATTCCAGATCGTACTGAGTTGCGCCATCACCACCGCCCGAAACAAGGAAATTACGTCCACTGCTATAGCTATAGGGAACCACAAAGGAAAGAACACCTAAAGCACCTTCCTTAAACAAATCTGGGAAGCCTAAACCAAACTGAAATGCATTTACATTGATGCTACCGCCAGCTACTGCGGGATTTAGCGGAGAAATTTTGGTACTACCATAGGAATAACGACCAAAAACACCGAAGTTCTTAGAAATCAACCAATCGAAGTTCAAGATAAGGGTATCTGCGGTGGCGTTGCTAATACCACCCCCTTGACCATCATCAGCAATACCATAGGGTAAAGGCTCAGCAGTTGCACCACCAATGCGATCGCCATTAGATTTAATGTTAGAGCGAGTATACAAGAAGCGAATATTTGCATCACGGCTTGGTGAATACACTAATTCCGCCGTCAAGGTATTAGTACCGCCAAATAAGCCCTGTTGGGGATTGCTGGAGGTGTTGAAGTTGGGGTTAGCAGCACTTAAAAATTCTGTGTTCTCACCTAAATACGCCGCAGTTAACCTAAATTGAGGGTTAATCGTCCAAGCAACAACTGCACCCGACCCGCGATCAACTGAATTGGATAGAGTACTGCCATTCGAGTTAAAGCTAGTTGCACCAGTTAAGAAGTTAGTGAACCTATTTTGATCGAAGTAACGATAGAAGTTAATCCGAGGACCGATCGCCACATTAACATTGCTAGCAGCAGGGAAACTATAAAATAACTCACGAATATTAAACTGATTGGCAACAGGTACACCTGTTTGTTCAAGAAATGGAGTTCCCGTTGAATTCGTAAAACCTGCTGAAACAAAGTTGTTAGCTGGAGAATTCCCATTACCCGTAACTAATTGGGTTACTAAGGCATCTTTACCCGTGAAGGATGTGGTGAGAGTTAGAAATAGATAGTAACTTGCCGTAACGTTAGGCTTTTGAGTAACAACTCGATTGGGTACACCACCTGCACCACGAGGGGGCGTTGCCAAAATATTACCTGCATTAAGGCGCTCGGCAGTCACATCACCCGAAGCCGTTGCACCTGTGAGGTTGAAGAAAGCTAAACCACTGAGTTTTGTGGTTGGTGAAAACTGTTGCGCTTCAAGAGTTGCAACCTTTTTGTCAAGGGAGTCAATGCGACCACGCAAAGTAGATAACTCTGCTGCATACTCTTCTTGCAATTTTTGTAAAGTTGCCAAATCCTCTTTGGAAACTTTGTCGGCTAAGCCTGCGGAAATAATCTCATTAACTTTATCTAGGCAAGCATTTAAACCGGCCGCAAACTCATAGCGCGATAAGGCTTTGCCACCACGGAAAGTACTATCTGGATATCCTGCAATACAGCCATAGCGCTCGACTAGGGATTGCAATGCGGTAAAAGCCCAGTCAGTCGGGCGAACATCGGACAATTGCGAGACGGAAGTAACCGCCGAAACTTCGGTAGGCTCAGCTAATTTATCAACTTCGATAGTAGTGATCGCTGACGATCCCGACGATAAACTTTGTTGAAGATTAACTGTGGACTCTTGGCGATCGATCAGATTACTTATGGAAGTTGTTTCTGGGGAAGATGGATTAGTGGGTAAATCTTGATTTAAATTTACTGATGTTTGAGGTGCAGCGTTTGCTGACGCATCATATAAACCAGACAATGCGAAAAATATCGCCAGACATGAGAGCGAACTATTGAAAGCCTTTGACATAACTCCTCAAACCAATTACATGAGCGACAAATTCCCTTACTCCCTTCCTATCGAATAATTAGAGGTGTAGGGCTTTGCCCTACACCTCTAATTATTCAGTTTATAAAATTTATTCTTTTGCTAGGAAAGGGGTAGCAGAAAAAGAAAGTAAAATTTCGGAATAATTTGGATACTGTATACAGTATCCAAATTATTCCGATTAAACTGTTTGTTACGATCGCTTTCTGTATTAGAGATTACAAAGGTGTTTAACTACCGCGATAGGTGCTGTAAGCCCAAGGCGATACCAATAGAGGCACATGGTAGCGATCGCTTTTACTGGCAATCCCAAAGCGGATGGGGACGCGACTTAAAAAAGCAGGATTAGTCAGGGAGATTCCTAAATTCGCAAAATAATCACTCACATCAAACCAAAGCTCATAGATACCAACTTGCATTTCTTGATCATTGAGCAATAACTCATCGGTTCGACCATCTTGATTGGTATAAACAGTTTTAATCAAACTTTTCGCTTCATAAATACCTTCAATGGCGATCGCCCACAGTTCGATCTTCATATTTTTAGCAGGACACCCATTGACCGTATCGAGAACATGGGTGGAAAGTTTACCAGACATACTTAGGGGATCTTTTTCTAGAAGCTTGTAGTTGCATACTGTATACAATAAACTGATATAGCGCTTTTCAAGCAAGCGAGTTATAGAGGTTTGTTTTCCCGCCAAAGGTGGGAAAACAAACCTCTAGTTCGCTAGACAACAAAGCGCTATATCAGTTACAAAGTTCAACCATATTTTCAATATTGCTACTTATGACCGCATCCAATGGGACAAGACGAGTTTTTATCTGTGGTTCGGCGCTACGTGGACAACCAGATCACGGTAATTTGCAAGAAGCTAAATTTATTCGCACGGCAAACACTCAATCTCGCTATCGACTCCATGCCGCAGGAGATGGTTGGCATCCTGCGATTTATGAAGTTGAAACGGGTGGGATCTCCATTCCGGGAGAAGTGTATGAGATGAAAATAGAAGAATTTGATTATCTCGCCAGCAATGAGCCTCCTCATATGTATCCTGCGGATGTTTATTTAGAAGATGGTGAGGTGCTTACGGCGTTTTTGTATCCCAAGGAATTAATCGAAAAATTTAATTGGATTGATATTTCTGATCTCGGTGGCTGGGCAGCTTACAAGAAAAGTAAATAAACAAGTGCGGCGCTTCGCGCCGCACTTGTTTATTTGGCGAATTTAAAAGCCGAGATCTGCTTTTGCGGCTTCAGCGACGCGCAAAACTTCTGGGGTGGAAATTTCTTCCCAAGGCACTTCGCCGATCTCTCTATAAAAGGTTTCATCGTAGGGGCGAGTTTGCACGACCACAGGCATTGGGACGGCATGACCTAAAACGAGGGCTTGCTGTTTAGAATCTAATTTCGAGAGGATGGTGCGTAAATTACCGCTACCAGCAACTCCCGTAAAGATTGCTTCAATATCCTTCTCATCATTAAGTAAAGCCGTAATTCTTGTCCCAATCTGAGACATGACTTCGTTATCAATGCCCGATGGTCGCTGATCGACAATGAGTAAAGTCACAAAATATTTCCGCATTTCACGGGCGATCGTCCCAAAAATTGTCTGTCTGGCAGTATTTGGAGCCAGAAAGCGATGGGCTTCTTCGATGGTGATGGTTAGCTGTTGCGGGCGATCGCTAATATTTTTAGTTTGTAAAAACTTCTCAGCTTGCTGCACATAGGAATGGTGAATCCTGCGCGTAATGATATTCGTCGCTAACATATAGGACAGCAAATTAGACTGCGAGCCGAATTCAATCACAATATGCTTACCCGCAGCGATCGCATCGAGAATTCGCTTAATGTAATTTTCGGGGCAGGTGGGGCGCAGATATTTCAAATCATCAAGGCGGGTGAGCTTACGCTGAAGCGCCATGATCGAAGACTTACTACCCATTTTCTGTTCGCAAAATTCCTGAATCTCGGAATTAGTCATTGCCAATAATCGCGAAATCCAATTCTTGCCAAATTCATTCCGTAAAATGATCGCATTTTCTAAGCTAGCTTCGGAGAGATTTAACTCCTCGCGAATGAGCATTAAATCTTCTACATCAATTTGGTCATAGCTAATGTAAAGCTCCTGTGCATCCCTTACTCCTCGCCGCTTTGTCGATTCGGGATCAAGGGTATAGATTTGCACCTGCGCGGGAAATAGTTGCCGCAACCCCTTAACGGTGCTAAATCT
Organism: Pseudanabaena sp. FACHB-1998; assembly: GCF_014696355.1. GTDB lineage: Bacteria > Cyanobacteriota > Cyanobacteriia > Pseudanabaenales > Pseudanabaenaceae > Pseudanabaena. Next base: position 56,002 of record NZ_JACJQA010000008.1, on the reverse strand, counting down.
TTTTCCTTCGGTCGCCGCTTCCCATCCATATTCGGAATGCATATCAAAAATGAGATTGACCGCTGCCTGTTTGCGAATGATCCCCGATAACAATAGACGGGTCAGAAAAGATTTGCCAGTGCCAGATTTGCCAAATACGCCATTGCTACGCTCGACAAAGCGATCGAGATCCAGACAAATCGGCACGGGCATATCAATGGGTTGCCCGATCGCAAAGTTACGCTTATGGGGATCATCTTCCCAACCAAATACAATCCGAAAATCACGCTCCGTGGCATCAAATACTTGAGAAAAATGGCTAGGAATTGTTTTTACGGGCAAGAGTTGAAAATCGCTTTCTTCAGGGGTTTCGTAGGTTGCATTGATTGTATTGGTTGTAATTTTCTTGCGCTTTGTTTTTTTGAGGCGATCGCTAGTGGCATTAGCCGTTCTCTGAGCAAATAAATCAAAGGGATTAGCAGGAACAAACATGAGCATCGGCGTTAAGTTAATCGTGCCGAAAGTCCCTGTACCAGCCAAAATCTCAGTCAAAAAAGTATTGTCGGGATCAGGGGGATTCATCAAAATTCTAGGACTGGCCGTACCGAGGGTCACGTCCGTAAGAATGCAAAAGAAGCGAGTATGTCGCCCATGCACTACCAAAAACTTCCCAACACGCATATCTTCGACGGATATTTCGCCATTGAGACGAACTTCTAATCCATCACTCAAAGAACCCTGAACAACAATGCCTAATGGTTGCAAATCCATGCCAAACCTACGTTAAGCGTGCATACTTTTGCATAGCATAGCAAAAAGGGGAGAATGCTATGCATTCTCCCCTTTTTTACAGTTCTTTGCGCTCTAACCAAAATTCAGGAATTTTTTAAAAGTGTTGTGAAGCAACACTTTTAAAAAATTTTTTCCGCTTAGTTCGCTAATTGCTGTAACTAAAAAGCTGCGTGTTTGGCAGAGCTTAGTAACGACCGCCGCCGCCACCAGACTTGTTATAGCCACCACGACCGCCGCCTCTGTTGCCGCCGCCGCCGCCAAACGAGTCATTATTCTCGCGAGGCTTAGCCTTGTTGACCTTAAGAACACGACCCATCCATTCAGCGCCATCCAAGGCGGTGATGGCTGCATCTTCTTCGTCATCCTTGCTCATTTCTACAAAGGCGAAGCCACGAGCGCGACCTGTTTCGCGATCGGTAGGGAAATGAACACGAGTGACCTTGCCGTAATCTTCAAATACGGGCTTCAAATGGTCTTGAGTAACTTCATAGGACAAGTTACCAACGTAAATAGACATTATGCTTTCTCCAAGAATTCAAAAAGTATGTAGAGATAGAGATGTCGGAGAGAAGCTTGTCACGATGAAACAGAAAAAAACTGTCAGTACAGAAAACAATTGCTACAACCGATAACTACTTTTACCTTACGCGATTTAGTCTAGCGCATATTTATAAAATTTGGACACAATATTACGTTTTATTTCATTGTGTGACGATCGCTACACAATGAAGGGCGTTTTGACCCAGATTTTCTATTCCATCCGTGGGCTTTATGGCTTATATATTCCTAAAGCTATTACAAAAATTAGAGGTTGATTAATCTAAAGCTCTTGCAGGATAAGAGTTTTAGGAAGGCTCAAGCAAATTATTTAAAATTAAATCTTAAACATTCCATTTTAATAAAGATAGTTGATAATAATTTTTGATTAATGATTGGCTAATTACTGCAATCCCTAAACTATGAAAAAGCAACTCTTTGGGCTTAGCTCCGTAGCGATCGCGTTCAGTCTCATATCACCTATTTCTCTACAAGCTCAAATTGCTGGCGACAGGACTCTACCTATTAATACGGTTGTTAATGCCCAAGACAATACCTTCACGATTACAGGGGGGACGCAAGTTGGCGGCAATCAATTTCATAGTTTTCAACAGTTTTCAGTACCAAAACAAAGTACGGCTTACTTTAATAACAATGGCGATGTCACCAATATCATTAGCCGAGTAACAGGGAGTTCTATTTCTAATATTGATGGATTGATTAAGGCTAATGGTCAGGCAAATTTATTTTTAATTAATCCTAACGGCATCATTTTTGGCAAAGAGGCTAAACTGCAAATTGGCGGATCTTTTACTGCTTCTACGGCAAGTAGTATCAAATTTGCTGATGGTCAAGAATATAGTGCCACCAATCCACAGGCTTCAGTATTAACGGTTAATGTGCCACTAGGATTGCAATATGGAAAAGATCAGCAAGCCACAATTACTAATGAAGGTAGCTTAATCAGTAATAAGGATCTAACGCTTTCGGCTGGCTCAGTGATCAACAAGGGCTATCTAGAAGCCTTAGAGGGTAATTTGCTAGTGGAATCTGTAAATGGCGATGTCCAAATTAACGAGGCGATCGCCAAAACTGCAACCTTCAACGCCAGCCGCAATCTAATTTTAGATAATAGCCAAATTGGTACTTTTGGAGATTTAAACTTATTCGCCAAGGATTCGGTGATTGTCCGAGATAGTAGTGATCGCCCATTTATTGCGGCGGCAGGCGAGAAACTCACCGTCCAAGGCGATCGCCTAGTTGATATTTTTGTCCTTAATAATCCTGATAGTGGTTTCTACTCAGGCAAAGATATGCTCTTTCGCTCGGCGAATAATGTCCTCGGCGATGCTCACTACTACGCCAACGGCAACTTCCGTATTGAGCAGCTAAACGGAACTTTAGGCAATCTGGAAAGCCCGATCGATCCCATTATTCGTTCCTATGGCGATGTTACCTTTGGAGTTTATTCAGGGCAATCCCTCCATATTATTGCAGCTGGATCAGTTAGCATTGATACCATTAGCGTTGTGGGTAGAGATAGTAGCGGCTTAGGTATTAATCCTATTACTACGCCCGACTTAGCAAACGTTACCCTATCAAATAACTCATCTCTAGTTATTAATGGTAATACCCAATCAACTATAGATATCCGTGCAGGGGTTAGTCCAGAAGCGATCGGCACAGCAGGGATAACTAGTAATGTCAGTATTACTCGATCTCCAAGTAGATGTCCAAATGTTGCTAATTGTTTCTTTAATAATGATGCTAATCGTACATTAGCTTCTTCTTTTCCCACAATAATTTCCAATCCCTTAACCCAAAACACTAATTCAGCTATTACCATCGGGAATCTGACAGTTAGAAATGGGAATGGCTTGGTTTTATTGACCAATAACTATAAGCCCAATTTGGCTTTAAATGGAGATATTACTGTCACTGGAATTGGGGACTATACAAGAAGACCAAATCCAAACATTAAACCCGGTATTGATTTATTTAGTACAACTGGCAATGGAAGTTCTGTATATATTGACTCACGCAAAGATATTCGCATCAATGGCAATCAATCTATATTAACTGGAACCAGTGACCCGTCAGCAATTATAGATAGTGCAGCTAATAAAACAGGTATTTACCTATTAGCTAAGGATAATATTACTTTTGGAGAAAACGTTGCGATTTCTGCTAACGGAGCTAAGGTGGGAGGAGACATCCAAATCATTAGCGGCAAGGATATTACAGGAAAAGTTTTGAATATCAGTTCGTTGTCTATTCCCAATCTCACTAAGAGTGGCAATATTAATATTAATGGGGCATCCTTATCGCTTATCGATTCGTTGATTAGTACGACTACAAATGGCTTAGGTGATGCTGGCAATATTAAAATTGACATTGCTGGTACAGCTAGTTTTGATCGCAGTTTTGTCTCCGCTAGCGTTAGTAAAAACGGGATTGGCAAAGCTGGTGCTTTAGAAATTAATGCTAAGGATATATCTATTATCAATGGTTCTCAACTGAGTTCAGGGCTTACTGGTAATGGACTGGATGGAATAGGCTTAGTCAAGCTCACCACAGGCAATCTAAAAATAGATGGTATTGGAGAAGTCTCAATTATTGATGATAATGGCAATACTCAAAAAGTGCCTTCTATCAGTGGTCTCTTTGCTTCCGTAAATCAAGATGCGATCGGCAATGGGGGCATTGTTGATATTACAGCTCAAGATATATCAATTACAAATGGTGGGAGAATCTCCTCTTCTACTCGAAGTACTGGTAATGCGGGTGCAATTAAGCTAACAGCCAAGACCCTTGAAATTGATAGTGGTGGCAAAATTCGTACTGAGACTTTGGGTAGTGGTAACGCAGGGAAAATAGAACTTTTCTTGAGCGATCGCTTGAGTATTAACGGGAAAGAAAGTGAGATCACTTCCGCAAGTGGAAATCTATCAACGGGAATTGGCGGTACGATTTTTATTGATCCTGCGATCGTGACTTTAACGGATGGAGCCAAGATTTCTGTAAGTAGTTTGGGGACTGGAGATGGTGGTAATTTATCTCTAATTGCAGGACTACTAACTCTTAATAACAGTGCGATCGTAGCGGAAACTGCGAATGGCAAAGGCGGTAATATTACCCTACAAATTGCAGATTTATTATGGCTGCGTAATGCCAGTCTCATCAGCGCCACGGCTGGGAATAATGGCAATGGAGGAAATATCAATCTAGGCGCAAACTTTGTATTAGCCTTTGCTAATGAGAATAGTGATATTTTTGCCAATGCTTTTCAAGGTGCTGGCGGGAATATCAATATTACAACTAGAGGAATATTTGGACTAACAGTTCGCGATCGCCCCTCATCATTGAGCGATATTACCGCAAGCTCACAATTCGGGTTAAATGGAACTGTACTAATCAATACTCCGGGAGTCGATCCTAGTAAAGGATTGGGAACTTTGCCCGTTGATTTAACCGATGCCAGTTCTTTACTATCCCAACGTTGTAGTGCAGACACTGTCAATAGTAAATTTTTTATAACTGGACGAGGTGGATTAAGCCCCAGTCCATCTGATCCAATTTACCGAACTGCCCAGATTTTATCAAGTATTGGAGCAGTGAGTAATGAAGTCTCCTCTTCACAACAATCTCAAAAATTAACAGATCAAAGTTCTTCAAATAGTAATTTATCCTCTTCACAAAACACAATGATGGCTTCTAGTGAAAAGAAAGCCTCTGAAAAAATTGTCGAAGCTCAAGGATGGACAATAGATAAAACTGGCAAGGTTTCCTTAGTGTCGGAGATAACCCAAACAAGTGTTAATTCTCTTTGGGTAAATTTACCTAATTGTTCTACAAAATAAAGGCTTCCTTACACCTCTCGAAAAGAAGAGCATCGGAAATCACCACCCTTCTTTTCGTGGGTTCTAGGTAGCAATGTTTAATTATTTGTATAGATGTTGACATTCTTGTTAAACCAAAACCCCAGAAACGAGTGGCGGCGCAAAGCTCCGCCACTCGTTTCTGGTTTTGTGATTTGTCTTAATGCAAATGATCGCAGAATATAGATTTAAAAGTTCTCTGATCATAAAATGCTTTAACGCGCTCCATGATGGCGCGTTAAAGCATTTTATGATTGCCATATAACTTTTTTATAACTTTATTATTTTGAAACTAACTTTTAGATAACTTTAGCCTAGCTTTTGGGTAACTTTGGGGAATTGTGAAAAATTGAAAATTATTAGAGACTTAGTCATTAACAATTCTAAGTATGAAATTAAAACTGTTAAGTTGGCTAAAGTGAATGTATTAGTTCAATCTTAAGAACTTTTAGCGATATTGATATTATCTAATGTTGATTGATAACACCGATTTCCCCGACTTTATCCTGTGTAGTTACAAATTTTCCTGAGACAGTCCGTTAGTCATTAATATTGAGGCAACAATAATGAAGAATCGAGTACCCACCCTATCAAGTCATCCAAGTAAGATTGTTCTAGCATGTCTTTCTGTACTATCTGTGGGCGGTATGGCAATGGTAATGCCATCATCCGCCAAAGCTGCTGAAGTTACTTTTAGGCTTGGGTGGAGTGGCGCTGCTTTTGGATTTCCTAAGGTTACGGCTAGCGGTTTAATCACTTTTTTCTCTTTGCCTCCCAATGGAACTGCTTCTAATGGCGGCGCGATCGCTGCGGGTACTAATGCAGTGGGCATTGGTGGCTTAAATGTTCCTAAAATTAATGAGAACCAAATCTCTGATCCTATTTACAATGCCGCTAATCCTATAACCCAGTATGTAAAGTCTCTGAATGTTACTGTTACGGATCAGTCTTTCGGCACTACTGACAGCTATACTCTCGCGGATTACGATGGCATCATTTGGGATGCTAACTTTGCCAATTTTGACTTTTCTAAGAATTTAGTTGGACAATCAACCAAAGGTTCCCTCAATTGGGGATCAGTAGTGCTGCCAGACACCTCTACGTTGAATTCCGATAGTATCTATTCCAAGTCTTATACTCAACGAGGGATCGTAGGCGGAGCCTATGGTGGTGACTTTAATTTATTTGATGACCCTAATTGCATAGCAACAGGTTATCAACCTTTCACATTGAAAACCTGTCGTCCTAATCCCTTGTCTGGTCAGAGGGATAATCAGAATGGAGCTTTAATGCAATTAACAGTATTTGAAATGGTCACTCCTACGCCTGTTCCCGTTCCTGGTGCTGTATTTGGAGTAATTGCTGCTGGTGGGTTATTAGCTGTTTCTAAGAAGAAGAAGAAAGCTGTAGATTCTCATCTAACTAAATAAAGGGCGTAATTACACCCCAAGCATTACCGAAAAGAGTAATGGAAGTGCTTCGCACTTCTATTACTCTTTTCGGTTTTTAAATTCAAAAAAGTAATAGCCTATTTGAGATTTGGTATAGTTGCGTATTAATTTTTATCTTTAAGCCATTTAAACCTTAGCGCATTTAATTTGGATTGTTAACATACAACGTGTTGGGGCTTTGTGAAGTATAAATAAATTTCAAAAAAGCTTGCTTTGCAAGCTTTTTTAAAATTTATTTGGGTTTTAATAAAGCGTAAAGCGCTGTATAACTTAAAATATCAAAGAAATATTAAAGAGTTATGGTGGTTATAAACTTTAAAATATTAAAATAAAGTGATTGAATAATTATAATAATCCTAAATCATTTGGGAGAAAGCAAGGATATTCAGTCTCATAGGATAATTGTATAAATTTGAAAAGTGATTTTTCATTGCAGCATTATTTTGCAAGGTATTAAATCTAATTTTTAATTGATAGCTTTATTGTTTGAATATTTTTTAAGTGTAACTTTACTGCGAATGGCAATGATTAATTACCTATTCAAGAACCTAAATTCTATATTTAGCAAATTCTTACGAGTATTATCCCTAATTGTTTTAAAGAAAATTCCAAGATTCACGAAATTTAGATCCCCACTTATAAAAAGTGTAATTTTATCTGGATTATTTACGATCGCTGCTTTATTTCACCCAATGATTGCTAGCTCTACCTCTACATATCTAGAACCTAATAATCAGAGGGTTAGTCAAAGAAATTTAGTTAATGTTGCTTTGATTGAACAAGGAAAATCTTTGTATCAAGCAGGAAAATTTTTAGAAGCTGTGCAGATTTTTCAGCAAGCTGTAGATTTTTATCAGCAGCAAAATGATTTATTGTCTTTATCAATATCTCTTAATAATTTGTCCTTAGGGCATCAAGCCTTAGGACAATGGACACAGGCGGAGACAGCAGTTAATCGGAGCTTACAGATTGCTCGATCTATCAATCCTCAAACCACTTTTAGTCAAGCAGAAGTAGCAAGAGCCTTAGATACTAGAGGTAGCTTAGCTTTATTAGTTGGTCAGCCCGAAAATGCTATTGATTTTTGGAAAGAGGCGGCAACTTTATACGCTCAACTTGGAAATGTCAAAGCCCAAATTCGCAATATCCTCAATCAAGAGCAAGCCTTAAAGAGTCAAGGATTTTACCGCCGATCGCTCCAAGTACTTGAGGAGTTATTACCCAGAATTTCATCGCAACCAAATTCTTTAGTTAAAGCGATCGCTCTTAATTATTATGGCGAAATGCTTTCGATTACAGGAGATTTGAATCTAGCGCGGCAAAACTTAGATTCCAGTTTACAGATGTTACAGCAACTTCCTGATGCGTCAAATGTGGAAAACCATGAGCAGCAAAGCAATGTATTGCTGAATCTCGCAAATCTGGCAAGGTCGGAAGGGCGTATATCGGAAGCAAGAAAATTTTATGTGCAAGCAGCTAGCCTGACTAATCAAGATTTTAATCGTTTGCAAAGTCAACTTAATTTATTAAGCCTAGAAATTGATGCATCTAGATTAGATAAAGCGATGGATTTACGTTCCCAAATCGCTAACAAAGTTATTGATTTGCCAGCTAGTAGTAGCGCCATTCGAGCGAAAATTAATTATGGTCAGAATCTTCTGAAACTAACTCAACTCGCTTCTCAAGCTGAACATCTAAGTCTAAGGACTGAGTCAGCTAAAATCTTTGCAGATTCGGTTAAGCAAGCCGAATCTATTAATGATCAATACACTCTAGCCTATGCCCTTGGTAGTCTTGGCTCGGTATATGAGCAAAATCAGCAAGCTGAAGAAGCGATCAATCTCACGGAAAGAGCGATCGCTATTTCTCAAAGTATTAGTGCGTCAGACATTGCCTATCGATGGCAATGGCAGCTTGGAAGATTGCTAAAGGTTAAAGGTGATATTCCATCGGCGATCGCCTCCTATACTGAAGCCCTTAAAAATTTAAAGCAATTACGAAGCGATCTTGCTTTTATCAATTCCAATGTTCAGTTTTCTTTTCGAGATAGCGTTGAGCCTGTATATAGGCAACTTGTTGGTTTACTATTACAGCCCGATGATTCCTCGCAGGGCGGGGCGATCGCTCAGGGCGTTGGAGATAAACAAAAAAATCTCTTAAAAGCTCAAAATGCGATCGAATCGCTACAGTTAGCGGAACTAGTAAACTTCTTTCGTGCGGATTGCTTAAATGCAGCACAGGTCGATATTAATAAAGTAGATAATACGGCTGCTGTTGTTTATCCTATTTTATTGGAAGATCGCTTAGAAGTAATCATTAGTCTGCCGCAGCAACCGTTGCGACATTATTCTAATCCCATACTTCCCTTAGAAGTTGATAATGTTGTTTCAGAATTAAGAAATGATTTGCGGGATGCATCGTCGCTCGATTATTTAGAACACTCTAAAAAGCTATATAACTGGTTGATTCGTCCTAGTGAAAATGAATTAGCACAGGCGAAGGTCAAAACCATTGTATTTGTCTTAGATGGCTCCCTTAGAAATATTCCGATGTCAGCACTCCACGATGGCAATCAATTTCTGATGGAGAAATATAGTATTGCTCTCACTCCCGGCTTACAACTAATCGATCCTAAGCCCATACCTAGACAGAAGATTGCCGCCCTGACTGGAGGACTAACGGAAGCCCAGCAAGGTTTTTCAGCACTACCCAGTGTCGTTAGAGAACTGCAAGAAGTGAAAAACCAAGTTCCTACTAGCACAGTTCTCCTAGACAATAGCTTCACTAAAGACAATCTTGAAAAAGCCCTTGTAAACACTCCTGCGCCAATTATCCATTTAGCAACCCACGGCAGTTTTAGCTCTCAGGTAGAAAATACATTTCTCTTGACCTATGATGGCAGACTAAATATTGAGAGTCTTACAAAACTGCTTTTATCTAAGAGAAGTCTCGATTCTGAACCAATTGAGTTATTGATTTTGAGTGCGTGTCAGACTGCTGTGGGCGATAAAAGAGCCGCACTGGGTATGGCTGGTATGGCTGTTAGAGCAGGAGCTAGAAGTACGATCGCTTCTTTGTGGGCAGTGGATGACGAAGCTACATCTCAGTTTATGATTTCTCTATATAAAAGTTTATCTACGGCAAGTCTCACAAAAGCTGAATCTTTACGGTTAGCCCAACTCGCCTTACTAAAGAATAAAAGCTACGACCATCCTTATTATTGGGCTCCCTTTGTGTTGTTAGGAAACTGGCTATAACCCCAGATAGCAATGGCTATAAAACTCGAATAATTCAATCTTTTCCAACTAAATCACAATGAAAAGCTCATCTCAACTTAATTATCGGTCTTTTAGATTGCTTCAGCAAGTTTTAACCTATGGTACTTTTTTTGGCTCTACCTACTTAATCGCTTGGTCAGCGATCGCCCAAACCCAGATTCCTCCTAGACCTTCTATAAATCCCCAAATTATCACGCCTAATCCATCCCCATCATTTCCTCAAAGCCCCCCCAGACTACCCTCCCCAGATGAACTATTAAAGCCATCTTCACCACCCACTTCGACTCCCACTGAAAATAACAATGTCTCTGGCACAATAGTGGTCAAGCGTTTTAATGTTCTTGGTAGTTCTGTATTTAGTGAAGAGGAGCTAAATCAAGTTTTAATTCCATTTACTAATCGCCCCATTACCTTTCCAGAATTATTACAAGCTCGTTCCGCTATCTCTGATTTATACATTAACAAGGGATTTATAACGTCAGGTGCATTTATTCCACCCCAAAATCTGACGGAGGGAATAGTCAAAATCCAAGTAGTCGAAGGTAGTCTACAGGAAATAAAGGTTTCGGGCGGTTCAAGGCTTAGTCCTGACTATATCCGATCGCGTTTAAATGTAGCTACGGGAAAGCCTCTCAATCGCGATCGCTTAGTTGAAGCCCTCCAAGTACTACAACTTAATCCCCTGATAGCCAGTTTATCTGCGGAACTCGCAGCAGGCGATCGGGCGGGGCAAAATATATTAGATGTCACTTTCACAGAAGCGAAGTCATCCAGATTACAATTGCTACTAGATAACAACCGTGCGCCCAGTGTAGGAACTTTTCGGCGGCGCTTGCAATATGGTGAAGGGAACGTGACAGGTTTGGGTGATAGCCTCACAGTGGGGTATAGCAATACCGATGGCTCTAATGCCTATGACTTGAGTTATAGCATTCCCATCAATCCCTACAATGGATCGATATCTATCTCATTTAATAATGGAAATAGCAATGTCATTGAGCAACCCTTTAATGCCCTAAACATCTATTCCAATTCTACAGCCTACGACTTAACCTATCGCCAGCCAATTCTCCAAACGCCAAGCAAGGAGCTAGCCCTAGGTTTAACAGCTTCCTATCGGGAGAGTTTAGCGAGCCTTTTAGCAATTCCATTTCCTCTATCTGCGGGTGCTGATAATAATGGAGTTACCAAATTATCCGTATTACGCTTCTTTCAGGAATATACGCAGCGTAGTAGCGATTCAGTATTTGCCATGCGATCGCAATTTAGTCTAGGTTTAGGACTATTAGGCGCAACTATCAATAATCAGGCTCCAGATGCCAGATTTTTTGCATGGCGCGGACAGGCTCAATATGTCAACCTTTTGGCTCCCGATACTTTATTGCTATTGCGTGGGGATGTACAGCTAGCGGATCGAACAATTCTGCCCCTCGAACAAATCGGGCTAGGCGGGCAAGATAGTTTGCGTGGCTATCGTCAAGATTTGCTATTTGGCGACAATGGCACAAACCTATCGGCAGAATTACGGATACCTGTGCTGCGTGTACCTGAAATAGAAGGGTTAATGCAACTAACTCCCTTTGTGGATGCGGGGATTGTGTGGGCTAGCTCTGGAGAAGCCAATCCTCCTCAAAATGTTTTGGTGAGTACGGGTTTAGGGCTTCGTTGGACAATGGGCGATCGCCTGAGTGCAAGGCTAGACTATGGTATTCCTCTGGTGTCAGTACAAAATAGCCGCAAGACTTTACAAGAAAGTGGAGTTTATTTTTCTCTAACTTACAATCTTTTCTAAATATAAATAATTGCAATTAAATATAAAATCTAAAAGCCTTTGCCACATATGCAATATATAGCAAAGCAAGAGTTAGCCAGTACAAACTAAAACCCAAAAAGTGAGTTGCGGCGCTTCGCGCCGCAACTCACTTTTTGGGTTTTATGTCCTAAGCAAAACTTACATTGCTATAATTCATAGTTTTTGAATCTATTTTTTAATTATGGCTAGTTAATTATCTAGTCACAATTAAATATAAAACATCAAAACCTATAGCATAAAAGCATCGCACGCCATAGATTTTAGTTGTATTTTTTTACTTAAGGGTTAAATAATTATGTGTTTTTAGTATTTGTAAAGAATCTAAATTATGATTACAATCAATCAAAATTGATTGGCAAAATTCAATCAATTTTTAATCAAAATACAATTATTTATTTGAAGTTTATCTTTAAATTTTGTAGGGTTTGTTTACTCTCTTTCCAGTAAATAATGCCAATTCACAAAAGTGTTGTCACACTTTTGTGAATTAAAAACCAAACCTCTAATTATTTATTGGATAAAGCCTATTCGCTGATTGGGAAGAGAGTCGTAATAATGGATAGAAAATATAGCTGTATTGATGGTATTTAAAACAAAGCCGAGTATAGAATTTCGACGCATCGAAATTCTATACTCGGCTGATGACCTAATCTACAAAAAACTAAGCCGATGATGAGATTTGAACTCACGGCCTGCCGATTACGAATCGGCTGCACTACCCCTGTGCTACATCGGCAAACAAATCGCGCTACTTAAATCAAGCTAATTAGGTAAAGCACTGATTTTTCGCGAAGGCTATTATAGCATCATCGCACACTTTAATGAAATCTGAAAAAACTTGCTGAGCCATAGGAATGTTCATGAAAAATTATTTACTAAAGTTACGCGATCGCTTTGCCCATATAAGTACATGGGGCATCGGAATGACGATCGCCGTTGCAAACATTTTGTTGACTCCTAGCCCCGCCCCTAGCGCCGAACAAATTCGCTTTTGGTATCCGCCCTTTGGTGAATTCACCGTCCATGTTAGTGATTTAGATAAATTTGTGAAGGAAGGGGTACTCACTAAGCGGCTAGATTTTTATCTGGGACGACTAGCAGATCCAGATAAAAAGCAATTGCGCGAAGCTTTAGCTACTCGCTATGACATTAGCCGTATCACCATTGCTCAATTTGCCTATTCTCCTATCGGTGAGGTGTTAATCAAACGGATGGGTAGGATCATCCAAATGACTCCAGATATGAATGGGTTTTCGGCAATTCGCTCATCTTTGATACTTTCAGCACAGAGCGATCAAGGGCTAAGTGTGGTCAATTTATTGGAGAGATATCCTGTCCCTGTAATTTACATGGATTTACCGCAGGGGTTACAAGCCTATGCCGATATTTCTCAACTGATTTACAAAAAAGATCAGGTGTTTGCTTCCATTGAGAGGCAAGTTGCGGATGAGGCTAGTAAGTCTCAAGCTGTGAATAGAACCTTAGATACCACCAATCAAGATTTACGACTAGCAGGAAATGTGCCTTGGACTAAGGAACAATTTACTTACTTGCAAGGCGATCGCAATGTTACTGTCCCTGTCGATCTCTATATGCCACAGGGACTAGGCAAACCTGCGCCTCTAATTGTGATCTCCCACGGACTAGCATCTAATCCTGATACTTTAAAATATTTATCCCAACATCTGGCTTCTCATGGCTTTGCGGTCGCAGCTCTAGAACATCCCAAAACAGGTAGCCGCGATTTTGAAGCCTTTTTGTCTGGATTGAGCAAATCACCCCAACCAGAGGAAGCGATACAGCGCCCACGAGATGTCATCTATCTACTTGATGCTTTAGAGCAGCGCGGAAAGAGCGATGTGCTATGGCGAGATCGCCTTAATACGGAGCAAGTGGGCTTAATTGGTCATTCCCTTGGTGGTTATACAGTCCTGACCTTGGGGGGAGCGCTTCTTAATTTCAAGTTGATTAATCAAGAATGTAGTATTCCCGAACCGAATATTTCTTCTTTTAATATTTCCAAAATCTTGCAATGTCGCTTTAGTTTCTTGAAGGTGGATAACACGGTTTTAAGCGATCGCCGAGTGAAAGCGATTATCGCCATTAATCCCCTTGGCGGTAGCACGCTCTTAGGCAAAGAAGGAATGCAAAACATCAAACTTCCGATTGCCATTTTTGCAAGCGGTCAGGATATCTTCACACCCGCAATTCCCGAACAAATTTTCCCTTTTACTTGGCTAACTAGTCCTAATAAGTATCTAGTAACTTTTTCACAGGGAACGCATTTTTCATTTTTAGAAAGAAGCGATCGCGGCACAGTGGTGGTTCCTGAGTCTTTACTAGGTGAGAAGACAGGGTTTACGCATCCCTATGCGAAGGCGTTTAGTTTGGCTTTCTTTCAAACTTATCTCAATCAAAGATCGGAGTTCGCATCTTACTTGACTAACAACTATATGCAAGCGATCTCCAATCCTAAATTCCCTGTATCCCTAATCACTGATTATTCAGAAGCCCAACTTCAGACTTCTTTAGGTGAGTAATCCCAAAGTCCAAAATGGCTACGCCATTTTGGACTTTTAAAATCCCATAAAGGAAGGTAGCACTTCGTGCCGCCTTCCTATGCTAAGAGAGAAAATGGCTATGCCATTTTCTCTCTTAGCATAGGAATTACCACTTTTTATAGGGGAGGAATTTACCGTTCATGGTGACCTTAACGCGATCGCCTTTAGGATCTTCCACCTTCTCGATATCGAGAGTAAAATCAATGGCACTCATGATGCCATCGCCAAATTTCTCATGGATAATTTCCTTGATTGGATATCCATACACTTGCATAATTTCATAGAAGCGATAAATCAAGGGGTCAGTGGGAACAACGGGTCCTAAACCTTTGCTGGGATAGGAGCTTAAAGCTACGGCAATATCTTCCCCAAGTCCGAGAATTTCAGCAATCTTTTGAGCTTCTTCTAAGGATGTACTATTTTGACCATAGAAGAGAGAAGCAATCCAGACTTCGTCATGCCCTAACAGCTTTTCTAAATCAGTAAAGCTCAAGCTTTTGGCTTTCTTCGCAGCTAGTAAGGTCTGGGTATAGGCAGGAAATTCAACTGTCATAATTCTTAGATTTTTTGGGCTTTAGGTGTCAGATAAGTGGGTATGTGCAAAGATGCGTGACCCAATCTTTCTAAGGATTATATAGCAATTTTCCCAAGGGTTAAGTGGCGGCGTAAAGCGCTGCCACTTAACCCTTCCCACTCAAGAAATAGCTAGCCTAGCTATTTCTTGAGTGGGAAGAGAGTGCCATTGAGAAATTATCATTTTTGCAAACGACGGAGTTCATCTTGTAGCGCTTGCACTTTATCCTTGAGTAAATCTACTTCGTCAGGTTTTCTATTGGAATCACTATCTTCCTCATCATCGATCGCGATCGTGCGGGGAGCATCTTTGCCTGTGGGATTAGAGGAGCTTTGATCGTCCCCGATTGGCTTTTGGGCATTACGCACCAGATCATCTACAAATTTACGCGCTTCTTCGGTGGTCATTTCCCCCCGATCTACTAGCTCATCGGCTAGTTTGCTGGCTTGAGTACGGAGTTCGTTGATGGTTGCGCCTGCCTTTTCACCTGCGACAGTCGCCAAGCCTAAACCTAGATAAAATGCTTTCTGGACGATGCCACCAAATGGATTCATTGCCATTTTCCTCAGTTATTCTCTAAATTGATTATATAGCTATAGCAATCCTAAATGGTTTATAGAAGCGCCCCCTGTGAGGTGCGCTTTCTGATGTAGTGTAGCGCCACATCCACTCAAAACCCAGTAAATTCGTTAGCATTGCGTAAGTCCTAACTAAGTCAAAAACCTGTATGCATTTTCCTAACTGGCTATTACAACGATCGCGACAAAATCCAGAGGCGATCGCGCTTAATTTCGTCAGTCCTACTCAAGAGGTAAAGCATTGGACTTATAGCCAACTACAGGCTGAAGTGGAATTATGGATCGCATATTTGCAAGGCTTAGGCGTGCAGGCAGGCGATCGCGTGGGGTTATTGCTAACCAATCATCCGCATTATTTACTGATCGTTCATGCGCTTGTCCAAAGCGAAGCGATCGCTGTTTTTTTGAATACCCGTCTCACAGCAGCAGAACTAAATTGGCAAATAGAAGATAGTCAGGCTCAATATTTAATTTGTGACGAATTTACGCAAGACTTAGCAAAAAACTTACAAGATCAGATTCAGGATTTAATAGTGGAAAATTGCTCTAGTTCTATTCTTTTATCTAGAATTAAAAATCAGAATGAGAACATTAATTTAGAAAATATACAGGGGATTTTCTATACTTCAGGCACTACAGGCAAGCCCAAGGCGGTTCCTTTAACTTATCACAATCATTTCCATAGCGCGATCACCTCGGCTTTACATTTGAGAATTAATCATCAAGACAATTGGCTGTTATGTATGCCGATGTTTCATGTGGGGGGATTGGCGATCGCATGGCGAAGTGTGATTTATGGGACAGCGATTACACTTTTACCGAAATTTGATGAGCAGGAGGTCTTAACGGCGATCGCTAATCAAGGGGTTACGCTCATTTCCCTAGTGCCGACCATGCTCACCCGTTTATTGAGACATCCTCTGGCGCAAAATCTCTGTAATTCCAAGGTAAGAGCAGTTTTGCTAGGTGGCGCACCTGCTGATCCTGACTTAATCGAGCAATGTCTGGAATTAAATCTACTGATTTTGCCCACCTATGGCATGACGGAAACTGCTTCTCAAATTACCACGATGCCATCACAGAAATTAGCCTCGAAACGCGGATCGGTGGGATTACCTCTATTTGGCAATCGCCTTCGCATTGTGGAGTTAGATAATCCTGAACAAGAAGTTGAGATCGACGAAATTGGTCAAATCCTTGTCCAAAGCCCTAGCTTAATGACTGGCTATCTCCATCAACCCAAGCATGAGCCTAATCTTCATCAAGAATATTGGTTCCCGACTGGGGATCTGGGCTACCGCGATCGCGATGGTTATCTCTATGTAGTAAGCCGTCGCTCAGATTTGATTATTAGTGGTGGAGAAAATATCTATCCATCGGAAATCGAAGCGATTTTGTTGCAACACCCTGCGATCGCGGAAGTTTGTGTGGTGGGAGTTAGCGATTCAGAATGGGGCGAAAGTGTGGCTGCGGTAATGGTAGCGAGTTCCGAATTATCTTTAGCCGAAGTTCGAGAATTTTGTTTGCAAAAATCTCTTGCTAAATATAAGTTGCCAAAATCGATCTACATTTGGGAATCTTTGCCCAAGACTGCTTCAGGCAAGCTATTACGCCAAAATATTCGCGATTTCATCTCTCAATAAAGGCGGCGCTTTGCGCCGCCTTTATTGAGAGGAAATAAGAACTAATCCAAACTTTTCTGTAAAGTCTGTATTTCTGCCCCCTAAATCCCCCAATTCTGGGGGACTGCAATCTATTCCCCCCAGAATTGGGGGGCTAGGGGGGGCTTCTCAAACAGCCCACAGGCTGTTTGAGTCCTATTCAGGATCACAGCGAATTTCGATTAGGAAACCGTCAGGATCGTAAAAATAGATCCCTCTTCCTGTGGGGCGCGTAACGGGTTCGCCTTCAATAGCAACTTGGTGCGATCGCAAGGTCATTACCGCTTGATCAAATAACTCAGGGTCAATATCAAAAGCAAGATGATTAGCTCTAGTAAATTGTTTTTGCGGATCAGGATCGGGGGGAATTAACTCAGGTTCCCAAAAAAGATCGAGAATTGTGCCATCGGGAGTCTGGAAATTAGCCACTTTACCTGCGGCGACCAAATCAATAAGCGTGCTAGGCACTTCATCGCCAATTAGTTGATGCAGTCCCAAAATATTGCCATAAAAATTACAGGAGGCTTGCATATCGCGCACATTTAAGGCGATATGATGAACGCGCCTGAGATGACCTTCAGCGATCGCTGGGTTTGGTAAGGAAGTTAAAGAAGTTTGCGTCATGGGCTTTTTACTGGGTCTTACTCCTCCGCATCTTTAATGGGAGAGGAGGCTGGGGGGTGGTCACATATTGAGATAAAAGTCTTTGACTAGGGCAATGTAATCGGCAGTATAAATATGTTTGCTTTCTTCAATTGTAATTTGACTTTCCTGTAGAAGATGGCGATCTTTTTTTAGTTCTTTTTTTAGTTCTTTTTTTAATTCTAATAAAATGCGTTTAACGGAATTTTGGAGATTCGGCTTTACATACAACTTGCGATCGCCAAATAAATTAAAAGCCTCCGCCTTACTCATAAACATATTGGCTAAATCCGTGGGATAAACCACCGCTAAAAGGCCGCTAGGCTTAAGTAATTTCTGAGCAATTTGTAAAATATCGCTTTGCAAAAGGCTGTCACTATGCCGCGCAAGGGTTCTTGCCTGATACGGCGCTTTATAAGACTTTTCAAAAAATGGCGGATTAGAAATAATCAGATCATATTGATAATTTTGATGTTCGGTCACAGGCAGAGCATCAAAATTATCTTTAGCAAAGTCTTGAATGCTGCTGTGATAAACTTTGAGGCGATCGCCCCAAGGTGAATTATGGACATTCTCTAAGGCTTGTGCATAGGCAAAATCATCAATTTCCACCGCATCAATAAGCGCTGATCTTGATCGCTGAGCCAACATCAAAGCGAGTAAGCCCGTACCCGTACCAATATCTAAAACTCGTCCCTTCTCAGGAACCCTAACCCAAGCGCCTAATAAAATGCTGTCGGTTCCGACTTTCATGGCGCATTTGTCCTGATTGACCGCAAATTGTTTAAAGTGAAAAGTAGATTTTTGATGACGAGGCATAATGCAACTTTCTGAGAATAATCAACAAACTAATCAACAAAAGCAACCAACCCATCAAATGTTTTCGGTATTTCGCTATGAAGAAATCGACTCCACCAATAGCGAAGCTTGGCGGCTGATTGATCGCCAGCCGCAGCCTAATCTGGGAAATACCGTAATTATTGCCAAGCGTCAAACTAAAGGACGTGGGCAAAGGGGACATAGTTGGCAATCGGACTTAGGCGGCTTATTTATGTCTGTCATTTTACAGCCCCAATTAGCGGCAGCGAATGCTCACCAAATTACGATGGGGACAGCTTGGGGCATCGCCAAGGCGCTCAATGAGACGGGAGTAAATGTGCAGCTAAAGTGGCTGAATGATTTGTTGATCGATCGCCGAAAAGTAGGCGGCATCCTCACCGAGACAAGGATTGAGGCTAACCAAATTCGCTATGCTGTCGTGGGCATTGGGATCAACTGGACAAATGAAGTCCCCAAAGGGGCGATCGCTCTGGGCGAATTACCCACCACCTTATCCAGTATGGATGAATTGATCGAAGTTGTCTTAAAAGGAGTACAAATGTGGCAGATGCGTAGCAAAGATGACGACATGATCGAGATTTTAACGGAATATTTAGAAATGCTGAGCGATCGCACTGTGTATAGAACAGGGCATAAAACCATTGATAGTCGGGAACTTCAAGGTCAAATAATCGACATTAGACCAACAGGCGAACTGGTAGTAAGATGGGAGGGCAATTGCCAAGACGCGATCTATCAGCCTCAAACCTTTTCTGTCGGCTATCAGTAGACTCACCACTATGCGAAATATGCGAAAATCCACAATCTCTACCCTTACCTTAGCTACTCTGCTTTGCGTCTCCTCAAATAACTATGCTTTGGTTGGCTCAGCATACGCCGCGTCTAAGTCAGCTATTTCCCCCGATATCAATCTCGCGCAACCCATTTCTCCCGCTGTGCAATCGCAACCAGCGATCGCGCCCATCCAAAATGACCTCAGGGAAATCAAAGCGCCCGAAGTTCCCATTGATAACTCCGCCGACAATCGCGAAGGTATCCAAATCAAAGTGGAATCTAATTCTAATATTGTCTTGCCTACGCGATCGGAACCTACTCCGCAAATATCCGAACCCGTGGAAGTTGTCTTAGAAAATCGTTCCACTGGTTGCAAGTTTAAGGCAAGCAGCATGTTGGAGCGGGATAGCGATTATTGCAATCCAACTGTGGCAGTTAGTCGCGATCGCCAACAGAACTATTCTCAAAGCAATTATCAAGGCGAAAACGTTCTATATGCTGCCTCTTCTGGAGAAACTGCCCTACAGGTGCGCCGCCTCACTCCCCAAGAAATTGCTGCCATGAGCTTGCCTAGCAATGGCGATAAGCAAATGCTATTCCCTTTGATTTCACCATCCATCGTCAGTTCAATTTTTGGTAGTCGCGTGCATCCCGTGACAGGGCAAGTGCGCTTTCACCAAGGAACCGATCTCGCGGCTGCGGAAGGAACTCCCGTCGTCGCGGCCTTTAGCGGGCGTGTGGAAATTGCAGGCTGGCTCGGTGGTTATGGCTTAATCGTGGTGATCTCCCACGGTGATACCCATGAAACCCGCTATGCTCACCTCTCGGAGGTATTGGTCAAGGCGGGAGAAGAAGTCAAGCAAGGCACAGTTATCGGCTTAGTCGGTAGTACTGGCTTAGCGACTGGTCCTCATCTCCATTTTGAGCTATGGCGCAAGATGAAGGAGGGCATGGTGGCGATCGATCCTACGCCGCAGTTGATATTGGCAATGGAACAGTTGCAAAAATATCTCGCTCAATCGCCTAAGTCTAGTAACAAAGCCTAAAATCAATTCAAAGGCGGCGCAATGCGCCGCCTTTGAATTGACTTTAAAGCACCTATCGCGGTCAAATCAAGCTACTTGTCTGGCATATGTCGCAAAGTCACCGTGAAGCCATCACCCAATTTTATGGCAATCAATTGATACCAACCGCTAGGTTCCGCTTCATAGAAGATCTCTTCTTGGAGAGTGCTATTAGCCTCGACTACATTAATTAATTTTTGAAATAGCGCAGGATTAACCCGTTCTAAAAATTTCCTGAGTACTAATCTACCGATCAAATCCTCCCGACTGCGATCGAACAATTTGGCAATCACAGGATTAACCACAACACAGCGAAAATCCACAATATCCCCTGTCGTCGGATCGCGAACTGATTGGGTTGCGGCAATTCCGTCGGACACACTATTCAGCACACTAGTAACTAAAGCCCGTGACTGATATAGCATCTCCTCCGTTTCTTTATGCCGCGCGATCGCATCTTGCAGAGCCCGTTTTTGGCGTTGAATGGTCAGTTGATTTTCTAAGCGGACAACCACCTCTTCACTCTGAAAAGGCTTAGAAATATAATCAACCCCACCCGACCAAAAAGCCTTCACCTTATCAAACACATCATCTAAAGCACTAATAAAAATGACAGGAATATCCTTTAAATCTTCATCGGCTTTTAGAGCTTGACAAACTTGATAACCGTCCATATCAGGCATCTTAATATCTAATAAGATTAAGTCGGGACGTTTGACTTTAACCGTTTTGAGAGCCATTTTCCCGCTAGTCACGCTACGCACACTGTAGCCAAGGCTAATGAGAAGGTCACTAAGTAGTTGTAAGTTTTCTGGTAAATCATCTACTAGCAGAATATTACCCGTCATTATTTCAAGCGAAGGATTGTAGCTCATGAATTAAGAATCTGTCGTGAATTGAACTAGTATGGAAGCGCATTTTAGATAAATACAAAATAAAGCGAATAATAGGGTAGACATTTGGTGCTTTGGTATAATTACTCACTACCCAGAGGGGAGGATGTTGAAGAAATAAGAGGTTCGACTAAATCAATTAATTTCTCGAATTGAAAGTTACGGGCTAGCTTAGTAAGCGATCGCGCCAAGAAAACCTCTTTTTCGGGAATTTCTTCGATCAGTTGCATAACTAAGTTCTTATCTGCTTCTAGGGACGACTCGTATAATTGTACGATCCATTCATTCGACATGATCCTTAAATTCTCAGATATTAAAGGTAGATCCAATTTAGAATCTAATTCATTAGCCAGACTAGGTGTTTTTTCATAAACATACAGCACCCCTAAATGTTTGGCTAAGGTATCAAAAATTATCTGCTCGCTAAACGGCTTCCGAATAAAATCATCACAACCCGCCGATCGCACGATCGCTTTCTCCTCTTCTAAAACACTGGCCGTTAAAGCAATAATTGCCGTAGCACTACCTTTAGTTGTGGATTTAATATATTTAGTCGCCTCATAGCCATCCATTACAGGCATTCGCATATCCATCCAAATTAAGTGGGGTTCCCATTGATCCCAGATCGCGATCGCTTCCTGTCCATTACTCGCCTCTTGTACTTCAAATCCCATGGGTCGTAATAACTTAACTAATAATTGGCAATTAACAGGTTTATCATCAACTACCAAGATTCTATAGGTTGCTTGATTGGGCGCAAGCGCCAAAGCGCGTCTTTTGGGTTTGGTTTCCTGCTCTGCTTCCTTGCCTAACTGAGCCTGAATCTGAAATTGAAAAGTAGTACCTTTACCTAATTCACTGCTCGCCGAAATATTACCCCCCATCAACTGCACAAACTTTTGACTAATGGCTAATCCTAGTCCAGTTCCCTCTTGCTTCTCACGTCCTGCCTGAGCCTGTGTAAAGGAAGTAAACAAATTAGCGAGTTCTTCCTCCGCAATCCCCACGCCCGTATCGCTCACCCTAAAATCGAGAATATATTCCTGTTCGGAAATACTGGCATTGCTCAGGTTTAATAAAATGGAACCCGATCCCGTAAACTTAATCGCATTTCCGATCAAATTAATTAAGACCTGCCGTAACTTCAAGGCATCGGTGCAGATATACTGCGGCACATTCTCTTCACGCTCAATTACGAGATTTAATCCTGCATTTGCCGCCCTTAGTTGCAGCATATCTTCTACATCGTCGATTAGATGATATAGATCGAAATTTTGAGCATTGAGAGTGGTTTTACCAGCTTCGATTTTCGATAAATCGAGAATGTTATTAATCAAGGTTAAGAGATACTCACCACTTCGATAAATAATGCTGGCATTTTCATAATGCTCAATGGGCAAATTTGTAGTTCGTAGCATCAGTTGCGAGAAGCCAATTACTGCATTTAAAGGCGATCGCAATTCATGGCTCATGTTGGCAATAAATACACTTTTGGCTTGATTGGCGGCTTCTGCTTTGGCGGCAAGTTGCCTTGATTTTGCTTCACTTTGCTGGAGTTCTTGAGTTCGTTCGACCACCCTTTGTTCTAGGTCAATGTTAGATCTCTGTAAACGAAGATTAGCTCGATCATTTTCCGCCACGATCGCCAACACCGACATGGTCGTAATTGCTATCACGCCCATAAATATTTGCAGTAATAGAACTGAGTTCCCATTGACTTGCGGCTTATAAAAAACTCCAATGGAATTTGCCGTGGCAATTGTAGCGGTCATGGAGACCAGCATTACTATCGTAGTAGTGAATTTAGAGCCAAAGCGAAAGGCTGACCAAAGTAAGGGCGGCAAAAGTAGATACTCGATGGGTTGACTCTTGTAAAAAGCCAGATAAGCAACAATAGTTAGCCCCGATAAAACCGCCCATACTTCCCAATTTAGCCAAGACTTGATCTTAGAATCCTTAGGCGATCGCACCCAAGTAAAAACTAAGGGCGCAAAAAGTAAAATACTAATGGCATCCCCAATCCACCAATTAAAAAACACACTTGGCAAATCAGTCCAAACCTTACTCATAAAAGAAACGTAGGAGAGAATACCGATGCTTGCTTGAAATATCACGCCAGTAAAGATGGCACATAGGGAAAACATGACCACATGACGAACTTGGCGAATGGGGTAGTCCGTGCGGGTAAATTTTAAAATTAGCGAGACTGTAATCAAAGCTCCAATTGTGGAACCAATACTTGCACCTAAAGGCGGCAGGATGACCGTAAATCCTCGCCTATGTAAGTTATAGAGAAATGTCCCTAAAAAAACCCCAAACCATCGCGATCGCCCCCAGACTAGTAATAATCCGACAATAATTCCTGCTCCTGGCCAGAGAGGAGAGGGAGTAACAGGATTTTTGGGTATCCCATTAACCACGCTCCAAGATACTGCAAAATAAACCACAATTATGAGTGTGATTTCGAGCCACCAGCGAGGATTTTTGAAATCTAGTCCAAATTCCGCTAGGTTTCGGTTTGATTTAGCTATTAGGGGGGGATTGATCATGGCAAATTGAGGACTAAATCCGTTCAGCAAGTTCTAGCCAACGCTCGGTTGAAGTATCGATCGCTTGGGTGAGTTCCGCAAGACGGCTCGCCATTTTTTGCAGTTCGGCATGACCATTGGGGGGATTGTGATAGAGCTTTTTCTCAATTTGAGATTTTTCCTCTTCCAATTTTGGAATTTTGGCTTCTAGTTCCTCATACTCGCGCTTCTCTTTATAAGAAAGTTGTGAAGCTTTTTTTACTTCGGGTTTGGGTTTGGGCGGTTCAGGCAAAGATGTGGCTGCATTAGATTTTTGATCCTTGGCAACCTTATTAGCTTGATCCTTGGCTTCGCTCGATTCCTTGTCAGCTTCGTCCTTTTTATATTCCAAATAGACAGAATAATTGCCGGGGTATAGACGCACTTCGCCAGCAGGCTCAAAGGAGAAAACCATGTCCACAGTCCGATCTAGAAAATAGCGATCGTGGGAAACCACAATCACACAACCATTAAAATCCTCTAGATATTCTTCTAAAACCGCAAGAGTCTGCACATCAAGATCATTAGTCGGTTCGTCTAAGATCAAGACATTGGGCGCTTCCATTAGGACTTTCAGCAAAAATAAGCGGCGCTTCTCTCCCCCCGAAAGTTTGCTAATGGGTGCATATTGCTGATTGGGAGGAAAGAGAAATCTCTCTAGCATTTGCGAAGCGGTGATGATGCTGCCATCGGCAGTTTTTACCAGTTCCGAGACATCCTTGAGGTAGTCAATTACTCTTTGGTTGCCATGCTCGAGCAGGTCATCAGAATGTTGATCGAAGTAGCCAAAATGAATCGTCGTACCGATTTCCACGGTTCCTGCATCGGGCTGTAAGCGTCCGATGATCATATTCATCAGGGTGGATTTACCTGCGCCATTGCTGCCAATGATGCCAATGCGGTCTTCGGGGGTGAAGTTATAGGAAAAGTCTTTAATTAAGGTGCGATCGCCATAGGATTTGGTAATGCGATCGAGTTCGACGACTTTTTTGCCA
The DNA here is from genome assembly GCF_014696355.1 of Pseudanabaena sp. FACHB-1998. GTDB lineage: Bacteria > Cyanobacteriota > Cyanobacteriia > Pseudanabaenales > Pseudanabaenaceae > Pseudanabaena. The sequence goes on along the minus strand of NZ_JACJQA010000008.1, from coordinate 31,125 downwards.
ATACGTCGCCCCGATGTGGTGATATCAACCTTGGCATTAGCTTGCTTAAATTCAGTCGCTTGCAACGCATGGGCGCGATCGATCCGCGCTTTTTGCTTAGTGCTTCTTGCCTTGGGACCTTTTTTCAGCCATTCCAATTCACGGCGTAGGAGTCCTGCGTGCTTGCGTTGGGTGCTGAGGGCGGAGTCTTCAGCTTCCGCCTTTTTCTCTAGATAATAGGAATAATTGCCTGAATAGGAATACAAATCGCCGCGATCAATTTCAATAATGCGGTTAGTAACTTTATCTAGGAAATAGCGATCGTGGGTAATCAGTAATAATGCGCCACGATAGCGATTGAGGTAGCTTTGCAACCATTCCACGGAGAGAGCGTCGAGATGGTTAGTCGGCTCGTCCATTAATAAAACATCGGGCGCAGAGAGCAGTGCCGAAGCGATCGCAATACGTTTACGATATCCTCCAGACAGGCTACCAATTTTAGCCTCAAGGTCATCAATGCCTAATTTGGTTAATACGATTTTGGCATTAGTTTCTAAGTCCCAAGCCCCTGTTTGATCCATTCTTTCAGTTACGCTCGATAGTTGCGCTAAGAGCCGATTTTGATCGCCATGTCCGTGGGACAACTTATCGGAAATTTCTTCATATTCCTTGACTAGAGCCATCTGCTCACCACTATCGGCAAATACCTGCTCTAAAACGGTTAATTCTTCGTTGAGATCGGGTTGTTGCGGTAAATAGATGATCTTGGCACTAGAGTTAACCCATAATTCGCCCCCATCACTCGACTCTAAGCCCGCAATCATTTTCAGTAAGGTGGATTTTCCTGAGCCATTTGTGCCGATTAGTCCGACTTTATCGCCTTCATCAAGGCTAAAGCTAGCATCCTTGAGTATTTCCTTGATGCCAAAATCTTTTTTAAGCGATCGCAGTGTAAAAAGTGCCATGCCTTGCCGTTGCCTTATCTATGATGATGATCTAATGTCTTAGTTTAGCGCTATTTTCATAATATATTTTTTGAAAAGCTTGCATAGTAAGCTTTTCAAAAAATATATTGAGGTCTGTCGGTGAAGATTTTGAAAGCTAAAGAAACTCTTAAAATGCTTGCTTAGCAAGCATTTTAAGAGTTTCTTTAGCTTTGAAGAAAGCGCAAAGCACTGTAGGCTGAAAAACCTCTAGAATGAGAAGGCAGAGATTAAGATCCCCAACTTTTGCTTTGCCATCACCGACTTGTTCTGTCAGTCACCCAAAAAATTGGCGTTAATATACTTGACGCACTTTACAAATTCTTACCCCCCTCAGTCCCCCCTTGGAAGGGGGGAAGTCTGAGTTCTCCCCCTTCCAAGGGGGAGTTAGAGGGGGTTCTAGATATTTGGTGTGTCAAGTATATGAATGCCAAAAAATTGAGGATCTGTGCGTCTACAATTTTTTCTGCTGATCTACTTATCAAAGATTTAAAGACTAATTGATGAGAAAACTATACTTTTTATTACCAGGAACTACTGACAAATTTGCCTGTGGGGGATTATGGGCGGAGTTAAAAACTCTGCAATTAGTTCAACAAGTTTGTCCTGCGGAAGTAGTTACCTATCGCCAAAGAGAAAAGGGGCATCTCTGGCTAGATGATCTTTTGCAATCTGATGATAACTTTCGCGCCTTAGATGATGTCATTTTTGTGATGAGTTGGGGGTTTGATGTGGCTAAGCTTGCCCCAAAATTAAAATCACTCAACGCAATATATCATGCCCATAGTGCGGGCTATGGCTTTAACTTACCTGCGAGTGTGCCAATTATTACGGTCAGTCGTAATACTCTGGGCTATTGGGGACAGCGATCGCCCCATTCCTTGCTTTACTATTTACCCAATGAAATTTCACCGAAGTTTGTCAATCGGCAACCTGACCAATGGGGCGATCGCGATATTGATGTGCTGGTTCAAGCCCGTAAGTCCTCCAGTTATTTGATGCATCAATTAATTCCCGCCTTGCAAAAAAAATGCCGAGTGGAAGTAATTGATCGCTATGTTGAAGATTTAGAAGCCTTATTTAATCGCGCAAAAGTCTATCTATACGACTCCGCCGAATATTGGGCGGTGCAGGGTGTGAGCGAGGGGTTTGGGCTACAGCCGATGGAAGCTCTCGCCTGTGGTTGTCAAGTTTTTTCTAGCGTTAATCATGGTTTATCTGATTATTTAGATCCCGCCTTTAACTGCTACAAAATTGCAGGATATTCTCAAGAATTTGATGTCCAACGCGTTCTTAAGGTGCTTGACAATGACCCGAAATTATCACTATCCCCCTCAGTTTTAGCTGAATATCGTTCTGAGCATATTATTCAACGATTATGGGTGATTTTAGAGGATTTAAATACTTTTTTCGACCACAGGCAATTGTATCCTAAGGATATCCCTGATTTAGGTTACCGTCGTATTATCAAAATGCGATCGCAGAAATTGCTAACTAAATTAAAAAAACTGTTTAATTCACTGAAATGAGCTAATACTGCTGGATCATGAATGAGTTAGAGATTTTGCAACAGAAGATTACAGAGCTAGAAGCTAAAAACCTCTCCTTGAGAGAACAATTAGCCCAAGTTTCTGCTGATCGTTTTAGAAGATTTAAGTCTGAATTTTTAATTGCCAATTTATCTCAAAACTTAGTTGAAAATATTCAAACAGGAATTATTGTTCATGATACTGATACAAAAATTTTATTTGCCAATCCCACGGCAGCAAAACTTTTAGGAATCATTCAATCAGAACTCGAAGGCAAAGATATTAATGACCCTAGTTGGAATTTTTATCATGGCGATGGTCAGTGGATGCCTCTAGAAGATTTTCCTGTTAACAAAATATTACGGGAGAGAAAGGTTCTTAAAAATTATGAATTGGGTTTATATCGCCCACCCACCAATGATTTTGTCTGGGCGCTGATTAATGCCTATCCTGAGTTTGACAAAAGAGGAGACATCGCTCGCATAGTTGTGACTTTCGTGGATATTAGCAATCTTAAAAAAACAGAGATCGCCTTGCGGGAGAGCGAACAGCGTTACGCGACTCTAGCCGCCGAACTCGAGCAAACTCGCAATTTTTTACAAAATATCATCGATCATTTGCCTGTAGCTGTATTTGTTAAAGATGCCAGAACCGATCATTTCGGAGAAATGTTACTGTGGAATCGCACCAGCGAGGTGATGTTTGGGGTGTCTGCAAAAGAGGCGATTGGCAAAACCGTATATTGTCATTTCCCTAAAGAGCAAGCAGATTTCTTTTATCAAAAAGACCTAGAAGCTTTTGTTAATAAATTACCTGAAAATATTCCCGAAGAACCGATTGATAGTCATAGTTTGGGGCGAAGAATTTTACATACAGTTAAAGTTCCTCTGTATGACCAAGAGGAACAACCTCAATATTTACTCTGTTTTTCGGAAGATGTTACAGAACGCAAGTTAGCCGAACTGGCTTTAAAGGAAAGCGAAGAAAGATTTCGGCAAATGGCCGAAAACATCCATGAAATATTTTGGATGATGGAAGCCTATTCTCAAAAAATTATTTATATTAATCCCGCCTATGAATCCATTTCAGGACGTTCCTGCGCTAGTCTGTATGAAGATCCGCAATCATTTATCAATATTATCCATATCGAAGATCGGGATATGGTAGCGGCGGCTCATCAAAAAAATCATCAAACAGGATGGGGGCTAGAATACCGCATCGTCCGACCAAATGGAGATATTCGCTGGATTTTTGAAAGTGCCGTACCTGTTCTTAATTCAGAGGGAACTTTACAGAGTATCGTGGGCATCGGGCAAGATATTACAGAACGGAAATCAACCGAACAAGAGTTGGTCTATCAAGCATTTCATGATAGTTTGACTAACCTTCCTAATCGCTTACTATTTACCGATCGCTTAGAAATGTCGCTGAAAAGAACCAAGCGATTTCAAGATCATACCTTTGCAGTTCTATTTATTGATTTAGATCGCTTTAAGGTGATCAATGATAGCTTGGGACATTTAATCGGCGATCGCCTCTTAATTGAAATCGCCGATATTCTCAAAAAATCCGTGCGTTCCTTTGATACGGTAGCGAGATTAGGAGGGGATGAGTTTACGATTTTACTAGATGAAATCAGTGGTACTCAAGAAGCTGTTGAAGTTGCTGAGCGCATCCATTTGCAGCTAAAGAAGGAACTAGCGATCGATGGCTATAAAATTTTAACGAGCGCTAGCATTGGCATCGTTGTCGGCTCTAATAATTACGAAAGCGCAGGCGATTTGCTTCGGGATGCCGATATTGCCATGTATCGAGCCAAAGATCAGGGAAGAGCCTGTTATGAAATATTCGATCAAGCCATGTATGACTCCGCCCTCAGTCGTTTACAAATTGAAAATGAATTGCGGAAGGCGATCGAAAAAACCGAATTTGTGGTTTTCTATGAACCGATAATCTCTCTTAAATCTATGAATCTCTGTGGATTTGAAGCTCTAGTGCGTTGGAAACATCCCGAAAAAGGATTACTAGCTGCGGGAGAATTTATACCCATTTGCGAAGAGCTAGGACTCATCATTCCGCTAGGGAAATGGGTATTACAGAGCGCTTGTCGTCAAATCAAATTATGGTTAGAAAAGTTCCCAATTGCCAAGGAGCTTACAATCAATGTCAACTTATCTGGTAAGCAGTTACAAGATCCAGATATTATTCGCGTTATTGATGATATTTTGCAGGAAACAGAAATCTCTACCTCTAATCTCAACTTAGAAATTACTGAAACGATCCTCATTGAAAATACAGAAATTGCGATTAGGGTATTTCAACAATTAAGAGCTAGACATATTCATTTGAGTCTGGATGATTTTGGTACAGGATTTTCTTCGCTAAGCTATCTCCAAAGATTCCCTGTCAATACTATTAAAATCGATCGCTCATTTATTAGTCATATGAACAGTAAAGAAATTAATAGCGATCGCAATATTGAGATCGTTAAAGCAATTATTGCCCTCGCCCATGCCATGAACATCAAAGTAATTGCCGAGGGCATCGAGAAGAAAGAACAAATCATCCAACTACAGGCTTGGGATTGTGATTTTGCACAGGGTTACTATTTTGCGCGATCGCTTAGTGCCGAAGCAGCTTCGGATTTGCTAGGAAAAGCGGCGCAAAGCGCCGTCTTTTCCTAGATTTACTTAATTTACTAATCCTGTTAAGGGCGAACTAGCGCTAGCATAGGCTTTGACAGGGATGCGACCAGAGAGATAGGCAGTACGCCCCGCTTCACAAGCCATCCCCATGGCTCGCCCCATCGCTACAGGATTATTCGCACAGGCGATCGCCGTATTAATTAACAAAGCATCTGCGCCTAGCTCCATCGCCGCCGCCGCCTCGCTGGGTACACCGATTCCTGCATCGACCACTACAGGCACTTTGGCTTCTTCGATGATGATCCGAATATTTGCGGCATTGTTAATTCCTTGACCCGAACCAATGGGCGAACCAAGAGGCATTACCGTCACACAACCGATTTCTTCAAGGGTTTTCGCCAATCTGGGGTCAGCATTAATATAGGGGAGTACTGCAAAGCCTTCTTTCACTAATTGTTCAGCAGCTTTACAAGTGCCAAGGGGATCGGGCAGTAGGTATTTAAGATCGGGAATAACTTCGAGCTTCACAAAATTATTATCTTCCTGTCCCAAGATCTTTGCCATCTCGCGCCCCAGCCTTGCCACACGCACAGCTTCGTCGGCAGTTTGGCAGCCTGCGGTGTTGGGCAGTAGCCAATATTTGCTCCAGTCGATCGCCTCGGCAAGCCCCTCATGCCCCGCCGCATTAGTTTGCACACGCCGCACTGCCACAGTGACGATCTCGCAACCACTCGCCGCGATCGCCTGACGCATGATCTCAAAGTTGGTATATTTGCCTGAGCCAGTCATTAAACGCGATCGGAACTTACGCCCCGCTATTTCGAGAAGATCGTCCGATGACTGAGCAGGATCAGAAATTTGGTTGTTTATTGTAAAAAAAGGCGAAGAAGCGACCATATCAAGGTGTTAAAAAATTATTTGTGGGTCTTTAATAAACAACAGGCTTAAGCCTGTTGTTTATTAAAGAGATCAATTTCAAGGATATACAACAGTTTGCAGTTTGAAGGTGCAATTTTTTATTAAGATAATCAAGATACTTTAGTGTCTTTTGTAATATCCCAGATTTTCCGTAGGCAATGGGCTTAGGTGCATTGTTTCGCGAAAACAGTTAATTCTAAATTTTCCCTAGTATTCCCATAGCAAGTAGCAATTTAGTTTCATGGCTAACCTCAAATCTATCCGCGATCGCATCGGCACTGTTAAGAATACTCGCAAGATCACTGAAGCAATGCGTCTCGTCGCCGCCGCAAAGGTCAGACGCGCTCAGCAGCAAGTTTTAGCAACCCGCCCTTTTGCCGATCGCTTAGCACAAGTTCTCTACCGTCTCCAGCAGCGCATCACCTTCGAGGATGTCAGTCTGCCTTTACTCGATAAGCGTCCTGTAAAAACCGTTGGTCTTCTGGTCATTTCAGGCGATCGCGGGCTTTGTGGTGGCTATAACTCAACGATTATCCGTCGCGCCGAAGCTCGCGCTAAGGAATTAAAGGAACAAGGTATTAATTACACCTTTATCTTGGTCGGTCGTAAGGCGGCTCAATACTTTGCCCGTCGCGATCAACCCATCGCCGCAAAGTTTACGAACTTAAATCAAATTCCTAACGCTGCTGAAGCCAATGCGATCGGCGATGAAATTACCTCAGCATTTTTGGCTGGTGTAATTGATCGCGTTGAGTTGATTTATACCCGCTTTGTCTCTTTAATTAGCTCTCGTCCTGCTGTCCAGACACTGCTGCCCCTTGAACCTCAAGGGTTAGAACCAAAAGATGACGAGATTTTCCGTCTGATTACTCGTAGCGGTAAGTTACAAGTCGAAATGGAAAAGCGCGAAATCACTATTAAAGAACTGCCTAAGGAATTGATTTTTGAGCAAAATCCCGAGCAAATTCTGGATGCATTGCTACCTCTTTACCTCAGCAACCAAATCCTCCGCGCCTTGCAAGAGTCTATTGCTAGCGAACTGGCTTCGCGGATGACGGCGATGAGTAATGCGACGGAGAATGCTGGCGATCTGATTAAGTCGCTTACTTTGCAGTACAACAAAGCCCGTCAAGCCGCAATTACTCAAGAAATTCTGGAAGTTGTCGGTGGCGCCGCCGCCTTGACTTAAACAAAAAAGGCGGCGCATTGCGCCGCCTTTTTTATCGAAAACCAACAAAAAAGGACAGGCAGTACCTGTCCTTTTTTATGAAGAATTAGTCAGAAGGAGGGCTGACTTGTTCTTTGAAAGACTTACCAGCAGAGAAAGCTGGAACCTTGGTGGCAGGGATTTCCATCTTTTCGCCAGTCTTAGGGTTGCGACCTTCGCGAGCTTTGCGATCGCGAGCTTCAAATGAGCCGAAGCCAACCAAAGTTACTTTGTCTCCGCCAGCTACAGTATCGATGATTACTTCAAGGGTTGCTGAGAGAATTTCGTCGGCAGTCTTTTTGTTGACTGATACGCCTTTCTCAGCAGCTTTTTTAGCAATAGCATCAACTAGTTCACCTTTGTTCATAGGGTTCCCCTTTTATGAGTATGTATTTAATGTCATAGTAAGGATTGTGCGATCGCATTTTGCGAAACCTGCACTGACCATGACTTCTGATTGATCATTCTAATAGCAACTTGCCACTTGTGTATATACACAACCTTTAATTTATATGGATTTGAGCAGTTTTTTTTAATTACTTATTGCCTTAATTCTTCTCTCAATGCTTGAAACCTTTTCTGGGTAAGGCTTTTGGGGATTCATCGCTTTGCTAAATTAGTGTAACGCATACAGGGTAAGCACTTCACAAAAGTTCAAGATAAAAGGGATATTTCCCCAAAATAGAGTCGCGGATCTAAATCAATGAGAAGAATAGGTGTTGCGGGGCAAAGCTCCCCCACACCTATTCTTCTCAAAAATAGCTTTAAAAGTAAAAAAGCTATGCTTTTTTACTTCAGTCTTATAGCAGTGGTCACTTGCATTAGGACAAATCACAAATCCAGAAGCGCCGCAACTCGCTTCTGGATTAAGAATAGCGACATCTATGACAATGCAAAGCTCCGCACGAAGAAGGTATTAATTGAACAAATTGCGTTCAAAAGTTTAGTATTAATATTGGTTAATACTTCTTAGCATTCGTAAAATCTCCAATTCGCAATGCTTGCACCATTCCAGAAAATTAGCTTATAGGCTCTCCAAATATGCAGTCATCCCCATCAGCTAGTACCCCTGAGCTAACTCGTCAGTCACCCCTAATTATTGCGCCCTTTTTTCTTTGGGGAACTGCAATGGTCGTGATGAAAGCTCTATTACCTCAAACTAGTCCCATGTTTATGGCAGCGATCCGATTGATTCCCGCAGGGCTGCTATTGATTGGGGGCGGTATATATTTGGGAAGACCTCAACCTAAAAATTGGCAGGCTTGGTTATGGATTAGCGTATTTGCCATAGTTGATGGGGCGATGTTTCAAGGCTTTCTAGCACAGGGATTAGTGCGAACTAATGCAGGGCTTGGCTCATTATTAATCGACTCACAGCCCTTAGCAGTAGCCGTATTAGCCGCAATTCTTTACAAAGAAAAAATCGGTCTTGGGGCAACCTTGGGTCTACTTGTGGGCGTAATTGGCATTGGCTTAATTGGGTTACCCGCAGAATTAATGGCATCGTTACTATCTGGCGACTTTGCCACAATTTTAGAGGCAGGCGTATTTACCACGGGGGAATGGTTTATGCTCGGTGCTTCCTTATCCATGGCGATCGGGACAATTTTGATTCGTCCCGTAGTGCGCTATGCCGATCCAGTGATGGCAACAGGTTGGCACATGATTATTGGCGGATTGCCTTTATTGCTGATTTCGATGCAGACCGAGCAGCAACAATGGCAAGGCTTAAATGCGTGGGGATGGCTAGGTATGGCATATATGGCGATTATGGGTAGCGCGATCGCCTATGGATTATTTTTCTATTTTGCCTCATCGGGCAGCTTGACCACTCTTAGTGCTTTGACCTTCTCGACTCCCGTATTTGCCTTGATGTTTAGCAGTCTCTTTTTGGGTGAAAACTTAACCTTAGTGCAATGGATCGGCGTAATTTTGACCGTAACTAGTATTTATCTTGTCAGTGTGCGCGAGTCAGGACAAGATAGTAGTGAAGAGAGTCCAGACTCTGTTGACAACGCAGTAACCAATATTTTGCCTCAAGCCGAGCAAGTCGCGGTCAGTGCATCTTTGCCAGTTTTGCAACAACCTGTAAATGAATCGATAACCCGCGATTGACCTAACCTTCCCTCATGAGTTAAAAGCTTTATTCAGTCAAACTTTTAACCCATGAGGGGATATTCCTAATTTGAAAGATATTCTATGCCCACTTTATATACAGCAATTACCAATCATGGATTTGGTCACGCCACCCGCACAGCAACCGTCTTAGCTGAACTCCAAAAGCGATCGCCTGAAGTCAAATTGATCATTGCCACAACGGCTCCAAGGTGGCTATTGGAAGAATATATCGAAGGAGACTTTGTTTACCATCCGCGTGTATTTGATGTGGGCGTAGTCCAAATTGATAGTTTGCAAGTTGATCGCGAAGCGACGCTAGATGCATGGAAACAAATCTACTATCAGCAATCTGACTTAATCGAGCGTGAAGTTAAGTTTTTGCAAGAGCATAAAGTAGATTTAATTCTGGGAGACATTCCCCCCATGGTTGCGGAAATTGCTAAGACAGCCCATATTCCCTGCTGGATGGCGGGTAACTTTGGTTGGGATTTTATCTACCGTGATTGGGGTGGCAAATTTATTGATTTAGCCGATCGCTTATCCGAAACCTACAGCCATTGTGATCATCTTTTTCGACTCCCTTTTGCCGAGTCGATGAGCGCATTTTCCCATATTCAAGATGTAGGACTAACAGGTGCAAGACCGAAATATGCGCCTGAATATATTCGCCATAAATTTAATTTAGCGAGCGATCGCCCTACGGCTCTACTTACCTTTGGTGGACTAAGTTTGCAGTCAATTCCCTATCAAAATTTGGCAAATTACGCTGATTGGCAATTTATTACTTTTGATCGCAATGCTCCTGACTTACCCAATCTCACCAAAGCTAACTGCGATCGCCTCCGTCCTGTCGATCTCATGGTCGTATGCGATCGCATGATTACGAAGCCGGGGTACGGCACATTAGCAGAAGCCTTGCGAGTTGGGCTTCCTGTGATTTGCCTAACCCGTGAAGGATTTTTAGAAGCAGAAACTCTGATTGCGGGCGTAAAAAATTATTCAAAGCATCTAATTATTTCGCCACAGGAGTTTTATGAAGGTGATTGGTCATTTCTGAATTCCCCCTTTCAAGCACCAGATTTAGTCGAGGCAAAACAACTAAATATGCATGGCGAAGAAACCATCACCCAAGCAATTTTGGATTATTTCAATTAATAGATAGGATTGCTAGATATGTTTTGCTGCGATATACGAGATTTTACCTAAAAATATATTTTCCAGATAATTAGATTATGAGGCGATCGCATTGGTTAAAGCACTTTTTGATTAATACACACAATGCGAACTCTCGTAACGCTATGGGAGCCTTATTACTTGTTCCCATATGCATAATTATTAGTTCATTTTTTTTACATATTCCTGTTGGATTTTCAAGTCAATTACCAGTAGAGAATTTATTCGATTCATCGCCAATTATCAATCTTAATGATCACCATTTCTCTTATGACTTAAGCAAGCATTTAAGATTTTTAGAAGATAAAAATAGTGATTTAACGATTGAACAAGTTAGTAGTTCCGAGTTTAATAAGCAATTTCAACCTAGCAAAATTGATCCGCCTAACTTTGGTTACACAGCATCAACCTATTGGGCAAGATTGCAGGTAAAAAACCTTAGCGATCGCGATACAGAATGGATTCTCTCCATCGAACATCCCCATCTTGACCATATTTCTCTCTATGTAACTGATTCTCAGGACAAATGGACAGTTAAAACTACGGGGGTACTATATCCATTTTCTGCACGGGAAATTCGCGATCGACTACCTGCATTTCCTATTCGTTTGGCAGGTCATCTTAGTCAAAACCTTTATTTACGCTTTCAAAGCGAAACTCCCATAATTGCAAAAGCCTATTTGCGAAGTCCGACCAACTTTTGGCAATACCGAACCGATCAAAATATCTGGTTGGGATTGATCATCGGAATTTTGGCGTTTGCCATTCTTTACAATTTGTTTTTATTTGCAGTCTTGAGAGAACAAGTTTATCTGTATTACGGCTTTTTTGTATTGGGAATATTATTAGCTTTTATTAGTTACGATGGCATTGGCAAGCAATATCTATGGCAAGACTGGATTTGGGGGAGTAAATATTGTTCTCCACTTATGCTGGTTTTTGGTTTGACCAGCCTTCTGGAGGCAGCCAGCCTCTTTTTAGAAGCTCAAACTCAACACCCAAGATGGTACTACCTGTTGCGAGTGCATCAAGCACTGCTAATAATAATATGTTTTAGCTTTTTAGTATTACCCTACCAATTAGTATCGCTAATCGGAATAATCGTATGCGTATCTGGATGTAGTTGCGCTTTTATTTTAGGGATTATCTCTCTTTTAAAAGGCTATAAACCTGCTCTCTATTATTTACTGTCATTTTCTAGTTTTCTACTAGGGATTGTGACCCATTTATTATCGATAATTGCCATCATTCCTCCCTATGAATGGATTAAAGATATCTACCGCATCGGTATGGTTGTATTTGTGGTCTCATTGGCTCTAGTCCTTGCAGATCGGATTAACTTTTTAAAATTGGAAAAATTTAGAGAACAAAAATTAGCGCTCAGAGAAAAAGAGAAACTAAATCAAAGTTTGCAGCGATCGCAAGAGCAATTATTAGAAAGGGAAAAACAACTTGAATATGATGTGCTTCATGATGCCCTCACAGGTTTAGCCAACCGTACTTGGTTAACACAGCGTTTGCAAGATCTGCTCCAACAGCAACAGAAATTTGCGATTCTCTTTATCGATCTCGATCGCTTTAAAGTAATCAACGATAGTTTGGGTCATCTTGTTGGAGATGAATTACTCAGACAAGCCAGTAAACGAATGCAGTTGATTTTGCCAGATTTCGGCACATTAACTAGATTTGGCGGCGATGAATTTGTGATTTTAGTGCAGGAATATATCGATCTTGACAGGCTTACAGAACTTGCCGATCTTCTGCAAATTCAATTACAACTACCTTTCAATCTCCATAATTATGAACTCTTTATCAGTGCCAGTTTAGGAATTACTTTAGCCACTGAAGAATATACCCAACCCGATGAAATTTTGAGAGATGCAGATCTGGCGATGTATCAGGCAAAGCAAAAAGGTAGAGGTCGCTATGAACTATTCACTCAAAGCGATCACACTGCTGCCATGACCAGATTAAATCTAGAACGCGATCTGCGTTATGCCTTAGACAAACATGAATTCTATTTAATGTATCAACCGATTGTGGCTTTGCAAACGCAGCAAATCTGTGGATTTGAAGCCCTCGTGCGCTGGAAAAATAGGGCAGGGCAGCAGATCTCTCCCGAAAAATTTATTCCCATCACTGAAGAAACGGGCTTAATCAATTCCCTAGGTTGGTGGATTATGGAAGCGGCTTGTCAGCAAACGCAAATCTGGAATCAGCAATTAAATAATCCAAATAATACGAATTTATCGATCAATAATTTATCGATCAATAATTTATCAATCAATATAAATGTATCGCCAATTCAACTGCGTCAATTTGATTTTGTAAAAACTCTCAAACAAATATTGATGGAAACTGGTTTACCAAATCATTGTCTCAAACTAGAAATTACCGAAAGCTGTCTCCTAGAAAATATCGACTCTGACACCAATCTACTAAAGGATCTCAAAGACTTGGGTATCCAATTATGTATCGATGACTTTGGAACTGGCTATTCTTCTCTCAGTCGCTTACATGATTTACCCATCGACACTCTCAAAATCGATCAATCATTTGTTAAACGCATCGGTTCAAAATCAGATAGCACCGTCATCATCGAGACGATTATCTCCCTATCGCAAAGCTTAAACATACATACTGTCGCTGAAGGAATCGAAACGCGATCGCAACTAGACAAATTAATCGCGATCGGCTGTAATTTTGGTCAGGGTTATCTTTTCTCTAGACCATGCGATCTCGAAGCAGCTTATAAACTCTTGCAAAATGGCTTAACATTTGCACCAGATTGCAAACTTTAACTTGGAACTTTTGATACACTGGGGATCGATTGACAGCGTAAAATCAAAATCTCTGTCGCTGTGGAATCGACAAACATGCAAATCGATCAATGCTACAAGCTTCTAGGTTTGACCCCTAGCGCGACTTTAGAAGATATTAACAAAGCTTACAAAGCGCTTGCTCTGCAATGGCATCCCGATCGCCTTCCTCGAGAGAATGTACAGCTACAACTACAGGCTCAGGAAAAACTTAAAGAAATTAATCACGCAAGGGACAGCTTACGCAAGGAAGCCGAGCAAAAATCTTCAACTAACTACTCGACCCAGTCCTCTCGATATTCGTCTCAACAAACTACCCAACCTAAAAACAACCAATATCACCAACATCAAACAAAATATCAAAGCAAATATCAAAGTGCCTATCGCCGCAAGACCTCAGATCAACCATCCGAATCATCTTCAGATGGTTATTCTGATAGATACCGTTCTCATCAATCTCAAACTCATCAGTCGCAAACTAATAAGTCGCAAACCTATCAGTCTTACAATTCTGAGCAATCTCATCAGCAACCCAATTACCAGCAAGCATATCAATCTCCAAACTATGCTCAGTCGTCTCAGCGATCGACTCACGATACCTCCGCGTCTACTAACAACGATCTAGTAGGAGCAGATTTTAGGGGTGCAAATCTCCGTGAAAAATATCTTGAAGGCAGAAATTTAAGTAACGCAAATCTCAGTAATGCCGATTTGAGTGACGCATTTTTGCACCGTGTTAATTTTCAAGGTGCAAACCTTCAGGGTGCGAAACTATTCAGAGCTAATCTTTTTCAAGCAAATTTGCAAAATGCCGATCTGCGAGGAGCTAACTTAATTGGAGCTGACTTAAGCGGAGCCGATTTAAGAGGTGCAAATTTGGCAGGAGCCAAGGTCGGCTTTGGCGAAAAAATCATGGTTAAGTTAACCAATGTTAAGCTCACTGGCGCGATCATGCCCAATGGCTTTATGTATGTGGATTGAAAACCAAACAAATAAGGGCGACGCAAAGCGTCGCCCTTATTTGTTTAAAGCTTTTTAAATAAAAATAGCGGGCATTGCCAAGTTTTAGTTAGCAATCCACGCTATAGAGGAATTATCCGAGACATGTGAATAGGTTAGCTAGAAAAAAATTGCTAAACATCAGCAAAATTGCCTGACTTATTTTTCGCCATATTTTCACTATTGTCGCATTTTATAGCAATCCTGCTTTATAGCTGTAGTGACTTGCATTAAGACAAACCAAAACCCCAGAAACGAGTGGCAACGCCACTCGTTTCTGGGGTTTTGTGTCCTAACAAGACTGGTTATAGCTATATTTGTGAAATCAAATGATTTAAGGAAGTGCGCTCCAAAGTGGCGCACTTCCTTAAATCATTTGGGATTGCTCTAGATGTTTATATAAATGGTATAAATTGCAGCATTATACAAAATTTAATCTTTGCTTAACATTTGTCGATAATCGCGATTTGGCTAATCCAATTATCTCTATAGCTAAATACCTTAATCTATTTAAAGCCTTAATAGGTATAGATTTTAGAGGGCGATCGCTAACTTATTTACTCCAAAAAAAGAACATTCTTAATCAGGACAGCGAACAAATTTTAATTAAATTTTTCGGCAACCTCAAAAGAGATCAATTTTATATCTTTCTCAAGGATGATTTATGATCCCCACTAATATCGTAGGTTAAAAACTGCTTCACTCATTTAATCTAATTTTAACTTTATTAACAAACCTCAAAATCAAAAAAATCTCGTTCCTCTATCTTTATTTTGAATCTGGCTTTGAACTTTATTAAACTTTATCTCAATTATTTTTAGAAACTTGATCCGCTTAACCTCTTAACAAACATCGTTGTTGCTTAGCATCTAAAAATATGTCTACCCTTTCTACCGTATGGGCGATCTCATTGAGTTCGCTAATTTCTGGCGCGTCTTCCCCTACATTGATTTCCAGTATATCTAATTATCAAATTAACGCTAACTCTGGATCTAATCAACAAGAAAAAGTCGTTAATCTTAAAAATGATCATCACGAAACATCTATTTCATCAAAGCTAATTAAACCAAAATATGTAATCGAGTTTTCCGCGATCGCGGAAAACGAATGGCTAATTTTAGTTAACAAACAACCAACTTTTAAAGTTAAAGATTTACCCAGTGCGGCGATCGCTACAGCTAAACTAGTTGCCATCATGAATACACCTAACTTTGATCCCAAAGGTTTAGTTCCAGTGGCTATTAAGGGTGAATACATTGGTAAATATCAGGATGTCACTCTATTTAAAATTTCTAAACCTGAAGTAGTTAATCCATCCTTGAACTTGACCCAATGGATTAACAACCTCAGAGTTGCTGCGGGCGCAGAGCCTCTAACCCTAACGGAAGCCCAAAAGCAAATGTATAAATTAGCTCTTACCGATGAACAAATTGATGGTATTGCGTCTTGGTATGGGCCCTACTTTCAAGGTCGGCAAACAGCGTCAGGTGAGCAGTTTGAGCAGCAGGACTTCACGGCAGCTCATCCCAGTCTGCCCTTTGATACCTATCTCAAGGTGACTAATCAAAGCAATGGTAAATCCGTAGTAGTAAGAATTAACGATCGCGGGCCCTATGTGGGCGAACGCAATCTTGATTTATCCTACGCGGCAGCGATCGCTTTAAATAGTGATGAAATCGGAGTTGTTCCCATTACCGCGACAGTGTTAGTTCCATTCAGCACAAATTAAAATCAAAAAGTGGCGAGGTTGTTGAAACAACCTCGCCACTTTTTGATTATGCGCCTAGCGTAAATTTTCGGTGCGAGTGCCAATATCAAGAAATTGAATCAATTTGACGGGATCAGCATTAAACATAAAAGCTCTAGCATCAGGAGCAATCTTATACCCTTCCTTTTCCGCCGCCTTTTGAGCCGCATAGGGTAGAGGACTGGACAACTCAAACATGAGTCGCGCATAGGGATCACTCAACACATCGGGCGTATTAGGAAAAGATACAGGCTGAGTATGCTCGGCGGATAGATGAATGTTATACAGGAGAACAGAACCATCGGAAGTACTCAATTTTTTTAAATTAATTGCTTCTTCTGTCGGATCTCCATCCGTAGACTCACCATCAGTAATATTGATAATAGTTGGAGGATAACTATTAGGATGCTTTTCAATCCATTCCTCCAATAGAATTCTTGCTAGCGCAAATACGCTACACATTGCGGTTCCACCACTAGCAACAGGCTTAAACCAGATCGGGAAGTCATTATAAACTTCGACTAGCCCACCCATTCCATCGGGCAGTTTTTGAGCGCGTTTCTCTAATTCAGTAGGATTTTCATAGATCTTGCCAATTGGGGCGATCGCGTGTTCTCCAGCAATCCCATTGAGTGCGGAAGACACCTCACTGTTATAACCAATTACGCCAACATCAAAGTAATCGTAAATTTCATTGCCTTTAACGCATCTTTGACCGAGTGAATCCAGCAGGCGATTTACAGCATCGGCAACAGCCTGTGCTTTTTGGATAGCTTCATTGGTTTTATGTAGACTTTCATTCGCCCCTTTTGACGTTCCTTTACTAGCACTGTCAATAGAAAATGCATCTGCCATAGATCCAGATTGATCGATGAGAAAGAGAAAGCAACTGGGCTGACGACGACTGATCTCTGCTGAGTAAGGCATATTAAACTTACCCGATTCCTTATGTAGTATGTCTCACGAGTTACTCTCAGTCTAGCAAAGGTAAGCTCAATAACAAGATTAGCAATTAAAATTCAGCTATTTAACTTAAGCAACTACTCATTTTCCCGTAATTAAGTAGCTAAAACTAAAAATAAGTAACTAAGCATAATTAATTAGAAACCAAAACCTGTAAAGTTTCGCCCCTAAGGGGCGAAACTTTACAGGTTTTGGTAATTTATTTTGTACAAGCACTTAGCTGCGCCATTTTGAGTTTTTAATTGACAAAAATGCTATAAGCATTATGGCGTTTGATTCTGTTGAGTTAGTAATTATGATAGTAAGATGATCGCCATGTAATCTGAGCTAACCATCCCCCCTTACATCTATAAAATTTTTAATCTATGCCACCTGTCAACCTGAAAAAGATAATTCTCAAGGGTGAAGTTTTATCTCTATTGCGAGGATTAGTTACCCCCACCAGTTCTCCAATAATGATTCAGGATCATTCAGGCAAGACTTTAGTAGATGATCTTGGAGCAAAATCTATCGATCGCAGTTCAAGCGAAAATTTTAAGAGCTATTCATCGCAAGGCGATCAAAATGAGCAAAGCAATGAGCAAGACAATGTAAATCAACAATTGCTAAAAGCGCCGATTTTGCTAGGTGAAGAAATTTTAGGATGGGTGACAGGAATAGAACAGGTTGAGCAAGTCGCTAATTTTTTAAGCTATTTAGCGGATCGAGAATTTGAAAGAAAAACTTTGGCGGCTGATGCGTTGGATAAATATCGAGAAATTAGCCTTCTCTATACAATTTCTGGCAAAATGTCGAACTGCTTAGATGTCAAAGAGATTTCTACCCTTGTAATTGAAGAAGCGAGTAGACTCATTAAATCTACGAGTGCTTCGGTAATGCTTAATAATGAATTGAGCAATTGCTTGGAGATCATCTCTGCTAAGGGGACAGCAGAAAAAATTCAGGATTTAAAATTCTCATCCAATCAGGGTATCGCAGGGCATGTATTTAACACTGGGAAGCCAGAATTGGTGAATGATGTCACTCAAGACCCACGCTATATATTCAACGAGAATGATTGTTATGCCTTAATCTGCGTCCCAATTCTCACTAAAAACAAAACTTTAGGCGTAGTAAATATTAGCAATTCAGAACAGATTAACTATACTTCTCAAGACCTTAAACTGTTTACAGCATTGGTTACCCAAGCATCGGGAGCTATTGAGAATGCGATTCTCCACGAAAGCAAACTGCGCGAAGAGAGAATTAAGAATAATTTAGAACGATATTTATCGCCACAGGTAGCTGAGGCTGTCATCAGCGCCAAAGGTGAAGTGTCCCTTACGACGAGTAAGCGCCAAATTGCGATGCTATTTTCGGATATTCGCAATTTCACAACTAAGTGTGAAGAGTTAGAACCAGAGCGGCTGGTTTCTTATTTAAATGAATATTTCACCCAAATGGTAGAGGTGATTTTTAATCACCAAGGAACTGTTAATAAATTTGTTGGCGATATGATTGTGGCAATGTTTGGTGCGCCTTCGGCGATCGCTAATCGTGAGTACTGTGCGATCGCGGCGGCGATCAATATGCAAAAGCGACTCAAAGAGATGCCTGTAGAGTGGATTCGCGGCAACTTCATTACAGGAATTGGCATTAGTTCAGGCGATGTGATCGTTGGAAATGTTGGTTCGCCTCAACATATGGACTATACGGCGATCGGAGACGAGATGAATATTGCATCACGTTTGCAAGGCTTAGCCCAAGGCGGACAAATTTTGGTAACAAGAAGCGTATATGAAGCGACGCAGGACAGTTTTCAGTTCAAAGAATTTGGAACTTTGCCAGTAAAGGGCAAGAAAAAGTTAGTTGAAATCTTTGAAGTGATTTATGAGTAAGTTTCAGGGCTATTTAAAGCCTAGTAATAGCGGCGCTTCACGCTGCCATTACTAGGCTTTGAAAGTACAAAATGTATAAAATAAAAACAAACTGTGTAATGCCCAAAAATGGCAGTGCCATTTTTAGGCATTACAGGGTTTTATTACTTTTTTGAGCGCAAAGCTCTGTAAGTGATACATTAGTTTTGAGAAACCTCATAGTCTTTAAGATGTCCAAAAAGCTATTAATTGTTGATGATGAGCCTCACATCCGTTTGCTATTAGAGCAAACATTAGAAGAGTTAGAAGATCATGACGTAGAGTTACTAACAGCAACTAATGGAGAAGAAGCGTTAGAAGCTATTCTGCGTGAAAAACCTAACTTAGTATTCTTAGACGTAATGATGCCCAAAATGAACGGGTATGATGTCTGCAAAAAGGTCAAGACTGAACTTGGCATGACTGATGTATACATCATCATGCTCACAGCTAAGGGACAAGAATTTGACCGCAGTCGGGGTAAGGATGTTGGGGCTGATATTTATATGACAAAGCCCTTTGATCCCGATGAAATCCTCGAAAAGTCCTGCGAAATACTTGGAATAGAAGCTTAAATGAGCGTAAATCTGACCTGTAAGCTAAGCGATCGCCACCTTGATGGCAATCAAAGCAGTAGTCAGCGGCAACTAGCGATCGCCGTATCGGCTAATGCTAGTGCTAACAATAGCAATAATGCCCCTCTCAACCTATGTCTAGTGCTAGACCATAGCGGATCTATGGGAGGGCAACCCCTTGATAATGTCAAAAGAGCGGCTCGCGATCTTGTGGATCAAATGTATCCCCAAGATCGGATTAGCGTGATTGGCTTTGATCACAAAGCGAAGGTCGTTGTAGAAAATCAACCTATAGATCGCCTTGAATCAATCAAAGAAAAAATACAATCTCTCAGGGCTTCGGGGGGAACTTGTATTGACGATGGCATCAAGCTGGGCTTACAGGAAACCAGTAAAGGCAAAGATGGCACTGTTAGCCAAATCTTTGTGCTAACTGATGGCGAAAATGAGCATGGAGATAATGAGCGTTGTATTCAGTTTTCGCGTCTAGCTACTGAATACAACATGACTTTGCATAGTCTTGGTTTTGGCGATAACTGGAATCAAGATGTGTTAGAGCGCATCGCTGATGCGGGTGGCGGTTCTATGGCTTATATCCCATCTCCTAATGCGGCAAGTGAAGAATTTCAAAAGCTATTAAAGCGGGTTCAAGCGATCGGGTTAACCAATGCCCATTTGATATTACAGTTAGCGCCCCATGTCAGGCTCGCCGAATTAAAGCCGATCGCCCAAGTTGCGCCCGATACGATTGAGCTACCTTATCAAATTGAAGGGGATGCAATTATCGTCAGATTGGGAGATCTGATGACTGATGTAGAGAGAGTCATATTATGCAATCTCTACATCAACCCCACTAATTATCTAACTCATTATCCAGATAGCTTAGAGATACCACTTTTAACGGCTCAAGTTCGCTATGACATTCCATCCCAAGCGCAAATAAATACACTTTCCTCACTAGTGGAAATTTCGGCTGATTTTATTCAAGACTATCAGCCTAATCCTGATCCGCAGGTACAAAATTATTTACTAGCTCTAGCTAAATATCGTCAAACCCAGCTTGCTGAACAAAAACTCCAACAAGGCGATCGCGCAGGTGCGGCGACAATGTTGCAGTCAGCAGCAAACACGGCTCTGCAAATGGGAGATCTCAATGCTTCAACTATTTTGCAAAATAATGCGACCCGCTTACAAACTGGCACAACACTAAGCGAAGCTGAGCGCAAACAAACCCGAATTGCCTCCAAAACTATATTGCAATCGTCCATAGATCCATAGTTTTTTATATTGTTGGCAATCTATACTAAGTAGGTCGGCATAATTAAATATAAAACCCCAAGAAGCTGATTCGCCCGCTTCGTGGACGAATCAGCTTCTTGGGGTTTTGGTTTTTATTAATATGATCACCTGTCCTAATTGCGCGCATCTCAATCCTGACGGAGCCGTAAACTGTGAGGCTTGCTTTACACAGCTACCTGTTATTAAAAGCATCCTATGTCCTATTTGCAATTCGACGGTTTTATCAGATGCCAAATTTTGCGGACACTGTGGAGCAAATCTCAGCACAGAAAATCTCATAAATTCTAGTCAAGTATCAATTCCTGAAACTACTGAGTCCTCGACCGAAGTTTTTCCTGTATTACCAATTTCAAGCGCTATGTCAAATCCAATCCCTGATGAGACGACCGAAGGAAAAGATGTTGCTAATGTAATATCAGAAATTCCTAATCTACCTCAAGTAGATGACATAGAAAAAATAATCGCTGTAGAGCCAAATATTTCTCCAGCTATTGAGACTGCGCCTGTAGCCTTAGGCTCTCTGACGAATAATGCGAAAACACAGCTACAACAGTTTGTCGCCTCTTTGCTTCACGTTCAGACAAATCTCATAATTGAAATTCCTGCAAGCTTACCAGTAGTTCATATTGGCAAGCCAAATACAATTATCCCTCCTGATATTGATGTGTCTGGATTTCCTGATTCAGATATAGTTTCGCGAATCCATGCCGATATCCGCCTTGATGGAGGTAATTTCTATTTCGAGGATACGGGTAGTTCTAATGGGACATATATCAACAATTTGCCTTTACCTGCTGGCAATAGACATAAGCTAAGAGCAGGCGATCGCATTTCTTTAGGAAAAGGCGACAAGGTAAGTTTTATATTCCAGCTTAATGCTTAGTCTATGTCTGAGCCAGATAGTACGCCGCCCATTGCTGATAATTATATGATTTAGGATACAAATCATAAGTATTGCCTTAAAAATTGAGCAAGAACAGTTTATTCAAAAAAAGCTGAAAAGCGGTAAGTATGGATCTGCTGATGAGGTGATTTTTGAGGCATTTCGTTTGCTTGAGGAAAGAGATAAGCATTACGAGCAATGGCTGCAAGATACTAGTCAAAAGGTAACTGAAGGTTTAGCTCAACTAGATCGGGGTGAAGGGCTGGATAGTTAAACTATCGTTTCTTATTATAAAAATCTACAAGATCAGAAACAAGATCCAGCTTTTTTATTAAAGCAAAGTGGTTTTATTGGTTGTGC
Organism: Pseudanabaena sp. FACHB-1998; assembly: GCF_014696355.1. Lineage (GTDB taxonomy): Bacteria > Cyanobacteriota > Cyanobacteriia > Pseudanabaenales > Pseudanabaenaceae > Pseudanabaena. Next base: position 9,033 of record NZ_JACJQA010000008.1, on the reverse strand, counting down.
AGATGGAGATCCGAATCTATCTACTAACTATAAAAAAACTTTAAAAACAATTTTAAACAAGAAGCATGATCAGCGTTGATACTGGATTTTGGCTGGCTTTAGGCAATCGAAGTGATAAGTATCATACTGATGCAAAAGTACGGTGATCTACCGATGGATATGGCTGATGCTTCGATAATTGTTTTAGCTGAGCATTTAGGGCATGGGCGCATTCTCTCCACTGATATTCGTGATTTCAATATTTATCGATGGAATAATCAATATCCTTTTGAAAATCTTCTTTTGTAAAACAAGCGATCGCGCTTATTACACTTCTTGAAAGTAATGGTAAAGATTAGCGATCGCCAAATTATAGCTACAGTTATTTGTCCTAGTACACTGGCAATCACTAAATTAGAAGCAACTATTCGATAGCTATGACTTTAAATTTTTCGAGGTATACTGTCATACAGAGTTATGACAGGCAAGAATATGAGAGTTAATGCAAGGCTCGATCGTGATCGCGTTACTAAATTTAACTACATTCGTCAGCGTACCAATCAAGGCGCATCTGAAATTATGAAAGTGGCGATCGATCTTTACTATGAAAAATTACATCAAGAATCCCCTGTAAAACCTTTGCAACTTCTAATGGAGTCAGGGCTGATTGGTTGTGCTGAGGGTGATTCTGATTTGTCGGTCAATTACAAGCAATATCTCACTGAAAGTCTTAACGAAAAATATGGTCATCGTTGATTCTGGCTTTTGGATCGCATTAATTAATCGCCGTGATGATTATCATGTTCTCGCTCAAGAGGTTTTAGATACGATTGATGAGCCTCTGATTACAACATGGTGTGTAATTACAGAAGCTTGCCATATTCTCTTGAAACGTACAGGTACAAATGCTCAACAGACGTTTATGCATAGCTTAGAAATAGGAGCTTTTGAAGTTTTCGATCTCAAAGTTCAAGATGGGAAAAGAATCGGTGAATTGATGAATCAATATAGTTCTCTACCAATGGATTTGGCGGATGCTTCATTGATTATTCTGGCGGAACATTTAGGACATGGGCGAATTCTATCGGTTGATTTTCGAGATTTTAATACCTATCGCTGGAAAAATCGTCATCCTTTTGAGAATTTGATGTCCAAAAAATAGCGATCGCCACATAAGAGCGATCGCGCAATAGCTTCTAAATTTAAATCTTTGTGATCTCATCCCAAAAAGTGCGTGGATTGATAACTGAAGTATTTTGAATTGGGTTCAGTACAAGCAAGTCACTGTCTCCAGTAATCAGATAAGAAGCTTCACCATTTAGCGCTAAGTCGATAAATTTGTCATCTTTCGGATCTCGACATAATTGAACTTGATTTAAAATTTCGACACACAACCATACCGTTTTGATGCGGATAGATAATCCATCAATATCGTCACGATCAATGTACTTAGAAAATTTTGAGCGTCCTAAAACAGATAAAACTTCGGTGAGAGTAGCAGTAGAGTATAAAATAATGCCATTGTCTTCTCCCCAATTTAGGATTTTGGCTGAAATAGACGCTGGGGATAAAATGGCGCTGACTAAGACATTTGTATCGAGAACTAAACGCATAGAGCTATTGATCATCACTCAACAGTTCATTTAACTTTTCTTCTGTTAAGCCACGTTTTTGAGCTTTCTTGCCAATGCTAGCTCTGAATTGTTGAAATTCTTGAATATTAATACGAGTAATGCGTTGATAGTCTTCAATAGACATAATCACAGCGACATCACGATTCTGTTTGCGGATCATCACAGGTTCACGCTGGGCTTTGTCGATGATTGCACCAAAGGATTGTTTGGCTTCGGTTGCTGAAACAATTTGCATAGCTTTAGCTCTTTTTCTTATATTATAGACAAAATAGACAATTTGTCTATAATAATTTGTTCATAATTACAATGGCGATCGCGATATCAGACAATTGTTTAACTACATCTGCTTTTAAAGCTTTGTGTCATAGTTTTTAAAGAACCCACTATAATCCTAATAAGATTCGAGGAAGTTGTCATGATTGTTGAAACTAGCAACAAATGTAGAAAATTCTCAAACATCTGAGTAATAAATGTCATGCGTAAACAGATTATTGAATATACATCTCCTCTAGATGCTTTAGTCGCTTTGGCTAAGCAATTACACAGTTATGAGATTAAATATCAAACTGATTCGGCTGACTTTTTTGTGCAGTATCAGCAAGGTAAAACGAGTGATGATGAAGATGTTTTTGATTGGGCGAGTAATTACCGTCATTATCTGGCTTTACGTCAAGAATTAGAGAGTAAGTTAAGAAATGTCGCGTAATAGTTTTAGGGATTATTTTGATCAAGTAGATCAACTATTGGAAGTTTACCCTAATGTCTATGTAGAGAATTACAATGCCACAATTCTATCGAGTGAACGGGCTAATCTCAAATTACGATCGCGTTTTTATTTCAAATATTTGTTTTCTATCAGTGAGGCTTTGATTGTTGTAGATGATCAAATCATGGTGATTGATTATCGCTATCATTTCCAAGATGGACAGAACAATCTAATTTTTCGCTATGATAATACCCCCCATTTCCCTAATTTATCGAGTTTCCCTCACCACAAGCATTTGGAAGATTTCGTAGTTTCTTCTGATCAACCAAGTATTACGATGGTCATTCAAGATGCGATCGCTTTTCTTAAGGAAGTTGGAAGTAGTGGTAAAGATTAGCGATCGCAATATCAGACGATTGTTTAACTACATCTGCTTTTAAAGATTTATTAGGCTACAAGATAAAGGTATAATTTCGGTAACTGCTCTTATTGCTCGTAAATGGCTGTACCTACATATCAAGATTTTCTTTTGCCATTGCTACAGATTGCTGGTGATGAACAAGAACATTTACTTAGTCAAACAATTGAGTTCTTGGCAAATCAGTTTAACTTAAATGAAGAAGATCGAAAGGAACTTTTACCTAGTGGTAGACAAACAAAACTAGCAAATAGAATTGGTTGGGCTGTTACATATTTAAAAAAAGCAAAATTACTAGAAAGTGGAAAGAGGGGAACATTCTACATTTCTCCACGAGGTAAAGAAGTGTTAGAGTCTCAGCCTAATTCAATTGATCGAGGCTTTCTGGAAAGGTTTACAGAATTCCAAGAATTTCAAAATATTAGGTCAAGTGATGATATAAAGCTTGATAATTCAATAATAGAAGATATAGATCAAACACCTGAAGAGAATTTCGAGATTAGTTATCAAAAACTGACAAAGGAATTAGGTGAAAAATTACTTGAACAAATCAAGAATTGTTCTCCAAAATTCTTTGAAAAACTTGTAGTTGATTTATTACTTTCTATGGGTTACGGAGGTTCCAGAAAAGATGCTGGTGAAGCAGTTGGGAAAAGTGGCGATGGCGGAATTGATGGAATTATTAAAGAAGATAATTTAGGACTAGACTTAATTTATATTCAAGCGAAAAGATGGGAAGCTTCTGTAGGTAGACCAGCAGTACAAGCTTTTGCTGGTAGTTTAGAGGGCATGAAAGCTAGAAAAGGTGTAATGATTACTACATCTCAATTTACAAAAGAAGCACGGGAGTATGTAAAAATTATCGAAAAAAGAATAATTCTTATTGATGGAAATAAACTAACTCAATTAATGATTGACTTTGGCGTAGGTGTAAGTGAAATTCAAACTTATAAACTTCAAAAAGTCGATTCTGATTACTTTGATGAAGACATTTGATATATATTAAGTTCAACTTGTTTAGATCTAGGTTGGAGTCTCATAGAGATATTTGTCAGGTCATGTTCTGCCATAATTCCAATTGAATCTACTTCTTCTATAGTCAAATATCTATAGCTTTGTGGAGGATGGAATCCATCCCATTCTTGTTTTAGTCTGGAAAGCTTTATTGGCTGATTAAATTTCTGGACATTTTGAATTAAAATTGCGTAGCCAGTTGAAACGCCATCAAAATACTCAAGAAATTCACCTTTTTTAAGTCCCGATTTTTTATTGACAAGCTTCCACAGATTATCTGGACTATTTTGTACAACTTCTTCTACTTCACAAGACCCTAATAATACTTTATCGGGTGAAGAAACATAGATAAGAAGAAAGTCACCACGATCAACTCTGGGACGAATTCTCCGTAGTTCTACTTTTTTTGTTTCATTAAATATTAACTCAGCGTATCTTGGCTGAAGCGACAAAAGTAAAACATATCCATCACTAGAAACTTTTATTGATTTGCTATTCATATTGCGTTACCAAGAGAGTAAATTTTAAAAAATGCTTCATTTGCAACTAGTCTTGGCGACTGTATTTGTGCTTTACTTTCTAGGATTTCATGTATTTTATCAAGAGAAACAGGATTTTTAAATATCTCTGTGTTACTAAACTTAACAGCCATAATTTCATTTTTAGCATTTTTGGGAATTAATTTTATGTCTTCTAACTTGAAAATACCTAAACGTTGAAATTTCAGGTAAAGTTGCTTAGAGTTTCCAATAGCTACTTCATCTAGTGTAGAGCAAGCACAAATAGTTGAATTTTTGCTTTTGTAGGCTCCATCTCTATCAATAGATACATACCATAAAATACGTGCAGGATATCCAAAATTAACAGGCGTTGACTGTGTACTTCTGTAATATACTGATTCCCAATTCAGCGCTAGTTCAGATCTTGATACACCAAATAAACTCTCTCTAGCTAGTTCTTCATCAAATAGCTCTTTTGCCCAGTGTGGTTTGATGGGAATTACGAAACTTAGAATATTAGCATCAATAATTTTAGTTGGATATAATAGCTTTTCCAAATCAAACGTAAAATCAGGACTCGTCTCTTCCTCTAATGTAAGACTATCAGTAATAATTCTACAAAGATTTTTATATTCATCTGTAAGATTTGAACTGATATTGATTAAATGTTCTGATATTTCAATTTTTGATTTAGTAATTTTGGAGTTGATTTTGATCCATGTTCCATCTATGCCAGAGAAACCTGCGTCTTGAATAACCCTAACCATAAAGTCGTCAATTTGACTCTCAGTTATCCTAGTAAAATTTTTCCCCTCTAAAACTGCTAAATTAATTGTGCGCCATACAATATGCCTAGCAAGCGTTTCTGATAATGATTTGTAGTTAATTCTGAGTATTGGAACAGTTAGTTCATATTCATTTGCTCTACAATATACTATTAAAGCGACAGGAATATTACTATCCCAAACAGCAATACATTCATACTTGTTATTCTCAACAAGTAATTGAGAGAACTTAGTGTTGAAGTCAACTTCTCCGTCTAGAGTAAAAGATTCTATAAGAATTTGCTTTTCTTCGGCGGCAACTCTTTTTTTCGATAGTTGAGTCCCTGCTAACTTCTCAGGTTGATATTCTGATTCTCTTCTAAGCTCATCTAATTTAACCACTAAATCAGTAGGGCTAACAATTAGAATACCTTGCTCTGCTCGGACTTGACTTGAAAATGATAGAAGATTTGCATCTGTAGTTACAATAAATGTGGATTTTCCAGAAGCTATTGTTCGAGCAATCTGGCGAATATTAATATCTGCAATTGTAAGATCTTTATTGTTTAATAGTAGACCTTTCAATGATTGATAAACGTTATCAAATTGCTCGGATATACAAGTTATTTTAAAGAAACTATCTGCAAATAATCGCATCTTACTTCTTTCTTCTATTGAGGGCAGCTTATTAATTTCGTTGTATATTTCATCTGTAGTACATAATTCTAATTCATCTTGAATCCAATCTGCCAATAAATAACCTGATTCTCCATCAACTAGGGCTTTTCGTAAGCTCATTCGATAAAAGTCAAAAAACACACAAGAGTCAAGAACTACAAAAGTTTTTGTACTTACAATAGTTGAAAAGAGGTCTGGATGTCCGTGATTGTAAACCCAAGTTGTTACAAGTTTTCCCAACTTATTATTTCCAGATTTCTCATGCATGGGGATAAACCCAAACTTTTCCCACATGCCATCAATACCGTAATCTTGACGACAATTAAGATGGATATCAATAAATTCTCTTGTTATGCTTTTTAAATAATTTATGAGTTTTCTCGCTATGCCTTTACGTTCTGACTCTTTTTTTAGACATAGATGATATATCTTAATCTGTCTCTCCTTTTTCTTAACTGTATATAGAAGATATCCAAGAAAAGTACCATTTTCATCTAAAGCCACTAACACATTTCCTTTCCATATGTATTGCTCGAAAGCTCCTTCAGGAAATAGAGATAGAGTATTTGAGTTAGCCTTTCCCAAAGCTTTTACTTGATCGGTATATTCGGAATTTCCCTGAATAGCCTTGATTAAAACATTTTTATCTTTCATTAATTTATTATGTATTTTATGCTTTTAATTTAGGTTTTACAGCCTATTTAAGTCATTTTAGCTTAGCATCATGACTTATTATCGTACATTTATCAAAACGCCTTATACATAAGTATTTCAATCATGTGTCGTACGATAAACAAAAGCCTTAGCTATACTTAAATCTTTCGTGGTCTAGAAGAATTTGAGGAGAGGAAGCAACAGGAAGAAGGCGATCGCCTATGTTCTTTAATATCTAGCAAAAAACAAGAATTTGAAATACTTTAAGGAGATAAACAACTATGCTTAAAAGCTATGAAGTTGCCATTGAAGGCGATCGCATTACATGGCTAGGCGAAAAGCCAAACTTCCAGACAACTCGCGCCATTATTGTAATTGCCGAAGAAAATAAAGTTATCCCAACTAAAAGGCGCTTTCCATCAAAAGCGATCGCAGGTAAAGGCAGAACATTAGGTGATATCGTCAGCCCCATCGTTGATGAAGAGGATTGGGAATGCCTGAAATAATTGTGCTAGATACGCATATCTGGTTTTGGCTGATGACACAAGACTTGCAGAAAATTCCTGATTCTTGGCAAAAAGCGATCGAAACTGCACCTCAAGTTGGCGTGTCTGCAATATCTTGTTATGAAATTGCTCTGGCATCTCAAAAAGGCAGACTAGAATTGCCATGTCCAATATCAGAATGGCTTAAAGAAGCTCTACTTCCGTCAGGGATTGAACTATTGCCAATGACCCCAGAAATTACAGTCAGAGCCGCAAACCTAACTTCCATCCACAAAGATCCCTTTGATCGCCTCATCATCGCCACTGCATTAGAATATGGCGCAAAACTTGCCAGTGTTGACAGCTTGTTTTCTAAATATCCTGAACTTGAGAATCATCTCATGTAGATTCATTTTACATAAAAATTCTTGATTACATATAATTTACTCAACCCCAATAATTAGGAGTTACCAATGCAAACAATTAGCGAACAATACATTGTTGATGCCCAAGGTCAACGTTTGAGCGTAGTTGTAGAATTTGACCATTATCAAGAACTGCTTGCACGTCTAGAAGAACTAGAAGAAATTTATGCCTTTGACCTAGCCGAATAATCACAGGACGAAGCTATCCCATTTGATCAAGCGATCGGTTAGAACTTGAGGAGAGGAAACAACAGGAAAAGTGCGATCGCCTACGTTCTTTAATCTCTAGCAAAAAATAAGAATTTGAAAAATCTCTCAAATCCTCATAAGAATATGATCAAACAAATTACCCTAGAAGTCGAATCCCCCCTCGCTGACGCATACCAAAATGCAACCCCAGAACATCGTCAAGCATTACAGGCGATCGTCAGTCTATATCTGAAATCTATTTCTATTCCACAGCACACAGTCTCTGAAGAAACTAGTGCAAAATCAGAGCAAAAAGAAGTTAACCCCGAGCAAGCAATCTCTAACAAAAAGCCAAAGCGCACAACACCAACTCATCTAGCTGGAAAAATCAAAATTCTAGGTGATATTGTTAGCCCAATCGTAGATGAAGAGGACTGGGAATGTCTGAAATGATAATTCTCGATACCCACATCTGGATTTGGTATGTCAACGAAAACTTCGATCAAATTCCTACACAATGGCTAGAGCAAATTCGGCAAGCAGATATAGTTGCTGTCTCAGCAATATCTTGCTACGAAGTCGCTCTAGCCTATAACAAAGGCAGATTAACAATCCATATTCCCTTTCAAGATTGGTTTACTGATTCACTACTCCCCGCAGGAATCGAGCTATTGCCACTGACCCCAGAGATTGCAGTCAGAGCCGTAAACCTACCGCCCATTCACAAAGATCCTTTTGATCGCTTAATCATTGCTACCACATTAGAATATGAAGCAACACTTGCAAGTGTTGACAACTTATTTCCTAAATATCCTGAGCTAAAAAATTATCTGATGTAAATTCAGCACAAATAAAAAAGCCCCTCCTTGCGGAGGGGCTTTTTTATTTCGAGATGACTAGATTAGTCGATTAACCGTTGATAGCAGGAGCGCTCATCGCTACAGGAGCTACATCAACTGCTGCCAAATCGAGTGGGAAGTTGTGAGCGTTGCGCTCGTGCATTACTTCCATGCCCAAGTTTGCGCGGTTGATTACGTCTGCCCAGCTAGGTACTACTCGTCCTTGGCTGTCAGAAATCGATTGGTTGAAGTTGAATCCGTTCAGGTTGAATGCCATTGTGCTTACGCCCAATGCGGTGAACCAAATTCCAACTACTGGCCATAGTGCCAAGAAGAAGTGCAAGCTGCGGCTGTTGTTGAAGCTGGCGTATTGGAAAATCAAGCGTCCGAAGTAGCCGTGTGCTGCAACGATGTTGTAGGTTTCTTCTTCTTGTCCGAATTTGTAGCCTGCGTTTTGGCTTTCGTTTTCGGTGGTCTCACGAATCAAGCTGGAGGTTACCAATGAACCGTGCATTGCGCTGAACAAGGAACCGCCGAATACTCCTGCTACTCCCAACATGTGGAAGGGGTGCATCAGGATGTTGTGCTCGGCTTGGAATACGATCATGAAGTTGAATGTTCCGCTGATTCCGAGGGGCATTCCGTCAGAGAAGCTTCCTTGTCCGATTGGGTAGATCAAGAATACTGCGGTTGCTGCTGCTACTGGTGCGGAGTAGGCAACTGCGATCCAAGGACGCATTCCGAGGCG
>NZ_JACJQA010000007.1 GCF_014696355.1 Pseudanabaena sp. FACHB-1998 | reverse complement strand
GTTTCTTAAAGCTTTCAAACTATTCTTTTGTCTAGGTTCTTCGCGCTTTTCCTTTCAGTTTAGGTCGGCTTGCTTTCGCTTCGCCTCCCTTCAGCGCTTTACTAACTTAGCAAGGTTATAAAGCTTTGTCAATAGGTTTTGTTGGTTTTGTTTTGAAAAGATTTTGGCTTAGATGATCTATTCCTTGCGGTAGAAGGATCTCAGACCCGCAAAAAAGTTTTAGGATTTAGGCAATGCCGCTTCAATTGATTTAGTTACAAGTGCTTGAACTGCTTCCACGCCTTCCCAGCCTCTGATCTCAGTGACTTTCTTTTCTAGGTTTTTGTAGGAACGGAAAAATTCAGCAATTTCTTCGAGACGATGGGGAGCGATGTCGGCTAGGGTTTTGACATCCGCGTAGCGGGGATCTTTAGCAGGGACACAAAGGATCTTTTCGTCCCGATCGCCACCATCAATCATGATGAGCATTCCGATGGGGCGGGCGGGGATAACACAACCGGGGAAGGTGGGTTGATCCATGATCACCATGCCATCAAGAGGATCGCCATCGTCGGCAAGGGTGTTGGGGACAAAGCCGTAGTCGTAGGGATATTGAACTGAGGAGTAAAGAACACGATCTAGGGCAAAGGCATTGAGATCTTTGTCAAACTCATATTTGTTTTTACTGCCTGCGGGAATTTCGATTAAGACGTTGAGGATACCTGCTTTGGGTTGGGGGGGAATTAGAGATAAGTCCATGATTGTTTTTCTGTTTTTGTGATTAGTTAAGGTTATGTTTTTATGAGGTGACGATCGCTTAATGAATAGCTGCCTCATAAAAAAGTATAAGTGTCTAATGCGCCTGTATTTGCGGATAATTAGTTAGGCTGATACGCACTTTTTAAAAAGTATGCTTTACTGTGATGCATGTGAATTGTGAGGATGTGAATGGTTTTGCAGCAGGAAGCTCGGTTCCCTATTGGTGTTTTTGATAGTGGGGTTGGGGGACTTACGGTTTTACAAGAAGTTCACCGCCAATTGCCTAATGAGTCTGTGGTTTATTTTGGAGATACGGCAAGGTTGCCCTACGGGAAGCGATCGCCTGCGGAAATTATTGAGTATGTATATGAGATTTTGAATTGGATGCAATCTGAGCGAGTCAAGATGGCAATCATGGCTTGCAATACCAGCTCGGCTCTAGCTCTGGATATTGTGCGAAAAGATTTTGATTTACCAATTTTGGGCTTGATTTTGCCAGGGGCGAGGGCTGCTGTGGGCAAGGGTAAGCGCATTGGTGTAATTGCTACAACTGCTACGGTTAAAAGTGAAGCTTATGTAAGAGCTATTTGTGAAAGTGATCCCCAAGCACAGGTTTTTCAGATGGACTGCCCTGAGTTTGTGCCTTTGATTGAGTCCGATCGCATTCATGATCCCTATACTTTACAAACTGCAAGGCAATATTTAGAGCCATTAATTGAAGCAAATATTGATACTTTGGTTTTAGGCTGTACTCACTATCCACATTTGTCAGGGGTTTTACGTCAGATTCTGCCTTCTCATGTGGCTTTGGTTAATCCTGCATCCTATGTTGTAAGAGCGGCTAGTCAAGAATTGGATTTGATGGGACTAAAATGTTCTGAAAATCGATGTGGGCGTGCAGAAACTCGATTCTTTGTCAGTGGTGATCCCGATCGCTTTGCACAGGTATCAAGACGTTGGTTAGGAAAGTTACCTTTGGTAGAAAAAGTTGCGCTATCTCCTGTAGAATTGCTGTCTTAAAGTTGTAATTGGCACTCTCTAGGCAATTTTCTAGGCAATTTGACGGGAGTAAATTTTTGAACCAATACTATCAACAATCAATTGGGATGCTGTTGTGCTTGGTGATTAGTAGCTGTTTTGGGACTCAGCCAGTCAACGCTGAAGATACTCATAATTTACAGCAGGAATTTCAGCAGATACATCGCCTTCAAGCTCAACTACCTTTTTCTCAACAATTTCAGCTACGCAATGTTCAAGTTGGGACAGAAGGGCTAATATTGTCGATCAATGGAAATCCTCAGATCAGCACTACGCGAGTAGCTAATCCCGATCGCGTTATTTTAGATTTGCAATCTACGGAAGTACCTGCTTGGCTCCATAACTCTACAGTACCGATTAACCGTTATGGCATCAGACAGATTAGAGTCGCACAGTTTCAGAAATCTCCTGCGATCGCAAGATTAGTTTTGGATCTTAGTAATCCGAATCCAGTGGGATGGCAAAGCTCCTTTGATGGGGGAAGAGGCATTCTGCTGCTGAGACCTGTGGGAACACAGACTAGCCCCGTCCCTGTAGCTACGCTACCTGTAAGTAATAACCCAGTTAATCAACCAAGTAGTAATCAGCCCCCCACCATTGACGGCTTGTCTTTTAATGGTTACGGACAACTTGTAATCCAAGCCAGTAGGACCATTACTTATCGTAGTAGTAATAGCCCAGAGACTAATACCTATAGCTTTACAATTCCTGCAACGAGAATTTCTTCACAACTACGCCGTCCGATTTTGGGGGCTAATAGTCCGATTGAGCAAATTCGCCTCAATCAAGTGGGTGATACGGTAGTCGTCAGTGTAAAAACAATTACTGGATGGCAAATTCGCGAAGCTCCACGCACCAACGCGCAGCAGGTGGCGTTGCAGTTATTTAGCATTTCTCAGAATACTAGTGTTTTGCCGACTAATCCGCGATCGCCAACCGCGCAAATCTATGGCAATAACAATGGGCGTGGCTTGATAGTTATCGATCCCGGGCATGGTGGACCTGATGTGGGCGCTACGAGAAACGGAGTCTACGAGAAGGATATTGTGCTCGCTATAAGCAAACAGTTAGGCAGAATCTTGCAGCAAATAGGTTATTCGGTAGTGTATACACGTACTGAAGATCTCGATCTCGATTTAGAACCTAGAGTGCAAATAGCGGAGAATGCTAAAGCTGATGTATTTGTTAGTGTGCATGTGAACTCTCTAGATGCTAGTTCCTCTCAGGTGAATGGCGTAGAAACTTATTACGCTCCAGGTGCGTCTTTAGGAAAGAATCTTGCCGATTTAGTACATGATCAAATTATTGCTAATACAGGCGCAAATGACCGTGGTGTGAGGTCAGCTAGATTTTATGTAATTCGGAATACTTCGATGCCAGCTATTCTTGTGGAGACTGGTTATATTACCAATCCATCCGAGGCTTCCAGATTACTCAGTGGTTCTTATCAAGAACGTTTGGCTGAGTCGATCGCTAGGGGAGTTGACAGCTTTTTAAAGTCTTACCGAAGATAGAGAGTCGAGCGATCGCTGGAGAGCAACAATCTAGCTGTTAAATAGCTCAATTAAATAGCTCAATCTGCGGATTTTTATGCCATTGGGAGAAATATTTTGCGATATCGACAACTAGCAGTTGGAGTTTTTATTAGCATTGCTAGTAGCTATATAGGAAGCATATTCAGCTCTAGTATTGAGGCTCATGACTCACCATCTCAATTGCCACAAACATATACGGCATCTCCATTAAAAACTAATTCAGTTAAAAGCAAAGGCTTACCAAGCGATCGCCTTACGCAAGCCATCCCCATTGAACCGAGTAACAGCCCTCGCCCCATCATCCCCGCACCTACCAACAGCAATTCTGCAGAAGTTACAGGGTTGAGCTTTAGCAGTACGGGGCAATTATTAATTGATGCTAACCAGCCCATAGCTTACCAAACTAATTTTGATCGCATTTCTGGTCTTTATAAAGTGACCATCAGCAACACCAAAATTGCCGTAAATTTTCAGCGCCCGACGTTGGCGATCAATAGTCCGATTGAAAGAATTCGGCTAGTACAAGTTGGATCTTCGTTAGAAATTGGCATCAAAACGATCGCGGGTTGGCAAATACGGGAGAGTCAGCGCCTAAGTAATAAGCAAATCAAACTACAAGTTTCCCTTAATAGCGTTTTACCACCCCCCAAGCCCACTTCTCAAACTAGTCCCCCACCTTTACCCCAGAATAATTCCATCCCATCCCCACCGAATAATGGCGATCGCCGCCGAGGGGTAGTTTTAGTTGATGCGGGTCATGGCGGACGCGACCCCGGGGCAGTTGCTAATGGGGTTCAAGAAAAAGACATTGTTCTGCCCATGAGCTTAACCTTGGGGCAGACTTTACAAAGCATGGGTTATACCGTTTATTACACGCGCACTAATGATGTAGAAATCGATCTAGAACCGCGTGTGGGACTAGCCGAAAGGGTAAAAGCAGATATTTTTGTGAGTATTCATGCTAATTCCTTAGCTTCTCTCAATAGCGCCGTTAATGGGGTTGAAACTTATTATGCTCGTGGATCTACATCGGGTAGAGAACTGGCGAGCTATGTCCATTCTCAAGTTATTAATAACACTGGCGCTAGCGATCGCAGCGTGAGAGCCGCAGGTTTTTATGTGATAGCCAAAACTTCGATGCCTGCTATTTTGGTGGAGACTGGATTTGTGACTAATCCTAGGGAAGCGGCAAATCTTAGTAATCCTAATTATCAAAAACAAATGGCTGAGGCGATCGCCAGAGGAATCGATCAATTTCTCAGCCTTCGCAAACCCTAAAACAAAAACAGAAAATGGCTACGCCATTTTCTGTTTTTGTTTTGACTTAAGTGAATACAGCTATAAAAATCAGTAGAGCTAGAAATACAAAAAATTGAGGTGCTTGGACCTCAATTTTTTGTATTTCTAGACAGAAGCTTTTGCTAACTCTAGGGGAGACTGTGATTGTTGCTGATGTCTAGCATCCGTGATCAGCCAATCTAAAGCCGCCGCTTGTAGATCGATCGTTGCGCCAGTTTTGTCTACGCAGTAGCGACCGAATACCAGCTTATCGACTAGGCGCACATCCGATAGACGAGAATACTCGAAAATTACACTGCGCTCCACACTCGCGCCACTACAAACATGGCAATTAGGTCCAATCATCGTAGGGCCAATAATCGTCGCCCCATCCTCAATTTGGGTCATTCCCCCAATATAAACGGGACCTTGAATATCGACTTTGTCCCAATTAACTGACACATTTAAACCTGTGAAAATTCCTGGACGTACTTCATGCCCAGGAATTTTCACATTTTTAATTTTGTCCGACAAAACATCTTGAATAGCTTGCCAATAGTCAGGAACTTTCCCGATATCTACCCATTGAAAATCCATAGAGATGGCATGAAATGGGAGATCGGCGGCAACTAACTTGGGGAATAAGTCGCTACCCAAGTCAAACTCCACACCTGAAGGCACATAATCAAGGATCTCTGGCTCAAAAATATAAATACCAGTATTAATCGTATTGCTTAAGGCATCTTCAACACTTGGCTTTTCTTGAAACTGCTTAATGCGACCGTCCGTATCGGTGACTACAACCCCGTAACTAGACACCTGATCTTTAGGAACAGTCTTGGTAATAATTGTAGCTAGGGACTTTTTTTGACGATGCCAGTTAACGGCATAGGTGAGGTCGAGATCAATAAGCGCATCACCACAAAGCACGACAAAGGTGTCGTCAAAGAAGGGGGAAAAATCTTGAATTTTTTTTAGCCCACCCGCAGAGCCAAGAGCGCTACCTTGAAGCTTTCCATCAATGATTGTCCCCTCAAAGGAATATGCCATTTGTACGCCAAATTTTTGACCGTCTCGGAAATAGTTTTCGATTTCTTCAGACAAATGGCTCACATTAACCATGATGCGATCAAAGCCATGTTGCCTGAGCAATTCTACGAGGAATTCCATCACAGGTTTTTGCATAATTGGAATCATGGGCTTAGGCATGATATTCGTGATAGGGCGGATTCTAGTACCCTTACCCGCCGCTAAAATCATGGCTTTCATAAATTACTGTCTCCTCTCTCTAAGATGAAATCTCAATTGCATGTCCCAGCGACTTTATACAAAAATTGTTCAAAATGCCTGAAAGTCCGTCTTATCATACCCCTTACTAGCTCCAAAAGCATTTGGATACATCACGCTTGATGCTTCAAGGTAGATAGAAAGCTAGCTTGTAGGGGTATCAACGCTAAGACTGTTATATAAGCTCATCGCCTTTGCTAATCCATCCGCTAAAATACTCGTTACTGCGGATGTGGTTATTTCGAGGACTTCGTTGACGATTTTATTCTCAGATGCAGTAAAACCACCTAAGACATAGTTAGCAACATTTTGGTTGGCTTTAGTAGCGATCGCTGCGGTGCTTTGATTAGATCTATTCTCGCCACGACCAATACCAAGACGCAATCGAGGAAAGTTTTGGTTACCCAGATGGGAAATAATCGACTTCATGCCATTATGTCCGCCAGCCGAACCTGAAGGACGTAAACGTAATTTACCGAGGGGTAAGTCCATGTCGTCATAGATCACCAAAATATTTTCGGGGTTACATTTAAACCAATCGGCACAGGCTCGCACTGATTGACCTGACACATTCATATAGGTCGTGGGCTTGAGGAGCCGAATTTTACCACTACTAGCTAATCGGCTCGACAATCGACCTTCACCAAAAATTCCATAAAATCGCTTTTCTTTGCCCAGAGAGATACTCCAGTCTGAGGCTAAGCGATCAATCGCCATAAATCCAATATTGTGGCGAGTTCGTTCATATTCAGGACCAGGGTTACCTAGTCCGACGATTAGAGAAATTGATTGATTATCAAGCATCCGCAGCGTTTGTGGCTTCCTTAAGTTCTTCTGAAGATGTGGCTTTGACTTCGGCAGTGGTAGCGGCGGGGGCGCTCACAGTTTGCTCTAGGCGATCGGCTTCACGTTTAAACTCTGATTCAAACTCACGGGAAGCCTCTTGAAAGCCTTTAATTGCCTTGCCCATGCTTCGTCCAATTTCGGGTAGTTTTTTGGGACCAAAAATTAATAGAGCCACCAGCATGATTAAAATCATCTCGGGTAAGCCAATACCGAAAATATTCATTGGAGATAACCTCAAAATTGCTAGATATTTAACTTACATCGTCAGGCTATGTCAAATACATCTCCTTGATACATCAAAGGCACGCTTTGCGTGCCTTTGAGTAAGACGGGAAACAGCTAAAAATTAGCCGCCCCATTTAAGGTTGACACCTTCAAGAATCAAAGAGGAGTTGTATAGCTGGAGGATGATGACCAGAAACACAAGGAACAAGCCCATGAATACTGCCATCAGAGGGGTGGTTCCCCAACCGCGAGAAACCTTACCATATTCTGCATTCAAGGGTCTGAGAATATCGCCAAGCCAAGTACGTTGTGACATAAAGTAGTCTTCTTAAAAGGATTGTTACGAAATAGTATAATTGTAACAATAACTCAAATCATTGATTCAATCCATGGAAAATGCAACTTCGATCGCGGTGACTATTGCCGTATGTGTGATCTGTTTGACGGCTTATGCGATATACGTGGCATTTGGCCCCCCGAACAAAGAATTGGTCGATCAATTTGAAGAACATGAAGATTAATTTTCAAAATTTAACAAAAGGGTTGCGTTGCAACCCCTTTGTTAAATTTTGAGTTAACCCAGCAAAAGCAGCTATGGCAGAAAATTTTTGGCTAACCCATGAGGTTTTAGATGTGGCGGCGGCTTATGCGATCGCCGATCAAGCTCGGAATGGCGCGATCGTGTTAATGAGTGGGATGGTACGCAACCAAACTGGGGGAAGGGCGGTTGATTATTTAGATTATCAAGCCTATGAATCAATGGCTTTGCAAGTATTTCAAGACATTAGCGATCGCTGCCATCACCAGTTTCTCGATATTACGGAGGTTGTAATTCATCACCGCTTAGGCAAACTCAAAATTGGTGAAATTAGTGTTTTAGTTGCCGTCGGTTCGCCCCATCGTGCCGAAGCCTTTGAAGCCTGCCGCTATGCGATCGATACCCTAAAAACTGAGGCTCCCATCTGGAAAAAAGAGTTTTGGCTGGATGGGCTGAGTAGTTGGGTAAATTGTCCTTTGTGACCCAAAAGCCGCTTTACGGCTTTTGGATGTTGACTTTTTATGCTGCTAGAAAAATCTTTTTTTGAGCGTCCTGCCTCAGCCGTTGCTCCTGATTTATTAGGATGCACTTTAGTCCGACGCATTGAGGGGGTGACCTATCGGGGGGTAATTGTGGAGACCGAAGCCTATGATGCTAGCGATCCCGCCTGTCATGGTTATCGACGCAAGACACAGCGCAATGCCGCAATTTTTGGTGCGCCCTGCACGGCTTATGTGTATTTAATTTATGGGATATATCACTGCGTCAATATTGTGACCGATCGCGAAGATTTTTGTAGTGCAGTCTTAATTAGAGCCATTGAATGCGATCGCCTACCCAGTTGGAGCAATCCCAAGGAAAAAATGAATCGGGCTGGGGCGGGACCAGGAAAACTTTGTCGGTTATTCAAAATTGATCGTCAACTTGATGGCGTTACTTTGCATCCAGATTTTGATTTGTGGCTAGAAGCGCGATCGCCCAATTTCAACGAGCCTATTATCCAAACCACCAGAATCGGCATTACTCAAGGAGTCGATTTGCCTTGGCGATGGTATTTAAGCGATCGGCTTTCAGTTTCCAAAAGATAATATTTTCAAGAAAAAAGTCGATACTCAGTATCGACTTTTTTCTTGAAAATATTTCTGTCCCCATAAACAGCTATAGCAATGCAAGAGTTAGCCAGTACAAACCAAAACCCAAAAAGCAAGTTGCGGCGCTTCGCGCCGCAACTCGCTTTTTGGGTTTTATGTCCTAAGCAAAACTTACATTGCTATAGTCAAACGACATATTGATAACTTCTTAAATAACCTTTGCATAACTTTTGGTTAAAAAATCCTTAGGCTAAAGCAGTAACATATGGCTATTAAATGAGTTATAGGATTTATTTACCTAAAACATTAGCTTAGATAAAGCAAATCACTTTCTCCAAGGCTGTTTTCTTCTATGTCTACTCATTTAGATATTTTAAAGAATTATTCAGGCATTCATTAATTTTCTCAAACATCTATTTAAGTCAGTTTAAAAATTTATCGCGTCTCTAACCGCGAGAAAGGAGGAACAAAAGCCATGCGTATTGAAGTAATGCAACCAACGGGTCATCTTGACGCAACCAGCACTAATTATTTTCGTCAGCAAGCAAGCAACGTTTTAGACGGCAAGCCTGATGTTCTCTTAATTGATCTCCAACATCTAAAGCGCATGGATAGTTCAGGGTTAGGGGCTTTGGTATTTGCTCTTAGAAGTTCGCGGGCGATCGGTTGTAAGTTTGCTATTTGCTCGATCAGCGAATATATTGACTTCTTGCTAGAAGCTACTTCTATGAAAAGTCTATTTGAAGTATTTGAAAATCGTAATCAATTTGAGCGTTCTTTAAAAAAAGTTTAATCGATCAAGTTTTCTCAAAAAGCTACTCCTTTTCGAGTGAATAATTAAGGGTGCGCGGCAGAGCCGCGCACCCTTAATTATTCACTGGGAAGACAGGCGGCTAAAGCTATAGAAATAACAATACGATACAAATATTGTTAAAATTTCACAGTAATAGTTATAAATACTTAATCTTAGAAATCATGGAACCAAACGAAACTACCGTTGAAGCAACGGCAGAGAATCTAGTCGAAGCCGTAGAAGTTGTGACAGCGAAACCCAGTGTCGCTAAAGTTGCTGTTGTCGAAGCGCCAAAGCCAGTAGTTGTCGAGCCAACTCCATCAAGCACAGTCCCCACATCCGAAATAGCTACACCCCAACTCCCAGAAGATATTTGGAAGCAAATCAATCAATTATGGGATCAATACTTTGGGGAAGGCAAAAAGGACAACCTGACGATCGCTATTGCGGTAATTGCTACGATTCCTGTATTGATTGCAGTTTCAGCACTTTTAGATTTTCTCAACCACCTGCCTTTACTACCTAGTATTTTTGAATTGGTGGGCTTTGTGTATTCGCTCTGGTTTATCTATCGCTATCTCTTGCTTGCCACTACTCGCAAAGAGCTAACTGATACGATTAGCGCTTGGAAGCAAAAGGTTTTTGGCTAAGTAAAGAAGGGCAGCACTAAGTGCTGCCCTTCTTTACTTAGAGATTAAAAATCCTCGGGTGGAGTATCGTCATCCTCTGGCTCAATCTCTTCGGGAGCCACCTTAGTTGCTGACACTACAGCCCCTGCGGATAATTTCTCACGAACTTGACGCTCGACATCTTGGGCAAACTCTGGCTTATCTTCCATATATTTGATGGTGTTATCGCGACCTTGTCCAATATTGTCGCCTTGGTAGCTATACCACGCACCTTTGCGGACAATAATGCTCATCTCTTCGGCGAGATCGACTAAACAGCCAAGGGTAGAAATGCCCTTACCAAAAATAATGTCAAATTCGGCAATGCGAAAGGGTGGGGCAACTTTATTTTTGGCAACCTTGACCTTAGCGCGAATTCCAAATTCCTCTGTGCCTTTTTTCAAGGTTTGAATGCGGCGGATATCTAGACGCACTGAGGCGTAAAACTTGAGAGCTGTCCCGCCCGTTGTGGTTTCAGGGCTACCGTAGGATACGCCGATTTTTTGGCGAAGTTGGTTTAGGAAAATGACGATGCAGTTAGATCTGCCGACATTGGCGGTAATTTTGCGGAGAGCTTGACTCATCAAGCGAGCTTGTAAACCAACGTGGGATGCGCCCATTTCGCCTTCGATTTCGGCGCGAGGTACAAGAGCTGCCACAGAGTCGATCGCAATAATATCTACTGCCATTGATCGCACGAGGTTATCGACAATTTCTAAAGCCATTTCCCCTGAGTCGGGCTGCGAAATTAGCAAGTTATCAATATCTACACCGACATTAGCCGCATAGGTGGGGTCAAGGGCATGTTCTGCATCGACAAAGGCTGCCACACCGCCACGTTTCTGCACTTCAGCGATCGCGTGAAGTACAAGGGTGGTTTTACCTGAACTTTCGGGGCCATATACTTCGATAACCCGTCCTTTTGGCAAACCGCCACCTAGGGCGAGGTCGAGAGGTAATGCACCACTAGGGACAGTTTCGACACGCATACTTGTAGCATCGCCCAGACGCATAATCGAGCCTTTGCCGTGGTCTTTCTCGATTTTTTGCATGATTGCATCCAGAGCCTTCTTCTTTTCAGGGCTGATGCTGGATTTTGAGACTTGGGCTTTTGCCGATTGGGCGATCGGAGTAGTCTTATCAACTTGGCTATTTGCTGCCGCAGAGGAATTTTTCGGTGCCATTGCCGTTCGAGGTTAAGTTCATTTAATGTCTGCCTCATTATGACACTAAGCACCTTAGTTTGAGGTGTTTAATCTATACTAAAATTTAGGTGATTATGTTGCTAATAGTAGAATTTAGATATTTGTACTAAAAAAAATATGGCGCACAGGCTAGACGTACGCCACATTTTTTGGTTTGAGTTTTGACTACTGCTCTCACAAAATAATTAGTAGAGCGATGCAAAGCATCGCTCTACTAATTATTTATGGACTTTCACGAAAAGAAACGCAACATTTGTAAAGTCTAGTGTCAGAATTAAAGGCAGTAGTTTTATTTAGTGGTCTACCATTATGTCGGCGGAACATCCACCCGTTATGTTGGTGGACGGCTATAACGTGATTGGGTTGTGGCGACACTTGCAGGAGATACGAGATCTGCAAGGGTTTGAAATCGCGCGATCGCAATTAACAGAGACAATGGTGAACTTTAGCGCTTATCACGGTTATAAAACTACGCTAGTTTTTGATGCCTATGTGCAGGCTACTCCTGCTAAATCCGAAAAAATCACCAAAAACCTGAAATTATATTTCACTAATCATAATGAGACTGCGGATACTTACATTGAGCGTCAATGTGGCAACTACCGACGCGATCCCCTCAGACATTTAAAACGAATTATTGTGGTTACTTCCGATCGCGCCCAGCAATTAACCGCCGTTGGCTTTGGGGCGGAGTGGCTATCGGCAACCGCCTTGGAACAGGAAGTTGAAGCTACTATGCGATCGGTACAAAGTCGCCAAAGAAATACTAAAGCCAATACCAATAATCTGTTAGGCAATCGCATTGATAGCAAAACAAAGGCGCAGTTAGCGAAGTGGCGCAATAGTTTGAATTAAAGCGGATATAGCGGAAATGGTAAGACAAGAAGGAAGTTGGAGGAGGAGCAGTTGGAGGAAGCGGAGTTGGATTTTGAGAAGGTAGGGGAATTTGGAAGTGTGGTTGAAAAGTAAAAAGGTAAAGGAAAAAATATATGGTCATCACCGCAGTACCCCCCCATAGCTTAGAAACATTTCTAGAAATACCTGAAACCAAACCCGCCTCAGAATTTATTAACGGACAAGTCACTCAAAAAGTTGTGCCGCAAGGAGAACACAGTCGGTTACAAGTTAAGTTATGTACAAACATCAACCAAGTTGTGGAAACTCCAAAGATTGCCTATGCTTTTTCGGAATTACGCTGTACTTTTGGAGGAGCCTCAATCGTTCCTGATATTTCTGTATTTCGTTGGGAGAGAATTCCTCGCAAATCATCAGGACGAGTGTCTAACCGTTTTGAAATATATCCTGATTGGGCGATCGCGATACTTTCTCCCGATCAGAGACAAAATAAAGTGATAGCTAATTTGTTGCATTGTGTAGACCATGGTACAGAGTTAGGTTGGTTGCTCGATCCTGAAGATGAAAATATTTTGTTAGTGTTACCTGAGCATCGTATTCAAATTTTGGAAGGTTCTCAAACTGTACCTGTCCTCAGTGGAATTGATTTAAGTTTAACGGTTTCCCAGATCTTTGAGTGGCTAAGTTTTTAGTGGCTGCGTTGGGGGGGGGTGAGCGATCGCATTACCGTTTGGCGATCGCGGTGATATGCGTAAATGGTGGGAATAATGCTGCGCCCCTACAATGATTTTGTGGTTTCTTGCAGAAATAGATTGACTGTAAATGAAATGATATAATGCTGATATAGAATCAGCATTATCAAATCCTCAGAAAAAATGGTTGTTTTACAGCTTGATGATGAGCAAGTAATAGAACTCGTAAATCAGCTTTCTAATGAGAAGCAATTACGGTTATATAAGCTATTAATTAAAAAGCGTTGCGATCGCTGGATTGAGTTATCTAATATTGGACAGGCTGGAGCAAGGCGTGCAGCTAGCGATCGGGGGTTGGATTGGGATTTGTTAACTGAAGATGAGCGAGAAGAATTTTGCAATAGGTTGAATAGTGAGGTAAGTACTAAATGTCTGTGAAAGAACTACTAATTAATAAACTTGATTTGATGTCTGAGAATGAATTGGAAAAGGTACTCAAGCTATTACAGGTTTTTGGCTTAGCTGATCGTACATCTTCTCAAAGTAAAATTTATTCATTGCGTGGTCTACCAATTGAGTATATCGATCCCTTAGAACCTGTGGCAATTTCTGATTGGGATGTGCTGGGATGATTGTGTTAGATACGCATATTTGGATCTGGTGGGTACATGGAGACTCCAAGCTTAGTCAAACTGCTGCGGCGACTATTCAGAGTCAAGAGTCTTTAGCGATCGGGGTTAGTATCATATCTTGTTGGGAGATTGCCAAGTTGGTTGAGTATAATCGCTTGACTCTTCCCTGCGAACTTGAGGAATGGTTTGAAAAGGCTCTGTCTTACCCAGCGATTCAATTATTAGATCTCACGCCGCAGATTGCCATTGCTTCAACTCAGTTAGTCGGTTTTCATCGCGATCCTTCAGATCAGATTATCACTGCAACGGCTAAGGTTTTAG
The DNA here is from genome assembly GCF_014696355.1 of Pseudanabaena sp. FACHB-1998. Classification (GTDB taxonomy): domain Bacteria; phylum Cyanobacteriota; class Cyanobacteriia; order Pseudanabaenales; family Pseudanabaenaceae; genus Pseudanabaena. The sequence continues at coordinate 64,480 of NZ_JACJQA010000007.1, read as the reverse complement.
GATGTCCGTTGGTTACTGCGGATACAAAGATTTTGAATTATTCGGGGGTAGAGACAATTGCATGAGATTGCATCAACAGCACCAATAACCTGTAGGGGTAAAGCATTTGCGCCACAATCTCTAAACTCCTCACAAAAAATCTCGATCCGCAAATGCTTAACCCTCTTTGCTCTCGCCGATAAATTGTGGCTGCGTTGTGAGGTTTGGGCGATCGCATTACCGTTTAGAGATCGCGGTGATAAGCGTAAATGATGGCGGTAATGCTGCGCCCCTACAGTTTAAATTGAGGTTGAGATCCCCGACTTTTTCTACTCTATCAAAGGGGATTTGTAAGGTTACAAAAAAAGTCGGGGATCTGTCCGTTTCTTAATCATCTGGTGGTAACAAGAGGTCTGCTTCAATCGCATCCCACGTTGCAGGGGAGAGTCTAGCTGCTTCTTGCTTGCATTTGAGGAGTAGGTCTATGCTACGGAGGTAATTGTTTAGGGCTTTAGATTCTTCGCTGCTGTAATCAATAAGCTCTTCAGTCAAATGAAAGACTTCCATATAAGCACATATAAATAGTTCAGATACTTTTTTAATTCGAGTGATGTCTGATCTATATAGAACAGCAGATTGAAGATCTTGCAATTGATTTGTAAGTTTTGACAATTTTAGATCTGTAAAGATGCCTGATTTTTCTAATCTAAGATCGATGATGCTGGTTAAGTTGATATTACTGACAATATTGATATCGATGTTGTTGATAATATCGTTGATGGGGTTGATGTTGATAAAGTTGATAATACTGATTTTGATATAACTGTCTCTGTCATTCTCTATATTAGTGACGCTGTCTCTGCTTATTAGATTGACATCGAAGTTGAGAAGACTGGCTCTAGTAAAGTCTATGTTGATAAAACTGGCTATAGCATGACCTACAGAACTAGATATACTAGTACGGAAATTATCGGTGACAAAGTAAACTTTAGCTCTGCTGATGCCAATCGCGACCGCACGTTTAGCCGCAGGTTTAAAATTACCTGATGACCCTGCCGTAACTTGATCTGCCCATTGCAGTAATGCTTTCACCTTGGGATGACGTGCATAGTGTTTTGCTACTTTGTGCATCTCTAGAAGCAGTTCATCCGATCCTCTCTCTACCATCAGCCCAGAAGTCAATAGAAATACTTCTCTCCATCGATCATCAATCAAATATTTCTCTACCATCTGCGAAATTTGACCATGAGCGTAGATATATCTTGCCGTCAGATATTCCTGCAAAGTCAGATGTGAGAAAGAATATACATCCTCAACCCTTTCTACTAAAATGCCTTGCTGAATGGCGATCGCCTCTAAAACTTGTTCGCCACTCAGTTGTTTAGGCGCATTCAGATTACTTGATAGAAACTCCTTAATTCGCTCAACTAATTGGGTCTGAGGAATAAACAAGCGATCCGCCTCAAATCCCTCACAGGCAATTTTTGAGAGCAGAACTTCCTCTAGCTCTACACTCAAACCCTCATAGATCGCCTGTCGCATAATCCGCTTTTCGGCAGCCCATTCCTCCAAGAGAATCCGTAAAGCCTTCTTGTATAGCCCACTGCGATTATTTGCAAAGGTTTGTGACTTGTCATAGGTCAAGCAGAGAAAAGTTAGCAAAATCGGACTATGGGCAAGTTCTTTTGCAGGTTTGTTTTCAGCACGTTTTAGCAATTCCCAACAAAGCGCCGCCGTTCCCGCCTGTTTGTCTTCTTCGGAGCGAAACCAGTTATTGATAAACTGCTGAATCTGTTCATCATCAAACTCCGACAAAATCACATCACTAAAACGTTTGAAATTGTATCGATAGGCAGCCGTGCGACAGGAGGCAATGTAGCGATTTTTGTCGTAGCGATCTACAAAGTCTTGAATTGCATCAATAACGGAGTTGACATTTGCCGAAGGTACTTCATCTAGACCATCTAGCAAAATCAGCAATTTTCCCTGATCTAAAGCACTTTCCGTAAATTGCTTGGGCTTAGGAAATCCACAGGTAGTAAACTCTGCCTCGATTAGCGCCTTGAGATCGATTTTGCTCTCAGTAAATTTCTTTAGCTCTAGCAAAACTGGAATGGCTTGATGCTTAAAGTTGCCCTTTTTTCCTTTAAAAGATTCCAAACCAATTTTGCGAAGAAAAGTAGACTTCCCTGCCCCCGGTGCGCCCAACACCATCAGAAATTGCTTTTGACTAGCAAAAGCAATCCCATCTTGCCTTTCCTTAGAACGATACCGCAGCAATCTTTGACCAGCTTCACGGTAAAGCTTCTCCAAATCATCAATAGTTGCAAACTGCTGAACCTCATCCTCTCCCAATAATTGAACTGTCGTAAATACCTCATCCAGTTTGACAGGCTCACGCATTCCCAATACCTTGAGTACCCCATGACGTTCAGTATAGTTCTCGATATACTTACCCGCCGCTTTAAATACGACATCCTGCACATCCTTACCCACATCTCGATTCATCCAACGAGCAATTAAACCTTCACCTTCTTTCTTACCACTGTCTTTAAGCACATCGAGCATGATTCCACCAAGAAGTGGAATAAATGGTTCTAATCCAGTCATAAGATTTTGTAATTGCAGTAGCCCGATCCTAGAGGATTTAAAGTTGCTTGTAAATTAAAATTCGCCATTCTCCTAATTACTAGTCAGCATTCTTTGCGATCGGTAATGGGTTATAGCCCTGTGGAATTGTTGCAAAAATTGAAACCTAAAAAAGTTTTTCGTAAGTTAAATTATACTGATAAAAACGTGACTTTAAACAGGTAACCTTTGAGTCTATGAAAGTTAGAACTTGGCAAAATTGGTTTAGTTTTAGTTTTGGTATCGCGATCGCAGGGTTAGAATATCTCACCGCACCCCATAGAGTTAATGCCCAAAACCTATCGGAATTACTGCCCAAGGAGGCGATCGCCCCAACTCAGATTGATAGCTTCAAAGAACTTAACGCCAATCCCGATGGCTTTGTGCCTAGCAAATTACGAGAATCCGAGTCGCCAATGGGCAGCAATCGCGCCATCATCGGCGAAGATCAGCGCTTACCACTCATTAGCCGTGAATATCCTTGGTCTACAGTCGGCAAAATCGTGATGATCAGCAAGGCAGGAAAGGAATATTCCTGCACAGGTACATTGATTGGGCGATCGCTGGTACTGACCAATGCCCATTGTGTCTACGAGAAGGATCGTCTATTTACCAAAATGTTCTTCTTACCCAATTTGATCAATGGACGAGTTCGCACAAAAAACGATGTGGCAGTAGTCAACAATGTTTTAGCAGGGACAAATAAACCTGATATCAGATCCGCCGATGATTGGGCGATTTTGCAAATCAATAAACCCTTAGGTGATAAGTATGGTTTTTTGAGATGGCGCACGGTTCCCATTGCCGTATTGCAACGGTATAAAAACAGACTCTCAGTAGCAGGTTATTCGGGAGATTATCCTGATCCCAAAGTCTATGGCGAACTGGGGGCGGGGCGGGGCTACACCGCAGGCGTACATTTAAAATGTAGCGTCCTAGGCGAAAAGGAAGGAATGTTAGTACATGACTGCGACACTAATCCTGGGGCTTCAGGTTCCGCCTTGATCAGCAAAATTGATGGGGTCTATCAGATTGTGGGACTTCATGCCGCAGGACGAAGAGATCGGCGCGGTCGTGGGATTGAGAATTATGCTGTACGAATTGGTCGCATTGAAGCGGAATTGAATAAAACCAAATAGATAGAAATAATGGGCAAAGCCCATTATTTCTATCTATTTGATGCATAAGTTCTAATTAAAGTAAAAAGCACAAAAAGAGGGAATCAATGCGTAAAATTTTGAGCATGGCAGTTTTAACGTTGGTTTTAGGGTTGCCTGTGCAAATGGCGATCCAAATGGCGATCGCTGATCGCACCTTAGCCCAGAGTCCCCCCAACCGCCAAGAGCAAGCCGATCAATTAGTCCAATATGCAAGTCAATTGCTGCGCGGTAGTCGCTATGATGAAGCAGTCAAAACCTATGAGCAAGCTTTACAGATTTATCAAGAGCTTAAAGATCGTAGCGCTGAATCAGTAGTTCTAAATAATATTGGGTTAACCTATTTCCGACAGAAACAATATCCAAAAGCATTAGCCTTTTATCAACAATCCTTAACCATCAATAAGCAAATTGGTGATCGCAAAGGCGAAGCTACTTCCCTCAGTAATATTGGCGCTGTCTATAACAGCCTAAGACAATACGATCAAGCAATTAGTTTTTTTCAGCAGTCTTTAACCATTAGACAACAGATTGGCGATCGCAAGGGGGAAGCAACTTCACTTAGCAATTTAGGGAATGGCTATCTAAATCTAAAGCAGCATCAACAGGCGGCGGACTTCTTTCAGAAAGCGGTAACCGCCTATCAACAAATCGGCGATCGCAATAGCGAGAGTCTTAATCTAGGCAACCTTGGTACAGCCTATCAACGCTTTGGGCAATATCAAAAAGCCGCCACCGCCTATCAACAGGCGTTAGCGATTTTCAAACAGATGGGGAATCTTGAAAATCAAAGTTATTCCCTTAAGGATCTTGGTGATGTCTATCGCAGTTTAGGGCAGTATTCCCAATCAATTAATGCCTATACCGAAGCTTTGGCGATCGCTAGACAAACGCAAGATGTGGAATCTCAGAAGAATTTACTCAATGATTTGGGAACGGCTCAAGTCATTGTGGGAGATTATAAAAAAGCAATTGCTTCTTATCAAAGTTCTCTAGCACTTGCCAAAAAGCTGGGAGATAGCAATGGGTTAGGGAACTCTTTAATCGGTATTGGTAATGGCTATAACAGTTTAGCCCAGTACCAGAAAGCCATTGACTTTTATCAACAGGCGCTAGTTTTAAAAAGACAGGATGGCGATCTGCAAAGTGAAGCAAAATTGTTAGGGAATTTAGCCAATACTTACGACTATTTGGGCAATCTCCCCAAGGCTATTGAATTTAATCTGCAATCAATTGAGCTATTCAAAAAAATTGGCGATCGCGAAGGGTTGGGCAAATCCCTGAATAATCTGGGGAGTGCTTATAGCAGCATTGGCAACTATCCCAAAGCCATTGAGACGCACCAACAGTCTTTAGCAATTTCTAAACAGCTTAGCTATCTTGGTGGTGAAGCGACATCATTGAATAATTTAGGAATTATCTATAGTAATTCAGGGCAACTTCCCAAAGCGATTGAATTTTATCAACAAGCACTAGCCATCAATCGCACCACAGGCGATCGCAATGGTGAAGGCTTGGTGCTTGGCAATTTGGGCAACGCCTATAGTAAGCTCCAGCAGTATGACCAAGCCTATAATTTCTTTCAGCAAACCCTATCCATTTTTAAACAAAATGGCGATCGCGAGAAGGAAAGCCTTTCCTTTAGTCAACTGGGTTCCACACTCTCTAGACTCAATCAACCTGAATTAGCTATTCTCTTTTATAAGCAATCCATCAATGTCCGTGAATCAATTCGTAAAGACATTCGTGGACTCAGCAAGGAAGATCAAACAACCTATCTAGAAACCATTGCCAATAGTTATAAAAATCTCGCAGATTTATTACTCAAGCAAGGTCGAATTATGGAGGCTTTGCAAGTACTGGACTTGCTCAAGGTGCAAGAGCTAGAGGATTATCTCAAGAATATCAAGGGTAGCGATCGCACCGCACAGGGAATTAGGGTTTTAGCTGCGGAGAAAGCACTGATTCCGCAACTTTCAAAAATCAGCTTTGAGAACAGCAAAGACCTTAACAGTCAATTAGCGAGTCAAATTCAACAATTGCCTAAAGCAGAACTAAATCAAGTTCCTGAATATTTGCGCCAAATCCCTCAAAGCACAGTCTTACTCTATCCTCTCATTTTAGGCGATCGCCTAGAGATCATTCTCTTCTCTCCCAACGCTCTACCCATTAGCCGTGCCGTTAACCTATCGCAAGCCAAACTAGAATCTCTAGTGACAAATTTTAAAGGCGACCTCATTGATGCGGGTTCTGAAGATTACCAAGAAAATGCGATCTCTCTTTACAATCTCTTAATTAAGCCGATTGAGAGCGAACTCACTCAAACCAAAGCCACGACAATTCTCTATGCCCCCGATGGCATCCTGCGCTATGTTCCCCTTGCGGCGCTCTATGATGGCAAGCAATGGCTCATCGAAAAATATCGCATTAGCAATCTCATTGCTTACAGCCTTAGCGACTTCTCGCCTAAGCCCAAAATTCAGCCTAGCATTTTAGCGGGAGCCTTTGGTGGAAAAGCGGGTGAGAAAAAGTTTGGTCAGCAGGGGCTACCCGCTACGATCAAAGAAGTTCAAGCGATCGCCAATGCTTTCCAAAACTCCACCACTCTCTTAGAAAGTGATTTTAGTCGTCAAATCACTGAATCGAAATTCAAAAACTACAATATCCTCCATTTCGCTACCCATGCCGAGTTTAATATCGGTACGCCCGATAATTCCTTCATCATTTTTGGCAATGGTGACAAAATTCGTTTGAACGAAATTACCGATTGGCAAATTCCTAACATTGAACTGATAGTCCTTAGCGCCTGTCAAACGGGTGTAGGGAAGTTAGGCAGTGGGGTGGAGATTTTGGGCTTTGGCTATCAAGTCCAGAAGGCAGGAGCTAAAAGTGCGATCGCTTCTCTTTGGTCTGTAGATGATGAGGCAACCCAAAGTCTCATGACCGCTTTCTATAAAGAACTTCGCCAAGGTGATATCAACACCAGTGCAGCCCTCCAAAAGGCTCAAGTTTCCCTAATCAAATCTGCAAATTTCAAACATCCCAAATATTGGTCAGCATTTTTCGCGATCGGTAATGGAATGTAACAATCATGCCGCCCACAGATTTAATATTTGATGATAGAGAGCCTTTGGAAACTAATCAGCATCGAGTGGCGATGCATTGGGAGCATTGGTACTATAGCGCCGCAAAGCAACTGGCAAATTCTGTGGGTGTGATGAGTGGATAGGAGCGATCGCTAGTTTTGCTTAAATATTGTGATAGGAATACCGATTGCGGAGGTGTGAGGTAGGTGGACTCTAGCAAATCGACTTGATGATAGGCTTGGCGCAGGGGCGCATCTAGCAAAATCGTACCTTTGCCCATGACGATCGCGCGATCAGCGTAGTCAGGCATTAGGTATAAATGGTGGGTAATTACGATTACCGTCTTCCCCATTTGATGCAGTTGACGGCTCACTTCTAAAATAGAAGACGCGCCTTGATAGTCTTGTCCTGTGGTGGGTTCATCAAAAATAATAATATCGGGATTCATGGCAAGTAAGGCGGCAATCACGATCCGTCCGCGTTCACCTTTGGGAAGCGAGAGAGGATGGGCATGGCGATTTTCCCAGAGTCCCATCGCTTGTAAACTGCGAGCCGTCTCTTGTTTAACTGCTTCAGGAGCGTAGCCCAAAAAAGGAAGCGCAAAGGATACTTCCTTTTCGACACTGGTATTAAATATTTGATTGTCGGGATTTTGGGCGAGATAACCGATGGATTGAGCGAGTTCACTCACGGATAATTTGCAAGTATCGCGATCGCCCACGAAAACTTGTCCTGATGTAGGCTTGAGGAGATTGAGAAAGTGCTTAACTAGGGTACTTTTACCTGCGCCATTCTGTCCGACAATTAAAACATATTCTCCTTCTTGGATATCTAGAGAAATATTTTTGATAGCTTCCATTCCATCGGCATAGGTATGTTGCAGATTTTTAACAGAGAGAATTGGCGGTTTAGAGAATTTAGGTTGATCGCTAGAATTGGGGGAATTGGAAAGATTTGGCGATATGATCCTGTGACCTTGCGATCGCCACTGCCCTAAAACCGCCAATCCTGAGGCTAAGGTCACGGGAATTGGATCAAGCTCAATTCCTTTTTGTTGGATTTGACTAAAGGCTTGAGCAACTTCGGGAGGTCGTAATTTATTTTGGTGTAACAAATCCACCTGTCCATAGATTTCTGATGGTGTGCCAATCGCCAGCAATTTGCCCTCTGACAGTAAGGCGATGCGATCGCAAAATTCTGCCATTTCTTCGGCAGCATGGGAAACCATGACGATCGCCACCCCTAAATTTTCTTTGAGTTCGCGGACGGTGGCAAAAACCTCTTGGGAGCCGATGGGATCGAGTTGGGAGGTAGGCTCATCCAGAATTAATAGATCAGGCTGAAGGGCAAGGGCGGCGGCGATCGCGAGGCGTTGTTTTTGTCCACCCGATAGATCTTGAGGATTCTTCTTCTCAAAACCTTCTAGACGCACTGATTTTAAAACGCTGGGAATCCGTCGCAGGATTTCTTCACGGGGTACGCAGAGATTTTCGAGGGCAAAGGCGATTTCATTTTCGACGGAGGTAGCCGTAATTTGGACTTCAGGATCTTCAAAGACGATGCCCACATGACGGGCTAGCTCACTGACGGGATGATCAAGGCTATCTAAACCCGCGATCGCAATTTTGCCAAAAAAGCGCCCGCCATAAAATTGGGGGACAATCCCTGTGAGGGCTAAGCAGAGGGTAGTTTTGCCTGCCCCAGTCGCGCCAATGATGCCAAGAAACTCCCCTTGATGGATCGTTAAGGAAATATCCTGTAAGACGGTCTCCTTAGAGTTAGGATAAATATAAGAAACTTTATCTAATACTGCGATCGCTTCCATAGATATTCCCAAGCTATTGCCCTTTATTTGCCGTTCATTCGCTTTTTTATGCCGCACAACTCTCATAGCACAAAATCAAACCAATTAGATCAGCCCGACGCTTGGTTATACGATCGCTCAGTTTTAGGATGGATCGCCGATCCCTCCCTGCGTAAGCAATTACCTTTTTTATATCGAATCTTCGGTTGGTATAGCCAAGCTTATTTCCAAATCACAGGCAAAAATTATCTGTATGGGGGGCGCAATCTATTTAGATTCCTCTCCAATATTTTCTATCAACAGTCCCCCGAAAGCTATGTGCAGATGCAGTTAGCGGGCTATCAAGTATTTCTCGATCCCATTGATATGCGAATGTTTCAGGTGGTCAATGAGTTAGCCAGCCAAGAGACGGATACGCGGGTGTTGTCAGCGCTATTATCTGAGGGTGATACTTTCTTAGATGTGGGCGCAAATCATGGCAGCTTTGCAATCGTGGCGAGTAAATTAGTGGGAGCCAGTGGTTTTGTCCTTGCTGTAGAGCCACAACCCCGTCTAGCTAAAGCCTTAGAGCAATCTTTAAAAGCGAATGCGCTGTGTAATTTTCAACTCCATAACTTAGCCGTTGGTAGTACCGATGGTGAAATAGAACTGATCGTTCCCCTTGGTACTTCTGGCTCCGCAGGCGTATTTGCTGAACATTCCGCAACTCATCAATATCGTACTTTTATCGTTCCCCTGAGGCGTTTTGATGATTTAGTAGATTGGCAAAAATTCACAGGCAAAGTCCTGCTCAAGTTGGATGTAGAAGGTAGTGAATGTGCCTTTCTTTTGGGCGCAAAATCGATGATTACAACCCTCAAGCCTAATCTAATTATTGAAGTACATCCTAATAGCCTCAAGGCTTCGGGCGCAACAGGTGACAAGCTCAAGGAATTATTGCAAGAGTTAGGTTACAACTACTATTCAGAGATAGAAGCTTGCGATCGCTTTATCCCCTTAGCCGATCTCAATACCAATATTCAAAGAAACGTAATCATGACTATGATGTAAAGCTAGCCCCCCAAATAAAAGTAGCGGCGCGAAGTGCTGCAACTTTTATTTGGAGATTTCCTAGCCAATTTTATAGAACAGTACCACGCTGGACTTCGGCATCAATGGGTTTAATTAGATATACCAACAACAATTGCCAGACGATCGCTACAAGCAAAGGTAATTTTTGCAAGTTCTTAATCAACTGAGGGCGATCGCTTTCATTAATTGTCGTCAGCTTGAAATTGTAGTCCACACATTTCTCTAATCTAGGGAAAAAGTCGGGATGATCGGTATCTAGTACCGTAGGAAAGGCACTAATGGCGGTGTGATTGGTATTGATCACCACTTCTTTATTGTATTGACGCGCATCTAAACCAATAGATTTATAGAAATCGGCTCGTTCAAATACGGTGATGGTGTGGGTGGCAAATACGGTTAATAAAAAGAAACGCGCCCAAAGTTTAGCTTGCCATGTACCCCAAAGATCAGGCTGCGATCGCAATAGTACCTTAAAGAAATCACCGTGACGATTTTCATCTTGACACCAGCTTTCAAAATATTTAAATAGAGGATAGAAGCGGTTTTCAGGATGATTTTGCATATGATAATGCACGAGAATATAGCGCCAGTAACCGATTTTTTCTGATAGATAAACGGAATAAATTACCCATTCTGGTTTAAAGAAGGTGTAGCTACGTTTTTTAGTCATATTGACTAAATCTAGCGACAGATGGAAATCCTTCATTGCTTTATTCAAAAAGCCTGCATGACGTGCTTCATCCCTTGCCATAAGGTTAAAGGCTTCGGATAGCAAAGGATTGCGATCTTTAAGTTGACGGGATAATTCCTTAAATAGCAGAAAACCTGAGAATTCGGAGGTGCAAGAACGCTCTAAAAAGTCAATGAAAGCAGCGCGAGTTTCTTGATCAATATGCTCCCAAGATTGCTCAAATTCCTTGTCACGTTTGAAGTGGTTGCGGTTGTAGTCAGTACGCAGTTCTTCCACCACAGCTTCGAGTTCTGCTTGCTGCAAAGAAGTATCCATCTTCGCAACCTTGTCATAGTCAGTGGTATAGAACCTTGGCGTTAAGAGAGTTTCCTTAACAGGAACTTTGATGCCATCACGGAGAAGTTCGGGTTCGGGGCGAGATTGAATAGAAACCATCGTAGTAATTAGTTATATTGAGATTTGTTATAAAATTAAAGATTTTTGATTCCCTTCAATTCCCCTTAAACAGGGGAAGAAGAAAATTCTCCCCCCTTTTTAAGGGGCCGGGGGATCTATTTATTTTGAAAAAACTGAATCATTTTCTGGTCTTCACCCTTAATGTGATGAGTTAACCATTCGGTTAGAAACTGGGTAATATCAGTGGTGATAGATGCCTCGCGATCGCGAAATTTGTGCAAGAGATTAACTACCTTGGCAATGAGATAATCATGAATTTGTTTATGACGCTCATAATCAGGATAATTTGCTGACATCATCAAAGCTTCTTCTGTATGAAAATGCTCAACTGTATGATTAGTTAAGCAATTCAAAATCTCTTGGAGTACAGAAAAATCTCTGCTCGTAATTACTGCATCATGCAAAGAATTAACAATTTCAAAAAGTTCTTGATGTTGTGTATCTACCTCCAGATTCCCAGTTTCATAAGCTGTGTGCCAAGCAGCGATCGGTTTCGTCAAAGTGGTGGTCATAGATTTAAATTGATTTTGAGAATCTTCCTGTGTCATTTTTGGTGAGATAGCTATCAAACACTGAGGCAATATTGCGAATTAATAACCGTCCCGCAGGTGTTACTTCAATGCGATCGCGTTCTAGTTCAATCAAGCCATCAGCCTCTAATTGACGCAATTTCAAGCGCTCTGGCTCAAAGTATTTACCAAAATCGCGATCACAGGTCAGATGATATTTAGATTCAATCTCTTCCTGAGAAAGCTCAAATTGACACATGAGTTCCATAATGATCGAACGGCGCAAAATATCATCGGCATTAAGCGTGACACCGCGCTCGATTGGCAACTCACCTGCATCGATCGCCTTGTAAAAGTCCTGTAAACCTTTAAGGTTTTGGGTATAGACATTTTGCAGCATACTGATGGAAGTCATGCCAAAACCGATCAGATCAGATTCAGGCTTGGTGGTATAGCCTTGAAAATTGCGATGTAACTTGCCTTCACTTTGAGCGATCGCCAATTCATCATTGGGCTTAGCGAAGTGATCCATACCGATAAACACATAGCCATGCTTAGTTAAGGTTTCGATGGTCATTTCCATAATTTGCAACTTCTCTTCTGGAGAAGGCAAAGTCGCTGGATCAATCTTTTTCTTTTGTAATGGCTTCAACCAAGGCACATAGGCAAAGTTAAATACGGCAATGCGATCGGGATCAAGCTCGATAGTTTTAGCAAGGGTTTCGCGGAAAGTTTCTAGAGTTTGATAGGGCAGTCCATAGATTAAATCCACATTCACTCCTTCAAATCCCACTTCACGCATCCATCGCATTCCCTCAAAGAGCATCTCTTCAGGCTGAATCCGATTAACCGCTTCTTGCACCTTGGGATTAAAATCTTGAATACCAAAACTAATGCGATTAAAGCCGAGATTTCTTAAGCCTTGTAAATATTCCTGAGTTAGCGATCGCGGATTTACTTCAATGGAAACTTCCGCATCGACTGCAAAGGTAAAATGCAATTGAAAGCTTTGCCATAATCTCTCCACTTGATCAAAGGAGAAATAATTAGGTGTACCGCCACCCCAATGCATTTGCTGAACCAAGCGATCGCGATCTACCGTTGCCGAAACCTGCTCAATATGGCGAATCAGATAACCCAAATAAGGCTCGGCAATTTCCTTGCGAGTGCTAATTACAGTATTGCAACCGCAAAAATAACAGGGTGCATCACAAAAGGGAATATGGGCATAGAGAGATAGTGGCGTTTTTTGGAGATTCCCTGCGGCGATCGCTCCTCGAAAATCGATTTGTTGAAAGTTCTCGTTTAATTCTGTTGCAGGGGGATAGCTGGTATATCTGGGGACGGGCTGATTGTATTTATGTAAAAGATTAATATCAAATTTAACTGTCTGTGTGGTTGTAGTCATTCATTCAATTCCTATAAGTATTTCAGAATAAACAGCGCGAAGTGCTGTTTATTCTGATCATTTCTATGCTGCGTGACTATGATGGCGCTCAGTGCTACCTGCCCGATCTTGCTTAGTCAGCAATTCAAATACATGGGGATCAAGCACGGCTCTAACGTCCGCTTCTAACTCATCGACCACATTCCGATTGAGGGTAAAAGCATAATTTGCCTCTTCCACAATTCGCTCAACCGTTTCCTCATCCACCTCAAGTGAATCTAAAGCTTGGCGATATTTTTCTTTAAAGTCCCGCTTTGCTTCCACTGTGGGAAATTGGTCAAATTCATAAAAAGTCGTGCCGCGATCGCTAGGTAAATCCAGAGCCGAACGCACAATATGCTTTAAGGCTTGACCACCTGATAGATCACCCAAATAGCGGGTATAGGAATGGGCAATCAGTAATTCAGGCTGACTATCAGAAATTTCCTTGAGGCGATCGACATAAACTTGTCCTGCTTTCAGAGGAACAATTTCAGAGCGCCAATTATCACCATAATAGAACTCTAAATCCTGTTCTAAATTTTGTTGGCGATTAAGCTCTGGAAAATATATTTTGCCTACAATAGGGTGTTGAGAGTGGCGTTTTAGTTCCTCCTCAAGCGTACTGTAAACAAAATAGAGATTTGCTAGTAATTTTCTGAAAGGAACAGTCTCGACAATGCCTTTAAGAAAGCATTTCATAAATGCAGTATTCTCGGCGGCAGTATGAGATTTTTGTGTACCTTCGCGTAGACGGGTAGCTAGGTGACTCATTCGGCATTTCCACAAAACTTAGTAGCGTCATGCTAAACCTTGTACTTATATATAATGTCAAGCTAAGTTATGTTAAGAATCCAAACCCAATAAATAAAGGCGGCACGAAGTGCCGCCTTTATTTATACAAAACCACAAAATAGATACGCTATTTTATGTGTAGCAGAGCTAAACCAATAATTGATACTTCACTTGCGCTAAACGATAGAGTGGTCGCCAGACCAAACGATTCGTTGTTACTACTAACAACGACATCACAATAGTTGAAGCTAACAAAAGCGGAAAATCGCCAATATCTGAAGCCTGTGTAATCGTTGAACCTAGCCCTGTCGCCGTTAATAACTTTCCTTGAAATTTAATATATTCTCCCGCAATACTCGCATTCCAAGCCCCACCAACTGCCGTAATAATCCCTGTCACTAAATAGGGAAATATTCCCGGCAAAATCAATGTCCGCCAACGTTCTACTGGTGAAAGTTTATAGACCCTAGCCGCTTCAAAAAGTTCAGAGGGAATAGCCTGTGCGCCTGCAATCACATTAAACAGGATGTACCACATACTTCCTAAAGTCATTAAAATTACGGCTCCAATATCTAAGCCTCCACCAATATTGGCTAAGCCCAGCAATAAAATTGGAAATAGCGCAGTCGCTGGAACTGAAGCGGCAATTTGAACAATTGGTTGTAAGATTTGGGCTAATTTCGGGCTACGTCCAATCGTTACGCCAATGGGAACGGTAATCAAAAGTGAAATAATCAGAACCACTGCCACCCGAATGGAAGTAAAAAACGCCCCGATCGCCACCTGTCGCCAAGAACTCAAAGGCATCTTACTAAGCAACAAAATTGCTTCGATAGTTCCCCCTAAAACGATAAATCCTGCTACCCCCATCAGTACCCAGTTTGCCAAACCAAGCCATTTAGAAGGTTTGGGCTGTTTAAGCGATGATTTTTCAGCCTTATTACTAAAACCATGGTTAAAGGTTTCCGATATGGGCATAAATACTCGTTCGCTAATAATTCGCATGGTTGGCGATCGCCTTAAAAAATCCAACACCCTTGATTCAGGAACTTGGGTTGCTTCTACCGTTTCATGTTTAAACTTTTCCGCCCAAGCAATCAGTGGTCGCCAAATAAAATAATCAATAATACTAATAATGCTAATTAAAACCACAATTCCCCAAAGAATAGCCACATTATCACCTTGATCGGCGGCAGCTTTCAGAAAGGAACCTAAACCAGGCAAAGTAAAATTACGCTTAGAAAGCGTAAAGGATTCAGTCTGCATCAAAAAGAACCAACCACCCGCCACCGACATGACACTATTCCAAACCAATCCCACCACCCCTGAAGGAAGTTCTAAAGTCCAAAAACGTTGCCAAGCACTGAGCCGATACACTTCACTCGCTTCTTTTAGTTCCTTAGGAATACTGCTCAGCGATTGATAAAAGCTAAAGGTCATATTCCAAGTCATACCCGTAAAAATCAGCAATATCGAAGCCATTTCAATACCCAATCTTTGCCCCGGAAATAAGCCCACCAGAGCTAACACCACCGCAGGAAGAAATGAGAGAACAGGAATGGATTGCAAAATGTCTAATAAGGGAATGAGAACCTTTGACCATGTAGTCGAACGATAGGCAATATAAGCATACATAAGACTAAAGATTAGTGATAATCCATAGGCGGCAAGCATTCTCACTAAGGTTTGCAAGGCATAGGTAGGCAGAAAACTAAGGGACAGATTAATTACATATTCACTATCGTAAGTACCTGTAAATTTACTAGCAGTCTGCACGATGATAAAAATCAAAGACACGATCGCTAAGGGTAGTAAAATATCCCCGACACTCCATCGTGAGCGAAATTCTGATTTAGGATCAATAGTTGGCTGAAACATAAGCAATCCAATCTAAGATTTACAACAAGAGGATTTCCAAATAATTTTTTAGAAGTCTTACGGAGCAAGGCTTCTAAAAAATTATTTGGATTGACAGACAAAGCTATTTTAAAGCTATTCCAAGTCTTCAGTTTCAGAAGTAGTTTCTTCGATAAAGATTTCCCCCGAAGGCTCATCATAACTAAAGAGTTCCGCATAACGTCCCCAGTCCATGGCAGTTCTGAGTTGTCGCTGTGCCTCTTTGCTAGTGAAATAGTTCTCTAAGATATCGAGAACCAACTCTTCAGATATTCGATGATTGCGCTTAGCTTGGAGTAACTGAAAGATCTGCTGCACAAGGCGAATATTTTGCTGTAACAAGTCGCGAACAATGGCTTTACGCTCGTCAATATTGCAGTTAATAAACTTTTCACCCAGTGACGATAGTTGAATGTCTCCCTCCGTCACTGTCACCAATTCCATTAACTTACTCGCATCAACAATCGGCAAAAGGTCATCAACTTCCAACAATAGCTCTTGAGCAAGGCGATAGAGATCCTTCTCTTGCCGCCCCTCCAGTAATTCGAGCAAACCTGCCATTGAACCAATTCGCACATGGGGCAAGGATTGATACTTGGGTTGTGATGATACTTTTGGCTCCAATGTGGAGGTAGTAGTAGTGGTTTGGCTCGGTGCGTCAGGCAAGTCGGGATTGGTCAGAATTTTATAAACTTGGTCAACTAGAGCCTGAAATTCTGGACTTTTGCGATCGCGATAATGCGGCAATGCGATCGGTAAGTCTGCCCGAATTCGACCGGGATTTCGACCTAAAACGATGACGCGATCGGCAAGGGTCACGGCTTCCTCAATCCCATGGGTCACGATTAAAATTGATTTCGTCGGAATTCGTCGCTCTAACCAAAGATCAAGTAATTCAAAGCGGAGGTTTTCTGCGGTTAGCACATCTAAAGCTGAGAATGGCTCATCCATGCACAATAGCTCAGGCTCAACCGCTAAAGCTCTCGCAAAACCAACGCGCTGACGCATTCCCCCTGATAATTCCTTGGGATAAGCATTTTCAAATCCATCTAAACCAATCACATCGATCATTCGCAAAGCTTTTTGTAAGCGCGTATCTTTTGGCTCTCCCTTTGCCTTTAACCCCAATTCCACATTTTCTAAAACCGTCAGCCAAGGGTAGAGCGCAAAATTTTGAAAAACGATCGCTACCCCCGGATTTAAACCCACCAAAGGACGATTGTAATACAACACCTTGCCACTAGAAGGCGGAATTAATCCAGCAATCATGCGCATGAGCGTGGACTTACCTGAGCCAGAAGGGCCCAGTAAAGCAATAATTTCACCTACTTGCAACTGACAATTAATATTTTCAATAATTGATATCGTCTGCCCATTTGGTTGTAAGTAAGACTTCCCAATATTCTCTAAAGCAATAAAGCTGGTTTTTGCGACGTTTTGAACCATAGTGTTATCTGTGCAGGTATTGTGAGCTACATAGATAGGGAAGTTTTCGCTACCCAACCCAGTACATTATCGTCTAATTACGCTCATATGCTCCTATAGCTGTGGTCAGTTGCATTCGGACAAACCTCTTCCAACCCAAGCATTAGCGATGCGGCGCACCGCTAATGCTTGGGTTGGAAGGTTTGTTTTTAGACTGGGAAGGAAGTAACACTAATTTCAGCATCCAAAATTATTAGCTAAACCAATTTTGTAAGTATTATGTAGTTTTTTACTATTTGGCAATTTTTTGAATAGTAAATTAATATTTTTAATTAATAAATATATGTATATATGTAACAGTACAAATGATAGCTAGGGCAAATCAAAATCCAAAAGACAAGTGCTAGCATTTCTCACTACCACTTGTCTTTTGCAAAAATTATATTGCTACAGTAGTTCTAGAATTATCTTAATTACAAAAAAGATCTAAGTAAGTAGCAATTAGAATACTTGATTTTTTCATTATGGGTAGTTAGAATAGGTTGCCGTTGAAATAAATTAATATGATTATTAACTCCAAGGTATTAAAAACATCGTTTAGTTTTTTTCTTGTCATAATAATTTTATTAGGTATAGTATTTCGATTCGTCAATCTTGATAATAAGGTCTATTGGACAGATGAGACCTATACATCTTTAAGAGCTTCTGGATATACTGAACTTGAACTAGTTCAATATTTAAGAGATAAAAAGATTGTTAAATCTGGCGACTTGCAAGCCTATCAATACAGCAATCCTGATAGAAGTTATCTTAGTGTTCTCAATTCTTTGGCTGCCGAAGATCCACAGCACTCGCCACTCTATTATTTAATTTCCAAGACATGGGTGGAATTGTTCGGTAATACTATTTCTGCAAGGCGTAGCTTATCAGCAGTAGCGAGTTTGCTTTCTCTCCCTTTAATTTACTGGCTCTGTATAGAATTATTTAAAAAATCTTCCATTGCTTTAACTGCAACTGCCTTAATGGCAATATCACCTTTTCATCTTCTTTATGCCCAAGAGTCTAGGCAATATAGCTTATGGACTTTTATGATTATTTTCGCTAGTACATGTTTGCTACGCTCCTTAAGAAAAAGCTCTAACTATGGGTGGCTATTATATTCAATATCTTTAGCTCTTTCTCTTTACACTTTTTTGTTGTCTATATTTTTGATTATCAGTCATGGCATTTATGTCTTCGCAATCGAAGGATTTAAAATAAGTAAAACTTTTATAAAATACTTAGCCTCTACCTTACTAGGAATAATCATATTTTCACCATGGCTTTATGTGGTTTTAAACAATGTATTACACATAAATAAAGTCACAGGTGGATCAAAAAAATTATCAGGCTTAGGTTTCTATGCAACTATTTCAAAGGAATGGTTGGTTAATCTAAGTAGATTGTTTGTAGATATCGTTGGGGATTCAGGAGCTACGTCAAATCTCCTCTCTCCCTTAACCATATTTTTGTTATTTATAGTAATTGCTTGTTTCACAGTTACTGTTTATTCAATATATTACCTCTTCAAACATACTAAACAAAATCCATTAAAGCCAGTAATATTTATATTTTCAATTATTGCGGTAAATTATGTCTTATTAATATTGCCAGATTTAGCAGTAGGTGATAACCGCTCTATGGTTAGTCGTTTGTTTAATCCTGCTTATGTAGGTATTAATTTGTCACTTGCTTATTTGGTGTCTAATATTTTTTTGGATTCTTCTTTTACTTTTAAATCTTGGCTAGATAATTTAAAGGTACTTGCATTAGCTTTTTTTTGCTGCATGAGTATAATTTCTTGTGTGGTAATTACTCAGTCTCAAACATCTTGGATTAAGGGACATGGTCAATATAATCATTTAGTCGCAAATGAAATCAATAAATCTTCTAATCCACTTATAGTTTCCACTAATTTTGGAAGTGCTTCAGATTTACTAACCCTTAGTTATTATCTTAGACCCAATATCATAATATTATCTCAGCCCACCTGCTATACATGCTCTACTAAGTTTGTTAACAATTCTTCCGAAATTGCAAATCAGATATCTACAATGTTTAACGAATTTAGTGACGTTTTTATTCTTAACTCCGAGGTACCTTCAGAGCTTGATAGCCAGTTCAATATCACTCAAGTTTTTTTACCTAATACTCGTACAGGCAAAAGTATTGGCAGTGATTTGCGTAAACTTACTAGGAAGTAATTTTGTATCTATTGCTAGGATTCTTAAATTTTGTCATCAAATAAAATTTGTAGAGATATTCCAGATCATGTAAAAATCAAATCAGTAAAAAAAACAATATTTATTTTCGATACTAATAATTATGACAAATTTACTCACTGAAGTTCCTGTCGGCTCTTTTCAGGTTAATGAACTTATCCAAAACATTGATGTCATATCATTTGACAACGATGTTTTGCAAGAAACAGAGAACAGATTGAAGCCAAATCAAAATGATATATCTATATTTTCTCTGATAGTTCCTACTTATAATGAAAGTAAAAATCTAGAAAAGTTAGTTAAAGTTCTTAGTGATTTATTAAATGAATCTTTAGGGGGAAACTATGAGCTAATTATTGTGGACGATAATAGTCCCGATTTGACTTGGCAAGTGGGACTTGATTTAATGGCTAGCTATCCACATCTGCGGATTATGCGTCGGCAAGGAGAGAAAGGACTATCAACGGCAGTGATTCGTGGTTGGCAAGCTTCGCAGGGAGAAATTCTAGGTGTAATTGATGGCGATTTGCAGCATCCCCCTGAAACCCTGCTCAAGATGCTTGATGAGATGAAAAATGGAGCCGACTTAGTAGTGGCTAGTCGCCATGTGGAGGGTGGAGGGGTAAGCGATTGGGGCTTTGCTCGGCGCTTGTTGTCCCGTGGAGCGCAAATGCTAGGATTAATCATTTTGCCCAATGTAATTGGGCGCGTATCCGATCCAATGAGTGGATACTTTATGGTGCGGCGTAGCGCGATCGCCAATTGTCCGATGAATCCTCTAGGTTACAAGATTTTGATTGAAGTATTAGGACGGGGCAATATTGGTAGAGTTGCGGAAGTTGGTTATGTCTTTCAGGAGCGCCAAGAGGGAGAAAGTAAGGTAACTTGGCGACAATATATGGACTATATTTTGCATTTAGTACGATTGCGATCGCGCGGCAGAATTGGCAAAATCCGCGAAAAATTTAGTCTCCCTGTCAAACGTTTTTTAAGATTTGGACTAGTTGGTTTTAGTGGAGTATTTGTCGATATGGTAATCCTCTACTTACTGAGCGACGCTTCCACACTAGGTTGGGGATTAACACGCAGTAAAATCATTGCTTCGGAAGTGGCAATTCTGAATAATTTCCTATGGAATGATTTATGGACTTTTCGAGATTTTTCTAGTCAACAGTCAGGGTGGCGGAAACTCACTAAGCGCTTCGTCAAATTTAATCTCATTTGCTTGATTGGGATTGGTTTAAACTTGATTATTCTCAATATTCTCTATAATCATTTTGGGGTCAATAAGTATCTGGCTAACCTAATTGCGATCGCGATCGTGACCATTTGGAATTTTTGGTTCAATCTCAAACTTAGCTGGCGGGTGACGCAAACCAAATAATATAGAAATGGGCGCGATCGCGCCCATTTCTATATTATTTGATTAAATTATGCTCACCGAAATTACATTGCCAACTTGGGTAACTCTCTCAAGATTGATTGCGGTTCCTATTATTTTTGGGCTATTTATTTGGCAAGATAGCGAACTTACTCGCCTAATTGCCTTAACAGTATTTTTAATTGCTTCGATTACTGATTGGCTAGATGGATATTTAGCAAGAAAACTTAATCAAATTACTGAACTGGGTAAATTTCTCGATCCGCTAGTCGATAAAGTTCTCACGATTGCTTTATTTCTCTTGTTTATTGAACTGGGTCAGGTTCCCGCTTGGGCAGTCTTTTTGATTATTACGCGAGAGTTATTGATTACGGCTTGGCGTGGTGCGCCCACTAAGCCAAGTGCGCCGAGTCAGGAGACAACTACCGAAGCAAATAAGCCCCAAATTATTGGCGCAAATTTTTGGGGGAAAGCGAAAACTGTGATGCAAATGGTGGCGATCGCCACTTTATTAATCAAAATTCCCTATGCGATCACCTTTTTCTGGATTGCACTATTACTTACGTTGATTTCAGGCATTCTCTATGTTGTGCCAGCACCAAAAGCTTAGTTATGATGCAGTACAGCTAGCCAGCAAAACTAGAGAATTGCGGTGCAATCCTCTAGTTTTGAATGAGCCTGTGTTAGTTTGACTTCACGGCAGACTAGCTTATAATCAAACATAAGGGTTGCAGTTGGAGTAAGGTTCTCATGGCGACATCACAAACACTGGGTAAAGCGTTTGGCAATCTCTTAGGTGGACGCTTTCGAGTAGTCCAAACGATCGCTGATGACACCTATGGGCAAACTTACTTAGTTGAAGATACCGTGGCGGCGGAAATGCCGCGATGGATTGCCAAAAGCTTTTGTCTAATTAACAAAACTAATCTCCAACTCGACTGGGCGCGATCGCTATTTCATAATGAAGTTCCCAAATTGCAGCAACTTAGCGATCAGAGTATCGACTTTCCTAAAATTACGACATACTTTGAACAAGAAGAGGAATTTTATATCGTTGAAGAAGCAATTAATGGAACTCGCCTGAGTGAGGAGCTTGCTTCTGGCAGGCTTTATAGCGAATCCGAAGTGATTCAATTTCTGCAAGAACTGCTCACAAGTTTACAGGTTGCCCATAATTCAAATATGGTGCATGGAGATATCAATCCTCGCAATTTAATCCGTCGCAAAGGTAGTAGTGGCGGCAATCATCATTTCGTATTGACCAATTTTGCCATTCTCAAAGGAATTTATGCGACTTCGGCACGCAATGGCGTTGTATTAGGCACGCCCAGCTATATGCCCTTTGATCAGGCGATCGGCAAGTTTACCCCTAGCTGTGATATTTATGCGCTGGGATTAACTGCCATTCAACTTCTCACAGGTTTGCATCCTAGCCAATTAGTGCGACGAGAAGATTTGAACTTGCTCGATTGGCAGATGGGTTCTACGATTCGTGCCGAACTTGCTACCATTCTCAATCGGATGGTGAAACATCGTCCAGAGGAACGCTATCAAACTGCTCAAGAAGTTATCTACGATCTTGATAACTTACCAGTGGGACAAGATTCCAATAGTTTCCAGATGCCATCCTTTGAAGGAGGATCGGGGCTTCAAAAATGGGCGATCGCCTTGGTTTGTATTGCAGGGTTGGGCTGGGGCGCAATTAATATCTATCAAAACTTACCGAAACTTTCCTCTGTTCCTAATAGTTCCCCTAAACCTGAGACTATTACAGAACCTGCAAAACCACTTCTATCCTATCAACTTAGACTAAACCTAACAGGACACACAGGGTGGGTCAGAGCAGTGGCTTTCTTTCCCAATGGCTTCAGTTTCGCTAGTGGTAGTTACGATCGCACTTTGAGATTATGGAACGTTCGCGACAATCAATCCTTTGGAACCTTATCCAATCACCTTGGTTCCATTTCAGGGATTAATTCGATCGCAGTGCATCCCAATGGCAATACCTTCGCCACAGCTTGTATTGATAAATCCATTAAATTATGGAACTTCCGCAGTGGTCAGCCAGTACGAAATTTGGATGGTCACAATGGACAGGTCTATAGCGTAGCCTACAGCCCCAATGGCAAAAACCTAGTCAGTGCGAGTGCAGACAAAACAGTTAAACTTTGGAATTGGCGTAAAGGTGAGCTAATCCAAACCTTTGAAGGACATCAAGATAAGGTGGTCTCAGTGGTTTTCCATCCCAATGGCAAAAAGTTAGCTAGTGGTAGTTTCGATCAAACCATCAAAATTTGGGATATTGAGTCAAGTAAGGAGATTCTATCGATTTCAGGACATAACGCACCCATAAATGCGATCGCCTTTAGTCCAGATGGCAAACTCATCGCGAGTGGTAGTCAAGACCAAACCGTGAAAATTTGGGATGCCGCGACGGGTAAATTAGTCCGCACTCTATCAGGGCATACAGGCGGCGTATTGGCGTTAGCATTTAATCGTGATGGCAGTGCGATCGCTTCGGGCGGTGCGGACAAAACCATTCGGATTTGGGATGCCGCAACAGGTAAAATCACGCAGACCCTGAGCAATCATGAGGCTCCCATCTTGTCCTTAAGTTTCAGCCCCAAGGATGCCACTCTCGTTAGTGGCAGCGCTGATCGCTCAGTGAAAGTGTGGCAATTATTAGCCGCGCAAAAGCCTTAACAACTATAAAAAAGAGTAGGGTGTGAAGCATTTTCACTCTTTTTTATAGCAAACTATTGACAATTATAATCAATAAGGCTAACTTGAATATCAAGTTCTGACGCGGATGTTTGACTCAGCACCGTTTCATTATTCATAGTTCAAATGCGTTTATGGGATGGAGGATGAGGTCATTTTACGAAAATTGCTGAACTTAAATTGCCGTAAAAGTACGATTTCGTCTTTCATCCCTTTATTTATAATGCGCGTGTGGTCACGGATTTTATTTTTAATCTTACAAACTTATTAATAATTAATTGCAATAAATTTATGGCATTTAAACAGGCTACCTGCCCCCAAGTTGTGGGTATTTCCACTAGCCAACCTCTCCAGCGTTTTGATTTGCCCCTACTGCGATCGCTATCACGCCAATATCCAGTAGCTCAGTGGCAATTTTGCCAAGATCCCGATCAATCTATTGATTTAAACTCAGCGATCGCCTCGCTCCATGACTATTTGCAAACTTGCCAAGATAAAGTACATCTGGTCGGACATGGAATTGCAGGATTAGTGGGATGGCTTTACACTCGCCAATATCCTGAGCGAGTGCGATCGCTCACCCTATTATCGGTAGGAGTAAACCTCGCCACTAGTTGGCATAGTCATTACTACGAACAACGCCAATTAATGTGCTGTAGCCGCGAAACAATCTTAACTCGTAGTGCTTTTTATTTATTTGGCTATCGCGACAAAGAAATTCTGTATTGGTTAGCAAATTTACTGAAAGAAGATCTAGATAATTCCCTAGTTCCGCATTCTATCTATGCACCCACCTATATCTTACCAAAATCACTATCCGTGCCAATGCTGATTTGTGGCGCAGTAGATGATTATGTGATTGGAGAACAGGTGTATAAAAAATGGAAATCTTATTTTAAAGATAGCGATCGCCTATGGCTAAGTCAGCATGGCAAGCATTTTTTTCATTATTCGCAAAGCCAATCCGTTAGTAAACAAATTCACAATTTTTGGCAGTCTTTATCTTTGGTTGCTAATGCGATCTTTGTATAGTTCAAGAAGAGAAAGTCGGCGCAAAGCGCCGACTTTCTCTTCTTGGCTAGGGTTTAGCCTAAGCTATTCACTTTTTGGGTAGGATTTGGGTAGGATATTAAGTGCAAGCCCTAAGTGATTAGTTGATTTATACAAATAATTTTGGAGATTCCCATGAAGTTAGCTGAGTTTCTTACTCAAGGGCATCAATTGCGGCAGCAAGATCGAACTTCGGCGATCGCGTATTTTGAACAATGTCTGCAAAATACGAATATAGGTGGTAGTTCGGAGGAAGATCTACCTACAACGGCAAGAATGTTACTGGATTTGGCAGCCGAGTTGATTGCGACAAAACAACCAGAGTCTTTGCAAAGAGCTAAAGACCTTGTAAAACGGGCGGGAAGTACTTTAAATCAAAATCTAGAGAATCTAAATCTCGAAACTGTTGACGAACAAAAGGCTTATTTTTTTTATGTAAGTGCAATTTTAGCACTGGAATCGGGGGAGTTAGTTGAGGTATTACCAGCTTTAGAACGGGCTTATCACAGCTATGGTGATAATGGGGAAGGAAAAGCTTTAACGGATGATGCGATTGGATTATATTTCCTAAAAATTGCCGATTATAATTCGGCTCTCATGAGTTTGGAGCGATCGCTATCAGTACGTCTAGAAACTGAGGATGAATGTGCTATTGCCAAAAGTTATGCCTATCTAGGTCAGTTGTATTTACTAATTGGCGATATCAATCAAGCGGCTGGGCTATTTCAAAATACTTTAGAGATTGCCCTGACCCATTCTAATAATTACTTGCGAATACAGGCTCTCAAGGGACTCGCCAAGGTGGCGATCGCCCAGTCTCAATGGCAAGAAGCGATCTCCTTCATCAAAGACACGATTTCTTTACTCAAGGAACCTGTAGACAGCATTGAAATTGGCTATTTATATTGCGATCTCGCTGAAGCAATGCTAGGCGATCGCCAAATTGAAGATAGTTTGATTTGCATCCGTATTAATGTGTTACCACGTTTTCGCGATTTTCAATACGCAAGGGGAATTGCTATTGCCAAACATCTACGCGG
This sequence comes from Pseudanabaena sp. FACHB-1998, assembly GCF_014696355.1. Lineage (GTDB taxonomy): Bacteria > Cyanobacteriota > Cyanobacteriia > Pseudanabaenales > Pseudanabaenaceae > Pseudanabaena. The sequence continues at coordinate 39,104 of NZ_JACJQA010000007.1, read as the reverse complement.
ACGGATTTATGTCTATCGTCTATTAGAAGGTCTAGAGAGTCTTGACGAAGATGCCATTGAAACTGCGGAAGACTCTCTCTTAGATGCTTCTCTATCCTTTGAGCAATTTGGCATGATGGTGGAATATGCCAAATCTCTCTATGATTTAGCCTGTCTTTACCAGTTATGCGGTAGCTCACAATATCAATATCAATATCAAGGTAAGTCTTTGCGATCGCTAGAGTTGTCTCTCAGCGTGTTAGATCAAATGGGTATGAGTGATACAGGGCTTGCATCCAAAGTGGAATCCATGCTCAATCAAGTAATGCGCGGCAGTTTTTCGTAAGCATTAGGTAGTCCTAAATATGAACATGTGCCACGCCACTTTTTAAGGAGAACTTAGAGGATCAAAACTTACAAATAAACGCTTAAGTAGCGGGGCATAATTAAAAAACAGAGCCAAAACCTGTGGCGCACGCTACACGTATGCCACAAGTTTTTGGGGTTTATATTTAATTACGCCGAGCTACTTAGAGTAAATTTATTCATTTTTTAGCTTGACTTCTAATTATTAGAATTAAGGTCGAATAAGTATAAGGAAATTGATTCATTCAGACCACGATAATCCGCCTTTTCTAGAAGATTATACCTTTTCTTAAGGGTATCTAAAAACTGAATAGTTTTACTATATTTCATTTTCCCTAAATCACTACTAATATTGTTGTCACTAATAAGAGCTAATTTTCTATAGCCTTTTTTTATCTCTTTTTGAATCAGACGTTCCGTCTCTTCCAACAACATTGGATTAGCCCATATTTCTGCATAGTTTTGAGGGCTAAAGATTTCTGGTTTATCCCACCGTGCAAAACCATAAAATTGGACTGGATGCTTTGAGAAGTAATAGCCAAAAGTTGGAGCCAAAAAATCTGGACTTAGAATGTATAGAGTTTTTTTATCATCTTTTCGTGTTTGCCAAGATTTTGCTAAGGTCTTAATGCCAGATTTATCAATATTTCCAAAACTCAAATCATACTTATTTCGATTAATAACAGAGAATATCAATAGGATGACAAGCAATCCTAGAATTGCTTGACGAACATAATACTGCCATTTAGAAGTCTTGTTACTATTAACATAATCCAATAAAAATTTTGACAGAGCCAGTAAACAACTTCCATAAAAAGCCCAAGCAATGGGTGCAAATGGCAAAATGTAACGCCCTTTATAGGAAAATATTGCTTCTATAGCTATTATATATATGAAGCATATACCTAAGATGAATGTATATATTTCTGGAGAAATATGAAAGTCTCGAATTGTTGATTTAGTTTGAAAGAATTTTCTTAATATAATACCTAATCCCAAAATAATAAACAATAAATTTAGCTTTCTTGGATTTATTAATGTATATCCAATATTCTCATAAAAGATCCTTAAAAAAGGCTCCTTAATAGTCCAAGGAGTGCCTGTATATAAATGAGAAATAAAAATTGGTAGCCATGGCATGAATAATAAAAAGATTACACCAAAAGCTAATGCGAAAGGCATTGCCGATTTTATCGTGTGGGTGAGCAGTAGAAATAAAGTAAGTATAATCAAACTACTAACAAGTAATAAGCCACTATATTGGACGTATAGTAGAATATCTGAACAAATTACAAAGCCAATCAAATAACATATTTGGTGTTTTGTTGTAGCAAGAGCTTTACAGTAAAAAAACATTACCCAGCAGACTAGTAAAGCCGCTAATGTATATGGTCTAGCTTCTTGGGAGTAGTAAACAGATTCTTGGGCAAATGTAGCAATAGTTGCTGCAATTAATCCAGCTTTTGGGGAGCCTGTTAATTTACCTAGGACATAGGTGGAAGGAATGAGCAATAATCCAAATAATAATGCTGGGATCTTAAATATTAGTTCTTGGTCACCAAACCATTGCATCCATTGATGCATAATCAAATAGAAAATTGGAGGATTAAGTTCACTGTATGTGACGGTATTGATAATTTCCTCAAAGTTATTAGGAAGTGAATCAAAATAAGTAGATGCCTCATCTCTCCATAAACCTAGATCAAGACTAGGAATACGTAAATAAATACCAACTAAAACTAACAGAATTATTAAAAACTTTGCTCGGTTCATTTTGAAATTTTTGTCAATTATACCCGATGTGAAAATATTTTCCCCTAATAGCCTGAACCCATTTGAGCAACCTCAAATCTAATTTAGTTGCCCATAGCGTCAAGTAATTTAAGGCGTTAATGTCGTAACCACATTACTGCCAGTAACGGTAACTTTTTGTTCTTCGAGATTCGATACGGCGCGATCGCCCTTGACATTGAGATTTTTATCAGGCTGTTGATAAATGATATTACCTTCGGCAGTAATCGTCTTTGAGGGAATGCTCCATTCCACCTTATCGGCATTCACCACACCCTGCGTAGACTGAAAACTAGCCGAAACCTGCCCTGTGAGATTAATGCGTTCCTCTTCGAGTTGGGCTTGTCCCTGCTGAGCCGTGACCGTGATGCCGCGACTCTTGCTAGTAGCAGTAAACTCTACAGGTAAAGTCACTAATTTTTTGTCTAAATTCCAGAGAGCCTGAGCTGCCACTAATTCCACATCTAATTTAGGATCTTTGGCTTGAATATTGCCCGTAAAAGTAACTTCTTTCTTTTTAATATTCCAATCACCCTTATCAGCCGATAGCTGCATTTTGTCCTTAACTTGAATCACGGAAATGGGAACTTCTGTAAAAACGCGATCGCGTTGAGCATCCCAAGTAACTTTCTCACTCCTCATCTCTAACGGTGGCTCTACGGCGGTAACAATCACTTTCTTTTCGAGACTATAGACATTCGTACTCGGTTTAGCCGTTAGCTCGTTACCCGTCATTCGTAACTTATCTTCAATCTTGTCAATCTGAATATTTCCCGTAGCCTTGAGAATGTCCTGCTCAGCTTTCCACACCATGCGATCGGCTTTCATATTAATTTTTTCTTGAGTAGCGATCGCTCTAATATTGCCCTCTAGAGAAATTTCCTTAGAAACTTGATCAATAGTTCCCTTATCGCCCGTAGCCTCCATCAGAGGTTGTCCATTACGATAAAACTTCCCTTTGACATCCTGCACATCAGCTATCTTCCGATCCTGTCGATAATCAGCACTTTTGGAAGTAATTTCCCATAGTAATTTTCCCTCCGCATCAAATTCCGTAAGGGTAATATTTTGGAGGCTAGAGCCAGCAATCTGAGCCGTTTTATTGAGACTAGTAACTGATGGACGCAAAAACACAAACCATCCCAGCGCGGAAATCAGCACTGTTATAAAAAATAAAATTGAAAACAGGCGGATGTTACGACGGCTAAGTAGTTGCATGATGCTTGGTGATAAGTTTATGAGACTGCCAATATTTTACATAGCAAGCCGTTTTTATTTATGCGATTAAAAGGATTTCTACTATTTGTTTTTGAATTACTTTTTTCTCACTAGGTGAATTGACCGTTTTCAAACTGTTGTGTAATGACATCATTTGTTCAACCAGAGAAACTAGGCGATCATGACTATCGCGATCGCTCTTAATACCAAAATTTATAAGGCGAATAGGTAATTGCTCAATAAATCTTTTCCCATAAGACCAATATCCCCCTCGAAACGGACTGCTGACTTGATACAAATAAAAATCTAACAGGCGAGAACTCAATAGTCCCTGCATATAACTTAATCTTGAGAAATTAAAACTGCTTTTCCATCATTCAATTTATGGGGAAACAATAACCAGTGATGAGGCTTACGAATATCCCAACCTAAAGTCTCAAAAAATGGATCGATAAAATCATTTTTTGCTTGAGTTTCGTTATAGGTTGCTGAGCGATATTCCGATGCATTTTGCTGGAAGCGATCGACTAGCTCAGAGATTTTGGCTGGGACACTCATATCAAAAATTTATTACTCAAAAATCTGGGAGATTAAACAGGAAAAATCTGGCAGAAGTGGCGATGTGAGCGTGTCACTCTCGAATAAAGTCATTGCGAGTTTGAGAACACCATTCTCACGTCGATAAACTTGAATTTGCTTGGCTCGCCAATCCGCAATCCAATATTCCAATACTCCCCTTGATGAATATAGTTTAAGTTTGATTTCGCGATCGCGCTTTTCATTTTCCGTTCCCGCCGAAAGCACCTCGATCGCCAAATCAGGCGCACCCAGCAAGTGTCCAGCCTGATCAATCAAAATTTCATACTTCTCTTTGCTGACCCACACCACATCAGGAATCACATCATCCTTATCGCCAAAAATTACACCCGCACCCATTGCTGTTTTGCCTAATTTTGTGGCGATTGACCACATATCCAAAGCAGTAAAAAATCTGCCGCAGGTGGTTTGATGTTTCCAGTGAGGCGCTCTAGTCACAAAAAGTTCTCCATTAATAATTTCATAACGGTTGCCGTTATCGGGCATCAGTTCTAGGTCAGCACTAGTCCAAAGAAGCTGCTCTTCTGGCTTAGCGATCGCCGCCTCAGCAACGATGGAATTATTAACATTTTCAGTGGTAACAGCGATCGCTTGGGTCATGATGGATTCCTACGATGAGCGATATCGTCATAGTATAGCAATCTCCCCGCTCGCTCCATCTAGACAATCCATGCCATCTTGCAATGACTCAATCCGACAGAGGCGATCGCCTAACTCATCAGCCCAAAATTCAATCGTCATGCTAATTTAAAATAATAAATATCTTAAGATTTTTGCTCGATACTGATTTTATTTTTATACTGAAATTATCTGTCGTAATAAAACTATGAAAGCCTACGAATTTTCTACTACGATTACGCCTGATGGGAAACTCGAACTGCCCAAACATCTAAAAAATTTACCGAAGCAGCCGCAAGTTCGAGTCATTGTTTTGATTGAAGAGTTGCTAGATATTAATTTGGAAGAGCAGAATGAAGTCTTCGATCCAAGTCCATCGCAAATTGCAGCTAGTCTTCATAGAGCATTGCATGAGGTAAAGACTGGACAAACCAAACCAATTTCTCAACTTTGGGATAGTCTGGATGGAAACTGATCAGCCTATTGTTCAAGTTGAAACTTCTGGAAACTTTGAGAGGCAGTTTCGGATTCTATTTAAACGCTATCGTAAAATTCGCTCAGATATACAACCTGTGATCGAGCAGTTACAGGCTGGAGAAGTATTAGGCGATCGCCTGTCGGGGTTAAATATCGTTGTTTTTAAAGTGCGTGTCAAGAATAGCGATATTCAAAAGGGGAAAAGTGGTGGCTATCGACTCATTTATCACGTTAAAACGACCACTAGGATTATCTTGTTAGCCATTTATGTATGCTAAATCTGATCAATCAAGTATCTCTACTACGGAGATTGAAGAAATTGTTGAGGCATTTAAGCAGCAACAAGAGCAATCAGAAATTTAGAAATCGTATTTTGCTCCATTATTTAAGTCTTCTATAAATAAGCCGATCGCTATCAGCATCATTAAGCTCAATCTTGTCCACAAAGCGATCTCTAGAAACCCCTCTTTTTTCCTTTTACCTTTCTACTTTTTCCTTGTTCCAGACATATCTCCCATGCTTCATCGCTATTGATAAAAATTGGTGGCGATAGCAATTTTGTCGTTGGATTTGGAAATTGTCACCGCCTATAAAAATGGTTTGTGATCTGCGACAGAAGGGCGAGCACGGGGGCATCGCCCCTACCAATTTTGTTTTAAATGGCAAATAGAAGGTTCTGGGAATAAATTTTATGAATGGATTGTTAAAAAAATTTGACTACCTAGCAACGAATAAGGATAAAGAAGGAAAAAATGCAAAGAAGGGGAAAGGAGGAAAAAAACAGAAGAGAAAAAGTCCTTACGCAAGAAAGAATTTAGAGAATAACGCGAAAACCGAGGTAATAGTCGCGATGATCTGTAAAGCTCCTATTGCGATTTGCTGAGCGACAATTGTAAGCGTTGCTGAACCATGAGCCGCCACGCTGAGATTTTGTCGTTCCGTCGCCCTCTTTATAATTCTTAATATCTTTTATCCAATTCTGTGAACCTATTGGCGTTCCTTCATAACTGTCATACCAATCATCGGCACACCATTCCCAAACATTGCCATGGAGATCATAAAGTCCCCAAGCATTAGGTAATTTCTGTCCCACAGGATGGGTTTTGCGTTCACTATTTTTGTCATACCAAGCATATTCTCCAAGTTGATCTGCATCACCACCAAAGCAATATTCCATATATTCTTCTAATCCAGCGCGACAGGCATATTCCCATTCTGCCTCGCTAGGGAGCCGATAGCTCTCTCCTGTCAAACTTGACAGCCGCGCACAAAATTCTTGAGCCTCGTACCAATTCACCTTTTCAACTGGGCAATCTTCACCGCGATAATAAGAAGGATTTAAAATCAAATCGATCGCCACCTTGGGTGACATCGCCACCGTCCGCCATTGAGCCTGAGTGACCAGATACTTGCCCATCTGAAACGCTTTTACCGTAACTTGGTGATAGGGTTTCTCATCGTCATCGCCTTTCCCTTCAGGCGATCCCATCCAAAACGTACCACTAGGAATATCCACCATTTCAGGGAAATTCGCAGGATCGAGCCAAGGCTTATATTTATAACGACTGCGCTGCACAAATTCTTCGGGTAATGGGTAATCATTAATCGCCGTTCCCTTTTCCTCAATTTGAGCAATCACCCCCTCAGATAATAGAAACTTATCTTTATCTTCTTCTTTAGCGTTATTAAATCCCTGAAAATTATCCTTCACGAGATCGCAAAGTCTTCGCAAATCACGATCCTGTGATCGCCATTCCTTAAACATTTGCCAACCATCGATCAGCGCTTCATGCGCCAAATCCATAAAAGCAACATTATTCTCCTCACCCATCGTCAACAGTCGCCCCTCAGCCCCCGCAAAAACTTCTAATAAATTCGCGATCGCCTCTCGATCCTCCTCCGATCGCGCCATCTCTAACAAAAACTGTTTGGCTTGACGCTGCCGCGTATCCCTGACATCCTGCCCCGTCCGCACCAATTGCAAAAATAACCGCCTCGTCCAATTGCGTTCCAAATCCGATGACAATCCCTCATACAACTGCTTAGCATGGCGATCCAACGCGCCGCGCAACTTACCCATCTCGGCATAAGCCGTTAAAGTCAATCGATGCTTTTGGCGATCGCGTTTTTCCCATAGCTCCGTCAGCGCAAACTCCAATAACGGCAAACTATTTTTCTCCGCTTCCACATCCTGACAAATCACCTCTAGCAAACCTTCGGCTAGTTCGCAGCCTTGCATTCTTGCAGGCTCAGCGATCGCATCCCTAAGTTCCGATGGCTCTAATGGCACTAACCAAAAGGCGCGATCGCGTTGAATCAACTTTGCCAAAGCAGGATATTGCAAGGCTTGCTCCACAAAATCTGCCCTCATCGTCGTGGCGATCGTCAAACGTCCCTCGTGATCGGCTCCTTCCGCCAGTAACCGTATAAACTCTTGACGCTCCTGCTCGTTGGTACAAACTGTAAATAACTCCTCAAACTGATCCACTACCAGCAAAACTCGCGGCGATCGTTCAGGCAAAATCGCATTTAAACCTTCACTTTCCAATTTTGCATAAGCCTTCTTAATTTCTGTCGGCAACTTATAAAACTGCTCAACTAAAGCTTGTTTTAAGAGCATTAATGGATTGAACCAAGGCTTAATCGGCGGCAAGACGCACCAACCTTGTTCTTTCAACGCTGGCATCAAACCCGCCCTCACCAGCGATGATTTACCGCTACCCGATGCCCCAATCACAGGCACAAACCGCGATGCTTCGATCTTTCTCAACAACAAATCAATCTGACTATCTCGACCACAAAAGTACTTGGCTGTGTTTTGGTCAAAAGCATTCAACCCCACATAAGGACAAGTTTCATCAACTACAGGCGCAACATTCCCCCTCGCCTTCTCAATCAAAATAATCGCGCCACCTCCCGCCGTGCGAATTACTTCCTGACCACTTTGTTGTAGTTGCTTAGACACCTCACTAAATAAAAGATCCAAATCGATTCTTTCCCCTTCCTTTATTTTTGCCTGTAAAACATTCAAAATTCCAGCGGTAAAAATACCATGCTCCTTACCTTCCCTAGCCCGTTCCGAACCCTGACAAGCCGCCATCAAATAATAATTCTTCTCATTGAATACCTTCTGCATCCCCTGATATTGACTGCGTTCCAATAGATTCCCCGCATTACAGCAATCCAGCAATACTACCAAACTCTTTAGTTCCGATTTTGCCACTAGCGTAGTGAAAATATCAAAACTCAAACTATTCTGTCCGTCCTTGCTAGAATCCGTAGCGGCAAAAAAGCCAATATCATCATCTGCATCATTTTTGGCAACAAACCCATGCCCCGCAAAATAGATCAGTGCATCTTTCCCTTTTGCTTGTTCCCCTAAAAAATGTTTAATCTTAGCCAGCAGATCTTTATATTTAACCTCTTTCTTCGGATCAGCATCGAACTCATAACGACTTTCATTATTCGCATCTAGCTTGCGGGGTAATGGCTCAATCACATAATTGCCATCTTGTTCAAATATCTCCGCGATCGCCCCTGCATCGTTAGCAGTTTTTTCAAGATTATTAAAATTGCCATAACGCGCAACACCAATTACAAGCGCAACTTTAGCCATAATTTTTTAAAATTGGAGTTCGGGCGATCATGTATATTTATACAACAATCACGATTGTTAGGTGTAGTTAAGATGTCAGAAGTGCAACAACTAGTAGTCAAAGATGAAAATGGCGAAGAATTTTCAATTTATATAGCTCCTAAAGAACAGCTTGACGAACCTGATGACGAAGAAGGTTATCGCTCGGCAGACTTAACTCCTGTCGATCTCCAAAAAGTGCATAGCACCATTCGCGGCTACACCACCTACGCGATCGGCGCATTTCGCAACCTTAGCACCGTTGAAGTCGATAAAATCACCCTCAAATTCAGTCTCAAAATTGGCGGTAAAGCAGGTATTCCCATGCTCACCGAAGGCTCTGCCGAAAGTAATTTCGAGATTCAAGTAGAATGCAAATTTCCATCAAAATAGATCCTCGATCGCACCATCTAGACAATCCAGACCATCTTGCAATGACTCAATTCGACAGAGGCGATCGCGCAACACCGCTGCTCCTGCAAAACCCCTCGCATACCAAGTCATGTGCTTGCGGGATTGCCTAATGCCGCGTATGCCTTTGTAATCCCATAGCCCTTGTAAATGCTCTTTCGCGACTTCTAAACATTCAATTGGTGAAGGGTCAGGCAAACGTTCACCTGTCTTTAAAAAATAATCCACCTGTCCCACCAAAAATGGATAGCCCAAAGTCCCACGCGAACACATCACGCCATCGGCTCCCGTTTGCTCTAAACAGGCGATCGCCGCCTCAACGGAAAAAATATCACCATTGGCAATTACAGGAATCGTCAGTACTTCTTTAACTTTGCGAATCCATTCCCACTTAGCCTGACCCGTATAGCCCTGCGATCGCGTTCTCGCATGGACAGTAATCATCTTGGCTCCTGCATCCTCCATGCGTTTAGCAAAATCTAAGATCGTAATTTCGTTGTCATCCCAACCAATGCGAGTTTTTACGGTGACGGGAATATCGATCGCCTCGACCACCGATCGCACTATTTGCTCGGCTAATTCGGGTTGACGTAATAGGGATGAGCCACCGCCCTTTTTTGTGATTTTATTGACAGGACAACCCATATTAATGTCTACGGTGTCGGCTCCCTCTAATACTGCTTTTTGGGCTGCTTCGGCAAGAAAATCAGGACGACAATCAAAAAGCTGAATGCTGATCGGGGTTTCGTGGCGATCAATCTCCATGAGCTTGGGCAAAGCCGACCTGTGATGCAGATCCGTTGCGCTGATCATCTCGGTGTAGAGCATTGAGTCTGGGGCATAGCGCCGCACCAACCGCCGAAACACTAAATCCGTCACTCCCGATAAAGGCGATTGTAGTACCCGACTTTTAAGGGCGACATTGCCAACCATTAAAGGTTGTATAAGTTTTTGGGATAGCGGCTCAGCCATGTCTTCAAGTTTTGCCTTAAATGAGTGTTGCTACCTTCGGCGGGGCAACACTACTATAGCTTTTAAGAGTGTGTGAGTCCCACCCGCAAGGTGCGCCTCTCACAACTCATTTCGCACTGCTGTATATATAAAGGTAGATACAACGGTATAGTAGTTTTAATATTTTTTGTGATTTTTGGGCAGCGAGCGATCGCCATCACGTTAATCAAAACACATTAATTAAAATAACTTTAAGGAGAAAAAATTTGTCTAAAAAACATCCAGTTATTGCAGTAACAGGTTCATCGGGTGCAGGTACTAGTACCGTTAAGCGAGCCTTTGAACATATTTTCAGATTGGAAGATATCAAAGCAGCCGTTATCGAAGGTGATAGCTACCATAAGTTCAACCGCGTAGAAATGCGCGAAGCCATGAAGCAAGCGGCGGCTGAAGGTCGTAGTCTCAGCCATTTTGGGTTGAATGCTAACCTCTTAGATAAGCTTGAAGCCCTGTTTCATGAATATGGTGAAACTGGTAATGGTCAAAGACGCTACTACCTACACAGCCCTGAAGAAGCTACACATCACAATGGTCGTTTAGGTACAAATAATCAACCTGGCGAATTTACTCCTTGGGAAAGCATTGAATCTGGCACAGATGTGCTTTTTTACGAAGGTTTGCATGGTGGTGTAGTTGCCGAAGATATTAACCTTGCTCAGTATGTTGATTTGTTGGTGGGTGTGGTTCCGATTGTGAACTTGGAATGGATTCAAAAAATTCATCGTGATAATGCCGAGCGTGGCTATAGTGCTGAAGCGATCGTCGATACAATTTTGCGTCGGATGCCAGACTATGTAAATTACATTGCGCCTCAGTTCTCGAATACTCACATTAACTTCCAGCGCGTTCCTACTGTTGATACTTCCAATCCTTTCATTACTCGCGACATTCCCACTCTTGATGAAAGCTTTGTAATTATCCACACCAATCGTGTTTTCCGTGAGAAGTTCCAAATTGACTTCCGTTATTTGCTAGACATGATTCATGATTCCTTCATGTCTCGTCATACCACTTTGGTCGTACCGGGTGGCAAGATGGGCTTTGCGATGGAGTTAATTTTGAATCCATTAATCGAGTCGCTCGTAGCTGAATCGAAAAAGCTTAAGGCATAAAAAAAGGGCGCTAAGCGCCCTTTTTTTATGCCTTTACTTGCATCTTGTCCATTAGTTCGCTAAAGCGATCGCTATACAAGCGATAACTAAGGGGATGGGCAATTAATCTGGCGGTACTGTAATACAACACTTCAATTTCAATCAGTCCGTTATCCTTTAAAGTTTTGCCCGTAGAAACTAAATCGACGATCGCCTCAGCCATGCCCGTAATGGGTCCAAGCTCGACGGAACCATAGAGGGGAATAATCTCGACGGGTAAATCAATGCTGTCAAAGTATGCACGGGCGCAACCGACATATTTAGAAGCAATGCGGCTATGGGGCGGCAGGTCTAGGGGCGATCGATAGCGACTCTCTCCTGACACAGCGATCGACATCCGACAACCACCGAATCCTAAGTCTAATAATTTGGCAACCTTTGGCGTTTTTTCACGCAGTACATCTTCGCCGACAATGCCCGCTTGGGCTTGTCCATATTCCACATATACAGGCACGTCCTGCGCTCTGACCAGTAAGGCTCTAGCGGTTCCTGTGGGATCTAAAATTTGCAGTTGACGGTTGGCAGGATCAAGAAAAACACTAAAGTCAAGTCCTACATCTTGGAGTAAGCGGATGGAGTCTTTTAAGAGTGAGCCTTTGGGCAGTGCGAAGGTAAACATGGAAGGGTTGGGTACAGCGTTGGTCATAGTTCATTCTATATCTATATCAAAACATCCTTTCCTTCTTAGTCAGAACCAGCGAGATCATGAGCGACGTTGATCGGCAAATATGCAGGCTTCCCATGTGGGTAGGCTTAAGTTAACATCTCAACATATTTATATAAAAATTATTCAAATCCTTCTTCCCTGTGAATAATTATACCAAGGCACTAAATGGCTATGCCACCTAGTGCTTTTAAAATCCTTACTGAGCTTGGTTTTTAATTCGCAAAAGTGTTGTCACACTTTAGTGAATTCGTATTAGACCTACGCGGCTTCGCCGCGATCGCCTAATTATTCACTTTGTATAGCTAGTCTTGTTAAGACACAAAACCCAAGAAGTGAGTGGCGGCGCGAAGCGCCGCCACTCACTTCTTGGGTTTTAGTTTTTCCTAATGCAAGTGACTGTAACTATAAGGCAGGTTCTGGGGGTGGGAAGGGAGTAATTTATAAATTAAACATAACTACATAGGAAAACTTGCCATAAAATAGAGAGCGTGCTTAGCACCTGCGCTCATTTATAAGGCAACTATGCAAGGCAAGTTACTCGATCGCCGCTATCGCATTCTTAGGGAATTAGCAGAAGGAGGATTTTCGCAAACCTACCTTGCTGAAGATACCCGTTTGCCCAAAAATCCTAAATGCGTGGTGAAACATCTCAATCCCACCATTGACGATCCTGTCTTTACCCAAAAGGCTTTAGAGCTTTTTAAAGCAGAAGCGGAGACATTACAGGAATTAGGAAGACACGATCGCATTCCGCAACTATATGCCTATTTCCAAGAAAACAAAGAATTCTATCTAGTTCAAGAATATATTGCAGGGCATCCTCTCAGTACTGAAATGCCGCCTGCTAGTCAAATGGCTGAGGCAAGAGTAGCGCAGATTATCAAAGAAATTCTCGAGATTCTCCATTTTGTCCATAAATATAATGTGATTCATCGCGATATTAAGCCTAGTAATATTATTCGCCGCCATAATGATGGCAAATTAGTTCTCATTGATTTTGGCACTGTGAAGCAAGTGCAAATGGAAGTTGCTAGCGCCCATAACAAAGCAAGGGTAACTTTGCCCATCGGAACCCCCGGTTATATGTCCTACGAGCAGGAGCGCGGACAGTCTGTCGCCTGTAGCGATATTTACTCCTTGGGAATGGTAGCCCTGCAAGCGCTGTCTGGCAAACATCCCAGCCAATTCTCGCGGGATCGCGACAATGAGATTACTTGGCGCAGCTATGCCAAAGTTAGCCGTGAATTTGCCACAGTCTTAGATCGCATGACCCGTTGCAATCCTCGCGATCGCTACCAAAATGTTGATGAAGTCCTGAAGGACATGGTGAAGTTGCCGAAATTGAGTAACCAATCGCCGCGAATCATGGACGATCGCGAAGTGAGCGTAAATCCTTGGCTATTACCATCGATAATTGTACTAATGGTATGTGCTTCAGGATTTTATCTAATTAGTACAGGTACTTTCAAAAATTTGATAGCTCCTTCACCAATCGCTAGTCCTCCCCAAAGCCCTAAAATTAGCCCTACAAATAATCCAGAACCGACCGCCATTCCTTCGGCTAGTCCTTCGATAACTCCCAATAGTGAAACATCTAATGATGGTAAACCTGACTATACCCAACTAAAAATCTATCTCAAAGACAAAAACTGGAAAGCTGCCGATAAAGAAACCTATCTCCAATTGCTAAAAGCAGCAGGTAGTCAATCCTATAGAGATGGAACCTTTTATAGTGATGAATTTAATCGAATTAGTTGCGCTGATTTGGTTTTAATCGATCAACTATGGACACAGGCTAGCAACGGTAAGCAGGGCTTAAGTCCTCAGAAAAAGATCTATGAAGAGAATGGTAAAGATATTCGTAAAACCTACGAGATAAGCGGCTGGATAAGTCCATCGGGAGAGTTAGCGATCGATACTGCATACGATCGCGCAGCTTCTAGATGGGAATATATCGAAGGTCGTCAGCCCAATTTTCAAAGCCCGCCCATTGGTCATTTACCATTTTTACTCCGCGATCCCAATAAAAATTTAGAGAGAATGTCGAGCTTTTACAAATGCTCAGCATCTAAATAACAGAGAAAATGGCAGAGCCATTTTCTCTGTTATTTAGGTGTGACTTTTAGTTACCAAAAATATGGAAAAAGAAGATTTAAGATTATTGGAAATAGAACATCATCCTGTTGCAGGGATAGATGAAGTTGGGAGAGGTGCATTATTTGGGGAAGTTGTGGCGGCGGCGGTAATTCTGCCCTTGGATAAATTAACCCACTTAGAAAACTTAGGTGTAACCGACAGTAAGAAGTTATCCGCCAAAAGACGAGAGCAACTAGATCTAGTTATTCGTGAAGTCGCGATCGCCTATGCAATTGGTTCCGCTTCAGTATCCGAAATAGATGCGATGAATATTCTGTCAGCGAGTTTATTGGCGATGGAAAGAGCGATCGCCCAGTTACAACCGCAGCCAAAACATTGTCTCATCGATGGTAATCAGCCTCTACGCTTTCAGCTAATCGCGCCTATTGCTCAAACCACTGTAATTAAAGGGGATTCGCACTCATTGGCGATCGCGGCGGCAAGTATTGTGGCAAAGGTATGGCGCGATCGCCAAATGATTGAATTATCAGAAATTTACAAGGATTACGATATTGCTACTAATAAGGGTTACGGCACTGCAAAGCATCGACAGGCGATCGCCCAGTTTGGCTACAGTGACTTACACCGCAAATCTTTCAAAATAAAAGAGATTTAACCAACTGCTAAGCAGTTGGTTAAATCTCTTTTATTTTGAAAATTTCTTAAAAGTGTTGCTTCGCAACACTTTTAAGAAATTTTTTAAGATCGAGATCGCTTCCATAGGCGATAGCCAATAAAAGCAGCGATCGCGAATAGCACCCCAAAAACAACAACCTTTGTAATCACATCAATGTAATCTTCCACCAACTTGTAATTTTTGCCTAAAAAATAACCCGCATAGGTTAATAAAGCCACCCAGCCCACTGTGCCAATGGTCGAGTAAAGAAAAAATGGCAACAGGGGCATTTTACTGATCCCCGCAGGGACAGAAATCAAAGTACGAATCCCCGGAACTAATCGCCCTAGCAATACCGCCTTAGCGCCATGCTTTTGAAACCATTGCACAGATTTATCAATATCGCCTGCGGAAATGCCGATCCATTTGCCATAGCGTCCTGCTAACACCTCCAAACGATTCTGTCCCAAGAGCAGCCCTGCGTAGTACCAAGGGATTGCGCCTAAAATCGTGCCAATTACCCCCACCACGATCGCGGGCAAGACTTGAATCTGAGAATTAGGAAAAGTTGCCGTATAGCCTGCGAGGGGCATAATCAACTCTGAGGGAATGGGGGGGAACAGATTTTCTAAAAACATTAATAGCCCAATCCCCAGATAACCTAGGGAGTTCATTGTGTTTGTGATCCATTCCTGCATTGCGCTTACCAAAATTACGGCGATACCATAATATAGCTGTCGCCAGTCCTGTTGCCAAATATTGTGACGTGACGCTCTGGGTTTGTCTGGTTAAGCCCCAAACCCAAAAGCGAGTGGTGGCGCTTCGCGCCGCCACTCGCTAGAGACAAAGTTAGGAAATCGTAGCGAAAATGGCGATCGCTATTAAATATAGGCATTACTTTAATTAAAGTATCTTATTGAGTCTATAGAGTAATATCAATTCATAGATTGTTGTTATCCTAGACACACTGAAATTAATTCAATTTCATCCAAGGCACATATGCCCGCTTGCTCATGAAAAAGTCATCTGTTTATCGAGCTTTGCAAATCGCCTCTGCTGTTGCAGTTTATTCCTTGACTTCAGTATGGGCTTCCACAAATCATGTAGATATCGTTTCTAATACAATTACGAGTATCAATTCTCTATTAGTGATTTTGGCGATCGCCGTAGTATTTCCCTACTTCTGCTTTAAAGCATTAGCGAAACTCTACACACCTCCCGCCTCAAGAGCTATGGATAATTCTTCATCTAGCCCAAATGCCCCATTAAATCCCGAAGAGAGGGAGGTGCTTGGAGCAGATATTAGTAAAACTATGCGCTATCGAGGAAGTTCCTATGGAGAAGCTTTAAGGACAAAATCAGATATTGAAGTTGAAGAACTCCCAGTAAAAACAGAGCAACCTGTATTTAAATATCGAGGAGTAGTTATAGAAAATTCTCCTAACGGTCAAAATATTCCTTCTGAAAGCCAAGCAGAACTTTTATCTCCCGAAGATTCTCCTCAAAAAGCTGCAAAACCCAAGGAAAGAATTAAATATCGTGGTTCCTACGTGGATTAGAAGCAAAAAGATTGCTTCCCAATCTTTTTGCTTCTAATCCACATAGGCATAACTAAATATAAAACCCCAATAAGCTAATTCGCCCGCTTCGCGGGCGAATTAGCTTATTGGGGTTCTTGGTTTTATTAAGCCGAGGTACTTAATCGCTATAACGAGATCGGTTAGACTGAATATAATATGTCTTAATCTCTAATAGCAAAAAAATTCATGGTTTTATCACAGTCTTTGCCCACCGAATTGCCACTGACATCCGTTGATTTAACTGGAACTGCCTATAAATTTGCTGCTTTGCGATCGCAACTTATCAAACATAAACTAGATGCTTATTTTGTCCCCTCGGCGGACGAACATCTCAATGAATATCTTCCCGAAGCAAAACAACGTCGTCAATGGATTAGTGGCTTCACAGGCTCGGCAGGAGATTTCTTGATTAGTGCCGATCAAGCATGGATATTTGTTGATTCCCGTTATTACGAACAAGCAGATATGCAAGTGGAGGCAAATCTCCAAAAAGTTTGTAAAGTGGGATTAGATGGGCATCAAACCGTAACCGAAGTCCTTGAGGAACTTGGACAGAAGTCTCTTAATCAATTGCAGTCCTTCCGTCTAGGAATCGATCCCTTTACGATTACAGTCTCTCAATATCGGCAATTTTCCGAAAAATTAGGAGCTAGTGGAATCGAGATAGTTCCGATTGTGGATAATCTGGTGGATGCCGTGCGATCGCAGAATCCTTGGGCAGAAAGTGAGCCAATACCCGCCTTTGGTGACCAGCCCGTTATTCCATTGCCTGACTCCATTACTGGCGAAAGCCTAGCCAAAAAGTTAGAGCGCGTCCGTCAAGTAATGGACAAAAAGAAAGCCTCAATTTTGCCTGTAACTAAACTTGATCAGATCGCATGGCTCTATAATTTGCGCGGTCGTGATGTGGAATGCAATCCTGTCTTCATTAGCTATGCGATCGTTACCAAAAATGCAGCCTATCTATTTACGAATACATCTCGTATTGATGACGCAGTGCGGCAACACCTTGAGGGACAGGTACAGCTTTTAGAATATAACCAATATCTACCGAAGCTTCAAGAGCTAGTCACTAATTATCACAATGTCCCAAATGTCTTAATGGCGATCGCCCAAACGACCTTCGGAACTTATCTGCAACTGAAGGAAGCAAAGGCGAAAATCATTGAAGGCGAACATCCCGTAGAAAATTTCAAATCCCATAAAAATGAGATTGAAATTGCTCAAATGCAACAAGCTAACCTCAATGCAAGTTTGGCTAAGACCTTAACGATTAAATGGATAGAAGATCAGATCAGCGCCAATATTTCGATTAGTGAGCGCGATGTAGCTAATGAAATCGAAGGTTTATATAAACAGCAAGAAGGATTCTATGATCTTAGTTTTCCGACGATTGCAGGAACGGGCGCAAATGGCTCCATTGTGCATTACAGCAATCCCAATCCTGAGTGCAAGTTAATCAAGGGGGATTTATTGCTGTTAGATTCAGGCTCCCAATTTTACGGTGGTACTACCGACGATACGCGATCGCTAAGTATTGGCGAACCTACCGCCGAACAACGCGATCGCTACACCGAAGTCCTGAAATCTCATATCAATTGCGCCATGCAAAGATTTCCCAAAGGAACCACAGGTAGTCAAATCGATGGGATTGCCCGTTCTTCGCTTTGGCAAAGTGGACTAGACTATGGACATGGCACTGGGCATGGGGTGGGCGTATTTCTCAATGTCCATGAGGGACCGAATGGTATCAGTAAGCGCGTCAACCAATCCCTTGAACTCGGTACAATCAACAGCATTGAGCCGGGATATTATCAGCCCAAGTGGGGTGGAATTCGCTTAGAAAATCTCTATTTTGTAAAGGAGTTCCAGCCTAAATCAGCTAATACCACTGAGAAAGAAGCTAATTCTACGCCTTGGTATGAATTTGAGTCTTTGACCTATATTCCCTTTGACAAAAAGTTAATTGATCGCTCTAAGCTCAATCCGTCACAAATTGCATGGCTAGAGGCTTATTACACCAAAGTGATCGAGAAACTATCACCCCTGCTTACCGAAGAAGAAAGAGCATGGCTCACCACCAACTGTACCTTGTAATACCAAATGAAGAAATGGCGTAGCAATTTCTTCATTTGGTATTACAAGATTTGGGTTTTAAATCACAAAAGTGTGACAACACTTTTGTGATTTGGTATAAGCTGAGATTAGGGATGTGCGGCTTCGCCGCACATCCCTAATGCCCAATAGGGAACTTGATGCAGACAGAAGTTTGTCTGCCGATAATACTTTCTACTGATAACTCACCACCGTATAATTCGATAATTCGCTTAGATATGATTAAACCCAATCCATTCCCTTGCTGCTCATAATATTGGCGATCAAACTGCATATATGCGCCAATATTAGCTATTTGTTCGGTGGTCATCCCACGCCCGCGATCGCAAATATATAAGCTTAAAAATTTCTGATCGAGCGTACTAAACAATCGGACAGCACTATCCACTGGAGAGAACTTAAAAGCATTATCAACTAGTTCCTCGATTACTTTGTTGAGATGCTTAGACGCAATTCTGAGGGGAACACTTTCCAAATTCATTTCTAAATCTTCAGTCCTATTTGCCTTTTCTGCACAGGTACGCGCAGCTAGCAATATTACCGATTCAGTATCATTATTTTGAGGATAATCCTGCCAAGTTTGCGAACCTGCTGCTTTCTCTTCCAACTCAGAAAAGATGATAAAATTCTGCACTAATCTATTTAGGCGATCGCTACTATTTTGAATAACCGCAATGGATTCGATCAATTCATTAGCGGTCATATTGTCATGGAAGTTGGATAGCAAATCTGCCATTCCCATAATCCCATGTAGAGGCGTTAGGAGTTCATGGGGTAAATAGGAAGCTATATTGCGCCTCAAGTTGTCTAATTTCGCAGTACTTGCTTGCCTAAGGGCTTCTTGTTTCTCAATTCTTGCCGAAATTGTTTTTAATAACTCTAGAGCCGTAAATGGTTTAGTTAAATAATCATCGGCTCCCAACTCCATGCCTTCGCGAATATCTTCGCGAGTTGTTTTGGCAGTGAGAAAAACGACTGGAATTGTTGCTGTCAAAGAATTCTGACGTAACGCTATTAAAACTCCAAATCCGTCTAATTCTGGCATCATCACATCGCACAAAATCAAATCAGGAATTACTGCCTTGGCAATTTGCACGCCAATAATCCCATTTTGAGCAGTAATTACATCAAAATTATTTAAGGATAAAATATCTTGAATATCTTCTAAAATTAGGGAATTATCTTCAATAACTAAAATTCGCTTCATAAAAGCCGATCCGTGACTGCTCAATTAATTTATAAGGAAGAGAAAACACATTTAACCAAGGCGTAAGAGCGTGTTTGAGAAGTCTCCTATCTAGCATAAATTTCTGCTTTTACCCCCCTTAATCCCCCCTTTGAAAGGGGGGAAACTTGAATCCTCCCCCTTTCAAGGGGGAGTTAGAGGGGGTAAAAAACTTCTCAAACACGCTCTAAGCCTCCTATTAATTAATTGGTAAAATCACCGTAAAAATAGTTCCTTGATTGACTTTACTTTTTAAGGTAATTTCACCTCCATGAATATCCACGGCATGTTTAACGATCGCCAATCCTAGCCCCGTACCTTTAATGCCACTGACATTAGATCCTCGATGATAAAGATTAAACACAGAGGGTAAATCGTCTTCAGGAATTCCAATACCGTGATCTTGAATCTGCAATATTGCTTTAGGCTGACTGCCTCTCTCATAGGAAAGACTAAGCTGAATATCAACGTCTTCGCCAGAATATTTAATCGCATTAGACAGTAAGTTTCGGAGAATGTAACTTATCAAATTCACATCAATATCAACTAGTTGATTATCGCCATCACAGGAAAAGTCAATCGCCAACGGTACATTTTTAGTAGGAAAGTACTTAAATTCCTCCACAATGTCTAAACAAAGTTTTTCTAAATCTATGGAAGTTGGATTGAAATTGGATAGCCCCAGCGCGAATTTGCCAAGAGTCAGCATATTTTCGACTAAAATAGTCATCTGCACAACCGCATCTTTAATTCGCTTTAATCGATTTAATTTCTTGTCATCGGGATAATTAGGTTCTTCTAAAAGATTGGCTGAAAGCATAATATTCGTCAGAAAAGTACGCATCTCATGGGATGACATCGCAATAAATTGGGATTTAAGCTTGTTAAGTTCTTTTTCGTTGTTTAGCGCTCGGCTAATTTCACTTTTTTCGGACTCCAAGGTTTCGGCTTTGCGCCGATCGCTGATATCCCAAAGCACCAAAACCGCTCCATCGATTGAGTCTGCGACTTTACGAATTGGTGATGCACTATCGCCAACAGATTTTTTGATGCCATACCGATCAATTACCGCCGTATAATCTTTGAGATACGCTACTTTCCCAGTTTGTAATACCGCAGGAACTGGATTTGCGACTTCAGCTCCGCTATTTTCATCGATCAATTGAACGACCTCAGTCACATTTCTTCCTAAAGCCTCTAAATGTGACCATCCTGTTAAACTTTCGGCAGCAGGATTCATATAAGTAACGATGGCTACGCTATCAGTAGCGATTACGGCATCACTGGTCGATCTCAAAATCGTGGAAAGAAAGTTCTCTCGTTCGGCTAGTTTCCTTTCCATTTGATGTTTGTACAGGGATGTTTCAATCACAACCCGCAAATCTCTTTCATCAAAGGGCTTGACAAGATAGCCAAATGGCTCAGAAATTTTGGCGCGGGTAAGAGTTGACTCATCTGTATGCGCCGTAATGTAAACCACAGGAATTTGAAATTCTTCGCGTAAGATCGTGGCGATCGCAATGCCATCTTGTGCCGACCCCCTTAAAATGATGTCCATCAATACCAAATCGGGCATATTTTGGCAGACGCTAGCCAGAGCCGCTTCATCGGAAGTAACCATATCGGTGACAATATATCCCAATGAAGTTAATTCTTCAGAAATGACTCGCGCTGTAATTACCTCGTCTTCAACCACTAGAATTTTGATTGCTGACATTTTCAGCTTTCCCCTTTAAATCGCTACAATGCTTTTAATTTTAAATGAAATTTTAAAAACTGTACCATGAAAATTTTCTAATAAAACCTCTCCTTTCAATTGTTCAGTAACCAGAGAATAAACTAGTTGTAATCCTAAGTTCTTAGCATATTTGAGATCAATTTCTTCAGCCATCCCTACACCGTCATCACGGACGATCAGTTCATAGCTGTCTTGACCGTTTTTAGCGAACTCAATCATAATTTGCCCCGTTTGACCTTCAGGAAAGGCATACTTAAAGCAATTAGAGACTAATTCGTTAATAATCAAGCCGCAATACATAGCTGTATCCATATCCACATTAATGGACTCGACATCAATATTCAAAGAAATCGCCATGGATTGAGATGCATAGGACTTTCGTAAATTTCGAGTTAAGCTTTGGATATAAGCGATAAAATCAATATTTTCGATATTCTTTGATTGGTACAACTTTTCATGGAGTAGCGCCATGGACTGAATGCGATCGCGGCTGCTATAGAGAATTTCGCGCATTTTCTGATCTTGGACTTGTCTAGCTTGTAGATATAGCAAGCCTGAAACAATTTGCAAATTATTTTTCACCCGATGATGAACTTCTTTCATTAAAATAATTTCGCGCTCATAGGAAGCCCTTAATTCCGCTTCTGATTGTTTGCGCCAAGTAATATCGAGAGCCACACAGCCAATTCCATTAATTTCTCCATTGTGATCGTGATGGGGTTCAACTGTCAAATCAAAATATCGCTTTTGACCTTCAGCAGTGACAAATACCTCTTCTCGCCCGCCCACGCCGCTTGTCAGTACTCGCTGTTTGATATTACTTATTTTTTGAGCTTCCTCTGGAACTAAAAAGAGATCGAAATCCTTCTTGCCAATTATTTCGTCAGGATTAATATTTAAAGCGGGGTTATAAATCCAAGTGTATCGTAAATCCAGATCTTGCATGAAAACTGTGATGGGTGAATTTTTAAGCACTAAGTCAAAGCGTTCTTCTGTAAGCTTGCGCTCATTAACTTCTATCTCTAATTCAGCATTAGCTTGAGATAGCTCAAGGGTGCGTTCTTGAACCTTCGCTTCTAACTCAATATTCAGGTTATGAATACGTTCTTCAGTCAGTTTGCGATCGTTAATATCCTTAACCCGCACCAAATGAATATTTTTCCCCGCCACATTAATAGGCTTAGAGGCGATACTACCCCAAAAAGACTTACCTTTTCTAGTGACATATTCTATTTCACTAGTCCAAAAACCGAATTTCTGCATATCTGCAACTCTGGCGATAATCTCATCATCGGTAAATTGTTGCTTCTGAAGGGGCTGAACCTCAATACCGATTAACTCTGACTTGCTATTGGCTTCAAACATTTCCACAGCCCGTTGATTGCAATCAAAAATCAGCAGGCTGATGGGATCGACCAAAAAAAGAGCATCGGTTGATTCGTTATAAATTGCTTCCCTAAGATCTCGACTACGGGTAAGTTCTATCTCTACTTGCTTGCGTTCTTGAATTTCTTTCGCAAGTTCTTCATTCATCGCCACTAATTGAGATGGGCTAGGAAGTTCTAGAGCTTGAGGAATTAAGGGGATAAAACTTGCCGCAGTATAGATGGATATAATGGCAGTGAGCGATTTAATCACTCCTGACAGCCAGTAACTAGGATGCCAAAGTGTCCATATATCCATTACGTGGGTAGTTCCACAAAAAATGATAAATAGACCAAACAACAAAAAAATTCGCTGAAAAGGTAAATCTTTGCGCTTGCGAATAAAATAGAGTAGTCCAATCGGAATTGAGTAATAGGCGATCGCTATGAACAGGTCAGATAGAATATGTAGCCATACCAGCCAAGGATTCCATAGATAGCAATGTCCGTGGGGGATAAATGAACCAGAATCAAAAAACTCCAGCATTAGTTCCATTTTAAATAAATTTATATTGATAAATTAAATTAGCAAATTCTAAAGTAAGCACAATTAAATATAAAATCCAAAGAATCGAATTCATACTGAAGATTTATATTTTTATTATAATCCTGTTAAAGGACAGCATTAACGCATCCCCAGCAATACAGTCTGTTGCAGCTTTATGTAAGTACCTCGGCTTAATATAAGCTAATTCGCCCGCGAAGCGGGCGAATTAGCTTATTTGGGTTTTATATTTAATTATGCCAACCTACTTAGTATGGATATGGTCACCAACCCCAGAAGACGAGTTGCGGTGCTTCGCACCGCAACTCGTCTTCTGGGGTTGTGAGAATAATTAATGAAGTGCTGCATACCAATTCTTAGAAGAGCGAAAAGTATTTTTGTCTGAATAATTAGCCCAAATATCTAGCCCAAATATCGTAAGGAAAGAATTGTAATATCGTCTGACTGAGCAACATTACCAGAGAACACAAAAATATTACTCTCCAGTCTCTCAACTATTTCCTGCGAAGTGATTTGAGGGGGGAATTCACCCAACACTTCACCTGTTCTTTGGGTTGTAAAAAATTCCCGTTGTGCATTTTCTGCTTCAGTTACACCGTCTGTGTAAACCAGCAAAGTATCCTCAGGCTCTAGAGTCAACTCCGCTATCCCATAGTTTGCTTGCTGCGAAATACCGAGTAGCATTCCCTTTGGGACGTTGATTAATTCTACAGAGCGATCGCCACGCTTTAAAAAAGGTCGATTATGCCCACCATTGACGTAAATCAGCTTGCCCTCATTGACATCAAAAATCCCGACAAACATGGTCACAAACATAAAATCCTTGTTGCTTTCACACAAATATTGATTGATAGAACTAAAAATTGAGTCCAGAGAATTAAGTCTAGATATCATTAATCGCAACAAAGTAATTACACGAATCATGAATAAGGCAGCAGGAATACCTTTCCCTGAAACATCGCCAGCTGCAATACAGATATGACGCTCATCCAACTCTAAACAATCAAAGAAATCTCCCCCTACCTCTTTAGCAGGAATAACTTTTGCAAATACATCCACTCGCGGATGATTGGGGAAAACTGGCATCTGAGGCAAAATATTAGACTGAATTTTACTAGCAGCCTTTAAATCCCTATTGATTAGCTCAAAAAATAATTGCTTTTCTAAAGCGATTTCATTATGTCTTCGCATTCGACTAGATAGCCCTTGAAGTAAATTTTTCACAAATTGAGGAATAGTAACTAGTCTTTCCCAAAAAACAGTTTCCTGAATTGCCACAATTTGACAATCGCCATCCGCAACAACATAGGCGGAAGCAGGTTTATTCTCAAGAATAGACATCTCACCAATACATTCCCCTGAGGAAATCATAAATCCTAAATTAACATCAATAACTAACTCATTAACATTAGCTAGGCAAACTTGTAAATTACCTGACAGTAACAAATATAATTTATGATTTTCTTGCCCTGGAGTAATTAGAATTTCCCCATCTCTTAATTTTACAAATTCAAACTGAGGTAATAATAATTCGATAGTTTTAATATCAACCCCCTTAAAAATAGAGCAAGAAAAAATTGCCATTACGACAGAGCGATCGCTGTCTAATAATTGATCTTGATCTATAGGCAATAGCTCTGGATTAAAGTCATAAGTAACCCCAAATTTGACAACACTATCATCCAGTATTTTTACCCAAATAATCTTGACAATAATCGGCTCCAGATTGTCAATTTTAATCCGACAAAGAGTATCTTTTTGGATAGGTTCCGATGTAACGCAGAGAATACCGCAACCCCCAAAAGAAGAATCAATCACTATTCCTTTTGATAAGGGCAAAAAGCTCTCCGTTTGAGCATTTATGCTCAGATCAACTGCCACAGATGTCCCATAGGCTAATTCTTGCCTCAGATACATCCTTTTTTCTCTACTAAAATCTTGAATAGCTTTGACCATTTTATTGTTTTAATTACAGTGCTTTACACTGCTTCATAGCCTCACAGACTTACAGAAATAAGTCTTTTATTGCAAGCAAGTTTTCCTACCTCAGAAGCAGATTGCGGCGCTTCGCACCGCAATCTGCTTCTGAGCTTTTGGGTTGTACTATTATTATCTATTTCCTTTCTGAAACCAAACGGCAACACTAATTTATAAAAATGCAACCACACTCTCATAAACTCAGAGCTAACCTAAAAAAGGATATACAGCGCTTTGCGCTTATTTGAAACCCAAAAATATTTTTGAAAGCGTTGCTTCGCACCGCTTTCAAAAATATTTCTGTACCACTCAAAGCATCAATAGGCTATATCAAAGCTTAAAGTAAATTTATTTTTTAAAAGCTAAGCCTATGACTGGCTTTAAAAGACAAATTTGGGAGTTTTTAGTACCAAAGTCGCTAAAAACTCCCAAATTTGTTTCATCATGAAAATTGCTAGCTCAATAAGCATTGAGCTTGAACTATGCAACTGCATCCAAATCTTTAATAGCTAATGTCAGGATATTCTCATTATCAATCCTTTCATAGAGAAACTCATCCGCATAATTGCGAATTAAATGAATACCAAGCCCACCTTCTTGAGCTGCTTCTAAGCTATTTGGCAATTGAGCTTCTGGGTAAGCAAGTGGATCGAAGAAAAAGCCGCGATCGCGCAGAGATACCGTTACAGTATTTTCTTCCTTCAACAAGTCCACAAAGATGTCATGCTCACCCATATTTTCATAAGCATTTTGAATAATATTAGTGACTGCTTCTTCTGTGGCTAGTTGTAATCTAAAAGTACCTCTATGGGAAATACCTAGTAATTTAGATAGATCGCCAATCCAGTTACTCAAAACCTCCAAGTCTTCAAACCGATTTTTTAAGGTTAGTTGGTATGACATGAGCTTATATTGAGGAGGATAAGTACAACTTAATTAGTTAGTAGCTCAGTTACAGGTTCGGCGGTGATTCACTGATTAAGCGGGAGCGGTTAAAGCAATAATAGCTTCGTCTAAATCATCAAACATAGGAATCAGTTGAGAAAATCCTGCCGTTTCTAGAGCTTCGCGGACAAGTGGCTGAGGTTGAAGCAATACCATTTTGTTACCTCGATTATTCACGCCCCTAGCTGCGGAAATCAGAGTACGCATTCCCAAAGAAACTAAAAACTCTACCTCTGACATATCTACTACAACTGGCTGACTACTACTACCAATTTTTAGAGCAAACTCATTGTCAATCTCCAGAGTCCCTTTCATGTCCATGCGCCCGATTAACTTAGCCTGCCGAATACCGTTACTTAAATCGCTAATCTCTAATTTCATTCTTGTATGACCCTATAAACTCAGTTTGGAAGCTTACTATAAAGCAGGCGCAATTCTTAAAATTATAATTTAAAGCTAACTTTCTAGCGAGTGACTCAGGATACATAGAGCCAATGCTAAGGCGATCCCGTAGCAACAGATTAGTACGGATTCTAAATGCCTCTAGAAGCTAAGGCTCTGCTTGTCGATCGCTTGCTCTAGCTAATAAAACACCGATTTGGATACCAATCATGCCTGCGATCGCACTACCAATCCCATAAATTAACATCGCGGTGATGTTGCCCTTAGTTAAAAAATTATTTGTTTCTAAGCCATAGGTAGAAAAGGTAGTGTATGCACCGCAGAAACCTGTAGTTGTCATCAATCGGAATTCTGGTGAAATAATCCGAATCTTCTCAACCGCTAGCGTCAAAATATAGGCAATCAATAAACAGCCCGATACGTTAATAAAGAATGTGCCGTAAAAGCCAAAACCCTCTCCAAATATAGCTTTTACGCCTTCTGTGATGTAAAAACGACTTAATGCTCCAAAAATTGCACCGATCGCGATCGCTAGTGGAAAACGTCCTTTCAAAAAGTTCATTGTTACTTGGCTTGAGAATTAATAATTACGCATTGAAGTTTGAATTACTTGACAAAAAGTTTGGCGATCGCTCCCCCTAAAAGCACTGCGCCCAAACCAAAGAGCGCACTCCCCGCCCAATAAAAAGCCGTTGCTACCATCTGCTTGCTCCGCCATAACGTCAGCGTATCAAAGCCATAAGTAGAAAATGTGGTGTAAGAACCTAAAAATCCAGTTCTAATTAATAAATCTAATTCGGTAGGATAACCCGTGATTCCTTGGGAAATCGCAAAAAAGAAGCCCATTGCTAAGCAACCAGTGAGATTAATTCCAAAAGTAGCATAGGGAAAATGATTACCAAATTTTGCTTTTGTCCATTCTGTAATATAAAAACGCGACAAAGCTCCAAAGACTGCACCTGACGCGATCGCGATCGCATTAGTTATATCTGACATTGGTGATTACAGTGTAGCGGTAGTCACTTATATTAGGACAAATCAAAACCCAAGAAGCGAGTGGCGGCGCTTCGCGCCGCCACTCGCTTCTTGGGTTTGTTTCCTAACAAGAATGGCAACAGCTATCAATAAAAAAGAGAGGACGCATTGCGTCCTCTCTTTTTTATTGATAGCTTTTAAATTTGAGGAACAAAACGTTCTTTTATGGGAAGAGCTGTGTACTCAGAGATAATACGGCGGAATTCATCACCGTCAAGAGTTTCTGCTTCCACTAGAAGATCAACAACGCGATCGATTGCAGCACGGTTTTCATACACGATTTGCAGAGCCGTTTGATAACACTTCTGTACGATTTCGCGAACCTGTTGATCGACCTTTGCCGAAATATCTTCAGAGTATTGAGAACCGCCACCCATGCTGCGTCCTAGAAATACTTCGGAGCTTTGACCTTCAAGGGCAAGTTGACCAATATTTGACATACCAAAACGAGTCACCATCTGACGCGCCATGCCGCTTACTTGTTGTAAGTCACCACCCGCACCAGTAGTTACTTCCGCAGCTCCAAATACTGCTTCTTCGGCAGCACGTCCACCGAGGGCGGCTGTAATCCGAGCGAGGATTTGACCACGAGAGATTAAAGTTTGTTCTTCGTCAGGAGTGAACCATGTCAAACCAGCCGCTTGACCTCTAGGAATGAGAGTTACCTTTTGAACAGGATCATGATCCTTCATCAAAGTACCAACGATCGCATGACCAACTTCGTGATAAGCAATCAAACGCTTATTACGGCTATCAACGAGAGCTTTACCTTCGAGTCCAGCGATGATCCTATCTACGGCATCATCGATTTCTGCCATGGTCATCGCATCCTTGCGACGACGGGCGGTGAGAATCGCGGCTTCATTAAGCAAGTTCGCAAGGTCAGCACCTGCAAATCCGGGGGTACGACGGGCGATCGCTTCTAAAGAAACTTCAGGGCTAATCTTTTTGTCGCGAGCATGAACATTCAATACTTGTAGACGACCTTTGATGTCAGGTGGATCAACACCGATTTGGCGATCGAAACGACCGGGACGCAATAGGGCTGAGTCAAGTACATCGGCGCGGTTAGTTGCCGCAATGACGATCACACCAGAGTTACCTTCAAAACCATCCATTTCCGTAAGGATTTGGTTGAGGGTTTGTTCGCGTTCATCATTACCGCCACCAATACCAGCGCCACGTTGACGACCGACAGCATCAATTTCATCAATAAAGATGATGCAAGGTGCATTTTCCTTGGCTTTCTTAAACAAGTCGCGCACGCGGGATGCACCAACACCCACAAACATTTCGACAAATTCAGAACCTGATACGGAGAAGAAAGGTACGCCAGCTTCACCAGCGATCGCTTTGGCTAGCAAAGTCTTACCAGTTCCGGGAGGACCAATTAATAAAACGCCTTTAGGAATCTTTGCGCCAACGGCTGTAAAGCGTTCAGGCTTCTTCAAGAAAGTCACAACTTCTTGCAATTCTTCCTTCGCTTCTTCGATACCCGCGACATCATCAAACATCACGCCAGTCTTGGCATCCATTGCAAAACGCGCTTTGGATTTACCAAAGTCCATAGCTTGTCCGGGTCCACCCATTTGATTGGAGCGACGGAATAGGAAGAATAAACCAGCAAGTAAAGCGATCGGAAAAATTAAATTACTAACAAAATTCCAGATTGCACCATTGTTGCTAGGTGGATAAATAGCAAGATCCACACCACCTTCATTGAGTTTTTCCATCAACTCTGGTGCGTATAGAGGCAAATCAACTCTAGCGCGTTGCTCTTTACCCTCAATTTGGGGATCGCTTGCTACGATTACCGCCGTGCGTCCACCATCAAAAATATCCACCTTGCGTACCCGATGTTCATCAAGGTATTCAAGGAATCTACCGTAGGCAATACGGGTATTTGCCGCATTGACCGTAGGGCGATTAGGAGCAGGACGAGCAACTATTGTTTGCCAACCAAAAAAGCCAATTATTGCTATGGGCAGTAACCACAGCAGTGCAGTTCTCCAAGAGGATTTCATATAACAGAGAGCCTCATGCTCAAAAAAAGTTTCTTAACTAAACTTAACTTACCACGATCATCAAGTAATGTAATAACGCGATCGCAAATATCTATCCAAAGAGAAGCTAGCGACTGAATGCAAGCTCTACACCACTCTAGATGGCTATAGGTTGCTTTAGCTTTGGTATTACTCCGATAATTTAGGGGTGTGCGGCGAAGCCACGCACCCCTAAATTATTTACAGTAAGATAAAGTACTAATTTTTTGGGTCACAAATGCGGCCCCAAAAATCATATATAGATGTTGCCATTCTTGTTAGGACACAAAACCGAGAAACGAGTTACAGCGCTTCACGCTGCACTCGTTTCTTGGTTTTTAATTTATCCTACTGCTAGTGACCACAGCTATAGCTGGAACAAAGACTTTAATAATTAGTCCTAGTATTCAAGCAGGATGCAAATATCTTGACTAGTCTCTAAATAGTATGTTGCTTTTTCTTTAAATTTTATTTGTTTAAATTTTAGTTTCTTAACCTGTGTCTTCTTATCTTGAGTGGATTTAATTATGGACACTTACAGTTCAAAAATGGGCTTGAAAATAGACTCAAAAAAAGGCGATCAGTCTAAATCGATCGCTAAAACCTTTGGACAATCATTTATGATGAAATTGAGTGGGGGAATACTCAGCAGCGTGATCTTATCCTTGGCGATCGCTTCGCCTAGCTTTTCCCAAAACACTGTATCCCTAGGACGCAATTTTCGACCTGATCCTGTAGCTTTACAGGGCAACTCTAGTGGAACAGCAAGCATTGCCGAGATCGCAGGTATTGCGGATAATTGCCGTGGTTTTGCTAATGCTAAACCAAATCATACTATTACTTTGAGAGAGAATTTTCCTGTAATGGATATGTTGGTCTATAGCAGCAACATCAATGATGATCCGACGATGTTGATTAAAGGACCTAACGGAATTGTGATTTGTGCGGATGATGAGTCTGGTGGTCGCAACCCCCAAGTTACTAGGCGATTGCCCAAGGGTAATTATCAAGTATGGATCGGCTCTAAAAACATTAATCAGTCTTTTCGATATACTTTGTCTTTGAGTGAAATACGTCAAAAATGAAACCCTTGAAACTGCCGATCGCTTTATTAGGCTTTGCACTAGCACCGATATTTTTCATGCCTTTAGCTCCGACGATGAGCCAAGAGTCATTAAAGTCAGTGGCTCCAAGATTTGCTCCTGATCCGCAAGTATATGCGGGGACATCAGGCGGAGATGTACCTCTGCAATCCCTTGTTTCAGGCAAGGCTAATGGGCAATGTCAAG
Organism: Pseudanabaena sp. FACHB-1998; assembly: GCF_014696355.1. GTDB lineage: Bacteria > Cyanobacteriota > Cyanobacteriia > Pseudanabaenales > Pseudanabaenaceae > Pseudanabaena. The sequence continues at coordinate 8,155 of NZ_JACJQA010000007.1, read as the reverse complement.
GGCTTGCTAACCAAAAGCCCAATCATTTTTTTACTGTCCAAAAGAGTTTTGGATTTTTAAGCTTAAAGGTATCGGGTGATCGCAACTTCTCGCTATTAGTTAAAGGTCCTGATGGCATTTATTGTCGTAATGGTCGCAATGCTGAACTATCGGGGGCTTGGGCAGAAGGAAGGTATGAGATTTGGGTAGGTACTGCCAATGGGGAAAGCACCGCCTATCGATTATCAATTAGCGAAACTAATCAATAAATAAAAAAGTCGGCGCAAAGTGCCGACTTTTTTATTTATTGATTAGTTTGGGCTTTGAGATTATTTAGAAATATTCCAATAGGGGAGTTGTTGATTAGGTTCGATCTTTACACCTAGTACTCCTTTTTGGGCAAAGGCATACTCTTTGTTTTGCCAAAGGGGAATAAATGGAACATCCTGAGCCAAAATATCTTGGATTCTCTGAAGTTGCTGCGATCGCTTAGTGACATCACGCTCTTTGCGCTGTTTCGCGATTAATTCATTCATTTCAGGATTGTTGTAAAAAGAGCCTTGAAATTGACTACTTCCCTTTTTACAGACATTTTTTTCAGCCTCTTCACATTCTAAAAATGGCTTGATGTAATTATCGGGGTCAAGAATATCGGGAACCCAATCCAAGAGATAGCTAGAATATACGCCCTTATCTAAAAACGCATAGCCCACAGTATTTTCCACTCGTTCAGTTTTAACTTGCAAAATCTTGCCGACATTTTTTTGAATCGCCGCACGCATGGTACTAGCAATCAAATCACCGTTACCACCATATTTAGGGGTATACCAAATGGTGACTTGGGCAGGTTTATCATCTGAATAACCAGCTTCTTGGAGCAACTGCCTTGCGAGCTTACCATTACCCTCCCCATACTTCTGCTCAAAAACTGGCTTTGACTCAGGAAAAGCACTAGGGATTAAGCTATAGAGTGGCGCACGTTGATTAAAAAATATGCGCGATTCTAGAAGAGGTCGATCAATAGAGGCGGCTAAAGCTTGACGCACCCGCACATCATTTAGGGGTGATTGCTGCGTATTTAAAACCATATACAGAATTGTCGCTCCCTGCCCTGAGGCGATCGTCCAACCGTTTTTTTGAGCATTGGCTTCGACGTTCTTAACTTGGGTGGGGGTCAAGGTCTGGAAGGCGACATCTACAGCCCCAATTTTGAAAGCATTGAGCAAATTGGCATTAGAACTAAAAAATTGAATATCAATACCTTTGTTAGCTGGCTTTTTACCCCAATAATCAGGGAAAGCATCAAGGCGTAAATAACTACCTTCGACAAACTGCGTCACTTGATAGGGGCCAGTACCAATGAGTTTATCGGGCAAAAATAGCAATTTGCCAGTTTTCTCGTCCTTGATATGTTTGTAGACCTGTGGAGAAATTGCCGCCGCCCCAGTGAAGGCTAAAAACTTAGGAAAAAACTGTAAGGGTTGTTTGAGCTTAAAAACGAGTTCATTTTCTGTAGGCGTGGAGATCGATTCGATGACATCGTTCAAAATGTAGGAGGGAGTGCCTTTTAAGTTTATAAAACGCTCCAAAGCAAACTTCATCGTATAAGCATTAAAATTCGTGCGATCGTGAAATTTGATACCTGTCCGCACAGGCACGGTATAAGTTAAGCCGTCTTCGCTCACTTTGGGCATCTCGGTCGCTAGTTGCGGCACGATCTCGTTAGACCCTTCTTTATAAGTATAGAGACGCTCAAGGGTGTTGTAAAAGACGTTACTAACAAAAAATTCGTTAGCATCGGCAGGATCAAGGGTGCGGATTTTGCTGGTTGTGCCTAAAACGATGCGCTCATCGGTGCGATCGCTAATTCCCAGTTTGCCATTATTAATATTTTTGCCGTTGGTGCAGCCCCAAATTACGGTTATTAAGAGGATGGCGATCGCAAACCAAGCCAAAAAGCGACGCAGCAAATATCTCATTGATCTACTTATTGATTTATTAGCCGAAAACACAACTACAACTGTATTTCTTACTGCTAAATCTTCTCACAATGTTGTAAGGGTTCCGCAATTTAATCAAGAACCAATTTTTGATGACGAAGCAAAGCTGCACCCTCAAAAATCGGGTTCTTTACTCTTTTCCCTACAGGTATAAGGATACGACGCGCCACTATATCAGAAGATAGAGTTGCGGCGCAAAGCGCCGCAACTCTATCTTCTGGGGCTTTATATCCTAACCAGAATGGCGGCAGCTATAATTCTGAAGGAGAAGAGAGTAGCATTAGTATTGTGGCAATATAGAATCTTAAAAATTCTAGAAAGTTATGAAAAAGCAAAATTCAAATCAACGCTTAAGCCCCAATTTATCCTACGCTCGACTTTCTCTCAACTTATCTAAATTTCTATTTATAGCTTGTATTTCTATCTTCAGCTATAGCCCCACTTTTACAGCGATCGCCAATGCGGAAAATAGTCAGCAATCACCTACATCAACTGTCTCCATAAAATCCAAAAAACAATTAGCAAGGGAACTCTTAGTTGAATTGGGGATTGGTAAGCAATATGACTTATCTTTCTGGAATATGGTTGACTTTGCTTACGGAACAGGAACCAGAACTAAGTTTAGTGAATGGTTACAACAGATGCTTGCCCAGTCGGCGGGCTGGAAGTATGTGGAACCTCAGTATGTTGCCAGTTTAGAAGCTAACTTTTCTGAAATGGAACTAATGGAATTATTGGATTTAGCCAAGCGTCCATTGATGAAAAAGTTAGTGAGATCGCAAATCCAAGCCTATGAAGAAACGGGTGAAAAGAGAGCTAGGTTAATTTTTAAAGTATGGGAAGACTACAATTCAGGCAAAATCAACATACCGCCTAATTTGTTGAAGTAATACCCAATTAAGAAATGGCGTAGCCATTTCTTAATTGGGTATTACTCGAGGATTGCGATAGAAGGTTAAAGCGGTCTGTCCATACTGGCGGCGATCGCAACAGGTAAGACTGCCAATATGGTCGGGCAAAGGACGTAGGCGATCGCCTTCGGCGATTACTAAAGCATCCTCTGCAAGTAATGCAGGTAAAACCATTAACACAGGCTGATATAGCTCACTTTGATAGGGAGGATCAAAATAAACTAAATCAAAAAATTGCGGTTGCAGCTTTGGTAAAACCTTAACCGCATCGCCTTTAATTACCTGAAAACTTTGAACTGATTTCGCGACCTTTTGCCAATTTTCATTGACGATGCGACAGGCGATCGCGGATAACTCAATCCCCACAACTTGATTAGCACCTCTAACCAAAGCCTCCGCCCCCATCGCCCCCGAACCCGCACAAATATCTAGCCAGTTTGCGCCATAAACCCGACTTTGCAAAATATTAAACACAGCCGCCCTCACCTTGCTTGGTGTAGGGCGTGTAGATAACCCTGCTGGAGTTTTTAGCGATCGCTCACCTTTAATACGAATGGACATTTAGATTACAACTAAGTAGGTAGGCACAATTAAATATAAAACCCAGAAGCGCTGATTCGCTCGCTTCGCGAGCGAATCAGCGCTTCTGGGTTTTGTTTCTTAGCGAACAATTAAAGCAAATGATTAGAAAATGAAAGTCCTTCAATTTGATCGATAGGAACCATCCAAATTTTATTTTGATAGGGTCGCCATACCGCACTCATAACATAGTGATTACGAATAGATATAATATGTACGTGAGGAATACCAGAAAATTTTGAGCAGGAACGCAAAAAATCTAATGTCCTAATTAAGCGACTATGGAGAAAGGTCGCCATCTCATCACTACAGTTCTGCCTCAACATTGGCACAACTTGAGGATCGCTATCACCCCTTAACTCATAAATAATATGGGTTTTGCCCTTGTACTCGATTTTGCGTGAACGTACTTCCCATCCACACAGCACACCAAAGCCGATCACAGCCATACCCAAGTCGATATGAAAATCTCGCATTTGAAATTTAGTGTTGCTACTCATATCGTTATGAGTGTTGTAACCCGTCCAAGTATGAAACTTTTCCAAGTTATCGTCATTGATATCAACGGCTGAACGATAGGGAGAAGTTACAACCCGACTGATTTGAGTATCTGAAGGAGGCTCTGATGTCATACTTGTCTCGTGAGTGAGAGCTTCTTATAGGGACTTTTGAAAGCCAAATATAGTTTGACTTTTAGTTTGACTTTCAAAAACCAATTTTGAAGTTTGCAGAGTTAAAGGCTCTGGAAACCCTAAAATTGGTTTCATGAGGAGAATTGCTGGACTGCTAGGTGCGACTTATTTATTAAATAAACTTTGTTCATTAATTTATTCAATAAAAGTAATTGAGTAAATAGGCTAAACAATCTAGACCCAAATAATAGCCAATTTTTAGGGCGATTTTTGTAGAACTGCCAACAAGTTTATCCCAGAAGCTTGATCAATATTGGTATAAGAAGCTTAACATTTTTTTACTTAAGTTATTAGTTAAATTCCTTACGGGTTAAAACTATACAGAAATGTATGCATCTTAAAAGTTCGCTTAACTACCAAGAGTTGCAACCAACTTTTTTAGAACGTGAACTGCGTCAATATAAACGCACTTTACTCCTAAATGTTGCAATTTTACTTGGACTAACGGTAACGGGTACGTTGGGATATCACTTTATCGAGAGATGGAGTTGGTTTGATTCACTGTACATGACGATTATTACCCTTGCGACTATTGGTTATGGGGAGACGAATCCCTTACACCTTGAGGGACGCATATTTACCATTACGTTAATCGTGCTAGGAGTTATTAGCATCAGCTATATTGCCGCTCAGTTTACAGCGGCGATCGCCAATGGGCATATCTACAATATTTTTCAGGCGAGGCGACAGAGAAAAATAATGGAGTCTTTGGACAAACATTACATAGTTTGCGGATTTGGGAGAACAGGACGACAGATTACGGCTGAGTTTGCCGCCGAAGGAAGCGTTACATTTGTGGTGATTGATAGCGATCCCAATGCGATCGCGCAGGCAGAACAGGCAGGATATTTGGCGGTACAAGGTGATGCGGCTCTTGATCACACTTTATTTTTTGCAGGCATAGAGCGAGCAGTTTGTATTGTGGCAGCATTGCCATCGGATGCTGAGAATTTATATACGGTGCTATCGGCAAAAACCTTAAATCCTGAAATTAGGGCGATCGCAAGGGCAAGTACGGAAGAAGCCATCCAAAAATTGCGGCGAGGTGGAGCCGACGAAGTGATTTCGCCTTATATTACGGGCGGCAAAAGGATGGCAGCCGTGGCATTGCGCCCACAGGTGATGGATTTTGTCGATGGCATCCTTGCGGGTTCTAATCGTTCATTTTATATAGAGGAATATCGAATTGATAATCCCAGTTATGTGGGCATATCACTCAAACAAGCAAGCTTGCGAGCGCAAACGGGTGCATTAGTATTAGCAATTCGGCGTGTAGATGGCGATTTAATTGCGGGCCCTGACGGCAATACAGAAATTTTACAGGGAGATGTTTTAATTTCGATGGGTACACCTGAGCAACTGCGCGCCTTAAATAAACTTCTCAGCCCTTTATCGAAAAAACAAAATATTTTGCGTCTGCCCCGCACTAAGTAGTAGGGCTGTAGCCAGTCTTGTGAGAACACAAAAACCAAGAAGCAAATGGCGGCGCTTTGCGCCGCCATTCGCTTTAATGCAAATGACTATGGCTATATATGAGCACATTCCTAATTTTTGAACGCTAAAAAATTTTCCATATGAGACATTTCTAATTTCATGCCTAAGCGGTAAAAACTTTCTTTGGCTTTTATTCCCCATTCTTGCGATCGCTCAAGATTGCCTTTAGCAAATTCGAGTCTGGCATAGCAACGCTCAAAAAAGGCGATTCTTTGGCGATCGTGATTACGTTCGGCGACAATAAATCCAGTCATTAGCAATTTTTCAGCTTTTGGAAAATCACCTTCGATGATCGCAATATCGGCTAACCAGCCCCTTGTGTAATTGGTGTAGCGTTGCCATTGAATCTCTAGAGCTAAATCTAGAGCAGTTTGGTAAAGTTCCTTGGCTTTAACATAATTTTGCTCTTCATAGAAAAGATCGGCTTTAGTACATAGTCCATAAATTTGAAAACGAGTGCGGTCGGGATCTTCAAGTTCTAAGGTGAGGCGATCGCAGGTTTCACTCCATTGACGTGCATTGGGGTATTCGCCCCTACGGATATGCAGAATTGCCAGATTATCGGCAATCTCACACCGTGTAAACATCGTGCCGTAGTCATTGCTGAGTTGCCATCCATAGGACAAATGATGTTCGGCATAGTCAAGCTGTCCCATCATTAGCATGATCCAACCACTCATCGCCCTTAGCTGTACCACCGTAAGCCAGTCTTCACGGCGTTCTCCCGCCTCAACGACCCAGCCTAAAATTGCCATACCCCGATCCCAGTGACCATATAAATAGAGATAATAGGCAAGGCTAACCCCAATGTCGCGCCCATCAATATAGCGATCGCGGATCGCGCACCAATCGAGAACTGAGGCAAGATTTTCCCATTCTTCTTCTAGGTAATCATAATTTGAATGCCAATCTCCCCAATCCTTGCCGCCATATTTCCGAGAAAATTCCAAATGCCAATTAATCCAGCGATCGCGCATTTCTGCTTCTTTTTCACTTTTCCTTTGCAATTCTTGGAGTGCATATTCACGGGTCAGCGATGACATTCCATAGCGTTCTCCTTCTTGAAAGACCAAAGAGAGCCTCTGCAACTTTGTTAAACTTTCACTGGCAATGACATCATTTGCTTCTAGTCCTGCGACAGAAATTAGCGCCTCATGTCTAGGGCTTTGGTGAAATAATGAGATCGCCAATAGCAACTGATAAGCGGGTCTATGGGAAATTGATTGAACAGAATTTTCAAAACAAAATCTACCAATATCTGCAAATAATTGGATTGCTGGATCAATTAGATTAGCGAAGGAAAACCCATTAGCTAGTTGTCCAATCGCATAGATCAGAGCTACAGGAACGCCGCCAAAACGTTGATATAACTGGAATATCTCCTCATCACTAAGATTGACTCCCTTTTCATCTGCTTGTTGGGCAATTAACTGCAAACTATCCATTTCTAATAATGCACCTAAACGCAGTGGCGCATAGATAACTTGCAGTTCGCGACTGGTGATCACTGCTTTGGTTGTGTTGGGTAAGTCATTGAGAAAGCTAATGATTTTCTCTTTATCTTCAATAGTCTCTAGGTTGTCAATGATCAAAAGTGTAGATTGGGCGCTCAGAGATTCCCGCACTTTTTGGAATTGTTCATCAGGATTAATTGCTTGGGTAATGGCTGGCGCATCAAGGGTAGTGGCGATCGCTTGGAAGATATCGAGCAAACTAACCTGACGTTTGAGCTTGGCGGTAATTCCTGTGGGTAGTAGATTGCTCTCTTTTGCGGACACAAAAATAATCGCCTCAAATTGCGGCGGTAAAACTTCTAAATCTGGAGTACTCAGTAACTTTAAATCGCCTCTATTTTCCTGCAAATATCGATATTCTAAGCACAGATAGGCGGCTTGTAATACTAGAGCAGTTTTACCGACCCCGCCCATGCCACTGATAGTAATAATTGGCGATCGGTAGTCTAGTGACATAAAATGTAGCAGTTTCTCTAGGTCGCTCTTACGTCCTAGAAATTCATTAGTTTGCGGTGGTAATCGCTGATTTGGAAGGCAAAGTAAGGCAGCACGATCAATTTTGGTTATTGGTTTTCTAGTAGCAAACTGGCGATCGCGTTTCCGAGAATTCTTTTGAGTCAGGTTGGATGCTTCACTACTTTCTGCAATATCTCGCCAATTTTCAATTCCGACAGCTTGGCAAATCCTGATAAACGAGTCATCACCGATATCTTCACCCGCCAGAAAGCGCTTGAGTCCAGAAACAGAGACGATGGCAGCCTGACACCAGCGCGTATCCTGTCGCTTCCAGCGTCTTTGCTGTCTCGCCTTATGGATTTTTGCTAAGCCTAGAACTGACGCTTTTAAAGGCATGGCGAATTTACTTGTTAGTAACTGATGTTACGTGGAAGGAATAGCCAGTTTTTGGAGTTGAGAGAAACTAGCCCTAATAGCATTGAAGTAGAGTTTAGACTTGAGAGCAAAGTGATTGAGTTTAGTTTTGATCC
>NZ_JACJQA010000064.1:2500-5278 GCF_014696355.1 Pseudanabaena sp. FACHB-1998 | reverse complement strand
TTGCTAAGTTAGTAAAGCGCTGAAGGGAGGCGAAGCGAAAGCAAGCCGACCTAAACTGAAAGGAAAAGCGCGAAGAACCTAGACAAAAGAATAGTTTGAAAGCTTTAAGAAACCAATAAACCTCGTCAAAACAAATTAACTAGGTAAAACTAGTATATCCGACAGGATAAGCGAAAAGCTAAAAAAAGTCAAACCCATCCGAAAGGAAAAACACTTTAGAAAAGTAGGAATTAGTTCTGAAAGTATAAAGACACCATGGAGAGTTTGATCCTGGCTCAGGATGAACGCTGGCGGTATGCTTAACACATGCAAGTCGAACGGTCTCTTCGGAGATAGTGGCGGACGGGTGAGTAACGCGTAAGAATCTACCTATAGGTTCGGGACAACAGTTAGAAATGACTGCTAATACCGGATATGCCTTCGGGTGAAAGTTTTAATGCCTGTAGATGAGCTTGCGTTCGATTAGCTAGATGGAGTGGTAACGGCACACCATGGCGACGATCGATAACTGGTCTGAGAGGATGACCAGTCACACTGGGACTGAGACACGGCCCAGACTCCTACGGGAGGCAGCAGTGGGGAATTTTCCGCAATGGGCGAAAGCCTGACGGAGCAATACCGCGTGAGGGACGAAGGTCTGTGGATTGTAAACCTCTTTTGTTAGGGAAGATAATGACGGTACCTAACGAATAAGCATCGGCTAACTCCGTGCCAGCAGCCGCGGTAAGACGGAGGATGCAAGCGTTATCCGGAATTATTGGGCGTAAAGCGTACGTAGGCTGTTTCATAAGTCTGTTGTCAAAGCCCGAGGCTTAACCTTGGAAAGGCAATGGAAACTGTGAGGCTAGAGAGAGATAGGGGCAGGAGGAATTCCAGGTGTAGCGGTGAAATGCGTAGATATCTGGAAGAACACCAGTGGCGAAAGCGTCCTGCTGGATCTCAACTGACGCTGAAGTACGAAAGCTAGGGGAGCGAATGGGATTAGATACCCCAGTAGTCCTAGCCGTAAACGATGGGTACTAGGTGTTGGTCGTATCGACCCGATCAGTGCCGTAGCTAACGCGTTAAGTACCCCGCCTGGGGAGTACGGTCGCAAGATTGAAACTCAAAGGAATTGACGGGGGCCCGCACAAGCGGTGGAGTATGTGGTTTAATTCGATGCAACGCGAAGAACCTTACCAAGGCTTGACATGTCGTGAATCCTCTTGAAAGGGAGGAGTGCCTTCGGGAGCACGAACACAGGTGGTGCATGGCTGTCGTCAGCTCGTGTCGTGAGATGTTGGGTTAAGTCCCGCAACGAGCGCAACCCTCGTATTTAGTTGCCATCATTAAGTTGGGCACTCTAGATAGACTGCCGGTGACAAACCGGAGGAAGGTGGGGATGACGTCAAGTCATCATGCCCCTTACGCCTTGGGCTACACACGTACTACAATGGCCGGGACAAAGAGTTGCGAGCATGCGAATGCAAGCTAATCTCATAAACCCGGTCTTAGTTCAGATTGCAGGCTGCAACTCGCCTGCATGAAGGCGGAATCGCTAGTAATCGCAGGTCAGCATACTGCGGTGAATACGTTCCCGGGCCTTGTACACACCGCCCGTCACACCATGGAAGCTGGTCACGCCCGAAGTCGTTATCTCAACCCGCAAGGGAGGGAGGCGCCTAAGGCAGGGCTGGTGACTGGGGTGAAGTCGTAACAAGGTAGCCGTACCGGAAGGTGCGGCTGGATCACCTCCTTATAGGGAGACCTATTTACTCTTAGACTGAACCAATACAGAATTAAGTCAAGAGTAAGTCATCCCAAGGTCGTTCGAGATTTATTGGAAAGCTTTCAAACTAAGTCAGGTTCTAAATTTGGCTAACATAAAGGGCCATTAGCTCAGTTGGTTAGAGCGCACCCCTGATAAGGGTGAGGTCACTGGTTCGTGTCCAGTATGGCCCACTTGAGAAGCTAACAACTAGAAGCCAAAAGCTGAAAGTGATAGTTAACTCTGGGGATATAGCTCAGTTGGTAGAGCGCCTGCTTTGCACGCAGGAAGTCAGGAGTTCGAATCTCCTTATCTCCACCAAACTACTAAAACCGACAAAAGCAAAAGCAAGAGTTTAGCAACTCATCTAGTTAGATTAACAATCTAAGAACTAGAGAGACTGCTAAATTCTAGCGAAAGCGAGAATTTAGAAAGAACCTTGAAAACTGCATAGTAATAGTAATAAGAAGCAAGTAGATCCAAAGTGGAAACACAGAGGTCAAGCTACAAAGGGCTTACGGTGGATACCTAGGCACAAGAAGGCGATGAAGGACGTGGTTACCGACGATACACTGCGGGGAGCTGGAAGCAAGCCCTGATCCGCAGGTTTCCGAATGGGGCAACCCTATATACTGCCCGTTGAATAAAATAGACGGGAAAGAGCGAACTCAGCGAATTGAAACATCTTAGTAGCTGAAGGAAGAGAAAATAAATAATGATTTCCTAAGTAGCGGCGAGCGAACGGGAAAGAGCCCAAACCAATCGGCAAGACTGATTGGGGTTATAGGACAGCGATACTGTACGACAGAGATTAAATGAAGTGTTTGGAATGACACACCAAAGAGAGTGAAAGTCTCGTAATTAAAAATCAAAGTTGGCTAGCTGAATCCTGAGTAGCACGGTACACGAGAAATTCCGTGTGAATTCGCGAGGACCACCTCGTAAGGCTAAATACTCACTTGTGACCGATAGTGAACCAGTACCGCGAGGGAAAGGTGAAAAGAACCCCGGAAGGGGAGTGAAATAGAACA
>NZ_JACJQA010000063.1 GCF_014696355.1 Pseudanabaena sp. FACHB-1998 | reverse complement strand
TTTTGCTACACATAGGTTATCATCAAAAACAGCAAAGCGATCGCACCCCGTTCAAAAGTTGCGATCGCCTTTGTACCCATTGTTCAAATAGGTAGATTAATTATGGCAGTTAAAAGCCCCAAAGAAGCTGTAGCTACACTACAGCCCAAATATCCAAACACATCCGCGCCATTGTCTACAATTGTGGACATCGAAGGCATGATTGCTGATGAGTTACTAGACTCTGTTGATTGGCAACTGGTCAAGGTCGCATTCATTGAAAAAGCTAAAGCTAAATTTTGGCAGTGGGTATCCAAAGGCGGCGATCGCCCCGTCAACATCTCGCAGTTTCCAGAATTGTCGGCACTGCCTAGCAGTCAAGACGGTGAAGCAGCATGATAAAAGCCATCTTTACCGCCCTGACTGGCATTGATGAGAGCATTGATAGCCAAGATTCACAAGCATCATGGGAGCATCAAAAATATTTAGATGACAACGATCTAGATGATTTTGACTTTGATTCTGATGCAACCGATGACAACCAAGACAGCGATCGCGCGGGTGAGGGTTTCACAGGATGGTTTGGTTTATGGTGATCATCAAACATCCATCTGTATCGCGCAAATATCGGACTAAACGCAAGCGCCGCGCCATCTCTCCGATAAAGCCTATCAAGAGATTCTCCCTGATTGCTTATATCTGCAAAGCGATCGCTATCTCCCTATTTATCTGCATTGTCCCCTTACTAATCGTGATATTGCCCCTAGCCTTGATTGTGATTGCTGTAGTCACAGTTGCAGACAAGCTTACTCAGATTGGATGGTGCTTTGAAGATGATTAAAGCATTACTCATCACAGGCTCTCTATGCCTTGCTGTAGGCACGATTGGCGGCTACTTTCTTCAAAAAATGGAAGTAATCGGAGCTGCATCACCTTCTATCCAAAAGCCTCAAACCCTCACAGCGCAAAGCACCCCCGCGAAACCTGATGAGGCTATAGCAGCTAATATCAGCCCAAAAACTGACAGACAAGCTTTGATTTTAAAGCTCTTTCTATGCCTGAATCGTAAGCCTAATAAAGCTTTTATCGATTCACTCACAGACAAACAACTAAACAACATTACCTTTGAGGCTTGCCAATCATGACACTAACCACAGAACAGAACCAAGTTGAAGCAGACATCATTGATGACACCTCTCACAATTCAGACGGTGCAAGGCTTGTAACTATCGATGAACTGCAAGACATCTTAAACAACCGCCCTTTAAACTTGCTTGAGAAAGCATTAGAGAAAATCGACTCTAATCAGGCTAAATTGCGTTCTTTGTACCGTTCACAGCTTTTTGTTGAGTCTGAGTATCGCAATAGTGATTTAGGCGTTGCAGATGGGAGTGATTGCGAACTCATTCAAGTGATTAACGATGAGTTGAAAGAGCTAAAAGCCATTATCAGTAAGGCTATCACACAACTCGAATCTGAATAATAAATCAACACCAAGAACAAGTCTAACCGCCCTCTCTATGAGGGCTTTTTACTATGTACACAAACAACCAATTTCACACAAGCCAAGTAACGATCGCCACTGAATCAAAGAGAGTAGTTAACAAAGCCTCTCTAGCCATTTTCAGCACTGGTATAGGCTTATGTGTCGCTTGCCTAATCCCTAGCCACTGGACATCGAAATTAACCTTGATTACTGCATCCTGTGGACTGTTCTATGTATCCCATAGACTCGATAGGCTAAAAGCATCTCTAGCACCCTATGAGGTGACAGCAAATATCCAAAGTCAGCAAGGTTATGCACAGTGGCTATCTACCAGTTTCGCGCCGCCTAAACGTGAGATAGCGATCGCACAGCCAAGCGAAGCACCCGCGCCCGTCAAGTTTGCTGATGTGAAGCAAGCCTTGAGTAAACCTCACTGTATGCTCTTAGGCTCTACAGGAGACGGTAAAAGCACCCTAGCAAAGCACCTTGCAGCAAATTGCACAGCCTACACAATCGTTATCGATCCTCACGCCGCCCCTGATGATTGGGGTAACTTGCCTGTGTTTGGTGCAGGTCGCAAGTATGAGCAGATCGCCCAAATCATGCAGGTGACTTTGCAACTCTTGCAAGTTCGCTTTGACGCAAGAGATCAAGGTGTTAAACAGTTTGAGCCAATCATCATCATTTGTGATGAGTACCCCGCGATTATTGCCAGTCTAGCAGCGGGTAAGGTTGCAAGCTCTTGGATGAAATTAATCAGTCGAGAGGCGCGAAAAGTGGCGATTAGATTGGTAGTTTTAACCCAATCACCTGAAGTTAAAGCAATCGGTCTAGAGGGTGAAGGATCAGTGCGTGATAACTTCTGTTTTGTCCGATTGGGTGAGTTTGCTTTAGACCATGCCAAGAGCCTCAAAGATGATGCAATCAAGTCAGCAATAGAACAGGCAGATCGCCCCGCAATGCTTGGTAACTTGCCTTGTGCTATTCCCACATTGAGCGATCGCGTAGCTATGCCAGTCCTATCAATGCCAAGCGACTATCAAGAATTACTTAGTAGCAGTGGCAATCAAGCCTTGGATACTAGTATCCAAGGCTCTACCAGTGAACTCGCAACGCAACCGCAAAGCCAAGCATTAGCACCCGTATTTGAGTCGATTTTGCAGTTTCTACAGGGCAAGGACTGGCAACGCGACAATTACATCAAACAATCGATCCGCGCCTTTAAAGATGCAAATACACCCATCTCTGAGATACAAGGCTACCTTCAGTTTTTAGAGGTCAAAGGCTATCTTGAGACAAGGGGCGCGGGTCGAGATGGACTAGAAGCACGGTTAAGACCGTCTTAAATTGTCTCAAGACACGATAAGACAAGGCTTTTAAAGTTTTTGTCTCAAGACATTTTTAGTATATTTTTCACTAATTAAATTAGCGATCGCCACTGGCAAAACAAAAATATGGATAACGAAACAACTCAATACAGCCGTGATTCACTAGATGAGATTATCGAATTACTCACGATTTGGCATAGCGACTCTACCCATTTTGAAACTACTTTCGACTGCTACCCAATGCCAGATCGTGACGCTCTCAGTGAGGGTGATTTAGAGCGATATCATCAAATTTGTGATGAGATGACAAGATTAACTAAGTCCTTAAAAGCTGACTCTAAGGCTCTCTATAGGCTTTTAGAAACAATGAGAGATAATTCTAAATCTCTAAAAGCACACGATGATTATTTAGAATCAGGCGATTTTATTTGCAAGTAGTTACCGTCGGAACTCTTAGCAGTCCGATTACAGTTGTGTGTCAGTAGCAACCCTATAGGTTTGTAGTTTTCTGGTCATCAAGAATAGAGATCGCCACTGGCATTAGAAAAAGCCCGTCTAAAAACTTTTTAGACGGGCTTTTTCTGTAAACGGATCTCATCAATGCTTTTATATTGTACGGTACTTTGTACTTTACTTGACAAGGTACAAAGTACCGTACAATATAAAAAGTACTTTACTTTGTACCTTACTCGTATTTGAACTATGGCAAGAAAAGATATTAAAACCCTCTCACTGTATCCAAGTGATGAGCTAATGCAGTCTCTGAAAGAGTTTAAAGATTTAGGTGATTACAAGAGTTTAAGCGCTGCCGCGATCGCTATTCTCTCTCAGCACTTTACTAATCCACAAAGCACTTTACCTAGTACGGTACAAAGTACTTTACCAAGTGAATCAAATACACCTAGTACGGTACTTACTACAGTACAAAGTACCGTACTAGATGAACTAACCAAAGAAATTAAAGCTCTAAACTCAAGAGTTGAAGCATTAGAGAGTCAAAGTACTTTACCTAGTACGGTACAAAGTACTTTACCAAGTGAATCAAATACACCTAGTACGGTACTTACTACAGTACAAAGTACCGTACTAGATGAGCAAAATATTGTAGAGACTGAATCACTGCCTATCATTGATGCAATAGAAAATATCAATACACCGCCTATTACCAGTAAGAAACAAACTGATACAACCGCCCTTGTATGCCCAAATTGCAGCGCTGTAAAACCATACAAAAACGGGCTTGATAGTCGAAGTGGCAAGCAAAAATATAAATGCAAAAAATGCTCTAAACAATGGGTATCAGAGTAGATACAGCCTCACGTACATAGACAGAACCCTTAAGGGTTCCGTCTATGCTCACCCCTTACAAATTTTGCGTATCTGCTGACGGCACAAAGCATATTTTGCTGCTAATTTTTCGATTGAAAGCGATTGCCGATCATCTCTAATTTTCTGGTTTCGCAATTCAAGATTTAAAAACCGACAGCTAGGGATCTCAAGCTGATTCCCCCCGCAAAGCTCGACTAATTTAGAGCTTGCCTCACGCCCCAAAATCTTAACCAATTTCCCATCTATAGGCAGTTTTGACGGTATCCACAAACGCAACCCGCCGTAAGCTTTTGCCAACTCAAGAGTTTTTTCATAGCCAATCGCACTCGCAATATCTCGCAAACTTTGCGGTAATAAATCAATCACAGGCTATCCCCTAATAATCTCAATACTCCCAATATAGCAAGGGCGGCGCTACGCGCCGCCCTTGCTATGACTTAGAACCCAATCGCGGCGATCGCCTCTTTTTTCTGATTGGGAGTAACTTCGAGATATCGCTGTAAAGTTGCCAAGCTTGCATGACCTGATATCTCGCAAATATTTCTAAGTGGAATACCTGCTTCACTCATCTGAGTTAAAGCGGTACGTCTAAAACTATGAGTAGTGACACCATCAAAGCCAAGAGCATCACAAGTTTTTCTTAATGCCTGATCCGCCGCTTGCGTAAGCATAGGCTTACCAACATCAGTTTTATGGGGGAATAAATAGCCACTGAGAGGCAATTCATAAGCCTCTAGATATTCTGCAAGCATTGGGTTTATATCAATCTCTCTAGCCTTAGTTTTGCCCTTAACAGTTGACTTGCGAAACTTGATTTGACCATTAGAAATGTCCTCACGGCGTAACTGAATAGCTTCACTCACACGACAGCCAGTAAATAAGCAAATAGCAAACAGGACTCTATACTTTGGTGATAAGTAGTCAAATAGAACTCGTAATTGCTCTACATCTAAAATTTTTGCCTGTCCCCCGTCTGTGCGATTGCGCTTGCTTGGAACCCAATACTTTTTCCAGTTATCAGCTTTATTCATTACTTTAGCTTTAGTAGGTATTATTGTTATTTTACCTACTAAACATCGCTTATTTATCAATGCTTTCAGTTTTGATGCTCTTGCAAAGGTAGCCAGTTAAGCAAAGCTTATCAATCCCGTCTTGTTTTTAATTGCCTCAAACATCGATTTTGCGTTACTCATCCCATGATTGATAAGTTTTTTAAAAGTGGTTTACGATTTTCAATGTTTAGCACACCGTCTCATCTAAGTTTAGATAAATATCTTTTTTGAACGTGAGACGGTGTAATTATCAATAATCAGATCATGGGTAAAATTGCCAACTATCAACAGATGACATCGTGTTTTATCCATCTATGAAATTTTTCTTGTAAAATGAGATTATTGATATTAATCGACAAGACAGGGGCGTATGGATATAAATTCGACTGATGACACAAAAATATCGATCGCTTGTAAAGTTCCTAGTTCATGGGTAACAGAAATTGATGCTTTAGCCCTATTGGGCGGTATTACTCGCAGTCAATGGGTAGCCAATTGGATCGCTACTGGTTTAGGTAAAACTGATGATCCAGAAGCAAGGCGTGAGGCAATTAGAATTGCCTCAAATCTGATTGCAAAATCTGCTTAGAGCTAATTCACTCAGTCCCACATAGTCCCACTACAGCCCGTTAATTAAGTCCAAAAACATAGGGATGTCAACAATTTGTTGACATCCCTAATGTTTTTGCTAAATTCCCAAAAATCAGGACTAGAGACACATCCCAGAGCGTTCCACTTCATCCAAATATAAAGCTAGAATATCCGTGCCGTCTGGGTTTGAGGCTTTGATAATTCTCAATTGCTTAATAAATCTATGGACAGACGATCGCGAAATTGTATAACCTTTTCCTGCGAGCCAATCAACATGATCATCAATGATTAGTTGTTTTCGATGCGACTGCTCAAACCTCTTTACCAGTTGCCTCAAAACGGGGCGGGGTAGCTTGGATATTCTGGCAATCTGCCTTGCTGCAATCATATTGTTGTACCCTCTCCGACATTGCCACTTTTCTGATAGTCGAGAAATTGCCGCCGCGCCATTACTGAGATTTGGTTTTGAGCAACTGCGAAAACAACGGCGGTTAGCCCTGTGCTGATATTCAAGGGTTGAGTACCATAAACGGTTGAATGCCCTAAGGCGGCTTGATGAGTTGCCATCTCTAGCACTGTCTGATATGCCGTATCTGCTTCTTGAATGAGCTTGTTAGCTGCTAAGGCGGCGGCTTTGAGTTCTTCAAAATGCTTTTCGACGGGTGATTTAATTCCGTCAAAACGATCTTGCAGTTCTTTGAGTTTGTTTTTTGCACTTGGCAAAACTGCTTCGGCGGCGGCGAGTTCATCTAGCCGATCGCGTTCACTTGCGTGATGGTCTCGCATTGCTTGCATGAACTCAGTAGCGGATTCGTAGTCATCTGCTACAGGGGCGGCGGGTGTGATTTGCAATGCTTTTAAGCGATTTTCTAGGGCGAAAATCTCTGTAATGCGTTGGTCAATTTGTTCGCGTAATTTGTCGGACATGGGAAACTGTTCTCTGTATAAATTTTCTGGGCATTGACTCAAACAAAACACCTGATTAGCTTGAGTTAATGCCTTTTTTTTGATTAGGCATAGGGTTAAAAATCATCATCGTAGGGACTGAATTTATTACTGATTTCTTTCTTTTGGTGACGGATGCAAGCGATCGCCGATCTGATGCGTGCATCTTTTTCTCTGTGACAAATGCGTTCTGAATCAGGCTCGACTATGGCGGCTAAAACGATGCGTACTGCGTCAAGGCTATTGATTGCCAGTTCTTGCATTGCTAAATATTGCTTTTTCGATACGGTTTGACTTTCCATCTTTACCTCAACAATTTTGTAGATTTTCTGTGGCGATCGCCCTGATCCGATCGCATTCAAGTTGATAAAGTTCAGACTCAAGGCGCGATCGCTCTGCTTCCGTTCTGATACGAGGGAAGTTAGTCACAAGCCTATTTTTGAGGCTGGTAATTTTGCGGTTGATGACAAAAACCTCTTTTTGTTTTGGGTCATGTGGTACAGATACAGCATGATTTTGAGGCGGTTGATAGACTTGCAGACAAGCGGCGTTTGCAGTAGCAACGGGGGCATTTTGGGCGATCGCACCCGTTGCGGTTTCAACTTTAGGCGGCGCAAGTCTGCCATGAGTTTCAATCCACATCGAACGGTTAGATTTTTGGGGCGGTTTTGGCAATTCGGGCGGCGTGATTTGGTGCAGGCAGTGATCGCCATCGGTCACGGTTTGGGGATTGGCAAAATCTGTAACATCAGACTTGGCGAAATTTGGCAATTCTTGCCCTCGCAGGGGCGTTTCAGAACCCCCTAACGCTTCATATAGGGGCTTCTCTGTAACAGTGCTTTGTAGCGAGTTTTGAGTACTTTCTATAGGTGTATCGGTTAATGGGGTTTCTTGGCTTAAATCGTTTGTCTGTGAGGCGTTACAGGATGATTGAGTAAATTCAGGATGCCATAGCTCTTTGTTGTCATACAAAGTCTCGATAGATACGCTTGCAGTTTTAGCGATCGCCTGTGCCATACCCCTGATTGTTTGAGGCATAGCACCTGTATTTTTTAACTCTGATACTGCTAAGCGGATACGCTCGATCCTCTCGGCTTGCCTCTCAGATTTACTCATATCTACCTCATTGTTTTGTTCAGTTTTCTTACTACCCCAAGGAAAATGATGTTTTAAGCACCATTGGGCTATGTCCTTAGCTTTTTTCTCTAGCCTGTGAATGTCCCCAGAAAATTTAAAAAATCCTGCGGCTGCCCGCGCCGTTTTGGTGATGTATTTGGCGATCGCATCAACATCAGCACAGCCTAGAAATACACGGGCATATTTACCAATGCGATAAAGCAATTGGTTAGATTGACCTTTACCAGTCCATCCTTTTGCTATCTCTTTCTCAAGGTCATCACGCCATTTCAGCATGTCATCGGTTTTACGGCTTTGTTTTGGCGGCTGATAGTTTGCCTTTGCTTCAGCGATCGCATCTTTTAACAGGTCTATATCTTGGCTGTCTTGGCACATCTGCCATACAAAAACAAAGTAATCAAGGTCATTGCCGATCTTTTCTAAGTCGTCATTGAGCATATAACTACCCTTTTGCAGTGGCAGTCGATGACCATTAAACTCAGTCGGATTTTCTTTAGTCCCAAAGGCTTTTGTATTGGGGAATATCTCTAAAATGCCTGATGCTATCTCGTAACCGTGAGACTTCAAACAGGCTTTGATACCACAGGCTAAAGCAAAGCTAGAAACTTGATCGGGTAATGGGTAATAGACGTGTAACCCTTCACTAAAAGAGCTTTGCAATATTAGCGGTCTAACTAGTCCAATGTCTTCAAGGGCTTGCAGTATGCCTCTAAATTTATCTTCGTTGCGGTGTGGGTGATAGGGGCTATTTTTATCAATATCTAGCACCCCATAGGCTGTATTTGTGCCGAATCTCACACCGATCAACATATCGGGATCTTGCCAATCATCGTATAAACGTCTTGCTGTGATTGGGTAACGCCTCTCAGTTAACCAGTTTGGCTTACCTTTAGCATCGCTGCTAGTGGCATAAATAAATTTATGACCATAGGGGAAAAAACTCGTAAATATCTTTGCTGTCTCGCTTTCAGGTGTTAGTACTCTTGGATCGAGTTGCTTTATATCGAACGCTCGATCATCAAAATTGCCCTTGTAGCTAGCCTGTTTCAGCGTATTCTGTGTTAAATTCTTCATATGCACTTACGCAATCTGTGTGCGTAGTTGAGTAGTGAACCCTAGTTGATACCTAGGTGTAGCGAGAAATCCGTATAAGCCGCCGCTAACCCTGTTTGCATCAGGGTTTTGGTGTTTAGAGGCAAAATACGGAATCAGTTTAATAAAACCGACTAAATCACCTTTTTTCAGAAGCGCGGCGTGGAAACTTAGCAACTGATTTGAGGTGATTTGTCTTTTGATTTGAAATTTATAAATCAAATTCTATCATTGATCTCATATCATCTCTTTTTTAAATACTAATTACTATTATTTAAGACTAAGACTTTATTAGGCTCATAGGGCTATAAGTCAGTACTTCTAAGTGTTTTGTATACCACAGAGTACACATTGACGTTTCCGTCAATTAGTTGACGTTCAACAAATTAGTTGCTTAATAAGTCAACCAATTTGTTATCTACTTAGATAAGTTTTTATTGAAATCAGCAATTTATTTCCGCTTTCAATAACACATTGAGAATTAATATTTTGTCTACAAATTGTGGACAAAATATTTTTTAGTTACTCATCTTTCACGCGATCGCCTAATTAAGCCTGTTTCCTGTTAAGCAGTTCAATCATTAACCGAATATTGTCAGCTTGAGTTTTGGCTGTATCAGATTGGACTTTGACTGATTCGGCTTGTGCTTGTGCTGCAAGGGCTTGTGCTTGTGCTGCGCTGGCATAGCGATCGGCGGTTAAGGCTTGCTGTTTGAATACTTCCTTAAATTCGTACAACTCATTTTTGATATCTACCACGTCATTAGCTACCACATCGTTACGGGTGTAAAGATGCTCAACTAGGCTGTTGAGATTGGTATTAGTGAGTCTAGTCTCTTCGATTAATGTCTGCACAGACTGAGTTAGAGCCAATAGAGCCGCCTCTAATCGTAGTGAGTCAGTCATTTATTTAGCTCCTTTGCTATTGGCGCGATCGCCTTGATAGTCCTCTAGCCAATCGCTAACAATTTTGGCAAGTTGACCAGATAGCGATCGCTTTTCTTTGTCGGCAATCTCTTCTAATAATTTGTGCTGTTTGTCATCAACCGTGACAGCTAATCGTTTTGACATTTCTAAACATTCTGTAGCAGTTTGAGACATATTAAACCTTTTATAGTGTAGTAGTTTGCTGCATTTTGCTACACATAGGTTATCATCAAAAACAGCAAAGCGATCGCACCCCGTTCAAAAGTTGCGATCGCCTTTGTACCCATTGTTCAAATAGGTAGATTAATTATGGCAGTTAA
>NZ_JACJQA010000062.1 GCF_014696355.1 Pseudanabaena sp. FACHB-1998 | reverse complement strand
TCGATTTTCTTTAGTCCATCCAATTCAATTGACTGGATTACTTTTTGTCGTAAATCATAACTGTACGAATTTGACATTTTGCCTTTGACTCCTATATTCTCCCTTTACTCTACGTCCTATTTCACTTGGCGGCAGCTATAATACAGGAATACGATGTGCTTGAATATTCCCAGCATTACACTCTGTCACAACATTTTGCAAATATGTTGTCTTTCCTGATCCCAGTTTGCCCACCACCATCAGGTTCTTATTTTTCGTCAATATTTCTAAACCTGATATCCTTTTCAGATCTTGCCCCAACCCAATCCGATCTAAACTGCGATAGTTGGGATTTTGGATGAAGTCGTGCCATAGATCATCTAATTCCGATCTTCGGCTACTGCTCAGTTCTTCTAGAATATTGACATCCACAAATAAATCACCCAATGGAACCCAATGATCTACACCCCAAAGCGGCATTGTGCCATGTAATCTTTGAATATAATCACGAATGCGCGATCGCACCTGTTGCACTAACTCATCTATTGAGATAATCTGCTGTGGTGATTTTTGAAGTTGAGAGAGATTAAATTCTCTTATTACTCCACTCAAAGAGGATGGGCGATCGCTATCTGTGAGATTACCATCTGGAACCTTGCCACAATGTAGCGCGACTGGCATAACTCCAATACCTTTCTGGATAGTTAGCTCGGCTTCCTGAGTTTTATTGCTTTTAGTTTCTGCATCAAATTTAACTTGGGTATAAATGTGTTCGTACAAATCGAATAAGCTAATGTATCCTCGACGGCTACTAATCCCATTGCCTCTTAGCCCATTGGTGAGTGCATTACCAAAATAGGTCAAATTAGCTCCAGTCAAAAATGAAGATTGCTGATGCTCTCTACAGGCTGTAATGATAACGCGACCTTCTCCTGTACTCAATAAAGCTGAAGTAAGTTTCTCTGGTAGGTTATTTCCTTGATAAACCTCTGGCTGTGAGCCTTCAAGCGTTCCAGAGACAATCGCTCCAGCATGACAGGCATTAAAGAAAAGAAATATTCTCTTTGCCTGTATTTTACTGATTTTTTCAAGCAGTTCTTGGTCAGAAATGCCACTATGATCAATAATGCCTTGCGCTCCATCTTCCGCCACTTTTGAATCATGGGTGGTGAGATAGTAGCTGTCATCATCACCATGACCATGTTTGCCGTGACCACTATAGAAGAAAAACAAGGTATCATCAGATTTCAACCTTTGAGCAAGTTCATCAAGAGTTTGAAGAATTATCTCTCGCTTAGCAGTGCTATCATGCAGCAGATTAACCTGATGTTCAGGATAGCCGCAGTAATCTGCATCTTTCAAGACCTTAGCAACTTCTTTTGCATCTTGAGTTGTAATCGGGACATTGAGTTTGGGGGCATTGGGATAAGAGCCAACACCGATCACTAAAGCAAATCCGCTACTGAATGTCATAGGTTTTCTCTATTCAAAGCAGGGATTAATCCACGCATCACCGCAACCTGCATTGCCTTAGCCTTCCGTACCGAACCATGACGATAAACCTGCATTAACTCATTCAGCTTCTTAACTTCCTGTGCATTAAGCAACCCTTCACTATTTCGAGATTGTAAATCGCTAAAAACCATTTGCTGCTGTCCACTCATTTGCAAATTACAAAGCGCCAGAACCTGTTCATCAGGCAAAGCATCTATGGGAATCTCATTAATAGTGCGATCGATCCATTCAATCAGCATTTCTTCAATCCACTGACGATTGAGCGCAGCAATTTCCTTAACTTTTTTTGCTAAAGATTCGGGAAGTTCTAAAGCGATCGACTCAGACATATTGCCTCGTAGACAACACTAAATTTTGATTGACTAAGTACATTATAACTCCATCGAAATAAGCAAACTGTTCATTATTTTTTGCGAAGTCTCTCAAGAAGTTGAATCCGTTTCTGTTGCCACCAATCATCATTAATTTCGATCGCTTCACCACTATCCAAACCCTCTAACAGCAAAGTTTCTAGACGCGCTTGAGCAACCCTCTCCGCCTCTTGACGCAGCAACTGTCGAATATATTCACTCGTAGTACTGTAGCCACCCTTAGCAACCTGCTCATCTATAAAAGTCTTCATAGAATCAGGAACAGAGATATTTACCGTAGTCATAGCTAGTAGTTATGTATATTTCTGACTATTCAATTATGGCAAATATTGCCAATTTTTGTCAAACAGCGCTTACGATTCAGGACAGAGATGATAAGATATCAAAGTATAAACCTCAGTGTGCAAATGATTTATACAGAGAATTTAGGAGTTAACTTATGCGGACAATCACACTACAAATTGATGATAGCGTTAGCGACAAATTTCTATGGTTACTCGATCGCTTCTCTAGAGACGAAATTAAAATTTTAGACCAATCCGATTATGTCAGCGATGACGAATATCTTAGAGGAATTGAAGGAATGGTTCAAAGTATCAATTCAGCCCGTACTGAACCCATTGAACAAGGCGTAACTCTAGATAAACTGGATTGGTAATGTACAAAATAATTTTCATGACGCAAGCTCAAAAAGATGCTAAAAAGCTTGCTTCCAGTGGATTGAAGCCCAAAGTTCTGCAACTCATCAAGATCATTGAAGAAGATCCATTACAGTATCCGCCAGATTATGAATTTTTAAAGGGAGACATGAAAGGGCTAATCAGTCGCCGCATCAACAAACAGCATCGGATAGTTTACGAAATCTTTGAATCAGAAAAATTGATCAAAATCTATCGGATGTGGAGTCATTACGAATAGCTTTATTCAAGCGTCTCACTTTTTCGGACTAGGCTTAGCCACTTTACCCGCCTGTTTAGGCTTTCCCTGAGTAGCTTTCTTCTCCTTACCCGTTGCAGTTTTACCCAAATTCGGATTAGCCGCCTCATCCAGATCGCCAAACTTCTTCGACCACCACTTCTCCTGAGAAGACCAGAAAAAGACCACATCCGCATGATCCTTGCGTTGACGTGCCTGAACATCCGCACACTTCAACATCACCTTATCCACACCATCCTTATGGTAGGGAAACTTAGCCAAAGGCTTGCCACAGACTGGACAAGCAAAACTAGTCACCTCCGCTGTCACTGCATTCTCATCCTTTGGTTGAGGAATCTCCCACTGATTACGGCGATCGCTCCAAAACATCACCAGATTCTCACAGCCATGCTCACACTTGAGAAAATGCCCACCACTAACTTTCTTAGAAGGAATCTTACTGAGAGGATGACTACAAGCAGGACAAGCCACATCCGAAAGCTCATTTTTACGACCACTTGGCTGTAAATCCGCACCAAGATTCGTATAAGCCCGCGCCAACATCGGCTGAAAATAGGACTGATGCCAACCAATCAAATAGCTTTGCCATTCCAACTTACCCACCGAGATTTCGTCCAAAGTCGTCTCCATCCCTGCGGTAAAATCGGCTCTGAGCAAATCAGGGAAAGTTTTATGCAACACATCATCCGTAGACATCCCCAAACCCGTAGGTTCAAGCACCTTACCCTTGAGTAACACATAGGTTCTATCCTTCAGCGTCTTGACGATCGCAGCAAAAGTACTTGGTCTACCCACACCCTGCCGCTCTAGTACTTGTACTAGCTTCGCCTCGCTATACCTAGCAGGAGGCTGAGTTTGTTTCTGCGTAAAACCAGCATTCGCCAAAGCCAAGGTCTGACCGCTCGTCAAAGCAGGAATATGTTTATCCTTACTCAAATCATTCCAATAGCGCGTATAACCTGCAAAGGTGAGAATACTGCCTCTAGTCTGCCAGAGCGTCGAACCTGCCTGAATAATCACCCGACTTTTCTGAATCAAAGCATTAGCACATTGAGAAGCCACGGCTCTGCGCCAGATTAACTCATAGAGTTGATGCTGTCTCGCACTGAGATGATCTCTAACGGTTTTTGGAGTAATGCTCAAATAGGTAGGACGAATCGCTTCATGGGCGGATTGAGCATTCGCTTGTTCGCGATGACGAGTAGTTTTCTTAGGGACATTATCAGGATCGTGCTTTGATAGCCATTCTTTTACCTCAGCACAAAACTCAGGAGCAAGACTAGTGCTATCAGTGCGGTGATAGGTAATCAAACCCTTCCGACCTTGAGGCAAATCGACACCCTCAAACAACTCTTGAGCCACCTTCATCGTCTCTTCAGGCGATAGTCCTAATCTTACAGAAGCTGCTTGCTGGAGCGAACTGGTAATGAAAGGTGGTAGAGGTGATTTCTGAGCAGTGACACCCGTAGCTTCGCGAACGATGTGGGGATGATTACGAGCCACTTGAATAATTCTTGTAGCTTCCGCTTCCGACAATACTCGTTTTGACTCAACCGTAGATTCCGTATTCACTTCCGCTGCATCATCGGTGACATCCTGATCGTCAAGCACAGGTTCAATCTCACTACTACCTGCATAGAAAGCGGTGAAGCCTTCAGTATATTCTGTCCATACCGACCAGTAAGTAATCGGTACAAAGGTATTAATCTCTCGTTCACGCTGACAGACAATGTGCAGAGCCACCGACTGTACCCGACCAGCCGAGCTACCGCCACTTGTCCGACGAACAAGGGGAGAAACCTTAAACCCAATCAACCTGTCCAAACATTGTCTAGCACGTTGCGCGGAAATCAGGTTCAAATCTAACTGATGAGCATTGGCGATCGCGGCTCTAACCGCTGTAGGCGTAATCTGGTTATAGACAGCACGTTTAGGATTACGAAGATGCAGTTGCTGTTGTAAATGCCAAGCAATTCCCTCACCCTCGCGATCGCCATCGGTAGCAAGTACGACTTCTGAAGCATTCTTCACAGCAGCGCGTAGTTTAGCAACTACCTGTTGACCTTTACCTTCGGTCAATTGGTAACGACATTCAATTTTGTTGGTATCTTTGTGCATCGTAAAGCCTAAGCTATCTTCACCATCTTTAGCTAGTTCTGTAAAGTGACCAAAGGAAGCTTCCACTTGCCATTCACTACCGAGGATAGCTTGGATGGTTTTGCACTTAGATGGAGATTCAACGAGTAATAGCTTTTTCATATTTTTGTACCTGTGTAAACTTTATCTTGAATCTGGCTTAGTTTTCATTTCATAGGATTGGGGTATACTGTCATCCCAGACTCAAAGCTAATTTATGAGTGATCTAATCGATTCCTACCAGCAATTAATCGATCGCATTGGTGAATGCTTGGTACAGGGGCAGCAACGCGCCTTTGAGCAGGTTAATACACTTTTGGTAGAAACTTATTGGCAAATTGGGCAGTACATTGTGGAGTTTGAGCAGAAGGGGAATGAGAGAGCGGAATATGGCTCAAAACTGTTAACTCAATTATCACGGGATTTGAAAACAGCTTATGGCAAGGGATTTAGCCGCTCTAATTTGCAGTATATGCGTCTATTTTACTTGTCCTATAAGAATTGCCATACACTGTCTGGCAAATTGAGTTGGTCGCATTACACGGAACTTTTGGCGATTTCGGATGACTTAGCGAGATCGTTTTACGAGCAGCAATGCATACGCGATCGCTGGAGTGTGAGGGAACTCAAGCGCCAAAAGGATTCGGCTTTGTTTGAACGAGTTGCCATGAGTAAGGATCGAGCAGAAATTTTGGCTTTGGCTCAGAAAGGACAGATTATCGAGTCAGCGCAGGATGTGGTGAAAGATCCCTATGTGTTTGAGTTTTTGGATTTGCCCGATCGCAACTACCATGAGAGTGAATTAGAAAATCGGTTGATTGTTCAGTTAGAGAAGTTTTTATTAGAACTGGGGAAGGGATTTGCATTTATTGGGCAACAATACCGAATTACGTTAAATAATACGCATTTTTATGTGGATTTAGTGTTCTATCATCGTATTTTGAAATGTTTTGTCTTAATTGACTTAAAAACAAGGGCAGTGCGTCATGAAGATATAGGACAGATGAATATGTATCTAAACTATTTTCGTGCCGAAGAGAATATGGAAGACGATAATGAGCCGATTGGAATTGTGTTGGCGCGAGATAAGGATGAGATTTTAGTGGAGTATGCTACGGGAGGAATTTCCAATCAGCTTTTTGTATCGAGGTATCAGCTTTATTTGCCTGATGTCGAGGCTTTAAAGCAGGAATTAAAGAGGCTTTTGGAGGAGAGCGATCATGATAGCGGCAATTCCCGTGACGGTATTCAAGCTTAGCTTAGCCATCCCCAACGACCAGAAGTGTGTCATCCATGCATAGAGAGGCTTTGCGCCAATTGGCAGTAAGGAAGCACCGACGGGCAATAATTACTCTTAAATTTGGTTTGATTAAGTAATTTTATGAGATACTGGCGAAATAATGCGTATTATGCTCCTTGGGCAATACCAGAACAGGTCAAGCCAATTCAAAAAATTCTCTTGGGCAGCCCTAGTAATGGTAAAAGTCACCAAATTTTGATTGAGACAGAGATATAAAACTTATAAACGAATAGGAATATAAAATAATGACTATGAACACATGGGAAGAAGTTAAAATTCAAATACAGAAAGAGACGCAAAGAGTTTTTCAAAGTTACACCAATTTTAAAATAACAGAAACTATTGAACTCTTTGAAAAAGTATTAACATATCCACTCAACAAACCAGAATTAAAGCTTGATGGTTTAGAGACAAGAGTTGTTAATTCATTAGAGAAAATATTAATTGAAGGACTAAAAAAAGTAGACAACCTATCTTACTTCCCTGATTTTGCAAGAGTTGAGCCATATTTGCGTAAGATACTATACCTTACTAATCCTACTAAATTTAATGAGCTTGATATTAGAAAGTCAGGCTTTGCAGGATTCATCAACGCTTTAGATTTAAATACTAACCGAATAGATTTTGAAAATACAAGGATAGAAAATCTAATTGGTGTGTCGAATTTTGGAGAGCATCTTTTTAGAACATATAAATTAAGGAATATTGAAAGTCATCAATGTGAAAGTTGGACAAATCGCGAACTATACGAAAATATAGAAAGTGTATTGGTAATTTATTTATTTGCAACCAATAAATGTACAAATAGTTTAAAACCTATAGTTGAACAATCCAAAATCGTCAAGGAACCTGATTTTAGGGGGTATCTTGAGAGTGTCAAAGAAAACTTCAGATCGAGAATAGGAAAGTTTATACATATCAAAGGAAAGGAAGACATAGCTTTATCACAAAGTTATGTAATCGAAAATATAGTCGATCAAGACAGCAATAAAACCGAAAGAAAAGGAACTGTTAATGAACTTCGTAAAAACCAGATCCCAGAAAAGCGTATGCTAATTTGGGGTGATGCAGGCATGGGTAAAAGTACAACTTTAGAATATTTAGCATATGTTGATGCAGATGAAAAACTAAAAAATTATCAGAGTAAGCTACCCGTTTACCTCTCTTTAGGATTACTAACTGATAAAAATATTTCAATCAAACAGTCTATATTTAATAAAATTGGTGTAGATAACTCTATTGGAGAAAAGATGCTAAAGGAAGGATCTATAAATCTTTTTCTTGATGCGATAAATGAAATTCCTAGAGATGATAATAATCAATTAAAAACTTTTCGGTACAGAGAAATACAAAATTTATTGAATGATTATAAACAAATGTTTATTATCATTTCCAACCGACCTCAAGACGAAAATATTTTTAAAGGTGTTTCTGTATTTCATCTTCAAAAGATGGATGGGGAACAGATTGAACTATTTTTAAAAAGAAATACAAAAGAAACTCCTAATCTTGCAAAATTACTTTCAGATGCTATCAAGAAAGATAGTCGTCTTGAAAAAATCATAAAAACTCCATTAATGTTGTCACGCTTAATTGAAATTATTAAATCAAAAGGGGAAATACCTAAAAGTGAAGGAGAAATTATAGATAGATTCATTTTTAGTTTATACCAGCGCGAAAAAGAAGAAAAAAAGGATGCAAATTTTAATATAAAAATAATTCATAGGCTTTTAAGATATTTAGGTTATGAAAGTTTAGAAAGAAAAGATACCAATTCAGGTATGACGGAAGATGAAGTTTTAGATTATTTTATTACCTGTAAAAACAAATATGGTTTTCAAGTTGATACCATTTATATTCTCGAAACTACAACCCAGTTAGGCATATTAGAACAACGAGATGGAATGTATACTTTTGCCCATCAAGCTTATCAAGATTATTTTCATGCACAAGAAGAAAAAGCTATTTTAGGGTTATGATTGAGAACTTAGAACATAAAATTAAGAATGAAAAGTATCACAAGAGCGTTAGATATTTTTCGCATTTCCTCAAGGGTGAAAAAAGATGTAAATATATTTCTGAAGTGGCTAAATACAATATCTACCTAGCAGCTCAATGTATAATGTCATGTGAAGAAGATAATGATTTAGAAAATAGTTTAGCTTGTAATGCATTAGATAGAATTAACAGCAACATAGTTAAAGAAAAGGCTAATGGATTTTTAGCCCTGCTTGAGCTTAATAGATTTGATTTAATATATGATGCAATATCTCAAATATCTAGAATTAGGAGTATAGATAGATATACAATCAATCAAATATTTGAAGAATTAGATGAAGAAGGTATTGTTAAATTCTTAAAAATCGTTTTAAAGGCAGAAGTAAAAGGATTAATCAGCTCTATTATATATAATGTTTTAAATCGTAATGTTAGTTTTAATGCATCTCAAAAAAAAGAATTAGAAGAACTTTTTAAACAGCTAGTAAAATTTTTTGGACCTTACAATGGAAGAATACTTAAATTTATATTTGCTTTTAAGTTATCTAAAAACCTTATTCCTGCAAATATTAATTTAATGGCAGAAAGGTTTATTGTTAAACCTAGTGAACAAGAGTTCATAAGAAGCTTTTATGAGTTTTATGATATTCCTTTCCCATTTTCTAATGTTGACTTATGTAATCTTTGCTTAAATAGTCGTAATAGACCTGCAAAAGTAATTGCATTTAGCAAATTCTTTTTCGATATTTCAAACATAGATATACAAATACAGTTATTGGAAAAAGCTTTACTTAAGGGTAAATATTTTACAGGATTTGTAATTTCTTTAATTAATGATGCAGATATAAGAGATAGAATTTTGAAGCAATATCCTGATGAGATGAAAGATTTTTTGGATTTATTTGTCAAAGTAGAACATCCCAAATTTGACCAAGATCAATTACTTACAACCATTACAAAAATTTCAAAAAAGGATCAACTACCCACAACTATTACAAAAATTTCAAAACAGGAAAATTCTTTATTGGGTAAGACATTTAAATGTAAAGTAACAGTGATAATTCCTAAAACAATATTTGTCGAATTAATATCAACAGATTGGAAGGGTAGTATATATATTAAAGAATTTACAAAAGAATATATAGAAGATGCTCATCAAATAGTAAGTATAGGCGACGAATTTGATGCTGTAGTTATTGGTTTTCATCATAGATATTTACAGTTATCCGTAAATGAACTTCCAGTAAAAAAGTAAAAAGGTAATATTGACAATGATCATTTTACTTTTTTAGGCTTGTTTCAGTGACGCATTAACATTGATGTTATTCAAGGAAGCGGATTGTTCTTGCGAGACCATGCTCTGCTTGGTCACCCGTTGCATATTCGCTTTAACAATCGTTTCATTGGCTCTTGTGAATTGACAAAACACTTCCGTATTTGCCACAGAGTCGCGGGCGATCGCTTCCCAAAGATAGCGCAACTGTTTACCCTATTATCGCGGCATACTTGTAAAGTAGTTCGCAAAATGGAGAGTTTTTTTATGGCAGGAAATTTGCAAGGGAAAGTTGCATTGGTAACAGGAGCATCAAGGGGAATTGGTAAAGGTATTGCCATTGCTTTGGGTGAAGCGGGTGCGATAGTTTATATCACGGGGCGCAATGTTAAGGTTGATGATTTTAAAGATTCTATTTCGGGCAGCTTACTAGAAACTAAATCCGCAGTAGAAAAAGCTGGTGGGATATGCGTTGCAGTTTCCGTTGATCATATTGATGATCAACAGATTAAGTCTCTATTTGAACAAATTGAGCGAGAACAAAATGGACAATTGGATCTCTTAGTGAATAATGCTTATGGTGGTGTGCGATCGCTAATCGATGCAAAGAGTAAGCCCTTTTGGGAATCAGATGGAGTATTTGGGATGCTTGCAATCAAGTCGGTTTGCGAAGTCACTATATCGCAAGTCATTTTGCCGCGAAGATGATGACCCAACGCAAACAAGGTTTGATCGTGACGATATCTTCTTGGGGTGGATTAGCTCCCATTTTTGGAGTTGCCTATGGTACTGGTAAATCTGCTTGCGATCGCCTTGCCGCTGAAATGGCTGTCGAACTCAAGCCTTTTAACGTTGCTTCGATTTCACTTTGGCCGGGGATTGTTGGTACTGAGCAGTTTCATCAGTTGGCTGACGACAATCTTGAGGGTAATTTTGGTGTTGCGGCGATCGCGGATAAGTTTAATTGGGAAACTCCTTTATTT
This sequence comes from Pseudanabaena sp. FACHB-1998, assembly GCF_014696355.1. GTDB lineage: Bacteria > Cyanobacteriota > Cyanobacteriia > Pseudanabaenales > Pseudanabaenaceae > Pseudanabaena. The sequence continues at coordinate 516 of NZ_JACJQA010000062.1, read as the reverse complement.
GTCGGTAGAGTTATTGCTGCTCTAGGGAACGATCCAGACCTGATGAAGCGAACTGGGAAAGTTCAGATTGTGGCAGAATTGGCGGCACGTTATGGAATAGTTGATGAGTATGAACAGCGTCCTGTTTCTTTGCGTTCACTCAGATTTTTATTGGCGCAAGGTTTGCCGAATCTTAAAAGCAAAGCTAGGTTCATTCCCGATCTGCGTTTGCCTTGGTGGATTCTCGTGTTAACTGTTCTCAAGTCTCCCAAAATTTGATCATGGTTCTAGTTGATTCTTTAATCCATGATGATTTTGCTATAAATCTGCTATAAATAGAGAGATTTCTTAAAACATTTAGATAATATTCAAGGGTTCTTTCTCTCTTATTTTAGGTGGAAAGCAATTTTTAATAGTCAACAGAGGCGTTGTTGCATAAAAGAGGGATGGAAGGGTAGATTAAATATAAATAAGGATGGCAAAACAGCCAATGAAAGAGCAATATCAGATCCGCAACTGGTCAGAGTATAACGCAGG
>NZ_JACJQA010000061.1 GCF_014696355.1 Pseudanabaena sp. FACHB-1998 | reverse complement strand
GTGGACAATGCCGATTCGGGATTGGAAACCTGCTCTTAATCGATTTGCCATCCTCTTTGAGGATCGTCTCCATCTCTAGCTTCTAGACTTTACACATTTTTCTTGACAGTCTCTCGCGATTTCCATTCATAGCCACACTTGTTGCATTCCATCAATCCATACCACTTATTTGGATCATTCAATAATCTCGTTTCTTTTGCTATCGAAGATGCTATGCCAATACCAAAAGGAATTAAAAACCACCACATAAAATATGCTCCAAACTTCTAAAAATATAGTGAATAAACGGAAAAATTTAATTAAACAACTTTCTTGGCTCGTAAATTCTCGACTTGAATTGACCTAGCCTCACCGTAAACCATTTCTCTAGCCCAATGCTCACAGTTATAAAGCAGCTTATTCCATAGCTTATCTTTCGCATCTATAAACTTCTGCCTTGACTCGTGAATACGCGCCTCGATTTGGCTGTCAGAAATAGATTCAGGACGCTCTTTAAAAAGCCATTCAGCTTTGTAAGGAGTGAAATGAACATAACCAATTCCCACCTCAGCGATCCGCCCCTCTGGTCTGATAGTCTCACCCGTAAAGAAATGAGCGACAGTATAACCATGCGGAGTTGCTCTTACAATTCCATAATGGTTATACGCTCTATCCTCTTGATCTTTACTGGGATAAGTAACCAAATCATTCGGTCTAATGACATTGCCCTCCAAATCGCAAATATCAGGAACAGCACTCAAAAGGGAAACTAACTGACTAAGCCTAGCTAACTGAGCATCTGTAGCTTCTTGTAATCTTGTGTACCAAATAGGATCGCAATTTTCTAAGAAGGGCTTAACCTCCTTGTACTTTTCATGAACCCAAGTAACATGATTATTCAGCCATTTAACCGCATCCTTATGTTGATTGACATCATTTCTTAGAAAAGTCTGATCAAACTCGATTTGCAGTAAATCAGCGATCGCCTCGCAATTCACAATAACCTTACAATCTTTAGTGTGCCTAGCAATCTGACTGATCATCTTCTTGATAGTGTCACCATCATACAAACGGTCTTGAGTTTCAGCAAACAAGCGTAAGACTCTAGACGGATTTGGATTCATCAACTTTAGATTTCGCTTTTTTCTGCTCATTTTCTTGCCTTAGCTTTTGCTCAACGAGAGTCTGGAAAGAGTCGATAGCCGATATAGAAGAACTAACTGCCTCGCCCACTTCAGCCACTTTTTTAAAATTTGCCGCATTGTTCACCATAAAACACCCCTGTTTTAAAATTTGTGAAATCGATTAAATTCCATAGTACTAGATACTTTGAGTAAAATAAGCAACTTACCAAAAATAATAAATTAAACTGATTTTTAGACAAATATATTTGTCTAAATTTAATTATTTAGTTAGGCGATCGCCCAAATATTATTACTTCCCAATGAGACGTTCATACTCAGCGTGCGTACCAATTCAAAACCAAGAAATTGCCTTCTCAACCTCAATTTCCACTGCCCGATATTCCTTACTAATTCTTACTGACCAATACTTCCCAACTCTCTTTAAGTGCAAAGACGGATGCGATGGATTCGTTTTCAATAACTCATAACTTTGATCAGCAATCTCCTGAATAGTCTCAGGTAAAGCCTTGTAATATCCCCAAAATCGTCTGGTTGTGAAGTGCATTAGATTTGCTTGCAAAATCCATTTTCAAAATCCTCAATTGCTTCGTGTGCTAGAAAATCTAACTTCCCCGACTCAATATCACTCTCTAACTCCTCATCCCAACGCTGATAATCTAAATCCAACAGCCAATCAATAACTTTGCGAAATTCGCTAGGAGGAAGTTCTAATATAGCCGACTCAATTTGTTGAATAGTCATCGTTTTAGATTTCTATAGAAAATAATCGTTTGCGCTGGTTAATTTTAGCGATCATCAATCAATTGTAGCATCACAACATTTTAGCTAATAATGGTAAAGCGATCGCTACATTTATCCGTCCTTATGGCTTATGCCTGACAACATCGACTACCTCCAAGGCATTATCGAACGCCTCACCTTTCACTCCGAAGAGACAGGCTATACCGTAGCGCGGCTAAAAGTCCCCAAGGCTCAAGACCTAATCACCGTAGTCGGTAACTTTGCCAATATCCAAGCAGGACAGACTCTTGCCCTAGAAGGCACATGGCGATCGCATCCCAAGTTTGGCGACCAGTTCCAAGTCACTCAATACCGTGAAACTAAACCCGCAACAATTACAGGAATTGAGAAATATCTTGGCAGTGGTCTGATTAAAGGCGTGGGACCAGTCACTGCTAAACGCATCGTCACTCATTTTGGCTTAGATACCCTTGACATCATTGAAAATGAGATTGACCGTCTGATTGAAGTTCCTGGCATTGCCAAGAAACGGGTGAAGATGATTAAAACTGCTTGGGAGACACAAAAAGCGATTAAGGAGGTCATGGTATTTCTGCAAGGACATGGAGTATCCACCACCTATGCGGTCAAGATTTTCAAGCATTATGGTAATGATTCCATTCAGACCGTTTCCGAAAATCCTTATCAACTGGCGACAGATATCTATGGTATTGGTTTCTTTACGGCTGACCAAATCGCTCGGAATATTGGTATTGAAGTTAGTTCTGAGTTTCGCAGCATTGCGGGAATCTTTCACTGTTTAGGGGAAGCTGCCGAAGATGGTCATTGCTATTTACCGCGACCAGAACTAGAAGAAAAAGCGATTAAACTGCTTGCCCTCGAAGACTATCAGCCAGATCCTGAAACTATCTCTAAAATTGTTCTCCATCTCTCCATCAACGATCGCTTGGTGATGCAGGGATTAGAAGGCGAGTTCATCTGCTATAAACCTACTTACTTCCACACGGAACAAAATCTTGCTGAACGGGTTTATCAACTATTGCAACACAAACACAATCCAGATTCTGAACGGGTTAAGGCTTGGATCGATCGCTACACTACCCAAAGAAATATCCAACTCTCGCCCAAACAACGCGAAGCTGTAGAGATGGCGGCAACTTCATCGGTGTTAATTCTCACAGGTGGACCGGGGACAGGTAAAACTACCACTACCCGCACGATTGTTGCTCTTTGGAAAGCAATGGGTAAGGAGATTGCTCTGGCTTCGCCTACGGGTCGGGCGGCTCAACGATTACAGGAAGTCACGGGCTGTGAGGCGAAGACAATTCACCGTTTTCTAGAGTTTGATCCAAAATCAATGGGCTTTAAACGCAATCAGGAATATCCTCTGACCGCTCAAGCGATCGGTATTGATGAAGCATCGATGCTGGATTTGTTTCTTGCCTTTTCTCTAGTGAAGGCGATTCCATTAGGCTCTCAACTACTTCTTGTCGGCGATACCGATCAGCTTCCCAGTGTCGGCGCTGGCAATGTTCTCAAAGATTTAATTGATTCTCAGCAAGTCCCAGTGATTACGCTCACTGAGGTATTTCGTCAGGCTCAGGCAAGTCAAATTATCCAGAATGCTCACCGTATCAACACGGGTAAGTTTCCAAATATGGAAAAGGTTTCTAATCAGCCCCAATCTGATTGCCTATGGCTGGAAATGCCCAATGCTGAAGCGGGTCAACAAGGTATTTGCGACATCATTACCGACTTGTTACCCACTCTGGGCTTTGACCCTCAGCAGGATATGCAGGTTCTCTGTCCCATGACTAGAGGTGATGTCGGTACGCGCAATCTCAATGTTGTCTTGCAACAACTTCTCAATCCTCCTGATGCGATGAAGCCCGAAATTAAGTATGGGAATACAATCTTCCGCTTAGGCGATCGCATTATGCAGCAGGTGAATGACTATAACCGTGAGGTCTTTAATGGTGATATTGGTACGATTACAGGTGTCGATTTGGAGGAACGGGAAGTCACGGTGTTATTTGGCGATCGGCAAGTAACCTATGATTATGCCGATCTCAATGAGATTTCTCTCGCTAGAGCAACGACGATCCATAAGGCGCAGGGCAGCGAGTATCCTGTGGTGATCATGCCTCTGTTTATGCAGCATTTTCTGATGCTTTCTCGTAATCTTTTCTACACTGGACTGACTCGTGCGCGAAAGCTTGCAATTATTGTCGGTGAGTCGAAAGCGATCGGGCTGGCGGTTAAACAAGTTAGCGATCGGCATAGATATACTTATCTGGCGAAACGGTTAGCAAAGTTTGCCGATCCTCAATCTTAAGTTATGACTCTAGGGAGCTTTTCAGACTTGTTGAATCACAAAACTTTGTGCTAACCGTTTTACACTATTGGTAAACCTAGCTAGAACTGATTTTATGTTATCCAATAGTTCGACTATGCTATCTACGCAAGCTACGATCTCGAATGGAGCTTTACGAAGAGTACATCACATTGCTTTGAATGTGCGGGATATGCAAGTCTCTTGTGATTTTTATGGCAGCATTCTGGGACTGCATCAACTCATTGGTGAAGAGGTTCCCAGTACTCTAATCGATTTAGTAGCAGCAGGTAAAGTAGCGAATTTTAGAACTCCCGATGGCACAGTTCTCGATTTGTTTTGGGAACCAGAACTTACTCCGCCCGATCTCGATCCGCAGCGACAATTTACACGAGCTAATCATCTAGCCTTTGATATTGCTCCTGAATTGTTTGAGCAAGCGGTGTCAGTATTGCGATCTCATCAAGTCCAAATTGAGGGTGAGCCTGTTACTCGTCCCACTGGCAGAGGCGTTTATTTTTATGACCCCGATGGATTTCTGATTGAAATACGCTGCGATCCTAGGTGAGTTTTGTGTCAATAAATTTTTGCCAAGTCTCGTTGGGTTGCCAGATTTTATGTAAATCCGCGATCGCTTGTACAGGATCGCAATTGAGATGCAAGCGACGATAGAGATAGACAAAGGCAGAAACGCGCATATTCTTAGCACAATGGACAAAGATTTTTTGCTGTTGACGTTGTTCCATTGCTTGCAGAAACTTATCTAAATCCGTCATTGTCGGACTTTCCCAATTCACAGGAATGGCAATATATTCCATGCCCAACGCTTGAACTAGTTGTGCTTCATTGGCGATCGCCCCGTCAGAAGTCGGTAAAGCCAGATTGATCACTGTCTCATAACCAGCATCAGCAATTGCTCGGAACTGCTTGACGGTTGGCTGTCCTGCCGTGGCTAGTTTTTCTGAGATTTGCAGAAAGTTAAGGATTTCTGATAGGCGATCGCTATTTTGGCTCATAAACAACTTAGTTCCCATTTCTGTCTTGGCTGAGAAAAATAGATATAGAACCAAAAATATGATTCCTCCCAAAAGTTGTAGCCAACCATAATTCATGACATTTGCGGTCAATGCTCTTTTGCTAACGATTGACAGTCTAACAGTTTCTCAGATTTGCTTATTTTAAACCTAAATCAGCAACGCCTAGTTTTCTGGGTATGGCAAGTGCGATCGCTATTTTGTAACGTGTATTAAAACCGTCTCATGGTAGCTCATACAGTTTTGGCTTGTGAGTCAATATTTTGTTGCTGTGCTTGAGATCGATGCTGCCAAGCCTGCTCAAATTGTTGGATATCAAATTCGCTTAAATTGGCAAACCCAATTTCCTGCCCCTTAACCTGCAAGATGATCTGGTGATCGCCTCGTAATCTCTCAACTGTCAGAGTATCTCCGCTTCGTTGGATACCGTAAGAGTTTTTACCCATTTCTCCAAAACTATCAGCCCCTAGCTCATTGAGGAGTTGATGACAGATCGCTGCGACCATCTGAGCGTGGTCATTTCTATTCTGCTCTGAGTTAATCGGGATGTCCGCTTTAACAATATTTTTAGATTGCGTTAGTTGGGGTGCTTTAAGCGATCGCTGTTTTTCTAACTCAACCACAAGCTCATTTAACAAACTATCTGATAAACCCTGTTCGGCTTGACGAAGAGATTCTATAGGCTGAATTACCGCCTTTCGATCGGCACTTTGCATCTCCAAAATAATCGAGCGATCGCGCGCTGGATCGTAACTAACCTGTAAATACTTCTGAAGTCCTCCCCAGCTATACTCTTTGCCTAGCTCATTCCCTTGGATGCTGTTATTTCCCAAACTGTAGGAAATACCTTTAATCTTTTTGGTGCGGGTGTATTTAACATGAGCATCTACTCCTGAATGTTTCAACTGCTCTATTAACTGGGGCATGGTCATTCCTACTTTTACTTGCTCTCTAATAACCTGCGATATGTGAGATGCCATAGTAGCAACGCTAGGATGTATCACCTGTTCGGGGGTGCTGGAGATCCGCTTTAAGATACGCGGCAAGGAATAGGCTTTGCCCACACTGGAGCCAGCTATACTCACCTCATCAAATTTGTAAGCAATCCCTTTCGGTTTTCCTTTGCGATCTCGGTCAACCCTAACTGCAATCCCTGCCAGATTTAGCTTTTCAATAAAATCTGGCAATGACTCAGTATTTACCAGAGCTGCATCGATCTTGTCTGCAAGTTGACGCTTTACAGTAACTTTGCCCGTTTCTAATTCCTTATCTATCTGACTTTTGGTTTGCTCTTGGCGATCGCTCTCCCAACTAGATGGTACAGCCGCTAGTCCAAAGTCCTGCTCCAATTTGCGGATTATATCTTGGCTGCGCGTCCAATCCCAACTGTCAGAAACTACTGAGCCGTCCATCCGCACCCGACTGGTCACGAGATGTATGTGTTCGTGATTTTCTCTGTCAGTATGCTTTACAGCCACATACTGATTATTGGTAAATCCCATTTCTTTGAGATATTGGGCGATCGCTGTCTGCCAAGCATCATTGTTAAGATGCTCTTCAGGACTAAGGCTGAGAATTACATGGCAAACTTTGTAACTTAATTTAGGGCGCAATTGCCAAGATAAAGAAAATTCATTCGCCAAACTATATGGATCTTTGCCATCCATATTCATACCTATGACTGCCGCACCAGTTTTTCCCATGACATAGGATAAGCAGCCTTGAAAGCTCTTTCCCTTAATAATTTTACCGATCATCCTCTTCTCCTAATTTGGGCTTTATCCCTGTACTCTCCGTAATCAGAGTTCTTAGTTCAGATATTGAACCAATTGATTGATCAATACGACGCGATATCTCATTGAGTTCCTCCAGTTGTAGTTGCATTGGGCTACCCATCATTAGACTCAAGTTGGCATCATGGGCTAGTTGGTTGATATTTGTACCGATTTTATTCAATTCATACTTGACTTCCCCCAACAGGTGATAAAGATCCCAATCTACGTTTACAACTTGTACCTTAGATGTCGGCAGATCGTATTTAAACGTTGCACATCTCACAATTTCACTTGCTTTAACATTCAGTTGACTTGCTTTTTCATCTAGGATTACTTTCTCCTCTTCAGTCATTCGCACAGTAAATCTAACGGATAAAGTCATTGCTGTTATTCCTAAAGTTTTCCCTGCTTAATTGTTGTCAAAAATATTTGCAAATCATAAAAATCCTGATAAGCCGTAGCTATCAGTTATTTTTGCAATTCCTATTCTCCTCCACACACTTAGATTTTAAAGTGCCAATTTTATATCTAGTTTATTTTTTCTAAATTTCTTTGCATTTTGTCATTTGGCTTGGGGGATTCCAAAGGGGGTACTCCCCTTTGGCAAGCGTAATGTTGCCGTCGAACAAAAATCAAGCGATAGCGCGATTTCTTGTCCGACGAGCAACATAGCTTGCGAGCTGTTTTAGACATACCTCAAAGCACGGAAAATCGTTGCAGATCCGCATCGATCCGCACAACTTTGGGACAACTTCAGGTACGATTTTGGGATAAATTTGGGACAATACTAGGTATAATTTTGGGACATAAATTATATGCATTTTTCACTCAATTGGTATAAATTTGTCTCGCAAAATATAATACCTAAGGCATAGAAATTACTGGCCGAGTATAAAAACAATTTAAGACAAGGATTTATTGAATACGTTCTTGGTAAGTGATATTCTTAGGCTTTGGATATTGACAGGAATTATACGACTGTTAACAAATTGTAAAAATCTCATCGAGCAAAATAACCCAATATTCTTTAGCAATGGGTATGATTGAAAAAAGTAATAAATTAGGAGGTTCTAAATCCAATATAGAAATTAATCTGGGTCAAAGATTTCCATGTTAGGGGATTTTTTGACAACAGTTTAGGAATTTATATCCACTAAACAACAGCTAAAAAAATGACTAGAGATCCCTCACGTTTATCGTTAGCGGACATAGATACGGATAAATTGGTATCTTTATCAGAGCAATGGGTCAATGAACCTCAGAAGACAAAAAGCCTCAAAACCAAACTCGATATCATCCGAACCTTGGAAAGTGGGATTAGAGCTTTAATCGCTCTGGGATATACCTATGAAGAAGTCAGCGACAAACTGACAAGTGAACTACACATTGATATCTCTGGTGAGACAGTACGAAAGTATTTACAGAAGATCGATGTGGAAAATAAAAAGGCGGCAGCGAAAGCCAAACGCGATGCTACTAAAGCCGCAAAAGCCTTGGGCGCTCCTGCGCTGTCAATTTTGCCGTCAGAACCCGCCAAGTTTTCGGATGATTATCCTAGTTCACCGCCTATTAATCAGAATGTTATTGGCTTAACCAAAGACATTCAACCTACAACTACCAGAATAAATTCGGACTTAAAACAGACTAATCAGGCTGAGTCTAGGAATCCTAAAAGCATCGTCCCCAAGTCTGTCCCTGTAGACGATGACGACGATGATGATGACTACTTAGCACAACAGAAAATCTTGAAACACTACAATCGTTATTAGGAGGCAAATTTATGGCAATTATTAACCTGATCGATGGTGAAAAAGGTGGCGTGGGCAAAAGCTGGGTTGCTCGAACTATGCTCCAATACCTCAAGGATCGCGCCATCCCATTGGCTGGCATTGAAGCGGATCGTAGCAATCCCACTGTCCTCAATATTTACAAAGACAGCAAGGCTGCTTTTTTCTCCGAAAACGAGAAAATGGCTGATGTCCCTGATTCTATTTTTGACTATGCGCTCAAGAAAACTGTCGTGGTCAATTTACCCGCTCAAGCTCATCGTGCTGTATCTCAATGGATTAACACCAAAGGTTTACTAGACTTGGGCAAAGAGCATGGTGTGTCTTTCATCAAGTGGTTTGTCAGTGATGGTGAAAGTGACTCAATCGAGTTATTCATTGAGTCTCTTGAACATTACCAAGGCTACATCAACCATGTGTTTATCAAAAACTGGGGTCGCTGCGATGAATGGGGCTATTTCCACGAGCATGAAGCAATCCAGAAGGCGATCGCCGAATATGGTGTAGCCGTGATTGATTTTCCAAAGTTGGGAGATGGTAGGCGCATTGAAATCAATGCTAAACGCCTAACTTTTGATGAGGCTTCTAACTACTCCGAATTTGGCATCATTGGTAGGAATCAAATCAAAACCTTTCTGAGAGATGCATACAAAGCCTTTGAGTCCACGAATCTCTTGCCTCAAAACGTCCAGAAAAAAGAATCCAAATCCTAGTATGAATAGCAATCCTCAACCCAAAACCTATCTGGATATTGCCATCCATGACTACGATCCGACTGTCAAAGCCAAAATTTACGAGATTGTAGCTAAGTCTGGCATCCCTCAAAACGATCCTTACATTGCGATTTTTCTATCCAATGCCCAAGTTGCGGCTACAGTGGCTACTGCGCCCAACCTGCTCCAAAATTCCTTAGCCAAGGGCTTTGATGTTGGTATTCAAAAGTTTCGTGACTTTCTGGCAACTCTGCGCGAGACTGCGGTTAAGGAACAGGAGGTTGCGATTAGTCAAGCGATCGCTAATATCATCAAAAACAAACAGCATCATGAGTCCCAAGGTTATTGGCGAGCAATTAGCTTACCCTTCATTGGTTTCTGTGCGGGGATGTTGATGATTGGCTTAGCAGCGGGTCTGGTTTCGGGCTTGGCGATCGCTAAAGTAGTGTCTCCTCAAGCTAATCTAAATCCCCAAACGGCAAAGGACTTAGACTGGTTAGCTAGTGATGATGGCAAACTTGCTAAGAATCTCGTGGACTGGAATCGAGATATTTTGAAGACCTGTTTGCAAGACCAGCAAAACCTCAAGGATGCTTTGATTATTCTCAACGGTAAGTACGTTACTAAAGGGTTGTGCGCTCTTTGGGTTTTGCCTGAAAACCAGAGGGTCTATGAAGATCGGCGTTGATTTTGATTGCTCCTAGTCCTTGAGCTAAAAAACACCCCAGCCAACAGATTGGTTGATTTATTTTTTAGTAGAGGTAACATTTACAACAGCAGTCAATTGTGATGCAGATTACTTAACTTTTGTATTTAAAATTAGTATGTCTAATGCTTGTTCCGTTGCTTCTATATTTTCGACTGGGATGACTGCTTCCAAGCTATTTTTCTTCGGTTTTTTCTCCCTCGGCTTCGGCTTATTGCGATCGCTGTTCTCAATCCTGCCACGCTTTCTAATCTCATACCCATGCTTAATTAACATGCCTCGGATCGTGGAATCACTCAGACCGAAGACTGCTCCTACTTCCTCTAGACTCATGGGTTTGCTATATAGCTCCCAATATTTCTGGGTGATCGCTTGTTCTTCTTTGAGCGCCGCAGCTTTCTCCCTTTGTGCTATCGAGGAAATATCGATCCCTGCTTGGACAATTACCCGTTCTATGGTTTTACCTGACAGACCATAGATCTTGCCCACTTCCTCAAAGTTTATGCCTCCTTCATTCACCAGTTGCCAATATTCTTGGGCGCGACCATAGTTCTTGAGTCGCTTAAGTTTTTGCTGATCTTCGCGTCTCTGCCTGATCCGCATCAAGATCTGACGGCGCTCTTTTTGTTTTGGAGTCAGCTTGGGTGTGGGTAATCCGGCGATACCTCCTAGCTTATGTTTTAGTTTAAAGGTCGGACGATTTTTTGAGTCTACAGTCTGCCTAATTGGATAGCCATTACGCTTTAGTTCCCTCACGATGATCGGATGGGATACTCCAAATAGTTCTGCGGTTTCTCTGAGGGTTAAGTGGTAATCGTTATAGGCTTTGTGGAACTGGGCTGCGCGATTGGCTGAGGTAACTAAATCAATTCCTCGGCGGATGGGGATGCCGTGCTTTTCGAGGACTTGGTTAAGGGTTTTCGCTCCAATATTGAGCTTTTGGACTACAGCCGTTCTTGTCAATCCTGATTGGTAAAGGGCGATCGCCTGCTCTTCTTTAGACATCCTTGTATGGTTCATCCGTGCATTTTTGGGTCTAAATTCACTAAACCCCGACGCAACCATAGCGTTATATACCGTCGAAATCGCTACCTGAAAATGCTGGGCTATCTCTCGAATCGCATAGTGTTTTTCTTTGTAGAGCTGAATATACTCGGATACATCGGGCATAGCTCTAGGAGTTTTCGCCTTTGCTGTCTTTGCTTTTGGGCTTTTCTTCTTGTCTACTCTTTGCTTTTTCATAAACTGATTCTCAATATTCAAGTGCATTTTTTGTTGCCTGACGATATCTACTAGGGAGTCTACCAATATTAATAGGTCAGCTTTTTGAGTAATAATTTCTGGTCAGTAGACTTCCGTTTCTCGATCTAGGTTGATTGATAGCATTTTCTTGGATTGGTAGATTTTATTGTTTAGCGCCATAGTCCAGATTCATAATCAGAACTCATATCCATAATGTATCCATAGTCTATGTGATCAAATGCACTTGGAGGTTCATAATAGTAGTTATTGTCTTCCCATTCTAAATCATCATCTGAGTCATCATCATCCGAATCTTGATAATTAGATTTTATGTCATCATACTCAGTTTCATCTGAGTCTTGTTTATTCATTAAATAATTTCTTTTATATTCTTCTATTTCATCGTCCATATAATCTTCATGATTTTCTATTTGTTCATATTCGTCTTGCTGATAAGATTTAACCAACTTTCCCAGCTTTTGATTTTCCTCCTGTAAGCCTGAGTTTGCGATATCCTTATACCTCTGTCTTAACTTAGAATCATTGATTTCTTCAGTAAGTTGCAAAGCTCTTTGCCATTTTTTCTGCTTCAGTAATAGCTCTACAGCCTTTTCAGGATTTTTTGCATAATCGAGCCAAGTATTGATCGCATTATCTAAGTTGCCGTTCTTTTCTTGGACAGATGCTAACCGCTTACCATCATTTGCGCTTACCCACTTCCAACCCTTTTGAGTATAAATTTCTGTTAAAACCTTTTCAAGGGTTGTCCAGTTTTCGCGGTTTTCGCAGAGATCAGCAAATTTGGATAATGTACTTGAATTTCTATAAATTTCTTCTATGCGTTGCCAATTCTCAACTTCTAACAAACAACGTACTGCTTCTTTATATGAATCAATGCGACAATAATTATCCGCAGCTTTTTCAAAGTTAGGTACTTTTTTCCATTCAAGCGCAGCCTCTGACCACTTCTCTTGCTTCTCACAAGCTAAAGCAACTTTCTCCCAGTTTGATAACTTCCGCCAATGTTTCTCAGCCTCATTCCAATCTTCACGAATTTCGTACAAAAAAGCTACATCTTCAAACCTACCTAGCTGTTCAAGACAAAAAGCTTGACGTTGATATTTATCCAGTTTATCCCAGCATCTTTCTGCATCTTCCCAAAGTTTTACTTTCTCATAAGCGTTACCTGCATTTTCCCATTGTCCTAAACTAGACCAAATACGCCCAGCATTTGCAAAATCTCTTGCTTCTTCATAAATAAGTGCATCTATTCTTGTAACAAGATCTAAACGTCCCAACCTTATGTATATTTCTTTTGCCAGTTCATACTTGCCAAGCTTTTCATATTTCTCAGCAGTTTGAATTTTTTGTTCATCCGTCTCATCCGCATTAAAGAAAGAGATTAATACTTCAGGTGACTTAGATATTGAGACATGATTCCTAATTTCTGAATGTTCCCAAAACGAATTAATATTTTTTCCATCATAAAAATAAATTTTTTCTCTTGCTCTCGTAGTACAAACATAGAGTAAATTGTATTTGAACTTATTAAATTCTCTAGCATCTGATGTCCAGTTTTCAAAGTGTTCAAAAAATTTCCAAACTAACACCTCATCAAACTCTAATCCCTTCACTTCTGTAAAGAGAAAAATTCTTTCTGATTCAATACCATCTTTACTAAATTGCTTCTTGAGCTTACTCTTTTCTTGTTCATTAGCAACAATGATCGCATTGCGTGAACCAAAATCATCGTTATCTCGTAAAATATTTGACTCGGCAATGTTAACAACTAAAGGCATATCACCGCCTTTTCTATGGGCTTCTTGAGATAGTAACTCTGTATAACCATTATTAAATTTAAGAATTTTGCTTCCCAAATTAACAATGCTTTCCGCAGAACGGAAATTCAGCTTTAGTTCGTCGTGTTTAACAGGTCTGTATCTTGGTAAATCATTGTAGAAAGAGTGAATCAAGGTTTTAACTTTATTCCAACTAAATCCACTGGGATTTATTATTTGTGCTGGATCACCCGTAAGAAAGAACTCTGGAATATTTACATAATCATGTCCCAAAAGCTTCAGTAAAAGACTGATTTGATTCTTAGTTAAATCTTGAATTTCATCACAATATATAGCAGTGTACTTCCCGTCTGCACTATTACCTATTTGTTTTAGGGCTTTGTGAGTAATATCGATTTCATCCCAGTAGTTTTGGCTTGTTAGCCACCCTTGATAGATTTTAGCAATATTATACACATCCCTATGAATAGCCCAATTTGATAAACTGCTGTCGTTTTTACTTTGTGCATATTCATCTATAGAAAGTAATACATTGTCATTTTCACTAGAAGATGCAGAACCTTTGATCAAGTTTCGGATTTCTTGCCAGACAGAAACAGGGTCTACCCCTCGAAAGATATTGGAATGAGTTTTATAAAATTCTTTAATAAAACGTTGCTGATTTATCTCTGCTATTTCATTAAACTGACTTCCTTCAACATAATCCGTGCATAATTCAAGGTAATGACAGAATTTGAGGTTTTGAGGATAGTTTGGGAATACTTCTTTTGCAATACGTTCTGCTTCTTTTTGAAGAAACTTGTTATATGTTACATATAGAACTCTATTACCAATATTTTCAAAACTTTTGCTCAAAGCATGATAAATCAATATAGTGGTTTTGCCGCTTCCTGCGCTACCAGTCAGCAAAACTGGCATTTCTTTCTCTAAAAATTGCTTCTGCTCTGATGAAAGCCATAGATCGGGATTTTGATTTCTTTTAGGATCAGGAATGTGCAAATAGAAATCATCTCTCTGTGCTTCAAAGTCACTTTCATCAATTTGAAGCTTTTCATTGGAGCATATAGAATTTATGGAGTTGGTAATTTCTAGGTCATCATTTAACTCACTATCGATACAAAAATCTTGAAACTCAATAGTATTAGTGACATACTGATCACGATCCATTTGATCATGAGTTACAAAATCTAGAATTCTAAATTGTGTTCTAGAGTCAGTCTTAACAACTGTTGCTATAATTCGTAAACTTATGTTAAAGCGAATCCGAAATATACATTGATGACCGTGCATCTTTGCTATTTGACCAGCACAAACTTGTCCTGATACTATCTGATAAATTTTTCTTCTAAACCTTGTCACCGCATTAGAACTCAGCTTACTCTGTTCTTCTAACCTTTTTAAGGCTTGCTTGGTTATGCTGACATCCATATTTGCTTAGAGAAAATTTATTATTCAGATAATTTTATCAGTAATTTTAAATTCTATACAGCAAAACATTCTAGCTGCTTAACTGGGACTGAGGATGCAGCAATGTACTTAATTGGGCGACTTTGAATTTTTTTGATTTTGCCAAGCTTCTCAGCTTCTTTTAACCAACTACTGACTATCTTCTTAGGATGATTGAAGCCTTCCGCAATCTCATCTGGTGTTTGCGGAACAATAAGTGCTTTTTCAAGAGATGGTAGTACCACATAAAAGAGATTATCATATTGAGGCTGAGACAAGTTTGTTTCTATAGTCTCTAAAGACTGGATTTCACTAGAAATTTGATCAGTATCTGAATCTATAATCTCTAAAGAAATATCTAGTTTTTCTTCTTCACTCTCTACAGGTTGATTAACTTGTAGAATATTTTCTGTAGGTTGATTCAAGTATTCATCAGTTTGTGCAAACAAATCAAGATTTACCAATTCAGGCTTTTGTACAAAGTCTTGGTTGTCTGTTTGATTTGCTAATGAATAGAGAAATCTAAACACATCATTATAAGTTTGCTTTCCAATTCCCTCTAATTTACTTAAATCTCTGAATCTGTAGATTGGAGTTGCAGAGGCAATTTTTCTTTTAATGTCAGACCTAATGCCAAGTTCACCACACCAAGAAAGAGAATTAATATCATTAAGCATCTGAACCATAATCGCTTCAGTCCCCGAAGCCTCCCTTTCTGTATCTTCACAAATAAATATATCAATATCAAGCTCTTGCAAATACTTTTCCATCAGTGGAGATACTTCATTCCACTCAAGCCCACCACGACTACACCCTAATTTCGGGAATGCCGCCGAAGTGATACCACCTTTCTGGTAATTAGCAGCAAAATATTT
Source organism: Pseudanabaena sp. FACHB-1998 (assembly GCF_014696355.1). Classification (GTDB taxonomy): domain Bacteria; phylum Cyanobacteriota; class Cyanobacteriia; order Pseudanabaenales; family Pseudanabaenaceae; genus Pseudanabaena. The sequence continues at coordinate 12,542 of NZ_JACJQA010000061.1, read as the reverse complement.
TAAACCTTGCTCTATCCATTCGATCTTAGAAGGATACTTCCAATGATTCTTTGTCGGGAAATTAAGAATCCAAGGATTACCATATTGTTTATAAAGATAAGGTCTACCAATCTCTACTTTTTTGTCTTTACACCGTTCTACATAGTCTCTTTCCATTTCAGGAAATCTTAACTGAAACTCTAAAGCTAAGCCAGCACCCATTACACCCACACAGTTAACGGGGTTAACTATTGTTTGTGCATCAACATTAAAAACTGTAGAGTCTGTGTATTGAATCATAGTTACTATTAAAAATAGAGATCTTTTCTAACTTTCCCTAGTATGGGAGTTCCTTGTCTAGCTGTAATAATAGCTTCACGATGTCTTTGAGAATAACAGAATACAAACTGAATCTTATTTGGCTTGATTTTATCGTAAAAAAGCACCTCTGCACACTTTATGCGTCTACCATCCTCTATATTATGCCAACTTCTTGATCTAATTGAATCCCACGGCAATCTATTGAGCGCATTAGGTCTTTTGTAAAACGAGGTTTCTCTTGCCGCAGCATTTCCATCAGTAATAAGAATATTAGGCTCAAAAAGAAGATTAGGATCAAGCCCTAAAATAACTATGTCCTCCTGCATTTCTCTTCGTTTATACAACATAGGGTTTCTGGGATCGAAATATAACGGTACATAATCATGTAACGGTCTGTTATAAAATGGAACTACTAAACCCGCCCTAATATCTTGTACATCTGGATCAGAGATGTCCGATTGTATTACATTTAGTCTATGGGCTGCATTGTGAGAAAGCAACCCAAACCTAATAATTGAGGCAAGATTATTTATATGAGTCATGTGATACAGGTAATCCATACCATATTCCTGAAGATCTTCTGGTGTCATTTATCCAAGGTTAATTTGTGATATTTCTTGTCTTTGCTTACAATCTAGTTTCGTTTTCTGTCATTTTTATAGCAAACAATCGGGAAATCTAGTTGTTTATTAGCCATTTAAAACTGCGGGGGATATCATTTGCGGGGATGCTGATATCGCTTGTAGTCCTTTGGCTTTGTAATAGGAGACTGGGGCGATCGCTGTCAATCCTTGCCTCTTGGCTCTGACAAATGTGCCATTGCTGCCATATACATACTCATACATTGAGGTTGGGGCAATTTCAGGGAGGCTTTGATTTATGGCGATGATGTGCTGAATTAACGGGGGATTCTGGGCGGATGGCAATACGGGATTTGCTGTTGCTACGTGCTTTTGGATATGTTCTAATAATTTCATTGGTTGATTACCATGTTGATGGCTACCTTTACGGAACTGCCACATTGGACAAGATCGTTGATGGGATAGCGGTTGGATTTCTGTAGTTGCTTGAGTTTTTCGCGGATGTCTTCTGGATGGGTATTTGATTTGCTATCCACAAGATGATTGTTAAATGGTGCAGTCATGAACATCTGCCATGCTTTAGATAGGCGCTCTATCCCTTCTGCATAGTTGCTTAAGTTATTCTCAACTCCCATACAGATCCTGCCATCTCCATAGATGTTTGGTAATGGCACATGGTAAATGGGTGCTTCAGCATCAAAGTTTTTTTGCTTGGTTGCCCAGATGTAGCAGATATCGCCGCATAGCATAAATACTATTCCCATCATGGGAATGGTCAGAGAGATTCGTTCTCCATCACCCTGTAGGTCGGCGAAGGTAAATGTCCGTTTTGCGGGTGGCATAAACTGCACATACCAATGTCCTTGACGACAAATACCCAATCGTTTTACTCCGTCGGGTATCCAGCCTGAGTCGATACGTTCATGTTGAAAGGCCGTTCTCACTGTTTCAGGGGATAAAAACTTGTAAGTTTCTCGTTCCCTCTGCCGATATTGAAAGCAGTAATGTCCTCCTTTCAAAAACAGGAGTTTTGCTTCTGCTTCGATTAATGGATAGCCATCGGGGTTGAGGGCATCTTGGAGTGGGTCTAGGATTAGCATTGCTGTTTCCTCATGCGGCAAGATAGTGGTTGTGTATTTCGGGATGTGGCTCTTTACATTTGTTCCAGAGCTTGACCACCTTGATACAGTTGGCGGTGTCTTGATCTAGCCATTCGATAAATTCTCGATACTTTTGCCTGATCGTTTGGGCTTCTATATAGGCTTCTCTTAAGGTATCTATTACCTCTACTGTCCAATGAGCATCTACGATGTCATTCTCATAGGAGATATCTAGCCATATATTCCCTGTGGACTGAGTTAGCATATCTAACGCTATCGGTAAGAGGGTGAGTGTCCCTTTTACCTTTTTGCATTCCCTAGTTAACTTTTGGTAATTGATGTAACTAACAGCCTCTGGCAAATCTTGTTCCAGTTCTCCCTCGATGTCATCCCATGTATCCCTATCTAATCCATGAATTAGGCTCATCAAGAATTTCTCGGTCGCTCCTAGTTCTTCAAAGTTATCGTAATACCAAGAAGTACCAAGGGGTTCGACAGGTATGTAGGAGATACGCTCTGATTCTTCTAGTAGTAATGGCAATGGGAAGAATTGCTCATCCACTAAGGTCAGAAATTCTAGCTCCTTATCACTAAAGTTTTCAAAGCTAGTAACTCTGACACTAGCCTTTGATTGCTGATATTTGTCAGGATAGTAATACTGATACAGTTGCAGCATCGTTGCTCGTTGCTGGAGGGACACAATATGTTCTACAGCTCTGTCGGCAGAGCTTGCTGCTAACCACTCGAACTTAGCTTTGTCCATCTCAGAATCCTCGGATCGTCATCGGTGCGGCGATGGGGTTAGCTTTTTTCAGGCTATCCATTGTTCTTTGATTGCATAGACTCTGCTTGTGTAGTTTTTTGCTTACTTCCTCAAAGTCCTCTAACCCAATGTCACTCAGCTCGATTAAATGATGCCCCTGCGCTTCGTACTGCTCAATTTCCCACAGTATTTCAAGCAAGGGCGAGATTTCTTCTGGGGCTGTTATCAAACTGGCGATCGCTGTATCATTCATCGCACACCTTTTGTGCCTGCGAGTTTACAGACATCCACAAGGATATCTCCATTGGCTTGCACGGTTCTTTCGATTTTTGAGTTCTTGATTCCTTCAAAATATAGGCTAAGCGTTGCCCTGATTTGTTCGTCGCTACTGCCAATTTCAGGTGGTACGGGAATCGTCTGTCCTTCAATCTTGATGTTATAGTTCACTGCTGTTCCACTCATAATAGTGCCATCTGTTCTGATTTTGTCGATACTAGGGATCTTTTGGTGGTTGTGATTAGTTCTGGCTTCTCTTCTTCAACCATTGCGGTTGGTTCTTGGATTGCCAACTGACTGGTGGCATAAGCTTGAACGATCTGGGCTAGGGGCAAGGGAATTGGTTTTAGTTCGTTCAGGCTAATTGTCTGAATCAATGGCATTCCCTGTTCACGGCAAATGGAAATTATCACCATTCGCTCGGCTGAGTCTACTTCTGGCAGTATCTCAATGCATAACTTGAGTCTGTCTTTGTCTAGGTCGGTCATATTTTTTTCAACAATAAAATTATGATTTTCTACACCAGCATGGGCGCTAGCCAGTTAAATAGGACTAATAAATAAAAAAGCAAAATCCTCATAGTTGAGGATTTTGCTTTTCTAAATACGTTATTCAAGATTAGGCGGCAAATTGTCTATATCTTGGCTTCGCGTTGTGTTTGATGCCAACTGGAATCGGAATACGAGATGGGAATACGCGCAGACGTTCTTCTGGAAATACGCGAAACTTGGTGGTCTGATGTCTACCACTGTTGTTAATGGTCAAGTACACTCGCTCATCCAGAATTGCTTCGATGGTTGCGTCTGGTAATTCTGGTCTGGGATACAGTGGGAATATATCCTCATGTTCTTGCAGGAACAATTCCACAAGTTCACCAAAGAGTTGTTTGGTCTGTTCCCTGTCAAAACTAGTGATTAAGTCTGTCCCAAGCCATTGGGCGAATACTTTCTGCTCGATGCTAATCGTCTGTTTCTTGGCTTGAGCTAACCATTCTGTACCTTGATTGGTGGTTCGAGTCGATAGCAAACATTGATAGCCTTTGTGAGTGTAAATCATAGTTAATTTCTATTTTTTTAGCTGGGCAAGAGCCTCAAGCGATAGCGACTAAAAAAAAGCAGAGAGCAATATTGCTCTCTGCTTTTTCAACTAGAAGTCATCATAGAAAGGGGTTGATTCTTGATACTCTTCGTCTTCGGCAGACTTCTTCACAACATCAATGAAGTTTAGAGATTGGGCATGAATCACAGTCCGCGCATGATGCTTTCTATCTTTCTTAGATTTATACTCTTCAGGTTCAGCCAGAACTCCCGTAACTTCGACAAAGCGTCCAGAATCTGCTCGCTCTTCAGCATATTCCGCAGTTCCATTCCAGCAGACTACTTTGACCCAGAGAGGTTCTTGGTTGATCCAATTACCATCTTTGTCGCGGCGAGGTTTGGGTTGCACGGCGAGGCTGAAGTCTAGTACGTCTTTGCCACTAGTTTTGGTTTGACGCACTGCCGATACATTACCGACATAACCAGAGAGGACTACGAGATTAGTAGAATTACACATGAGTTTTTTCCTTCTATTTAGGAATCAGGTCACGGACTTCTACGCGATAGCGTATCTTCAAAAAAATCAATAACTCTCCAATCCATTTTGACTGGTGAGTTATTGATTTTGCGATTTCTAGAATTCCAGTTGGTTGGCGATGTCTTTGGCGATCGCGGCATATTGTCCTGGATATCGAGATGTCGAGATGTCGATCAGATTCTGGGCTAGTTCGGCAGTGTATCCTTTTAGCCCTAACCATTCCCGCATCAGTGCTTCACACACAGCTTTGATTTGCTCGGCGGTCATATTCTCACTGTTGAATTTGGGTTTTGTACCACTTTCATCGGCTCCGTACAGCTCAATGCTAGTCTCAATCACTTTGCTGATCTGTTGCTGGGTAATTGCCAATAATGCTTTGAAGGCGGCTTTAGCGGGGTTATCGGGTTTGTTGGGATTGGGTTGAGGATTGGCAATTGGCTTAGTCTCAACGGCTGTTGCTACATGACCATTGGTACTAGCAATTTGAGATACATGACCATTGCTGCTGGCAACGGCGGCTAGCTCAGGCTGTACCTGTGATTTCTGTACCTGTGGTTGCTGGGCAACTGGATTTACAGGGACATTGATCGCTGGCATAAAAGCATTTCTATTGACTGGAGTGTCATCACTAAGCCATGTCTGAATCAGTTCGGCAAATTTTTTTCCTGGTTTTGGGAAAATGCCGTTACTAATTTCGGGACATCTGCTCTTGGAGATTGTCAGTGTATTCTGGTCATCTAGTAAGCCACAGATGTCCAGTTCATATTCGCTGCCTTCCTTTTGAATTGGTGCTGTGCCAATCTTGCGGACACTGGTGATTTTCTGCTTGCCACCAACTTCAGCAGTGTTAAAGTCATACTCGATCTTCGATCTCATTGTGGCAATGATGTGGCAACTCGAACTGATGATTTTGTCCCATAGTTGGCGTTCGATCGGGCGGATTCTTGCCCAGTTCCTCACGTCACTGCCTACTGCGTCTAGTTCGGCGTACCATGCATGGGATAGGGAGTCGATGATTAGGTAATCAAATCCTGATTCTTCGGCGCTTTCAATGGCGTTGTAATACTGGCTGGGACCAAATTTGGTTAGTTCTAGTGATTTGAAGTCAAACAGGTTGGCATATTTACGGCTAGAACCATATTCGGTGTCGATCAGTCCAATTTTCTTGCCCAATATTGATGCTAGTTGTAGGGCGGTGTAGGTTTTGCCACAGCCTGGTGGCCCGTACAGCGCCATGCGGAGTTTGATGTTTTCTTTGGTTGCTTGCTGAAATGAGTAGGTCATAGATATTTCTCCTTTTGAGTAAGTGGGTTTGGTAAATACTTGGAATTTTTCCTTGCGAGCCTCGCTAGAGGAAAAGCCAGAATAAGCGGCGCATCGCGCCGCTTATTCTGGCTTCAGAATTTTTTAGATACCGTACAGACACTCGGATACTGCACTGTCGTCTGTGAGATCTTCTATCTCCACATAGCGATCGCATAGTTTGTTGATCGTGCTTTCGTAGTTGCTCAAGTTGCCACAGGTAATCAAGATGCCATAGCAGCTAAATTCATACTTTTTTCTGTCTGCTTGCCATTGCTCCATGAATCTAGATGATGGGTTATCTAGTCCGTCGGTGATTAATACCACGTCGGCTTTCTTGGTTTGTTCGTGTTGTTGGATCGATGCTAAGGCTCCCGTCAGAGCGGCGGTAAAACAAGTACTGCTGCCGTTGTAGAACTTTTCGATGCAGTCAATCACACGATTAGTGTCGGGAGTTTCACCTGCAAAGTCGTCGATTCGCTCTACCTTGCCTGTAAAGTGCAAGATGCGGCAATGGCGCTTTTGACTTACGGCGATACTCAATAGCGCTAGAGCGATCGCTTTGCTCCAGATTTCTTCTTTCCCTGCCATTGATCCACTTGAATCTAGACAAATAATAATTGGACCTTTTGCTAGTGGTTCTCGGCTGATTAGTTCTCGTTGTAATAGCGATCGCTCAATATAGCCTTTGGCGAATATCGGGAATAGTGCGGGTTCGGTAAGCTTGACTAGCTCGCAAGGCAGTAGTCGGGTTAGGTCGTTGCCTGTGGTTACGCCGATGATTTCGGTTCGTCCTTCTTTGACTTTGCTGCGTTGCATCTTGGCAGCGATCTCGATTTTCTTGCCTGCGAGTTCAGCGATCACTTGCAGTTTTGGCGATGCTTGAAGGCGCTGGGCGAGATGGATTTTATCGGCGATTTTGAGTTGGGTTTCGTTGCTGTAATTGCTGCTGCCGCTATAGGCTGATAGACTTTCGGCGATCGCTTGCATTTCTGCTTCGGCTTTGGCTATGCCAATTAGCAGTGCGGTTTCGATTTCGGCATTGCTAATGGAGTCAGCATAAGCTTCACTTGCTAGTCGCGCTTCTAGTCCTTTTTGTTTTAACTGTTGAATCTTTTGCATCAGCCCAGCATTGGGTGTTTGTCCTTGCAATGCTTCAAAAATACCCCGAAGCTGATTTCTGATTACTTCTGGGTCTTCTAGTGGTTCGGTTGGTTCGGGCAGCATTTCGACAATCGCGATACATAGGGCGGTTGTGCCAATACCTGCAAGAAATTCATCTCCATTCAGGCGGTTGCTAAATTGCTGAAATACTTCTAGTTCGCTCATCTGTTGATGGATGGCGATCCAGATTTTGTTTTCTGGTTTGATGGCGCTGTCTTCGAGTCGGTTGGGCTGGCGATCGTACAGGCGATGATAGGTTTCGCTGACAAAGGTTTCAAAGTTGTAGATTTTGCGATCGCCTTCTTCAATCACTTCGCTCAGTCTGGATGATTTTTCTTTGAAGTCATCTACACATAACTCTGTCCATTTCGGGATCACATACACTAAGGGTTCTTGCATTTTGATTCTCTATTAAGTTGAGAAAGATGAGAGAGCAGGTAATCTGCTCTCTTTTGGTTGTTTCTATGCGCCGTACATGATTTCACTAACTTTCGCCAGTAATGGTTTCTTCTTGGTTTCAATTTCAGCGATCGCTTGTTGTGCTTTCTTTGCCCTGTTCGGATGTTGGGCAATCAGGCTTTGCAGTCTGTCAATCATGTTTCGCATATCGGACAATACGCCAGAGCCTTCCGTTGCCCAATCGTCTTGCTGTTTCTTTGTGCCATGGGTGGGACAGTTGCCCAAGTCTGATAGCTTTTCGGTGATGGCGGCAAGGATTTCTTGGGCTTGGATATTCACGGGATTACCCACTTTGGCGACGATTTTTCTGATCAGTGCTTGCTCTCTGGGATGATTCCAGATCACATGGTTGAGAATTTCAAAGCTGTCTTCGCTGACTTCGGGTTCTTCTTGCAAATAAGCATAGGCTTTAAGAATGGTGACAATCTGCACGTATTTTCTGGTACTGACGATGAAGTTTTCTTTCTTCAGTTCCCGTTGCAGGTCGATTAGAGAGTCGATGACTGGCGCATGAAATGGTACGTTTTTCACAGCAGTTTGGATTTGCTCTAGTTCGGCTAGGTTCAGCATGGTGGTGATCTGCGGTGCGGCGATGTTGCCTGTTTTGCGGAGTAGTAATGTTCGCAGGTCTTCATCTCCTAGATAATCCACTATATAGCGCAGGCTCAGCCGATCCCAGAACGCTCCGTCTTCTTCGCCATCTAGGAGTTCGTTGGAACAGCCAATCATGGTGATTAATGGTGATTGCAGTTTGATTTTACCGTTGAGGAATTCCCGTTCGTTCATCAGTCCTAATGCGGAGTTGCGGACAATGCTATTTGCCTTGCCAATTTCATCCATGAGGGCAAGGTGCGCTTCGGGTAACATCGCTTCAGTGTCGCGCACGAATTTTCCTTTTTGCAGTTCGGCGAGGTCGGGCGCTCCTAGTACTTCTTCGGCGACGGTGGTTTTGGTCATCAGGTAATGAAAGAAGGTGGTTCCTGTTATAGAATCTGAGACTGCCTTCGCGAGTTCGGTTTTGCCTGTACCGGGTTTGCCTCCTAAGAAAATATGCATTTTGGCAAGTAGTCCCACCATGATTAGGTCGATCGCTTCGCTGCGGTCTAGGTACACGCTTTTCAATTCTTCTCGCAGTTGTTGCAATTTCGCTAAGGCTGATTTTGGGGTTACGGTCAAGGCGGTGATATGTCCATTGGTCTGCGCGATTTCGGTTGCAATCATTGTTGAGTTCCTCTTAATCTTTGATTTTGAATGGGGAGTAGCGCGTTAGCTACTCCCTAGATACTTCGCTAGAAGCCGAGATCGAATAGGTTGTCTGAGTTCTCGTCTGTTGTTTCTATTAGTTCGCAGATGGTTTCTTCTGGTGCAGAGATGATGTGTTCTGTTTGGTGAGGTTGCTCTTCTGGTATTTCGGTTGCGCTAGTGGTAGCGATTTCGTCCAGTACGTTTAGGCAACGTTGGCGCAGTTTGGCAAGTTTGTCGGTCAGTGCATCGGAGCGAAATTGCAATAGCTCGGATAGCATTTTCGTCTTGTCTTCGACTTCCCGATATACCTTAAGTTGGTTTTTCAAGGTGCTGCCTTTTGTCTCTGATACTTTCTGAGGGTCTAGCAATTCGTCTAGGTAACTGGACATCGATTGCACTTCTTTCTCTAAGGATTGCCTTGCGATGATGTCCATGTCGCCGATGCCTGCGATCGGCATCCATCGGATGTTGTTTTCGCGGTGAATCAGGGGCAGTAGTTCTCGGAAGGCGGTTAGTTCTAGGCGATAGCTTCTTGCCACAAAGTATGTGCCACCTCGTTCTCGAAATGGTACTCCAGCTTTCTTCACAAATTCGGTCAGCATGGCGCGGATTTCTTTGCTGGTGATTTCTTGGCTCCATGCGTACCATTTGTCGAAGGTGGTTCTGGCTATGTCAATCAGCGATTCATTTTCATAGCTCCAGTCTTCTTGGTTCCAATTGGTTGTCTCGTTGCTCTTATCAAAGCTATAGGAGGCGAGTTGGTTATAGCGCAGCTTTTTGTCTTTCTCGTTCTTGTTCTCTAGGACAAATCCATAGACCAGTACTCCGTTATTGGAGATTTGACGGATGAGGAGGTTTTGATTGCTCAGTTGGGTTTGAGTTTTGGTGCGGGCATTTTTGAATGCGCTCAGTTTGTTAGGACTCTCGGGCAAATAGCCGAAGTCTAGGTTGACTTGCTCGGCGGCTCGTTTTAAGGTGGCTTCGCTGAGTCGGGTTTCGGCATTGATTGACCATGCGATTAGGTCGCCTAAGTATTCGGCTCCTTTGTCGATCAATGCTTGCTGGGTAGCGATCATCGCTGCTGTGTTCATAGCTTTTATCCTCTAATTTAGGTATAGATGAGTGATCGCCTATTGCAGTCTGCTAGGCGATTGTTTGGTAGTAATGAATTCGGTAGCGGTTGTCTTCGGGCTTGGGTCTATTGGCTTCACGTTTGTTGCTATTTCGCGGTCGCGTAATAGTATCTGCAAATGGTTTTTCGCTATTTGTAGATCGGTAAAAGTCTTCTTTTTTCTGATATTCTTGTCGAGTTTGAATTGTAGAAAAGCGATTAGCTTTTTTGTCTTTTGGATTTCTGGTTCAATCTTTGCAAGATTAAAAGATTCATCGAACTGGAAACTATTTGTTGTCATATTTTGGGATCTCGCAAATAGCAGTTAGCTTTTGGCTAATCGCTAACTGCTATTTGCCTCTACGCACTAATCCTCTTCTGCTTCTTTCGCCAATATTTGCGCTGGCGACGGGTTTGGATATGGACGATTTTGGGATGCTTTTCTACTACGTGATGCTGTTCTGGATGGATGGCGATCGCCAGTAGCAATAGTCCACACAATACACTTTTGTATCTTTTGGTGGTCATATTTGACTCCATAACAAATTAGCCTCTCGATCTGCATCGGGAGGCTTTTGGATTTTGAATATTGGGGTTGGGGTTAGTCTGGTCGATCTACTGCGAATTCGGCTTGAAGTCTAGATTTATTGGCTTCATAGGCTTGTTTCGCAGTCAGGAATGGATGGGCGATAACATAGGAGCTAAAGCCACCATCGGTGCGGATAAAGCAGACTACAACTTGGTTCTCTGGTTTGTAGTCCCTGATTTGCCTCTTCTCATCCTTTTGAAATGGATTTGGCTGTCCTGATTCAGTGGTGATTCGCTCTGCTGTGGATTGGCTCAGATAGCAGCCATAGCTTTCGGAGTTTAACCATTTTTGATAGGGGCTAAGCCCGATTTGTGATTCTTTGGATTTGCTGACATCGATGATGATTGCGCCTCTGCCTTCGCTTTCGTAGCCGTGCCATGCGACGGCTAGCAGTAGCTCAAGATTCACTCGAATGAATTCCACATGGCTTTGCCGCGATTCGCTGCCACTGGGTAAGTCAGACGCATTATATTTCAACGCCATTATTTTGTTTGCTCCGTATATTCGTCACGAAATTCCTGCTAAGGACTTTTGACAGACTTTTGTGATAGAGAATTAGCTTACCCATACTCTTGTAGTAGAATGGGCAAGCTTGGTTCAACTGTACTGGTTTATGTCTTTGAATTTCGTTCAGTGCAGTCTTGTAATTTTCCACTTGCTAACATTCGCTGAATTGTTCCAGCTTCTGGCGGCAAAAAAGACACTGCATCTCGATTGCATTCGAGGATTTTGCAACCATAATAGTCTTCGAGCCTAGATGCTATCTTTCTTATTGATAGCTTGAAACTCACTATTACATAATACTTACTATTTTTGTACAGTGACATTTGGCAATTTTCTTTGTTCATTTTTACATCTCAAATCGTCACAGCCTTCTAGCAATAGCGCTTTCCCTATATATTTCTATCTTTAATATTGCCAAAAAATAAGCCACTACTAGGCAAGAGAAAAAATGAGTGTTTTTTCGTAAGAGCATACATTTCAAATAATAGACCTGTCGGGTAATAAGCTCAAAAAGCCTCAAAATTCAATCCAGAGAGGGTTTCAAGGATTTTAAGTCGAAATCCTTGAAACCTCTCTGGATAAAGGTTATAACGATTTAAATTGCTATTACCCGACAGGTCTAATTAAGTTTCCCAAAAGGGAAAATCTCCGTAGAAGAAAGACTTTCTCTTTTAGAATAGGAATCTTAGAATAATGTTAGCTGTTCTCTTTGCTGATCCACATTCTTTTGTGGAATTGTAAGTTTTTCACCTCCTCCAACTAATCTAAAGTTAGCCAAGATATTGGCTTCGTTCAATTCTGAGAGTGTCCCAATTCTATCGCTACTCACAGGCAGATCAAGATCGCCCACAAGCTGCGCGATTTGCTCAAGCCAGTTCTCAGTTTCATCGGCTACCCAATCCTCAAAATGTCTTTGCCTCAATGCTTCAATGATCGCTGTTGATGGTGGCTCTAAGGGCGCAGCACTAGAGTCTCTTTCCCAGAAGATTTCTCTTGATTCATCTAACTCCTCTCGCTCTGCACATTCGGACTCACTATCATCGACAGGAGCTTCATGGGCGATCGCATCAAACATCTCTTTCAGGAATCCTAACCGATTTGATTTCTGCTCATATTCCTGTGCTTGATCAAAGGGTTGACTGACTCGATTTTCCAGAATTGGCAGTTCTTGTCTGTCTCGTTCTAGATTTTCTTGGGCTGTGGCTAGCTTGGCAGCGATCGCATTTCTCACCACATGCAACAGTGAACTATAGGGTTGTTGGCATTCTGCGTTAAATTCATAGCCTGAATTGATGCTCATGCCAATATACCCATTCACCTCTGAGCCAAATCTGCTCAGAAATACGTTCAGTCCTGCAAATTGTCCGATTTGGATTTGGGTCAATCGATAGCTTTCTTTGAGCCTTTGCACTTGTTCGGTAATGTGATGATCGATTAAGACGGCTTTATCTAGCATCACTCCGCGATCGCTGATGAATTGTTTCAGATTTGCTGTGGCAACTGTGGCTAGGTCTGCTTGAATGCGCTGGATGCTGGCGGGATGGGTGGTATTTACCATGTCAGCTAGATACTG
>NZ_JACJQA010000060.1 GCF_014696355.1 Pseudanabaena sp. FACHB-1998 | reverse complement strand
CCAATTTGGTTTTCGGTCGATCTGAGAGCAACTTCGGCTAATGTGCCTTGCACTGCTACTTTGTCGGGTTTGTAGGTGGTGGGTTTGATGTGGTGCTGACGGATTTCTTGGGCGATCGCAGGCAGTTTCTGGACGGATTTTACGCAGAAGGTATCGCCGTCAAAGTCCATACCGCAATAGTCGCGGGCGATGTCAGGGTTGACATACATGGTTCCCTGTTGGTTGAGTCCTTTGATGTGTTTGTTTGTCCAAATCTGCAAGTCGTTGCGATCGCGGATGGGATAGCGGAATCCGACATATTCGCCTTCGGGCATTTCAGGGATGCACATTTCTAGTTCTCCTAGTTAGAGTTGTTTGATGTTTCTCTGGGCAGCAACTAGGGTTTCCACTTTCTGTTGAGTGGTTGGTAAGACATCTTGGGAGATCGCTTGTTGGCTAAACCATTGCCAGACGGTTTAGGAGGTCTTGACTCGCCGCTTTTGGGCGAAGTTGACGATTCCTAGTCGATGAGGATAATTACTTGTGAGGGTTGTCAAAGAAGATAAAATTTGAATGATAGTTTTATATGGATATGACTTCAAGCTATGGTAATGTTAATAATCAAATAGCTTTTTAAGACAATATCTGCAATTCTAATCAAGGTTAATTTTATGGAACCGATAACTGCGATCGCGGCGGCGGAAATTGTCAAGATTGCTTTTCAGGAGTTTGCTAAGTCTGGGGCTGGGGAATTGGCTAAGAAATCTGTTGGTGGTGCGATCGATTTAATCAAAAATCTTCGTGATAAAATTAAGGCGAAATTTCAAGGCGATGAACGGGTTGAAAAGGCTTTGATTGAGGTCGAGCAGGGGAATTCAGAAGCATTGGGCAAGGTCGCAAAATATCTTGATATTGAGTTGGATGAGGATGAGGTTTTTGCTAAGGAAGTGAGGCAGATTGCTCAGCAGATTATCAATATTCAGAATCAAAATAACTCAAGCCGCGAGTACAACAATTACGGTCGCGATCAAATTAATATTGAAAATATCCAAGGTAATCCTAGAATTGGTGGATCTTAACTATGACTCGGAAATATGACAACCGAGGTCGTGACCAAATCAATATTGAAAATGGCAATGTTCTACTCCAAAATCAGTCTGCCCAAAATCAAAATGAACAATTGATCTTAAGAAAAGTAAATTTAGAAGTTAACTCTAGACTAGAAGATTCGCTACACAACCGTATATTTGTCAATTTGGATAAGCAATCCCAACCAGAGCAAGTGGAAAGACTTTGGGATACACAAATCAAAATTGGTGCGAAGGCTCCTGCACCTATTTCTACAAATACAAGTATTCTCGAAGTATTTGAGAGATCAGATATTGCAGGACATTTACTGATTTTAGGGAATCTAGGTGCTGGTAAAACAACAACAATGCTTGATTTAGCAAAATCACTCGTTGAAAAAGTCGAGCAAGATTCTGATGAGCCGATTCCAGTAATAATTAATTTATCTAGTTGGAAAAATCTACGTCAGTCAATGTCTGAGTGGTTGATAGAAGAACTTAACTCAAAGTACAAAATTTCTAAAGATATTTTTAGAAAATGCTTAGAAGATAAAAGACTATTGCCTATGCTAGATGGATTAGACGAAGTAAAGCCAGAGTTTCAAGAATCTTGTATAGATGCGATTAATCTCTGGTTAAATGATGAGCTATGTCCATTATTTATTGTTATATGTAGTCGTCAAGAAGAGTATGCTAATCATCAGACCCAACTAAACTTAAATGGAGCAATCTTACTCGAAGCACTGACAGATAATCAGATTCAATCATATCTAGCTAATGTTAATAGAAATGAGCTATGGGAACTTTTACGAAGCAATTCCGAATTACTAGAATTGGTCAGAACACCTCTATTGTTAAGTATTACAATTCTTTCCTATAATGAGCTTTCTTTGGATGAATGGCACAAACAAAATTCAACAAAAAATCTTATAAAACTTTTGCTAGATGCTTACATTCAGGCAATGTTTCGGAGGAAATTTAGAAATGTATCATATATAAATGATACATTACCAGCGGACAAACAAACAAAATACTGGTTGAAATTTCTAGCTTTGCAAATGGGAAAAGAATCACAAACAGAATTTTTAGTTGAGAAAATGCATCCGTCTACATGGTTGTTAAATACGTCAAAAATAATTTATAGATTTATTATTGGTTTGATTTTATTTCTACTTTTTGTAATGCCTATTAGGGTAATTTTTGGTGATATCTTAGGTTCTATTATGGCATTGTCTATAGGTTTAGTGTTGGGATATGCAAGTATGTTAGAAATTAAATTAGCCGAGACATTTGATTGGTCTTTCACAAAAGCTAAAAAGTCATTTCTTTCTTGGTTTATTCCTTCGATGATAATTATTATACTTGTTGGAATCATTGTGGGAATAGTTGATTGGATACGTTATAGTCCCATTCATGGGGTATTAATGATGTTTGCTATCATACTAATACTAGGGTTTTTTATAAGCTTAATGGCAATATTTTCTAGTGTTATTGATGGATTAGATGGAATGGAAATAGCTCTTAAAACTATTCCGAATCAAGGAATTTGGAAATCAGCTAACAACGCTCTTTTTACTTCCTTATTTTGCGTGCTTACTTTTGGAATAACTGGCTTATCAATTGGTTTATGTGGAGGAATGTTATTTGGTGAAATTCTTGATAAAATGTCTTTTGGAATTATTGCTGGTCTGGTTTATGGTCTTTTCTTTGGGCTGATGGTTGGACTTAAATTTGGAGGATTTGCCTGTATTCAACACTTCATTTTACGAACCATTCTATCTTGTAACAGAGTTATCCCTTGGAATTATGCAGGTTTTCTAAACTATTGTACAGAAAGACTTTTTCTTCAGCGTGTTGGCGGACGCTATCGCTTTATTCATAGACTACTGCAAGAACATTTTGCTGAAATGGAAATCTAGCTCAATTACAATGCCAATTGCACTTTGGGAAAGCATCTAGCTCACAGTGAACACTGAATTAAAAACTTAGGATGACACTTAAAATTACACTAAAGAGGATAGACAAATGACGGTTAGAGAACAACTTAGCAAAGAACTTGAACAAGCCCCCGACTCATTAGTTGAAGAAATTCTTGACTTTTGCCTATTTCTCAAACAACGTCAGCAAGCCAAAATTAACGATCTGGCAACTGAAACAAAAACAAACGGGATTCTCGACCTATTAAATCGCGTCAAAGAAATTCAAGCCCAAGTTCCCACCGAAGAATGGGACAAACTTCCCCATGATGGCTCAATCAACCACGATCATTATCTCTATGGTTCTCCAAAGGTTGAAGGATGAAAACAGTTTTTGCTGACACTGGATACTGGATCGCCCTGCTCGATCCCCAAGATACACTTCACTCAAAAGCCATAAATCTAAGCATCACATTCATTCAAGTGCAAATTGTCACCAGTGAAATGGTACTTACAGAAATCCTTAATCACTTTTCTAAACGTGGAAACTTCCTAAGATATGCCGCCGCAAACTTGATTGAAAGCTTACAAGAAAATCCTGCAATCACAATTATTCCTCAAACCGATAGTATTTTTCAACAAGCCCTCATTCTCTACAAACAACGTCCCGATCAAGCATGGAGCCATACAGACTGTTCCTCCTTCTGCATCATGCAACAACAGAATATCCTAGAAGCATTGGCATACGACAAACATTTTGAGCAAGCAGGATTTATCGCCTTACTGCGTTAGC
Source organism: Pseudanabaena sp. FACHB-1998 (assembly GCF_014696355.1). GTDB lineage: Bacteria > Cyanobacteriota > Cyanobacteriia > Pseudanabaenales > Pseudanabaenaceae > Pseudanabaena. The sequence continues at coordinate 8,316 of NZ_JACJQA010000060.1, read as the reverse complement.
TCAGGATGCAATAGCTTTTTAAATTGCGAAAGTAGCAGTAAAAGCAATGCCTTTTCTTAATCTCAACCAAGCAGATTTAGCGAACAGTTGATGATATTCTTATTCACACTATGATTAGCTCTATCTCCTCTCAAGTCATTGTTACTGCCGCCCAGATGCAAGCGATTGAAAACCTTATCTTTCAATCTGGTATGCCTGTAGCAGCTTTAATGGAAAAAGTAGCGCTAAGAATTGTCCAACGGATTACTGAGTTCTATCCTGCCCATAGATTTCCTAAAGTCGGTATATTGGTTGGCTCTGGTCATAATGGTGGGGATGCATTGGTGGTCGCCCGTGAGCTTTATCATCAGGGACGACAAGTCAAAGTTTGCTCTATGATGCCTAAAGCTAAGCCTCTTACAAGAGTACATGCTTGTCATGCTAAGGCGATTGGGATTCCTTTTGTTTCTCTTACGGAATTACAGGATTGTGATTTACTTATCGATGGTATTTTTGGTTTTGGACTAGAGCGTGACGTAGATGGTGATTTAGCACACTCATTCAATTTCATTAATAGTTGGCAGATTCCTATTGTTGCTATCGATTTACCATCGGGGCTAAATTGCGATCGCGGCAATGTCATGGGTATGGCAATTCGTGCTACTCATACGTTATGTCTGGGCTTATGGAAGCGCGGTCTATTAATCGAGGAGGCTCTTCCCTATATCGGTATTCTAGAAAGGATTGACTTTGATATTCCTGAGCAATTCATTATGAAAGTATTGGGCGATCGCCATCCTCTTTGGCGGGTCGATCCTCACACTTGCCTACGACAGCATCTGCCGATTCCTCGACCTATTGCAGTTCATAAGTACAATCTGGGACATTTATTATTGGTAGTTGGCTCTCATCGCTATGCAGGGGCGGCGATTCTAGCAGCTTTAGGTGCAAAAGCCACAGGAGTGGGAATGCTATCAATCGCGGTTCCGTCCTCTCTTAAACTACTAGTCCTTGCCCAAGTACCTGATGCTTTGGTAATTGCTTGTCCTGAGACTGATTCAGGTGCTATTTATTCTCTAGCTGGGCTAGACTTGCAAAAGTATCAGGCAATTGTCTGTGGTTGTGGGCTTTCTCTTGATGCTAGCTCTGTGGTCAAACAAACTATCGATAGCGATATTCCCCTAGTATTGGATGCCGATGGACTGAATGCTATTTCACCTATTGCCAATCCTAACTTTATCTGTCAGTTGCACAGCAGATCTAATCCTATAATCTTTACTCCTCATGGAGGTGAGTTTAGCCGCCTATTTCCTGACCTTATGGCTAGCGATCGCTTAGATGCTCTGATGGCGGCAGTAGAACTTTGCCATGCTACGATCCTGCTCAAGGGGGCGAGAACGATGATTTCTTTTCTTCAAGATGAAAAGCCAATGCTTTGGGTCAATCCTGAGAGTTCTCCTGCTCTTGCTCGTGGCGGCAGTGGTGATGTCTTGGCTGGTATGATTGGTGGGCTGTTAGCTCAGGGTTTATCTGCTAGCGATTCCGCTATAGTTGCTGCGGTTTGGCATTCTCAAGCTGCAATATCTTTGGCGAATCAACGTTCCATTATGGGGGTTGATCCTGTTTCCCTTGCTCACCATCTTCTCCCTTTCTTGCTTCCTGCTGTTTCTTAAATTTCTTAAATTTAAGATTTACGCTGATTTATCTATTTCGGTTTCTGTTTATGACCCTGCTCAATCTCAATCAAGCTGATTTGTCCGACATCTGTTTAATTGCTTCCGATGTTGATGGCACTCTTACCCAAAACAGCAAATTCTCTTCTAATTTCATCTCGACTCTTCTCGATTTACAATCATCAGAAATTAAAGTCCTGTTAGTGACTGGTCGCTCGGCGGGTTGGGTTAGTGCTTTGGTAAATTATTTACCTGTCTCTGGGGCGATCGCGGAAAATGGGGGAATCTTTTTACAACCTAATGGTCAACAAGATTTGCTCTCTTCGGTTCCTAATCTATCTAGACATCGTATTCTTCTAGAAAATACTTTCCATCACATTAAGCAGCTATTTCCTAATCTTCGTCCTTCCACTGATAACCAATTCCGTATTACCGATTGGACTTTTGATGTCGATAATTTATCGGCTGATGATATTCAAGCCATCTCTTCGCAATGTCAACAAATGGGTTGGAGTTTCACTTACAGTAATGTCCAATGTCATATCAAACCAATCCATCAAGATAAGGCTACTGGCTTATCTTCAGTGCTAAACAACCATTTCCCTGAACTCAATTCGCAGCAAGTGCTGACCGTTGGTGATAGTCCCAATGATGAGGCGATGTTTGATCCTGCTTTATTTCCCATCTCGGTCGGCGTAGCAAATGTTCGCCATTATCAAGACAAGATGCTGCATTTACCCAAGTACATTACTCAAGCTTCTGAGTTTGCTGGCTTTTCTGAGTTGGCAAAATTATTCCTACAAACGTAAAAAGCGGCGCATCGCACCGCCTCTTAATATTTGGCAAGGACTTACAATTTAGCGATCGCCTCTCATCAATAACAATTGCACCAGTTGCAATGCTGCATAAATTGCTGTTGCTACATATGTCCATGCGGCCGCATTCAGAACACTACGAGCACCTCGATTTTCATCGCCTTGCAAAATTCCTAACTCGTCAATTAGTTTCAGAGCAAGGCTTGATGCATCAAACTCAACGGGTAAGGTGACGATGTGAAACAGGATCGCTCCTGCAAACAAAATAATGCCAATGTTGATAAAAACTGTACTCAAACTACCCAATGAGGTTAGAAATAGCCCTGCCATTACCATCAGGGGGCCAAAGTTTGCACCGATATTTGCCACTGGCACTAGCGATGCACGGATATTCATGAATTGATAGCCCCTTACATCTTGCAATACGTGACCACATTCATGGGCGGCGATCGCGGCGGCGGCTAGGGATGACGATGCGTACACCGACTCCGATAATCGCACGGCTTTAGCGGATGGGTCGTAATGATCGGTCAGTTGTCCTTCGACTTGCTCAACGGTAACATCATGAATACCCATACGCTGCAAGATGGTCTTGGCAACTTGTGCGCCTGTCATCCCTAAACTCGATTGAATTTCGGCATATTTTTCATAGGTTGCTTTGACCCGATGTTGCGCCCAAAACATCAAGATCATCCCTGGAATTAGGATTAAGTAGGACGAGTGAAAGTACATAAACTTTTTTCCTTTAGTCAGTTCTGTATCTCATTATCCCCTTGCTACTTCAGCCTCTGACGGTAGTGAAAACACCACTACTGCTGCACTTTCTCAAACATTATCAAGTCGTTGTAGTCAGCAAAGTGGGAAAATCCCGAAATATTATGAATACTGAAATCATACTTTGCTACAAAATAGTGTCACAGATGACAGTATGGCGACCCTGAACCAAAATTGACAATAAGTTCGAGCAAATTTTGAGAATTTAGAGATTAGATCTAGAGTGATCGATGTATGCTTAAATTGCAGTTTTTTATCTACAGGAGATTACTTAATTAGTTTTCCCCTTCAAGTTAAAAAGCCAGTGACGCGAACCACTAGCTTTTTAAAACCCGAAGGTACAAATTAAATTTTTTGGAAACGGGCAGAGCTGCTTTGGAAAGGCAAGATTTGTTCGGTGCTTTCTTATATCTTAAATGCAAGATACGAGTTTAGCAACAATTTTTGTTGCAAATTTTTTGAATTTGTCAAAAATAACGATCAAACAAGTCTAAAAAATCTATCCGTTTCCTGAGTGAAGACGCTACAACCCTTACATTCAGGACAATTGAGATGTTATTAAATTTGCGAGACTTGACTCGGCAGATCTGCAAAGTGATCGCTGAAGGCAAGCAAAAAAGAGGTCGAGTAGCTTGACCTCACAGATAGATCGTATTTCTAATGTTGCGGATCTTGAATTTACAACCAAAGGCATAGATCCAAAATTACTAACCACAACAGAATTAGCAGCGCAAACCTTTGCGAGCTTTTTCCCCTATGCGTGGAGTTTTATCTACGCCAAAAATGTAGATCGGACGAATAAACCCGAATGGAAGACAGAAACGCGCTACCCCATCACAGGAAGGCGACTATATGACTATTGGGCAGATAACGAAACGCTGATCGGCGTAAGATTCGGCAACCAAACCGAATATGCCCTACTCGACATAGACAAAGGCAGCCCCTACCACCCCAGCAATAATCACGAGAAATTTAAGACAGTCCTCCAAGCCCTAGAAGACATAGGACTAGTCAGACCGCTAATCGTGCAGAGTTCGCATAGCGAAGGACTACATATCTACTATCCCCTGTGGCAAGAAGTCCCCAGCTTCGGCATCGCCTGCGCGATCAAAGCCTGCCTGCAAAAAAACAACTGCGAAATCGCCGCAGGAGTAATCGAAAGCTTCCCCAACACCAAAAAATACGACTCAGAATACAACGGACATCGACTGCCACTGCAAACAGGCAGTTACCAACTCGACAACGACCTCCAGATCATTGGACGGGATCTAAATCAATTTGTCGAAACATGGCTGACCGTACAAGAACATCAAGACATCGACCTCCTAAAACAGGCGATCGCCGAAGCCAAAGCCAACTATCAACCACCCAAAGACAATCGAAAAACGATCCAATGGCGAGAAGACCTCGAAAAACAAATCCAACAAGGATGGACAGGACAGGGGCAATCCAACGAGCTACTATACCTCATGGGCAAATACGCCCGAGTCTTCCTAGGCTGTGAAGACGACGATGCGATCACCGAATACATCACCAAAACAGCAAAAGCCGCCGCAGGATTCCTAAAATTTTGTGGCGATATCAAGAGACTCGAACAAAAAGCCAAAGACATCGCCAAATGGTGTATCAAGCATCATTTCCCCTGGGGCAGTAAAAAGGAAGAACAAACAGACAACGAAAAGGAAAATACAGAAATCCAAAAAGCCCAGAAACAAGCAGAAAGGCTAGAACGCATCCGCACAAGTGTAAACGAACTAAATAAAACAGGAGAAATGCCAGAAACAATCCGAGGGATGGCACAAGCGATCGCCAAAACAGCAAAAGTATCAGTAGAAACCCTATACGAAAACAAACAGCTATGGCATCCAGAATTCACCGAATCGCGTAACAGCACAAATACAAACAATTCTGCCCCATTCCCCACCGCGATCTCTCCACCGAACGAACAAGCTGAAACCCAGACAGAAAGGACTGTTACAGAAAAAGCCCTATATAAAGCGTTAGCCCCGTCTGAAACGCCCCTGCGAGGGCAAGAATTGCCAAAATTTGCCGATATTGATTTTCAGGTCGAAACGGACTTGTCAAAGTCGCCGCAAAAAACTAGCGATCTGATGTGGATCGAGACTCATGGCAGGCTAAGTCCGCCAAAAGCTGAAATTGCTAAGGTCGCTATCTCACAAAATCCATCTACCCGCACGGCTAATGCTGACTGTTTGAGATCCTATGAACCACCAAAATCTGAGCCGATCTCGGCGATTGGAAGCAGGATTGGCTATCTGAAAGCCTTACTAGAAACGCCTATTTTGCGTAGGAGTAAATCTGCATCGGAAATTGCCAGCTTGCAAGCTGAACTAGAAAGGCTAGAGCGCGATCGACAGACAAACTCCAGTCCCTAATGGGGTAGATATATACAGGATACGTGGTGCGTTTCATTTCTGAGAAACTAGCCCGTTATTAGATAAATAACTCAATGACTTAGATTTATGGATGCCACTATTGCTTTATTTATATAATGGTGTAATTATATGTTGGTTCATTCAGTAATGACACCAAAAACTAATCAAATCATTATATGATTACATTAACAATATGTTCATTAGCTGGTGGGCAGGGTAAGACAAGCTGCGCTTACTTTGTAGCTCGGATGCTGGCAGCCAAGTACAAGGTTTTGTTAGTAGATGGCGATCCACAAAGCTCTTTAACACTTTACTCAAGACATCAAACCAAGCAAGATGAGCCGAGCTTATTTGAAGTTCTAAAGGGAGTTGTAAAACCCATTGAAGCTGTCTATCAGTTAGAAGCGCCCAATATATTTTTGATACCTAGTGATGATGGCTTAGATAAAATTCAGCAACATTTAGCTGACTCTGGTATGGGTGGTCTCATGCTTCGTAAGTATCTTAAACCGCTCAATGATCTATTTGACTTCTGTATCATTGACTCACCTCCTCAGCGCTCTCAATTGTGTATTTCTTGTATGGGCGCAGCTAATAAACTGCTGATCTCCTGTGAGTGTACGATCAAAGGAGTTCAATCCCTACTACGAACTATTGATACAATTGCTGAGTTGAAGGACATTGAATTGCTCAATGGCGATATTTTGGGCGTACTACCTTTTAAAGATGTGTGGGTTGGGGCAAACCAAACAACTACTAGCAAGAAAGCAACGACTCTCATCAAAGCTACTGCTATCGAAGAAGAACTCAGAGTCTTTTCATCAATTTTGCAGTCTGAACGACATAAACAAGCGATGGATAACGGTAAAACACTTTCTGAAATTGGATATAGAGATTTGGAACACCCCTTTATTCAAGTAGTTGAGGACTTAGAACTATGTGTGCCGCAGAAATAGAAGATTTTTTGAGACGTAGTAAACGTCCTAAAGTGCATCGAGATACCTCAATTGGTAGTGAGGTTAATAATATTAGTAACAATCAGGAATTTATTGAGGTTCAGGAAACACAGCCGATAACAGACCATGAAGAACAAAAAGTAGCCTCTACTGTTAGACTCCGAAAATCAATCAATAAAGCATTAAATAACTTGAAATCAGAGCAAGGTATTACTAAGGATGCTTTTATAGAAGCAGCATGGGAAATTTGCCAGCAAAACGAAGAAGTTATGAAATTAATTTCTCAGCAAGCAACTGCAATCAATGATCATAGACGTAAGCAAGGTATCTTATTACGATCTGAAAGTGCGATTAAAAATTTAAAACGCTAACCTAACTAAGTCTTGGTGTCATTACATATTTATATCAAGACTTAGTTGTATGTTTAACTTATTATATAAATGCTGTCTGAATTTACTGACTTTTAGTGTCTTGACTTTTTCTGGGGTGCTATCTTCATCCAATACCTTCTAAAATTAACAAAAACTTTATCTAGTATCCCTTTCATCGAATTCACTCAAGGATTATGACCTGAATTAACAAAAGCCAGAATGCTTAGGCAGTAGCGGACTATCAAATAGATGTTGCGCCCTTTCTGCGAATCCTATAAATACATAAAGGTTTCATTATATCTTGGTGTATTTATGTAATGACTACAAGATATAATTATATCTTGTAGTCATTACATAAATATTTGTGGTTGAGATTGAACAACATTGTTGGAGTGTTGGCAATTCTCCTAAATTAGATCTGATAAATATATGTCAGATTTAAGCGCATATTTGATGAGAAGTTTTTGACTAAAAAGCTTAAAAAATAATCATATAATTACATCTTGGTGTCATCATATAATGATTTCAAGATGTAGTTTAGCCAATCCAAATTTCGTTTGAATTATAGAAAGTGCCTTTTTGCTCCAGTTTGAAATTACCTAAAAGTAAACCTAGCCAAATCTCGACGATGGGCAATTGCAAACTATCGTGTAAAGCCAGTAAACGCATAGGTAAATCATTAATCTTTAGCGAATAAGCAATCGCCTCAATCCATGCTGAAACATTCTCAGTGTGAGCCGTACTGATCGCCCGCTCAAATTCCTCCTCAAAACTAAGCAAACTTTCCTGCTCCAAAGATTGAATCAAAACCTCCTTATCAATTACGGAAACAACCGAATTAATATTTTGGCTCAATAGGTGAAACGGGGAGGTAAAGCAAGTAGAGATTGAAGCAAAGCACAGAGCAAAGCTTTACCTCTTCTCCTAGCATTATGAACAAACTCAAAGAAGCTCAAATATACAGGCAACTTTTCTTGAGAAATACCGCGATGAGGACGTAACCAAGAGCGCAAAAGCGACCAAAAGCCTTCCATCGTATTGACATGAACCTCGCAAAAGCCATCACCATCTTCATCTCTTGCATATTCTCCCACGCCATGACAAACAGTTTTGTGTGCATAGCCCCAATCCTGTAAGGGGTTATAGATAGCATATTCGTCAGTGTAAACCATAGTACCAAGGGCAATCGTTGCTTTAATTAGAGGCTCAATAGTGCGCTGTTGCACATTTTCTAACATCCGAATTACCACCTCACCACCACGCTGAATCATGCCGAAGATGGGGGGCTTTTCCTTCTCGAGTGTCCCCCGCCCCCGAATCCCTTTGAGCCGATTACGCCTTCCTTTGCGCCC
>NZ_JACJQA010000006.1 GCF_014696355.1 Pseudanabaena sp. FACHB-1998 | reverse complement strand
GCGCTCAATCGCATGATTCAACTCGCTAAACCTCTTTCCTATCCTGTTACTCGTTAATTATCTATCCTAATATCCTCTTTCTTTTGCCTTCTTTTGTTTCATGCAACAAAGCCATATTTTTAGAGTAATTCGGCATAGATATCATCCTCAGTATTATCCCAAACTGCATCAAGTGATGTCTGACTCGCCCGAATCCAAAACTCAGACTCATAGTCATCAGAAAGTACAGTCACTAATACCTTTGCCCCTTCTACTAGTTCTGAAGCCTCCAACAACTCAATTTTTCCTTTTTGAACAGTAGCCCAGAGAGTTTTTAGCATATTCGATATTTGAATGTTACTAATCTAATTGTATTTCGTAATACATAGTTTTTGCAATCTCGATTGAGTTTTATTAGTATGCGATCGCTGTTTGATGTTGAGATTTAGGCGATCAGGTTTGTGGGTGGTGAGTGTGCGATCAGTTATAATTATGATTAATCCAGTAAGTTATATTGACTGCTATGACTAACGCATTACAATACATCTGTGATTCAGAAGGACAAACGGTTTCCGTAGTTGTTCCCATTTCCTTTTGGCGAGAAATAATGGCAGAAAGAGAAACAGCCTATTTACTCAGTAGTCCAGCAATGAAAAAAAGACTACTTTCGGCTAGAAAGCGTCAAGATGGAATCTCTTTGGAATCAGCCTGTGAAAAACTTGGAATTTGATACAGATGCTTTTGAAGACTTAGCTTGGTGGATTGAGAATGATCGTAAAAAAGCTTTAAAAATCGTCAAACTGATCCGTGAAGTCCAACGTAATCCATTTGAAGGCACAGGACAACCTGAAGCATTAAAACACGATTTATCTGGTTGCTGGTCACGCCGTATTGATCAAGAACATCGTCTAGTGTATGAAGTCCTAGACGATAAAATCAGAATTCTTGCCTGTCGCTTTCACTACTAAAAATCGCTGTTTGATGTGGAGGAATAGGCGATCAGGTTTGCGGGTGGTGAAAAGGGCGATCGCTGTTTGGTTTTTAGGAGATAGGCGATCAGGTGTCTTCAGGCATTAAATTCGTTTAGAATAGAGAAAGATATACAATCTCTAAAGCATTGAGTAGGCGATCGCATAATTTAGCGAGGAGTCAAAAAAATGGCAGAAGCTTTAATATCAACAAAATCATCAAGTTTATATGACCGTGATTTCTTGCTATGGACAGAAGAAACGATTGCCCGTTTACACACTGGGGACTTTAAACAACTAGATATTAATAATTTGATTGAGGAGATTGACTCATTGGGAAAAGCTCAAAAAAATGCGCTCAAGGGACAAATTCGCGCTCTCATCGAACATATTATAAAACGATGCTATGTCGATATGCCACTAGAATACAACGGATGGGAAAGAACTATTCGCAATATTCGCCCTGAAATTGAGGATTTAATCGAAACTTCCCCCAGTTTGCAGAATGACTATTCAAAAATCCTTGATACGGTTTATCAGCAATGTCTCAAAAAACTGCGTCCAGAATATAAGACAACGCAGTTCCCAGAAACATGGCAATTCAGCCGATCACTTGATGATCTGATCAATTTGGACTTTTGGGAAGATATTCAAAATTCACTCTAATCTTATCTAATTTAATCGCTGTCTGATGTGGAGATTTAGGCGATCAGGTTTTATGGGTAATGAGGGTGCGATCGCTGTTTGATGTGGAAAATAGGGGATCATTCATCTAATCATAAATTTCTCGAAGTTATCCGATCTGATAGATAATGACACTTTTTTGTGATTGCGCGATCGCATAAATAACTCGATAATCTCCAACACGCAGCTTAAAAAAAGTTTGATAAATTGCCAGAAAGCGATAGAGGCGTAATTTGTTTAAAATTTTCACCTAATCACTTGATTTTACGAGCTATACGTATTTGATTAAGGTGGTGGATTTTCACAAGATCAGCGATCGCCTCAGGAGTAAAATCGATACTCTAACTAATCCCAATTAAGTCCCACTGATTGCATAGCCTGACTAGCAAGAATAACGGTTGATTGATGTTGTTGCTGCAATAAACGTTCTACAACTGCTGTTTTTAACTTCTTATCTTCATCTAGATCGATATATTCTTCTAGCACTTCCATCATAACTTCAGAAACTAGTAAACAAAACTGTTCGGTAGTGATTTCTTTTATTTGCATAACACTACGGCTCTATTACTTGTTTTAACTAACTTTTACCTGAAACTTCTGAGGCTTTTTTCTATGTCGGTATGATTCACATCCTCCTTAAACGCCTCGCTTAACTTCTCAAACACCCTCTCAATATAAATCTCTAAATCTTCCTCTGACTGAAACCTCAGAGCATTAGCGGTATATGCAATTCTAGGGATTTTGACAGCCCCCCTGACCAAAATACTTAAGCGTTATAGATTTTTTTCGAGGAGCCATATCAAATCATAATCAGACTTAAAGTTGTAATTGAGAGATTACCTTATAAATAAGGTCAAAATCTTATATATTTTCATTTATATCATAGATTATTATCACTATCTGCCATAAATCATAGTAAATCTCACTGATAATAATAATCTTGAGACTGTTGACTTGAGGAAAATTTCAATGTGGGCTAATGCGATCGCTGCCTATCTACATTATTTGAGCTTAGGGTTAATTTTTGCTGCCCTCTCTACAGAATTATTTACCCTCAAACAAGACTTAACCAATAAAGAAGGATGGCGAGTTCTCATTGCTGATAGTGTCTATGGCATCGCAGGGATTACCGTCTTAGCAACAGGCGTATTAAGGGTTTTGTATTTCGAGAAAGGGGCGGATTATTACACTCATCAGCCAGTTTTCTGGATGAAAATATCTGTATTTATTGTCGTTGGCTTATTGTCGCTATATCCTACATTCTCATTCTTAATGTGGATTCAAAATCTTCGAGCCAAAAAGCCTCCCGAAGTCAGTCCAGAAAAAATCAAAATACTCAGAACTATCGTTCATATAGAGCTTTTCGGATTTAGCTTAATTCCGCTTCTAGCCTCGATGATGGCAAGAGGAATTGGCGCAAACTGGTTCCATTGATAAAAAAGCGTCGCTTAGCGACGCTTTTTTAAGACAAAGCATTCCTTAACATCGCTAACTTTTCAGGCAAAATGCGATAGTAAATCCAAGTCCCACGCCGTTCCTTAGTCAGTAAACCTGCTTCATATAAAACTTTGAGATGATGGCTGACCGTTGGTTGTGCTAAACCCAAAGTTTCCACCAATTCACAGGCGCATACTTCTTGGCTGGGCTGAGCCGCAATTAAGCTCAAGATTTGTAAACGCGCAGGTTCCCCCAATACGCGAAATGTTGTGGCTAAATAACTTGCCTCATTAGAGGTCAGGCGACCTTCTAGCAAAGGAGGACAGCAGGTAATCGAGGGATTTGGCTTCATAAACTTATAGTGCCATGAATTAATGCAAGGTGACAAAATATCGATTATTATAAATATTGATTAATATCAATATTGAGTAAATCAATCATGGCACATATACAGCCGATTAAAAAACTCTCTATACTCGATCGCTTTTTGACGGTCTGGATTTTTCTGGCGATGGCGATCGGTGTGGCGATCGGCGTACTTTTTCCTGCTGTGGATCGGGTAATCAATCAGTTTCAAATTGGGACTACCAATATCCCGATCGCGATCGGCTTAATTTTGATGATGTATCCACCATTCGCGAAAGTACGTTATGAAGAGTTAGGCGATGTCTTCCGCAATGGCAAAATTCTGGCGCTATCCCTATTTCAAAGCTGGATAATTGCGCCAAGTTTGATGTTTTTCTTGGCGATCGCCTTTTTTCGAGACTCTCCCGAATATATGGTGGGCTTGATGTTGATTGGGATTGCGCCATGTATTGCGATGGTGATTGTATGGAGCGATCTCGCAAAGGGGAATTCCGAATATACGGCGGGATTAGTTGCCTTTAATAGTATTTTTCAAGTGCTGTTTTATAGTTTCTATGCTTGGTTTTTTATCACCGTATTACCGCCGCTATTTGGCTTACAAAGCACTGTGGTGAATATCAGTATCATTGAGATTGGACAAACTGTTTCTATTTATCTTGGTATTCCTTTTATCGCAGGTTTTTTGACGCGCTTTTTCCTGAGCAAAATTAAAGGGAAAAGCTGGTATCACAATGTATTTATTCCTAAAATTAGCCCAATCACCCTAATTTCATTGCTGTTTACAATTGTGGTGATGTTCAGTCTCAAGGGAAATTTGATGCTAAAAATCCCTTTGGATGTCGTCAGAATTTCGATTCCATTGTTGATTTATTTTGTTGCGATGTTTGTAGTTAGCTTTTATTTTGCTTGGCTAATTAAGGCGGATTACGACAAAGCGGCGAGTGTGGCTTTCACGGCGGCAAGTAACAATTTTGAACTAGCGATCGCGGTGGCGGTGGGTGTATTTGGCATTAATTCAGGTGCAGCGTTTGTGGCGGTTGTTGGCCCCCTGATCGAAGTTCCCGTTTTAATTAGCCTTGTCAATCTATCTTTTTGGTTCAAGCGCAATTTCTTTGACCCCAAAAATATGATTAAGAAGAATTAATGCGTTACGTTGCACTAACGCATCCTACAAATAATTTAGCTTTTGCTGTTGACAGATTTCCATCAATATAGCCAAAATAAATATATTGATTATCATAAATATTTGCCTTAATCAATATTTAAAATATACTTAACCTTTAGATAATCTATGACTGTGCGCGTTGGTATTAATGGTTTTGGCAGAATTGGCAGATTGGTTCTGCGTGCTGCTTGGGGCTTTCCCGAATTAGAATTTGTGCATATTAATGAAATCAAGGGCGGCGTAGAAGCTGCCGCGCATTTACTCACATTTGACTCGGTACATGGACGCTGGCAACGTGATGTGAGATTAGAAGGCGATCGCATCCAAATTGATCATAAATCCCTTAGCTTTAGCGAATATGCCAAACCCGAATTAGTCAACTGGCAAGAATTAGGCGTTGATATCGTACTGGAATGTTCTGGCAAATTCCGCACTCCCGAAACCCTAAATCCCTATTTCACCAAAGATGTAAAGAAAGTCATCGTCGCGGCTCCAGTGAAGGAAGAAGCGCTAAATATCGTCATGGGAATTAACGATCATCTCTATGATCCCGCACAGCATCATCTATTAACAGCCGCGTCTTGCACTACTAACTGTCTCGCGCCTGTGGTGAAAGTCATCCATGAAGGTTTAGGAATTAAGCACGGTGTGATTACTACCATTCACGACAATACGAATACGCAAACCCTCGTTGATGCACCGCATAAAGATCTGCGCCGCGCAAGGGCTTCGGCTTTGTCCCTAATTCCGACAACCACGGGATCGGCAACAGCGATAACTCTGATCTATCCCGAACTCAAGGGCAAATTAAATGGTTTAGCCGTGCGCGTACCTTTGCTGAATGCTTCACTTACAGATTGTGTGTTTGAAGTAGAAAGAAAAACCACAATTGAGGAAGTGAATAGTTTATTAAAGGCTGCTTCTGAAGGTGAACTCAAGGGAATTTTAGGCTATGAAGAACGCCCCCTAGTTTCTATTGATTACAAAGACGATCCGCGATCATCCATTATTGATGCTCTTTCGACAATGGTTGTTGACGGAACTCAGGTCAAGATACTGGCTTGGTATGACAATGAATGGGGCTATTCCTGTCGCATGGCGGAATTAGCGAGAAAAGTGGCGTTGTCGATTTAAGACCCTCATTCCACTCTCTTCCAATGGTCTACCCTTTACACGCAACTCTCAAAAACCCCCTTTAATTCCCCCTTGCGAAGGGGGAAGACTAGAAATTTTGTTCCCTCCCCTTTGCAAGGGGAGGGTTAGGGAGGGGTTATTTGAAGACGTGCCGCCATCGGTGAGGGCAAATCATCTAAACCTTGAGAAATTGATCATGAACTCCTCAACTGCATCCCAAGCGAACTTCAAAAATTATGTGCTTGTCACCCTCACCTATTGGGGGTTTACGATTACCGATGGTGCATTGCGACTGTTGGTATTGCTTTATTTCAACAATATTGGCTATACCCCCATTCAAATCGCTTCGCTATTTCTGTTCTATGAAGTCTTTGGAGTCGTTACCAACTTTTTAGGCGGATGGATTGGCTCCCAATTAGGACTAAAAGTTACGCTTTATACTGGGATTGGCTTACAGATTTTCTCGCTGATAATGTTGTCTTTTCTCAATCCTGAATGGGCGCAGTGGTTATCAGTTCTTTATGTAATGATCGCCCAAGCTTTTTCGGGAATTGCTAAAGACTTGACCAAAATGAGTACCAAAAGTGCAATTCGCCTTGTCGTACCTCAGGATGCTCAATCGGCTTTGTTTAAATGGGTTGCAATTCTCACAGGCTCTAAGAATGCTTTAAAAGGGGTGGGCTTTTTTATCGGCAGTGCTTTATTAGGACTATGTGGCTTTGTAAATTCCCTATGGATTATGGCAGAATGCTTATTTCTGCTCCTGTTCACAGGTTTATTTTTGCCTAAGGGTATGGGCAAAATCAAGGCGAAAGTGAAATTCAAACAACTCTTTTCTAAAAGCCCTGAAATCAATTTTCTATCTGCGGCACGATTCTTTCTCTTTGGTTCTAGGGACGTGTGGTTTGTGGTGGGATTGCCTGTATTTTTGCGAAGTGTCTTAGGCTGGTCATTCTATCAAGTTGGTGGCTTCTTAGCTTGTTGGGTGATTGGCTATGGGTTGATTCAATCTCTTGCACCTACATTGATTAAGCGCTTTGGTTCTGGACAACCACCCCGATCGCAAACTGTGCGATTTTGGACAACTTCTCTCATTGCGGTTCCTGCGGTAATTGCGATCGCCTTACAATTAAATCTCCCCGCAAACCTAGTAATCATCGTCGGATTACTAATTTTTGGTGTCGTCTTTGCTTTTAACTCATCCGTACATTCCTACTTAGTTCTCGCTTTCACCGATGATGACAAAGTAGCGCTAAATGTTGGTTTTTATTACATGGCAAATTCGGGCGGACGTTTAGCAGGAACAGTTCTCTCTGGGTTGATTTATGAATTTCATGGATTAATTGGCTGTCTATGGGTATCCGCAATCATGGTTTTAGCGGCGGCTGTGATTACGCGCAAGTTACCTGATCCTGAACCCAGTAAGGCGATCGCTTGGAAATCTGACGGAGAATAGGCGATCGCCTCCTGAGTTACATTTCCAATCTTGCTTTTAAGTTAGCGGGAGCAATATAAATACGCGCTTTGCCTCGTTTAGATTGAGCGAGAACTAATAAATTTTTATCAACCAAGGCAGTAAGATAACTTCTAGCAGTGTTCTCAGTCACTCCAAAATCAATCGCAACTTGTTTTGCTGTAAATTCTTTTCCGGGTGATTTCAACGCTTCTTTTAATATTTCTAGATGTCCTCTAATTAACGTTTTCGCCAATGGATTTTTATCTATCCAATGCATAAAGCCATAGAATTCCTGTCTTTTTCTATCTATATATTCATGCAAAGATTTTATAGCTTTTTCGATAGTATCAATTTGGTTATAGAGAAAATAGGTGAGGTCAAAATCATCAGTTTCCGTATAGATAAACGCCTTATCATAAGCCCCACGTTTTTCTTTGATAAATTTACTAATTGAAACATATTCAAACAACCAATAACCAGAACTGAGAATGCTCCAATAAAAAATTGCTCTTGCTGTTCTGCCATTACCATCACCAAAAGGATGAATATAAGCGACCATAAAGTGTAAAATTATTGCCTTAATGATTGGATGAATAAAATCTTGATTTTTTTGACTATGATCTTGATTTGCAAACCTGCATAGGTTAACTAGTCTGGATTGTATGGTTTTGTAGTCTGGAGGATAAAATGTATTCTCCCCATACAAATCGGAAACGATAATGTTATTTTCTTGCCTTAAACTACCTGATATAGCCTCATTGTCAATTGCCTTATAGGTTGCTATCTTATGTAGTTCTAATATGAATTCAATTGATAATTCTTCATTTTTTCTTTCAATAACCTTTTTCATTAACTGATAATTATTAAAAATCATCTGTTGGGACTTATCTGTGGGAGCAAGACTCTTTTTTAGCATCTCTTGGGCAACTTCCCTAGTAGTTGAAGCACCTTCTAACTGGGATGAAGTGATTGCTTCTTCTAGCATGAGACTTTTAACAAAATAATGATGCTTGTCATCAGATGACACAAAATTGCTATCACTAATTTGTTGACCACCACCTATCATTTTATCGATGGAATGTAATTGGGCAAACAGTGAGTCTGGAATGCAGTAACTAAAGCAGACATTTTTTTCAGCTTGCAATAGGTGTAAATAGTTAGTTCTTGCTTGTCTCGCTATTTTAGTCGCCACCCATGCCGCTATTTCGTTGTCGCCTTGCTCGACTCTCCATTTAAACTCATCCCAATGGAAATATCGACCTTTACGATCAGTTGCATGATATTTACTGAGTAATGGTACAAATTCTCTAGTTTCCAACTCTTCCATGAGATTAGAAAAAGGCTTTGGTACTCTAATTTTGGACATCGAGCTACTTTTTAACTCAATTTTAATTTCTCTAGTGTAGAGGATTTTATTGATAAGTGGGCGATCGCCTAAAAATTTGATTGACATCAAAAAGCTAGGAAGTAATCTATAGCAAAACAGAAAATGGCTACGCCATTTTCTGTTTTGCTATAGATTACTTGCGACTCAGTACTTCCGCCGCACACATCTTGCCTGACAATGTCGCGCCTTCCATGCTATCGATGTAGTCCTGCATTGTGTAGCTTCCCGCTAAGAAGAAGTTGCTTACAGGTGTATGTTGCGTAGGACGAAAAGGATCTTTCCCCGGGGCTTCACGGTAGAGAGACTGAGCGAGTTTGACTACACTTGACCAAGTCACATTTAATTTATTAGAAGAGGGGAAAATTTCATGTACTTGAGCAATCATCTTCTCGACGATCGCTTCATTACTGAGCTTAATATAATCATCCGCAGGGGTAATCACCACCTGCAATAGGGAACCTTCTCCTTCCTTGTAGTAATCAGTGGGGCTAGTAATCGCCAAATCTGCAAAGGTGGAGAAATCAACTTTTATTGCATAGAGCAAGTTGTCAATATCCGTAACCCAGCCATCAAAGCGCAATTGGACAGTAATTACAGGCACGGCATCTAGTTTGTAAATGTTATCGAACTGCGACCAGACACGCCACTTCTCAGGGATTATTCTCTTTACGCCCGGAACATCAGTGGCGCAGATATAAACATCAGCAGTTACTATTTCTTCGCCATCTTCTTTACCAACGATTAGCCCAGTCACGCGAGTATCTTCGCCTTCGCCTTCAAAGAGAACTTCGCGCACACCTCGTCGCAAATGGAACTTACCACCCTTAGATTCGATGTAGTTCACAATTGGTTTGTGTAAAAACACATCGGGCGAACCTTCCAACATTCGCAAAATCGAAGCCTCGGTTCGGGATGCAAAGAACTGAAAGATGGTGAGCATACAGCGTGCGGAAATATTCTCGCAGTCGATAAAGCCTAACCCATAGGCGATCGCATCCCACATCAGATCGAGGCTTGCCTGTGAGCCTCCCATCCCCAAAAACCAATCTTTAAAACTAATATTGTCGAGGGCGCGGATTTCTTTCATTGCGCCAACATGATCGACTAAGCCACGAATTAGAGGACTCCGCCCGATCGCGATCGCGTTTTGGATTTTGTCCTTAAGTGGTAATTGTCCTGTGGTTACAAAAGCTTTTAGTCCATGAAAAGGCGCGCCGCCAAAGTTCCGAAAATCAAGAGCCGCCTGTGCGCCACCGGGATTAACAAAAATATGTGTATGTTCCTTAAGGCGGAGATGCTCGAAGGCTCCCGTTTTTTTCATTAGGGCAAAGAGGTTGTAATAGCAGCCAAAAAATACGTGCAAGCCCATCTCGATATGGTTGCCATCTTTGTCTAGCCAACTACTGACTTTACCTCCGACAAAGGGACGGGATTCAAAAAGTTCTACTTCATAGCCTTGTTCGCTGAGTTCGACCGCAGTACTCATACCCGCTAAGCCTGCACCAATAATTGCTGCTTTCATGTTTATGCTCGACCCTTACTGTCGTTACCTTGTTGTTAAGTTTTGCTTAACATATTGTAATCTTGTTTGGGTAATTGGGGGATAGCTCTGAGCTTTTAGCTTTTTGAGTGAGCCGCATCAGGCTGATGGAGAGTAAGGGCGATCGCGCGGTATATTGGATAGCTTGAGAGCAAAGCTACCACCACCATGTCTACGTCCGTTTTATCTGACTTAAAAATTCGTTTCTCGAAGGCGATCGCCGATGCCTTTGGTGCAGAATATGCTAACTATGATCCTGCCGTTGCGCCGTCAAAGGATGCCAAATTTGGCGATTATCAATGCAATGTGGCGCTAAGCCTGACTAAAAAGCTCAAACAAAAGCCTCAAGATGTTGCTGCCCAAATAATTGAAAAATTGCTCATCAATGAGACTATTAAGCATATTTTCGAGGCTCCCACGATCGCAGGGGCAGGATTTATTAATCTAAAGCTCAAACTTAGTTACTTAGAAACTCAATTAGCCAAAATGCAAAAAAGCGATCGCCTCGCGATCGCCACCGTCGATAAACCCGAACGGGTAATTGTTGATTTTTCGAGTCCGAATATTGCGAAGGAAATGCATGTAGGACATCTGCGATCGACGATCATTGGTGATAGCATTGCGCGAATTTTAGAGTTTCAAGGACATGAAGTGCTGCGCCTCAACCATGTGGGCGATTGGGGGACTCAATTTGGAATGTTGATTACCTACCTCCGCGAAGTTTATCCCGACGCGCTAACTAAAGCCGATGCGATCGCGATCGGTGACTTAGTAGAACTCTATCGCGCTGCCAAAAAACGCTTTGATGAAGATGAAGCCTTTAAGGAAACTTCGCGCAATGCGGTAGTGGAACTCCAAGCAGGAGGTACAGAAGCCAAGCTTGCATGGCAACTCCTGTGCGGACAGTCACGTCGTGAATTCCAAAAGATTTATGATGTACTGAATATCCAATTAACGGAGCGAGGAGAATCTTTTTATAATTCTTTTCTAGCGGATGTAATTACCGATTTGCGCGAAACAGGTTTACTCCAAGAAGACCAAGGCGCATTATGCGTTTTTCTAGAAGGATTCACCAATAAAGATGGTCAACCCTTACCGCTAATCGTCCAGAAATCCGATGGCGGCTATAACTACGCGACCACCGATCTCGCCGCCCTGCGTTATCGCATTCGCCAAGACCAAGCCACTCGTATCATTTATGTAACCGATATCGGTCAATCAGGACACTTCGCCCAAGTCTTCCAAGTGGCTAAACGCGCCAATTGGATTCCTGAGAACGTCCAGACTACCCACGTTCCCTTTGGCTTGGTGATGGGTGACGATGGCAAAAAATTTAAAACGCGATCGGGCGATACCGTAGCCCTAAAGAGTTTGCTTGAGGAGGCGATTACTCGCGCCCGTGCCGACATCGAAAGCCGCAATCCTGAAGCCTCAGAGGAGTTCAAGCAGGATGTTGCCGAAGCCGTCGGACTGGGAGCCGTGAAGTACGCCGATCTTTCTCAAAATCGCACCAGCAACTATATCTTCAGCTTCGATAAGATGCTTGCCCTCCAAGGTAATACGGCTCCCTATATGCTCTATGCCTATGTGCGCGTACAGGGGATTGGGCGCAAGGGAGAGATTGATTTTGCCAGTGTATTTGACAATTTGAATGGGGATGCCGTCAAGCTCACTCAAGATCCAGAGATTGTCTTAGCTAAGCACCTATTGCAATTTGCCGAAGCGATCGATGCAGTTGCGGAAGAGTTATTCCCAAATCGCCTCTGTCAATATCTTTTTGAACTCAGCCAAAAGTTCAATCAATTCTTTGAGCAATGCCCCGTATTGCAAGCGGAAGAATCCGAAAGAATTTCGCGTCTAAGTCTTTGTGACATCACCGCGAAAACTCTAAAACTAGGGCTAAACCTACTTGGTATTCGCGTTTTAGAAAGGATGTAAAATACAGAGGGATCATGCAAAGCATGACCCCTCTATTGATTAGGGAATTTGCAAAATGTCTTCAGAAAAACCTGATAGTGTTTGGAATCATAAGCCTTGGTGGTGTCAGCCTTGGAGCATAATTTTGACGGGCTTCTCGATTATTAGTGGTAGTTGGCTACTATTTAAAATGATTTGGCTCTCGATTTTGGTAGCGATTCCTATATCCGCATGGATGGGATTTTTTGTGATTCTATTTCCTAAACTAGCCATGCAAGATGAGAGTCAGCCATCTAGCTAAAACTCTTTACGCTTAGAATCAAGAAGAGCTTAAAAAGCTTGCTTTGCAAGCTTTTTAAGCTCTTCTTGCAATTAACCGATTAAATAATCATCTGAATTAATTTCCAATACTTCCGACTTCGAGAAAGGACAACTTTTAGGGAAAGTGACTAACGGAAGTTGCGTCTCAACAGAGGCAGCTTTACAAGCAGACTCATAGCACTCATCAAATACATTATCAAAATGTCTCTTGAGACTGGGGCTATGCTGAAAAGACTTATTTAACCTACGGGAATGTTCGATAATTGTGTAAGCCCAACTAGGCGATCTTTTTTCAGCTTGGTGCTGCCACTTCAATAGATGCTGCATTACTCGAATCAAGTTACTTTCTACAGCATCTTTCTCGCTACGGCTCATACCTTCAATTTCTTCAATTAAATGCTCAATATCTAAACGCTCTAATTTACCTTCTTTCAGTAAGGTTGCTGTTTCTTCTAACCAAAGACTAAAATCAGTTTCATAGAGAGTTTTGACAGCAATCATCGTATTTAACCCTGATAGCGTAGTTTAGTCTTCTTGATCATAGCAAAAATTCCCGATCCAAACAAAACACAACAGATTTTTGAAAGTTTTGCTTTGCAAAACTTTCAAAAATCTGTTGATTTGTTCTTGAGGGCAAAGCGCTGTAAAATCCAAGATAAAAGTAACAACGAAAAGTGCCGCTACTTTTACCTTGGATTGTGATTTGATCTCGCTCTCTCTTTTATAGCTATAGCAATACTCGTAATGCAGAGCAAAGGCGTTAACCAATCACCCCATTGGACATAGAGAGTTTTCGTATCCCTTAAATAGACGGTTTCTAAATGGGTTTCGTAGGTATTCACATTGGATAGCCATACGGTTCGTCCATTGGGATCGACAAAGCCCGAATAACCCGTGTTAGTTGCTCGCACTGCCCAGCGATCGCTTTCGATCGCTCTGGCGACATCCTGCGCGTGGTGTTGGGCGGACATATAGGAAGCGAAGTGAGCATTATTGGAAGCGGAGAGAATTAAACGACCACCTGCGGCAGCCTGAAAGCGGAAGGTAGCGGGATAGGCGGACTCATAGCAAATGCCGACAATAAAGCGTCCCCAAGGCGTATCGACTAACTGCTCACTGGAACCTGCTTCCACTTCGCCCCGTAATGGCGATAGCCGCCTAATCAAGCTTCCCAAAATTGGTTTAAAGGGAATATATTCGCCCACAGGCACAAGGCGGACTTTGTCATATTGTCCGAGAATTTGATTGGAGCCATTAATTAAAAAGAGGCTATTCGTATAGTTATTAGGGTCTTCGGTGTTAGGATTACGCGTTTTCCCAAAGCCGCCTAGCCAGATAGGAACGCGATATTTTTCCACGACCCGATCAAAGGATTCTCGACGCTGATCGTAATTGGGATAGAGAAAGGAAATTGCGGTTTCAGGAGTGAGAATCATTTCGGCTCCTGATTTGGCTAAGTTCTCATAGCCCTGAGTGTAGTTATTAACAGCGATCTCCCATCCCTTCGGCTTTACGGTCAGGGCATTTGGGAAGTTCCCTTGAATGATTCCTGCTTTAATTGCTTGTCCGTTACTGCTTGCCATGCGATCGCTTTGCATTTCCCATGCGCCATATCCCGCCATTGCGAAGAGGAGACAAATTGCGGCGATCGCATAGTTTTTTCGCTCTTGCCAAGCTTTATGCAAAAATACTTCTGCTAATAAGCCATTGACTGCGACGATCCCCGAAGTCATGGTTTGCTGTCCAGATAGGCGGCTGATTTGCAATAGCAATAGGTCATGGGGGCTTTGGGTATAGCCCAAGGCTGTCCAATAAAGGGGTCCCCAACTCCACACAATTTCTAAACCACTGAAGATCGCGCAGGCGATGATTATGCGACTAGGTACATTGAGCTTTTGTGTAAGCAAAGACATGCCGCCCGCCCATAGTGCCGATAGCACTGCGCCCCAAGCGGTGATCAATACCCAAACTAAGGTGGCGATCCAAAAACTTGTCCACCAAGGTATACCCATCCATTCCATCGGATGCACGGTGGTAATCCAAAATAAGGACATGCCGTGATAGCAAAATCCCCATACCGCCCCCATCGCGATCGCGCCTTTAACTTTGAGCTTTTGGGCAAGCATCCAGAGGGGAATTAGGGCGATCCATGCCAGCCACCATTGACTAAAGGGATCGGGGGTAAGTCCCATTAGCACGCCGCCAAGAGCCGCAAATAGGAGATTTTGCCAAGTTCCCATGAAAAAGTACCAAGAAATGTTTAAGTTATGTTCCTATGAATTTATACCCAATTAAGAAATGGCTACGCCATTTCTTATAGCTGTTGCCATTCTTGTTAGGACACAAAACCCAAGAAGCGAGTTGCGGCGCTTCGCGCCGCAACTCGCTTCTTGGGTTTTGATTTGTCCTCATGCAAGTGACCACAGCTATAATTGGGTATAAATTCACAAAAGTGTTGTCATTTATCTTTTGCAAATTAAGCATCTAGAAAATGATAGGGCGGCAACGCATCACTCCATGAGATTTGCCAATGGGAATGTTGCTCTTCCCACGATCGCGAAGTTTGCTGTAACTGCTCAAATTGCGATCGCGGCAACAATGCATAAACCCGCACATCTTCCGAGCCTTGGGTTTCTACCTGCTGAAACCTAGGCTGGTAAATTGCAGGATTTACGCAATCGGTGAGCGTCTGGCGATAGTCCAGAACCTCCTGCTGTAATTGCGATCGCCATTGCTCCTGTTGCAAATAAAGCGATCGCTTAGCTAACAAATAATCTTTACCCTTAAGATTGGTTGCCGCTTCCGCTTTAGGCGCGATCGCCGTACCCGTAATCAAAAACTCGGCATAGCCATCTAATCTTTGTAAACTGGCGAGTAATCTGTCACTCTCTGTTTTTAAATAACTATCTAAGGCTTCAATGGAAACAAAGGCAGTCCCAAACCGTAAAGGTAAAAGGGTGCGGTGAGCAAATAATTCGCAAATTAGGCGATCGTGGTGGACGATCGCTTGCATCAAAGATTGTTCTGGCAAAAGCTTCAAAGCTTCCATATCCACATCAGGTTCGATCGCCGCAACTAGGCAATCATCGGGGCGATCGCTCTGCCAATATTGAATAGGCTTACCCATAAGCCCCAAAGGACGATCCTCTGGCGCTGGTGCAAGCAAAATCGCAAAAGTGTAAAGCATATTTCCCTTCGTTGTGTAGCAGTTTCCCAATGCGTATAGATAGAGTGGTCATTTTGCCTATGACAAAATGACCACTCTATCTACGGAGCTTAATCTGTTTGGGAATCTTAATGTTATGAGTCTTATGGAAATCATCTTGCACCTTCGCCGTAAGGCTTTTAGACACACGCTTCACCACAAAGCCAAGCACACTATCCCCCGTGCGTTGGAGTATCTCCTGTGACAAGCGCTGGAGAAATGGAGGGAATTGCAGCGAAACCGTGAGATTTAAATCCCACTCAATACCAGTCATCACCGCATTTTTTCCGAGAATCTGTACATCTGTAACTTGTTCCTCTAAACGCATCTCTGCCTGAAAATCTACGTCATAGCCCTGAGGTGGTTGATTGGGAATAGGAATGGTGGTAATTCGATAAACAGAATTTTCGTCAGGGGGTAATAAATTTAGCCCTACCCTCGCATCGACCTGAAAGCCCATCGCCCCCACTTGCCCCACTCCCATCGCATAGCCCGTCTCGCCAATGGGATCGGCTTTAAAGGGATGAGCGCAACGCCGAAACCACCCTTGATGGGCATCTAAATACTTCATCACTGTTTGCTGATCCGCAAACAAATCCATATGCCCCACATAATGATTATGAAAGGCATTGCTATAGCCACTGCTTGGCTTAGCCAGATTTTGGAGACTAGGTGCTTTTGGCGAGTCTGGCTCGTCAGGATCTTGGAGATCATCCTGTGAGTTATCGCTAGAGCCATAGGCTGACAGCATCGCCGCCTCTTGCTCAGGCGTTAACAAAAAATCAGAGTCACTTTCCCCCACTATTTCCTGATTCGGCTGTTGATCGAGATCTTCGTTAGCAGGCGATCGCCTTGGTTCTTGCTGCATGACACATAATCCTTAAAATTAATCTTTAAAAGTGCTTTTAGATTTCTCGGAAGATTTGAGTCAAGATTCATTCATCTCAAATCTGGTTTATTTCCATCATAATAGGCTTAGTAGTGAGATTAGTGAAAGCCTATGGCAACTCGTACAGCAGTGATGGAAGCCGTCGAAAAGCTCAACTATCGGGTCACGATAGGCGATGTGGCGGCGCAGTCTGGACTTGATTTAAATACCGCCCAACGGGAAATATTAGCTCTTGCCTCAGAAACAGGTGGCAATCTCCAAGTTGCCGAGTCGGGTGAGATCGCCTATAAATTTGCTCCAAATTTTCGCCAAATCTTAGTTAGCCGTTCATTTTGGCTACAGGTTCAGGAATGGCTTAAAGGAGTTTGGAAATGGGTGTTTTACGCGATCCGCATTTCCTTCGGCATTTTGTTAATAGTCTCGATCGTGATCGTGGTGCTAGGCATTATTGCCGCCACGATCGCTTTGAATAGTCAAAAGGGTAACGATCGCGATGATCGCCGTGATAGTCGTGATAACGGGGGCGGCGGCTTTATCTGGCTCGGCGGCTGGGGCAATCCCTTCGGCAATCCGTTTATCATGTTCGATCCCTACTACTACGAGCCTGAGCGCATTCGCCAACGTGATCCCGATGAAATTGGCTTTTTAGAAAGTGTATTTTCATTTTTATTTGGTGATGGCAACCCTAACTCTGACCTCGAAGAGCGTCGTTGGCGAGAGATAGCGACCATGATTCGCAGTAATAATGGGGTGGTCGTCGCTGAGCAAATTGCACCCTACCTCGATGAAACTAGCCGCCTAGAGGGTGATGAATATTTTGTGATTCCCGTACTGTCAAAATTTAACGGGTTCCCCGAAGTCAGCGATGCAGGAACCCTTGCCTATAAGTTTCCTGACTTACAAAAAGTTGCCTCCGAGCGCAAAGCCAAAACTACCAGTTCTTATTTGCAAGAAAAACTCTGGAAATTTAGCCAAGCCCCTCAAGGCAAAATTGCTTTAGCGATCGGTTTAGGCATTTTTTATCTAGTCGCCTCGCTATATCTGGGCAGTTTAATTAATGATCCCCGACTTGCTAAGTCTCTGGTTGGATTTTTAGGATTTATCAAAGCTGCTTATGGATTCTTATTGGGATATGCCGTGCTGTTCCTATCTACGCCTGCGGTGCGCTATTTTGTCTTGCAATATTTGAATGGGGGAATAAGCGATCGCAACCAAAAACGCGCCGCCCGTGCCGAACAATTAAAAAATGCCTCATCGACTCTGCGGGAAAAACTAGATTTTGCGCGTACTTTTGCGATGAAACAAGAGGCGATCGACCAAAGTAATCTTGCCTACACTACTGAGCAGGATTTGGCAGATCAAGAATATGCAAAAATGCTCAAGGAAAATAAGGATACTTAAAATCTTCTTGGACAAACCCCAAAATATTAAGAGGTGTTGCAATGCAACACCTCTTAATATTTTGGGGTTTGTATCATAAAAATGCTGGCTAAAGTTATATTTAAATCAACCGTCAACGTGATTAAATTCTTCTAGCAAAAGGTTTATAAAATGCCAGAATTATCGAAGTATTTTACCCCTGAATTTTCCACAACAAATAACTACAGTCCCAAGGATGCTATTGCCCTTGCCTCCGCTTGTGCGCTTGCCTATGCCTATAGCCCTAAAGATGGTCAAGTGTATTGGGAAAAAGATGGTAATCAGTATAGTCAACCATTTGATCAAGCATCATGGGGATTTACTAACTTTCAATTCTTTAACAAAAATTTGGGAGTATCTATTGACACTCAAGGGTTTGTTGCCGAAAAGGAGGAAAACCTTATTATTGCTTTTCGAGGAAGCGAGTCTACGACAGATTGGCTTACTAATATCAAACTCGTTACCGATCCAGGTCCCTTATTGAATAGTCGCGTCCATGAAGGATTTCAAGATGCTCTTTACCCTGTCGTAATCTCAATTATCTCCGCAATTTATCAATTCGATCCCAATCGAACCAAAAATATTTGGATTACTGGTCACAGCCTTGGCGGAGCCTTAGCAGTATTAATGACCGCAATGCTCTCCATTGAAAAAGTCAATGTGCGCGGTCTCTACACCTTCGGAGCGCCTCGTGTTGGCAATAAGAATTTTGCAAATCTGTTAGAAGCCAACTTTCAGGGTACACATTTTCGCGTTGTCAATCAGGGCGATCTGGTTCCCCACGTTCCGTTTGAAGCCCAAGGATTTTATCACGCAGGCAAGCGGATCATTTTCGATATCAATGGCGATCGCCTTAAAGGTGATACTGATGAGAAATGGAATAAGCTGAAAGAACAGAACGAGAAAGAATCTATTTTGAATGAGGTTGTCTACGACGTACGCAATTTCAAGGATTTCTTCGCGGCTTGGTTCAAACTGATTCCCCAAAAAGAGTTAGCAGTCAAGGAATATCACGTTCTGCTCAGTAAGGATGGTTATTTGGCAAGACTGAAGAAGGATTTAGGTTTGGAATAACACAAAGCCTTCCAAAGACTAGATATAGGGCAGGGTAACTTGGCAAAGAGGTGCTGCGAATAGTGTTTTGACTTGGAGATCGTTATATAATCCCAATCTATATACTTAAATAATAACGATGAGTCAAAAAGAAGTAATCCGTAGCGCCAATGCTCCTGAACCCGTGGGCCCCTATAACCAAGCGATCGCTATTCCTGCTACCAGCAAATTAATTTTTATGGCAGGACAAATTGCGATCGATCCTGCGATCGGCAAAATCGTGGCTACTACAGTCGAAGAGCAAGCGGAACAGGTAATTAAGAATATTCAAGCTGTTCTTGCTGAGGCAGGCGCAGACATCACCAACGTGATTAAAACCACCGTATTTCTCGCAGATATGGCAGATTTCCCTAAAGTAAATGCGATCTACGGTAAGTATTTTCTTGCCCCGTTTCCAGCACGTTCTACAGTTCAAGTCGCTCGACTCCCCCTTGAGGCACTCGTCGAAATTGAGTGCATTGTCGCCATCTAACTATTAGGGTAAGCAACGTCCTCCTTGTACATTATTGTCAGGATCTATTCGCGCCCGTAACAATTTACAAAAACAAACTTGTAGGGGTAGAGCATTTGCGCCAATATTTTGATATTCCTCACCGATCATCTCAAAACGCAAATGCTCTACCCTCTTCGCTTTCACCGATAAATTGTCCCTGCGTCGCGAGTTTAGGGCATAGCATTCCCAAACTAAAACAATCTCAAAATTTATGGATTGCTTTGGGAATGCTATGCCCCTACTTTATTTGAATTTATTTAAAAATTATTTAGGAACTTCAAAAAATGAAAAGTTTATGGAGCGATCGCGAAGCTGCTGAATATAAAACAGATTTAGGCTTAAGGGTATATACATCGAGGTTATTGGGGCGCGATCCATCGCTTGTTTTACATGGTGGGGGAAATACTTCCGTTAAAATTCGCGAGAAGAATATCGTTGGCGAAGAAGAAGATATTCTTTATGTGAAAGGAAGTGGTTGGGATTTAGAAACGATCGCAGATGCTGGTTTTGCGCCTGTACGGATGGCGCATTTATTGAAATTAGCGAAGTTACAAGTTCTCTCCGATTCACAGATGGTGAATGAACTGAAGACGCAAATGACTAAGGCGAGTGCGCCTGCGCCCTCAGTAGAAACGATTCTCCATGCGAGTTTGCCTTACAAATTTGTCGATCATACCCATGCCGATGCGGTTATTTCGGTGACAAATACCGCGAATGGATGGGAACGCATTCAAGAAATCTATGGCAATGATGTAGTAATCATTCCCTATGTGATGCCAGGGTTTGACCTAGCGCGAGTCTGTGCCGAGAAATTTGCCGCCGAAAAGAGCGATCGCACGATTGGCATGGTGTTAATGAATCACGGTATTTTCTCCTTCGGTGAAACTGCACAGGAATCCTATGAGCGGATGATTGCATTAGTCGATCGCGCAGAGGCTTATCTAAAAAAACATCAGGCTTGGGAGATCTCACCACCAGCTTCTCTAATTAGAGAAAGAGAGGCAAGATTAGAAATTTCTAAACTACGCTCTGAAGTTGCTCAAGTCGCAGGGTTTCCCGTCGTTCTCAGTTCCCATAATGATGAGAAAAGTTTAGCCTTTGCTCAAAGGGAAGATGTCAACATTATTTCGCAACAGGGTTGCGCGACTCCCGATCATGTGATTCGGACTAAACGCTTACCTTTAGTTGGCAGAGATGTAAAAGCTTATGCGGAATCCTATCAAGCTTATTTTGCCGAAGAAGCTCCTAAATCAGCGCAACCAGTAACTATTCTTGATTCCGCACCCCGTGTGATTATTGATCGCCAGTTAGGACTAGTTACCGTTGGTAAATCCGCAAAAGATGCCAAGATTGTCGCCGATATCTACGAACACACGATGGAAATCATCCAGCGATCGCAACTTTTGGGCGGCTATCAAGCATTACCCGCTAGCGATATCTTTGCGGTGGAATATTGGGAATTGGAACAAGCTAAACTGAAAAAAGGAGGTTCCTCTCCCGCTTTTACAGGTGAAATTGCCTTGGTGACAGGTGCGGCTTCGGGCATTGGTAAAGCTTGTGTAGACTCATTATTAAAGCGTGGCGCGGCGGTAGTTGGATTAGATATTAATCCCGCCATTGAGAAGCTTTACGATCGCCCCGATTTTGTGGGTGTGACCTGTGATGTCAGTGATGAAAGTGCGATCGCTAATTCCCTTGATCAAGCCGTAAAAGCCTTTGGCGGCTTAGATATCCTTATTCTCAATGCAGGGATTTTCCCCTCTGGTTGTCGCATTGAAAATCTCGATACCGCCACATGGCAAAAGGTGATGCAGATCAATCTGGAGGCGAATCTAGTCTTGATGCGCGAATGTTATCCATTGTTAAAACTTGCGCCTAATGGTGGTCGCGTCGTGGCGATTGGCTCTAAAAATGTCCCTGCCCCTGGTCCTGCGGCGGCGGCATATTCTGCCTCGAAGGCAGCGTTAACGCAACTGATGCGGGTAGCGGCTCTAGAGTGGAGTAGCGATCGCATTCGGATTAACACTTTGCATCCCAATGCTGTATTTGATACGGGCATCTGGACAGAGGAGGTATTAACTTCTCGCGCTAAGCACTATGGATTAACGGTTGAGGAATATAAAACCAATAATTTGCTAAAAGTAGAAGTTACCAGTCGTCATGTTGCCGAACTTGCCGCGGAGATGTGTGGGGCTTTGTTTGCTTGCACAACGGCGGCGCAAGTTCCCATTGATGGCGGTAATGATCGCGTGATTTAAAAGTAAATGTTGGCTATAGCTAAAAGAAAGAGAGTCACTGCTTGGCAGTGACTCTCTTTCTTTTAGCTTTGATTTTAGCGCTCACTCAGTTGAGAAGATTGAGCGGATTGCTCTTGTTGCGATCGCAATTCCTTAGCTCTAATCCTTTGCCCTACCTTCCAACAGGCATAGACCATCAACAAAGTACTAATCGCCGCATAGGTTCCCCCCGCAGGCATTCCAGATATCGCCATCGCAATGCTACCAACCCAGAGCGTCAACGCATAAATAAATAAAACCGTGAGCCGCTTCGATACACCAGCTTTAACGAGTCGATGGTGCAGATGCTGATTACCCGCAGCCATTGGTGATTCTCCCCTCCCAATACGCTGTAAAATCACCACCGTTGCATCCACAATCGGCACAGCAAGAATCATATAAGGCAGAATCAAGGCAACTGTTGCTACGGCTTTGACTAAGCCAATCACACTCACACCCGCAAGGGTAAAGCCCAAAAAGTAAGCGCCACCATCTCCCATAAAAATTTCCGCAGAACTTTTCGGCTTGAAGTTGTAGCGCAGGAACCCTAAGCATCCACCCGCGAGAGCCGCCGCAATCAAAGCTGCGGCAGGTTGCTGCATAAATAAGCTAGTAATTAAAATGACCGCCGCCGCGATCGTGGTTACCCCAGCGGCAAGCCCATCAAGCCCATCCAACCAATTGATCGCATTTGCCATTCCCGATAGCCAGACCATTGTAATTGGCAAGCTCAACCAGCCAAATTTAATCAATCCTAAAAATGGCACAGTAATGAAATCAATTCTGACCCCCACTCGCCAAGCCGCCGCAGATACGGCTAATTGAGCAATTAAACGGGGTAGTGGTGGTAAATTAAACAAATCATCAGCAAAGCCGATTAGGAAGAAGGAAGCACCACCAATCGTGACTCCCCATACTTCATATTCCCTAGTTTGCGGTAATATACCAAACCAGCCTGCACTCCAAACCAGCAATAGCGCTGTGACACTTCCCAAGAAAATAGCTACGCCACCGACGCGGACAATGGGCGTTGTGTGCATTTTTCGATGATTGGGTCTATCTACTAGTCCCGCTTTGAGTCCGAAATGTCGAATAATCGGTGTACTCAGCCACACCACGATCGCAGATACCGCAAAGGCGACCAAGTAAGGAATGGCAGTTGGATGCAGCATTACAAAAATAAAATTTAAGGTTGAGGTTGGTCAAATTTATGCTTGCAAGCATAGCATTGGATTGGCTAAACGCAACTATTAAAGCCAATTTTAAAGATAGCTCTAAGAGCTATCTTTAAAATTGGCTTTAAACTCTGGTCAATAATTATGTTAAGCTTATAAGCCGTGTGAAATTTTTTTAGCATAAGTAAGCGTTAGGGATTAATCCATGAAAGTTGTTAGCTCCCTCAGATCGGCAAAAACTCGCCATAAGGACTGCAAAATTGTACGTCGTCGCGGCAGAATCTATGTCATTTGTAAGACAAACCCAAAGTTCAAAGCTCGTCAAGGATAATCAGCGACTTGTCGTTATTTATCATAAAAAAAGAGAGGTCGCTAAGCGACCTCTCTTTTTTTTGTAGAATAGGCGTATGACTAGTACTACTCGCAAAGCAAATCTCTTCAGTGCGATCGCCCCTGTAAATCGCGGCTTGAATATGACCGAGAATCAGCGCAAAGCCATTTTTTCGGCAGTTGCCTATCTCGAAGAGTTAAATCCCACACCTGCACCCAACCAAAGTCCTGAATTACTAGATGGCAATTGGTTGTTGCTCTTTACAACTAGCCAAGAGCTGTTAGGGATTGATCGCTTTCCACTTTATAAACTAGGCAATATTTATCAGTGCTTACGAGTTGCTGAGGGCAAAATTTTTAATATTGCCGAAATCAAGGGTTTGCCATTGCTAGGCGGATTAGTCAGTGTCTGTGCCAATTTCTCCATAGTCAATGAAAAGCGCGTCAAGGTGAATTTTGAGCGTTTAGTGGCTGGCTCGCAAACTTTGGTGGGCTATCAGGATGTGAATAGTTTTATTAATACTTTGCGATCGCCTAAAAAATTATTAGCGATCGATTTCAAAATCAAGCGCGAGGATCAAAAGGGTTGGTTGGAAACCACCTATCTCGATCAAGATCTGCGAATTGGTCGTGGTAATGAGGGAAATTTATTCGTTTTGCGAAAGGTTTTATAAAAGCGATCGCTATTGCTAAACTAAGATTTCACTTATTTTACTTAGTCATTTCAACCATTGTTTGCCCTACCTTTTCCTTTACCTCGTGATAAAGCAGGAAGACCAATCGCAGACTCTTCTTATCCTCACACGCAAATAGGGATAAAGACGAGTCGGCGTACAGGTGAAACATATATCCAAGCAAGAGAATTTGGCTATAACGGTGAAATTATTAAAGATATTGACTTTACTAATCATCGACGTTTTGATCATACTAATCCCCATCAGCATCGTTATAATCAAACTACAGGTAAGCGCCAATCAGCCGAGCCTCTATTGCCATAAATCCCTATAAATTTTCAAGCCAATGAATATACCTAATCCCATTGAAATTAAATCTCAGGATAGTCAAGGTACATCAGTAATTGAGCTTATTGATTTATTAAAATTGATTAATAAAGATAGACAGCAACTAGTATGGTCAATCCTTGATTTAGAAGCAGTTGGCGATATAAGTGAAATTTGGGAAAGAGGGATTTTAGATTTAGAAGAGAATATTAAATACTTGCATCAAGGGTATATTTTAAGTTGGCAAATGCTAGTTTTATTAGCCCAAAAATTTGATGATGTAATTAATACGGTAATAGTTGGTTGCCATGAAGTAACACAAATTCCTTCACTTATTCCCGATAGTAATCTCTATAAACCTTGTGAGATTGTTTTAGAGCTAATTGATAGCTCTGTTTGGCGAATCTATGCCAAAGATGAGAGGCTATTGCAACATTTACACCATGAATTTAGCAGCGAGACAAAATTAGAAATTGCTATCCAGATTTAGTTGTTAGGGGTAGCACTCCGCAAAATGGCTACGGTTTCTTCATGTTTGCCATCCCATGCCCACATGATCGCAGTCCAGCCATTCCGATCTTGAGCATTTAACCTAGCTCCTGATGCAATTAGCGATCGCACGATTTCGCCATAACCTTGTCCTGCTGCCCACATAAGCGGAGTCCAGCCATATTTGTTGCGCGTATTGGGATTTGCCCCCGAAGCTAAGAGCAATCGCACCACATCACTATGTCCATTCATCGCTGCCCAGAGAATCGGTGTCCAGCCATATTCATCACGGACATTAACATCGGTTGCTTGAGAAATTAGCGATCGCACTTCGGCAGTTTTTCCATTTTGGGACGCAATTAGTAACTGTAGGTCGAGGTTCTGTTTAGCCGCTTCTTGTTTTGTCTGTTTACTTAATGAAGAAGGATTTATTGGCAGTTTTTTAGGTACTTCACCTGCATAGACATCTGCATTCACATTGCTGTGAATACACAAAATCAAACTTATAACTAATAACAAACTGGATTTTCGCAACAAATAATTCATAGGTCGATCCCCAAGGTAAATATGGCGATCAGCAATACCAGATCTAAAACCTGTGGCGCACGCTGCGCGTGCGCCACAGGTTTTAGAATTTTAGCTACCTAGAATCTTGGGCAGCACGCGAAACGGACGGCATAAGATCTAGCTTTGGGTTCTTAGCGATGCTGAACTACTTAAATCGATTAAGAGTCTATAAACTTGTTCAGCGATTGACTAGAGCAATTCTGCGGAAGTTTGAGATAATAGTTTTTTTATTGTTTTTTGTTTCAGTCCTCAAATATATCGACCTATGAGTAACCAAGTGAATCCAGTCGAGCTAGAGGTAGTACCGCCGAAACTGCCTCTAATTCAGATGTTTCGGATCGGTTTATTTCAGATGGGTTTAGGGATTATGTCTTTGTTAATCGCAGGGCTACTCAATCGCATCATGATTAACGAATTGACTATTCCTGCAACCCTCGCTGCCGTGTTTATTGCCATGCCTCTGTTTGTCTCGCCGACCCGCGTTTGGTTTGGACAAACTTCCGATGCGAAGACCATATTCGGAACCCATCGCTCAGGCTATGTCTGGATTGGGGCGGTGATCTTTGCGATCGTTGCCTTTTTAACCACACAGGTAATGTGGCAATTAGGGCGCAGTGTCCATGAGATTGGTTGGAATGGTGTCACCTATGGATGGGCGATCGCTCTAGCAGTGATGTTTGCAATGTATGGAATGTCTATCAGCCTCAGTTCCACTCCTTTTGCCGCAATGTTAGTAGATGTTTCCGATGAAGAGGATCGCTCAAAATTAGTGGGAATCGTCTGGTCAATGCTAATGGTGGGCATTGTGATTGGGGCGATCGTCGTTTCTAAGCTGTTGCAATGTTCAGAAGCTCCACCTAGCAATATTTCCATTTATGCTGATGCAAATAACCTCGCCAAATTACAAGGCACAGTTAACTTCGTATTCACGGTCATTCCTGTAGCGGTAGTGGGTTTATCTCTGTTTGCCACCTATGGCATTGAGCAGAAATATTCTCGTTATAAATTGCGAGTTGCCGAAAGCCATATTCTCAATGGAACTACTGCTACAGAGGATAAACTCAGTCTTGGTAAAGCTTTGAAGGTATTGACTGCAAGTAAACAGACTGGCTTGTTCTTCTCATTTTTGCTAATGATGACCATCGGTATTTTCATGCAAGATGCGATTATGGAACCATTTGGCGGTGCTGTGTTTGGCATGAGCATTTGCAAAACCACACAACTTAATGCCGCTTTTGGTACAGGAACCTTAATTGGATTGAGTTCTTCAGGATTCCTGATTGTGCCACGTCTTGGTAAGCAGAATTCGACTAAATTAGGATGTTACTTAGTTGCTGGCAGTTGTGGATTATTGCTAATTGCAGGATTCACTCAACAAATTCCAGTATTGCAAGCGGCTTTAACTCTATTTGGATTTGCTTCTGGAATTACCACTTCAGGCGCATTGAGTCTGATGCTTGACCTGACGGCGGCGGAAACTGCGGGAACCTTTATTGGTGCTTGGGGATTATCTCAGGCGATCGCCAGAGGACTTGCCACAGTCTCAGGTGGCGTAGTGCTAGATATTGGCAAAAAAATATTTAGCGATTCCAGTACCTTTGCCTATAGCTTTGTATTTATTTGCGAAGCAGCCGTAATGCTGTTGGCTGTATTCTTTCTCAGCCGCGTGAATGTTACGGAATTTCGTACCGATGCGAAACAGGCGATCGCGACGGTATTTGCTAGTGAAATAGATTAATAGATTTACCGCGCCGATGGCGCGGTAAATCTAAGCCCCAAATCCGCCTAAAGAATTAAAGTTAGCCGCACTCTGACTTACGCGCATCGCTGACTGCGAGAATACCTGAAAAGCCTTCCGAATTTCACCGTCACTATTCGCAGGAGTAAGAATCCATTCATCGCGAATACCCATATCTTTAAATACTTGACGGAAATTGGTAGAGCCATCGTCAATACCCATCGCAGCAATAATGTGATTTTCCATTCGCAACATATCGTGCGCGATCGCCGCCACATCTTTAGCCCCGTGACGCATTGAGCCACAATCATCACCATCGGTAATAATTAGGGTCACAGTACGCACTGGCACACCATTATCAGAGAATTCCTGCGACTTGGCTAAAACTGTTCCTAATAACACCACAGTTTGATCGTAAAGGGGTGTACCTTTATTAGGATAGTAGTTTTTAGTGTCCATCCTGATTGCTTGGGCGATCGGGCAGTAGGGATAGAGAACTGTTCCATTGAGATAGCGATTGTGAATGAGAATATTATCCTGTTGCTGAGAAGAAGTCAGCGCATCAATTACAGAGTTATGTCCGCCGCGCACAGCTTGAGCATTACCAGCATATTGAATCGAGCCAGAGTCATCGGGCATAATTGTTACTAATACAACTTCGCTAGACATGACATCATCAACATGAATGCCAAGCCCTGCTTGAATTTGTGCGCCGAGGTCGTAAACAGTGAGAGCCTGCAAAGATTCATTGGAAAGGGTTCCATCATCTAAAGCAGATTGAAATAGTTCGTTAATGTTAGTCATTTTATTTAGTAATTAGAGATATGGATTTAATTTGTAGACCTGTAGGGGTTTAGCATTTGCCTCACAATCTTGAACATCTCACAGAAATCTTAATTTGCAAATGCTGAACCCTCTTCGCTTTCACAGACCATTTGTCCATGTGTTATGAGGTTTTTAGCAAAATATTCCCAAATAAAGATGCTAAACTTTCACAGATAAATCGTTCCTGCGTTGTGATGTTATGGGCAGAGCATTCCTGTATTGAGACAACCTGAAAATTTATAAATTGTGGCAGGAATGCTCTGCCCCTACAGGGATAATTAGGAGGATAACAGTCGCTCAAAAAATCCTTTTTTAGATTGAATAGATTCTAAATATTCTCTGAGCAATCGTTCAATCAATTCTGAACTGGTGGTATTTTCTTTCGCAAGAATTGCTACTAGATATTTTTCTGTCTCATAGTCTAAATTAATACTCATCATAGAATTTACCTCTTGTTAGCGATCGCTTTAAGCAAGATTGAGATCTGCCCATGTTTCCATTGCGTCAGTGGATTTAACCAAGTGCATACCTGCATCAGCAAAGCGCTGAAATGCTGCATCCGCTTGATCGGTGTAGTCCACAATATTAGGAACAACTACAGGCGAAGTGCAATCTTCAAGTAGATAGACCTTCTTCGCAAGTTTAGGATCGTGAGCAAGGATTTCGCTGAGCAAGTCTTGAATTGTCCATGCAACGCAATGGCTCTTAGCTTGACCTGCAATGATTACAGCATCAAATTCCAGTAACCTTTGTAAGAAACGCGTGTTCTTCTGTGCGATCGGTCTGCCATCGGCTCCATCCATGACTTCAGGACGTAGTACGGAATAGTTCTCAGTGAGAGGATTGCCGCCTTTAATCTCGAAATTAGTCTGACTGTGCCTTGCGATATTGTGAAAGAACATCGCTTCTTCAACAGAAGAAACTAGCGCGTGACCGATACCGCCGAGCATAGAGTGATAAGCCCAAACCGTAAGCGGAAACTTGCCTTCATCGCTAAGCTTCTGTACATAGTGCAAGGCGTGGCGCTGAATTGCCATGTAGTTACCTTTAGCGAGACTATAGGCGATCGCAGGATTTACTTTCCACTTACCTTGCTGCACATCTTCTAGGGTAATCGATGTAGCATTGGGAATGGGATGTTCACCCGCATCATTCACCCAAAAAATAGGATGGAAGATTTGCATGGCGGTGTGAGTATCCATCGTGGGTGCAATTTCGCTGATGTGGTGCAAGTTGCGATAGATAAATTCACACAGGCACACATTATCTTCGATCGCCCCAGTGCCAGATCGTCCACCCACAAATAGCTCATGATCAGGAATACAAAAGGTATTCTGCACATCGATCGCCATCAGACAAATTTTCTTGCGATCTTTAGCGGCAGGTGTGATGCCATGTTGTTTTGCCCATGCTTCGGCTTGGTTTGCCCGTTCCTGATAGGGAACGCGCCATACTGAACCGACTTTGTGGCGATCAAAAAAGGCAGGAATTGGAAGTTGTGTAACAATTTGATTAGTCATGGTTAGAGTTCTCCTGTTTTAAAATTATTGAAAAGAGAGAGAAAGAATGCCCAGAATTTTGTCAATATTGCTGAGTTGGTACTCAGTTAAGTCAATTTCGACAAGGCGATCGCAAAGGCGTAAAAACTTCCAATCGTTACCAGTAGTGGCGGCTCCATAAATTACAGAAATATCATTCTCATGTTGTTGATTAAAGAGTTTTGCTGCCCACATTTCCGCAATACATTGACCTAACGCTCCGTTGATATTTTCCTTTTTTGCCTCGACTACGACCACAACAGGCGCTTTGAGCATTAGCTGTGATGGCGATCGGCTAAGTAGAAAATCACAAACTCCATTTAATCCAGAATCACGATCAATATTTAGTTCCACGCCTGAGAATAAACTCGCTTTGTCTAAGTATTTTTTGCGAACTTCTACTAAAATTGGCGCAATAATTAACTCTGACCGCGCTTTTTCGGTATTCATGGCAAGCGCTAAAGGGACAAATTCCTTGAGAAGTTGGTTTAGGAATTCACTAGATTCTGCTAGGGGAGAATCGTTTAGTAAATTAGCACGTTCAGCAATTGTGAGGTCAAAGGCTGTCTGAACTGACTCTAAGGTAAATTCGCTGTAGGACATGGCAGATCACCCAAATATATTGCTAGGACAATTGTAACTGTATAATCTTCTGTGAGTGAATCACATAGATACCTTGTGAGCTAACGATTAGAGAACAGCCGCTATCGACATAGGGTTCAGTTTCAGGGAAAGTTTTTGTAATCATAATCTGTCCATTGTTTACCTCAACTCTAGCGATACCTTCGTCAGTGGGAACGAATAGCCAATTCGCGATCGCACTGCCGCCATGAATATTCATCAGCCATGCGCGATCGCCTTTAGGTGCGGCAAGGGTTGCTACTAAGTCACCATTGGAGCGCAACACAGAAACGCGATGGATGATGTTGCCTTGCTCTTGGGTGGCGGTGAAGAACCAGCAGAGGTCATTGCTAAAGACACAATTTGCATCAATTAGTTCTCCTTGAATGGGTGGAATATTTACGCGATCGCCTATTCCCACACGCTTAGCATCAAAGGTGAAAGCGACACTAATCGCACCAGCTCGATAAAAGCCAAAACCAAAAGTCTCTCCAATCCAGAACTGAGTTTGTCCTTCGAGAATATCGCCGATGTATTCGTTACCTAGCTTGCCATCGCGGAGTAATTGACCTTGATCAATCCAATAGCGAGAGAAGGAATTGGCTCGGATTAGCTCGGCGGCGATCGCTTGCGGTAGTTGTCCTTGCGTGAGTGTAAGCGCTTTGCCTTGCTTGGTAACGATTGTGGACTTACCAAAAATTGCGAATTGAATACTAGCATCGAGTTCTCCTGATAATAAGACTGTGTTATCTTCACGTTTGAATTCGTGGTTAGCGTGATAGAGATAATTGAGAGAATTGTTTTGTAAAGCGACTTGAAGAATTACGCCTTCGGTTTGAAAAATCTGTAAAACCTTACAAGACGTTTTTCCAATCTTGTTCCCCTCTCCCTGTGGGAGAGGGGCTAGGGGTGAGGGTCTACAAATTGGGCAAGTAGTTCTTAAATGTTCAATTCCACATTGATTACATTTTGTCCACCGCATTGATTCGAGCAGTTGCTGTGGGAAGTCTCCACGCCAATCTTTTTCAAAGCAGTTATGAAAATGCTGTAATAAATCATCGGATAGAACCTTGTAAGGAATTGCAGGTTTCGGATAGCGCACATCGGGATGAAAAACGGTGATTCTTTGCAGAGGTCTGGCACTGTGAGGAATCATTGCAGTTTGTGATTTGGGCTTGTATACACCACCATAGGGATCGACATAGAGGAGGCTCTGCATCAACATCACGGTGAAGGCATACCAGTCAGATTCAGGATTATGGGGACTATTAAGAATGGGTTGATTGGCTGTGCGATCGCACAAAATCGGATCAACAAATCGCGCTGTAAAAACCTGACAGGGAAACTGTCCAAACTGAAAGGAATCAGCATCAATAAGATTGACTTGATTTTGAGAAACAAGTAAATTCAAATCATTGAAATCGCCAATCGTGACATTGACTTGATGAATTTTCAGGACTGATTCATGAAGATCGCGAAATAGTTCGGTTATAAATTGCTGCGAGATGGCGTTAGTTTGGCGATAATTGCGATCGCTATATTTCAAAAGTGGAACTGTATTTTGCAAATAAGGCATTGCATAGCCGAGAATCATTCCCTGTTTATCCTTTGCTAAAGTTTCAGGTTTAATAACTCTCACAGGCAAATTTTGCGGAAAAGCAGGTAATTTTTGCTGATGAAGAGCAATTCTGACTTTAGCCGCCAATTGTTCTTGGGGCAGTAACTCATAATCAGGATGATCGGAGGGTTTAAATAATTTGAGAACCTTCCCATTTTTGAGATCATAGATATCTGCTTCGCCACCTTTGCCGATCGCATTTTTAGGATTAACTTTAATTCGCTTTTGATTAAGATAGATATCCATGATTTTGTGCCTAATATTTCAAATAGCAAGGCAAGTTATAAGTTCCGTTAAACTCAAGCACAGTGTTCCAAATCCGCCGATCTAGTTTTTTCCATACTTGTACCGCGATCACATTAGGCACACCACCATAAAAGGCTTCAGCAATACCTCCTGTAATTGCGGCAATCGTGTCACTGTCTCCCCCAAGGGATACCGCATTACGAATCGCATCTTCAAAATCCGTTGATTCTAAAAAAGCAATAATTGCTTCAGGCACACTTTTTTGACAGGAAACTTCAAACTTATAATTGGGACGAATTTCATCGATGGTGCGATTCAAATCGTAAGCGAAAGTTTGCTCAATATAATCTTGAATCTCTTGCTTAGTCTTACCTTGACGCGCTAAGAAAACCGCCGCCGATGTCGCCTGTCCGCCTTTGATACCTTCAGGATGATTGTGAGTTGTGGCGGTGCAACGTTCTGCTTCTTTGAGAACA
Organism: Pseudanabaena sp. FACHB-1998; assembly: GCF_014696355.1. Lineage (GTDB taxonomy): Bacteria > Cyanobacteriota > Cyanobacteriia > Pseudanabaenales > Pseudanabaenaceae > Pseudanabaena. The sequence continues at coordinate 169,651 of NZ_JACJQA010000006.1, read as the reverse complement.
TCTTCGAGATTGTCATAAGCCCATGCGATCGGACTTACTCGCATCGCCGCACCATTACCCCAACTGTTATATCCTTCCTTGCCATTTCGCATTGCCCAGCAAGTAAACCTCTGTCCAAATCCTGCTAAAGGGTAGCGCCAAAAGCATTTTTTGAAGTTACTCGCATAGCTAGTTCCCGTGAGAATGGAATGAGCAACAGCATAAGTAAGAACGGTATCATCACTAAAATGACTGCCAAAGGAGAATAGTTTGAAATCTTTGCGCTTCATGGGAAGCACTTCATAAATGGAGCCGATAATATCACCAGCGATCGCGCCTAACATAGTCTATACCTCGTTCTAAATTCTTCAACTACTTCACGCATTGCTTGGGGTAAATAGCTTAAAGCTTTATCCGCTATATCCTTTGGTACACCGCCATAAAAGGCTTCAGCAATACCGCCCGTAATACAAGTGAGGGTATCGGTATCACCACCAAGGGAAACGGCATTGCGAATTGCATCTTCAAAATCCGCTGATTCTAAGAAGGCGATAATTGCTTCAGGTACTGTCCCTTGACAGGATTCATTAAATACATAGACAGGACGAATTTCATCTAAAGTTCTATCTAAGTCATAACCAAAGGATTTAGCGATCGCCGCTTTTATTTGCTCTTTACTCTGACCATTACGCGCCATATAAATCGAAACAGCCGTTGCTTGCGCTCCTTTAATTCCTTCAGGATGATTATGCGTAACTTCCGATGATCGCTTTGCTTCGTTCATTACTGATTCCCAATCATCATAGGCAAATCCGATAGAGCTAACTCGCATCGCGGAACCATTACCCCAACTACTGTAAGGTTCCATATTTTCAGAATGAATCCATTGAGCAAATCTGCCACCATACCCACCTTTTACCTGTGGATATTTACGCGCATAATGTTTGATATATTCTGCATAATTTCCAGCCTTTATCAGGCAATCAGCCACAGCCACAGTCAAAACCGTATCATCGGTAAAATCACATCCTTCACCAAAAAGAGAAAAGTCTTGAGAACGATGATTATTAAACTCGTAAATGGAACCGACAATATCACCGACAATTGCGCCTAACATAATTTTCAAGTAAAAAGATAAAAGGGAAAAATATTCTTGCTCCCCTCGCCCTATGGGAGAGGGGCTTGGGGTGAGGGTCTTCGTATTACCACCAAAGTCGTATCATCGGACAAAATACCCGATCGCTTAACTATTTCTCGTTTTTGCCAATCAGGTTTGACATCTTCCCGATTGAGCATCGCTAACTTACGTCTGATGGCATCAGGATTTTTGAAATAACGATCTTCTTGCCAAAATTGATTGATGTCTTCAACTTTTACTAAATCATCAATGCCATCGGTGGCGATGAGAAGGGAATCTAGTTCTGATGTTGGAAGGCGATCGCGTATTTCAAAATTAACCGCATCAGGTTTGTAAAGACCATAGGCAAGATAGGGCGGTGCATTATCGGCATAGGGTGGAATTTGATTAAGTTCACCATTGATAGCGATCGCGCCATCTCCCATTGAGAAAGTAACTGTTTGGCGCTCCTTAATCACAACACCAAGAATCGTAAATAATAAATAATCATTTACAAATTCCACATCGCCATTGGTAAGCACCACTAAATCCTTTAACTTTTGCAATAAATTAACTTTAATCAGATTCCAAAATTCAGGATCAGATAGTTCAAAATCATGATTGAGAAGATTGCTAATCTCCGCAATAACTAGCTTCGCTCCGATCTTTGCACCAACTTCGCTATGTTTACCACTGCCGCAGCCATCGCACACCACCGCAATCACAAATTTTTCATTAGTAAAAATCTGATAAGCATCCTGATTATTTTTGCTAGCCAGAACATGATTACGCCCGATGATGGAACCGCTTGCATATTCAAATTGATTAGCCAAATTGCTAGAAGGGCTAGAAATTTGTGGCGATCGCTCATCGAGAATATCTACTTGTTCTTGCATCGCGATATAGTGTATAAACTACACAAACTAATATAGTGTTATTTATACACTATGTCAACTATTACTTGCAAAATTTCTGCTAGGCAGAAATTTTGCCTACCCCAAACCTATGTCCTATACCTACGAATATCCCCGACCCGCATTAACAGTGGATTGCATCATCTTTGGGCTTGATGCCCAGTTAGAACTTAAAGTTATGTTAATTCAGCGCGATATCCCACCCTTTCAAGGACAATGGGCGATTCCTGGGGGATTTGTTCGCGTGGATGAAACCTTAGAGCAAGCCGCTTTGCGTGAATTGCAAGAAGAAACGGGGATTCATGATGTTTATTTGGAGCAGCTATATACCTTTGGTGATTTAGAGCGAGATCCTCGCGATCGCATTGTTACTGTTGCCTATTACGCGCTAATTAATCTCGTTGAACAACAAATCCAAGCATCCACCGATGCGCGAGAAGCTAATTGGTTCCCACTTCATGCCATACCATCTTTAGCTTTTGACCATGAGCAGATTTTACAAAAGGCGATCGCCCGACTCCGTGGCAAAATTCGTTATGAACCCATTGGGTTTGAATTGTTGCCCAAAAAATTCACCTTAACGCAATTACAAAAACTTTACGAAACTGTCCTTGCTCGCGATCTGGATAAACGTAACTTTCGCAAAAAACTTCTCTGCATGGACTTACTGCTCGAAACTGGGGAGTTAGAGCAGGGTGTATCCCATCGCGCCGCCAAGTTATACCAATTTGATGAGACTAAATACCTACAACTCAAGCAAAATGGCTTTAATTTTGAACTCTAAGGAGAGAATAAGTCGCTAAGCTCCACATTCCCTCCTTGGAGCTTACATTTTTATTTGCAATCTAACTTAGCGATCGCAAACCGAGTATTACCGTTAGGATATATAAATGGTAGTGATCTGCCTGCTAGTCTTTCTCCTAGCCCACCTCTGAGCCAAACTCTATGTATAAAAGGGAATTCAAGCTTCCAAGTCAATATATAAACAATTTCTACGATGGCTCAATCTATGATCTTGTATTTTTAGACTTAGAGTGGTGTCGCGATTTTCAGAAGGAGGGACTAGTACAAAAAATTTTTGGATATACGCTTACTCGCATTTTAGAAGATAGTAATGAGCAGTACATTAAAATTCAATTTATTGAATCAAGTACTCAAGAGAAAAAGATAATCCAAGACATTTTAAATGACCTACAAATCTTACAGGGAAAGTATTTCATTGGTTATGGACTATCAACCAGTGATATGTTTTGTCTGCGTAAAAGGATTGAAGCATTAGACTTTATTCCTAAAATTGATAGTATTAGAATCCTTGATTTACAAAGAACCAGTCAGCGTAATGATCTTAATCAAGGGTTAAATAATCTCTTTGCTTATTTAGGAATTCCGATTTATAAAAGAATTAAGGGATATTATATTTTTCGGAATGGGATTAAGATTTTAAGAAAGGATAAGGGCTACGAAACAATTCTTAATGAAATTTATGAATATTGCTTAGAGGATGCCGAAAACTATTTTCATATTATTAGTAATTGGCAAACTCAATTTCCTTTAGTCGATCGCAATAAACATCAAACCATTAATCTCAAAATTGATGCTCGCTCAGAACAACGCATAAACTCAGTTCGCAGAGCCGCTTTACAAAGACCTTCTTAAATTAGAAAATCCAGAGAATACATCGCCTAAATTAATAATCAAAAATATGGATAATATCGCCACCATTAAAAGCACTTTGCAAGAAAAAATTGGTGCAGCAATAGTTGAAATAGAAGACCGTAGCGATTTGCATAAGCATCACGAGGGACGAAAAAATGCACCTGCTGGGAGTGGTCATTATGATGCGATCGTGGTTTCCACAAACTTTGCGGGTAAGACGATGATGCAGCAACATCGTATGGTCTATGCAGCTCTATCCGACCAAATGCAAACTACAATTCATGCCCTGTCGCTGAAGACATATACCCCAGAACAATGGCAACTAATTAACCAATAGATGGAATTCCTAAAAGCGTGACAACACTTTTAGGAATTCAAAACCAAACTCATCTTGCTTGGATAGTTGACAAAGCCCAAACCCCAGAGAGAGTGGCGGCATGTGTTGCCACTCTCTCTGGGGTTTTGAATATAGAAAAGCAAGAATTAGCCAGTACAAACTAAAAACCAAAAAGCGAGTTGCGGCGCTTCGTGCCGCAACTCGCTTTTTGGTTTTTATGTCCTAAACAAAACTTACATTGCTATAAAAGTAGAGTATGTACCTAATTCGTACTAAGTTTAAGAAATAGTGTTCTGGACAATTGGTAAATGGAAAACAATACAACCTGTACAAATACCAAAATTATTGAGAAAAATCGTGGGGGAAATCCCATCTTTTATAAGATGTTCAAATGGATGGTCGTCAGACCCTTACTCTATTTGTTCTATCAAGAGCGCATTTACGGCACTGAAAATGTGCCACTGACTGGCAATCTCATCGTGGTTAGTAACCATGCCAGTGACTTTGACCCTTTGATCGTGGGTAGCTGCATGGGTCGTCCCGTTGCCTTCATGGCAAAGGAAGAACTATTTGAAGTTCCTGTGTTAAGTCAAGCTATTAAGGCTTTTGGGGCTTATCCAGTCAAGCGTGGGGCAGGCGATCGCGCCGCCATTAGATCGGCGATCGAGTCCATTAATAAGGGTTGGGCAACAGGAATTTTCTTGCAGGGGACTCGCACTCTGGATGGCAAAATTACCGAGCCGAAATTAGGGGCGGCGATGATTTCTTCAAAAACTAATGCTCCTTTTTTACCTGTCAGTGTCTGGGGTACAGAAACAATTTTGCCGAAGGGGGCTAAATTTCCGAAATTATTTCAACCTGTGACGGTGCGAATTGGGGAGTTAATCCCTGCACCAGAGTCAGGCGATCGCGCCACTCTTGAGGCGTACACAAAAAAATGCGCGGATGCAATTAACGCACTCCACGCATTAGGTAGATAAAAAGAATCCCCGCCAAGCGGGGATTCTTTTTATTCGGGAGAATAGGCAAGTAATGTGCCATTTTGTCCAACAACAAAGCCGCGATCGCGGGAAAAGAAGTAAATCTTGTAAAGGTTAGCACCCACATTAGCGGCAGAAAGGTCGCGTTTCCAAGTTTTGCCACTATCCTCGCTATGCAGCAGTCGAGAGCTACCACCAGAGATCCACACATTGTTTGCATCTTGATAGGCAAGATCGAGCAAGCCAAAGCCGCCGCCTTCTTTAGGAGTTATCTTTTTTTCCCAAGTTTCAAATTCGCCCACTTCACTAAATTGGACTAGTCCACCACGATTAAGCATCCAGAGGCGATTGTCGGGAGTGTAGCCCATATTCTGAACACGGCGAGAGCTATTGCGATTGTGCTGAATCCAAGTTGTATCCCCCGGCTGCCATGTGGAATAAAAGTTACCATTTGCCGAAATGGCGACATAACGACCATCTTCACTGCGGTTGAGATTACGAGCATTACCTACGGCTTGAGTAACCAGCGCTTTCCAGTTTTGCCCCCCATCTTGAGTGCTGTAGATTGCGCCTAAGTCCGTAACCATTTCCGCCGAGTTATAGCCAGAAGCCACGATCGCAAAGGGATCACCCGGGAGCTTAGAGCTAAGTCCGATGCGTGACCAAGATTTACCGCTATCGGTTGTATGTAGTAGTAAGGCAGGTTGACCAGTGAGCCAACCCTCTTGTCCAGAGAAGCTAATCGATGAAAAGCGATAAATGCCATCGCCTAGATCGAGTTTGCGCTCTTCCCAAGTCGTGCCACCGTCGGTGGATTCGAGCAAAGTAGCGTCAGTACCCACTAGCCAACCGTGATTGGGTTCCGACTTATCAAACCAAAGATCGAGGGGAGTAATCGCTACGGGTAGCTCGACCTTATGCCAACTGCCTCCTTCAGCCGAAGCGCTGGGCATTCCTACACCCAATAGTCCCACACATACAAATAGGCAAAGTAAACAGGATGTAAGAAAGCGTTTTATGCTTTTTTTCATAAAAGTAAATAAAAGTGAGTAAAAAATATGAGTTATGATGCCGAATATGAAATAAGTTGCCACAAGGCGACGCGATCGCCTAAGGTGATGCCCCTTTGTGACCTTAATCTAAAGCGTAAAGGCTAATAAAGAAAATTACAGCCAAGGCGAGGGAGCCAAATATAAGTAAGTTTTTTTGTCCCGGAGTAAGGACGTTAACACCAAAGCCATAGCCTAGATTTTCAGTAAATCCAGAGGGTTTAGCGGCTACGCCAATATCTGCAAAAGATTTTTTCTTAGTATTACAGACAGGACATCGCCAGTCGGCAGCGATTTCCTCAAAGGGCGTACCCGCAGGAATATTCCTTTTGGCATCGCCCATGGATGGTTCATATATATAGCCACATACGCCACATTCATGACGGTGGGGTTCTTCTTGGTCTTCAGAAGCTTCAACTATGGTGATATTGAGTACGGGCTTAGTTTCTGCGCCAGAGTTTTCCGTAACGTTTGATTCGGGTTCCATGATTTTGGTCGTTGTGAGCCGATGGTTAAGCGATCGCTTGTTAATTCTGTTACAAATTATTACATCTTTTTGACAAGCTTGCCTAGTTGCGAAAATCACACAGGTTGACCGAAAACAAAACTTGGTTTGAAACTTTTTAGGTTCTCAGCGAAACTTACCTTGCCATCCACTTCCTCTCTTCCCACCCAAAAATTAGCTGTGCGGCGAGGAGCGTCGCACAGCTAATTTTTGGGTGGGAAGGGATTATGTAAACAAAAGTAAAGTATTGTAAAGATGATCAAGCATAAATACTTTACTTTTAAGAAGCTAAACAAGATGCAAAATAAAGTTGTTGTCGTTGTCGGTGCAACAGGTGGGATTGGTTCAGCGCTTGTCCCGAAATTAGCAGAAGCAGGCGCAAAGTTAGTTCTCGTAGCGAGAGATATTCATAAATTAGAGGAACTCGTTCATAACATCGAAGATGATTACGATGCTGAAGCGATCGCAATTCCTACGGATATTACGAAGTATGCTCAAGTTGAAGGAATGGTACAACAGGCGATCGCCCAATTTGGACAGATTGATGTCTTAGTTAATGCCGCAGGTGCAGGTGTTCTCAAACAATTCAATCGTATTGAGCCACAGGAACTTGATTACCTGCTCGATCTTAATCTCAAGGGGAATTTTTATACGAGTCAGTTAGTTGCCAACGTGATGAAAGATCGCAAGATTGGGCATATCTGTAATGTGATTGGCATTTTGGGCAAACATCCGATGGCAATGGGAGCCGCCTATTGTGCCTCCAAATTTGGAGCCGTCGGTTTTAGCAAATGTATGGCTGATGAGGTGCGTCGCTTGGGGATTAAGGTAACTCTGTTTTATTTTGGGGGAATTGATTCACCCTTCTGGGATAATGTCAGTCTCAAAGTCGATCGCAGTAAGATGTTGACGACTGAAACTGCGGCAAATGCGATTATGTTTGCGCTCTCCGCCGATCCACAAGCTGTACCGATGGAAATCAACATTCAACCTGAAAGTCATTTATTCTTTTAAAAAAGAGGAGGCGCGCTTAGCGCCTTTTTTTTTGGATAAGATGTTTGTTGCAAATTACTGAGAAGTATTTCTATCTCGCCTAAATCGCCTTTAATTATAGATAGTCACTTCCCAGTATCAAAATAGATATTAAAAACCAAGAACTAGGGTTGCGGCGCGAAGCGCCGCAACCCTAGTTCTTCACTGGGAAGGGAGTAGTCACTTTTTCTAAGGGCAATAGTCCTATAGGTTGGAGTTCGGAGAGCAATATGCAAAAGCGGCATCTATATATATTGTCAGGATTAGCTACAATCTTTATCTGTGGTGCAGCACTCAAAGCGGCGGAAGTATTTCAGTCTCGTACCGTCAAAATACCTAGTCCTGCCGAAATATCTAAACAAGCGGATTCCTTCAGCCCTGAAGAGATTTCCCAATTAGAGATTGATGACATTTTGCGCGATCGCCTCCGCTTCGATCCCCAGTGGCAAGAAATTGCTCAAGCAATCCGCCAAGATATCATCATCAAAAAATGGGGAAAAGATGGTGTAGCAAATCCCGCTTGGAAGCGTTATGGCGCAAAAGCTTATCCATTGCTAAGCTATTACGCTCGCTCTCGCGATGAAACCAGACAGAAGTATGGTATTGAAGGTATTCGCAGTCTTGGGAAACCCTACACAACGATCTGGCTCAAAGGACATATTAAGCGGCGGTTGACCTCTCCTAGTTTTTATGATGTCGCTCCCTACATCTCGGAAGCTCAAAATAAGGACTGGGAAAAAGAATTTGGATTAGATGACCCTAAAGTGCGCGCAGAGTTAATTAGTTTAGCCAAAGCGAACCTAGAACCCCGAAATTCGCCGCAATACTACAATCAATTCAATTTTGACTTCTTATCTAGACTATTAGGCTATGACGCTGTATATGGCAAAGCTCCCTATCAACGAGATAAGAACTTTGCAGGACTATCTGAGTGGTTGCAATTTGAGCAGTTACCGCAGCCGTCCGATCGCCAAATCCAAGCAGCGATCGCGACCTTCCAGAAATTATCCACAGAGGCTCAAGAATATATCTTGGTTGAGCGATTAGGCGCAATTAAAGCTGGCGAGATTACTCCCTCTGCTCGATCATTCTTTCGATCTTTGGCAAATCAATCTATCTCGAATTTGACTCCCTCGGCAGCCTCCGATCGCCTTTGGGCGATCGCCGAGCTAGATCGACATGGAGATATACTAGGGACAGAACTACTCAAAAACATCTTAAATAACGATCTGTCTCAGCTTCATTCTCTCTCTCGGATTGTCAGTTACGAAAATTTTACGCAAAAGGGGGACTATGCCTATTACTTGTTATTGGGAATAGCGGAGAAATATCCCCAATCCAAATTTGTTCAAGCCTGTCGTGAATATGGCGATTTGACAGGACGCTCCTATTTTAATGCCCAGCCCCGCAGCCAAGACATCCTCACTCGCAATGAAAATCGCACCGACAAAGAACGTCTAAATGCATGGCAAGACTGGCTGAAAAAATATCCTGACCACTCGGGAGCCGATGATGCTAATTACTTTCTGGCTCTCGCTCTCCAAGATAATAACGACATCATGGGAGCGATGCGAATCTGGATGAAAATTATGACGCAGCCCATGGGCGATCGCGATGCTATCTATCTTGCCTTTCCCCATGTGCGGACTCTTCTTGACGTGGGATTGTCCATAGAGCAGATGCAGACTCTCCTACAAGAGCCAGAAACCCAAACCCTTGCCCCTCTCTTGCAATATGTGATCGCTATTCAATATGCGCGATCGCAAAATTATGCTAGAGCCTTAGAGCTTACTAAAAATCTCGATCTAAATATAATTCCTGATCGCATCCTCGAAGACTACTATCAACCCCAAGGACGCTGGTGGCAAGATGATAATCGGGTAGTCAATTTCAAAAAAGAAGCTCAATCACTGCTAAGTGAACAAAAGTTGCGCTGGCAAAAACTCCAGCAATGGCAAATCGAAAGCACCCCTGAATCTCGCTATCAAATTGCCTCCGATTGGGCAGGTATCGGTGGATGGAAAAATGGCTATTTCCCCATCTGGGATGGATTTAGAGCCTATCATCTCCCCTCCGACTGGAACTGTCGTCAGTGGTGGGTATGCGACGAATCGAAACGCAGCAGCTCGGAGATTTTGGCTAAATATCAAGGCGGAAGCCAAAACGCGATCGCTCTTTCTCTCTATCAACAACTAATTGAAGAAAAGAGTATTCCCTCAGAAATTCGCGAAAAATCACTATACATGATTGCGATGACCTTACTTGCCCAGTGGGAAAACCACACTTTCTCAGAAACCCAAAGTATCCATCCCCCCGCAGGTGTCACTGCAAGTGGAAAATATCGCCAACTCAGTGTGAGCCGAGGCAGCTATTCCTATCAAGACTACGAACAACGGGAAAAGAGTATGCTCACTGACTATCAACGGCGGATAGATACAATTATCACAGAGCTACAGGTTAAGTTTCCTCAGAGCCGCTATACCGACGATTTGTTATTTTCCAGCTTCTTTCTCAGTGACCAACCCCGCTATTTACAGCGATTGGTAGAGCGCTATCCCAATAGCGATCGGGTGAATGAGGCAAACTTTCTCTTAGAGTTAAAGAAATAAGCGGTATACATCCTTCTCTAGTGCTACTTATAGCTGCGTAACCAAGAAGAGAAGGGTGGCACGAAGCGCCACCCTTCTCTTCACCAGCAACAGTAAATCTAAGCATAGATAAGGATTTAGCAGTAAATTCAAGAACCAATTTTTGATTGACTCCGCTTCGACGAGTCAATCAAAAATTGGTTCTTTGTTAAATTGCAGATCCCGAATGGTGAGAATTCTTTCTAAACTATTGCGAGTTCTCTCAAAACGTGATAGAACGAAATGATGAGTTTCTTCCATCATAAGCAAAAGTATGAGGAAACAAACTAATCAAAACAATCAATCACTATTATATCTTTGGTTCCCATAATATGAGTATAGATCTATCTGTAAGTCTACAGCCAGACGGCTTTGGCGCGTCTTTACAAGCTTTACAATCCCATTTGCAAGGATTCTTAGCTGAATACGAAGACAAAGTAGCACAGGCTCGCGCTCAACTTGCTCACGTTGAAGCACTTTTAGGAAGTTTGCCTGCTGACACCCCTAAAACCAAAGGTAAAAAGAAAGAAACTGTAGCTGCTCCTGTTGTTGTCCCGCCTGTGGTAATTGCTGAAGTTCCACCTGCTCCTACAAAAGGTCGCAAACCTAAAGCTGCTAAGCCTGAAGCAACTCCTGTCGCTACACCTGTTGCTAAAGGAAGAGGAAGAGGACATCGTCGTGGTTCCTTGACAATGCGTCCCTCCTACGATGGTCTGACCCTTACAGAAGCGATCGAAAAGATTTTAAATGAACGTCAAGGGCAAGCTGTAAATGCGGATGATGTAGTCGATATTCTTTACGGTGAGCTAACTGAGACAGTATTCCGTGTTGCCAAAGAGCGCGTCACTAAGAATCTATCCAAGGGTAAAGGCGAAAATAGATGGAAGCGTGTTCCTACCCAACTTGGCTACTACACTTTGTCCCTAGAGACCTTGAAAACTGTACCTACTTCGACCATTAAAAGAGGTCGTGGTGCAGCAGCAGCTAAAGCTGAAGCTCCTGCCAAGACTCCTAAGGCGGCGAAAGCTCCTAAAGTAGCCAAGGCTCCGAAAGCACCTAAAGCGGCTCCTAAGACTGCGGCTAAAGCAACTAAAACTCCTGCGGTCAAGGCAACTCCTGCGGCAAAAGCTCCTAAGGCAACCCCTGCGGCAAAGACTCCTAAAAAGGTAGCCAAGGCTGCTGAGGCTACGGCAAAGGCTCCTCAACAAAAGAAATCAGGTCGTTTAAGCTCTCTTGTGATGCGTCCACTTTATCAAGGTAATACCTTGACCGATGCGATCGAGAAGGTTTTACAAGAACGCAAGGGTGAGTTTGTCAATGCTGATAGTGTTGTCAAAGCTCTATATGGCGACCTTTCGGTAGAGAATTTCCGTCAAGCTAAGGATCGTGTAACCAAGAACTTGTCTAAAGGCAAGCTAGATGGTAAGTGGGAAAGAGTTCCTAATCAGCTAGGCTATTACACCTTGTCGATGTCTGCGGTTAAAGCATAGATCCTTTGAAGTCAATCTCACTAATTATTAACTTTAAAGTCCCTATTCTTTTGGTGGTAAGGGAGTAAGTAAATAAAAAAATAAAGACTCGCAACGCGAGTCTTTATTTTTTTACTTGTGTTGTGCAGATTGATGCTTTAGAATAACCAACGGGAGAGATGGCAGAGTGGTCGAATGCGTTCGACTTGAAATCGAATGTTGTGAAAGCAACCGAGGGTTCGAATCCCTCTCTCTCCGTAAAAAAGAGGAGCTGCCAAAAGGTAGCTCCTCTTTTTTGATCTAAACCTCAAAGAGAGTTACGGCGATTTGCGCCGTAGTACCCAATTAAGAAATGGCTACGCCATTTCTTAATTTAAAAACCTTAGGGAGTTATACCAATTCACGAAAGCGTGATCACACTTCCGTGAATTGGTATAACTCCCTTTGAGGTTTGATGACTAATCTTTATCGATCGCCTGTTTGACCATAACTTTTTCCTCAGCAAGGGGGATGAGGACTGTAGATTCATGTCCAGACTGAAGATTAGGATGGCTGGGCTTAGACTCGGGTGACTTGCGACTATTGCGCCACAGAATGTATTTTTCCTTAAGCCAACGGAAGGTCGGAGGAGAGGCAAACCACAACACGACACAGCCTAAAATGATAGAGCTAATTTTAACTACACCTGAAACCAATAGCTCCAACGGAATTAAGGTTCCTGCATAGTAAGCCACGCCAGTGGTGACTATTCCCCAAACTAAAGCTCCCGTAGCATTAAAAAATAGGAATCGCGAGTAGGGCATTCCCGACAAACCTGCCATTGGCCCTGCAAAAATCCGTAAAATGGCGATAAAGCGCCCAAAAAATACGGCGCGATCGGCACTACCCCGAAATTTTTCACGAGCGATTTCAATTTCGTCCGTGGGCATTCTAAACAATTTGCCAATTTTTTCTAGTGCTGGTAGCCCGCCCCAACGCCCTAACCAATACCCCGCACTGTCCCCTAAAATCGCACCTGCGACAGTGCATAGCAAAACTAAAGGATAGCGCAGCTCCCCATTACCAGCGAGGAAACCACCGACTAAGGTGATTGTTTCGCCTGGTAATGGGATTCCCGCGTTCTCTAGCATGATGCCAAAGAAGACGAGCCAGTATCCATACTGCTGCGTCCACTCTTGAATAATTTCTAACGAAAAAAACTCAAAATGCATGAGTTATGACTCAAAATTGAATGGGTTAAATTATTTGTGAAAAATTGTTACTTTTTGTATCATTATAGGCGCTTTAATAATTACTCTGCCTGTTTTTTACCTTACAAGTAGCAATTAGGATGATAAAACTGATTTTAGGGTTTTTAGTGACCTAGACTCTATAAATTCCTAAAATTAGTTTGTAAGCAACTTGGCATAGTTAAAAACCCAAAACCTGTGGCGCACGCGCAGCGTGCGCCACAGGTTTTGGAAGATTATATTTAACTGCGCCTAGCTACTTAAATAAGCGTTATAGGTTGATGGAGATTGCATTTACAGGGCAAGCAGCAATACATTGCTCACAGACTACACAACGCGATCGCAAAAAATTAAGTTGAAAAGTTTTCGGATCGAGGGTTAAGGCTTCGGTGGGGCAAACTCCTGTACACACGCCACAATCAACACATGTAGTATCGTCAATTACAATCTCGCGTCCATGTAATGAAACCTCGATATCCTGCGATCGCATCCAGTCCATTGCTTCTTCGAGTTGGTCAATATCGCCTGATAGTTCTAAGACCATTTTGCCAACTTTGTTGGGTGCAACTTGGGCGCGGATGATATTGGCGGCAATGTTAAAGTCTTTGGCAAGACGATAGGTGAGGGGAATATTGATGGCGCGTTTGGGGAAGGTAAGATTAACTCTTTTTTTCATGATTTACAGCACATTGCATAACGAAACGGTGCAGCAAAGTCTTTAAAAGTAATGCTTCGCATTACTTTTAAAGACTTTGCTTTTTTAATAATTCTTACCCTTAATTAAAAAAATAGACTCTTTGTAGCGCGGCTTCGCCGCGCTACAAAATAAGAACCAGACTCTCTGTAGTAGGGCTTTGCCGCGCTACAAAATAAGAACCAGATTTTTTGTAGTACGGTTTTACCGAGCTACAAAATGAGAACTAGATTTTTTGTGGCGGAGCTTCGCTGCACCACAAAAGAAATTCACTATATTGCATAATAACCTGCCAGATAGGGCAAAAGCTGATAGACTTACGAAGACTTTTTTGCTTGCTGAAATTGACTAGCAGATAGGGATATGGGCAAAATATTTATTTCCGCAGGTCACGGTGGTTTTGAGGGTTCATTTCGCGATCTCAGCGAAATTGTCAGTGGAGTCACTGACACCGCCGAGCTAGCAGCGACAAGAGACTTAGTAATTGCTGAACTCCGATCGCGTGGTTTGGCGATCGCGAGTTCTAGTGAGGACTTAAATTTAACTGAGGCGATCGCTTGGATTAACGAAAGAGCCACCAAAGAGGATGTGGCTTTATCATTGCATTTCGATATTGTGAATAGCACCGAAATGCGGGGAGCTACGACCTATTACATTACCAATAACGCCATTCGGAAGCGGCAAGCCGAAATTCTCACCAATGCCATCACGAAGCGCGTACCTGAAATCGCCAATCGTGGGGCAAAAGCAGATGCGATCGCGAGTATCGGCAGTTTAAGTTTTTGTCGTCAAATTTCTATTCCCTCGATGATGTTAGAACTAGCTTTTAGCAATAGCTCGCAGGATCGCTTGCTGATGCAAACTCGGCGGCGAGATTATGCCATTGGGATTGCTGACGGTTTACAGGCTTGGATTCAAGAAACCGCCACAACTATTCCCGTCTTCACTCCTTCCAACCGCCCCCAAAAGATTAAGCCCACAACTTATCCAGAGATTAATATCAATCTCAATGGACAAAGCTATGAAGAAAAGGGAATTTTAGTAGTTGGTAATGTATATGTGCCAGCGGATTTAGTCGATCGCCTTGGTTTCGATCTGAGTCAAATTCCGCTAAATTGCCGTATTCGCTATCAAAATATCGTTTATGTCCAAGCCATTTCCTTACGGGAGCTAAATACTTCTGTATTTTGGGATAGTGCCACCCGCACTCTCTATCTCAAAACTATTTTTAAAGTATTTACTGGTCAAATCGATCAAATTATGGGAGTGGGGAACACCTCCGAAGTGCAGTTGCTCATGTTCCTCAAAAATAATAATGAATCTGCGCTGACTAATTATGGCGATTTACCCCATCTGTATCGTGAAGAGGCGGCGATTGAAGGGGTGAACCATGACATAGCTTTTTGTCAAATGTGTGTAGAAACTAATTTTTTACGCTTTTCTCAAAGTGTGGAACCTGAGCAAAATAATTTTGCAAATCTAGGCTCAGGGATTTCTAGTGCTAAAAGCTTGTCTGGAGCTAGTTTTACCGATCAGCGAACTGGTGTAAGAGCGCATATTCAGCACCTCAAGGCTTATGCGAGTACGGCTCCTCTCTTTCAATCTGTCGTGTCGCCACGATTTCAGTTGGTGGCTAGGGGTGTGGCACCTGTGGCAAGTAAGCTGACGGGTCGCTGGTCAATCGATCCCCTGTACGATCGTAAAATTCTCGCGCTAATTCGCCGCCTCTACGAATCCGCAGGTATTTTTTAGATAAAAAGATTGCTTTGCAATCTTTTTATCTAAGTGACTTCCAAACGTTGCAAAATATTAAGTATGAAATCTGGTTACACCCTTCCTGTCTTTGCGATCGCTGCCGCCAAAGCCGCCATCCTTGCCTTAAGCAACCAAAATTCCAGTTTGGTAAAGATGGATTTATTAGAAGCAGGAATAGGGGAAATCGCGATCGCCCAAAGTGCAGTTATTGATCAAAATACAGCCTTAGCGATCGCCATTAGTGACCCCGGGGATAACCTTGATCTGACCGCAGGAACGCCTGTCTGGGCTTGGGTAAGTCTCGAAGAACGACCTAACGAAGATTCTTCGCAGTTAATTTTAGAGGCTGGGGAAGGTTTGGGGAGAACAGCTCAAGGGGAGCCAGCTATTTATCAATTAGCAAAAAATTTAGCGGAAGTTAATCTAATTCCTTTATTGTCGAGGAATATCTCGGCGAGAGTGCGCTTTATTTTGCCTGAAGGGAAAGCGATCGCCAAGCGAACTTCTAATGCCGCTTTTGGAATTTTTGAAGGTTTATCTTTACTGGGGACTTCGGCAATATCTAAGCCCCTATCCGTAGAGGAAAAACTGGATGAATTTCGCGAAGACTTGCAAAAGAAAGCGGCTATTTCCTCAGAATTAGCCTTTTATATTGGTGCGAATGGCTATCAAGTTGCTCAAAATCTGGAATTTGAAACTTCGCAATTAGTCCAAACCGCTAATTGGGTGGGAGCCATGTTAGTGGAAGCGGCTTTGTTGGGCGTTACTTCTATCACGTTGGTGGGCTATCATGGCAAATTGCTCAAGCTTGCGGGTGGAATTTTTAATACTTCCAGTCACTTAGCCGACGCAAGGATTGATATTCTTGTCCGTGCCGCAGTTCATGTGAATTTGTCCCTCGATATCATTCAGCGCATTGAAAAATTACCAACTGCTGAGGCCATACATCAATTATTAGTGGAGCAAGATTGCGATCGCCCAGTTTTTGAATATCTAACGCAACAGATTACACAACGGGCTGCGGCCTATATCCATAAATATACTGATCGCCAAGTAAAGGTGAGAACAATCCTATGCGATCGCTTAGGAAAATTAGTTCTTTCCTAATAAATAATTTGGGCGGGCTTTGCCACCCAAATTATTTATTACTCTACTCCAAAGATTAGTGGTGCGGCGCTTCGCGCCGCACCACTAATCTTTGAGTGGAAAGGGATTAGGAAAGAGTATCCTGCATATATTGAACAAAAAAATTTAATGCTAGAACCAGTTTATATAGTGGGTGCGGGGCCAGGTGACCCCGATCTAATTACCGTCAAAGGGAGAGAACTCCTCACCAAAGCTGATGTCATCATCTATGCCAATTCCCTCATCCCCGACTCAATGCTTAAGTTTTGTCGAAAAGATGCCGAAATTATTCCCACAGCAAGTAAATCCCTCGAAGAAATTATTGCCATTCTCCTCGACAGAGTGCGATCGCAAAAATTAGTAGTTCGTCTCCATGATGGCGACCCCAGCCTGTATGGAGCCATTCAAGAACAAATTATGGCTTTAACCGAAGCCGAAATTCCCTTTGAAATTATTCCGGGGGTAAGCGCTTTTCAACTAGCCGCCGCTCGACTTCAGGTCGAACTCACCGTTCCCGAACTAGTCCAAACAATTATCCTCACCCGCATTAGTGGACGCACCCAAGTTCCCGAAAAAGAAGAATTATCAAAACTCGCGGCTCATCAAGCTTCTCTCTGCCTCTATCTCAGCGCCCATCATGTGGAAAATGTGCAAGCCAAATTAGCGGAACATTATCCTTTAGATACGACCGTAGCCATTTGCTATCGATTGGGTTGGGATGATGAAAAAATCTTGACCGTACCTTTATCGGCAATGGCGGCAACCACTCGCCAAGAACAGCTCACCCGTACTACTCTGTTTGTGATTAGTCCGGCCCTTAATCATACAAAGACAAATTATATAAATTCTAATAGTGAGAAAAGCACCGAAAAGCGATCGCAACTATATAGTGCGAACTACAAACGTTTATTTCGACAGCCCTAAAATCAAAACTAAAAATGGCGCAGCCATTTTTAGTTTTGCCATAAGAAGAGAGAGGCAGCGCATAGCGCTGCCTCTCTCTTCTTAGAAAATCGGTTTAATTAGCTCTACCCCGTCGCGATTATCTCCAGCCGCATTCAAAAAGACCTTCACCTGCTCGTCCTTAGACGTTGGCAAAGTTCGCCCCACATAATCGGGATGAATTGGTAATTCACGATGACCGCGATCGATTAACACTAATAAACGCACCACCTTGGGGCGACCATAATCATGGATAGCACTTAAAGCTGCGCCAATCGTTCGACCGCTATAAATTACATCATCTACTAAAACTACAGTTTTGCCATTGAGGTCAAAGGGAATTTCAGTGTTACTTGGTGTTCGTAAGCCAATCCGATCTAAATCATCTCGATAAAAGGTAATATCAAGCGCTCCCGTAGGCACTGAGACTCCTTCCAGAATTTGGATCTGCTTAGCGATCGCCACACTAAGCGGTACTCCACGAGTATAAACACCTAGCAAAACAACATTCGCTAAATCATCACTAGCTTCCACCACCTGTGAAGCTAATCGATTTACGGTACGGCGTAACTCGTCAGCAGATAAAATTTCGACAATCTTAGATTGCGGCACTACCTAGCTCGTTAAATTGATAAGAGGGACTTATATTTCTCTAAATATACAGCGCTTTGCACTCAAACCCAAATCCAGAGATTTTTTGAAAGTGCTGCAAAGCAACACTTTCAAAAAATCTCTGGTGGCGCTTTGCGCCGCTATTCTATTCTTAGTTTTTACATCTGTTGCCATTCTTAAACCAGAAGGGAGTTGCGGCGCAAAGCGCCGCAACTCCCTTCTGGGGTTTTGAGTTGTCTTAATACAAGTGACCACAGCTATAAATGCCCAAACCTATAACAATACTTGTGGGCATTGCTCTAAAATGAAAAGTCCAAAAGCACAGTAGTACTTTTGGACTTTTAGAAATCAAACTCATATCAGGATAAGTAAGTACAGGCAATTAAATATAAAATCCAAAACCTTTGGCACAAGCTGCTCGTGGGTCACAGGTTTTGGTTTTTTAATTACGTTTAGCTACTTATGAGATTAACCAAGGAGGTTATTAATCTTCAGGTACATGTCTGTCGATAGTACTAACTAATGTTGTTTTGGGAACAGCACCGACAACTACATCAACACGCTGACCATCCTTAAATATCATCAGTGTAGGAATACTGCGAATGCCATACTGACCAGCTACAGCAGGATTTTCATCTGTATTCAGCTTAAAGACTTTAATTTTGCCCTCATATAGTGCGGCTACTTCTTCTACTACAGGAGCAACCATACGGCAAGGACCACACCAAGGGGCCCAAAAATCTACTAGAACAGGGATGTCACTTTTAAGTACGTCCTGCTCAAAGCTAGCATCTGTGACTGCGATCGCTGATGACATGCTTTGCTAACTCCCTAAATACTAAAAACTTATACTTTCAAAAATTATGTGTAGGTAGTATAACAGCTAGAATCACAAATTTAATAAAAAGCAAAATTGTGAAAACTATCCTTACCATAAGAAATTGAGCGTAATAAAAAAAACAAAGAGAAGTGGCGAACGTACAATGTGTGCCACTTCTCTTTGTATACCGCAATTAGCACTCAAAAGAACCACAAGAGATCCCCTAAAAGTGTTGCAAAGTAAAGCTTTTAGGGGATCTCTTGGTTTGGATGGGAGCGAATAGCGCTACATCTCCTAAAAAAGAGTGACGGCGTTTTGCGTCATCACTCTTTTTTGAATCTTGATTTAAAGCCTTGCTAAGTACCTAGGCTTAATAAAACCAAGAACCCAAATAAGCTGATTCGCCAGCTTCGCGGGCGAATCAGCTTATTTGGGTTTTATATCTAATTATGCCTACCTGCTTATATCTTTGGTGTTTGCCTCTTAAACCTCTACAGTAAGAGTGGTAAAACAAAACTTATCGCCCAAAAATAAGAAACCGCCTTTGCTGCTCATAAGCTCAGGCGGAATGTGGTGTGAGGAGTGAACGGAAACTTTCGTCTCCGCTTACATATATATTGTAGTCTAATCCGCAAATATGAACACGATCGCCCAATTTTTTCGGGTTTTTCAGAGCCGCAAGATGGCGGCACTTTTGTCACTTGGTTTTGCGTCAGGATTACCCTTTGCCCTAACCGATGATGCTTTTCGTGCATGGCTTACCAGTGCTAAGTTTGACCTCAGTACGATTGGGTGGCTCGGTTTAGTTTCTTTGCCCTATTCACTCAAATTTTTATGGTCACCGCTAATCGATCGCTTCGTGCCACCATTTTTAGGTAGGCGACGCGGCTGGATCGCCCTAACTCAAGGGGGGTTAGTACTGGCAATTTTAGCGATCGCTTTGCAAATGTTTACAGTTGACCAATTAGATGTGCCTAGTAGGAGCAGTGCTTTACCAGTTTTGGCATTCACAGCGTTAATTCTTGCCTTTCTTAGTGCTACTCAAGATATTGCGATCGATGCCTATCGCACCGATGTCTTAAAAGTTGAGGAAGTAGGAGCGGGAATCGGTATTTGGGTAATGGGCTATCGGATCGCTCTTCTATTTGCAGGATTTGTTGGTTTTAATTTAGCAATTCGATTTAGTTGGAAATCCTCATTTTCACAGTTTCTTTCTAATATTGGGTTTTCTAGCCTCAGTCTTAACCGATTTGGTTGGGCTTGGGTATATGTATTACTAGCAGTGGTAATGAGCTTTGGGTTAGTTGCTACGCTCTTAGCTCCTGAACCTCCCGAAGTTGAAGCCCGTCCCGCCACCCTTGATGAAGCTGTAGTCAAGCCATTTCAAGAATTTTTTCAACGTTTAGGACTAAGCAAAGTTTTACTAATTCTCGTATTTACGATCTTCTATCGCTTTAGTGATGCCATGGTTAGCAAAATGGCAGTTCCCTTTTTAAAAACGTTGTTTGATGACGGCACAATCGGCACGGTGCGGCAGGGCATTGGGGTAGTTGCCACCATCGTCGGAACCTTAGCGGGGGGAGCGATTCTCAGTAAAATTGGGGTAAACCGATCGCTATGGGTGTTTGGATTTTTACAAGCGATTAGCAATATTGGCTACTATGCGATCGCGGTAGTTGGTAAAAATGAACTGGTATTGCTAGCCGCGATTAATGTCGAAAATTTTTGCGGTGGCATGGGAACCGCAGGCTTTTTAGGATTTCTCATGGTGCTGTGTAATCCCAGTTTTTCGGCAACCCAGTTTGCCCTCCTCTCTAGTCTTTTTGCGGTCGGACGAGATCTCTTGGCTTCGCCTTTCTCTGGTGAGGCAGCGCAATTTATTCAGCGCAATATGCCCACATGGTCGAGCATTAACCAAATTCCTTTACTCGCTGGCAGTGATGGTAAAGGTTGGGCGCTATTTTTCTTGTTTACCCTAGTTCTCGCCATTCCGGGGATGATGTTTTTACCCTTATTTGCGCCTTGGAATGGCGAATTTAAGAAATTTGACTCCTTACCAATGGATTAATTTTCAAAAGTGTTGGCGCGAAGCGCCAACACTTTTAAGATTTCCGAAAAGAATTGAGTAGCTTCGCTACTCAATTCTGGAATTTTATTTTAATGTTCGCTAATATTTCACCCGATCGTGTGAGGTAAATGGGTAGCTAGTTCGACTAACCTACTAATCAATGAAGCCTTAAACTGACTGCACCCAGCGCCCCAACGCTGGGTTTTTATTTGCCTAAATTTGCCAGAATTTCCTAAACTTTCCCAAAAAACAGTTAAGTACCGCACTTTCGCAATATAAAAAAAGAGTCGCTTAGCGACTCTTTTTTTATCCCAATATGGCAACACTGAAAAATAATAAATCCACAAAAATTGTGCCTAACACTGCACCAGCAAACGCCCAGTAACCAAGCTGAGGCGATCGCATGGCTCTATTGCCACTCATTAAGAGCAATGCAGCTAAGACACAAGCCCATGTCATGCCCCATGGAGTTTCGACTAGAGCTAAAGCGTTTTTAAGGATCGGTTTAGCGAAGCTAATATCTGACTCCACTTGCATCAATGCTTGCCAATGGGGAAACAGGTGGGTGATGTAGAAATAAAAATCGGTAATCGTTGTTCCTAATAATGAGCCGATATAAAACCATCCGCCAACTCGGTGTGAATCTTGGCGAGTTGCCCAGATCGCCCAAGGTAAAGCCAGAGCTTCTACAGGCACATGATAGGCAGGTTCCCAGCGTAGCCATCCCCAATAGAGAGATCCACATAACCATGTCAGGCTAAAGCCCCAAATGAGACTTCCCCATGTTTTGGTTTTAGGTTCTGATTGGAGATGCTTGGCGATCGCTAGCCAACCGACGGTACAGATCAAGCTCAACCAAGGGGCATAACGCACTAGGGGAGCTTCAAAAAAGACGGGAACAGATACTAAAAAAAGTGATGCAAACCAAACTTGCCAATGCTGCACTAAGGAAGCGATAGCCAGTAAGTATTGCGATAAATATTGGGGAAACGCAGACGTAACATTTGCAGTTAGGGATATTGCCTGAACTGTTGATGTAGAACGTGCTAAGGTGCGCTCCTCTAGTTCAACCTTGTCAGGATTTAAAAACAAAGTATCTTAAAAAGTTATGTTAATTTTTATTACTTAATATATTAACAGGCTTTTTTAACCAATCTAGCGTAGCCTCTAGCTTTTTTTAAGATTGTCGCTTACCCATTGCCGAAATTCCTTGAGTGTTTGGCGATCGCCTATATCTTCCAGCAATCGCTCAAAGGTTTGCCAACTGATGTTTTCTAGCCAAATCCTTTGTTCGGCAACAGGTCGAGATTGATCAACCTGAGTTGTTGTAATTATTTCAAGAGGCTTAGGGATGGCAATCATGACGACTCACCTCGAAAATTCGATATTAAAAATCTAGGGTTCTAAATAAATCGCTGAGAGCAACCTTGAAATTAGGAATTACGTCTTCGCCATCTAAAATGTCATCACCACGCAGTAAGCGATCGGGTTGAGGACTATGGTAAACCAGCACAAATTTTTCATCGGGATGGATGATCCATAGCAATCTGGTTCCGCTTGCAAAATATTCTTCAACCTTGGTATGAATTTCTTCAAAGGTATTGCCGGGGGAAATAATTTCCACAACTAAATCTGGCGCACCGTCAAAAAATCCTTGGGGCAAACGTTTCAGACCCGTTAGACGTTCTTTGCTTACAAAGGAAATATCAGGCGATCGCTTGTTACCACCTTTCATTTTAAAAGCAGTACTTGAGTCGCAGGTAACACCAAGACGGTGTTGTCTGACAAAAATTTCGATTAAGCCGCCAAGGAATATGCCGATATTCCCATGCTCCATGCCAGAGTTACCCAAAGTTATCAACTCCCCATCAATAATTTCGTAGCGATCGCCATGATCAGGCAGAGCCATAAACTCTTCATCAGTCCAAATTTTAGCTTTAGCTTTTTCTGTGGCGATCATCATGACTTTATTTTCGGCTAATGCGTGAATTCACTAAGTATGTCATTAAAGAAAACCTGTAAATGGACAGATCCCCGACTTTTTCTACTCAAGCAAAGGTAATTTACAAATTCATAAAAAAAGTCGGGGATCTTACATCTATGCTTTCTAAGTTTTTTTATGCCTAGTTACTTAATTTAATTCTAGCGCAAGCTTAAAGATGCTCAGCCCAAAACCTCACAACTCAAAAAATTTTGACAACGCACTCAATTATTTTAAGTAAATAAAAACTAAATTTGATTCTTGTTCTTTGAGGTTAATTATTCTATCCGAATCTAAATATTCATCATTATCAATAAATTGTAGAATCATATAACTTGGTGTCACATTGTTTTCATTACACCAGTTGTCAAACCTATCTTTTTCTGAAGATATCAATCCACTACCATCTTCATTAATAATTATATAAGTAGAGGAACTTATGGGGCGCAAATAGTCACCATCTCGCATGAATACACGTGACTTGATTAAATTATTATAGACATCAGAAAAATCAACAGAATATTTTTCTGATAAATACTCATCTATTCCATCAGTAAGAGATAAATAGCCCCCATTCATTGCCATGTTATGAATAGCGATAATAGATGCGATAGAAAGTCCATAAGGTTTCCACCGAGTATAACTTTCTCTTTTTAACCGTTCCTCTTTAATTTCTATAATTCCATAAATCCATCCAGCAGCAGAGCCATTTACTTCATGCGCTTTAGCAATAATTAAAGGACTTAAAATCTCTAGATCTAAGTCGTTACCCCATGGCATTTTGATGTCAAAATAAATGGATATTTTTGTCCATATTAATTCTAGAATCATACGAGCTGGATTATATCTAGAGGAAGATATTACAGCCCATTCTTCTTCATTTAGTTTACTCAAAATTTGTGCAAAAGGAAATCCATTTCCTTTTACAAGACAAAACTCATTAGACGTAACCAACGAAGGAAAACTTACTACCCCAAATCCTGTTCTATTTTCTTTGGTTTTAATTGCATCCTCTAAAAAATCGATAAACACTTTACGTAAACCACTCTGAGTTTTGTATCCCCCATATCCATGAATAATACTAATAGGCGCTAATGAGTCTTGAAGGAGAGATTCAAATAACATCTGATCACAGCTTGAAAGACAATTAATATCACAGAATTCTTCTGGAGCAGACCTACCTGTAATTCGAGAGAAGCTTTTTCTTACTCTTAAGATGTGTAATTTAAAATTATCGATATCCTCTAATTTATAGTGTTGAGCATACTTTTTTCTAATATGACTCAAATGAAAATAAGCATCATAAAAGTCAGATTTTCTTAGAGTTTTTTTGACTTCAAATATACAAAGAACTTGTTCAATTGGATAAATATATTGTTCAGTTAAACCATACCTTTCCCCCTCTCCATTGACAAGCATACAATCGATCTGTTCAGGACAAAGTTCTTTGCCAATAATGATAAATCCTGATACAAGCTTAAGATTAAGCTCTTTAGGGATTATAAATTCTCTGTCAATTCCTTGTTTAGTAATTTCTTCATAAGCGGTTCCTAGTGTTGGCATATGAGACATATTAAACTCTTTTAGTTTTTTGGTCTCTTCTTGTATAAAGCTTTCCAGCAGTTCTGATGCCTTTTTAATCATTGTTTAGATTTTTTTAAAATGAACGACAGACACGGAAATTTGATAGTAATCACATGTTAATTAAGACTTACTCAAAATCAATAAACAATTTTACTTAATTTTATAAATATAGTAGGTAGAGTGCTGTTAGTCGAAATAACCCGCCAATGAACAATGCGTGAACATACGATAAACAAAGCTTGGATGCGTTACGCTAGCGCTAACACATCCTACGGATAAGATTACAAATCAAAAAGGAGGTCGTAGCATCAAGTACTACGACCTCCTTTTTAATAAACAGCCAGAAATATTACAAGGTCAAAGATTGAGGATTGGTTTCAATCAACTTGGCTAGATCCTGCAAGAACTGCGCCGCATGAGCACCATAGATCACACGGTGATCGGCAGTGAGGTTGACTTGCATTTGATTAGCAACCTTGATTGCGCCATCCTTAGTCGCCATGACTTGAGGACGAGAACCACCGATCGCTAAAATTGCACCAGTTCCGGGAGGCAAAATCGCATCAAAGCGATCCACGCCAAACATACCCAAGTTAGAAATAGTGAATGTGCCAGAGTTATATTCTTCGGGTTGCAATTGCTTCGCACGGGCGCGATCAACTAAACCTTTCCAATTGCGAGAGAGAGTATACAAATCTGTTTGATCGGCATTTTGCAACACAGGCGTAATCAAGCCGCCATCATCCATCGCCACAGCAACGGCAACATTAATATTGCTCTTGTACTCGATACCGCGATCGCTAAGGCTGGCATTTACTAAAGGATGCTTTTGCAGAGTTACGGCAACGGCTTTAGCCAAGAGAGCCGTCATAGTTACGCCCTTAGACTTGACTTGCTTGTAGAGAGCATCCAGAGCATCGGTGGTAATCGTGTAACCCACGCGGAATGTAGGCACTGAGAGGCTTTGATTCATGTTATTGATCACTGCCTTTTGCAAAGTCGTCAAGGACTGAGAAGTACCTAACGCAACAGGAGACGCAGCTTTAGCAGGAACAGGGGTAGCAGCAGCTTTTGGAGCAACAGCCACAGCAGCCCCAGGGGCAGGAGTAGATGCGGGGCTTAAAAATGCTTCGACATCGGCGGCGGTGATGCGTCCATTGGGACCAGTGCCTGCGATTTGGGTGAGGTCAACGCCATTATCTTTGGCGATACGCTTGGCTCTGGGGGATACGATCTGACGACCTGATGGAACAGTACTAGCTGCCTTTCGAGGCGAGGAGATCACGGTATCGGGAATGGATGCAGTCGAGGCGGCGGTAGGGGATGAAACTAGCTTGGAAGGTGGTTCTTCATTACCTTTTTGGGAGGAGGTTTCAGGGGTAGTTGTGCCTGTTTTCCCTGTAGCAGCCTTCTTTTTAGCTTCTTCGATTTCTTCTTTGGTTTCCGCAACATAGGCGATCGCCGAGCCAACGGGAGCAGATTCACCGGCGGGCGTGATAATTACACCGAGATAGCCTTCGTAAAAACTTTCGACATCCATATCTGCTTTGTCTGATTCTACGATCACGACTGTTTCGCCTTTCTCCACCTTATCCCCAGGTGATTTCACCCATGAGGTGATTTTGCCTTCAGTCATGGTGGAACTAAGCGCGGGCATGAAAATTTCGTAAATCATAGGAAATTTATAAATATCTAAATATCAATGCAGAACTGAAATGTGAAATCAACAAAATCAACGTCTGAAGTCGAAACGCTATCTCAAAACGCCATCATAAATCTTAACGTGTTTTTGCGATCGCTTACATCAATTAGTAATATCTCTGTCTGTACTAGCGTTTTCTAAAAAAGCTCCTACTCCCTTCCCACCGAAGAAATATGCATATAAAACCAAGAAAGAGCTATGCGCGGCATAGCTCTTTCTTGAGTGGGAAGGGGGTAGTTGACCTCTACAAACGCTGTATAGGCTGTTTTGTACGGTAAACCCTACAGAATTAGGTAGAGTCCCCCTGATGTGCTAATCGGGAAAAGTAGTTAATCTTGTATGAGTTCAAAGATTTACAAAACTTAGGAGTTGGAAGCCTTATGGCTAAAGTAGTTGGAATCGACTTAGGTACGACAAACTCAGTCGTCGCCGTCATGGAAGGGGGCAAGCCAACGGTGATTGCAAACGCCGAAGGCTTCCGTACAACACCATCGGTAGTTGCTTACGCCAAAAATGGCGATCGCTTAGTTGGACAAATTGCTAAGCGCCAAGCCGTGATGAACACCGATAACACTTTTTATTCAGTAAAGCGTTTTATCGGTCGCCGTTATGACGAAGTTAGTGGCGAATCGAAGCAAGTCGCTTACAAAGTCATGAAAGTTGGCGAAAACGTCAAAATTGACGCTCCCGCCGCAGGCAAACAATTTGCCCCTGAAGAAATTTCTTCGCAGGTTTTGCGTAAGTTAGTCGATGATGCCAGCAAGTATCTCGGCGAAACTGTAACCCAAGCAGTGATCACCGTTCCTGCATATTTCAATGACTCTCAACGTCAAGCAACTAAAGATGCTGGCAAGATTGCAGGTGTTGAAGTTCTCCGTATTATTAACGAGCCTACAGCCGCAGCTTTGGCTTACGGACTTGATAGCAAAACTAACGAAACCATTCTTGTATTTGACTTAGGCGGCGGTACTTTTGACGTATCGATCCTTGAAGTTGGCGACGGTGTATTTGAAGTAATGTCCACCAGTGGCGACACTCACCTCGGTGGTGATGACTTCGATAAGAAGATCGTTGATTTCTTAGCTGGTCAGTTCCAGTCGGCTGAAGGCATCGACCTTCGCAAGGACAAACAAGCATTGCAACGTTTGACTGAAGCTGCCGAAAAGGCAAAGATTGAGCTTTCGAGCGTCACTCAAACAGAAATCAACCTTCCATTCATCACCGCTACTCAAGATGGACCTAAGCACTTAGACACCACCTTGACCCGTGCCAAGTTTGAAGAGCTTTGCTCTGACCTGATCGATCGCTGCCGTATTCCTGTCGAGCAAGCAATCCGTGATGCCAAGATCGACAAGTCGAAGATCGATGAAGTAGTTCTGGTTGGTGGTTCTACCCGTATTCCTGCGGTGCAAGAAGTCGTTAAGAAGATTCTTGGCAAAGAGCCTAACCAAAGCGTTAACCCTGATGAAGTGGTGGCGATCGGTGCAGCCGTGCAAGCGGGTGTATTGGCTGGAGAAGTTAAGGACATTCTCTTGCTTGACGTTACTCCTCTCTCCCTCGGTGTCGAAACCTTGGGCGGCGTAATGACCAAGATTATTCCTAGAAACACCACTGTTCCTACCAAGAAGTCGGAAGTCTTCTCTACAGCCGTTGATGGACAGAGCAATGTGGAAATTCATGTTCTCCAAGGTGAGCGTGAAATGTCTAACGACAACAAGAGCTTAGGAACCTTCCGTCTCGACGGTATTCCTCCTGCTCCTCGTGGCGTACCTCAAATCGAAGTTATCTTCGACATCGACGCTAACGGTTTGCTATCCGTAACCGCTAAGGACAAGGGAACTGGTAAAGTCCAAACTATCTCGATCTCTGGTGCTTCCACCTTGCCTAAGGATGAAGTGGAGCGCATGGTTAATGAAGCAGAACGCAACTCTGCGACTGACAAAGAGAAGCGCGATCGCATTGAAGCGAAAAACCAAGCTGACTCTCTCGCTTATCAAGCTGAGAAGCAAATCAAGGATCTTGGTGACAAGGTTCCTGAAGCTGACAAGACCAAGATCGAAGGATTGGTCAAGACTCTTCGTGAATCAATTGCCAAGGATGATCACGAAGCAATCACCGCTCAAGCTGAAGAATTGAAGCAAGCGCTCTATGCTCTTAGCTCCTCTGTCTATCAACAAGGTGGTGCGGAAGCTCCAACTGGTGCGGCTCCTGAAGACGAAACCCGTGATGCAGCAAGTGGCGATGATGATGTCATTGACGCTGACTTCACTGAATCTAAGTAAGTAACATAAAAAAGCGGTGCAATGCACCGCTTTTTTATGTTTTTTCTAAATTCTAAAAATCAAAGTAGATGAAGGGTAGCTTCTTATCAGGGCTGAGAATACTGACTAAAAATAGACTGATAGGGACGAGAAATAACTTCACTTGCCAATGTAATTGCCACTTAGCGCGATCGCATTGATAGGCAACCAACGACATCATCACCACCCCACCCATTAACAGAGCAATTTGTCCAATTGTGATACCAAGGGACTCCACATAAATTTTTACGCCAAACTGAGGATCGCTTTGGTAGCCCCATAGTCTTTGTAAAAACATATTCGTATCAGCTAAGTTAGGCAAGCGGAAAGGAATCCAACCTATAAAGACCACTAACTGAGTCATGATTACTGCCACAAATTTCATGGGCAGAGGCTTCCAGATTTTATTTAGTCCTTCAAATACTGAGCAAATTTCCATCCAGAGTCGATGCCCCACAAGGGCAGCCCCATGCCAAACTCCCCAAATAATAAAGCCCCAGTTTGCGCCATGCCAGATCCCGACCACGAGCATAATGATCATCAAGTTAAGACAAGTTCGCCACAGTCCATCACGAGAACCGCCAAGGGGAATATAGAGATAATTCCGCATCCAAGCCCCGAGGGTCATGTGCCAGCGTCGCCAAAAATCTGAAATACTTGATGAAAAATAGGGGAAATCAAAGTTTTGGGGTAGTTTGAAGCCTAAAAGTAAGGCGCTACCTCGCGCCATATCAATGTAGCCACTAAAGTCGCAATAAATTTGAATCCCATAGGCAATTAAAGCTAGCCAAAGATCTATACTTCCTGCACGTTCGGTATTGCGAAAGCAGATAT
The DNA here is from genome assembly GCF_014696355.1 of Pseudanabaena sp. FACHB-1998. Taxonomy (GTDB): domain Bacteria; phylum Cyanobacteriota; class Cyanobacteriia; order Pseudanabaenales; family Pseudanabaenaceae; genus Pseudanabaena. Next base: position 140,340 of record NZ_JACJQA010000006.1, on the reverse strand, counting down.
CGACCAAACGTGCCATATTATCGGCAATAATTCCTTTTTTGACAGCTCCACAGGTAAATAACCATACACCTTCTGCAATATCTGGTAAGACGGGACGCGATCGCGTTAGCATTTGGGGCAGAAATTCTTGATAGCGGGTAATTGGGCCAGAAAGAATCTTGGCAAAAAATAACTTATAAGCTGCAAAACTGAGAAAATCCCTCGCAGGACTATTGCCGCGATAGGTATCAACGAGATAGGCAATTAACTCAAAAACAAAAAAGCTTAAAGTAATGGGCGGAATAATATTAGTCTTTGCCCAAATTGCAAGTGAGCTACCCACGGGCAACCCCGTGATATTGCCGATTATGGTTGCGACAAAGGGAATATATTTAAACCCAAACAGTAGCAATACATTAAAAAATATCCCTACAAAAAGTAGCCACTGCTTTAAAAACTGATCTCCTTTACGGATTTCCCCCCCTAACCAAAAAGTAATCGCCAACATTACAATCAAGAGCCAAACATATTGCACTTGAATGAATGAGTAAAATATCAAGCTTGCCGTCAAAATCACTAGCAAGCGCATTTGCAGGTTTGGAACTAGCCAATAAATCAGCGTCGTCCCAATCAGAAATTGGACATAATCAAGGGACAAAAAATCCATTTTTATGCCAAGCAAGAAAACCTGAGCATAAAGTTGGGACAAAAAATCCATTTTTAGGAGACCACTTCAGGTTCAGGCAGATTGAGTAACTCCGTTGGGGTGTCTAGTGGGGCATCATCAATTGATCTGATGGGAACCCAACTTGGCAAAGCGCAACTGGCTTCTTCTACCTGTAATTGGACACAGGGAATTGTATCCGAAAGAATGGAACTTGCCATCATTCCTGTATGAATTTCTACATGAGCCGTGGCGATCGCCTCAAAAATTAGATTCTGCCCCGGAAATACCACCCTCTCAAAGTACCACTGTGGTACATCCGTAATTCTGGCAATTTGGATTTTGCTAGTAGCATTGACGTAGGAACAGACAATCTTTTTATCGTGCAAATTTACTGGTAATGGGTCAAGGATAGACATAGGTGCTTACGTTTTTATATAGTTTACTAATCAAAAAATAACATGACTTTTAGAGGTTTATTTGTCGCTATTTAATCATTAAAATTACTTTTTAATAATAAAGTTAAGTGAGTGGGGTCATTGTGTTTTAAGAGCATGGTAATTATAAGCTCGCCTATGATCTCGCAATTTAAGCTAGACATCAAGCTATCACTCAAGACTACCTAGCGATTGTAAACACTACTACCAACTCTTAAAACTGTTTAATTGTTATTTTGATTGCCAGCGCCATAATTATAAACATTGTGAAATTTTCACTATAGAGGGTGGTGATTTGGTAACGAGTATAAAAAATCACCAAAATTGCGAAATTACCCTGTAGAAAATTTCATTACTCTCTTCCCACCTAATAATTAGCTGTACGGCGCTTAGCGCCGTACAGCTAATTATTAGGTTTTCATGTCTATTTATTTAGACGGGGAAGTAAGTAAGTAGCTAGGCATAAATAAAAAACTAGAACCAAAACCTGTGGCGCACGCGCAGTGTGCGCCACAGGTTTTGGAGTTTTATATTTAATTACGCCTAGCTACTTAGGAATACAGCGCTTTGCGCTGACTTAAACCCCAGAAATATTTTTGAAAGCGGCGCGAAGCGCCGCTTTCAAAAATATTTCTGTACTACTCAAAGCCTCAATAGGCTGTATTTACAAAGATGATATGAGTTACCTTGCAACTCATATCATCTTTGTTTGGCGCTTTGTAGCAATGCTAGGTTGGACAGCTATATAATTAAGATATGTAAAGACCTATTGCTTAAACTGTATCTATTGATGCTCTAAGCGATCGCGGTGGAAGTCTTAAAAAATAATAAAAACATTCCAGATAATAAAAAATTAATAAAACTCAGAGATAAAGTCCTATGTCCGCTAATGATCTCCTAAAAAAACCCACCACCTCATCAGGTGAAATATCTGAAGCTAATTTGTCAGCTGATTTAACGGGGTGCGATCGCATTCTTTATATTCGCCTACCCTGTAATCCCATTTTTCCCATAGGCGTAGTTTACCTATCCGATCATATTCATAAGGTTGCGCCCCATGTGCAGCAAAATATTTTTGATTTGGGGACAGTCCCACCCCTAGATTTTTATGCGGCGCTAGATCGGGCGATCGATAAGTTTCAACCAAATTTATTAGTATTTTCATGGCGTGATATTCAGATCTATGCGCCAGTAGGCGGACGTGGTGGCAACCCTCTCCAAAATGCCTTTGAGTTTTACTATGCCAAAAATCCATTCAAAAAATTACGGGGTGCAGTAAATGGATTGCGCTTATTTACGTCTTACTACACTGAGCTATGGCGCAATTCACAATTAATTAGACGCGGCTTAAATCGGGCGCGACGCTATCATCCTGAAGCGAGAGCCGTAATTGGTGGCGGCGCAGTGAGTGTTTTTTATGAGCAACTCGGAAATATTTTGCCCAAGGGAACAATTATTTCCGTAGGTGAAGGGGAATCTTTACTGGAACGCCTCGTCCAAGGGCGAGAAATTGAAAGCGATCGCTGTTATGTAGTGGGTGAAACCAAGCCTCGAGCGAGATTAATTCACGAGCAACCCGCACCCATTGAAAAAAGTGCCTGTGATTACGAATATATCGAATCCATCTGGGAAGATTTTAATTACTATTTCCGCGATCGGGACTTTTATATTGGTGTGCAAACTAAACGTGGTTGCCCTCACAACTGTTGTTATTGCATCTACACCGTCATTGAAGGGAAGCAAGTTCGCATCAATCCTACCGATGAAGTAATTAAGGAAATGCGTCAACTCTACGATCGCGGAGTTCGCAATTTCTGGTTTACCGATGCTCAGTTTATTCCCGCCAAAAAATTCATTGATGATGCAGTGGAGTTATTAGAAAAGGTTAAAGCTTCAGGCATGACCGATATTCATTGGGCAGCCTATATTCGTGCTGACAATCTCACGCCTTACCTCTGTCAATTAATGGTAGATACGGGCATGAGCTATTTCGAGATTGGCATTACCAGTGGCTCACAGGAGCTAGTTCGGAAAATGCGAATGGGCTATAACCTCAAATCAGTTTTACAAAATTGTCGCGATCTAAGAGCCGCAGGATTTAATGAATTAGTTTCAGTTAACTATTCCTTTAATGTCATCGATGAAACTCTAGAAACGGTGCGGCAAACGATCGCCTATCATCGTGAACTGGAAGCGATCTTTGGTGCAGACAAAGTGGAACCTGCGATCTTCTTTATTGGTTTACAGCCTCATACCCATTTAGAGGAATATGCCTTAAAAAATAATATCCTCAAAGAAGGTTATAACCCCATGAGCATGATGCCTTGGACTGCGAAGAAACTGCTCTGGAATCCTGAACCTTTGGGTTCTTTTTTTGGAGAAGTCTGTATGGAAGCATGGCAACGCGATGATGATGATTTTGGTCGTACCGTGATGAATATTTTAGAAGAACGTCTCGGTCGCGCACCCTTGGAAGAAGCTCTTTCTTCACCTATGAAAGAATTAGTAAATGCATAAAAGAGAAAGTTCGCAACGCGAACTTTCTCTTTATCAAAAATAGTAATGGCGGCGCTTAGCGCCGCCATTACTATTTCATTGCTATATAATATTTAGTCAGCGAATGGAATAAGATGTATGGTTCAAGCCGCAAGTCCCCAAGTCAAGTATCTATCCTCCTAGCCTTTTCATGCAAGATTATCCTCTACAAGTACGCGATCGCCTAATTAATTATCGGCATCTATTTCAAAAAGAGTTAATAGATTCCGAACTATCTCAACTATCAACGCTGGCGGATAAATTAGAAAAGAATACGATCGCGATCGCAGTTTTTGGCATGGTATCACGGGGCAAATCTTCGCTAATTAATGCTTTGCTAGGACAGAAGATCAGCGAAACTGGCGCTATTCATGGCGTAACTAAGGATGTGGTGGTCTACGAATGGGAAGCTAAGGGCAAGCTTCAGATACGATTAATTGATACCCAAGGTATTGATGAAGTGGGTGGAGGCATGAGAGAAGAACTAGCGCTTAAAGCTGCCAAACAAGCCGATTTAATTTTATTTGTAATTGCTGGGGATATGACCCGCTTGGAACAGGAGGCGATCGCCCATTTACAAACATTTTACAAACCGATTTTGCTAGTTTTTAATAAAACCGACCTTTACACCACTTGCGATCGCGTAGCAATTCATGCAGCTTTGCAAAATCCTGAAATGCAGAAGTTAATTTCCCCGCAAGAGATTGTTTTAGTAGCTGCCGATCCCAAGCCCATCAAGGTTCGGCTTCAATATAGTGATGGGCGTAGTCAAGAAGTTTGGGAGAAGCCACAGCCAGAGACTCAAGAGTTAAAGGAACGAATTCTTGATTTACTAAATACTGAAGGCAAGGCTTTACTAGCTTTAAATGTGTCGCGATCGCTTTTGGAAATTCAAGAAGCAGTCACCCATAGACATTTGCAGAAATTGCAATCATCGACAGCGATCGCCACTTTTGTATTTATATCAGAGGCAATTGCGATTTTACTAGCTCCTGCTCTTTGGCTAGATGCTTTAGTGAGTGGTACTTTGAGCAGTCTATTAGCTATTTGGACAATCGGTAAATATCCAATTCAAAAACAATATGTTTGGTTAATTATGGTTATCGCGATCGCTACTTTGTCAGGGGTTTTAGGGCTTGATTACGAAGTTACTCGCTATGTGCAAATTCTCTGGACAGGATTAAGTTTAGTAGTACTTTTAAATGGAATTACTAAGGATATTGCGATCAGTCAGGGCTATGGAAAATTAGGAGCCAAAAGTCTCATAGAACAGATTATTCATTCGGTTCCTGATAGCTCTATATTGCAAAGATTTCGAGGTTAAGATAGATAGCACGAAGTGCTATTCCCATCCCACTCAAGAAATAGCCATGCGCGGCGAAGCCGCGCATGGCTATTTCTTGAGTGGGATGGCTAATTCTTCACTGGGAAGGGAGTATCGAGAAAATTGCATATCTTCCAATATCGAAAGATCTTGAACTTTGACCTTGCCTTGCATGGCGATCGCAATCGCCTCAATTACAATCTTGGCGTTATCTCCCACCATACTTGCGCCAAGGATCAAGCCTTGATGATTACAGATGATTTTACATAATCCTAGATTTGTCGATGCACTTTCTAGAATACAAATAGATTTGAGCTTTTGTTGCTGGGCGGCTAACTCGGTCATGCCGATTTGCGCTAAGGGGGGATTGGTTGGCACAAAAGTGATGGCAGGCTTAGAAATAGATTTTGATTTCCAGAAAGAATTTCTTTGAGAAACTTTTTGCAAAATCAAATCAATATCCGCTTGACTATGAACTTGATAAATCCCCCGATCGCGAGGAATTGCTAGATCAATTGGCTCAACGGGAATGAGCAGGCGATCGCATTCTAAGATTTGGTTATCTAGCCAAATTTTGGAGCGCCGATGCTTAGTATAACTAACCGCCGTAATTTGGGTATTAGTATAAATTTCCACCCCTTCGGCTTCGAGTTGGGCTTGCAAGGTACGGGCGATCGCCACGTCCACTTCGGGCAAAATATGCAAACTATTGGTAATTAAGGAAGTATGCACACCCAAAAAGTTAAGAGACTGGGCGATCGCGCAAGCATCGGCATCACCACCTAAAACTGCGATCGAATTGGGCAAATCCTGCAATTGCAAAAGCTGTGTTGCCGTTAGATAGTCATGCTCCATCAAACCAAAGATTTTCGGCAAAAATGTTGGTTGGTCATAGGCGATCGCATAGATATGTGCTGTTAATATCTGTCGTGATGGATTTTCTTCAGAGAGAGCCGCCTTAGGATCGTCTTTGTTAATCTCTAACACATGAAGATCTTGCAATTTTTCTCGAAATCTACATTTTCCCAAAATCACATCAACGCCTGATTTGGGAATATTCTCTAATATTTCATCAAGCCTATATTTGCTCAGGAAGGGAGCAATATTATTTGCGAATAAATGTTGTCTTTCTGGTCGCCCCTCTAAAGGTAATTGATTACTAAGACTAACTATTAACTGTTGGAAAACATGATGAGCTTCAGCTACATTTAGGTAATTATCGCTAACTTGTCGATCCCATATCCACGCAACTCTAGCGCTGCTTTTGATAGCCAGATTTACCAGCTTAAACGCATTGGCACTCATGCCAATTACCGCAAGGTCATAATCGACCATAAGTTTATTTAGTCTCTCGTTAAGTCAATTACTAAGTGGCTGTGGTCGTCACTTGTATTAGACCAAGAAGAGAGTTGCGGCGCTTCGCGCCGCAACTCTCTTCTTATTTTGGTGTCCTAACAAGAATGTCAACAGCTATATGTAATATATAGCAATCCTATTTTATTGGTGAGATTAAAGGATTTGAGAAAGAGCGTTCCGCGCCCTCTCTCAAATCCTTTAGGATGGCTATAGCATTTCTCAGTATAGTGAACTAAGGATTATTTCCTCTACCTTGGGGATGTCCGCCATCTCCAATTCTCCTAGGATAAAATCAATGCTAATACCAGAAAGCATTTATATAGATCTTGCCATCGATCGCCATCCCATTGTTCTTTCATGGGAGCAATCGGTGCAGGATGCCCTCAGATGCATGAATCAGGCTTTTAATTTAGATAAACTCGGTTTAGGAGATCGCGTATCGAGAGAAGCTAGGGCAGGATGTGTCTTTATCTGTGATAGAGATAAACTCGTAGGATTATTAACAAAATGGGATGTGCTGCATTTAGTTGAGCATCAAGTAGATTTACAAAATTTGAAACTTGCAGACGCGATCGCCCCTCTGGAGCAATTAGTAAAAAGATCCGAACTTCACGATCTAGATGCTTTAAGCGAACTATTAGCAAATTCCCGCAGTGGTTATCTACCCATAGTGGATGAAAGCAAGAAAATATTAGGCTTTGCCACACAAGAGCGTATTCTCGCGGCGAGAAACAAAAAAACCGAAGATAGCTTAAACCGAACTGAGTTACAAAAAAAAGCAATCTTAACCGCTATTCCAGAATTAATGTATCGAGTTAGCGCTGAGGGAATTTATTTAGAATGTTTTATGAGCAATTATGTAGAGGACTTGCTACCCAAGGGTTTCGATCCAATTGGAAAACATTTTTCAGAGGTTTTACCCGCTAATTTAGCGCAACGAAAACTAAAAGCTCTCCAAACAGTAATTGCGACTGGTCAAATAGAATCCTTTGAACAACAATGGAATATTAATGGAAAAGTCCAGTATGAGGAAATTCAGGTCGTCAAAATTAGTGAAAAAGAAGTTTTGACAATTATTCGGGATATTAGCGATCGCAAGCGATCGGAAGAAGCACTCCGTGAGTCAGAGATGCGCTTTAGAAATGTATTTGATAATGCTGCTGTAGGCATCTCTCTGGCTTATCCAAATGGCGAACATCTAGCTGTCAATCAAGATTTTTGTAACATGCTGGGATATTCTCAAGAAGATATCAAGTTACTCAATTTTCAAGATATAACCCATCCTGATGATTTAGAACTCGACTTATATCACCATCAAAAACTCCTAAAAAATGAAATCGATAGTTTTCATATTGAGAAACGCTTTCTTCATAAAAATGGGGATTTTATTTGGACATTAATGAGTGTTTCCTTAGTGAAAGATTCCCAAAACAATCCTTTGTATGATATTGCTTTAGTCCAAAATATCAACGAATTGAAGACAACTCAACAGGAATTACAAAGTCTCAATCGAGATCTAGAAATTAGAATTCAGCACCGCACAGCCGCCCTTGTAGAAAGTGAAACTCACAAACAACAAATCTTAAATGCTATTCCCGATCTATTACTAAGACTGAAACCTGATGGAACTTGCATCGATTGCATCTTACCTACTGTCCCCGATAAAGAACCATTCTTACCAGTTAAAAACCATATTTCCGAGGTCTTATCGCCTAAAACTCTAAAGGAGGTACTCAAAGTATTTAATCAGGCGATCGCCACGGGGGAAGTTCAATTTTATGAACATAAAATCCATAAATATGATGAATGGGTATATGAAGAAGTGCGCGTCAGTCCCTGCGGCGAAGATGAGGTACTTGTCTTGGTACGCAATATTAGCGCTCGCAAGCAAGCTGAAGAAGCCCTCACGCTTAGTAATGAAAAACTAAAAGCTACTAATAAAGAACTAGAGAGACTGACTCGCCTGAAAGATGAATTTCTGGCAACTATGAGTCACGAACTCCGCACGCCTCTCAATGCAATTTTGGGTATTTCGGAGGGGCTACAAGAACAAATTTTTGGAGAACTTAATCAACGTCAACAAAATTCTTTAGCAACAATTCAAAGCAGTGGAAAACATCTGCTAGAAATAATCAATGATATTTTAGACGTAGCTAAAATTGAGTCAGGTAGGTTTACCCTTAACTTAACAACAGTCCCATTGAAACAAGTTTGTGATAGCAGCTTGAGCTTCGTCAAACATCAAGCCATTCAAAAAAATATTCAATTAAATCTTCTAATCCAGCCCCAATCTCCCCACGAATTGGTCATTGATGAGCGTCGAATCAGACAGCTATTAATTAATCTATTAAATAACGCCATAAAATTCACTCCTAAAAATGGCACAGTCACGCTAGAAATACAGCTAATAGAATCTTCTAATCCATCTTTATCGGAGAATAACCAAGCTTCGACTACCCATGAAATATGCTTTAAAGTCTGTGATACAGGTATCGGGATTTCTAAAGAAGATATTGCTAAATTATTCCAACCCTTTGTACAAATTAATAGTAGTCTCAGTCGTCAATATGCAGGAACTGGGCTAGGTCTAAATTTGGTCAAAAAACTTGCGGAGCTACATGGAGGGCTAGTCAGGGTTGAGAGCGAAGTAGGAAAAGGTAGTTGTTTTACTGTCCTTTTGCCAGTAAATAGGTAGAGGTGGGCGGCTCCGCCGCCCACCTCTACCTATAGCAATGTAAGTTTTGCTTAGGACATAAAACCCAAAAAGCGAGTCGCGGCGCGACTCGCTTTTTGGGTTTTGGTTTGTACTAACTAACTTTTGCTTTGCTATATTTACTGCAAAAGCCTATTTAGAAGATATTTCTCTTTCTAGTTCAATCAAGCGAATAGCTAGCAAAATCTCAGCTAGCATTCTTTGCCAAGCATAATACCAACCAGCCCATCCGTCTAAAATACCACCCTTCAAAATCAAGCAGTAGAGCAAAATCACTATTGGTGCGATTACCTTCTTTTTACGAAGGCGATCGCCAAAACTTAACTGCTCGGTTGGTAAACTCAATAGTTTTTTAGATTCAATCTTCATATAACGATCTTGCGCCCACAACCAACGACTTAGAGACTTGCGATCGTCATGGTTAATACAGGACTTCAGTTTCCCAGAGTTGCCGCTAACTTGTAACAGTTGTGTGTGTCCGTCATCCACATAGGTAGATTTATGCTTCCGAAATAGAACTTGGCGCGGAGGGAGAATAGTTGCTCTTAAAGGCTTCCCAAATACACAATAATGAAAACCTGCAAAATATCCATCAATAAACTCTGAAGATTTATGTTTCAGAGTTTCCTGTATTTCTCTAACCATTTCTTCGGGTAAAACGTAGTCCGCATCTAGGGATAACACCCATTCGGTTTTAACCTGCTCTAGCCCATAATTCCATTGATTAGTATGTGTATCAAACTGTCGTTGAAAAACTTCTACTTGAGGATATTTATGTAATATTTCGAGAGTTATATCTTCGCTAAAACTATCAATTACAACAATTCGTTTAGCCCAAGTTAAATGTTCTAAGGTTCGCCCAATATTAGGCTCCTCATTATAGGTAAGAATTAATGGCGTTATGTTATCTAGCATCTATGAACTAATTTCTAATTTCTTTTTTTGATATCTGTAGCTCGATCCAGTCAAGATATAAAAGTACAGAAAAAGAGGTCTATAGTTTTCACAACTTATTTGGCAGTAATATATATTCTTAATCTCCTAATTTTGCGGAGACTATCATCGACTTCCATAGATAGCTAAATCGACCAACAAAAGTAAATTTTAAAGACCTAAAATCTTCTTCAGTAAGAATTTGGGACAAAGTTTTAACAGAAAAAAACTTAACATGCCCTCCATCCCATAAAGCAGTAAAATGATTATCCATTTTTCCTGTTAAAGCAAGAATTAAATTTTTAATATATCCATGATAGGGAGTGGTCAGAATTAATCTACCATTGGGTTTAAGACATCGTTTAGCAGATTTAACTAACTCTCTTGGATACATTAAATGTTCAATTACTTCGGTTGATATTACAACGTCAAATTCTCCTTCTAGCTTCGCGTAAGGAATATCATATACACTAGCATTAATAAATTTGCATTCTGGGAAACTTTTAGTAGCAGCAGCAATGCCAGAGATTGAATCTTCAATTCCGACGACTTCATATCCTTGTTTAGCCAACAAGTTACTAAGACTACCGTTTCCACAACCAATATCTAAAACTCGTAATTTGTAGTTTTTCTCCTGTTTAATCTCGCTTAGTAAACTAAGCAAAGTAGGGAGTAAGTATTGATGGTGATGCCCCGAATCGTTAGTTGTGTAGGCATATTCGTAAGTAGAATTTTTAGTAGACATAGATATTATCTTTCTAAACTCTAATAGTGTCTTGGTAAATTGTAGCAAGTTGTGCGCTGATGGATTCCCAACTGTAATTTTCAGAGATTATTTTTCTAATTTTTTGTCTATTTATTCGTTGTTGAGTTGAGCTTTGCTCAAAGTTTTGGAAGAAAATTTGTAATGTGGTAGCGATCGCTTGGATATCTAGTTGAGTCACATAGCCGATCGCCTGTTCTTTGACCATGGGCGCGATCGCCACGCCATCGGTAATGAGAACAGGTGTACCTGCCGCCAAAGCCTCGATCGCGGCAATGCCAAAATTCTCGGAATGGGATGTGAGCGCAAACAGATCCGCACCTTGCAAATAAAGATATTTAGTTTCGCCTTTTACAAAGCCTAATAAATGAGTGCGATCGCTGATACCGTGAGTTTCTAAGAGGACTTTGATTTGATGAACATAATCACGATCGCCGCTACCTGCGATCGCTAATGCAAAACTATGCTCCTTTAATTTGCCCAGCGCAGGGATGAGATATTCTAAACCCTTTTTAGGATGTAGCCTTGACATAAATAAGATGACAGGAATATGACTGGGAATTTGAAGTATTTGATGAAGTTTTTCTTGAGCGTTAGGAATCAAATCGGGAATATGCACTCCATGCGGCAGCACAAAATTATCAATATTTAATCCTAACTGGGTAAATTCTATTCTTTCCTGTTCGGCAGTAAAATGGAGACATTTACTCTGCAATAGATTTGATCGTTCGATTATATTGAGATAGATTTGTTTCCGCTGCTTACTCTGTTGTAAAGACCATTCACAAAGCTGTCCGAGAGGACGATTGATGTAAGGAACACCTTTGAGCCGAGCGATCGCCATCGCGATCGTTGACGCATAGGAAAAAATTGCATGAACATGGACTAAATCGTAGTCCTTAATATGTTGCCAGAGCCAACTGGTCAAAGCTCCTGAAAAAGCAAACTCTCGCACTGCATTGATATCAGGCGAGAAGCGTGGAAAAAAGCGAATAGGAACCTTTGCATATTCCTCTAGTTGATCTGTAAGTTGATACAGAGGTACATCTAAAAGTTCTTTGCCATTGTCATTGGTTGTGGCAATCTCTGCATCAATACCCTGCGATCGCAAAGCACGCACCATTTCAATGATGGCTTGACTAGGACCTCCGCGCACTGCTGCTATAGAGGGAATAACGTGCAGAACTTTCATGGAAAATTATTAGCTAGGAATTAGGCAATAGCCATAAAGATACACTATAGCAAAAGCCCCCCCAAGAAATTTTTTGAAAGTCTTGCAAAGCAAGACTTTCAAAAAATTTCTTGGTTTAGACTTGAGCGCAAATCACTGTAACTAAGCGGAAATTGTTTGCCACCAATTTTGGAGAACTACGAGGCTCCAACGTCTATACCATTGCTTACGGGTTAACGGGATCTGACGAGGGACTTTAATATCCATTGTGTAATCACCCCAATCCTCACTAATCCACTTCTCAAAGGGGAATGTAAATCCACGTTTTCGGCGATTGGTAATGTATGCGGGAATTTCTGGAATAGCGCTAGTTAATAGAAGTTTGCTTTTTTGGAGACGTTGCGAAGCGGGGATCTGACTAACTTCTTTAAATAAATGACTATCTACAAAAGGTACACGTAATTCTAAGCCCCATTTCATGCTCATCACATCACTATCCCGTAGAAGTTGATTTCGCATATAACGACTCAGCTCCAGATAGGAAACCTCATCTTCGGGGGTAGGAAAACTTAGGGAGCTATAGTTATTTATCGCTGAGAAATTAGTGATTTCGCTTTGTAGGCGATCGCCTAGATCTTCGCCAAGATAAAACTGTACTAGTTGCATTGCTTCCCAGTCTGAAAAGACTCCTCGCGCAAGCCCATAGGAATTTTTAATGGAATTTTCTTTAGCAAGAAAAGCTCCCAGTCTTCGATATTTAGGCGATCTATATAATTTTTCTATTCTCTTACCAGTGATCTTAGAAATCGCATCAAAGAAAGAAAAAGAGTGGCGCTGCTGGAAAATACTGGGAACCTTCTGGAATGTGTCATAACCTCCAAATATTTCATCACTACCTAGCCCAGACAGCACAACTTTCATGCCATGTTGATGGGCAATTTGGGACACACAGAAAGTATTTAAGCCATCAATAGTTGGCTGATCGAGCGTTTTCCAATATTCAGGCAATAGTTTTTTGCCAACCTCAGGTGTAAGTAAATATTCAGTATGGAGAGTCCCAAAATCCTTGGCAACTTGACGCGCAATTGGTCCCTCGTTCCATTTTTCTTCATTAAATACGATGGAGTAGGTGCGGAGGTCGGTATTCCCTAACTGTCTCGCGATCGCCACAATTGCCGTGGAATCAATACCGCCGCTTAGAAATACGCCGACGGGAACATCACTAATGAAATGGTGCTTTACACTATCAAATAAAGCATTTCTAGTTTTAAGGATTGCCTCATCTTTAGTGATTGCCGAGCTATTATTCTGGGATGGAAAGTTGATTTCCCAATATTGATGCTTTTGAATATTTCCATCTTTCCATTTGAGCCAACATCCCGCTTCTAAAGATTGAATGCCTTCGATGATGGTATAAGGTTCGGAAATAGAGCCGTTAATTAAATAGCTATATAAACCAATAGCACTTAATTGCTTAGGAATAAGCCCCGTAGAGAGAACCGATCTAATTTCTGAGGCAAATATGAGAGTGGAATTTTGATAGGAATAGTAGAGGGGTTTAATACCGAGTGGATCACGAGCAATAAAACATTCTTTTTTTAGATCATCCCAAATGGCAAAGGCAAACATCCCCCGCATGAGACTCAAACAATCTTCGCCATACTTAGCATATAACTTGAGAATCACCTCGGTATCAGTATGGGAAAAAAATGTTTCTCCTTCATTTTTTAGATGCGCCATTAGTTCTAGAAAGTTATATATTTCTCCATTAAATGTAATCCAATAGCGTTGATTATCAATGTGCATCGGCTGATGTCCATTTTCGCTGAGATCGAGAATCGCCAGTCGGGTATGGGCGATCGCCACCGTGCGATCGCTAGATAGATAAATACCACGATCATCGGGACCCCGATGATTAATGGCTGTTTGCATAAGTTGAACGTATTTTTCAAGGCCAATTTGAGAATTATTAGTTAATATTCCAGCTATTCCACACATTCTTTTCTCCTTTTCGTAGCAATAACTGACTTTGTAGGTATGGACAAAAATTTATGGCAAATAATTTATAAATATTGCCTAGAAAAAATAGGCTTCCCCCAAGTAAAAATGAGATTTAGTTGAATAGACTAAGCATTTCCTGATTTCATAATTTTTATATTTAACAACGTAATTCAAATTTATTGAATAGTACATATAGCAGATATTTTGATTATTTAAATTAAGCCTACCTTATTAAAATGGATTCACTCTGTATCCTATGCATTTACTTAGAAAAAATCTTAATACAGCAACTCTATTTTATTTGTGAAATTAAAGAATTTGAGAGCGTGCGTCCCGAAGAGGCGCACTCTGAAATCCTTTAGGAATGCTATATCAACTATTTTCATTATGAAACCGATTTTGATATTTATAGAGCTTGACGCTTTCTAAATGAAGAATGATTTTAATTATGGCTATAATTTGTACTCTCTTACTAACCTATAAAGTAGGGCTTGTAAAGTGAATAAGATCTATTCTTTGAGAGGGGAAGGAGTATCCATTGATATCCACTGTTCAGTTCAATATTTTGGATAGATAATTAGCTATTGTTTGTTGAAATTTCTCAAATCCGAAGGTAGAAATCGCTTTTTGTCGTAATAAATTGGGCTGATAAATTAGTTGATTATCATTTTCTTTTTTTAAAATTTTTATAATTGCTTCGGATATTTCTTGAGGGTCATCTGGGTTGATTAACACCCCTAAAGCTCCATGACAGAGAGCATCTACCGCCCCATCTAAACAACCTCCCAACGTTGGTTTTCCACAGGCAAAAGCTTCTAAGTAGACGATGCCAAATCCTTCCCTTTTGCTGGGCATGGCGAATAAATCGCAGAGATTGTAGTAGTCGCACAAATCCTCATCGGGAACAAAGCCCACTAAGGTCACATAATCCTGTAAATTATTTTGCTGAATTATTTTTTCAATCCGATCGCGATCGCTACCTTTACCGACGATTACATAATGCACATCAGGGATATGTTGGCGAATCATGGGTAAAGCTTCTAGTAAGCGGTCATAGCCTTTGTATTGTTCGGAAGCAACTAGGCGCGATACGGTAAGAATGATTTTTTGTTCGGCTCTTAGTCCATATTTTGTTAACAAGTGCTGGGGTTTAGGCGCAATTTTCCAAGCATCGGCATCGAAAGTATTATGTAAAATTTCAATTTTGGCTGGTGATAAGCCTTGCTCTTGGCAGAGGCGATCGCGCGTAAACTCACTGACTGCAAAGATGCGATCCGCACCATGTAGCGACTTTTTGAGGATTGAGCTTTGAATGTCCCAAGCTTCTACACCATGAGCGATCGCAATATATTTTGTGCCGAGAATATTTTTTAAAAACCAAGCGATCGGCGCAAAATTTAGATGCGTCATGATCACTAAGTCTGGTTTTTGGGCGATCGCTAAGCTAATTAATTTCAGGGAAAAAACTAGAGTTTTTAGAAATGAGGGAGTTTTCCCTGTGCAGTAAATTTGGATATTAGAAGTGTCACCTAGGCGATCGCGATTTTGTCTAACTAAATTCTCTAAATCATTTTTCAGGACAACGCCTATCTTGCTATGGGGATATATATTGTGGATAGCCTGTAAGAAAAACCCCGAAAAAACCTGTATTCCACCTTTGGATGAGAAAAGTTCGGGAATCCAAAGATGAATAGTGTGATTTCTAGACATTTTCTAATCCATACTCCATATTTCTAGAAACTTGAGGCTTTTTCCAGAAATAAACTTTTAATTTACAAAATACGATGGCAAATATTGTATAGCTAATGTCAAGTTGAACGATTACATGCACCAAAAAATTCATTTCTCTAGAATGAGTTTTTTTGGTACATCCAATTGTAGCTATAGTTACTTGCATTAAACCCCAAAAAGCGAATGGCGGCGCGAAGCGCCGCCATTCGCTTTTTGGGGTTTGAGTTCTGGCAAGACTAGCTTAAGCGGCAAAATTGACCTGAATGCAACTTGATTTCGCCAAAATCAGGAATCCATGCTGCCCAATGACCATCAGGATATTGACACATTAGCAAAGCTTCGTCGTAACAGCTTTTAGTGGGAGGCTCTAGCAAATGTACCCAAGTCGAAGGCATAGGCACTAAACATTGAGGAGAAGAGTTGCGTCTAAGATTTCTGGTAGTTGGTGATTTGGTGTGGGTTGCATTTTTCATGGCGTTATCTCTTCTTTTAATCAAGTAATTACTGTTGTCAAGCCTTACAGCGCTTTTACGGTTACTAAATAGAAGTATGTCATGGAATTAATATATTGAATATGTTTAGTAGTAAAAGATACAGAAAGTTATTAAAAGTTAAAAACTAACTTACAGCGCTTGGGGTTTTCTTAAAACCTCGATATATAAAAAAACTTGCGAAGCAAGCTTTTTTCACCAAGAGAATTTTTGAAAGTGTTGCTTCGCAACACTTTCAAAAATTCTCTTGGTTTGGGTTTGAGCGCAAAGCGCTGTAGTATCAGCAACGATGGGCTTAACGTTAAGCGAGATCGGCTTTTATAAATACCCAAATGCGGTTAAAATCTTGCCCTAGTTGGTGGATATCTGGTGGACTGCATGGACGATCGCCATTATTGGCAAAATTGGCAAAATACTAGAAAGCAATGGCTGACCAATTTGCCCCAATTGTGGGCTGTGGTCATAACGATTGTAGCGATCGCGATTGTCTGGATAGGCTTATTGCTAATTCAACCTGTCCAAGCTCAATCCGTTGATGAGTTAAAGAATTATCAAAATTTTGTCGATCAGCAACGCCAAATTATTCAAAAGCAGCAAGAACAGATTAATGCTTTGACTAAGCCTGCCCAATCAAGGCTAGAGGCGCTTAGACGCAATGTGAGAGTGACTGACGCTCAAATTAAAGATAACGAAAAAAAGATTCGTCAAGCCAGAGAGCAATTACAAAAGTTAAGTTTTAATCTGCAAGAACTGGAATATGACCTCAACAAAAGACGGGACGCAACCACCGCAAGATTACGCTATTTGCAAAGGCAACAACTGCAACGCTGGTGGGTGACCTTGCTGAGCAGCAAAAATCTCAATCAGTTTGCCGATCGCCGCCGTCAGATTGAACGTATCTATGAAAGCGATCGCAAACTCTTAGCTGATTTAACTCAAAAATCGGAGCGAGTCGAAAAACAACGCAATCAAGTTATTTCCCAAAGAAACGAAATTGAGCTACTTACCCAAAAGCTGAAATATCAAAAAGCCAACATCGAAGCCGAAGTTGTCGCCCAGCAAAATACGATTGATCGCCTCAAAAGCGATCGGCAAGCGCTCTCTCAAGCCGAGGATCGCCTTGCGGAAGACTCGCGCCGCCTATCCCAAATCATCTTGGCAAGGGTGCAACCCTATTCTGGTTTAGTGCTTCCCCCCGGTTCAGGACAATTGATGTATCCCACCATTGGTCCCGTGACTAGCAACTTCGGTTGGCGGGTACATCCCATTTTAGGCACAGAGCGATTTCACTCAGGTATTGACTTTGGGGCGGACTATGGCAGCCTGATCTATGCCAGTGCCCAAGGTCGAGTGATTTATGCAGATTGGTATGGCGGCTATGGTAATGCGGTAATTGTCGATCACGGCAATGGCATGACTACTTTGTATGGTCACTGTAGTGAGCTATATGTCAAAGATGGGGATGTAGTCGAAAGAGGTCAACCGATCGCGGCGGTTGGTTCGACAGGATTTTCGACTGGACCGCATTTACACTTTGAATTACGCGCCAATGGCGAACCGATCGATCCTTCTGCCTATTTGTAACCGTCCAAAATACAAATAGCGGCGCGAAGCGCCGCTACTTGTATTTTGAGTTTGGATTACCAAACATCGGGCAGAATCGCATCTTGGAAATCTGTAGTCTCGGTATTTGCCCCCGAAAAGTTAGTTTTACTCAGATTCGCGCTGTTAAACTCTGCTCGATTGAGATCGGCGCGACTGAGATCCGCTCCAATGAAATATGCCTCACTGCAATTTGTTCCTCGCAGATCGGCTCCCATCAGATCGCAACCACATAGATTTGCCCGATAGAGATTTGCGCCAATCAAATTAGCTCGACAGAGATTCGACTCACTGAGATCGATATCTACCATCGTTGCGCCAATTAAATCAGTTCCTACGAGAGCCGCAACATTGAGATTGCTATGGGACAAATCGGCTTCGCTCAAATTTGCCCGACTGAAATCGGAACCAGCCAAATTTGCTTCCCTTAGTTCGGCTCGGCTTAAATTTGCCCCGATCAGTACTGCGCCCACCATGCTCACACCATTCAAGCTCGATAGATTTAACTTAGCGGTGGAAAGATCGGCGCGATCTAGTCGGGCTAATTTCAGGTTAGAGCCACGCAAATCTGCTCCTGACAAATTAGCTTGGCTAAGATCAGCTTCGCTCAGGCAAATCATGCTGAGATAGGAGGCACTCAGATTTGCACCACTGAGATCTATGCCCCTCAGATTTGCCATGCTCATGTCGGCTCCCCGCAGGTTTGCGGAGGAGAGATTAACTTCTCGCATTCTTGCGCCACGAAGATTGACCATGCTCAAGTCAATACCTGATAGATCGACTCCTTCTAGCTGAATTTCGCTGAGATCAACACCACGCAGATCTGGTTGACCTTCTCGCCATTTATTCCAGCTAACGACACCTTGATCTAGCCGTTTTACAAATTCTTCGATCGCCACAGTTAATCTTTGCTCATTAAGTTTGATAGAAAATTTCTATTTTTGGTTGCAGACCCTAAAATGACCTAGCCATTTTAGAGTCTGCAACCACAGAGGGATAAATCAATATTTACGCTCTTGAGGGGTAAAGCGATCGCAATCTAGCTGTTGTAAGCTCATGTCCACAGGGCGATCGCTAGTTTTCACCTTGCCATCCTCTAAATAACCGAGGGTATGTTTGAGGTAATTAGTGTCATCGCGTTGGGGATAGTCTTCGCGAGAATGTGCGCCCCGACTTTCTTGACGGGATAAGGCACTGGACATAATGATTTCGCCGACGGTGAATAGGCTACGGAGTTCGATCGCCTGCATTAGCTCCATATTAAAAGTCAAGCTGCGATCGTCCACTAAAAGATCATTGTCATAGCGATCGCGGATAGTTTGGAGCTTTTGCAAGCCTTCTTTTAATCTTTGGTCATCTCGGAAGATGCCGCAATGCTCAGTCATGGTGTCCTGCAATTGTTGACGAATATCGGCAATGCGCGAGTTACCCTGCTTTGCCAAGATTCCCTTAAGCTTAGCCTTAGCATCGGCGATATAGGGGCGAGCATCGATTTTGGGCATAGGGCGATCGCGGACATAGGCTCCGACCTTTTCCCCTGCGCGCTTCCCAAAGACCACACATTCTAAGAGCGAGTTCGCACCTAACCGATTTGCGCCATGTACCGATACACAAGCTGTTTCTCCTGCTGCAAAAAATCCCGCGATCGCCTTGCTATCTGTGCCAAGCACTTGACAATCAATATTTGTGGGAATGCCACCCATCGAATAATGGGCGGTCGGACGCACGGGCAAAGGATGATCGATACAGTCCACACCCGCTAGGCGCAAGCCTTCTTCACGGGCAAAGGGGATGCGACTGAGGATTTTTTCGCGTCCGAGATGGCGCACATCTAAATACACATAATTACCGCCATTAATGCCGCGACCTTCCATAATTTCACAGGCAATATTGCGGGAGGTGATGTCACGGGGCGAGAGTTCCATTCGATTTTTGCTAATCGGATAATTCGCCATAAAGCGATCGCCATGATCATTAATTAAATAAGCTCCTTCACCCCGCACTGCCTCAGAAATCAGTACGCCCACAGGATATAAACCCGTCGGATGGAACTGCACAAATTCCATATCTTGGAGAGGCAAGCCAATATTTGCGGTCAAGCAAAGTCCATCACCTGTGGAAGCAAGATCATTAGAAGTCGTATTAAAAACGCGCCCATAGCCTCCCGTCGCCATCAAAACTGCCTTGGCGCGAAATACTTCTATTTCCGAAGTTTCTAAGCTATAGGCGACCACTCCCTTAACTTCTTTGCCATTTGCCCCATCTTCATAAATTAATTGCATCACATACCATTCTTGGTAAATCGTGCCGCCTAGGCGCAATAAATTCATGACTAATTCGTGCAAAATTGCGTGTCCTGTTTTGTCCGCCGCATAGCAAGCCCGACTATAGGTATGTCCGCCAAAGGGTCTTTGGGAAATGCGTCCATCTTCGGCGCGAGAAAAGAGAACCCCTAAATGCTCTAAGTCAATAATTACTTCGGGAGCCGATTGGGTCAAAACTTGCACAGCATTTTGATCGGCGAGATAATCGGAACCCTTAACCGTATCGAAGGCATGGGTGAGCCAGTCGTCATTATCGACATTTTTGAGTGAGGCGGCGATCCCTCCCTGTGCAGCAACGGAGTGCGATCGGATCGGATGCACCTTAGAAATTAAGCCCACACTTAGCTCTGGGTAATTTTGGGCAACAGCTAGGGCGGCTCTAGAGCCAGCTAAGCCACCCCCAATAATCAGGACATCATGCTCAATCATTAAAATCTCAACTGCGTAAGGGTTCGACAAATAATTGTGTATCTTGGCAAAGCCAAGATACACAATTATCGATTAGAGGTTTGCTACAAATTACCAAGTTATCGGTTTAAATTTCTGATCATTAACAATTTCTACGGTGTCCCCTGACGGACGAATTACGAATAATCCTTTTTGATAAGCATATCGATCCACCCCTTCATTAATCTCTATACCTGCTACTGCACCATAGGCTTGATAGTTTTTATAGGCGGGAAAGGCTAATTTAAATTTTTCTAGTTTCTCTAAAAACTCATCGACATCATCCTTAGAAAGTCGAGATTTACATTCCACTAACACCACATCAGTTGTATCGACCACTAAGATGTCGATTTCCATAGCAACGTTTTGGCGCTTGACGCTGACTCTCGGATGTTTTTCCTTTACATCAATGCCGCGATCTTGAAATAGCCTAACTACAGCAGGTTCGACTAACTCTTCAACAAATCTACCCCAACGACTTGTTAAGCCATTAACAGCACGAGTCGTCTCAGCTACTGATTTTCTAAGTTTGTCAAGTGATTTATCTAGCTCAGCCGCTCTTTTGTCAGCTTCAGCCGATCTTTTATCAGCTTCAGCCGCTCTCCTGTCGTACTCTAGGCGAGAGATGCGAAGCTCTTCTTGAAATTCCTCGCGTGATCTACTAAAGATTGCGTAGATATCTTCTATGGTTATTGGTTGTTGACTCATAATTATTGGCTCTTACGAAATAGGCGATCGCATTATCTTTAAATGATATCTTCCTTTTCTAACGAGGGATTAGTAGGAGCTTTGAGAGAGATTTGGCAATGCAAACCCTCCCTCAAAGGCTCTAAAACCTAACCACAGCTACCGCAATCACCACAACCACTGCAATCAGCCCCTCCCAAATCACATCCACTGCAATCCATTCCCGATAGGCAGTCGGCATCACCACAATTTAGATCAGGACTGCAACCATCTAAGGGATTGTCACAATTTCTTTCATCGCCGCAATTACTGGGGATCACATTAATCACATCCAGCGCATCCGCACAATTGGCGCAGTCAGCACAGTCATTGCAATTGTTATTACTAGAAGCATTAGCATCACTGTTGTTGGCTTGCGATCGCCTTTTTTTTGCCCATTGCGAACCGCCCAGAGGATTGGGACTTTGAGGATTATCAGAATCACCTAACTCTTCTGAACTATCAGACTCTTCCGAACTATTGGAATTAAGAAGATCGTCCAGTCCTTGCGGTTCTAGATCACTATCAAAATCAGGTAAATCTTTAAAGTCCTTAAAGTCTTCAAAATCATCCAAAAAATTATCTGGCTGTTTAGAAGGTGGCTCAGAATTATCAGAGTTGGAATCGATCGCTAAAATCCGCTGCCCTCTAGTCTGCTTAGCCTGAGCATAGCGATAGTCCCGACTAGCAGAATAATTAGGCTCTAGCTTATTCTCTGGCTGGGGATTGCGGCAATTTTGGCGACACCTTGCCCTACGCTCGGCTCGGCGCATTTTTAAAATTTCATTGGCTTCCCGACATTCTCGGAAACGTCCCTTAGCATTGGCGATCGCTGTAAAAATTCCCTCTTCAGCAATTACGCGCTTAAAGTATTGCGAACAGGAGTCGCAACCATACAAAACCCGATGGGCGCAGGAAAAACCTTTGTGTGGTGAAATAAATCTCTGATAGCCAGTAATGGCGGTTACGGCTAAACCCCTTGTACCAGTGTCTAGAATTTTGGCGATCGGGAGCTTTACAGTCATTCTTTTCTGCATTTGTCGCCGCCTTTAGTCAATTGGGCTAGTTTTAGCTATGATACAAGCTTTAATTAATCCAGTTACCTAAGACTTAATAATTCTAAAAGAGAGAGGCAGAGGGAAACGCTGCCTAATAATATTGGGGTTAATATACTTGACGCACTTTACAAATTCTTACCCCCCTCAGTCCCCCCTTGAAAGGGGGGAAGTCTGAGTTCTCCCCCTTCCAAGGGGGAGTTAGAGGGGGTTCTAGATATTTGGTGTGTCAAATATATTAACGCCATAATATTGGGGTTTTAAGCGATATTACCAAGCGGGATGAGAAAAAATGGCTTGCATGGTTTTATTGCCGCGCAATTGATTAGAAAGCGGCAAATGTCCCCTTGGTGCGTCAAGACTCCAGATAAACTCATTGGGATAACGGGTAAAGGAGCCATCTTTTTTCCAGCCGATTTTTAACCAAAACTTTTCCCAGCCCTTGCCCAAGCTAAACCAGATTTTGCGTTGTACCGAAAAACCAAATTTACCTTCGGAATACACTAACCAAAGCTGATTAATCGTTTGTAAATCACTAATGGGGATTAATTTTGCTTCGGTGAAATAAAGCCAACCTCGCTTCAAAGCATCAGCACTCGCAGCTTCACATAGTTTCTTGCTAGTCAGGCGATCGGCTTCCTCAAAGTCCTGTTTTGCTAGCAAAGTTTGAATTTCTTGATAGTCAATCCCCTTTTCCGATCGCAAAGTTACCACCCCCTGAGGATAATGGGTCTGGGCGAGGTCGATCGCTTGGGGTAAATCGCTTTGCAGTAGGGTTTGATGGATTTTGCCATCGATCCATGTCACTTCAGTATTGGCAGCCTTGCGGGATTGGATAAACTCATCCAAAACCTGTAAGCCTTCTTCTCCAAGGTTTGCTAATTCGGCGATCGCAGGTAATTGATTTGCCTCTTTACCTGAAAACAACTTATCTTTTAACGCGGTCAGTTTTGTATCCATCAGATCTTCAAAAATCGCAAAAATCGCACCACTTTGAATTTACACCTTTATAGCTGTAATACCATAAAACCTAAAAGAGAGTTGCAGCGCAAAGCGCTGCAACTCTCTTTTGGGTTTTATGGTTGTCCGTGGCTGGACAAATAAAAAGCTATTAGTCGATATAACCCATCAACCCAACATTGTCGATCTCGTTAGATGCAACTGGTCTTGTGCCACCCATTTGGGAGTAGGTGTCACTAACTACTAAGCCTGCGGAACCCACAGGACGCTCACCAGCGATGTAATACTTATCCACAATTACAAAGCCATCTTCGACCACAGGACGCTCACCAGAGGACATAAATGTGCTGGTCACATGTACGCCACTGTTGGTAATAGGACGCTCGCCGCCCATAGTGGTGTAGGTGCTGCTAATTGCTAATTTGCTAGCTTCGATCGGACGTTCACCCGAACTGTTGAAGTACTCAACAGCACGAAAGCCACCATCGACAATGGGGCGATCGCCATAATGTTTAAGAGTTTCAGTCACAATTAATGAACCTTTTTGTTCGATGGATGCGGCTACGGGCTTTGATTCTTCTTTCACAGCCAACGCAGAGATGTCCACAGTACCAGTTTTTGCGGTGGTTTCAGCTTCTGACTTCGCTTTGGTAGGTCGAGATGTTTTTTCTTCGGGCTTGCTAGTTTCTGCTTTCGCTTCGTTAGTTGTACTCATGCTTTGCTTTCCTCAAAATTTGATTGTCATTTGAAATGTAAAAAATATGCTCAAAAACTTTTAATTACTTTTAACTAGGGATGACGATCGCTTGGTGCAATCATCGCGATCGTTAAAAAACTTCTAAAGCTGTAGCCTTTCTAGTTAATTCTACAGAAAAAGTTAATGCTCTCCATATTTTGATAAGTCTTTGCCCCTAATTTAAAAATTGACTAAAAATAAGCTCCTTCCGATTAAATAGCTCTAAATCTAGTGTTTACGTGAGCATTTAGGGATTTATTACATCTCAAAATACAGTCCATAAAGTTTCCTAATCATTAGAACCTAGGACTGTAGGGGCTTAGCATTTGCGCCACAATTTTAAAACTCATCACAGTAATCCTGATCTGCAAATGCTAAGCCCTCTCAGCTTTTGTGAATTTATTGTCCCTGCGTTATGAGGTTTTGGGCAGAGCATTCCCATTGGTATAAACACTTGGACAAGAATAACTTTTGTAAAGATAATCTACGTTAAAATGCTGAATCTCTCCTCAAAGTCACTCCAGCTTGTGTGTTACTTATGACACCTTTAGTAGTTGTTGATAAGGTAAGCTCGTGTTTAGATCAAACTAGTCGCTAAATAAATCAACTAACAACTCTAAACTTTCTTAAATAACTACGAATGTTAGCTGATTATCCGTGCTAGCATACTGTCAAAAATAAAATCAAAAACTACATGGGTGTGGGTCATAACATGAAGCTCCTCAACAAAATATCTACATATTCTCTGGTGACGGCTATCGGCTTTGCCGCCGCCATCTCAGCAAATCCTGAAAATGCCTATTCTTTTACCTTCGGTAACTCCACGTCTATTGCGGGTAACAATAATGGTTTCACCATTATTGCTCAAGGGTTTCAGATTAACCCAGCGGATTTAGGTGGCAAACCTAGGGCGACTTTACAATCTATTAAATTTTTGTTTAGTGTTGCTTCTCCAACTGCGACAGGTACTCTCTTCATATACGACACTTTACCTGGGACTGTATCTGGTACTGGTGCTGGTTCGCTATTTGGAAGCACTAGTGTTACTTCCACAACAAACGATACAGCTTTTGCGGGTGGTTCTGGGCTCGGAAGTCTGACTTTCAACTTTACATCAACTACTGAGTTATCAACTGGTACGCAATACTTTGCTGTATTTAATGCTCGTAGGACAGGACAGACTGTAATTATAAATAATGAAGCCTATGGTTTCGGCAATGCTTACACATCTACAGGTACAGATTTAACAATTAGAGCTGCTAACCCAACCGATGCACGCTTCATTGCTAGTGCAACTGCTGTGCCTTTTGAGTTTGAGGCTTCGGGTGGTGTAGCTGTATTGGGTGGTTTATTCTTGGCTAATAAGCTTAGAAAGCGCAATCAGAAAGTTGAGCTTGACGAACAATCCTAATTTAAAAAGTTCTGCGGCGCAGGACTTTTGATAATAAAAAAGCTCTGCAACGCGGAGCTTTTTTATTGCCTTGGCACTAGCACAACATTGCAAAAAAGAGAGAGGCGGCGCTTCGCGCCGCCTCTCTCTTTTTTGGGATTTAAACCAAATCCAGTAAATTTTTTAAATTAAGAAATGGCTACGCCATTTCTTAATTTAGTATTAGCCGATCGCTGGCATGACTCTGGGTAGCTCTAGGCGTTGTTGTTGGCTAGAGGGGCGACGGGTGCGACCTGAGAGGCGGAAACTGAGACTTTGTAGCTCGATGTGTAGCTGGCGGTTTTCCTTTTGCAGAGCCTCGATTTTTTGCTTGATTGGCACGATGCGCTCCGCAAACTTGGCGCGATAAATATTGGGCAATTCCTGCACTACTTGCTCGAGCATTCGATTGCGATCTGTCATTTCTTGGATCGTTTGACGTAATTCCACCGCTTCGCGATCGCGCTCTTGGATTTGTACCCTTGAGAGCATTAATTGGTTTTCGACAGCCGCCAACTTCTGCTCCAAAAAGCGCATCTCCTCAGAATGCTGCTCATGCACCTCTGGGTTAGGCAAAAAAGCCGTATTTCCCTTCACCAAGCGAAAAAGTTCTTCGGATAGCTGCTGCACTAGCAGATCCTTTTGTTCTAGCTCGACCTTGAGTAAACTTATTTCCTGCTGGAGCTTGACTGTCATATTTTCAGTGGGATTCGCTAGAGAATTTACTGTGTCATTCATAGGTGCGATTCGTGAGGGAATTTAGGCTAAGATTTATATCACACAAGTGCCAGATTGGCAATTTATATGGAAATCGTCCATGAATGCTAAAACGAGCAATATCCAAGACCAGTCAACATATCAGCGTTTGAATGTTTCTCCTTTTGATGGGCGATTGGATGAGCCAACTTTGCTCAAGGCGGCTCAATCCGCACTGCAATTGCAATCTGCCTTGCTCAAAAATTCTATTTCCTATGCCCAGTCAGTTAGCGGTCGCCTCATTCTCAAAACCACCCTTAAAAATACTTTAGAAACTCTTGTCTCCACGACCGATGCGGCAGAAGGCAGCATTTTTTTGATCGATGAAGATGGTGTAATTCAAGAAAGTATTTTGGCGCGGGGTCCAGTTACCCGCGATCTTAAGGACACAGTAATTACCAAGGTCTTAGATGATGGTCTGGCGGGTTGGGCGTTGCGCCATCGCCAAATTGGAATCATTTACGATGCGATGATGGACGATCGCTGGGTGCAGTTTCCCGATCAGCCCTACGATGCAAGATCAGCGATCGCAGTTCCTCTTATTTACGGCATTGATGCGATCGGGATTATTACTTTGACCCATGCTGAGCCTAATCATTTTGATGATGCGATCGCCACAATGATCCAATACAGCACCGAAAGCATCACCGCAATTATCGTCAATGCCCAACTCCACGCAGAATATCGACCTTTCGGTTTAGTTTAAGAACAAGGAAACCTCGCGTAGCGAGGTTTCCTTGTTCTTGCAAAAAAGCATCGCTTCGCGATGCTTTTTTACTCTTAATGGCTCAAGGTTAAGGCGGTATAGATTGTCCAGCTATCCATCAATAGCAACAGCAAGGTAAACACTAACAAAATTAGATACATCCAAGGTTGAGCAAGGGGACGCACATCGCGAGTATCAATCCCTGTGCGTTCCTGCACCTTTTCCACCAGTCGCGCAAAGCCGACTACGCGCATCGGTAGTAAATAAGCCCGATCCTCAGAATTTTTGCTAACAAAATAATAGACAATCCCCCCCTGTCCCGTAATTCTGGGCTTTAACGCCTTGATATCTTCCCAAGCCAATGACCAACCCTTCCGCAAAAAACTAGGAAACCATCGCGGATAGACCAGCTGAATTCCTTCATCATTTAAAATTACGCGATCGCTTAGCGCCCCATACAAAAACACAAAGCCGATCGCTAAGCCAAGGCTCAACCATGATGCAGGAACCGCCGCATGGGTAAAGTTGCTCAAAAATGGCAGAGGAGCCGTAAGCGCAACATAAAGCAAGAGTAACGTAATCCGAATTAATGGCGAAACTTTAAAAATGTCGGTCATAGATCTAGCTAGAGTAAAAACAGATGTGGGGCAAGCTTCCCACATCTGTTTTTACTCTACTTCCTTCTCACCGAAAAAATATAGCGGTGGTCAGTCTTGGACACAAAACCAGAAGACGAGTTGCGGCGCGAAGCGCCGCAACTCGTCTTCTTGGGTTAACCACAGCTATTTCTTGAGGGGAAAATAGACTTCTCCACCAAGGATTAGAGTGGCGGCGCGATGCGCCGCCACTCTAATCCTTGGTGGAGAAGTGAATAGCTATATTTCAGTCTTTTTGAATTTTTTAGATCGCAATTAACTTAATATTGTCTTTTAGGGGTAGGTTAAGAGATCATAGATATGATTAACAATCGAGATTACTTACATACAGTACGGATGGTGTAAAACGTGGGTTGGCGTGTACGTGGCGTTCGTGGTGCAACAACAGTTGAAGCTAATACTTACGAAGCCCTAGAGAGGGCTGTGCTAGAGCTTATGGAAGAGATCGAAGCACAAAATGATATTGATCCGCGTGAAATTGTAAGTGCCACCTTTTCAGCAACAACGGATATTGATGTGGTATTTCCTGCCAAAATCGCCCGATCGCGATCGCAATGGGAGCATGTGCCGCTTTTGGATGTGCAGCAAATGTACGTCAAGGGCAGCTTAGAGCGATGTATTCGTGTCTTAATTCATGTGAATACACCCCTTGAGCAACATCAAATCAAGCATATTTACTTAAATGGAGCGCGGGATTTACGCCCTGATCTCGTTTACGCCCAAATTTGAGCAACTAAATTTGAGAAAATAGAGGGAGCGCTAAGCGCTCCCTCTATTTTCTAGATACAATCAGTGCAAACGTAAGATAATAGCCCTATGGTCACAAGAATTTTTCTGTGTAACGAGCAGACCGAGCCTGAGATTCGCGATTTCATTCGTGAAGCGATCGCCGATATCTCGGAGGGGGAGCAGTATATCGTTACGTGGAATTGCGGCAATATTCAAACCCTTAAAGTAGGCGATCGCGCCTATTTCAAACGGATTGGCAGCGCTAATCAGGGCTATTTTGCATCGGGAACCGTTGTCCCCGCCGATCGCGAATATCAACTTAAACTGCGATCGGCGCGTTATCGCGAACTCAGCGAAGCCTACGACATCGACTCTCAGGCAAATAATTTGCGGGTGTGGGTGGCTTGGGATGCTTGTGTAAGTTTTGATGAACCTTTAAGGACGGATTATCTACGGCAGTTGCCCCATTTTCAGGGGATGCCCCTTGAGCCGCAGAGTGATGCGGGGGTATTTCGGGACGAATATGTGCGGATGCTCGATCGCGAGTGGGAACGCCAAACCCAAAAGGCTTTTCGGGCAGGGAAAGGGATTAGCCTCGTCGATGTCTATTACCGATGGGGCTTAGAGGATATTCAGCAAGGTTTTCCACAGGATGCGCTAGAGTCCTTTCGCCAAGCTCTGAAACTTAATCCTAATTTTGTAAAAGCATATCTGGGCTTAGGGGATGCCCATGTGAATTTGCGAGAATATGCCAAGGCTGTGGGCGACTATGGCAAGGCGATCTCCATGCGTCCCGATAAGGCAAGACTCGCCTATTACAAACGGGGAGAAATTAACTTTTTGCTGTCGCAATTGCAGCAGGCTCTAGCGGATTTTCAGGCGGCGATCGAGATTGATCCCAACTATGCCGACGCGCATATGTCCTTGGGCAATACCTATCTCAAGCTCAAAAGTTACGAACAGGCGATCGCTTGCTTTACGCGCACCCTTGAACTTGATCCCAATCGCGACCTTGCGGTATTTCGGCGCGGGCGATCGCATTACATTCTCAAGGAATATGCCGAAGCCATTCGCGACTTTAGCCATGCGATCGAGCTACAGCCTAGTAATGTCGATGCCTATTACTATCGCGGCTTGACCTATTCCCAGCCCAACATTGCCGATGAAACCCTTGCTGGTGACGATCTGCGTAAGGCGATCGTGCTTTATCAAACCCAAGGCAAGCCCGATAAGGCAAGAAAAGCTAAAGAGTTTCTAGAAACCTTGGCGATCGATTCTTTGCCTAAAGCGAAGCCTAGAAGCGCCTATGCGATCGCGCCATCGGAAAGCCCAACGGAAGCAGCACCCGAAGCCTTAACCTCTTCTAAACCCATGGTTGTGGAGGATGACGAAACCAGTGACCTGATCATCGCTGCGCCTACCATCGCCACCGAAGCACTGGAGCCAATTGTCACACCCATTTCTAGGGATGAGGCGATCGCGGCTTTTGCGACTTCTGACGAGGCGATCGCGATCGCTCCTGAGCCAGTCGCCAAAATTATCGAAGTCGAAAAAACGATCGAAGTGGAAAAGATTGTCGAAGTCGAAAAAATCGTGGAAGTTGAGAAGGTTATTGAAGTCGAAAGAATTATTGAAGTCGAGAAAATAGTTGAGGTAGAGAAGCTCGTGGAGGTCGAGAAGGTGGTCGATCGCGTGGTGGAAAAAGTGGTTGATCGCGTCGTCGAAAGAGTCGTCGAAAAGCCCATTCCCTTCTCCATCGAAGACCCTAGCACTGCCGAAAAATTGGCGATGATCTCGGTGATGGCTCAGTATATGCGTGACGGCTGGATGGTGCGCTCCGTCGATAAATCCCAATGCGGCTATGACCTCGAATGTCATAAAAATGACCTAAGCGAAGCCATCGTGATTAAAAGCTTTACCAGCGATCGCCAGTCCTTTGCAATTTCGGCGATCGAGATTGAAAATGCTCGCAGCAATAAAGACTTTGTGATGTGGGTCGTCAGTGGCGCAGCCGAAAATCCTGAAATGCGCTGCATCCGAGGACGCGAACTATTCGAGCAGTTTGATCTCGATCCCCTTGCCTTTGCCGCTAGGGTCAAGCAATCGGCAGTTCAGCTCGACCTATCCCCCATTGCCCTAGAAATGCCTCAGTTTGAGACATAACTCCCATCAATAAAAAAGGCGGCGCGATGCGCCGCCTTTTTTATTGATGGTCTAGGACAAACTGGTGAATGCGATCGCAGGTTTCGGGCAGAATCTCATGATGCATCTCGTACTCTTCATACTCGACCGTTGCGCCTAAGCTTTCAAATACCTTTTGGCTATTCCGCGCTGCACTAATGGGAACTACAGGATCGAGCGTACCGTGAGCGATCAAAATTGGTGGGAAAGCCTCATCTGCTAATTCTTGCAACTCCTCTTCGGCAATGTGTAGATAACCGCTTAGCGCAATTAGCCCTGCCAAGGGAAAGACTAACCCCACATCCAAAGTCATTGCGCCGCCTTGGGAGAAGCCTAAGAGAAAGGTCTTTTCTAGCGGTATTCCCGTTAGTGATGGTAAATCCTCAAGGAACTGACTGAGTAATTCACAGCTTTTGGCTAAGCCATCCGTATCAAGATTTTGGAGGTCATACCACATCTTGCCATTGGGCATTGGATGATCAAAGGGAGCTTCAGGAAAAATCCATTGATAGTTGGGCAAATTGATCAACGGAGTTAGAGATACTAAATCATCACAGTTGGCTCCCCATCCATGCAGGGCAACGATCGCACCTTGGGCATTGGGATTGGGTAACTGTTCAGGTAGCGATCGGTAATTTAAGGTCATGCTCAACAGTCCGTAGTTTTGGGCAGCATCTAGCGATATATCTGGAAGATGACGCAGCATATCATCCCATGTAGTTTGGGCTTGCAGTGACTCTACAACTAACGGTAATGGTTCGGCAAGAATAGCAGGAAAATTTGCTTCTTCGGGGAACTGGGTTTTAAAAGCTAGTTGTTCATCGGGCGGTGTGAATTGCGTGTTGATTCCAACTTTGTTACCTCTAGCATCCACTCTATACCAACCAAATTCAGGTAAATAGATCGCATTAAACCCATGCAAACTATAGGGAGCGCCTTGATCATCAATGCTTAATCTCTGATAACAAAATCCTGCGGGAATCTGATTAGCTCGGAGGAGAGCCGCGAGGAGATGGCTCTTGGCATAGCAATAACCTGTTTTGTGTTTTAGTACATCTGATGCTCGACAAGTCACAGGGTTCATTTGATAGTCAACGCTATGGCAAATTTCATCGCGTACCCATTCAAAACAAGCCTTGGCGATCGCCTCTGGTGTTTGATGTCCCAAGGCGATCTGATGGGCGCATTTAATGATTTCAGGATGTTGCCAATCAATAACTGCACTAACTTGTAAATATTCTTCCATCTTCAAAAGCTGGGATTCTCACCTGCGGGATTTTTGGGACTTTAAGGGGCGAATGGTAAGGCTTATCAACATCGCTTACAATAAAAACGCATAGAAAATGCACTTTTAAAAATCAAACCATAACACATTCTAAAAATTGCTGGAGAATTGCCTGAATGCAACTCGTCGCGCTTCAGAACTTACTGGATAACTCATCATTTGCCATCCTTTTTGCAACTATGCTGGTATTTTGGGTGCATGTGGCGTTCCCAAACCTACCCTACTTACGATCGCTAGGAAATGCAGGTATGGCGATCGCCAATCTTTGTATTGCCACCTTACTGGGAGCGCGTTGGATTGATGCTGGCTATTTCCCCCTGAGCAATCTTTACGAATCGCTATTTTTCTTAGCATGGGGCATGACCACCATGCATATTGTCGTGAATAGCATTGGCAAAACCAGCGCCAATGACAATGCTAAGCGACTCATCGGTGCTTTTACTGCACCTGTGGCGATGGGGATTACGGCTTTTGCAGCGCTTGCTTTACCCGCAGGGATGCAAGTATCAGAGCCATTAGTTCCTGCGCTGAAGTCGAATTGGTTAATGATGCATGTGACAGTGATGTTGCTGAGCTATGCGGCTTTGATGACAGGCAGTATTTTAGCGATCGCCTTTTTGATTGTTACTCGCGGTCAGGAAGTAGTGCTACAGGGTAGCTCCTTTGGCACAAACATGCGGAGCATTGCTACAAACCCTGAGAGCAATTCCTCAAATACTTTTGCTGCTTTTGCCGTTGAAAGTATGGGTAGTGCTTTAAATTCAACAAATAGCACCACCTTAACAGCGGAGGCGATCGCTACGCAAACAAGATCGACAACTAAACCGCTATCTTTGCGCCGCCTCACCCTTGGCGAGACTCTCGACAATCTGAGCTATCGGGCGATCGGCTTAGGCTTTCCCCTCTTGACGATCGGGATCATCGCGGGTGGCGTATGGGCAAATGAAGCATGGGGTTCCTATTGGAGTTGGGACCCTAAGGAAACTTGGTCATTGATTACATGGCTAGTGTTTGCCGCCTATTTGCATACGCGCATTACCAAAGGTTGGCAAGGACGCAAACCTGCAATTTTAGCTAGCGTTGGTTTATTAGTAGTGTGGACTTGCTATCTAGGCGTAAATCTCCTTGGTAAAGGTTTACACAGCTACGGCTGGTTTCTCTAAATAAAAAAGCCTCGCGAAGCGAGGCTTTTTTATAGCAATGTAAGTTTTGCTGAGGACATAAAACCCAAAAAGCGAGTTGCGGCGCGAAGCGCCGCAACTCGCTTTTTGGGTTTTGGTTTGTACTGGCTAACTCTTGCTTTGCTGTATTTAAAAATCTTCGCGCTTGCGAAGTTCTTGTTCTAATTTTGGCAAGCTGTCTAATTCAAATACCGTAATTTGTCCAGAATTGGCACTACCTTTGCCATTTTGCAGAACTTCCACCCAATAGCCATATTTTTTGCCCTTGCGAAGTTCTCCCTGCAAGGCGGCTAACAACGGTGAAGCATTTTTAGCTTGCGATCGCCGCACCATCGCCGCCGTGGGATAGGCATAGACCTTCTGAGCCTTGGCATAGTCACGCATAATTTCGGGGCCATAGATTGATCGCAAGGATTCTTCAAGGCGCGATCTAGTCACACCGTTGATAATGTCAAAAAACTTGATCTGCTCACTGCGAATTACCCTCGCCGAGCCTTGGATTTCAGCAATTCCGGGGAGTACCACACTGGCTTGAAACTGAAAGCGCCTAGAGGGAGTGTCACTTTTGCGGACTAACAATCTTTCACCGAGGGCGGGGCGGAGGGCGGGATTTCCTTTGATCCAATCGATAACTTGTTCAGGAGGTTGTCCGGGTAAGGCGATCGCCGAAGGCATGGCTTGCCACTGGGTAGGCAAGGCATAACTAAATACCTGTGCGGCTATTTGCGTCAAAAGCGTGGTGGCGATCGCGATTTTCGCACTGTGGATTTTGGCGCTCTTAAAGCAATTCATGGGACTCCTCTATACCAATCAAGCCTGAAGGAAAATTTTTATGAGAAATTTATTGGCAAATGATGGCAGAAAGGATATCACGGTCAGGCAAGTTTGTAACGACAATTTCTTGTTTTTTCTAGTTCTCAAGACAAAAGCCTCGCTAAGCGAGGCTTTTGTCTTGATTAAAGGCGGCGCTTTGCCCCACCTTTAATGATTTAGGAAAACTTGATTAAGCTTCAAAGGCGGCGATCGCCTGTTCGACAATGGCGAGAGCTTGATCGATCTCGGCAGCAGAAACCGTTAGGGGTGGCACAAAGCGCACCACCTTCACACCCGCAGGCACAAGCAATAAACCATGCTCGATCCCTGAGGCAACCACATCGCGAGCCTGAATATTGCTAGATTCTTGAAGCACTAAGCCATCAATTAAGCCCCATCCACGCACGGAGGCGAGATGCTGGGGATAGCGATCGCAAATAGCTTGCAAACCAGTTCGCAGTTGTTGACCGCGTTCTCTAGCGTTGGCAATCAGATTATCCTTAACCATCGTCCCACTCACTGCGAGAGCCACCGCACAGGCAAAGGGATTACCGCCAAAGGTACTGGCATGATCCCCCGCCTCAAACACATCGCAAGTGGATTTGCACATCATCGCGCCAATGGGAATCCCGCCGCCCAAGCCCTTCGCGGAGGTAAATACATCGGGCTGAATCCCCAGATTTTCATAGCCCCAGAGCATTCCACTGCGTCCCATGCCTACTTGCACTTCATCAATGATCAGCAGAGCTTTGGTTTCGTCGCAGAGTTCGCGGACACGGGCAAAATAGGCGCGATCGCCGGGGTTGACACCACCTTCGCCTTGCAGTGGTTCGAGCATGATCGCCGCCAGTCTGCCTTCGTATTTTTTAACCGCAGCTTCGAGAGCAGCAATGTCGTTGTAGGGAATGTAGTCAAATCCTGCAACTAGAGGAGCAAAGTTTTTATGATATTTGGGCTGACCTGTGGCGGTTACCGTGGCTAAAGTCCGTCCGTGAAAACTTGCATTAGCAGTCAAAATTACAGGCTCATCAATGCCGAGCTTGGTATGGGCATATTTCCGCGCCAACTTGATCGCGCCTTCGTTAGCCTCTGCGCCAGAATTACAGAAAAAAGCTTTGTCAGCGCAGGAATTTTGGACAAGCCATTTAGCCAATTGACCTTGGGGCGCAAAATAAAACAAATTAGAGGCATGGTGCAGGGTTTGGATCTGCTCAGTTACCGCTTTAACCATGGCAGGATGTGCGTGTCCCAACGTACAAGTAGCAATACCCGCCACAAAATCTAAATATTCCTTGCCCGTGCTGTCCCATACCCGACAGCCTTCTCCACGCTCGAGGGCGATCGGAAAGCGAGCATAGGTACTCATCACATATTGATTAAACTCAGCGATCGCGTCAGGAGCAGAAATAGCATCTACCTGAGCTTGAGATTGTACTTCTAGCGTAGTTGGAGACATGGATAAAAATGTAATAATGCTGTTAATTTTATTATGAATGATATAAGAATGTTCGCGGGGCTTCTGTAGTGGAATTAGCGAATCAAAAATCCAAGGATCAATTTTGATGACATGGCGAAGCGATGTCATCAAAATTGATCCTTGATTAAATTGCAGCAGGTATAAGGTATGGCATACATTATTCAAAATCAAGGAACTCCCCAAGAACGTGTTTGCGATCTCCGACAGGGCGTAAATACGATTGGGCGCGGACTAGATAACAGTATTGTGGTTGAAGATGATGCCCGTAGCCTATCTCGTCATCATGCCGAAATTCAAGTGACAGACAGGGGGATCTACGTTACCGATCTCAATAGCAGCAATGGCACATTCGTTAATCAAACCAAAATTGTCCAACAAAAGTTAAATCATGGCGATTTTGTACAATTTGGTAGCGTTATTTTTCGTTTAGTGGATGAAGCTAATTCTGAGTCTAATACTAGTGGCTCTCAAGTTCCCGCCAATGCGAACTCAGGCTTATCGATCTTAATGCGAGTCTCTCCCGAAAAATCTCGCGTGAATATGCAGGACTTACTGCAACACCAGCAACTAGAGCCGACGGGATCGGTTTTGCTGATTTCAGGTAATGATGAGACGCAGCGCACCTCGGCAAAGTTACGAGTTTTACTGGAAGTTAGCCAAGAGCTAGCTTCGCCCGAAGCCTATTCGGCTTTGCCCGAGAAGATTCTCGATCTGTTGCTAAAGATCATGTCAGTCGATCGCGCTGTACTGTTGCTAGTTGATGCAAAAACAGGGCAGCTAGAGCCAAAGGCTTACAAATTCAGTGATTCAAAATCTACCGCCAACTTAGATTTTTATAGCCGCAAGATTACCAATTTTGTCTTAAAACAAGGTGACGCGATCATTAGTGATGACGCTTCAGGCGATCGCCGCTTTGATAGTTCCCAATCAATTATTCAGCAATCGATTCAAGCAGCCATGTGTGCGCCCTTAAAACCTAGAGATCAGGCGATCGGCGTGTTGTATGTAGATAACCTTTCCCGAGGTCATGCCTATCACAAAGAAGATCTCGAATTTTTGAGCAGTTTGGCAAATCAAGCAGCGATCGCGATCGAAAATGCCAATCTTTATAAAAGTATGCAATCGGAAGTGATTCGTCGAACAAAACTAGAGCGTTTTTTCCCTGCGGCGGTCAGCCAAAAGATCGAGGAAGGCTGGGACTTAAATCGCATCGTCGAAACGGAAGTTACCGCCCTATTTTCCGATATTAGCGGCTTCACTGAAATGACATCGCAAATGCAACCCCGCAAGGTGTTGGAATTCTTAAATGAATATTTCAAGGTCATGGTCGAAGATATTGTGTTTCCCTATGGCGGCACATTGGAGAAATATATTGCCGATGCCCTCTTAGCGGTTTGGGGTTCTCCCTATCAAAAGGAAGATGATGCAATCATGGCAGTAAATGCCGCGATCGCTATGCAATGGGCGATGAAACAGCTTAACGAAGATTGGACAGAACAAGGACGTGATCTGCAAATCCAGATTCACATTGGCTTAAATACAGGCATGGTCGCCGCAGGTAATATTGGCTCCGAAAATCTTATTCAATACACCAATATTGGCGATACGATGAATGTGGCGAGCCGCATTTGTACGGCTGCTAAAGCTGGTGAAGTTTTCATCTCTGAAAGCACCAAAAGTCATATTTCTCAATTCAATCTTCCCTTAGAAAAATTGGAACCTGTAAAAGTGAAAGGGAAAGAAGAGGCTTTGCAGTTATATCGAGTCAATTGGCAAAATGTTGATGTCCGCGAAGTTTTGAGCAAAACTAAAACCATTTTCCCCAAAGGTGTTTAGTCGGTTTCCGTAGGCGTTAAAACAAAACGAGATCACGAAATTTTTTGTAGTGTGGGCTTTAATGTATGCCCAAAAGCAAACCAAACGCGCAA
The DNA here is from genome assembly GCF_014696355.1 of Pseudanabaena sp. FACHB-1998. Classification (GTDB taxonomy): domain Bacteria; phylum Cyanobacteriota; class Cyanobacteriia; order Pseudanabaenales; family Pseudanabaenaceae; genus Pseudanabaena. The sequence goes on along the minus strand of NZ_JACJQA010000006.1, from coordinate 103,251 downwards.
AGTCCTTACAATAGGATAGCTATATTTTTGATGAGGCTTTTCAAAATAGTCTTAAGTAGCAAGGCGAAATTAAATATACCCTCAAACCTGTGGCGCACACTGCGCGTGCGCCACAGGTTTGGGTTCTGTCTTTTTAATTATGTCCAGCTACTTATGAAGCCATCAGCAATCAATTTATTTTAAATATTAATCATTCAGAATACTAATTATGTCACCCGATTATATAAAGGCTCAATTAATTCTACTTATTTCTATCGTTGCAGGGATAGCCTTTGTGGGCTGCATTTACGAAATATCCTATGGCGCACCAGATTTTGGTTTTGCTACAACTTGGGCGATTTTATTACTGAGTGTCCCTGTGGGTGTCTATAGCTTTGTTAAAGCAGTCAGCCTCGCCCGAAAGTCCATGCAATAAGCTCATCAGTATCACAAAAGTGTCGCCCCACTGTTGTGATTTAAAAATCAAACCCAGTAAAGTTTTTTAAATGAAGAAATGGCTACGCCATTTCTTCATTTGGTATTAGGTACTGATCGCCTATTGCTTTAGCAACATGATAGTAATCTCACGGATATTTCTGATAAACCCAAACCACCATGACTTTACCTCAGGAATCTAAGCAAACGGCGATCAAACATAAACTACATCCTCGATGGAGAATTCGTTCTCGCCTATTTTTATCCTGTATTTTTGCCTTAATTGTGGCGGTTCTGCTTCCATCTTGGTTTAAGTTATCTACTCGGATTCTCTGTATTTGGGATGCTGGAATAATCTGTTTCTTAGCCTCAACTTGGTTCCTAATGCGGAAAGTAACACCAAAAACAATGCGTCTCAACGCTCAAAGTCAAGATGAAGGACGCTTTGTAATTTTGAGCTTAATTACGGCCGCCGCTTGCGCGAGTATTCTCGCGATCGCGTTTACTTTGCGAGAAACCAAAGGAGAGCAGTTAAATGTAGTGCTACCCCATTTACTTCTTGCAGCAGGGACAATTATTGGATCATGGTTGCTCGTTCATACTATTTTTGCAATGCACTATGCTCACAAATATTATCAAGACCATAAAATCCAGAGTGACTCTTGTGCAGGAGGATTAGACTTTCCTGACGATATTGAGCCAGACTACTGGGACTTTTTATACTTTTCTTTTGTGATTGGGATGACTAGTCAAGTTTCAGATGTGGCAATTACGTCGCAATCTCTCAGAAGATTAGCTTTAGTACATGGAATTCTCTCCTTTTTCTTTAATACAGCAATTGTGGCGATGAGTATTAATCTGATTGCAGGTTTAATTCAGTAAATATTGCTTGAGAAAGGGTGACCAAAATTTGATGGCGATCGCCTATTGATGTAGCTTACTTTTCCCGTTAAGTATGAATTTGCGCAAGAAGCCAGCCTTGGCAAAGTTCACATAGATTAGACCAGCCCCGCCAGAGGACTTGAATACCAATGGGAGATTTACGACGATGCTCAAGATACCCGCCAAGGAAAGCTATCGATTCGATAGCCCAAGCAACAGTTAAAACAGGAGGAGATTTAGGGAATCTAGCCTTTAAAACCTGAATTTGGACAGGAGAAAGAATCTCAACGGCAGGAGCATCAGGTTGATTGCGATGGAGATAAGTAACCTGTAAAAGTTCGACCGCACAGACACTTAAAAAGCCTAACAATGTCTTCATCCCTTCAGCAGCAAGTCTATAGCGCTCACACTGACAGCCAGACTTAAAGATTTTATGGAAATCTTCCACACGCCAACGGTAAGTATACCAACGTAAAATCTTAATTGCCGTCTCTAGTTCTTCTACGACTTCAGTGGTCAACAGCATCCATTCCAAAGAGGTTTCACCTTCTGGGCAATCGATTTCCGTTGCATAGACAGCATAAACGGTTAATGGGTCACGATTGTCAAAGCGATAGGGAACCCCTAGATGAACCTTAGAAAATCGTACTGCCAGCTTCGCGATACGGGCTTTACGTTTACCAGTCTCTGGTACTTTGATTTCCTGTTCAAATCTTGCGGGTTGTGACTCCAGTTTTTGCCATAGTCGTTCGCTATTTTGGTCTAAGCTACGGTCATGGGCTGCACGCACTAATACGCCTGTATGTTTCAGTTGTCGTACTTGGTCGAAGACTTCGGTGATATCTCCTTCACGGTCGAAAATATGAATTACATTGGTGCTGCTACTGACTTGATGCTCGACTTCGCTCATTGCTTCTACCCATCGATAAGATTCTTTATCGTTGAATGACCTTTGTCGCGCTGCTTTTCTCGCTATGGCAAGTCGCTGTTTTTTTGCTTCTGGAGTTTCATCTTGCGGTGGCTTGGCTTTCGGTTCGCGGTTCCACAGTTTCTGCCATAACAACCCGATTACTTGTCCTTGTTCGGGGGCGATCGCTAAGGCACTATGCAGAATTAATCCGTTCCCACCATTTCCTGTTGGTCCATACCCTTCCCGTTTGGCTTTAATTTTGCCATAATCTAGATAGGTGGTATCTCCTATGCATAAGACCAATTCTTGTTCTTCCACGGCTTCACTGGTCATTTGACAGTGTGGTTTTATGATCTTGCTAAATTCTGTTTTCCGATTGGCGAAAACTCATAAGCTCTTTTTAACTCAGAGCCACTTTTGAATATCTCGGACAACGCTTTCCCAAATCCTTCACTTAGTTTTTTGCCGATTGCGTACGCTCTGTCGCTTAGTCTCTCATCCCCTAATTCACAACTCGCAAAGTTTTTGTCCCACCAGTTCATCTTTTTTCTTCCCTGCTTTTTCTTGATTTTTTATACTTTAACCCCATCCGTACCCTCTACCTGAAAGGCTCTTCTGGTTTACCTTTCAAAGATGCCGTGAAAAGTAAGATTGATGTAGTGGCGATCGCCACCTGTCCAAAACCGTGAGACCACGATGATAGTTCGCTCCAAAATGATGCAGTTAAGCGGGAGTGAAAAAATTTAGGTGACATTTTTTTAATGGCTTCTCCTTCAACTAACTCATAACTTGCGTCTAGATCTGGCAAGCTCAAGAACTCAGCTAAAGTTAATGGTTGCTTTACCTCTGGGCTAGTTGCGCTTTTTTCAATGGCAATACTGGTCATGTTTTCGCTCCTAATCAAGTTAGGCAAGTCATGTCTTATCCCAAAACTAAAAATGGCATAGCCATTTTTAGTTTTAAAAAACCTTACTGGGTTTAATTTTTAATTCACAAAAGTGTTATCACACTTTCGTGAATTAGTATTAATTTAGCAAATGGGCGATCGCCTCCATCAAAAAAGGCACAGCCCCCTCATCCCACAGCCCCTCAGAGCGTCGTCCTGTTAATAACTGAAAATGTAAATTAAAAGCGTAAGGATAGCCATTCACCTCAAGGCAAATATCCTCAGTCTCCAACGTGCAACAAATTTTTTCCCCATCCGATAGCTCAGTCGCCATATATTGCATCGTCTCTGAGAGTTGCGATGCTAATTTACAAAAATCTTTAAATTCACCTTCAGTTAGTTCGATCGCCCAACTGTTTGCCCCCACTAGCCCCTTATATATATCCACATCTGCGCGAAAACCAATTCGCCAACCATCACCGCAGAGTAGTTGCTTTGCTGAATTTTGATCCGTGAAATTTAACATAGTCCTTTCAGAATTTATAGTTTGTCGCACTTGGCACGACAAACTATAAATTCAAGCCTTTCAGTCGCTTAGAATTTCAGGTTGGGAAATTTCGTCGGACATTTCCATAATGGCTCGCAAAATCGGCTTCATCATGCGATCGTCATAATCATCGTCTTCGTAGCGTCTGAGCTTAGCGCGATTCGCAACCTGCACCGTAATGCGATAACGGTTAGAAGAAGCGTTTATTAATTCCTCGACCCGACGAATAATTTGCGATGAATCAACAGCGTAACGTTTTGCCATAAATCCCAAAGAAAATGAGTTTTTCTAGTCTAACGCGATCGCGCCCCTCTTGCAAAGCTAAGTAGCGGGGCACAATTAAATATAAAAGCCCAAAAACTGTGGCTCACATAGCGCGTGAGCCACAGTTGAGATACCAAGAAACCCAAAAAGAGTTGCATCACAACTCTTTTTGGGTTTCTTACTTTAAGTAGAAATGACTGGATCACGGCGATCAAAAATTTGGCTCAGAACTAAATCAATGAAATTGATCAGAAAATATTTCAACCAACCGAGTTTTGTGATGTAATATGATGGTCTCGCATAGCTATTTGGGGCGGATTCTTCAAATCCATGACTGCAAAGAAAGTACTGGTAATTGATGACAGTATCATGATCCGCAAAATGGTTAAAAGCATTTTAGCGGGTAAATATGATGTTTTAGAAGCAAGTGATGGCAAATCAGGACTAGATGCCGCTCGTAGAGCCTTTCCTGACTTAATCTTGCTTGATTTCGTGATGCCCAAATACAATGGCTACCAAACTTTACAAGCAATTCGGCGTGTCGAAGGATTGCAAAAAGTCCCTGTAATCATGATTTCAGGGCTAAAGGAGCAGGTCACCGAACATGTTCCTGAACCATTTACTGAATTTGATTTTCTTGAAAAGCCCTTTGAAGCCGATGTACTGGTTTCCCGAATTCAAAACTTTTTAACCCCAGAGCCTGCTCAGCCTGTTTCAAGGGCATCATCGCGATCATCAGATCCTGTCACAGTAAGACAAGATCACACGGTGGCTGAAGAACCCAACCTTCAAATGATCCTCAATCGACTCACCTCCACGGAGACTTTGTTAGTCCAAGGGATCGAGAACTTAATCCAGCGCGAAGTTGTGGCTAGGTTTAATGACTTAAATACTCGGATAGAACACCAAGATCACGCTATTAAATCCTTAAATCAGCGCATGGAAAAAATCTCCGAGCAAATTGAGCATCAAAATAAAGGACTAATGGTGATATTGCGCGAACTAAAATCTCTGCAAGGCAAATAAAAAAAGGAGTCTCCTTGAGACTCCTTTTTTTATTTGTTGACTTATAAAAATTTTGCTTTGCTAGCCACTAACAAAACGCAAAAGTGAAAAGGGGTGATTTGCGCCACTCTTCACTTTTGAATTTAGCGAGTAGCGATCGTTTCCACTTTGGAAGTATCTACAGCTACTACTGGAATATTGACCGAAGCTGTAGCGCTTTCACTGGTCTCTAACTCACCTTTAGGAGTTGTAAAGTAGAGTACAGCTAGAGGTAACGCACCCACCACAATACCTAGCATTGCAGGAACATAAAAACCAGCATTAAAGCTCAGTAGCAAAGCAAACATAAAGTTGCCCGCATACATGATGGTGGGAAACAAAATCTGCTGACGATTGAGGATTGGTTGATTAGCTTTGCCCCAAATTAGGGAAGCTACAGTCATAAATACAGCGCCAGTTCCCATCCAGCCGACAAAGTTTTGGTAAGGCATTCCGTAGAACTCACCCGCTTGATGCCATTCCCAAAAAGGATAAGGCGTTTGACTCATGGCAGGATCAAGGACAAAATCCCACGATGTGAGCATTAATGCACCAAGGGCGATCGCACTAATTCTGGGGATAAATCCTGTACCAAAACGCATCACTGTCGCGGCAACAAGGAAAGCGGAAAAACCCATGTAAAACCAAGACAGGGGGATCGTAAATGGCACTAACCCAGCAATTTTATAACCTAGTCCACTTAAGTAGGAATAAGCACCAAAGGGGAAGCCTGTGCTTGTGCCTAGTAGTTCGCTAGTTACGGAAATACCGATCGCAGGAATACAAAATGCTAAAGTTCGCTTTAGCCCGATGGTTTGCTTGCCGTACAAAAATGCGGCGATCGCGCCAAAAATCATGTAGGATGCACCGCCATTTTGCATTCCCCATGAAAAGACTTGCAAACCAGCCTCTGACAAGCTTTCAATAAATGCGGTATTTGGTAGTACCAAAATTAAGCCAAATAAGCCAAATACCATTGAAACTAGGTGCATTCCTAAATTAACCCATTGTGCGGAGATCGCTCGCCTCATCACGCCATTTACTCCCAGAAATAGTTGAAATTTACTCGACAATATAATTTATGCGGATCGCTTAGAGCTTGATGCCACATATTCAGAATTACTAGTTGAGTTTGATTTTTTGCTTTAATTAACTTAACAAAAGTATAAGCTAGCATACCATTCATTTTTGAGTTTGATAGGAAGCAAGAAAATCTAGGGCTGACTTTGAGTGCCAAGCTTTCTTATATCTGTTGACATTCTTGTTAGAACACAAAAGCAGAGAACGAGTTGCGCCGCTTCGCGCCGCAACTCGTTCTCTGCTTTTGTGTTTGCAAATCCTTGCGGGGTATGATTTTCAACTCATGCAAGTGTTAGCACAATTTGGTAAATTAAAAAACAAACCCCGTATTAAAGTTGCGGCGCAACTTTAATACGGGGTTTGTTTTTTGCTTTAGAGAGGGCTTAACCCACTCTGTTGAAGTAAGTTAAACGAATCTTTGAAAATCATCACCACACCTAATCCCAATAAAATTACTAAGCCACCTTGCATGACATTATTTTGTAATTCTTCGGGCAAGGGTTTACCTCCTCGCAAAGCTTCGATCGCCAGAAACACTAATTGACCACCATCAAGGGCGGGCAAGGGCAAAATATTAATAATCGCCAGATTAATGCTAATAATTGCGGTGAAATCAAATAGGGCTGCGGCATCGGACTTTACTAGCTCGGAACCCATAGCAACGATCGCGACAGGGCCAGACAACTGGGAAGCTGTATTTTGGAAATTAGTAGCCAGTTGCTTTAAACCTTGGACAGTCATCACTACCAAGCGCTCAAAGCTCTGAGTTGCATTATCAAACGCTTCACCAATATTGCGTACCGCCCGACGATGGGGTTTGCCTGTAAAATCTAGCCTTACGCCGATTCTACCTTTACCATCATTACCTTCAGGCAAGATCGGCACTTGTAGCAATTGACCATTACGCATTACTTGCAAATCCACGGTTTGATTAGCATTTTTAGCAATCAAAGATTGGAAGCGATCCAAAGTCGTCAAACTGGTATCAAAAGTATTGCCATTAGCCGACAAGATGACATCGCCAGATTGTAATCCTGACATCGCCGCAGGAGCATTTGGCTCAAGGATTTTACTGATTCTCACGCCTGGTTGATCGACTGTGCCAATACCAACGCTCACAGTCATTACTAATAGGACTAGATAGGCAAATACAAAATTGGCAATCACGCCTGCACTAATAACGATCGCCCGATCTATGATTGGGCGATTCTTCATTAGGTTGGGATCGTTGGCGGGAATATCACTTTCTTCGTCATCGTCAGGAAACCCAACATAACCACCGAGGGGAATTGCCCGCAGTGCGTATTCCGTTTGCTTCCCCTGATATTTCCACAGCACGGGACCAAACCCAATCGAAAATCGATTTACATGAATACCCTGTACACGGGCCGCCATAAAGTGTCCGAGTTCATGTACCAAAATCAGAATCGCAAGGACAGCAATTGCAGGCAATGCAGACATAGGCTTAGCTCTAAAAGATTTAGATGTTTATTTAAATATTTTTTATAGTTGTGGTCACTTGCCTTAGGACAAAGCAAGACCTAAGGAACGAATTGCGGCGCTTCGCGCCGCAATTCGCCTTCTGGTTTTGTGTCCTAACAAGAATGGCAACAGCTATATGTTGTCAGCAATACACAAAATATTGCTTAGTCTGCGATCGTAACATAACCAAAAGCAGACCAATACTATGTAAGCTCGTACTTTTGGGTTAAGCCAATGGTTTAAACCCAAAATCCTTATGTTAAGATTAATGTATATATGTCATAAATTATTTCAATTAATTAATTTTTGTTAACAGGATGCTCTGACATGAATAATACAGTTCGCATTGCAGCTTCAATTGGTCGCCTAGTCTTCAGTTCAGACTCAGCACCTGTTTCCTTAACTCAAGCTTCGTTACTGTTGCTTCGGGTGGTATTGGGTACAGTCATGGTGCATAACGGCTTAGATAAACTATCTGATATTTCTGGTTTTGCGGAAGCCTATGTAGAGGTACTGGGCTTACCATTCCCAATTTTCTTTGCCTATTGTGCGGCTTTGACGGAGTTAGTTGCTTCGCCTCTCCTAGCTCTGGGATTCCTCACCAGACCTGCTGCCCTAGGATTGTTTTCAACAATGCTAGTGGCAAATTATCACCATATTTTAGTTGGTGGCTTCTCGATTCCATCCATTGAGCTATCCTCAATCTATGCGGTATCTTTTGCCTTTTTTGTTATTTATGGTGGAGGCAAGTATGCGATCGACACTTTGATCGCCAATACTTTAAATAAATTTTTGGGCAATAATGCCGAAAATATTGGCGTTGCTCAACCAGCAAGAGTTACTATCTCCCAAAAATAAGTATTTGTGCATAAAAAAATGTGGCTCCCAATCTGGGTAAGCCACATTTTTTTGTGAATAAATACTCACTCTATTACTGTCAGAAGAATTGTCAACATTAAAATAAATAATTAAGATTTTGCGACAAAATCGTATACCCCCTACTTATTCATTGGGATAATTTATTTTAATTTTTATTAAATCGTAGTTTAGGATACTTCATCGACATTTATTTTAAACAATACAATTTCTATATTGACTTATCTAAGTAGATCAGCACAATTAAATATAAAACCCTAAAAGTTATGACGTATACTCCGCCTGCACTATAACTTTTGGCTCTATTTTTTTAATTATGCCGAGTCAATTATATGAACTTGATACATTAATTTTATATAGTGATAGCTAAAACTTATTACTTAATTACTAACTCCAATATCTTCGCCACATAAGCAAGTATAAATATTTTCAAGATTATCAAATAATTTCAGATGACTGCGCTAGAATATGTGCGGATGAGTATTTCTTGATCGCATGTTTGTTTTCAGTATTGACAGTTGTCTTCTGTTTCATCGTGGCAGGCTTCTTTCCGAAATCTCTATCTCTACACATATCTGATTGTTGAAGCAAGTATTATGTCTATTTATGTTGGTAATCTCTCTTATGAGGTTACAGAAGATGATTTAAAAGCCGTATTTGCCGAATATGGCAAAATTACGCGCGTCCATTTACCGATTGACCGCGAGTCTGGTCGCCCACGCGGTTTCGCTTTTGTGGAAATGACTGCGGAAAATGAAGAAGATGCAGCCATTGAAGCTCTAGATGAAGCTGAATGGATGGGTCGTTCTCTCAAGGTAAATAAGGCTAAGCCCCGTGAAAGCTCTGACTCCTTTGGTGGTGGTAGAGGCGGATTTAAGGGCGGTGGTCGTCCTTCTGGCGGCGGTGGCGGTCGTCGTTACTAATCCATAAAAAAGGGGATGCTTGGCATCCCCTTTTTTATATAGCAATGTAAGTTTTGCTTAAGACATAAAACCCAAAAAGCTAGTTGCGGCGCTTCGCGCCGCAACTAGCTTTTTGAGTTTTGGTTTGTACTGGCTAACTCTTACTTTGCAATAAAAAGAGAGTTACGGCACTTTGCGCTGTAACTCTCTTTTTATTGGGTATTAAGGGCGCGTCTTAGGGCTGCCCCATCACCAATAATTCCTAAGTTTTGAATAACTTGATGTTTTCGGGCTTCTTCTAGTTTGTTTAGATCGTTATAGCTAACCCAAGCAATGCAGTCAACGGGGCAAGTGTCGATCGCCTCTTGTACCAAGTCCTGTTCATCGCCATCTTGGGCAATCACTCTAGCGCGTCCGTAGTCTTCTTCTAAAAAAAAGGTGCTACTGGCTGTGTGGGCGCAATGACCGCAACCGATACATACTGTCTCATCTACAAAAATTGCATTTTGCCTTAGCTCACCACCAAGTTCTGGCTCAAAGCCAGAGCGATCGCGCATTTCTGGCTCTGAGCTGGTAATAACGACAGCATGATCGGAGAAGTTATCCATTCCAACGCTGTAGGAATAGGCGTACTGAGCCGTCTTCGCGTACCTGCTGTTCAGAAAGGGAGAAACCTTGATTTTTAGATTCGCTCATGACTGTGGCGATCGCATAGCGCTGCGTGACTTTTCTTAAAAAGCTTTCAACTGTCCAAGGCTGTTGCCAAAACTGCATATCGGCAACTAGCGAATATTCGGAGCCATTCCACTGAAAGCCCACATCATAGCCATTATCTTGCTCAATTACCAGTTCCGCCTCAGTGGTTGCACCTTGATGTCCACGCATGGGAGATGCTCCTGATTTCCAGTTCACTCCTAAATCGGTGAGCGCCTTCTGAAGTGGCTCTAGGCTACGAATTTGGGTTTTTACTTGGCTAAAATGTGACATAGGGTATATCCTAACTTCTATCTAAACGGCAAATGGACGGAAATTTTGTATTTTAATCTGGTGAAACCTTGGATTTTTCTGTGTTACTACCACTGACTAAATCGGGAATCGCCCATGTCTGACACGCGATCGAGTTGCGTAGACGACTGAGATATGACTTGCTGCTGAGCAAAGTTTTCGGAGGTTAACTCTCGATGAGCCACGATGCCGAGTTGTGCTTCGATCGCTGCTGTCACTTCAGCGCAACTAGAACCGACAATACCAGTCACACGTTCTTCGACTCGTCCGTCTGGGTAGATAATAAATTCCAGAGTTTCCATGCTGGTTCTAGCTATTAAATTAATAGACAGTTTGACTCAAAGTTTATATAAACGTCAAGAAGTTAGCTCGGCAAAGTTAACAGGCTTTTCTGATGTGTTTAATAGAGCGATCGCAATGATTAGCAAGGATTTTCAGGTTTTTATAAATTAATTAAATTTATTTTAAATTTTTTGATTAGTGCTAAATATCCTCAAGACATATCTTAAGGCATAGTCTTTTCTAAGGGAAATTGTATAGCAAAACAAGAGTTAGCCAGTACAAACCAAAACCCAAAAAGCAAGTTGCGGCGCTTCGCGCCGCAACTTGCTTTTTGGGTTTTATGTCCTAAGCAAAACTTACATTGCTATAGATCGCGGATTTGGGCGATCGTATAGGAACATCGTGAAGGTAAGGGCTCGTGCAAAATCAAAATTACCAAAACCCGTAAAGTTGCGTCCCTACGGGGCGCAACTTTACGGGTTTTGATTTGTAATTAATTATGCCTAGCTACTTAGACCTTAACAGGGAATAGGCTGAGCTTTTTTAATTGCGCTTACTCCCTTCCCACTCAAGAAATAGATTTTAATTTTTAATTTTGCCGTAGACAAAATTAAAAATTAACACCCTTACTCAGGCTCAAGGGGAGCCATCGTTAATCCCGCTTGCTTAAGTTGTGCGTGATAAAGCTCCGCTTGCTCCATTGGTCCCACCCAAACGATCGCTAAGCCTTGATAATGCACTTGATTAGTTAATTCCCAAGCTAGCTCTTCATTCATATTGGGGATATATTTCATCAAGCAATCTGAGACATGCTCAAAGGTATTAAAATCATCGTCTAACACAATGACCTTATACTTTGGATAAGGCTTGCGTACTACCTCTCTCACGGTATCTTTAACTTTTTCGGGAGTTTGAACAGCAGCAAAAATAGCCATAATTTCAACAAAAGCATTACTGCTTGATTATCTCAAACTTAGCTGTAGTTGGATATGGTGATAAATCTTAAAATTATGGATTTTTTAATAACCCCAATTGGGGTTGACTTTGCCTGTGGTATAGATTCCGTCGCTTGTCTTACTCCCATCCCATCCAAGGATCGGTGGTGCGGCGCGAAGCGCCGTACCTCTCTTTTGGTGTAATCCCCTTGGTGGCAACTATATTGCTATGTATAACTGTTGCCATTCTTGAAACTAGAAGACGAATTGCGGCGCTTCGCGCCGCAATTCGTCTTCTGGGGTTTTGATTTAGTGACCACAGCTATATAAGCGATCGCTTTAGAACATATGGCTATTAAAATTCTGCATCTTTCTGATATTCATCTTGGCAGTACCACTCACGGCAAGGTAAATCCCCAAACAGGGTTGAACACTCGCCTAGAGGACTTTGTGGCAGCTTTGACCCTTTGCATCGATCGCGCCGTGAATGAGCCAGCCGATTTAGTGCTTTTTGGGGGGGATGCCTTTCCTGATGCTACGCCGCCGCCTTTAGTGCAGCAAGCTTTTGCAAAGCAATTTCGCCGCCTTGCGGATGCGGGGATTCCGACCGTGTTATTAGTGGGCAATCACGATCAGCATTCACAGGGTATCGGTGGCGCGAGCTTAGCCATTTATCGCAGTCTCGCCGTGCCAAATTTCACCGTCGGCGATACGATCGCCACCCATCGCATCACCACTCAGGCGGGAGCTATTCAAATTATTACTTTGCCTTGGATTACGCGATCGACTTTGCTCACAAAATCCGAAACGGAAGGATTCTCAATGAGTGAAGTGAGTCAATTCTTGATCGATCGCTTACAGGTGGTTCTCGAAGGTGAAATTCGCCAACTCGATCCGCAGTTACCCACGATTTTATTGGCACATGTGATGGTGGATACGGCAACCTATGGCGCAGAACGATTTTTGGCGGCAGGCAAAGGGTTTACGATTCCTCTATCTATGCTGACCCGTGAGGCTTTTGACTATGTGGCGCTTGGTCATGTGCATCGCCATCAGGTTTTGGCTACTCAGCCCTTTGTGGTTTATCCCGGAAGCATTGAGCGGGTAGACTTTGGCGAAGAGAATGAAGCTAAGGGCTATTGCTGGTTAGAAGTAGAAAAAGGAAATGTCAAGTTTGAATTTTGTGCAATTCCTACCCGTGCTTTTCGGACGATTGAAGTGGATGTTACTCAATCGGAAGATCCGCAGGGAAAGTTACTTAAGTCGATTCAGAAAGGAAAAATTGAACAGGCGATCGCCCGATTAATCTACAAAATTAAGGCTGAACAGTTGGCTTTAATTGACGATCGCCTGTTGCATGAGGCGATGGAACGCGCTCATAATTACGCCCTCATTCCTGAAGTGGTCAGCCAAAATCTTCGCACTCGTTTACCAGAACTCAGTACTGCCGAAGCCCTCGATCCGATGACGGCGCTCAAAACCTATCTAAGTACTCGCGAAGATTTAAAAAATCTGGAGCCTGAGATGTTAAATGCGGCTCAAGAATTACTGAGCGAAATTGGTTTGGGAATGGATGGGCTAGATCCTGCATTAACCCCAGATTCAACTCAGGCGAGTCAATTGGTAATAAGTTTCGAGTAATTGTGCTTGCAAAGTGGTTAATGATACTTGCCGCAGCGATGCAACTCGCTCATAAATTTGCTTAACGCTCAGATCATGGCGATCATCAGTTTCTAAGAGAAATTTGCCATCAGGGATAGTGGCGATCGCCTGATGTAACGGAGAGCGATCGCTTAAAATTGCTGCACCAAAGGAGAAATAGAAATCATGGCGCAGTAATTGCTGCAAGACTTCGCTCTTTTTGTTAAATCCATGAATAATCCAAGGAACTGAAGGTTTAGTTTTTTTCTTTAGTTCAATTAATTCCGCAAAGGCTCTGACACAATGAATTACGAGAGGTTTTTGTAATACCTCAGCAAGTTCTATCTGTTTCTGAAAAATGGTGATTTGCACTTCCAATGACAAAGGAATCAGCCGATCTAATCCACATTCACCGATCGCGATTACCTGTGGCGATCGCCCTAAAAGCTCTAAATTCGCCCAAGATTCTGCCCAAGATTTTTCCTCCACAAACCAAGGATGCAGACCCAAACTACAAAAAGTTGGTAACTCTTCAGAGCTTAATTCAGGGGTAACATGCAGGGTTTGCAAATTGAGCAGTTCAGGATCTTGGCGATCGCTATGGGTATGAAAATCAATAAACATAAAATTTAGAAGGTATAGCAAAGCCACACCCATAATTAAAAGTATAAGGTGCGGCAAAGCCGCACCTTATACGTAGGGAGGCATGATCAAATATAAAACTCAAATAAGCTGATTCGCCCGCTTCGCGGGCGAATCAGCTTATTTGGGTTCTTGGGGTTATTAAGCCGCACCTTGTATTTTTAATTAATAATCAGATTAACCAAAGTCCTGACGGCAAAACCAGTGCCGCCAGCATTGTTATAGCCAGACTCGCGCTCTGTCCACACAGGACCCGCCACATCAAGGTGCGCCCAAGCAGTTGTTTTTTCCACAAATTGCTTCAGGAATAATGCACCCGTAATTGCGCCGCCTGCACGGGAACCAGTATTTTTAAAATCGGCAACTACCGACTTCAATTGATCGAAATAGGGATCTTCGAGGGGCATCCGCCAGAACTTTTCACCAGCGTCCTTCGCAGCTTTAGCGATCGCCTCAGCCCAAGCCTCATCAATCGACCACATTCCCGCAATATCTTCGCCGAGAGCCACCACACAAGCCCCAGTCAAGGTTGCCAAATCAACGATCGCATCGACACCAAGTTTATCCGCATAGACAAGGGCATCAGCTAGGGTCAAGCGACCTTCGGCATCGGTATTATTTACCTCAATGGTTTTGCCATTGGAAGCGGTGAGAATATCTCCCGGACGCATGGCGCGACCACTAACCATATTTTCGCAAGTTGCTACGATGAAATGCACTTCGATATCGGTGGGCTGAAGCTGGGCGATCGCCTTCGCTGCACCGAGAGCGGCGGCAGAACCACCCATATCGGTTTTCATGAGTTCGATGCTGCTGCCAACCCCTGTTTTAAGGTTTAAGCCACCCGAATCAAAGGTTAAACCCTTGCCAACGATCGCCAGTTTGCGCTTCGGTGTGCCATTGCTATAGGTGAGATGAATAAACTTAGGCGGAATGTCTGAAGCCTTGGCTACGCCCAGAAATGCGCCCATGCCCAGCGCTTCACAATCAGCCTGTTCGAGAATTTTGGCGGTGAAATAGTTCGATTCTGAGGCGATCGCCACTGCGGTTTCGGCAAGCGTAATCGGTGTAACAATATTGGCAGGAGCGGAGACCAATTCTCGCGCCAAGATCACCCCATCCACAATTTGTTGCGCCTTAGCGATCGCAGGATCTCCCACTTCAGCATTAGTTTCTAAGATTTCCACCTTTTCGAAAATTAAAGGTTGAGCATTTTTAGACTTAAAGCGCTTATCTTGGTGCGTGGCTAATAAAACACCTTCCGCGATCGCTTGCGTGGTTGTGCTGACATCTTGGTTATAGCTCGGAAAAGATAGGGCTAAGGTTTTCGCCTTCTCCTTATTCGCCCATTTTGCGGCTGTTGCGGCTGCCTTGCGCCAAGCATCGACCGTGGTTTTAGCAGGATCACCCAAGCCAATCACCATGACTTTACGGATCGCATAATCTACCCCGACGCGACCACTGACCGACGATCCCACTTCTCCCGTAAATTCTGATTCTGTAATTAAATCCGTTAAAGTACAGCCCAAAACCTTGACATCTAAGTTCCCTAGCGCCTCAGATAGCTTAAATTTTTTGGGTGCGGTACTTTCGGATGATTCATTGTCCTTAGGACTAGCAAAAACGGCGATCGCTAAGGCATCTCCCTGCCAAACTTGAGCCGTATTTACTGATGTAAGAATATTCATTTTGTATAGAGTCTATAGATTGTGTCGCATTATTAAATCTATATTAACGTGAGTTCTTAGCCGCCTTTCTGTGGCGACTTAAGCAGGACAATGTCTCACTCTTTTAGATTTTATGTATTAAACTAAAATGTCTGTCGCTATACTACAATCTGAAAGCTACTTAGGTTACCCACACTTGCCATATGTCTACCCGATTGGATGATGATTGTGATGTGTGTGCTATCAGAAGATGCTGAAAGTAAGTTATGTTGGCGGCAGTTTAGATACGAGGAGTAACGGACTAGATTATGCGAATTTCTTCCAGTTGGTTGACGCTTGGTGCGAGTGTATCGCTTCTGATTCCAGCTTGGACAGCCAATGCTCAAGAGTTTACAATACCTCTACGCCCTGTTACCAAGGTCGTCCTAGAGCCTGACACCCAAATAACCTCATCCACTAATATATTTGAATTTAAAGTTGCAGCGAAGCCAGAGGTATTAACCCCAGAGGCTTTAACAATTCCTGTAACCTTAGACAATCAAGAAACTAAGCGATCGCAGCCTGTACTCATTAGCTCGACAGAACCCGCGAGAGTCTTACCCAGCGCTTCTGTATCCGCCCCCGGAAAGCTCGATCCCTCGCAGACCTTAGTTGTACCTACCACACCGAGCCAAGTTAAGTTAGAGAACACCAAAGCAGTCACGCTTCAGGAACTGCTGGACTTAGTCGAAAGAACTAACTCGGATTGGATTCAAGCCCGTATTGCAATTGATCGCGCCCGTGCGGCTCTAGCCGAAGCCGAGGCAGGGCGATCGCCAACTGTTACAGGTTCCTTGCAATATAGCTACAACGATTCCGCCCAATCAAGGTTGAGCAATATTAATAGGAGTACAAATAGCACAGGTAATATATCCAGTAACACCATCAGCAATCCGCTTTCGGGTACTGTAGGTGTTTCCTATAACCTCTTTGACTCTGGCGTTAATGATTACACAATTCGCGTAGCCGAAAATAACTTACGCATTGCTGAATCAGATCTAAATCGGGCTAGGCAAGCTCTACGCTTAGGAATTGTTACTGGCTACTACAACTTACAAAATGCCGATGAAACCATTCGCATTCGACGGAAAGCCGTGGAAAATGCGGAAAAGAGTCTGAAGGACACCCAAGCAAGGGAAAGGGCAGGGGTTGGGACGAAATTTGACGTTTTGCAGTCAGAAGTCCAACTAGCTAATGCAAAACAAGATTTATTTAATGCTGAAGCCGCGCAATTGGTCGCCCGACGCGAATTGTCCCGCCAGCTTAACTATCCGCCCACCGTGGAAATTACGGCTGCTGATAAAATCGAACCTGTATCCGAATGGAAATTGCCTTTAGAGGAAACCATCGTTCTTGCTGTCAGGAATCGCGCCGAATTAGATACTCGTAAGCTGGAGCGGGAAGTAGCCCGCGATCGCGCTAATACTTCCCTTGCCCGATTGGGTCCCCAAGTTAGTGTCTTTGCTAACGTGAATACTGCGTCTGAATTTACGAGTGGCGGGGGCATCGGCACGGGCTATCAGTTGGGCGCAAGACTGGAATGGAATCTGTACGATGGGGGCAGAGCTTCGGCTCAGGTGGATCAGTTTAAAGCCGATCAAGCCTTAGCCGAAAGTCGCTTTGAGCAAGCGGCTCGCCAAGCTCGCTATGATGTCGAAGAGTCCTTTATCAATCAGCGATCGCGTCGTCAGCAAATTGAAACCGCCACCAAAGCCGTGCAGCAAGCTGAAGAGGCTCTACGTTTGGCTAGATTGCGTCTTGACGCTGGAGTTGGCACACAGCTTGAAGTGATTAATGCTGAGTCGGATTTCACTCGCGCCGATGTTAACCGAGTCCAAGCGATCATTGGCTATAACCAGTCTCGCGCTAATCTGGAACGTGCCGTTAGCGGGCTTTAAAAAGTAAAAAAGCCTTGCTTTGCAAGGCTTTTTTATTTTTATGATTGTTCCGAAGTACTACTAGGGCTAGTAGTGTGTGATGCTTTGGGCAAGGCTTTGAGACGATATCTCACTAATTGATGCACCGTCTTATAAGTTGATACGATTCCCAATTGCTTTTCTAACCATTGACAAATTTCGTGGTAGCTTTTAAATTCCTCTCCCGTTTGCAAGCGTTGGCTTAAAGCATCCTGAGCCCATTGCGGAATACTATGCTTGCGACCGACGCGCGGCTTGTGGTTAAGCAATTCGATAATTCCACCATCGCGGTACAACTTTAGCCACTCTTGTACTGTAACTCGATGCTTGCCTAGCATTTTTGCCGCATCTTGTACCGTTTTTGTCTGTTCACTCTTGAGCAAATACAGCAGTTGTACCCGATCCTTATCGGATGGATTTTTTTGCTTTTTCATGATCTGCTTGAGTTCTTCAACACTTTCGGTGATGTTTAGTTTGTAAACTCCAGCCATTTTTTTATACTAACCTATCACCAAAGTTATACCATCTGTAGACTTAATAACTACCGCTAAAACCCAAAGAGAGATGCAGCGCGAAGCGCTGCATCTCTCTTTGGGGAAAATTTATATCTATAGCCAATTACCGACAAGAATGAAGGAAGACCAGTAGAAGGGATGACTGAGGTTGATAGAAGAACCCACTTCTAAAGGCAAAGAAATATTAGGAAACCCTTCAATACCTACTATTTGATTACCTTGAAGCTTGACTGTACCATTCAGCAAACTTTTTTGAGCTTTCTGTATGGCTTGAGCTTTATTTAAGGCTTCAGGAAAAGCTTTATAAAAACTAATCATCAATGGAGCAGTTCCAGCATCCGAAACCTGCCAGAGAGATGCTAAAACGCTCCGCGCTCCCGAATCCACCGCCAATCCAGCAATTCCTAAATTATTGCCTACGGCAGTCTCACAAGCACTCAAGGTCAACAGATCAATTACAGGATTATTAAAGTTCAATTTAGGAATTTCGGATAGACGTAAACGACTATCCCAGAACTGAATGAAAGAATCCTTACTCGTTTTGCTGACAAATTGAGCATGGGTTCCCAAATGGACAATGTTATATTGTCCTCGCTGGCGCTGGCTTTGCAGATTATTAACGGTAAATTCTTTATTTAAGAATATGCTGCCCTTGGAGAGATCAGAAGAAATAGTTTTAATTTCAGTATCCACAGAGGGCAACGCACTAAATCCTTGCACAGCTTCGGTTAAACCCATAGCCAAAACCTTTGTGGTTTTGCGATCGCGCTCTTCGAGACGAATAGCACGGAAAGAAGGAATATGCGCGATCGCATAGCGTTCGAGCAAAAACTGTTTGCCATCATAGAAAGCCGCAGAGGGCATTACCCGCAAGCCCCCATCCATCACAAATACTAAGGTCTGAGTTTTCATCGCCGTTAATTGACTATCGATGGGGCGAATGATCAAGTCATAGAGATCTTGTGATTGTTCTAGATAGTCATTGGAATTAGGATTTTGTAAATTACTACGGTACTCTGTAATTAATGCTTCCACAGTAGCTTTATTTGCTGCTGTAGAAGAACGACGGAAGGGAACCCCAATTCCTTTAGGAGGAATCACCAAAATATCAATGCGATCGCGGAGCAAAATTGGATAAATAAGTGTGGCGATATCACCAGTGCGATCGGCAAGTCGCCCAAGTTCATCCTGAGTTTGGTCGAGGGTTAACTCAGTGGAGTTAATTTTATTGCCTAAAAAGGCTTGTAGCTCGGAAACATAGGCACTCTCAATTGAAACAAATGCTTTGTCGAGATTACCTGCACTTAACTCTTTATCAGCATTTCCTTTGTTTATGTCGCTAGTGTCTATTACACCACCATTGCTATTATTCTGTTCACCATTATTGCTGCTATTATTACCATCACATACAACACAAGTCTTAGGTAGGGGTTCAAAGGGAGTAGTTCCTGAAGAACCTCCTGACCGAGTTCCGGGGAAGATGGAGATACCTCCCTCAATAAAGGTTTGCCCTAAAGCAACGGGAATACTTGTATTTAAGGCAATGGTGGAAATTCCTGTGGTTAAAATACCGACGGAACCGTTAGGGTTAGGATTGCCGACAATAAAGGGATTTAACCCTCCAGTTTGCAGAGAGATAGTGCCACCCGTACCGCCACTGGTGCAGATACTGGAGCCGTTACAGGAAGCTACAAGACTGCTGAGAATAGAATCTGTTATTCTCAGATTGCCACCTGTACTTACAAGCTTCACGTTGCCGCCTTGGATGAGGCTAGAGGCATCAATGGAACTTACGACCACATCACGCAAAGGGTCGAGAGTCACATTTCCTGCTTTGTCAGTTCCACTAGAGTTAATGATCCCTGCATTAATTGCTGTAGATGCCTTGAAGAATATCTCTCCACCAACTTTTCCTGAAGTGGTAATATTGCCTGTGGCTATGCTTCCAGTTTGACTAGTCAGTGATACTGCTCCCCCCTGAATAGTATTACCCCTAGAGTCAATATTTGCGATAGTTACATTTTGATTTGCTTGCAAGGTGACGTTGGCTGCTTGTCCCGTGAGGTTTGCGGTCGTGATGTTTCCCTGCACATTAATTGAACCCGCATTACTAGTTAGAGAGACTGATTTAGTATTGATGGGCGTTCCTGTGCTAGTGCTGATCGCCCCTGTGGAGATATTGCCGTTAGCAATTATGTTAATCACGTTAGAGGTTGTGAGTGTGCTTGTCGGGGCGATCGCTAGACTAGCGAGAGGAGTTGTGTTGCCGATCGCGGCATTGGCAAAAATAGGAGTGTTAGTATTCAAGATGAGGTCAAAGGCTCCATTAACAGGAGCATCAAATAGCAAAAAGCCTGATTTTAACTGAACAGCATTGGTGAGATTGACAGAATTTAAGTAATTTTGAAAAGATGAGGTAGTGATGTTGGCATTTAGCTCAGTAGTTCCACCACCACCGCTTGTCAAGGTTACGGCATTGACTGAACTATTAAATCTGGTAGTTCCTGAACTATTAGTCGCGAGAACTCCTAATATCCCAATTGCATCACCGAAGGTTATGTTACCATTTCCAGAATTGATATTTAAGCTTCGATCTCCATCAATCTTATTGTTAAAAGTAATCGCGCTATTAGTAGAGTTTAACTGAATTGGAATGACACTTGTAAAGATCAGACTGACAGCATCATTGTAGGTTTGTGTGCCTGAAGTGGTAATGTTGGCATTTAATTCAGTAGTTCCACCTACATCAGTAGACAAGCTTGCGGCATTGACAGGACTAGTAAATCTAGTAATTCCTGAACTGTTGAGAATGATATTACCCAACGGAGTGGTGTTTCCAATTGCTCCATTAAAGGTTATATTTCCAGTTCCAGAATTTACGGTTAAGTCTTGATTTCCATCAATTGTGTTATTGAAAGCGATCGCGCTATTAGTGGTTGTGAACTGTGCTGGAACCACCAAAGTGATTGTATCGTTGTAGGTCTGAGTACCTGAAGTCGTAACATTGCCCTTTAGTTCGATCTTGCCAACTGTTAAACTGGCGGCATTAATGCTGCTATTAAATATGGCTGTACTTGTGGCATCAATAGTGATGTTTCCTAAAGCACTTGTCGCACCGACAGCAACATTAAATGTAATATTTGATGTCCCAGTGCTTATGTTTAAGTCTTGATTTCCATCAATTGTGTTATTGAAGGAGATCGCACTGTTAGTCGTATTTAGCTGAACCGCATTGGGGCTTGTAAGAGTTACGACATCATTGTAAGTTTGTGTGCCTAAAGTGGTGATATTCGCGCTTAGTTCGGTAGTCCCCACAGCATCGGTGGTCAAGCTTGCTGCATTTACTGGGCTGTTAAATCTAGTAATTCCTGAGCTATTAGCAATGATGTTTCCTAAGGGCGTAAGGTTACCAATTGCTCCATTAAAGGTTATATTTCCAGTTCCAGAATTTACATTTAGATTTTGGTTTCCATTAATTCCATTAATTCCATTAATTGTGTTATTGAAGGCGATCGCGCTATTAGTCGTATTTAACTGAATTGGATTGAAGAGATTGACAGCATCATTAAAAGTTTGCGTGCCTGAAGTCGTGACAACCGCGCCTAATTCAGTAGTTCCAACTGCATCAGTAGTCAAGCTTGCGGCATTGATTGCAATGTTAAAGATAGTTCTTCCTGAACTATTGAGAATGATATTGCCTAACGGAGTGGTGCTTCCAATAGAATTATTAATGAATATATCGCCAGTTCCAGCATTTACAGTTAAATTTTGATTACCATCTATCGTATTGCTAAAGGCGATCGTGCCATTATTGGAATTTAACTGTAATGGAGATGTTAGGTTGACGGGAGTCGTTAGAGTGATTGGATTACTGGTTGTCGTGCTGCCAATTGCGATATTCGTAAAGCCATTAGTACCAGTACTAGCCGCAAGAGCATCAAAGAATGATTTATCTGCAAATACCTTCGTGGTGACACCTGAAGTATTAGTTACACCGCTATTAATCTCTAATGAAGTATTATTGCTAAAGGGCTGTAAGCTTAAAGTCCCTGATCCCTTGAAAGCAATGTTAGGGAACACACTTCTATCACTAGTAAACGTCAAATTGCCTGAGCCACTATCAATAGTTAATGTGCCAATCGGATTTGGAATATTGATACCCAATTGGTTAGGATTAGCCGTGTTGCCCCTGATATTGATATTGCCACTGATGGTTTGAATTTTTATTAAATTACCAGCACCAACAGAAGGATTAGAAGGTTCAAATGAGATGAATTCAATTCCACTAGACCCTAAAGTATTGGTAACATTGCCTATGAGATTAATATTTCCACTACCTGAGGTAATCTCAATAGAACTATCGCCAACTATACTTAAACCAACTCTGTCATTAGTAATATTACTACCAGTACCATTGAGTGTGATTGTGCCAGAGGTAGTAGAGATTTTAGCGCTATTATTCACCTGTATCCCAACAGATTGACCATTGCCAATTACATTAATATCGCCTGCACCAGACGAAAGATTTCCTCTGAGTTGAATAGAACTATTGGTAGTCCTAATATCAATCGCCCCATCATTAGTAGTGATTGGAGCATTAGTAGTGATTGGAGCATCAATACCAATGCCCCCAATGCCACCGCTATTTTGTAAATTGACCGCCCCGCCATTTGTTGTAATAGCATTGCCAATTGAGATATTGCCTAAACCTGTTGGAGCGGAACCAGTATTTGCTGTAAAATTAACATTGCCTCTATTAGTAGTAATGGAAGAGGTTACAAAAACACTATTACCAGCTTGAGCCGTAACGCCAATACGCGAAGTCGCAATATTAATTGGAGCGCCAAAAATTATATCCCTTGTGGCTTGCAGAACTACGTCAGAAGTTGCTGCATTAATTGTGCCATTATTAATGTTGCTTGTTCCAGGAGTAGGTGGATCGGCAAATTGATCGTTAGCGGCTAATTGAGCAGGAGCATCAATACCTGCGACGATATTAATATTTTGAGGATCGAGAAGTAGGGTTCCTGTTGTGCCATTGATAGCGCGGGTGTCCGTCTGACCCTGATAAATGAGATTATCTTTTCCCGATACTTCCACAAAGCCGCCATTGCCTGATATGTCGCCACCCCTTGCCGCGATCGCCCCATAAAACTGAGTCGAACGATCCGCCCAAATAATTACTTTCCCGCCATCACCAGTTAATAATCCATTCGCGAATATTTGCGAACTACGATCCACATAAGTCTGTAAAGCATTAGGCGCAATTCCCTTACCCTGAAAATCGCCACCGATCAAAACCGTCCCCCCACCAGTATTGCCAGAAGCATTAATCAAGGAATTAACCAATCCGACTTGATTCCCAAATATGCCAACATTTCCACCTTTCGCAAGATTAGAAGATACGTCGATCTTGCCAGAGGCGATCGCCATGCCATCCTTCACCACAATATCTGCGGCGCTAGGACTAGCAACCAAGGCAATACTTCCATCGGGCTTAACCACAACTTGATTAGCTTGGGCGGCTTGCCCTGTTAATAATTCCGCTAGTTTTGGCAAAGAGGAAATCGTGCCATTCCAATTAGTTGGGATAGCATTCTTAAGAACGCTTAGACTTAATACCAGATCAGGCGATCGCAATTCCACTTGACTATTTCCTGATACAGCCGTCAAGCTCACGTTGCCACTGGGTGCAGATAAATTACCCGAATTAATCACAGTGCCTGCGGTGATGGTAATATCCTTGCCCGCTGCAACACTCAGATTGCCTTGATTGATGATTGCCGCAGGTCGGCTAACTGCTAATTGAATACTTTTAGGATCACCACTGGGAAAATTGAGAGAGTTCTGATCTACGATAAATTTCTGGTTTTGATCAAAGCCTAATCCAGTACCTGTGCTGACATTAAAAGAGCCGCCGATATCTAACTTAGCGTTGGGGCTAAATATGACTCCATTGGGATTGAGCAAAAACAGATTGGCATTGGGAAAGGCTTGGCGGCTTTCAATTGTGCCGAGAATTGCTGATGGATTTTCCCCTGTGACGCGATTGATGATGTTATTAATTTTGTTGCCTTCAACCGTAGCCCCCCCTGTATTGAAAACGACTCCACTAGCCGGTACATTAAATTCTTGAAAGCTATTGTATAAATTGCCACCGTTGACTGTTCCTGCGCCTGTGGGAGAAATTACGCTTCCTCTTACTTCTGTTGCCGTGGAACCATCAACTGCGAGCTGAGCATAAGCATCTAGGGGGATAGTCAAAAAATTGACAGCAACAGCAAAAACACCCAAGCAATTTGCCTTTAGTAAGACGCTAAAATTTGAAGAGTTGTTTGGATTGTTACAGACTAAAGACATATTGGATGACTGTGAAATAATATGTTCGGATTAGTATAGCGATAACCAGTCTTGGTAGGAAACCATAAGAGTATGGATGACAGTGCGAAGTACTGCCACCAGCTTCTTGATTTTACGATTTGTCCTAATGCTGATGACTATTGCTAAAAATATCTAATGCTAACAATCATAGTAATCTAAATTAATCATAATTGTCTTACAAAAAACTTAGTTATTAAAGTTTGGCACTGGACAGTTAAGTAGTTCCGCACACTAGTCTTTGGATGGGAAGGGAGTAGCACTGAAAAGTACTATTAACTTATCCCTTTTTCTCGCATTTTAGTTTATGATAATCGCTTGAAATGGCTTGCTAATTTTGGATATATCTATGTCAGAGGATAAATCGATTTCTCAATATTTGTCGGATTATCGTACAGCCCTTGAGGACTTGAAATCTAGTAATAAAGAACTATTGCCCGATCTTGCCATTGATGCATTAATGAAGCGTGATTCTCTACAGAGCGTACTTTCTGAGCCTTCTAAGTTAACAATTAATGAATTAAAAGAGATAGAAAGTTTAGATAAGGAACTAGAAAAGCAAAAAAACACCATTCTGCAAGCTTCTAATTATGGAACATTACGATCGCTGATTAATCCACCTGAGTCAAATTGGTGGTGGTATTTTTCTTCAAGGTGGGATAACTGGGACTGGCTATGGAATGGTTTGACGATCGCGGCTTTGACAATTTCACTGAGCCTAGTTGTCGATACATCTTCAAGGATATTAAGTGGGGGGGCTAATTCGGAGAATACTTTGTATGTGATAGGACAGAGTGTTTTGACATTAATGGCGGGTGGTGGTGCGCTGACCCAAGTGGGACATAAATCCTATGAAAGAATTCTCATTCAGTTGCATATACCTAAGGAGTTTTGGCAGGAAACTAGCTGTGGTTTGTCTTGGCTGTTAATGATTTCTTTGTTGGGAATTAATTCTGCATTACCATCTTGGGCATATCGGGTCAATCAGAGTGGATTGGATAATTTTGACCAGAAGCGGATAGAAAGTGCCAAAGCAGATTTTGAGAGGGCGATCGCTATGCGTCCTAACTATGGAGAAGCTTATTACAATCTCGGTTGGTTGTACGAAGAAATAAATGATTTGGACAAGGCGAAGGCTCAGTATGAAGTAGCTGTACAGAGCGATCCCCAAAGGTTTGATCGTCCGATTACCTATGTAAAAGCTCTGAATAATTTAGGGCGTTTATATCTGATAAAAAAAGAATACGCAACGTCTATACATTTTTTAAGTCAAGGTATTGAAAGTTCTAATAAATTTAACTTACAAAGCAGTGCTGAAGGGAGAGATGATTATTACAGCCTGTTGAAGAATCTTGGTTGGGCAAGATTTATGCAAGAGCGTTACGATGAGGCCGAAGATAAACTGCGATTAGCAATTAAAGTAAACCCCGATCGCAGTGCGGCTTTTTGCTTGTTGGCTCAGGTTTTAGAGGCAAAATCCTCAAAAGATAAGACTCAGCTAATAGGGCATTGGACAAAATGTGCCAGTAACTTAACTCCTAGCGATCTTGCCAAGCCTGAAGATGATAATTGGCAAGGATTAGCGAATAAGCGTTTGAGTGAGATGTTTTCTGGTGATAATATTAATCGAAACAAAGGTAAGGAGAAATAGCCATGCAAGGAAGAATTAAGATTTGGCAAGGGATATTATTTTGTAGCGTGAGTACGCTTACAGCAATCAGTTTTCCTGAAATTACATTTGCCAATGCGCGCATTACTTCCTTGACTCCTAATGCGATCGTGGTTCGGGATGGAGCAAGCCAGCGAGCAAGGTTTGGGATGGTGATTAAACAGGGGGATTTAATCAAGCCTGAAATTGGTTCTGTATTAGAAATTATGTGTACCGATGGTCAAGTGCGAACAGTGGGGTCGGGTACTTTTTCAGGATTACCTCAAATCTGTCCACAATCTGTCAGGATAGCTAGCGTTACTAGAGGCGATCGCGATCCTTCTAATACACGCAGTGAGGATGACTTTTTGAAGTATCTCGGTTTGCGTTTTTATACGGTGAATTTACTTGATGCCAAGCAAGTAATTCGCTGGCAGCCTAGGAGTGGAACGACAGGATATCAGGTACAGGTGGGAACACGCCAAAAGCCAAATTTGCTCGATCGCCAAGTGAATTGTCCTAAGGTTAGCTATGTCGGTGATCAGCCTTTAGAAGCGGATACTATTTATAATCTTCTGGTTAAGTCTGTGGGAGTTAATAACTCTGAATTTCGATTACGGTTTAAGGTTTTGTCCGAGAAGAGTAGGAAAGAGGTAAGTAATAGTATTGCGGTGATTGAAAAAAATCAAGGGTTGCCCGAGATTGCGAAGGCGATCGCCTTGGCGGATATTTACAATGACTATGGATTGGCGGAACAGGCGATCGCAGTGTTAGAAAAGGCAAGTCAGTCGGGGCAGTCGGTGGCGATCGTGGAACAAATGTTGGGTAATTCCTATTTGCAGATTGGGTTGCGGGAAATAGCGGAGTTACATTATCGTAGGGCGTTAGATTTGGCGAAGTCGGCACAAAATCCAGAGGTTGTAGCGGAGGCGGAGATTGGTTTGGCGAAGGTATTTGTGGTGAATGGAAACAAGGAGGAGGCAAAGAAATATTTAGAGCTTGCTCTGGCTAATTATACAAGTTTAAAAGATAACGCTAAGATTCAGCAGGTGGGTGAGTGGATTAGCAAGGTTTTGGATTCGTAAGTATTTTAAAGTTACCGCGTCTGAAGAACTTACACATCAAGGTGCTTTTTGGGGAGATTTGTCCGCTAATCAAGTAGTTTGCGCTCAAACCCAAACCAATAAAAGTTTTGAAAGCGTTGCTTTGCAACGCTTTCAAAACTTTTATTATGGTTCGTTTGTTCGGCAATGTTGAGCGATCCATCTCTACTTGGGAATCTATAGCCAATTACCCACAAGAATGAATGAAGACCAATAAAAGGGATGACTAAGGTTGATAGAAGAACCCAATTCTAAAGGCAAAGGAATAGTCGGAAAGCCTTCAATACCTACTATTTGATTACTTTGAATCTTGACTGTACCATTCAGCAAACTTATTTGAGCTTTTTGTATAGCCTGAGCTTTATTGACTGCTTCAGGAAAAGCTTTATAAAAACTAATCATCAAGGGAGCCGTCCCAGCATCAGAAACTTCCCATAGGGAAGCCAACACACTTTTTGCCCCAGATTCTACAGCTAAGCCGCTAATGCCTAAGTTATTTCCCACTGCGGTTTGACAAGCACTCAAAGTCAACATATCAATTACGGGATTATCGAATCGCAAATTAGGAATTTGACTTAACTTAAGACGACTATCCCAAAACTGAATAAAGGAATCTTGATTAGTTTCGCTGACAAATTTAGCATGAGTTCCTAAATGCAATATATTATAGATGCCTTGTGTTCTCTGGTTTTGTAGGTTACTGACAGTAAAGTCTTTATTTAAAAATGAAGTTCCACTCAATACATTAGAAGCAATGGTTTTGATTTCAATATCGACCGAAGGTAAAGCACCAAATTCCTCTCTAGATTCCGTTAATCCCATGGCTAATACGCGAATTGCTTTGCGATCGCGTTCTTCAATACGAGCAGCACGCATGGTCGGTAGATTAGCAAGTGCGTAGCGTTCGATCAGAAATTGTTTGCCGTCATGCAAAGCCGCAGGTGGTGAAACTCGCAAGCCACTATCCATCACAAATACCAAGGTCTTAATTTTCATCGCCGTCAATTGACTATCGATGGGGCGAATGATCAGGTCATAGAGCTTTTGCGATTGTTCTAAATAGTCATTGGAGCCAACATCTCGCAAATTATTACGATAATCTGTAATCAATGCTTCTACAGTCGCTTGATTTGCGGTTGTAGAAAAACGACGGAATGGTTTCCCAGTTCCCTTGGGAGGAATGACTAAGATTTCAATCCGATTGTCTAGCAAAATGGGATAAATAAGCGAAGCCACATCGCCAGTCCGCTCGGCAACTATTTGAAGTTCGTCCTGAGCTTTTTCAAGGGTTAATCCCGTGAAATCAAGTTTATTGCCTGAATAGGCTTGTAGCTCTGAGTTATAAGCATTCTCGATTGCCTCAAAAGCTTTTTCCAGATTACCTTCTGATAAGTAGCGATCGACCTCTTTTTTGTATATATCGCTAGCGCCGATGGGAGTTTCGTCTTTGGGATCATTATTAATGATTGGCGGAGAAGTAGGTGGGGGATCAAAGGTCGTTGTGGTAATCGCTGGCAGAGTCCCGGGGGCGATAGAAATCCCTCCCTCGATAAATATTTTGCCAAATACCGCAGGAATACTCGTATTTAAGTCAATGGTGGAAAGTCCTGTAGTTAAAATACGAAAGGAACCATTCAGACGAGGATCGCCAACAATAAAGGGATTTAATCCTCCAGTTTGGAGGGAGATACTACCACCTGTGCCGCCACTAGTACAGATGCTGGAGCCAGTGCAAGAAGCTATAAGACTGCTCAAAATAGAATTCGTTATCCTCAGATTACCGCCTGTACTTACTAGCGTCACGTTACCGCCTTGGAGAAAACTAGAGGCATCAATGGACTGGACAACCACATCACCCGAAGGATCAAGAGTAACATCTCCTGCTTTGTCAGTTCCACTAGAGTTAATTACGCCTGCATTAATTGCAGTGGATGCATTAAAGAATATCTCCCCACCGACTTTCCCTGAAGAATTAATATTGCCTGTGGATATTACGCCAGTTTGACTAGTCAGAAATACTGACCCTCCCTGATTACTCTTACTGCTAGAGTCAATATCGGCTGTAGTCAAGTTACCATTTGCGTTTAGGGCAATGTTTCCTCCTTGTCCAGTGAGATTTGCGGTGGTAATGCTTTTAAAAATGGTAATTGCGCCTACATTACTAGTTAGGGATATCGGTTTACCTGCATTGCCGATCGCCCCTGTAAAAATATTGCCGTTGGTAATGATGTTAATTCCGTTACTGGAAGTGAGGGTGCTGGTTGGGGCGATCGCCAGACTTGCTAAGGGAGTCGTGTTGCCGATCGCTCCACTGGCAAAAATGAAATTGCCATTAGTATTTAAGACAAGGTCAAATGCACCGTTTAGGGGCGCATTGAAGGCGATCGCATTATTAGCTGTAGTTAACTGAATTGCATTGGTGAGATTTACGGCATCATTATAGATTTGAGCGCCTGAAGTGGTAACGTTGGCATTTAGTTCGGTGGTTCCAACCGCATCAGTTGTCAGACTTGCAGCATTTACTGTGCCATTAAATCTGGTAATTCCCGAACTATTGGCGGTGATGCTTCCCAAAGCTGATATCGCTCCCACCGAGCTATTGAAAATAATGTTTCCACTGCTAGCGTTAAGGCTAAGTGCTTGACTTCCATTAACCGTATCTCTAAATGTAATATTGCTACTGTTTATGGTTACATCCTTAGTTAAGGTTACGGGATTTCTAAAATCTAAAGAGCCATTGACAAAAATATCTTTGCTAAGTGTAGTGTCGCTATTAGTAAAGCTGATTCCTGTGATTGCATTTGTGCTACTGCCAATCGCCCCTAAAACAATACTGCCATTCCCTGCATTAAGAAAGAGAGTTTGATTGCCCGTAATATTGGCATTGGCTAGATTGATATTGCCACTACCTGCTAAGCCAGCAGTGGAGATAGTCACGTCTGATAGTAAAAGTAAATCACCACTAAATTCAAAATTGCTTCCCTTACCGTTAGCTGCTGACACATCGATACCCCTAGCTGCGGATACATTAATACCACCGCCGAGCGCTAAGTTATTAGTATTCAGTGTGACCAATCCCGCCTTAGAGTTGGGATTGGCGGATGTCGTGAAGGCAAACAGAAAAGGTGTATTGATAGTTCCATTAGGGGCGGCGATCGCGATGTTCCCACCATTGCCAGTGTTAGACGATGTGTCGATATTACCTGTAGTTACAGTAGCAACACCTGTGGTTTGAAGTGTAATGTTACCTCCATTTCCATTTGTAGCAGATGCTGTCAAATTTTGGGTTGTGATACTATCTCTAGCATTGAGTAAGATATTTCCAGAATTTCCATTAATAGAACTAACGCTAGATATGGCAAAAGCACTAATAGAACCACCTGTAGTGATAAAGGATATATTCGCTCCATTACCACTGCCAAGCAATACATTTGCATCAACTATATTAGCTGTGATATTGCCTACCGCTTGATATAAGATTTCTCCAGAATCCCCTCCATTAAAGCCTCTGCTTTCAATCGTGACCAGACTAGTATCAATGGAACCACCTGTAGATATTAATGATATCTTGCCACTGTTACCGGGATTCGCAATAGAACTAATCCTTCTAGTTGCCGTAATATTACCCGTAGCTTGCAAGAAAATACTACTTCCATTAGTGATTGTCTCTCCTGTAGTGATATTACCATTAGCCTGATAACTAATTTCACCTGAAGTTCCTTGGTCAGTAGTTGTAATAACTGTTCTTGTTAAACTAGTGTCAATATTCCCTGCTGAAGTAACAAAAGAAATTTTACCTCCATTTCCACTAAGTACATTTTTTCGTATGTCACCCGTTGTAGTAATGTTGCTATTAGCTTGCAGTGAGATATTCCCGCCATTACCTACTCCATTACTAGATTCAATAAGTCCCGTTGTAATACTATCTGCGGCTTGCAAGATGATATCAACACTATCTAACCCACCCGTAGATATTCCGCCAAAACTAGTATTGATTGAGCCGCTTGAAATTAGAGAAAGTTTGCCTCCATTAGCTTTTGGTGTATTGGAAACTATAACGCCAGTTGTAATATTGCCTGCGGCTTGAAATAGGGTATCTCCTGCATTTCCAGTATTGCCGTAATTGTAAATAAAAGAATTACGGGTATCAATAGAACCAGCAGTAGATATCAGGGATATTTTTCCACCATTACCAGTTCCTTCATTATAAGTAGAGATGCCACTATTCCCAGTGGCAATATTACCTGAAGCTTGATAGAAAATATCACCAGAATTTCCCGCAATAAAACTAACACTAGACACGGCAAAAGTACTAATAGAACCACCTGTGGTAATAAAAGATACCTTTGCCCCATTGCCACTGCCAAGCTGTACATTTGCGTCAACTATATTTGCGTTGATATCACCAGTGGCTTGATATAAAATTTCGCCTGAGTTTCCGCCATTAAAGCTTTTGCTCTCAACAGTCACAAGACTAGTATCAATAGAACCATTTGTTGATATCACTGATATCTTTCCACTATTTCCGAGATTGGCAATTGAAGATATATTGCCTTTGGCTGTAATATTTCCTGTCGCTTGTAAGAGAATATCTCCAGCTAAAGTAGCACTATTAGTAAGAACTCTTCCAACTGTAATATTTCCTGCTATTGTTCCTGTTGTAATTAGAGATACGTTTCTTCCATTATTGGTAATATTGCCTGTGTTAATATCACCTATAGTGTTAATTTCTATAGAACCTGTACTAGTTATTGTAGAGCTAGCATTGGTTGTCAAACTTCCTAAGGGTGTAACTCCTCCAACAATGCCATTAAAAAAAATGGATCTAGTTCCAGCGTTGAGAGAAAGTGCTTGATTACCATTAACGGTGTTATTAAAAGCGATCACGCTGTTAGTCGTGGTTAATGCAGCATTCCCTAATAAAATAACTGGACTGTTAAAGTTCAGAGCGTTAGTGGTGAAGATATCGTTGTTTAAAGTTGTATTTCCAGAAGTAACTATCAAAACTGTAAGGGGAACTAAACTAGTACCAACTGCCCCTAAAGCAACATTACCAGTTCCAGCATTAAGCGTAAGCGATTGACTACCTGTGATATTTGCATTGGCTAGATCGATATTGCCGCTAGTGCCTGTATTCGATGATGTAAGAAATGTCAAATTTGAAGTTAGCGGTAGATTGCCCTTTAAAGTAATATCTTTCGCAGTTCCTGCGATCGCAGATGAGCTAAGGGTGGGAATAAAGTTGCTACTAAATATTAAATTGAGAGCATCAAGAGAAATAGATCCAGCAGTGGACAATGGACTTGCAGAGAAAGTGCGTGCAGAAATAATATCTGAAGCAAAGATATTTCCATTCGTTGCATTGATTATGATATCACCTGCATTTCCATTGTCTGAATCTGATGAAATTGCAGCAGTTGAGATATTTCCAGAAGTAATCAAAGATATCAAACCTCCATTACCATTTCTTGCAAACGAAGAGATATTGATGGTGGAGATATCGCCTGAGGCAGTCAAAGATATCTGACCTCCATTACCGTTATTTGCAATCGAAGAAATACCACTAGATGTGATATTTCCTGTGGCTTGATAGGTAATATTTCCAGCATTTCCAGTAGTTCCACTATTCCCAACGCTTGCAGATACAAAACCTAAGGATGTATCTATCGAACCACCTGTGGTGATTAAAGATATATTTCCTGCATTACCGTTAAATAGAACAGATGAGGATAATGTACCAGTTTTGATGTCGCCTTGTGCGCGTAATAAGATAGATCCACTAGTTCCATTACCTAATACTGTAGTGACTATCTGTCCTAAACTAGTATCAATCGCGCCTAAGTTACTGGTAATCGCGATCGCATTTCCTGCTGCCGTAATATTTCTAGTCGTAACATTCTGATTAGCTAAGAGAGTAATGGAACCTCCAGTATTTGTTAAATTAAAACCTGAAGTATTGATCGTGCCAAGACCAGCAGGTGATTGTATCGTGGTTGATTGATTGAAAGTTGTGTTTCCTGCCAAGGTAATTGCGCCAGTGCCAAGGGGATTGCCAATTGTCAAAGAACCAAGCGTAACGCCTGATAAAGCAGAAAGATCGGTTGTAGTGATATCGAGAGTAGTATTTCCTGTGTCATTGGCTCCTGATATCGCGATCGCTTGACCAATGCTAAAAGGAGAAAGAACTAAATTCCCCGTGCCAGTTCCATTTCCTAATAAATTAATTTCATCGCCAGTTAACGAGATGTTACCGTTAATTGTAAGGTTGCGAAGTCTAATTCCATTTCCTTGTACTCCTGTTGCGGTTAGATTTCTATTAATAATCGTATTGCCAGAAGTAGAAGTAGATATAATAGTATTAGCAAAAACTGGATTGTTAAAAGTTGTCGCACCATTTGAAGCAATACTCAAATCGCCAAAAGATGTTGTACTATTCCCAACGGCTCCTAAAGTCACATTACCAGAGCCAGCATTAATCGTGAGCGATTGATTGCCTGTGATATTTGCATTGGATAGGTCAATATTCCCACTAATCCCACCACTGGTGGATAACGTCTTATTTGTCGTTAGATCTAGATTCCCCGTGAGGGTAAGATCTCCTGCTCTTCCAGACACAGCCGAAAGGTCGATATTACCGTCGATCGCTAAATTCAGACCATTAATGGAGATATTGCCAGCATTTCCGTTGCCATTGGCACTAGAAATAAAGAATCCTGTCGAGATGTTTCCTGAGTTACTGACTAGCGTGATATTTTCACCATTTCCAGAATTGCCACTAGAAGCATTAGAAGAACTTTGGAGATTGCCAGTGCTAATATCTCCTCTGGAAGTAACAGCGATCGCACCACCATTGCCAGCATCACCAACTACTATGAGATTAACTCGTGCTGTTAAATCGCCAGTTGTAATATTGCCATTGGGAGCAGAGAGAGTAATATTTCCAGCATTTCGATTAGGGTCAGATGTAATGTCCGAGCGAATGATACCCGATGTGATATTTCCAGTAGCCGCAGTAATTGTAATATCCCGAACAGATATGGTTGGTGCGACTCCATTGAAGTCTCTCCCTGCATTAAAAATAAGATTTGTACTGCCCGGAATAGCGATCGCGGCATTAAGATTGATATCATTATCTGCCTGTAACGTAAGAGTGTTGGTGCTAAATAAAGTAAGCGGAGAGTTGATAGTGATATTCCCTAATCCACCCAATCCCGAAGCAGTAGAAACAGTTACATTGCTTAAACCTAATTGAGCCTGTAGAGTGGCAATATTAAGATTGGAGGGAGTTGTGACAGCATCTGAGAAAACACCTCCTAAAGTGAGTGTCGGGGTATTTACAGATGTACTAATCGTAATATCAGTGGGATCTAAAAGTAATGTTCCTATTTTTCCATTCGCTGCCCTGACATCTACATTGCCATCAAAAACTAAATTCTGTTTACCCGATACTTCCACAAAGCCGCCATTGCCTGATATATCGCCACCCCTTGCCGTGATCGCCCCATAAAACTGAGTCGCACGATCCGCCCAAATAATTACCTTACCGCCATCACCAGTTAACAATCCATTCGCGAATATTTGTGAACTGCTATTCACATAGGTCTGTAAAGCATTAGGTACAACACCCTTACCCTGAAAATCGCCACCGATCAAAACCGTACCACCAGTATTACCAGAAGCATTAATCAAGGAATTGACCAATCCAACTTGATTCCCAAATATGCCAACATTTCCACCCTTAGCAATATTAGAAGATACATCGATCTTGCCAGAGGCGATCGCCATGCCATCCTTCACCACAAGGTCTGAGGCGCTAGGACTAGCAACCAACGCAATACTCCCATCGGGCTTAACCACAACTTGATTAGCTTGGGCAACTTGCCCCGTTAGTAACTCCGCCAGCTTTGGCAAAGAGGAAATCGTGCCATTCCAATTAGTGGGTATGGCATTCTTTAGAACGCTCAAACCTAAAACGGTATCAGGCGATCGCAGATCCACTAAAGAACCTCCCGCTACCGCAGTCAAAGCCACATTGCCACTAGGCGCAGTCAATACACCAGTGTTGACGATGGAACCCGCCGTAAAGGAAATACTTTTACCAGCATCAACTGACAAGTTCCCTTGATTGATAATGGCGGCGGGTTGGGCGATCGCAAATTGAATGTTTTGGACATCGCCACTGGGAAAATTTAAGGAGTTTTTGTCTACGCTAAATTGCTGATTGTTGTCAAATCCTAGCCCCGTTCCCGTAGTGACATGAAAAGAACCACCAATGTCCAATCTTGCATTGGTTCCAAAAACTACACCGTTAGGATTTAGTAAAAAGAGATTGGCATTAGGAAATGCGGAACGACTTTGAATTGTGCCAAGAATACTAGAGGGAGTCTCACCAGTAACCCGATTAATAATATTGTTAACTTTTGTACCATCAACCGATGAAGTACCTGTATTAAAAATTACGCCCGAACTCGGCACGTTAAATTTATCGAAGCTGTTATACAGGTTGCCGCCATTGGCAGTTCCTGTCCCTGTGGGCGAGATGATATTTCCTTTAACTTCCGTAGCAGTAGTGCCATCTACCTGAATTTGCGCTTTTGCTGCCGAGGGGAATAAAGCGATCGCGGTAAGCGTGATTATAGATAAAGCACCAAATCTCTGAGCCTTCAACCAAGCGCTAGATATTAGCGAATTTCTACTACTTTTTAAAGGAATCATAATACTAAGTGGCTTCTAAGTCCCATAGTTTTGATTATTGTGAATATACCATAAGTTTATTCAAAAACAAAAAGCAATATAGATATAAAAAACATTATATTTATATATATTAATTAACAAAAAAAATAGGATGATACTGGAATTTAAATTACTATCTATCCATAGGAAATTCGATTTACTATGGATAGATAATAAGGTCATAATTATTTGCCAAGCCGAAACTAAATACCTAAGTATCATTAAATATAAACCCCTCCAACCTATGACAAAAGCTGCGCGTGAATCATAGGTTTTGGCTGTGTTTTTTAATTTAGCTAACAAGAATAGTATTAACAACTCGGCGGCGAGTTTCTAGGATTTGACTGATTTCACGGGCAAAGTTGGGCTGGCGATCAATCATTTGATTAACGGCACTTGCGGAAATCATCATCACTTCCAAATCGTCGATCGCCGTAACTGAAATTGGGCTTGTTTCCCCTGAAAATAGCGTCATTTCTCCAAAGAATTCGCCTGTTTTAACCATCAACATTTCGTGATCGAAACCTGTACTATCTTGTACAGTCATCATGGCGCTACCTGAAACTACAATATAAAGAGAATTATTTTCAGTGTCTTGCTTGATTACTTTTTCACCTGAGCCAAAGTGCTGCAAAGAAATTCCTGAAGCCGGGACATCGGTATGATCGGATTTGTCCAATGGCACAAAAGAAGGAAGAGATTGCAGACTTTCGGTAAACTTTTTGGAAGTTCCCTCGGCTCGTGAGGTGGGCCCATGAAAATGATAGAGCGTGCGAATCGGAAAGGGAATCGTCAGGCTATTGCGTTGGGCGGCATACCACAGCCGACTCATAAAGCGATCGCGTATTTCTTCTAGTTCGCTATAGTCAGCGATAAAAAACTTGACCTCATAGGTAATGGAAGAGTCATCATAGGAAATTGTAAAAATCTGCGGATCAGGTTCTTTGAGGATTCCCTGTGTTTCGAGAGCAGTATTGTGGAGAACGTGCTTAGCTAAGTTAGGCGGATCGTTATAGGAGAAACCAACGCGAATACGTTCAGCATGGAGGGATTGGGGACGGCTGAAGTTACGGATGATTTCATTTCCCATCAATTTATGGGGAATAATTACCATCTCGCGCTCAAAGGTAATCAGACGCACAGCCCGCCAATTAATATCAATCACCTGTCCTTGAATATCGCCCACCTCCAGCCAATCGCCAACAGAAAAAGGTCGTTCAAATAGAAGTGCGATGCCTGACATGACACTTCCAAGCGTATCCTGAAGTGCTAAACCGATCACAATTGAACTCACGCCTAGAGCCGTGACTAATCCCGCTAAGTCGGCATTCCAAACCGTCGCAAGGACGATCGCTGTACCGAGTAATACTAAAAACAGGCGAAACAGATCGATTAATAATTTGGGAACCCTAGCCCGCCAAGTGTCCGCCTTAGCTTGCTCAAAAATCACCGCATTTAGCAATGAAAGCGCCGCATGGAGTACGCAAATCCAAAAGAGAGTTTGCACACTCTTCACCAGATCATCACTAGCAGGGCGTTGCAGGACATACTGCACAAACAGCATGAAGGCAAACATCGGCAGCACCAAGTTCCGCACGACCTGTAATGTCGCCGCGAGAGGACGGCGGCGATGTTGGAGGCGATAGATAATTTCGCCAAGAATAATAACGGCTAGGGCAAGTCCGACAATTAAGGCGATCGCCCAAATAAATAAATGATTAGAGCTAGTTTGCAACATACACTTTACAAATTTAAAAATAGAAGTAGAGAGCTATCAACCTTTCTGCGAAAGGTTGATAGCTCTCTACTTGGGCTTTATTTGCCATGCTTTTAAAATATTTTTGCCATTCTCCACCTTGGCAGCGATCGGAATAAATTCATAGAGATCGCTTAAGCGGTTATAAATTTCATTGGAGACTAAAATTGCACCTTCGGGACAGGAAGATTTCAGCGCACTGGCGACATTAATCGTGTCACCCCAAACATCGTAAATAAATTTATTCCGCCCGACGATACCCGCCACGATATCCCCTGAATGGATGCCTAAACTAATATTTAGTTGGAAGTTTCGCTCTTGACTGAAGCGCCGTACGATCGCTTGCATTTCTAGCCCAAAATCGATCGCCCGTTTATCATGGTCGAGATAGGGAACCGACAGCCCACAAACAGCCATGTAGCTATCACCGATGGTTTTAATCTTTTCCATGCCATAGCGTTCTGATGTTTCATCAAAGATGGTAACAATATCATTGAGAATGCTCACAATTTCATAGGCTGTGAGGGAATCAGATAATTTAGAGAAACCAGTCAAATCGGAAAATAACACCGTTACATTAGAAACACTTTCGGCAATATTCTTTTCTCCTTGTTTGAGTCGTTTAGCGATCGCCGCAGGGAAAATGCTGAGCAATAACTGCTCATTCTCGCGATTTTTTTCCTCCACTAAATTGGTTTGATCTTGTAAACTCAGTACCATCGCATTAAAAGACTGCGCTAATTCGCCAAATTCATCTTGGGTTTCTAGGGCGGTGATCGCATCTAATTGACCCGAGGCAACCTTCCGCGCACTCTCAATCAATTGGTTAATCGGTTTCACAAATACTGAAGCCATCGCCATTGCTAAAAGAATCACAAACAACATTAACAGAGTCGCGGAAATCAATAGCTGACGCTCAAAATCATAGATCGGCGCATAGGCTTCAGCTAAATTTATTTCCGATAGAATTGCCCAATTTAATCCTTCTATTTGTAAGGGCGCATAGGAACTTAACACGGGAATATCGCGATAATCGCGCACGTTTTTAATACCTTGCTTACCTGTGATCGCCTCCTCGGCAGCCAAAGTCCGTACCTTCTGCTCTAAAATCGAGGTCTTATATTGACGAATGCGATTAATCGCTTCCTTATTTACGCCCAAAGTGGCGAGAGTTTGCAAATATTCCTCTGGAGTTTCCACTAAAAATCGAGAAATTGATCGCATCAGGTAATCTTGACCAACTAAATAAGTCTCACCACTTTTGCCTAAGCCATCACTTTCCCATTTGCGATTGCCCGTCATCACATTATTAATTTCATCAGCAGGCACTTGAATCGCGAGAACGCCCATAAACTTGGATTGACCATTAACTTGAGTGTAAATGGGAGCCGCAATAAAGGCGGCTGGCGCACCATAGGAGGGAGCATAGGATTCAAAATCAATAATTCTGGCATAGTCGCGTTCCTTAGAACGACGCACTGATGCAAACAATCGCGCCAAGTTACTATCGTTATAGGCTCCAATAGTCAGACTGGTGGCAAAATCTGTCTCTTTATAAACGGTATAGACGATGCGACCTTCAGGATCGATCAGAAATAGATCGTAATAGCCAAACTTCTCAATGATGTTCCGAAATATAGGATGGTAGCGATCGTGGAGACGGCTGTATTCGCTGCCATCATTGGCTTTATCTAAAAGATGCTTTTTCCCGATCGCATTACTATTGGCAGCGATGTAATGATATTGCAGATAATTACTGGCAATTGATTCTGGTAAAAAGGAATTAATAACAGGAGAACCCTGCTCCGTTTTCGCTAATTTAGGCAGAAATTCATTTTGATAGTAGCTATTGATTTTGGCTGAAGCATCGGACGGTAAATTAACTACATCTAGCTGGCGATAGGCGTTGGTAAATTCCGTCAAAGCCAAACCCACGGAAGGATCATTACTTAGAGTTTGAATGTGATTACGAATTATTTTGAAATAGGACTCAATTTGATAAGCCTTAGAAGCACGCACACTAGTTAACTGATTAAAAGCGCGATCAGTCAGATTAGACTTGCCGCTTTGGTAGCCCAGATAGGCAGTCACCACAATTGAGCTACTACTAACCGTCAATAACATGACAATCAATTTTGATTTGATACTCAGCCAATTGAATTTAAACCATTGCATATAAAAATCACATATTAGCTGCATCAAACTTGGCATAGCAATTGATAGCTTGTGATATGCGGCACGAAGCGCCGCCCATCACAAGCCTAAAATTCTGCCATTGTGATGCAGTATTAAGGGCAATGTATTTTAGATTGGAACTTTCTCAAAAAATGTTATTGGCTAACCCAGCAAAAAGAAGCGTCACATGGTGACGCTTCTTTTTTACAGCGTTTTGCGCTTAAACCGAAACCAAAATCTTTAAAAAAAAATCTTATAGCAAAGCCAGAGTTAGCCAGTACAAAACAAAAACCAAAAAGCGAGTTGCGGCGCTTCGCGCCGCAACTCGCTTTTTGGTTTTTATGTCCTAAGCAAAACTTACATTGCTATATTCTTAGTAGATAAGGTTGGGGCTTCGCCCCAACCTTATCTACTAAGAATAAGAATCAATCAAACCATGCTGTAGAGCGTATCTCACCAATTCAGTGCGGCTACTTGTCCCTGTTTTGCTAAACAAACGGCTGACATATTTCTCCACATTACGGATCGTTGTGCCGAGACGCTTAGCAATTTCTTTATTCATTAAGCCCTCAACCACAAGTTCTAAAACACTCTGTTCGCGAGGCGTAAATTCGATCTTGATCGGGGCGGGAGTGATATTAATTGCAGGTTTTTGCTTGAGCAAAGCCTTGATTTCGGCTAGCTGACCAGCGAGATCGGTCATTTCTGAGGTATTGCTGTTAGCTGTAACCGCTTGCATAGCGCGACGAGCGATCAAATTTTCGGCGATCGCCACTAGTTCATCGGGGTCAAAGGGTTTTGACAGGTAGGCATCACAACCCGCGTTATAGCCTTCGATGCGATCCTTAGTCATGCCCTTAGCGGTCAAAAATACCACTGGCAAATTTAAAAACCTAACATCTTCACGCATTTGTTTCAGGAATTCATACCCACTCACCTGCGGCATCATGATGTCCGATATCACAAGATCGGGGGTAGTTTGCTCTAACAATTGCCATGCATCCCTAGCATTATTGGCAACCTGCACGGCAAAGCCACTATCTTCGAGATAAGCCTGTACTGCTTCTCTCAGCCCTGGTTCATCATCCACAAGTAGGATATGTCCTGACATAATTACCCTTGGTTATCCTTTCTTTTCGCGGGTTTACGCGATCGCTTTATCAATCACTATATAGCATTAGGATTACTTGACTCTTACCCGTTTAGAAACTGTCAGGATCGAGTCCTAGCTGCCGCAGTTTATCAGCCAATTTATCGGCGCGTTGCTGTTCCGCCAACTTCTCAACCTCAGCCCGTTGCCTAGCAATTTCTGCTTGTTGCCTAGCAATTTCTGCCTGCTTTTGAGCATCTTCGGCATCCCGCTTGGCTTGGGCTAATTCTTGATGACTAAGTAACTTGACTCTAGGCGTAGTTTGATAAAAACGCATTGCGCCATCATCTTGTCTACATAAATCTAGTCCCAGCACTTGAGAAAAAATACATAGCCCTTCTTCTTTTTCTTGGGACAAAATTGGTAAATAATTTCCTTCAATTAGCCTAAAACCTTGCAGAGATGGTTTTAGATAATCAGAAGTAGGATCATACTGAAAATATTCTTTAATTCCTAAGTAGGCATATAGCCCTTTTTTCGTTCCTTGATCTTCGCTGACGGTACTTTTAGAGGTAACTTCAAGCACAAAATCGGGCATCTTATAGTTTTCTTCCCAAACCTTGTAAGATAGACGCTTTTTATTTGTTGCGCCAATTACAACAAATACATCGGGCGCAACGACCGCTTTAGGGTTGCCTTGCTCATAATAGATAAATAGGTTGCCAGATACATAAACTTCTGACTGGTTCTGAAAATAATTGGTGAGAGATTCTACTCCATAAACTAGATAATCTCTTGCAGGATCACTCTCTGCCATCGGTAAACCGTCACTACTAGGATATTCAAGATCAGGGCTTAGATATTTGAGGGAAGTTGTCATCACGAAACTCCGAAAGCTCAATCTGAGATTTAGATTGTAGCAGTTTTTAAAAAGGAATATGCACTTGGGAAAGCTGAGATCGCTGTTGCCAAATGCATCCAGAAATTAAAAAAGTGGCGATGTTTTGCACCGCCACTTTTTTTGATTTCTTAATGGCGAAGCTCTTATTTAGCAACTTCGAGATTGAGGAATGGAATTGCGCCATTGCCTCCCAACACTTGAGGGAATTTGCCATCCCACTTCTCGATCGCTTGTTTTTGTAGAAGCTCAGAAGTTAGAGTTTCACGCAAGAGGCGCTGGGCTTCCGCTTGACCCTTAGCGCGATTGATCGTGGCTTCCGCTTCTTGTTCCGCTTCTCTGGCAATATATACAGCGCGTTGGGCGCGTTGTTCAGCGATTTGCTTCTCTTCCACAGCCTTGGAGAACTCCGTGGAGAAGTTCAAATCTACAACGCTGGTATCTAAGACGATAATGCCATATTTGCTCAAACGTTGACTGAGAGCCTCATCGAAATCTTGCTTTAATTCATCCCGCTTGGTGATCGCTTCTTCCACTGTCCGTCTGGCGGCGGCGACTTTAAAGGATTCTTGAGTTTGCGGGGCAATGATTTTGGAAACAATATTTTGCAGAGTGCCTTGGGTACGGCGAATTGTAACTACTTCAATGGGATCAAGACGGAAGTTGATCGCAAAACTTGCGGTTAACTGCTGCAAATCCTTGGTAGAACTTTGGGCAGGAACTTCAAACTTCTGAACGGTCAGGTCATAGACATCCACTTGCGAGATGACGGGTGGTTTAAAATGCACACCTTCGAGGAGTACGCCATCTTTTGCTTTTCCCAGAATGCTTAATACGCCTGCTTCTCCAGGATTGATGATGATGAAGGAGTTAAAACTAATGACAGCGAGTATTCCTAATATGGCAAATAGGACTAAGGATTGCCAGCTTGTTTCTTGGTCTTGCATTACTTTTGCCTATGATCTACGGCTTCCGATCATACAGTGCAAAGCGCTGTAAAACCCCAAAGGTAAGTGGCGGCGCGAAGCGCCGCCACTTACCTTTGGGATTTTGATTTTCGCCTATTGCGTTAAAGTAAAGGAGCGTGCATTTTACCCCTCACTCAATGGTTTTATATAGCGGTTATGGATACAATTGAGCAACCTCGTGAGCAACCTCGATCAAAGATTGGTGCATTTGATAAACTGCGGCAGGCTTCGGAATTTGCGTTGGTAGGGGTGGAGGACTCGATTCCTTTGCGGGTGCTGGTACAGGTTTTTGTGTTTATCAGTATTGGGGCGGTGGATGCTGTTGCTAGTACGAGCAATAGCGGCTGGGCGATTCCTCTTAGTGCAATCGGCGCAGTTTGGGCTTGGTATGCCCGCCGCAAGCGCAATATATTAGTGAAGCTATGTATTGCGATCGCTATGATTGCAATGTTAGTGATTTTTCTCGGTGACATTGTCCGCCAAGCAGAAGAAACGCGCCTACTATTGGCAAGATTACTGATTCAGTTGCAGGTATTGCATAGTTTTGACTTACCAAGACGGAAAGACTTAGGCTATTCGATTGTCATTGGCTTAATCTTGATGGCTTTGGCGGCTACCTTGAGCCAAACGATGATCTTTGCTCTGTGGCTAATTGCCTTCTTATTGGTGGGGCTACCCATTTTACTGCTCGATCATCGATCGCGTTTAGGCATCAAAACGGTGGGCTTTAATCCCGAAAAAATTGGGCTTTCCCTATTGCCTCTATCGGGATTACTGGCGATCATCTTAGTCTTAGGTTTAACGATCTTTGCCTTTTTGCCACGTTTACCTGGGTTTCAACTTCGCAACTTTCCTGTGAGTGTGAATCTCTCAGTACAAAGGCAAATTCCCAGTGGGGGGATTTTGTCGCGTCAACAGCAAAATCAGCAACAAAATGGAAATAATGCCACGGGAGGCAATGGCAATGGGGGCGATGGCAACCTGAGCGATCAGGAAACCTTACCGCCATTATTTGCGCCTGAAATTGATACAGCTTCCTCTGGTGCAAAAACAGTTAGTACAAAGCGCAAACCTGAATTGGTGATGCGGGTGCGATCGCAAGCAGAATTATTTTGGCGCGTAATGGCGTACGACGAATTTACGGGCAAGGGTTGGCGGATTTCGCGCAACGATCCCAAGCAAATCCGCACAATTAGACGAAATCCCATCAATTACGAATTTTTCTTACCCATTCCCACCCATGCCTATATCGGTTCTAGCAAAAAATTAAAGCCTCTAACCACGCAGGAGGTGGTGCAAACCTACACAATTACTTCCAAAAATTTTCCTAATCTTGTACCTGCGGCAGCCGTTCCCTATCGG
Organism: Pseudanabaena sp. FACHB-1998; assembly: GCF_014696355.1. Classification (GTDB taxonomy): domain Bacteria; phylum Cyanobacteriota; class Cyanobacteriia; order Pseudanabaenales; family Pseudanabaenaceae; genus Pseudanabaena. The sequence goes on along the minus strand of NZ_JACJQA010000006.1, from coordinate 59,211 downwards.
ATCTTCTTCCCTAGCGAAGAGTTAGATGTCGATATGGAGGGTATGATCCGAGGACCAGGTCCATTGCCTGAGGATCTGACCTATACGGTGCTGTCCAATGTGGTTGAGCGCAATCCCCAACAACTCAGACTTTTGGGCAATGAATATCCCCGAACTATTCGTAACTATTATTTACAGTTACCTGAGAATTTATCGCCTCAAGTGCGTAATGCCGCTCTAGAGTCCGTGGCAAGGGCTATGGATGAGGCGGGTAATCCGATCGCGATTAATAATGCCTATGACCTAGTGGTACAAATCGCGCAAACCCTCAAACAAAACTATCAGGTGCAGACCCTCAAGTTTGATGAGTCCAAAGGAGATTTAGTATCGCAATTTGTTGCCCAAGGTGGCGGCGAGGAGAGTCACTTTGTTTCGACCCTCGCCGTAATGTTGCGATCGCTTGGTATTCCTTCTCGCTATGTGGTGGGTTTTGCCCCAGGCAAATTTAACCCCTTCACAGGTTTATACGAAGTCCAAAATATTGATACCCAATCCTTAGTAGAAGTTTATTTCCCTATCTACGGTTGGGTTGCCTTCGATCCCGTCCCCGGTCGTCCCCTATTTCCACCCTCAATCGAAAACAATCGCACCTTTGGGGTATTGCAAACCTTCTGGAGTTGGATTGCGAATTTGCTACCCACACCCGTAAACAACTTTTTCGGAGCAGTGTTTGGGGCGATCGGTAAGTTCCTGACAGGAATCCTGAATTGGCTAATTGAAATGGGCTGGGTGGGGATCGCCTTCGGATTGGCGATCGCCTTTGGGATTGGTTTAGGTGGCTGGGCTTTATGGCAAGGGAGTTTGTGGTGGTGGCAGTTGCGCCGATTGCAAAAAATGCCCATTCCCCAACGCATCTATCAACAAATGCTGCAATGGCTCTCGGAGCAGGGTAAGCCCAAATCACCACATCAAACACCTTTGGAATATGAAACTAGTCTGCGCGATCGCCTGTCAGAAAAAGAGCTAGGGATCGTTTCGCAAATTACTCAGATCTACCAAGATTGGCGCTATGGCGATCGGCAAATGAGTCAACGCGATCGGCACAATGAGCTTAAAGCTCTCTTTAAAAGCCTCAAACGTAAGGTCTAAAAAAGGGTTGCGGTGCTTTGCACCGCAACCCTTTTTTTTCTGAAGTATATAAAGTTTTGTGATTTTATTACAAAGTCTTGGCTCATTCACCGCATTTGGTAGACTAGATGGCGAATATATTAAATTTCCTATTTTAATCATGAGTGTAGTTATTCAAGTTTTAGAAAGAGCCGACGAAGAACTCCGCTATCCCAGCATTTCTGAGTTGCAAAGCGTCCAAAGCTTTCTTGCCACAGGCGCTCAAAGAGTGCGGATTGCCACAGTTTTGGCAGAAAGCGAAGATAAAATCGTCAAAAAAGCCACCGAAGAACTATTCAGAATTCACCCAGATTACATTTCCCCTGGTGGTAATGCCTATGGTCAGAAGCAACGTGGTCAATGCCTGAGAGACTTTACATGGTATATCCGCCTTACCACCTATGGGGTATTGGCTGGCGATAAAGAACCAATCGAAAAGATCGGCATCATCGGCGTTCGCGAAATGTATAACTCCCTGGGCGTTCCTATGGTTGGCATGGCTGATGCAATTCGTTGCCTCAAGAATGCATCTTTGGCATTGCTCAGCAAGGAAGATGCGGCCACCACTGAGCCTTATTTTGATTACATCATTCAAGCGATGTCCTAACTATTTCCCAAATAGACAAAAAAGAGGCGCATTGCGCCTCTTTTTTTGTCTATAAACAGCAAGTTATACTGTTCATAATCCCGAAACATTACAAGCAAAATTTATTAATCCGACTAAGTTTAAATGTGCCCCGCTACTTACTGGTCTAAATATGGGAGGAAATGCTAATGACGACATCAATCGACAATCGACAAAGAGCAATTCAGTTAGTTGAGCAACTGCCCGAAGAGTCACTAATTGATGCGATCAAATTGCTGAATAATCTCCATAAGCAAACTAATCAATCTCAGCTATCTATTCGCGATCAGTCTGAAGAAGTAAGGAAAGAATTTGCTAGACTTGCCTTGCAATGGATTCAAGACGTAGAAGGTATGTCGTCAACAGTTGAAATGACCAAACATCCCGCTTATCAAAAAATTGTAAGTATGGGGCAGGTTATAGTTCCTTTCTTATTAGAGGATTTACACCAAAATCCGCTTTACTGGTTACCTGCCTTGCGTCAAATCACGCAACAAAATCCTGTACAGCCTGAACAAAGAGGCAAAGTTAAACAAATGGCTGAAGCATGGTTAAGCTGGGGAAAACAAGAAGGTTACATTGTCTAAGTAATGGGAAAAGCAATACATTTAGAGCTACGTTTCCCTAACCTAGCACTCACCGAATACAACGTAACTAGCCCAAAGTCTCAAGAATATAATTGCTTTGCGTGGGTAGCAGGAGATCAAGAACGTTGGTGGCAACCCACTCCAGAAGATGAATTTTACTGGGTTGAAGGTGTACCACTGGAGGAAACTTTGGCAGCTTACATACAGGCTTACCAAACAATAGGCTACGGGATTTGTGATAATGCAGAACTAGAGGCAGAATATGAAAAAATTGCCCTGTATGTCGATGAGGAGGGTATTCCTGTTCATGCTGCTAAGCAGTTATCAACAGGGAAATGGTCAAGTAAGCTTGGTTGGCTAGAAGATATTGAACATGAATTAGAAGGTTTAGCTGGTGAAAGATATGGCAATGTTGGTCAAATTTTGAGGAGATTTAATTCAGCTTGATCCTCTAAAAACTCACGAATGCGCTTAATTTGAAAATCGCGGGCATAATCGAGAACTTGATTGGCAAAGGGGATCAAAGTCGGATCATTGTGTTGCAGCAAGATCACTTCATCTTGAATCGCCAGAATATCTCCCATGCGAGTCAATTGCATTAATTTTTCTAAGGTGCAGCGAGGCGGCGCGATCACAGGTAGGGCGATCGCCTTGGCATCGGTTTCCCCAAACTTACTCAAGGATAGAGGGCGATCGCTATTTTCATAGATCCATTCAAGGTTAAGTAGCGATCGCATCGTAAAAAATAAATTATCAGGATTAACGGGCTTCGATATAAAGGCATTACAGCCAGCTTCGAGACTGCGATCGCGATCTTGATTAAAGGCACTTGCCGAGACCATCACGATCGCTGTTTGCTCAAACATCGGCAATTGCCGTAGTTGTTTAGTGGTTTCATGGCCATCTAGCTCTGGCATGACCATATCTAGCAAAATTAAATCTGGCTCTAATACCCTCGCCTGATTGAGGCAATCATAGCCATTGCTTGCCTCGGCAACTACAAATCCCAGAGGTGATAACAAATCACTTAACACCATTCTGTTTTCAGTCTTATCATCTACGATCAAGATTTTGCGGCGATCGCCTAAATAGCCCGTCACTGTCCGCCCATCAATCACTTCATTGAGAGTGTAATTGGGAATTTCGGTTAATTCGATTTCAAACCAGAAGGTACTACCTGCATTGAGCTGACTCTCTACTTGCAGTTTGCCACCCATCATTTCTACAATCTTTTGACATATTGGCAAGCCTAAGCCAGTGCCAGAATAGTGACGGGCGCGATCGCCTACCTGTTGGAATGGCAAAAAGATATCTTCTAATTTGTCGGGATCGATGCCAACTCCTGTGTCAGCGATCGCAAAGCGGATTTTGTAGTTTTGGAACGGCTCACCATTAGTATTCACATTATTAGTAAGGCTCTTAGCTTCGCAGGGATAGGCACTTACATTTAGAGAAACCTGTCCGCGATCGGTAAACTTGACCGCATTCCCAAAGAGATTAATCAAAACTTGACGAAGGCGCTTTTCGTCGCCATACATGGTCTTTGGTAGGGGTGTAAGGGGTTGATACTCTAAAAGGATTTCCTTAGCCTTAACTTGAAGCTGAAACATATCCGTAATGCTCTGGAGCAATTTCGACAGATCGAACTCACTGGGATTTAGTTCTAGCTTTTTCGCTTCAATCTTGGAGAGATCGAGAATATCATTCAGCAAGGTTAACAAATGTTCGCCACTGCGCTGAATTACTTCCAAACCTTCCATGTGCTTATTGGGATCATAGCTGCGCTTGAGAATCTGAGCGTAACCTAAGATCCCATTTAGCGGCGTGCGTAGCTCATGGCTCATGTTCGCGAGGAATTCACTCTTAGCACGGTTGGCGGTATCCGCAACTTCTTTGGCGGATTGTAATTCCTTCTCTGCAAGTTTGCGATCGGTGATATCTGTGCCAACCGATAGAATTTCAATGAGCTTCCCTTGATCGTTATAAATCGGTTTATTTGACCAAGTTACCCATACTCTGCGTCCATCTTTGCAGATATTCTCATTCTCATTGAGTTGATATCTTTCAGGATAGCAACATATATCATTAATCATGCTCCGAAGGTCTTCGCCTGTAATGCTATTAGCGGAGACAATTGTATCTAAAACGCAAGTTCCAATTACGTCCTCTAGCTTATAGCCAAAATACTTTAACCCATAATCATTTAAGAAGCAGATATTGCCATCGGTATCCCAACGTAAAATGATACAGTTAGCCGATTCTACGAGATCGCGATATTTCTTTTCACTTTCTTTAATACTTTCCTCAATCAGTTTGCGATCGCTAATATCTTTAACTGCATAAATGGCAAAAACTTGACCACCAAATTCAATGGTTTCCGAGGAGATTAATCCCGTAATCATTTTCCCCTGCTTGGTTTTGAACTTCGCTTCATAGTTAAATACTCTCCCCTCCGTCTCTAAAATTACTAACATGCGATCGCGCTCTTCTAAATCAACCCACAGATTCAGGTCAGAGGGATTCATACCGATCGCTTCTTCGCGACTATAGCCTGTGATTTCTGTCCATTTGTCATTTACATCAATATGTTTGCGTGTATCCGTAGAGAGTAACGCCATACCATCGGGGCTAGAGCGGAAAGCCTTCGCAAACTTCTCCTCCGATTCCCTCAGAGCCGCCTCAGTCATCTCATGTTCGAGAATTTCCTGCTGCAAAGCGTAGGTGCGCTCATCCACTTTTTGCATTAAGAGCTGCGAATATTCCTCTAACCTTGTGTGTGACTTTTTCATTTGGCGCGTCATCTGATTAAAGGAATTTGCCAATACCGCGAGTTCCTTAATTACGCAGGAATACTCTACCTTTTGATCAAGATTGCCATTGGCGATCGACTGGCTCGCTTCACTTAGTTGGGTAATGGGACGGCTAATCCGTCGGGCGGCCATAATCCCTAAAATCGCATTAATAAATAAAGCCAATACACATAACATGGCTGTGGATGTAGTATTTTCCTTAATCTGCAACATGAAATCAGAAGCAGGAACAATAACGGCAATCCGCCAATTTAAGCCCGTTAATCCATTGGTATTTTTGAGTTTGCCCACTTGGAGAAAATGCGGCTCCCCCTTAAAATCAAATATTGATTGCTGAATTTCATCATTCGCTGGCACTGGCTGAGTCTTAAGCCATTCCGCAACAGTACGAATCAATTTATCTTGACTATTAGTCGCCAAAATGCGCTCCGTCGGATTTCCCTCTTGGGATATGGCAACCTCTAAGTTAGAAGTTGCGACGAGCTTACCTGAAGGCTCCACAATAAAAGTCTGTCCTTGATTGCTAACTTTAGTGGTCTGCAAAAAATTATTGATATCGCCTAAAAGGATGGAAACCCCTAAAACTCCCTGCAATTCACCCTTGGCATTATAGAGAGGTTTAATCGCCGTAATCGCAGGTTCGTTGGTAATAGTATCTGTATAAACTTCACTCCAAATACTTTGCCCTGTCTCTAAGATGGTCTGATACCAAGGGCGATCGCTCAGATTAAAGCTATTCCTAACCATGAGCAAGGTCTGCGCTCTACCAAAATCATCGGTCATGTAAGTAGTTGTGGAGTTCTCTACGGCAAACCGCTCCTTAATACGTCTTGCACCAAAATATTGACCTGAAGTGGTTGCTACATAAATATTGCTGATGTGGGGAAAGCTTTGTAATTGTTTCCAAAGGTGAGTTTGAACTTTAGCTTCATTACTGGGGTCAATTTGACCTAAATCGATACTATTGGCGTTCAGTTGATTGAGCGTATAGGGAAGCTCTAGATAGGAATGAAGCCTTTCTTGAACTTGTTCGGTAACTTTTCGATTGAGTTGATTAGAGAGATGGGTGATCGCATTATGCCCATTACGAAATGATAGCCAACCAATCAAGCCGACAATGCCAAAGGTATTAATTAAAAAAGGTAAAGTGATGAGTAAACTCAACGGAAACCTAAAACCTTTGTGGGGATGAGGAGAGCAACCTTGGGCAATTGTCACTCCCGTAGTCACCACATTAGCGGGAGGGTGATTAGTCGGTAGCATAGGCTTTTTTATCGCGATCGCCGCGAATCTTGAGGTTAAAGTAGGTCGTCAAGCAAAGCATCCTGCTGTTAGTCAAACTGTTAGTCAAAACCTAGTCGGCGTAGGGCTAGCCTCCGACTTTGCCAGACTTGAGGCTCTTGGGGAGAGATTTGGATGGCTTTATCGTAGCAATTGATCGCTTCTTCTAGTCTTCCTAGCCCACTGAGAGCATTGCCGCGACTATACCAAGCAAAGTGATCCTCAGGATTAATTTCTAAGGCTTGGTCGTGACTAATGATCGCCTCTTCGTAGAGTTCGAGCTTACTCAGTACCAACCCTCGATTATTCCAAGCGTAATAGTCGTCAGGTCTGATTTCTAAGGCTTGATCGTAGCTAGAGATCGCCTCCGTGAAGTTTCCCCATTGTTCTAGCGCCTTAGCACGACTATACCAAATTTGATGATCGCGAGGTTTATATTCTAGGGCGCGATCGTAACTCGCCACGGCTTCGCCATATTTGCCAATGCTTTCGAGGGCATAGGCTCGACTAAACCACCCCTGTACATAATCGGGTCGAAGGGCAAGGGCTTTTTCACAATGCTTAATCGCCTCTTCATATTTCCCCAGCACACTGTAAACCAAGCCCTTGCCACCGTAGGAAAAATGATAATCAGGCTTATGCTTGAGGGCAATGTTATAGCTGTTAATCGCTTCTTCGTAGCGTCCCAGCATACTCAGAGAAGTGCCAAGGTTATGCCATGCCGCATAAAAGTCTTCTTTAAAAGATAAAGCATGGCGATAATTTTCGACCGCCTCTTCATGGTGATCAGATAGATCGAGGGCGACGGCGCGGTTATACCAAGCCAGATGATTGTCAGCTCGAATTTGGATGGCGAGATCACAATTGGCGATCGCCTCTTGGCAACGATTCCCCGCAACTAATAACCCACCTTGCTCCAGTAATAATTCAATACGGCGTTCGGAAATTAAGGGTTGAGCCGCAATCAACTTCTGTAAATCCTCATATTTCTGATCGCGTTCCTCCGCCGTGAGCTGAGCATAAGCTTCATAGCGATCGCCACTAACCCAACGAAAGGCTTCTTGGCGGAGCAATTCCATATCAGTGGGGAATTCAAAGACTGTCACCGATTCTTCAAAAAATTCGGAATAGCTATCAATAAAAAATTTGAGCGCAAATAGAGGCAACAAAAAGATAAACCGAATCGGAAATTGTTTCAGCTTAGATTGCATCAGACTCAAATGCGCGAGGGGTCGCGGCACATGTCCTAACTTTTCGATTAGCCGAGCATCCGCAATATCATTAATTTTGTGTTCAAGAAACTCTTCGATACCTGTTACAAAAAGAATAGTTGCACCATGCAAATCAATCCTTTGGGAAAACATTTCATAGAAGTCGTCAACGGATTGGTCGAGCCTCAGGACATTAATGGTGTGATGTGCAACATCAACTTTAATTCTTTTAATAATTTGTTCTCCCTCAGCAGGGGAACAACGCACAAAAAACATACCAAAACTAGGGTCGTTTCTGAGAGAACCCAATAGATTTTGATATTCTGTTTCTGGATTTTTAAGAGCGTCCTTATCCCAAACATTTCGAGTGTATTTCATGATGCTCCCACTTGCCCGAAGACTCAAGTAAATCATAGCAAAGTTGGTTAGAGATAGCTATTAAAGTACGCTTAACCCCTACTCTGAGCCATTACTCTGAACTAAGACAGTGCAAAGCGCTGTCTTAGTTCAGATAAATTTTCAAAAAGCTTGCTTTGCAAGCTTTTTGAAAATTTATCTGGAAAACACAAAACCTCAAGCGGCTGTCATTCGGGTTGTGCATCTTTGCCCCGCCCCACTTCAAAAGAGTTAAACTTCACGCCCAGATTGTTGTAACGTCCATTTAGCGAGCTGTTCGACAATCTGGGCTGGTTTTCTGAGCTACTTCCAAGATCAAGTTAACATAGAGTTTACAGTCAGGCTTAAATAGCTAGGCATAATTAAAAAAACTAAACCTGTGGCGCACGCGCAGCGTGCGCCACAGGTTTTGGGATTTTATATTTAATTGCGCCCAGCTACTTAGCCTACGTTGATCTGTTAGTAATCAAGACGTTAGGAAAAGTTAATGAACGATCGCTTAATTCGCGCCCTCTCCGCCGATGGCAGAGTCCGTGTTATTGGTGTGAATATTACTCAATCCCTTAATGAAGCTTACTGTCGTCATCATTTATCTACAGTAGCAACGGCGGCACTCGGACGAACCATGAGTGCCAGTTTATTACTTGCCTCAAATATGAAGCAACCCCAATCCAGAGTCAATGTCAGAATTGCAGGTGATGGCGAATTGGGACTAGTTTATGCGGATGCAGGTTTTGATGGTTCAGTACGGGGCTTTGTCTCCAACCATGAGTTAGATTTAGCCCCTGATGTAGATGGGCAGCAAAACGTGAGCGCCGCGATCGGCAAAACAGGCTTACTCAAAGTTTTACGCGATGTGGGCTATGGCGAACCCTACAGCAGTACGGTGGAGTTAATAGCGGGAGATGTCGCGACGGATATCGCTTGGTTTCTCGCCTCCTCCGAGCAAACCTACTCCAAATTAATATTGACAGAAGTAATCGATCCCCCAGTAGATACCGCCCCTGATCGTCAAGCCGCACCAGTTAAGGCAGCCGCAGGGATTTTATTGCAAATAATGCCAAAGGCTGCCTTGAGAGCCGCGAAGACCTCTAATTTCTCCCAAGAGGATTTACTGAAGCAGCTAGAGACCGTAAGCGATAAGGCAAAATTTACTGACCTACTTATGCAAAACAAAAGCATTGAAGAGGTAATGCTGGAGATGTTTGCGGATTTGCAAATAGAAATTTTGCCCTTGAGCAAAGATGTGCGGTTTCATTGTCCTTGTACCCTAGAGCGGATGCTCGCAGCCATCAAACTGTTTGGGGAAGATGACTTGCGATCGATGATTACTGAAGATAAAGGGGCTGAGGCAACTTGTCATTTTTGTAGTGAGGTTTATCACGCAACTACCGATCAGTTGAATAATCTATTAATGGAATTGCAAGTTGAAGCAAAGGCATAATTAAAGGAATAATTTATGGCAGTTAACGCACAGATCGGGATTATTGGCGGCAGTGGGCTTTACAAAATGTCCGCCCTCACGGATATTCAAGAAATTAATATTGATACGCCTTTTGGTAAAACCTCGGATGCCTTTATCTATGGCAAGCTTTCAGGCACGCCCGTATTATTTCTTGCTAGACATGGGCGATCGCATCATTTGCTACCTTCTGAAGTCCCCTATCGCGCCAATATTTATGCACTCAAGAGCCTTGGCGTGGAATATATCATCTCGGCATCTGCCGTTGGCTCCCTACAGGAATATGCTCGCCCCCTTGATATCGTGCTGCCCGATCAATTTATTGATCGCACCACCAGCCGCCCAGCCACATTTTTTGGTGAAGGCATTGTCGCTCACGTTGCCTTTGGCGAACCCATTTGCAAGTCGCTTTTGTCTGTAGTAGCCGCTTCGGCGGAAGGCGTGGATTTAGGGCGCAACAAAGTGCATAAAGGCGGGATCTATCTCTGCATGGAGGGACCCGCTTTCTCCACTAAAGCGGAATCATTGCTTTATCGCAGTTGGGGAGCCAAGGTAATTGGGATGACTAACCTCACCGAAGCTAAGCTAGCCCGTGAAGCGGAAATTTCCTACGCGACGATCGCCTTAGTTACCGATTACGATTGCTGGCACGAAGATCACGAAAGCGTAACTGTAGAGATGATTATCCAAAATCTCCATAAAAATGCGGTCAACGCTCAACAGGTGATTCAAAATGCGGTAGCAAAAATTGCGGCTAATCCGCCCAAGTCTGAAGCTCATCATGCTTTAAAGACATCAATTCTGACGGATTTAACTAAGGTCTCTGGCGCAAGTCGCGATCGCTTAAAAGTGATTCTCCAGAAATATCTGTAGTTACAGCCACCAGAAATCCCCCCCTTGACTTTGCCTTTCTGGTTACAAATCCCGCTTGAGTGACAAAAATATTTGGCACTCAAGCAGGCTCATCAAATTGCTCTAAATACTAAGCATAGAGTCAAGATGCCTATAAAAAAACCCCTAAAACTTGGCATTGAAATTGGCATAGCAATATTACTAGTACTCGGTCTGCTAGTAATATTGGGTTGGTATACAGGAATAGTCATTTTTATTCAGATCAACCCTCAATTTGTGCCGATGCAATTTAATACAGCTCTGGGATTTGTTGTCACTAGCTTGGCAATGGGAGCCTTAGTAAATCATCGGCGGGATATTACTAAATATACAGGGTTATTGGTGGGTATCTTGGGAGGGATGACCTTAATTCAACATATCTTTGGAGTTAACCTTTACATTGATGAGCTTTTTATGAAGCATTACATCACCATGGCGACCTCTGCGCCCGGACGAATGGCTCCCAATACGGCTCTCAACTTTATATTGGTAGGAATGACGCTCTTTTGTTTAGGGCAGAAAAAATTAACGATTAATCATCTAATATTTAGTAGTCTGTTAGGCTCCCTGACCCTTGGTTTATCGATGGTAGCTCTGTTTGGCTATATGTCCCGTGTCGAGGCGGCGTATAGCTGGGGTAACTTAACCAAGATGGCAATCCATACGGCTATAGGGTTCATGGTGGTGGGGGTGCTTTTAATCTTAGAAACAAGGATGTTAAGTAGACAAATTCGTCAAAAGTTACCCTCCTTTACCCTACCGATTACCTTTAGCTTTTTAGGCTTTATCGTTACCCTGAGTCTGTGGCAAGCTCTATATTTTTCCGAGCTACAAATTAATAGACAATACGGCATCAAAACTGACAACTATGTAGCTACGGGAATTTTGATTTTTGGTGGACTATTTTCTATTCTCTTAGGGATCGCCACATGGTTAGCAATTAAATCACAAGAGCAGTTACAGGAAAATAAGCTGGCTCAAGCCCAAATCGTCGCCCTTAATCAGCAATTGGAAAAACTCTCCTATCTGGATGGCTTAACGGAAATTCCCAATCGCCGCGCCTTTGACATTGCGATCGAAAGGGAATTAGCCCGAGCCGTGCGTTATCAATATCCTATTGCCATAATTTTTATAGATATTGATTATTTCAAAGCTTTTAATGATTATTACGGGCATCAATTAGGTGATGCTTGTCTGCAATTGGTAGCATCAGCAATTAGTGAGGTGTTACATCGCAAAACGGATATGGTGGCGAGGTATGGTGGCGAGGAATTTGTAATGTTGCTACCAGATGTCAATCTGGAGGGAGTCGAAAAAGTTGCGGCGATGACTCTACAGGCGATCGCTGATCTCCAAATTCCCCATGAAGCTTCTAAGGTTAGTTCCTATGTGACGATTAGTGCTGGGCTCAGTGTCTGTATTCCCGATAATGAAACCTCCCCTAAGGCGCTAGTCCGCCTTGCCGATCAAGCCCTCTACAAAGCGAAAATGAACGGTAGAAACTGCATAAAAACACCATAAAAAAGCCATAAAAAAGTGGCGCTAAGCGCCGCTTTTTTATGGCTTTTTTATTAATAACTGAGTCCTTTAACTGTCTCAAAAAAGAATCTGGCGTTATCTTCGGGAGTAGTGGCGAGAATGCCATGTCCGAGGTTCATGATGTGACCCTTGTTGCCAGCTTTCTGCACAACTTCCAAAATCCGTTCGCGGATGTAGCTCTGATCAGCGTAGAGAACGCAAGGATCGAGATTACCCTGTACAGGAATATCACGCCCAATGCGATCGCGGGCTTCCGCAAGATCCACCGTCCAGTCTACGCTGATGATATCTACGCCAGACTTAGGCATCCGATCTAGCACACCCGCACTACCGCTAATGTAGAGGATCATCGGCGTATTGGGATACTTAGCCTTAACCTTGTCTACCACCATCTTTTGGTAGGGCAACGCAAAGACTTCATAATCCGTTGGGCAAAGATGTCCAGCCCAAGAATCAAACATCTGCACCACTTGAGCGCCACATTCGATCTGGTGGATGACATACGTGCCGATCATCTCCGCCAGTTTCTTTAAAAAGCTATGCACGATCGCTGGCTCTTTGTATGCCATCGCTTTGATCGTGGAGTAATCCTTAGAACCTTTGCCTTCAACAGAATAGGCGGCTAAAGTCCAAGGTGCGCCCACAAAACCGAGAATCGTCGCTTGATCCTTAACTTCTTCTTTGATCGTACTTAAAATTTGGCGAATGAAGGGAACCGCCGTATCGGGATCAAACTCTGTAAGTGCGTCAACTTGGGCTTGAGAACGAATTGGTGACTCAATAATTGGTCCTCTGCTTTCGATGATATCAAAATTAATCCCAATACCCGTGAGGGGAGTAAGAATATCGGAAAACATGATCACGCCATCGGGTTGAAAGGCGCGGAATGGCTGTAAAGATATTTCGGCGGCGAGTTCAGGGATTTCTGAACGTTCTCTAAATGTTGGATATTTATCGCGCAGATCTCTATACACCTTCATGTATCTTCCTGCTTGGCGCATCATCCATACTGGTGGACGATCCAGTACTTCACCTCTTGCTGCCCGTAGCAAGCGATCATTTCCTCCCATAATCAACTCTTTCCTGTAGATTTAAACTTTTTTATTATTTGTGCTTTTGAATTATAGAACGTGACGTACCAGACATAACTAAAGTAAATAGGGGCGCAATGTCCCTCTATTGGCTTGAGCTTTGCTAAATCCCAGAGGCGGAAATCGATTCATGTCTAAACCTAGGATCTTTTTAATTATTAATTCAGGTTTGATTGCTTATACTTTCTTTAAGATATGTTATTAATACTTAAGCTAATAAAATCTTAGAACTACAGATTGTTGTGTTCTGTGATACATGTCTAAGCTCTCGTAAGCCATTGACATCGTCTAATTAAAGATTCGACCAAATCAGATCTTTAGGTTTAAAAATTGTGATTAACAAAGGGGCAAATTTGACAAGGGATACTGATGTGGTAGTGGATAAAGAAACATCAGAAGAGGCATTGCCATTAACTTTGCCAGAAGCAAAAAAACTTCAGCCCAAAGTAATAGCGATCGCCTTAGCTTGCATTGCCGTCGTCCTTGCGATCGCCATTTGGTTCTTGCGTCCACCCCTCGATCCCTACACTGAGTCAGTGCTAAAGCTGACGGGCAGTCCCGCCCAAGGACGCTCGATATTTGTAATGAATTGCGTAGCTTGTCATGGACAATGGGCAAATGGAAAGGTTGGACCCAATTTGCATGGAGTATCCGATCGCAAGTCTGATGCTAAGTTAATCCATCAGGTAGTAAGCGGCGAAACACCTCCCATGCCACAGTTTCAGCCTAGTCCCGAAGATATGGCGGATTTATTGAGTTATTTAAAGCAGTTATAAAAAGAGAGAGGCGGCGCTTCGCGCCGCCTCTCTCTTTTTATAATTCTAAGCCTGTAGTTGTAAAAGTTCGGTGATCCCCTTTTCGGCAACATCGAGCATTTGATTTAACTGCGATCGCGAAAAAGTATCAGATTCGCCTGTGCCTTGCACTTCGATCAGTTTGCCAGAGCTATCCATCACCACATTCATATCCACACTTACAGCCACGTCTTCTTGGTAATTTAAGTCCAAAATTGGCTTGCCATCAATTAAGCCAACGGAGACCGCCGCCACGGCATGACGAATTGGCGATCGCGTAATTTTGCCCTCCGCAAGTAGGCGATCGCAAGCGGCTCTAAGCGCCACAAATCCCCCTGTGATCCCGCCTGTGCGTGTACCGCCATCGGCTTGCAAGACATCAATATCTACAGTGAAGGTGTAATTAGCGATCGCGGACATATCTAGGGCAGCCCGTAAACTGCGCCCAATCAACCGTTGAATTTCTTGAGTCCGTCCTGAGAGTTTCATTAATTCTCTTTGTTGACGGGGAATCGTGGATGCAGGGAGCATTCGATATTCGGCAGTTAGCCAACCTTGATTGCTACCTGTCAAAAACTTAGGCACACCTTCCTCGATTGATACCGTACAAATTAGTTGGGTATCACCAAATTTTGCCAACACTGATCCCGCAGGGGCTTTGGTAAATGGTTGTTGTAATTGCACAGGGCGCAGTTGATCCCAAGCTCTACCATCGGGGCGTTGAAAAATCGGTAAATCACTCATAATTCATTTGGGTAAGTTTTATAGCTAAATATTGTGAGGCGGCGCAAAGCGCCGCCTCACAATATTTGGATTTTGATTTGTCCTAATCCAAGTGACCATGATACCAAAACATAAAAATTGCGAAGAATCTGATCGCAATTAAAAATACCGCAAAGCCATGTAGCGAAAGCCTCGCTTGCACTAAAGGGCTTTGCTACTTATTTTTCTTGCCACCTTTTTTAGAGGGGGCTTCCCGATTTGGTGGTAATAAAACCCGCTCCTCAGGGCTGAGTTCTGTTGCTTTATTAAAGGCCGCGATCGCCTCAGAATCTTGTCCCAAACTTCTTAGCAGCAAGCCCTTTGCCCGCCATGCATCCGCACTAGTAGGATCTATTCGGATAGCTTCTTCGATTTTGGCTAGGGCTTCTTGAGGCTTGTTATTACGGTTAAGAATGAAGGCTTGAGCTAGCAATTCTTCGACCGATAAAGGTAATGCTGTAGGGCTTGGCGTAACAGTGGGAGTTGGAGTTGGAGGGGGACTAGGAGTAACAGTGGGAGTTGGAGTTGGAGGGGGGCTGGGAGTTGGCGCGGGGGTAGGCAAAGCTTTTGGAGGCAGGCTATTGGCAATTTCAGGGGGATTTTTGGCTGACTTCCCAATCATCAAGAACAGGATTAACAGTAGCAATGCACCACCCGCTATCCACATCCACAGGGGAAATCGGCTGAGCAATCCATTTAAAAATGGGCGGCTTGCTGATTCTCTCTCAAAGCCGACAGTTTGATTAGGGGGATAATCATTGGGAGGATAGGGAGCTTGGGGCACAACCTGAGTCGCCATATTGCTGACACTATTTGCCCCTGTGATTACTGTTGCGGTATTACTGCTTAGATTCATGACCGTTGGTAAGTCATGCTCGGCAGAGGGCAAGGTGGCGATCGCCTCTAAAGCTTCCTGTGCGGTCTGATAGCGCTGACGGAAATCGTAGCGCACCATTTTGTCGAGCAGGTCGAGAAATTGCGGTGAGTAGTTACCCTGAAGCCCATCGCGCCACATTAATTCGGCAGTTTCAGGATTTTCGGCAAATAGGTGCGGGTCTGCGCCCGTAATGGCTTGGATGATCATCATTCCCACCGCATAAATGTCACTGCTAAAGCGGGGTTTGCCGTTAAGTTGCTCAATGGGCATATATCCGGGGGAACCGATCGCGATCGTTAAATTCGTATTACCTTGGGGATCGCCTACTAAGCCGCCGATTTCTTTAACTGCGCCAAAATCAATCAGGACAATTTTGCGATCGCGATTACGCCGAATTAAATTAGCGGGCTTAATGTCGCGATGCACTACCCCGCGCTCATGCACAAATACAAGTATTTCTAAAACCTCTTGTAACAAGGCGATCGCTACAGGTTCAGGCGATCGTTTACCGTGACCGATTTCTTTGGTGAGGTCTGTGCCGTCGGCAAATTCTTGGACTAAATAAAATTCTTCGCCTTCTTGAAAGTGGGCAAGCAAACGGGGAATGCGATCGTGGGAACCCAGAGAATAAAGGATTTCTGCCTCTTGATCAAAGAGCCGCTTGGCAGTTTCTAAAACAAAAGGTTCTTTAGATATGGGCTTAAGTTGTTTCACCACGCAGGTAGGATGCTTGGGCAGGTCAATATCTTCAGCCAAATAGGTTTGCCCAAAGCCGCCACCCCCAAGGTGACTAATAATCTTGTAATGCCCTCTAAGTATGGTGTTCAGCACATTTACACTACTATTTATACTGTGGGGTATTGTTAAAAACTTATCGTCATTATCGCAAAGACTCAAGCTTTAATACCAAAACTAAAAATGGCGTAGCCATTTTTATAGCAATGTAAGTTTTGCTTAGGACATAAAACCAAAAAAGAGAGTTGCGGCGCTTCGCGCCGCAACTCTCTTTTTTGGTTTTGGTTTGTACTGGCTAACTCTTGCTTTGCTATAGTTTTAAAAAACTTTACTGGGTTTGGTTTTTACTTCACAAAGGTGTTGTCACACTTTCGGGAATTGTATACTTCCCAGTGAAAAATTAGACGTTGCGGCGCGAAGCTCCGCAACGTCTAATTCTTGGTTTTATATGTCTATTTCTTTGGTGGGAAGGGAGTAAGAACTAAGAAGTGAAATAAAGCAGCAGATTTTTTGTAGCTCGGCGAAGATGCGCTACAAAAAATCTTATTGCAAATTTTGTTATGTGTTTTTGCAAACCTTTGCTAAGATATAAATCGCTCTGAAATCGAAAGAGCAAATCACGGGTGACTGGCGCAGTGGTAGCGCATCGGACTCTTAATCCGCTGGTCCTGGGTTCGAATCCCAGGTCACCCATAAGTTTAATTACATCTTTTTCATTGATAGTCGATTGGGGAGGTCACCCTGCACATCATTAATTAGTTTTTGATTTATATGCCTGTTTTGGGGAATTAGGTTGAGGGTATACATAATCTAATTCCCCATTTCTCACCATTTTACTAAGATATTCTTCGCGTAAATAAGACTGGTCGCGATGTAATAGTTCAGCCAAATCTGATGCTTCTAGAGCTTGCCATTCGCAAAGTTGTAGGATAAGAGCCTTCATTTTTTCAGGTGATGTTCTTTGCCCTACATTGGCAATAGCTTGTTTTAATTTTTCAGGCAATTGTCTTAAGTTATTTTGTGCAAAATCTGTATCTGAGGAGTTGGTGGGCATTATCTGTGCAGTAGACTCCTCAGATAACTCCCTATCTGAGGAGTCTACTGTCGTTATCTGAGGAGTAAACTCCTCAGATAGTTCTTCTACAACATTTGTCGGAAGAATATAATGAGTTGCTGAACCTTTACCTTCCTGTTGTAGTAAGCCCAAATCTCGTAAATGAGTTAAACGCCGACTAGCGGCTAGTGTATCAACACAATTGATATGGCGATAAGTTAAGTTATTGATAGTGCCTAACTCTCTGGTGACAATTAATGCTTTTGCCTCATCATCACTAAGGTTATAAGCTTTAAAGTGAGAAAGCCATTGCAAATCTTCATCACTAAGGAAGTGATGGGTTAAGAGTTTAATGGTGAAGTTATCTTGTTCTCGACTAGACTCAAAAATTGGAATTGACAAGTTAGCTTTTTGCATGGCATCAATCATGACGCGAACGCCCGTCCCTTTGGTTTCTGCAATATTGAGGTCATGCAAAACAGCGGCAATTTTTTCATTCCGTGTCACAGAGCCTGCCTGACCTAGCTGATCATAAGGTTTTAAAGAGTAGCCCCCATTCAATATTTCGATCCGATTAGAAAAACGAATAATTTGTATAGGTTGATTCTTGCGGTAATTACGGTGCATAAGGGCATTGACGATCGCTTCACGAATAACGTTACGAGGTATCAATGGGATGTCTTGCCTGTATATGCTGTTGTCAGGCAGTGAAAAGGCTTTTGGAATATCGTTGATTACAAGGTTTATGAGTTTGGGTATGGCTATTAGTAAAGGTTCTAAGACTTCTATGGTCTGATAGCGCTTGTCGGGATCGGGTATCCAAGTTCTTCCTTCAACGCTGATGTAATCTACTCGACACATGGGAAAATAACGCCTCAGAGCGGCAGGTTTACCAAACAAAAGTAGCCCTGCGATGGTTGCACATATTTGTCCCTGAAATTTGGTTGTAGAGTTTAGGGAATACAATAAATCAGCATTGTCATAGCTGAGTTCAGATGCATTAGGGTTTGCGTCTTTCCTGATTCTTCGATATTCGGCGATCGCTCTAGGATCAAGGTCTTCGATACTGGTATCTGATATTGGTGTTTCGTCATAGGTTCGTCGATTTCGGAGTTGATAAAATAGGGCTAGGTCTTCTTCTGTACATTTTTGATCCGTTGACCCAATACGCCGATAAGCTCCTTTGGGTAATCCTTTACTTTTGATGTAGACAGGCTTGTCGTGTGGTTGGACTTCAGGAATATAGACAACGATGACATTTTTGCCTTCTGGTGTGGTGTGTACTTCAATGGAAGGACGGATAGGCAAGTTAAAACTTTCGCAACATTGAGTAGCTATATCGCTTTGGATTTTGTCAGGGTTATCAATTCCTGTTATCTGGTAGTCTTCGGAATCATCAATGCGGGTGACTCCGAGCAAGAGATAGCCTCCGCCTAAGTTTGGCTCGTTAGCAAAAGCTGAAATTGTCTCCCAGAGACTTTTGCCTGCTTCTGATGCTTTTTTTGCTTCAATAGTAACCGTTTCATCACTATTGATAAGTCTTTCCCAAAGTGCTTCAAAGTCTAGTTCTAGCATTGTCTATTACAATTCACCCTTAAAGGCGCGATCAAGTATTGATGGCAACATTGCATCAAGTTCTCTTAATGCCTCTTGCCTTGTGTACTTCATTTCATCAACTTTTGTCTGTAAGCTATCGAGATATTCGACAATGTGGCGTTGTTCAGGAATTGGTGGAACAGGGATATAAGTAGATTTTAATCTTCCTAAACTTACGTTGTACTGTCCTGCTGTAGTTCTAGCTAAATCAAATAACTGTCCTGAACTACGCAAATATCGCAGAATTATTTGTATGTAATCAGGAGTAACTATTGTTAAATCGCAACGTATCTTAATTAGGTATGAAGCAAATGCAGTTGCTTCTGTTAACTTTGGTACTACAGCGCAACGCCCCACTAATTCTGCACTGCCATTAGTTCGGACAATAAGTATATCTGCTTCTTGCAAAAATGCTTTTTTCTGTTCAGCGTTACTTAAAAATCCATACTTGATATCAGCAAAGCTTATCTTCTCTGAAGCTACATTAGGTATGCGTAGTACTGGAAAAGTATTATCAAGGCGTTCATACTCACATTTTGCAGATATTCCATAGCTAGAGTCAATAATTAATTTATCTAGTTGAATACTTTGATATTTTTGTATAAGGTTATCGGCTATTTGAGATAACTCACTTTTTGGGAAAGCATTACATTCTTTGATCGCACTGACTCTTAATCCTCTTGCCTCTTCGATTTTTGCGGCGATCGCCTCTACCTTAGCCACTATTTGCCGTTGTTCATCTAGTGGTGGTAATGGGATTTGATAATTTAGAACTTCATTAGGACGAATTGCTGCATAGTTTGTAGATCCTTGTGCAGTTACCTGTTCTATGAAAAAAGGAGTTCGGATAAAAAAGTTTAAAAAATCGCGATTGATGACATTTTCATCAATTTTAAATAGAAAATAGTGACTACTTACAATAGATTCATCTAGGTCGTTTGGAACAATACCAAAACCGCCCATTTTGGCATCAATTTCTGCTACTAAGAATTCTCCAGACTTACAAACCTGCTGTTTCTTTGTTCGTATTTCAGAACCTTGTACGATATCCCTTAAAACTATCCCATGTGCATGACACTTCACTCGACAGCGCTTATATTTTTTTAGGTCATCAATTTGGATGAATTCTTTACGATGTTGAATAGCAGCCCCTAATGGCACTAAATCCCATTCCTGACTCATACACTAGCCCCCAATAACTGCTCAATCTCTGCCATCAATTCATCTACACGCCGATCTTTAATCAAAATATCAGCAAGTAATCTTTCGGGCGGTAAATGCTCAAAATCTTGCTGTGAAACAGGATTTTTGCGATCAAGATTGTAGATTACCCAGTAAATTGCATCACCCTTTGACTGCTCATCCTTAGTGATCGCCCGTTGGTTCTGCTCCTCCTTTTGGGCAGATTTTAGAGCTTGCTTTAAACCTGTAATTTCCTTAGCCCCATTAGGCAAACTTTGGATTTTGTCCTCTAACTCCTTAACCTGCTTAGCCAAACCATTAGCGATCGCCGTTGCAGACTTAGCAGCATCCCAAAATGGTGTAGCCTCTGCCCTTGCTTGCTCATAGGTAGCTCGAAACTCATAGCGCCATACCCGATCATTAGACTCATCACCATCGCGATCGCCCCACCATGCCAAGCAGTTGTTAAACTCCTCATCCTGCATTGGCTTAGTTTTGCTATATTTCTTCATCCCCTCTGGTGGCAAAATCTCGTAATACCAGATCACATCTGTCGGTTTAGTTGCATCAAAAAACAGCAAATTAGACGGAATACTCGTATATGGCTCAAATACCCCATTGGGTAAGCGCACAATCGTATGCAGATTAAATTTAGTTAGCAATTCCTCCTTAATTCTGGCGCAAATGCCATCACCAAACAGCACCCCATTAGGCACAACCACACCAGCCCGACCTTGACCGATTTTTAGCGATCGCATAATCAACTGCAAAAATAACAGAGCCGTCTCAGAAGTTTGCTTATCAGGAGGGAAATAGCCCTTAATTTTTGTCTCTTCTTCACCACCAAAGGGCGGATTAGCCAAAATCACATCAACCTGTTCACCAATCCCAATTGAAGTAAGTGCCTGTGCCAACGCATTGCGATGTTCAATATCAGGATATTCCACCCCATGCAGTAACAAATTCATCTGTGACAGCATATAGGGTAAGGGTTTCGCTTCAATCCCTGTAATACTCGATTGCAATGCTTGCCAATCCTTTGACGCACAATTTGCCTTTAAATACTCGTAAGTCTCGATTAAAAATCCACCCGTCCCACAGGCAGGATCTTTGACCTTTTCGCCTAACTTTGGGGCGATCGCCTTCACCATAAACCGCACCAAAGCACGGGGCGTATAAAACTCACCAGAATCCCCCGCCGCGTCGCGCATTTCCTTGAGCATCGACTCATAGAAATTACTAAGAACGTTCATCTCCTCCGAATTATCGAAGTGAATCTCATTCATTTTATTTAAGACATCGCGTAGCAAAGCGCCGCTAATCATGCGATTGCTAATGTCCTTAAATACCTCACGCACCACATCCTCGCGATCGCGCCCTGTCAAACTTTGCAAACTTCGCAAATAAGCAAACAGCCCTTTATGCTTCGTGTTATCAGGTAAAGTCACCTCTTCACTATCAATAAATCGCAACAGAGCATCACCACTGAGCAAATGTAAGGATGTTTCTGTTTGCCCCTCTTTTTTTACCCAATCGCGCCAACGATAGGGATATTGCAAAAGCGTTTTATATTCCTTACCCTCTAGCAAAGCCTCCTGTTCGCGTAACTTTTCCATATCATCTAGCAACTTGAGAAACATCATCCAAGTTAGCTGTGGCAAGCGATCTAGCTCCCCATTTAGCCCCTTATCTTTGCGTAACAGATCCCGCGCTGATTTAATGACACTGCCAAGCCTTTGAGCAGTATTTACAGGTTGTTCTACCTTTTTAGTCCCTTGTTTTGCCTGTCCCTTTGGTGATGGATCAATCTGGGAATTTGTAGTTTGTCTTGCCATTAAAAAATCGCTATGCCGTATACAACAATATCTGTAGCTGCTCAATTGCCTGTCTCAGTGTATCTGCTCCTCCGAACTTATCGACAACTTCTTTTACATTGCCAAATTTCTCCTCAATTTCCTTGACTTTGAGCGCCGCAGGTAAAACAAGCTGATCCAACCCACCCTCTTTATATTTATCTAGCAAAAGCTCTAACAGCGATCGGGCATCGTCCCCATACTGCTCAAAAAAGTCTTTTCGCTTACGTTTTAGACTCTCGGCACGTTGCTTATAGGTCATCACAGGTGCATCAAAGGCAACATGACAGAGCAAATCAAAGGGATCGGCATCAGGCTGATTGGTGACACTTTTTAAGTCTTCAAACTCAATGCCCATCTCACTTAGTTGTTCAATAATCTCTGATCTGCCTTTCGTATTTAACCATCGTGTCTGAACTTCAAGCTCAGTCCGATACAGTGTCCTCACCTGTTCTTTGGTGTAGTCCACCAGCTTTACTGCTCGTAAGAGCTTGCCATTTAAGTCAAGTTCATAGACGATTTCGCCAATTACCTCGCATTGTCCCCCATCAAAATAAAACTTGCGGGGCGGTTCATCATCATCAGGAATACCAGTAAATCCCCTAGGCTTACGATCGTCATCATCGTCATCAGGCGGGATGTCTGCCCCATCTGGATCATCATCTATATTTTCATCATTTCCATGATCGTTTTCGTCTGTTGGCTTCTCCTCAACTGACTCACTACCCTCTACCGTTTGCCCATCATCATCCATTGTTTCCGTCTCGATGCGTGTCGGTTCACCATCAAAAGCAGGATCAGCAAATAATCGTGTGCAGTTTGTATAGTCCAAGATCGAAAAAGACAGTTTTCCACCCTCTTCATATACTCGCGTCCCCCGTCCAATCGTTTGCTTAAAGTCCGACATTGATCGGATTACCTTGACTAGCACGACATTCTCACAGGTTGGCACATCTACACCCGTTGTTAAAAGTTTTGACGTGACAGCAATTACAGGTGTTTGGGTAAGCACGTCCTTAAATTGATAGAGAAAGTTTTTACCTACTTCTCCTGCCTCAGAGGTAATCCGAACCACATAGTTAGGATGTTGCTTCACCAAATCAGCATTGCAATTATTCAGCGCTGCAAACATTTCTAAGACATGAGCTTCATCGACACAAAAAACAATCGTTTTTCCAAAGCGGTTATTTTTCTTGAGAAAATTAGATATATGGGTGGCGATCGCCTGTGTCCTTACCTTCAGAGCTACAGAGCGCTCAAAATCTCCTGTTTGATATTCTGCATCAGGGATTTCCCGACCATAGCGATCCTTATCATCAGCACTGGGTCGCCATCCCAATGCATCAAAGCTAGTTATGACTCGATGGACACGATAGGGTGCTAAAAATCCATCCTCAATCCCTTGCTTTAGGGAATAGGTATATAAAGGATTGCCAAAATAACGATAGGTATCAACGTTGTCATCGCGTTTGGGTGTTGCAGTCAAACCTAGCTGAAAAGCAGGGGCAAAATAATTCAGGATCGCTCGCCAGTTACTCTCACTCCTTGCACTGCCACGGTGACACTCATCAATGATGATTAAGTCAAAGAAGTTAGGACTATATTGCTTATACAGCCCCTCAATATTTTCATTACCCGCTAATGCTTGATAGATCGCAAAATAAATTTCTCGACTCTTGATCGCTCCCCCTTGAATTTTATGCAACACCCCATCACCAAAGGGCGCAAAGTCCTTCAGCATTGGATCGTCTACCAAGATATTGCGATCGGCTAAAAACAAAATGCGTGGCTTGCGATGTTCCCCCGTTGCATTCCACCCCATTTTCCATAAAGTCTGACAAATTTGAAAAGCAACTGTAGTTTTGCCCGTCCCCGTTGCCATCGTTAGCAACATCCGCTTTGAGCCTGTCAAAGTCTGTTGGATCACCCTCTGGATCGCAATCCTTTGGTAGTAACGCGGTACTTTCCCTCCTGTTAAATCAAACGGAGTTAACATCTTTTCTGCAAGCTCATCACTTAGATTTTGTGACTGGACAAATCTAACCCAAAGTTCACTAGGACTAGGAAAAGCATCAAGTTCAGTAATTAAACCAGTTGTATAGTCAAACTCAACAATTCCCACCCCATTTGTAGAATAAGCAAACTTTAGCCCCAATAGTTCGGCATAGTCCTTAGCTTGCTGCAAGCCATCATGGGAAGATTTGTATTTTCGCTTTGCCTCCACAACAGCTAAAGGAAAATCTCTGGTGTAACAAAGCAAGTAATCAGAGTATTTTTTGTCGCGTCGCCCCTTCCGCTTACCTCTAGCAATAATTGCACCAGCATCGATCGCATACTGCTCTGTAATTAAATGAGGCTGCGATCGCCATGCATCGAGTTTAGGTAAAACGTACTCACGGCAAGTATCCGCCTCATTCATATCAAAATAAGATTTTTTACATATTTAATATACTTTACATCAGTAATTCTAAATTATGTGCAGCTACTTATTGATTGTGTTCTATATCCATTGCTACTTTGCTGGAATTGACTCGGAGCTAGATCAAGGCTATAGAGTTGTCACAAATCAAGAATTTGTGTCAAAATTCTGAGATATTTTGTGCTTGTGGAAAAGAATTATGCGTCTAGGACAATTGCTGTCGTTGGCAGGGTATCAAAATCCTACTCCTGAATTAGATGGTTTAGAAGTGAAGCGCGTAATTACAGACTCGCGAGCTTGCCAAGATGGTGATTTGTTTATTGGCATGACGGGAACTCAGGTGGATGGCGGCAAATTTGCGCCACAGGCGATCGCCCAAGGAGCGATCGCGGCGATTGTGTCGCGGACGGCTTTAGATGAATTGCCCGATGCAGTTAAAAATCGGGCGATCGCTGTGGATGATGTCGTGGTTGCTTGTAGTCAACTTGCCACCGCTTTTTATGAATATCCTGCCCAAAAGCTAAAACTGGTGGGTGTCACGGGAACCAATGGCAAAACCACCACCACCCACCTGATCGAATTTTTATTGCAGACCCAGTATGCAGTGGCTCTGTTTGGGACGCTGTATACCCGTTGGGCTGGTTATTCTAAAACCGCAACCCACACTACACCCTTTGCAGTGGATTTACAGGCGCAACTTGCCGAAGCGATCGCCGCAGGTTGCGATGTGGGCTTGATGGAGGTTAGCTCCCATGCCCTCGCCCAGCAGCGTGTGCTGGGCTGTCCCTTTGAGGTGACTGTATTTACAAATTTGACCCAAGACCACTTGGACTATCACAAGGATTTGGAGGATTATTTTCAGGCAAAGGCTTTGCTCTTTAGCAATACCTACTTGCAGGGACGCGCAATTATTAATTTAGATGATTCCTTCGGACAGCGATTGACCCAAATGATTTCTGGGCAGCCGATCTGGACTTATAGCATTAGTAATTCACAGGCTGATTTCTATACGGAGAATTTGACCTATTTACCCCACGGGGCAACGGGAACTTTGCATACACCACAGGGGGCGATCACCTTTAATTCGCCATTAGTGGGGCGGTTTAATGTCGAAAATATGTTGGCGGCGATCGCGGCGGCGCTACACATGGGCATGAGCTTAACCGAGGTGGTGAATCGGCTACCCGAATTTAAGAGCGTTCCGGGGCGGGTGGAGCGGGTGCAGGTCAGTGATGATCAAGATGTAACCGTGGTGGTGGACTATGCCCATACCCCTGACAGTCTCGAAAATCTACTCAAAGCCATGCGTCCCTTTACACAGCGAGAATTAATTTGTGTATTTGGCTGTGGCGGCGATCGCGATCGAACCAAACGTCCGCTTATGGGTGGAATTGCGGCGAGACTCGCTGATCGCGTTTATGTCACTTCCGACAATCCCCGTACCGAAGATCCCCACAGAATTCTGGAAGATGTGGTCGTGGGAGTGAAGGCGGATATTGGTGACAAACCGATGATTGTTGAAGGCGATCGCCATAAATGCATTCATCTGGCGATCGCTGAAGCGAAGTCAGGGGATACGATCTTGATAGCTGGCAAAGGGCATGAAGACTATCAAATTATTGGGCGCGAGAAAATCCATTTTGATGATCGGGAGGAATCTGAAGCGGCTTTAATCCATCGCCAACAATCTTCCCGCCAATTGGCTTAAGCTCCTTACCCAATTAATACCAAAGCACACAATGACTGCGTCATTGTGTGCCTTTAAAATCCTTGCTGGGTTTGGGTTTTAATTCTCAAAAGTGTTGACACACTTTCATGAATTGGTATAACGGAAATAAGGGCTTTGCCGTAGAATAAGGAACCACTTTTTGATGACAGGGCGCAGTCGCGGCATCAAAAAGCTAGTTCTTTATTAAATTGCATGACTCTAAGTAGTTTTGGGAAATTAAATGTAGGATGGGTTAGCGATCGCCTAAACCCACCATCTTTGCCCAAATGAAAGAGATAGCTAGAATCAAAACCCAAAATATAAGTAGCGGCGCGAAGTGCCGTTACTCATATTTTGGATTTTAAATCCTCAGAAAACCTTTCATTGCCATAACACCACTAAATTCTAGGCAAAAACACGTAAGGAGTAACAGTTATGAGGCAAAAGGAAGTATATTCAAAACCAAGTTAGGTTCACTAAAGCTAGATACATCTAGCTACGCCTACTACTTTATATCAATTCTAAAAATAAGATCCCTTTTTAGAATGTCTATATTCTGTTACGTATCCTTCAGTTGGGAGAATTCGGACATGGGATAATCCCTATGACATATCCGAATCCTAAAATACTTCGTATCAAAAGTTTAGGAAGAAGTAGCTACATGGGTTCCCAAATCACCCCCAAACCTAAATTGCTAGTTATCGATGATGAACCCGATAACTTAGATTTGCTATTTCGGACTTTTTATCGTGAGTATCAAGTTCTAAGAGCGAATAGTGGCTTAGAAGCCTTGGAATTACTAGATCGGGAGGGAGAAGTTGCGGTAATTATCTCCGATCAAAGAATGCCGATCATGAGTGGAACGGAATTTTTGAGCCAAATGGCGGTTAAATATCCCGACACCATGCGAATCATTTTGACGGGTTATACCGATGTCGAAGACTTGGTGGAAGCGATTAATACTTGCAAGGTTTTTAAGTATGTAACGAAGCCTTGGGATGAATTAGAACTGCGAAATGTCGTCAGCCAAGCGATCGATACTCACAATGTTTTACGCAATCGCACCGCCGAACTAAGGCGCACTCTACGTCAACAATCTCTACTCAATGCGATCGCTTCCTCCGCCGATAGTGATGCCCCCTATCGAGAAATTATCGCCACCATTGCCGAATCCATTGCTGGTAATTTCGAGGTTTCAGCAAGTATTTTACGCCTATGTGAAAATGGAGAGCTAGCCGAAGACTATTTCGCCTATAGCACTGAGCCAATGGTAGGTGTAGAGCAGCTAGCGAACTCGCTCATCCTGCGATCGCAGATCATTGCCATCAGTAATATCGATGGAGATTCGCGCATTACCCAAGAAGAATATTTAGTATATGCTCAGGCTCATATTAAGTCAGTTCTATTTGTACCCCTAGAAGTTAAAAAAGAATGTCTAGGAATGCTTGCCCTTTATCATTGTGAGAGTTCCCATGAATGGACAAGTGATGAACTGGATTTAATAGAACTAGCCAGCGATCAAGCCGCGATCGTCAGTTCCCGTGCTAGAGCCTACGATCAGATTCAAGAACTAGCTAAGCGAGAATCTCTACTTAATACCATCACCAGCACAATTCGTTCGAGTCTCGATCCCCAGAAGATTTTTGCTTCGATTACTCAACAATTAGGACAAGCTTTAAGTTCTGAAAGTTGTGCCTTATCTTTATGGACAGAATCCGATCAATATTTACGTTGTGTAGGACTGCATCTCATCGATCCCAATCAAGCAATTAACACTAGTGCGGATGAAACCATCTTGCCCCAGTCGATTGTCAATATTTCCGTCAATCCTGTATTTCAAGCCTTAATTGAAACTAAGCAGCCTGTTGCCATTAGCGATTTACATGAAGATCCTGAATGGAACATTATTGATCTGCCCCTCCGTTCTATTGCCCGATCGCTTTTGATGGTTCCCCTCCTATCCGATGGTAAAATTATTGGTAGCATCTCCATGCGCCAAAATCAACATCCTCGCCAATGGAAGCCAGAGGAAATTTCCTTAGTACAAGCGGTTGCGGCTCAAGCAGCGATCGCTGTACAGCAAGCCAATCTGTTTCAAAAAACTCGTCAGCAGGCGCAGCAATTGCTAGAGCTTGATCGCCAAAAAACTGAATTCTTCCAAAATCTGTCCCATGAATTTCGCACGCCCCTAACCCTCACCATTGGACCTTTAGAAGCGGCGATCGAGCAGTCCAATCCATTACCCTATGAGCAATCTGTAATAGCCCTGAGAAACTGTCGGCGACTCTTACGGCTTGTTAATCAACTGCTGGATATTCAGCGTCTTGATGCTGGCAAGATGCAGTCTTGTTTCCGTCCTTGCAATCTCATCGAATTTACTAGCCAAACCATTGATTCTTTCCGTCCCTATTGCGAACGCAAAAACATCCATTTATTCAGTGAGTTTCATAATTGCTCTAAAGAAATTTATCTGGATTTAGAGAAATTCGATAAGGTTCTCTATAACTTACTTTCCAATGCCATGAAGTTTACGCCTAGTAATGGCAGTATTACGGTGAGTATTGATACTGATCTCGCCCAAAAGCAATGTATTTTGCGGGTTCATGATACAGGAATTGGAATTCGCCAAGATCAAATTCCCTTCTTATTCGATCGCTTTCGTCAAGCGGAAGGTTCGGTCAATCGCAGCTATGAGGGCAGTGGCTTAGGCTTAGCCCTCGTAAAGGAATTAGTAACTTTACATGGCGGTGATATTTCCGTTGATTCTGACTATGGCTATGGCACGACTTTTACCATCACAATTCCCACTGGTAAGGAACATCTACCTGCGGAGCAGATTACTAATTTGCCTGCGGACTTGCAAATCTCTAGAGCCTCCGTCGAACTAGCGGATTTAGAAACTGATCTCAATTTTGAAGAAGATGCGATCGCTAGTGAATTGGAAAATGAGATTGCTGTATCTACGCCATTTCACAAAATCTTAATTGTGGATGATAATCGCGACCTGCGAGGCTATTTGCGTCGAGTTCTCAATCAATCTGGCTATATAGTATTTTCGGCTTATAATGGCGCTCATGGTTATGAACAAGCCCAAAAACACCGCCCCGATCTGATCGTGACCGATTTAATGATGCCGCAAGTCTCAGGGCTAGACTTGATTTCGCTGATTCGTCAAAACGAAGAGTTAGCAGGTACACCGATTATTTTGTTAACGGCTAAGGCTAACGAAGAAACTCGGATTGAAGGAACAGAAATGGGTGCAGATGGTTATCTGGCGAAGCCTTTTAACGATCGCGAATTGTTAGCCGAAGTTCGCAACTTGCTTGCTCTCAAAACGAACGAGCGCCGAGTTGCTCAACTCAATCTCTATTTAACCGAATCAGTTCTCAAACGATTTTTACCGCCCAGCTTGGTTTCCAAGGCTGCCACAGGCAAGCTCAGTCTTGATTTGCGTCCTGAGCCGAAAATGATTACGGTTCTGTTTACCGATATTGTCGGCTTTACTTCCCTTGCCAATACTTTGCGATCGCGTCGGGTGGCGGAACTGCTCAATCAATATCTCGGAGCGATGACGGAGGCAATTTTTGCCAATGGTGGCACTGTCGATAAATTTATGGGCGATGGGATCATGGCGCTCTTTGGTGCGCCCGAAGACTGTAGCCCCAATGAGCAAGTGCGGCGGGCCGTGCAGACCGCTAAACATATGCAGCGATCGCTAGCCCAACTCAATGAGCAATGGCAAGTACAGGGCATTCCGACCGTAAGATTTCGTTGCGGTATCCATCAAGGTACGGCGGTGGTGGGGATGTTTGGCAGTGCCGAGCGATCGGATTACACGGCGATCGGCCCTACGGTAAATATTGCGGCGCGAATACAAGCAGCAGCCGAACCCGACTGTATTCTCGTTTCGGCGGCGGTCGCGGATTATTTAGAAGATGAAGAGCTTCGCAAACGCGAACCTCTCAAGCTCAAAGGTGTTGATGAAACTGTATTAACATTTTTTGTGGATAGTTAATCCCGATTCACAAAATAGCAATACCATTTTGTGAATCTCCAAACCTAACCCACGATTGCATTTCAACTAGATTTGGCGGGAGCGAAGCTCGCGCCAAATCTTAAATAAAGATCATTGGTTTATCTTTAAAGGGAGCAAAAGCTTCGGCATCAAAACGATAGAGACTGGCCGGACGACCAGCACCCCGAGAAGTTTTAATTCCTGTATCACTCAAAAAACCTAACTTCAGTAAACGGGTGCGAAAATTGGAATAATCGGAGAAATTCTCTCCAAGTACAGTTGTATAGAGTTGATAGAGATCGCTGAGGGTAAAGGCTTCAGGCAAGACATCAAAGGCGACAGGGCTATATTCTAATTTGTTGCAGAGGCGGCGATGTCCGTATTCGAGAATGCGATTGTGATCAAAGGCGAGTTCGGGAACTTGATTAACGGGATACCATGCGATGCCACTAACTCCATCAGCAATTAGTTCCGCTTGAGAAAAGGGAACTAGAGCAAAATAGCTAACAGATAGATAGCGTACTCCATAGCTATCAGGAGCTTCACGAGGGTCACGTCCGATATCACCAAAGGTAAAGAGTTGTTCGAGATAAAGATTTTTAGCGCGAATTTTTTCCGAGAGAATACGATAAGCCGATTCTTCAGGAGATTCGCCCTGACGTACGAGGGTTCCCGGCAGACACCAGCGATCGCGATAGGGTTCATGTTGGCGCATCACCAGTAATACTAATAGACGATTCTGCTCGGTATCAACGGAAAAGATCACGTTATCGACACCAACCTTGAAATCTGCTAGGGGTTTTTTAGTTACTGCGGTGCGGGACTTGTCTGCCATGCGTAAAGCGACTCTCGTTGGATATATGCTGCGACTGTGGGTATTATGACTGAACTGTTGCCATTGTTGCGATAGTCTGACGAAGAAACGTTAGGTATCGAGGTGGAGTCGGGTGCGATCGCCACTTCAGTACCCATCTGAACAAGGCGCTCAATATCAGTCTGCTCAATGCTTACACCTTGACGGGGGACGACTAGCAGCTTAACTTGATGTAACAAATCTTGGGCGCGATACCATGTCGGCAATTGCAGCACAAGGTCGCCCCCAATGACAAGGGTAAAGTTTGCCTCGGGCAAGATTTGTTTGGCTTTCTCGACGGTATTAATCGTGCGCGGATCACTCAGTTCAGGATGCAAGCCAATGGTTTGAGCAGGTGGTTGGATGGCGGCGATGGTTAACTCCATCATGGCAAGGCGATCGCGTAGGCTTGCTTGATGAGTTTTGAAGGGGTTATCTGATACCCAAACTATTGTGCGATCGTAATGATTATCCAACCATTGCAATATCTGCTGATGTCCAATACTCGGTGGATCGGCGCTAGTTCCAAAAAGAGCGATGTTCATTGGCGTATTTTAGGAGAGAAATTCTGGATCGAGGATTTGGGCGATCGTATATGGGCATTCCGTCGGAAATGTTTGTAGAGATTTTTGGGTTTCCTTTGCCTCGTCTCTACGCGCCCGTCGATAGTATTTCTCTATCCATTCTGAATCTTGAAGGAATCTTTGCAAACTAGGAGTATCTTCTAAACAGTCTTGAATTTTGTCTCGACAATTAGAAAGTGTGTTATTCCAACTCGGGGTTCTTTTCTCAGATTGGTACTGGTCTTTAAGTAAGTGCATCACTAATACTTGAAAATAGCTACTGAGTTCTTTTTGTTCGCTACGTCCCAATGATTCCAATTCTTCGATCAAATTTTTTACATCCAATTCTGCCCAACGACCTTTCTGGAGGTACTCAGCCTGTTGCTGTGTCCATGTTAAGAAGTCTTGTTCATAATTTGCTACTTTTTCCATAGTCTAGTTTGCTTGGTTGGCTATCTAAAAAGCTATATATGCATGTTAAAGCATTTTTTGAACGCTCGCCTTTCTCAAAGCTAAAAATCAAAGTGATCGCCAAATTCATTAAGTCTCAAAACAGCGATCGCATTAGCCCACATTGAAATTTTCCTCAAGTCAACAGTCTCAAGATTATCATTACCAGTGAGATTTACTATGATTTATGGCAGATAGTGATAATAATCTATGATATGAATGAAAATATATAAGATTTTGACCTTATTTATAATATAATTCTCTCAATTACAACTTTAAGCCTAATTATGATTTGATATGGCTCCTCGAAAAAAATCTATAACGCCTAAGTATTTTGGTCAGGGGGGGATTTCTGTCAAAATCCCTAGAATTGCATATACAGCTAACGCTCTGAGGTTTCAGTCAGAGGAAGATTTAGAGATTTATATTGAAAATCACTTTGATGAGCTTTTTCCTGATTTGGAGTTATTGCAACGTCAATTTCGATTAAAAACTAATCGCTACGATTTACTGTGTCGCCATAAACAAACACGTCAAGCTGTTATTTTAGAATTAAAAAATGAAGAAGATCGAAGTATTATTTGGCAATTAGTTAGGTATAGAAAACTAATTATTACTGAGCGTCCCTTCTCAGATCAAATAGATTATTCACTACCTGTTGAGTTAATTGCGATCGCACCTTCGTTTCATGAAGATAGTTTTACTGATAAAGAAGCTTGTAAGTTTGAAGACGATATTACTTTATTAAACTTTATTTTTAGAACAGAGAGTAAAGTTATCCAAATCGGAAAATGTCAACATCTTATTCCTTATGCAATTCTTGGTTTAGCAGAAACTCCGACCTTATATGCCGCACCAAAGTGGAGTGATATTAGGAATGAAGTACCTGCTTTAGCAAATTTAATGGTGAATTATATAGCTGAAGAATATCGAGACGATTTTTGGAATTTACGAACTTTATTTTTATCTCAAACGAAAGTAAAAGAAATTATCAACTCTACAGGTAGCCATATATCTTATGCAACTAGCGGTAGAGAAGGTAGTAAAAAACTAGCAGAAATAAATATTTCTAGTAGGCAGTCTGGTAGGCAGATATCATTGTTTTTATACTTGCCTACATATCATACTGATTTGTCTTATGTTTATGGCAGATTGAAGAATTCTATAAGGATTAGTAAATTTGAATTAGTCTTTACTGAATGTCCTAATTTATTTGCCTTTGATAGCTATTTTAATTATCTGGTAGGTTGTCCATCTGGTGGATTAAGCTCAAAGGAAAAAGAAAATATAGCTAAAGCTTTTCAAGATAATAGATTGAAGTTTATTAGAGGTGGAATGCAAAAATGGAGCTTGCCTAAAAATTATATAAGTTTATTGAGCTTTAATTACAAAAATCCTATTGTTTTTCAAGAGTTATACCCTGATTTTGTCGCCGCTAACCCTACAAATTGGTGGAAAGAATTTCAAACTCAAGAAACTGATAAATTGGGATGGTTTGTAGATTTAGCAATTCGAGCTTGGCGCTATAAAATATAGATTCACCCTATTTTCACTAAAGCTAAGCTTACTTATTTTTAAAAGGCGATCGCTACTATGACCAATATTCTCGACATCATTAAAGCGGATTACGCGAAATTTCCTGAGGCGCAAACCTATAGCATCTATAGCGAAGATGTTTATTTCAAAGATCCTGTGTATAACTTTCGGGGGATTAAACAATATCAAAAGATGATTGGATTTATCACCTTTTGGTTTAAAAATCTCAAGCTTGAACTCCATGACATTTCGCGTAACGAAAATCTAGTTAAAGCTAGCTGGACAATGAGTTGGGATGCGCCTTTACCTTGGAAACCTCGGATTAGTGTTACAGGTTGGAGTGATTTAACTGTGGATAAATTTGCGGATAACTTAGATAAAGGAGACAGCGATCGCGAGTTAATTATTTCCCATGTGGATTATTGGGAATGCACCAAATTTGATGTGATCAAGCAGCATTTTGTTTTCTAATTTGAGCCTTTGGAAATTTCTAAAATATCCTCAAAACTAGGTATAGATATATCTGTAGCCTGTTCGCTAAGCCATAGCCAATATTCATAATTACCAGTGCGTCCTTGGATTGGCGAAGGCATTAAACCTTGAAATTGCCAACCTAAACCTTGAGCAGTGGTTAAAACATTGGCGATCGCCTCGGCTCTAATTTTGGGTTCGCGCACAATCCCATTTTTGCCAACTTGTCCCTTGCCTGCCTCAAATTGTGGCTTCACTAGCAATAAAGTCTCACGGGGCGATCGCAACAAATTCCAGAGCGAAGGCAAAATTTTAGTTAGGGAAATAAACGACAAATCCAAAACCGCAAAATCTGGAACAATATCGCCATCAGCATACAAATCTTCGGGCGTAAGATGTCTGAGGTTAGTACGTTCTCGCAACACCACCCGTTCATCACTACGGATTTCCCAAGCTACCTGACCATAGCCCACATCAATCCCGTAAACCTTAGCGGCTCCCTGCTTCAGCATACAGTCCGTAAAACCACCCGTCGAGATACCGCCATCAAAACAAGTGCGATCGCCTAATTCCATTCCAAACTTAGCTAAAGCTCCCGCCAATTTTTCGCCACCACGCGACACAAAAGGCGATTGCTGTTTCACCAAAATCGCTGCATCTTCCTTAACCTCCATGCCGACCTTATCAATCACCTGTTGATTGACTTGCACCCAACCAGCCCGAATAAACTTTTGCGCTTGCTCTCGCGATGGAGCAAGCTGAAGGTCAACTAGTAGAACATCTAAACGCTTTTTCAAATAACCGATCCTGTGGCTAAATTCGGAAACTTCTAGATTATACCAAAGAGCAAAATGGCAGAGCCATTTTGCTCTTTGGTATAATCTAGATAGCAGTACCGCACGCTACGCGGGCGTTATTGCTATCTCAGTTTTAAGTGTAACGCTTCGCGTTACTTACTTATATTCTGATTAATTCTGAGCCATTAATACATTTGCGAACGTGAATTTGGGTGGGTAATCGCTCGGCTAAGGATTGAATGTGGGTAATCACACCGATTAAGCGATCCTGTTGGCGCAAGGATTCGAGGATTTGGGTAACGCTTTCGAGGGTTTCGCTATCGAGCGTGCCGAAACCTTCATCAAGAAAGAGGCTGCCCAGTTCAATACCCATAGATAATTTTTCCGATAGCGCCAGCGCCATTGAGAGGGAAGCCGCAAAGGTCTCCCCACCTGAGAGGGTGCGTACACGCCGCTTTTCGCCACCATTCCAATTATCTGCTACCCAATAATCACCACTTTCTATTTGAAGAATATAGCGATCTTCCGAAAGTTGTTGCAAGAGAACTGAGGCACGATTAGCAAGTTCCTGTTGCAGACTATCGAGAATATATTCTTGAAAGCGATTGGATTGCAGATCTTGGGCAAGAGTGTGATAGGTTTGCTCTTGCGCCTGTAAAGCAATTTTACGTTCTTCAAGTTCCTGTGATTCTTGGCGTTTTTGGTGGGCTTGCTCTAACCATGCTTTGATGGAGGCGCGACTTTCACTAGCTATTTGTAATCCTTGTTCAGCTTGTTGTGATTCCTCACGCAATTTTGCGATCGCCTGTTCATCAGTTTGGCGATCGGCAATTGACTCCGCAAACATTTGTAAGCGCGTAGTTAAGTCTTGCTCTTGACGTTGATAGTTCTCGATTTGCTGTTGCCATGCATCCATTTGCGATCGCACAGTTTGAGCAGCGAGAAACTCTAATTCAGTAAAGCTAATAGAGCTAAGTTCCTGTTGCCAATGGGATTCCTGTTGAGCTTGCTCGGTAATGGCGAGATCGTGATTTTCTACAGCCTTAGTTGCCGATTCCTCACGTTTAACAAATGTTTCACGGGCTTGTTGATATTTACTTTCGATGGTTTTGAGGCGATCGCTTAATTCCTTTTTTGCTTGCAAAATACTTTGACGCAAAGATTCATAACTCTTGCCATCAGTAATTGCTAGCAACCGTTGCGAAATTTCCTGTAGTTGCGATTCTCTGAGTACTTTTTCCTGTGCCGATTTATCACATTCTGCTTGGGCTAATTGCAGATTTTCTTGGCTAGTTTTAAGTTTGTTCTCGGCATTTTGAGCAGCTATCACTATTTCCTTTTGTTCAGTAACTAGCTTGAGATATGAAGCCTCTTGAGTTTCGAGTTCTTGGCGATCGCGTAGAATATCGACCGCTTGCCAAGCAGACTTAAGAACTTGATCAATTTGTTTTTGCAATTTAGCAAGTTGTGATTCCAGATCACTAATTTCCTGAGTTTGAATCTGAAACTGTTGCTGCGAAGCTTCCAGACTAGCCTCAATTTTTGCCTTGTCTTGTAATGATTTCGCTAACTGATGCTCAGCGACTTCCTTCTGTTTTACCAATGCTGCCGTATTGATTAATTCTAATTCAGGAAGTTCTGACAATCCCTCTATACTAAAAAGATGATTACACACAGGGCAGTTATCACCATCATGCAATTCGGCGCGTAAGGCGTTAGCGTGACTAGTTTGTAATGCTTGCAGGTTAGAAATTTCCGCTTCTTTGAGAGCTTTACTCGCGACTTGAAAATCATTTTCAGCCTTAGCGATCGCCTGCTGTGCTTTCTCTAGTTGTTGCGTGAATTTCTGGATTTCTGTGTGTAACTGTGTAGTTTTTTGCTGCTGTTTAGTCAGATTTTCTTGCAAAATTTGCCATTGTGTAAGCGGTTCGGCAACTTGACGCAATTGTTCGAGTCTAGTGGGATCATACTGAGAACTTTTAAGCGAAGCTTCAAGGATTTGCAACTTTTTATTAATGGCTTGTAAATCTGATTCGGCAATAGTTACAGCTTTAGTCGCTTTTTGAAGAACCTGCGATCGCTCTTGTAAATTCTGCTCAGCACGTTCCA
This sequence comes from Pseudanabaena sp. FACHB-1998, assembly GCF_014696355.1. GTDB lineage: Bacteria > Cyanobacteriota > Cyanobacteriia > Pseudanabaenales > Pseudanabaenaceae > Pseudanabaena. Next base: position 22,398 of record NZ_JACJQA010000006.1, on the reverse strand, counting down.
ACTCAGATTCCGATTGTTGTTGCTGTGTATGCAGAGACTCCGCTAGGGCGAGATTACGCTCTTGAGCCTCGATATGAGTTTGGGCGGCGACTTGCTCAGTGCGAGACTTTTCATAGACTTGTTGCTGCTGCTCCAGATCAAGCCTAGAAGTTTCTAGCTGTTTATGCGTATGGGTAAGATCGGCGATCGCCTGTTCCACACGTTTACGCGCAGTCTGGAGAACTGTCCAAGTTCCCATAATCGAATTCGCTAACTGAGCATTTCGCAATTGATTTTCTAAAACTTGGATTTGCGATGCGTCCTGTTGCAATTGCGCTAATTTCACAGAAAGCTGTTGATATTGTTGGATTTGAGCAAAGAGTCTTTCTTCTACCTCCAATAGTTTATGACTTTGCTTAGCTTGTATATCTAATTCAGGAATTAAAATTTCCAGATTCGCTAATTCTAACTGTTGAGCTTCTACTTCCTCTTGCGTTGGTGCTTGCATCCCTTCAAGAACTTTATCTAAACCTTCCCGCTCCGCTTTAAAGCGACTAGTGCGATCGCTTGCTTCTTTCCGCATTTGCTCAAAGATTTGAAATCCTGCTAACTGCCGCAAAATCTCACGCCGTTTACCCGCCTCACCCTTGAGGAATTCATCGAATTGTCCCTGCGGCAAAATGATCACACGGGTAAAAGTCTCAAAGTCCATGCCAATGATGTCCTCTACCTTTTGAGTGCGATCGCATCTTTCCCATTCCCCATCAATCAATTGATCAAACAGAAATTTCTTCTCATCGGTTTTGCCCCGATTGCGCCAAGTTCGCAACACTCGATATTCTGTTTGGCGCATCTCAAACCGAAATTCTACTTTTAGCTGCATAGCCCCTTGGCTGACTAATTCTTTGGATGAATTGGGTTTATTTGCCACCTTGTCATACAGCGCAAAAGTAATCGCATCTAATAGCGAAGTTTTCCCCGCACCTGTTGCGCCTGTAATCGCAAATAAATCAAGGCTCGTAAAATCTAGCACTTGCCGAGTACGAAAACTGGTAAATCCTTCGACAATTAACTCAAGGGGACGCATCAGAAAACTCCATGTAGAATAGCAATAATCAATTAGTCATTTACTCAAAAAACAATGGCTCAAGCGATCGCAGCAATATTTAATCAACCACTTAGTCCAAGTGACTCTGGACAAATCGCGGCTAACTCAGTCCAACCTGAAGTACTCCAAGCGATCGCCAAAGCCCAAGCCAAGCCTAAAATCGTTTGGGAATCTTTGCCTAAAAATTTTATTCTACCCGATGATCCTGTGGAAAGCATTGCTCAACCTCTTCTCGCCACCGCCCTTAATGGATATTCCGAATGAATATGTGCAACGCCCCATTCCGCTCGTAATGGGGGCTATAGGAAATGGCTACGCAATTTCTTAATTTGGCATAGCTGGGTTTGTTTTTTAATTTACGAAAGTGTTGTCACACTTTCGTAAATTGCAGTTATCCCAAGAAAGTTTTTGAAAATGTTGCGAAGCAACACTTTCAAAAACTTTCTTGGTTTGGGCTTGAGCGCAAAGCGCTGTAATATTTATTAGCAATGCAAAAATTATTCTAAATTATTTTCAAGAAATCATGAAATATTGGCGATTAATCGTAGGTATCCTCTTGGCAGTAATATTGCTCATGCCCCTGTCAGTGCAGGCGGCTAGCTCCTCTAGCGTCACCCGTTCTATTTTAAATGAAGCAGGTGGAGAAGACTTTTCGGGAAAAAATCTAATTCGAGCCGAATTTACTAGCGTCACGCTCCGAAATGCTAACTTTACCAATGCCGACTTAAGGGGCGCAGTATTTAACGGAGTGACCTTAGAAGGAGCCAATTTGCATGGCGTAGACTTGAGTTCTAGTCTAGTTTATATCTCTCAATTTAAAAATGTTGACTTAACAGATGCCATCCTCAGTGATGCCAATATGTTGCGATCTAGCTTTGTGAATGTGGATGTGACAGGTGCGGATTTCACCAACGCTTTATTAGATACCCAACAGACAAGGAGATTATGTGTGAAAGCTTCTGGCACAAATTCCAAAACAGGGGTTGACACCAGAGAATCTCTTGGTTGTTAAAAAAAGAAAGAACGGCGCTCTTTCTTTAGAGCGTGTTTGAGAAGTCTCCTATCTAGCATAAATTTCTGCTTTTACCCCCCTTAATCCCCCCTTTGAAAGGGGGGAAACTTGAATCCTCCCCCTTTCAAGGGGGAGTTAGAGGGGGTAAAAAACTTCTCAAACACGCTCTTAATATAAAGGCGGCGCGAAGCGCCGCCTTTATGGCTATTAGAAAACAAGACTATTGCTGACAGACGTAATGTTAGTGTTATTCACCGTTAGCAAATTGACCAGATTATTCGCATTGCCTAAGCCATCGGGAGAGATTTGGAGATTAGTATTTGTGCCAAGTTGCTGAAAGCGCACGATGCCATCAGCGATCGCATTAGTTCCCCTGTAGTTAATCGAACTAAATACACCCTTCAAATTAATCGCGTCACCTGCACTGAAATCGAGAATCGTATCCCCTGCCTCATTGATATTGTTGAATTGGAAGATATCGTTACCAACACCACCAACGAGAATATCATTGCCTTTACCGCCAATCAGGGTATCATTGCCATTGCCGCTAGAAAGGTAGTCATTAGCATCTGTACCTTGGACAGTATCGCTCCAGCTAAAGCCAAAGCCAAACCTTGAACTGCTAGCCGCTGCTGGATTGCTAGCATAATCAATCAGAGCTTTGCCCATATCAGTCGATCGCCAGTCTTTATTAGCTGCCATCACCCGATCAAGAGTGTCCGCCGCAACATCGGCTCCCTTAATGCGGAAAATGATGTCGTTATAGTCGCGATCGCTAGCTCCATCAAGACGCTGATCTTCGATAGAGATAATTGATGAGCCGTTGCCCACATCAGTTTTACCAATTTGAAAACTGCGACTAGGGTTATTGTCGAGCATCGAAAACAGAGGACGCTTATCGCCATCAATCGCAGGATTGGCGATTACTTGAGAAATCGTGCCATTGGGAACCTGCATCACTCCATAGGAAGTATTAGCAGCAAGGCTAAGCGTCTGGGTTCCCTTATAGACACCAGAGTTAAAATTAGATTCCCAATCTAAGCCACTGGTAAATTTAGCGGCATCCGAATTATCACTTACCAACACATAGCCCTGCTGAGAGTTGCTAGCGACACGACGAGCAGCCTCCGAGATGAATGCTGCCGAACCAGCCCCATAGTTGTCCATCCCATCAAGGCTGAAAATACCCACATCGCCCTTATAATAGCCACCGTCGTAGAGAAATTCAACTTCAACCTTACCCGATTGTCCAGAGGTAATTACGCCCTTGTCATATTCAGCGCGACTCGCATAGGACAGTAATTCTTTTGCTGCATCCGAACCTCGCCAATCTTTTGTAGGATTAACAAAGCTACTCATTAAAGGAACGTCGCTAGTAGCCCCTTTGACCTGAAAGACAATGTCGTTATAGTCGCGATCGGCAATATTGGGTAAATCCAGACGGTTATCTTCAAAGGCATAGGTGTTTTTGCCATCGACATTGACCATTTGTCCCATAGAGGTTCCAAAGGGGTTAGCTTCTGGAATTGAGAAAAGGGGTAGGTTACCAGTTTGCGAAATAGAGGAGATATTGTTAGCGATCGCCGCTACGGTATTGTTCTGCACCAGCATAAAGGCGAAGTGACCACGGGGAGACAGGTCAAAAGTTTGAGCGCCTTTATAAGTCCCCGAATTAAAATCTGCTTCCCATGCAACTTGATCAGAAAATCTTGCCGCATCGGAACGATCCTTAATTACCACATGACCCAGATTAGATTCGCTGAGAGCGCGACGGGTTGCTTCTTGGATAAATTCCGTTGAGCCTGCCTTTAGGTTTTCCATTCCATCAAGGCTAAAGATTGCCAGTTCACTCTGATAGTAGCCACCATCATGAAGAAAATCAATGCGAACCTTACCCGTTTCACCCGTATCAAAGATGCCGCCACTATAGTCGGGGCGAGTCACATACTGCACTAATTCCATGCCCACCGAAGAATTGCGCCAATCGCGATCGCGATTAACTTCTGCATCCATCAAGGGTGCAACTCCCTTAGCTCCCGTAAAACGGAAGACCATATCGTTATAATCGCGATCGGACATCGTCCCCCAATCAGTCCGCACATCTTCCATGCCGAATGTGTCACCCTTGCCCGTCACATCGACAATTTGACGAATGTTAGTCGGTGCGCCAATATTGGCTTGGGGAATTGAGAAAATAGGTAAGCGATTACCCGACCACATCTTCGTGACATCATTTGCTAATTCCTGCACTGTCGAATTTTGAATCAACATCACCGCGAAATCTTCGCCCACGTTCATCGCAAAGGTTTTCTCGCCTAGATAGGAACCGCTATTAAACCCATCTTCCCAAGCAAATTTAGCGGTATACTTTGCGCCTTCAGTGCGATCTTTGATCACAATATGTCCCTGAGTAGAATCGCTCAAAGCTCGGCGAGTTGCCTCTTGAACAAACTCGTAGGAATCCACCTTTAATCCTTCCATTCCCTTCAGGCTAAAGATTGCCATTTCGCCCTGATACCAACCACCATCATAGAGATACTCTACGCCTACTTGTCCTGAATCATCGACGCGAAATATCCCCGAATCAAAAGTAGAACGACTCGCATAGTCTGTAATCTGTTTACCGATCGCTGTATCAATCCAGTCTTTGGTAACCGCCATCGTATCTTCAATTGCAGGGATGCCATTACCCTCAGCACCCGTAAATTGAAACACTAAATCGTTATAGTCATAATCTGAGCCGCCCTTCAGCCGCACATCTTCCATCCCAAAGAGATTGCCACGACCACCAACATCATCTATTTGAGCAAATTGATTGGTAAGATCGGGGTTAGCGGCACTAATCGAAAATAAAGGAGCGTGATCGCTAGTTAACTCTAGTCCATTATTAAGGCTATTAAAAGTATTGCTGACAGTTCCATTCGATACCAACATAAAGGCAACGCGATCGCCCGCTTGCATGGAGAAATTCTTGATTCCTTTATACGCGCCGCTATTGAAATCATCTTCCCAACCGAGTTTAGCGCTAAATTTTGCTCCTTCGGAATTATCTGAGACTAAAATTCTGCCTTGAGTCGAATTAGTCAAAGCGCGGCGCGTGGCTTCTTGGATGAAAGCATCTGACCCAACTTCTAAGCTATCCATCCCCTTTAAACTGAATATAGCAAGTTCGCCTTTAAATAATCCGCCATCAAAGAGAAAATCAAAACTAAGTTGTCCCGTTGTTCCAACTGTAAATGTTCCTTGAGATGTGCTTTGAAGTGGCATGACGAATAACCTTGAGATAAATTTATTTTTACTTGTACTTATTTTTTGACTTGAGGAAATAGCAGTTTTCAAACAAAACAATTTCATTTAAAAACTGCTATAACTACTTCTAACGAGCTACCTATTCCCTTGGGTTATTTTTATCAAGACGATATTTAAACCTCATGTCACCTAGGTTAGGGTTTGCAGTTAGCTTTAAGGTCAATATGACTGCCATAGAAATATCTATTAAAAAAACTTATCAATCATCCTTGACTGGTACTAAATATATAAGGAGGGTCGGCGCTTCGCGCCGCAAAAAAATGGTGTAGCCATTTTTTACCTTGGTATAAATTCGTAAAAGAATATGGAATCTAACGGAAATGCATCAATTAATACTCGCGGATGGCTGATTGGGGAACTTAGCCGATTAGCAGAAATTCCCACCGCCACAATTCGCTATTACGAACGATTAGGTTTGCTTCTGGAACCTTTGCGATCGCCACAGGGATATCGACTTTATGCCCCCGATGCCTTAGAGCGACTATTATTTATTCAAAGTGCCAAGGCTTTTGGGCTATCTCTGGAAGAAGTTAAACAATTACTTGATTTGCAAGCCCTGCATACGATTCCCTATGCCACCTTCAAACAAATGGTATCTCAGCATCTAGAAAAGTTAGATAGCCAAATTCAAGAATTAATGACGCAACGGCAAACGATCACTCAACGCTTAGAGCGAATCGCCGAAGACTTGCCCGATCGCGATATTCAAAACTCCGAGACTCCTCAAAATCTTTTGCTCAATCTCATGAGCGAAGCCACCGAGTCCTTGTTATTAGAAGAAAATCAAGGCGATCGCCCAGCATCTATTAATTTATTTAGCAATCGCAGCCAAGAAGTTCTTTATATGTATTCCGTTGGCAAGCGGAACTTTCGCTTAATCAATTTGGTGAGTGCCAAACTCAATGGGGCAAATTTAAGCGGAGCAGACTTTACCAATGCCAAATTAATGCTTGCCGATTTGTGTGAATTATCGGCGATCGAGTCTCGATTTGTGGGCGCAAATTTGGCTGGAGCCATCATGAGCGAAGCTTGTTTACAAAAGGCTAACTTTACGGAAGCTCTGTTAATGGGCGTAGATTTGAGCGGTGCTGATCTCGCAGGCGCAAATTTTACCTCGGCAAATTTAGGAGGGGCAAATTTTAATGGTGCGAATCTACAGGAAGTTAATTTTAGCGATGCAGTTTTAACAGGCGCAGACTTTACAAACACTAAAATTTAAAAAAGAGTGGCGACGCAAAGCGCTGCCACTCTTTTTTAATAACTGATGTTACGTGGAACCCTCACCCCCCAGCCCCCTCTCCCGTCAAGGGAGAAGGGGAGTAAGACAATTTCTTGTTCCCCTCTCCCCTTTTGGGAGAGGGGCTAGGGGTGAGGGTCTTGGAAACTTCCACGTAACATCAGTTAATAAACAAATATACTTTGTTTTCTCTATTTGCTTACTCTAAAGGTTCAACTGAGACACCTCGAATAATACGTGATAACTCCGACTTCTCATCTACCGATACTCTCGTTGGCGAACCACTCAGAATTCTCTCGAAACCTTGGAAGGAATCCTTAATTTGTGCGCCCTGATCGGTAATGATATATTCACGAATACGGCTATCATGGCGAGATCCGCGCATCTTGAACACATTCACGGCGCGAGACATTTGACCACGAATTTCCACATACTGCAACAGAATAATCGTGTCTGTAATTGTGGAAATATGCGATTCCGTAATTGAATGCGAACCCATGAATTGATCGGTGGTATTCGTAAATAAGCCCGTAATTTCCTCCTGTTTGACATAGCCCGTTAAGCCAATCACAAACTGACGGAAAGTATTGTTGCTGACTCCTCTCGCTAGAGCCGAGAGAGAGTCGATCGCAATTCGCGAGGGCTTAAACATCTCGATCTCAGACTTAATTACCTGCAAGTGATCTTCTAAACCAGAAGACTCTGGATACACACAGATAATTTTGAGTAAACCAGAGCTTTCCCACTTATCAAAGTCCGTACCCCAAGATGAAGCATTGCGCGTAAGTTGCTGACGAGATTCTTCATAGGCAAATAAAATCGCCCGTTCCCCATTTTCACAACCATTCTCAATAAACTTACTGACCATCAAGGTCTTACCCGTACCCGTAGCGCCAGTAGTTAAAATAATTGAGTCTTTGAAGTAGCCGCCTCCGCACATTTCATCCAGCGTGGCAATACCCGAAGAAACTCTGGTATTGGAAGATTTTTGAGTAAGACGCATTGCTCCCAATGGGAATATATTGATTCCTTTGCTGGTCATGGTAAATGGAAACTCTCCCTTCATGTGAGTAGTTCCCCGCAACTTGAGAATTTCCGCTGTGCGATGACGACGTTCCCCATCTAAGACATTTCTTAAAATAATTACGTTGTCTGAGACGAATTCTTCAACCCCAAATCTTGCCACTGGTCCATACTCTAACTCGCGTTCAGTGGTCATTACAGTAGTAACACCCAAGGATTTTAGCCGCGCCACAATCCGAAAAATTTCTCGGCGAACTAAGCCCAAAGAGTCGTACTGCTGAAATATGGCAGTCATCGAATCAATCGAAATTCGCTTTGCCTTGTATTTGATAATCGCGTATTGAATCCGCTCAATTAAAGCCGACAAGTCAAAATCCCCTACCACTTCCTGTCCTTCAGGATCAGGAGAAGCATCAAGGATAAATAACTTACCTTCATCGATTAATTTTTGTAAATCCCAGTTAAAGCTATAGGCATTTTTAATAATGTCTGAGGGAGACTCTTCAAAGGTAACAAATACACCATGCTCATCTAGCCCCGTAATGCCGTTATAGAGAAACTGCATTGCTAAGAGGGTTTTCCCAGTCCCAGAGGTTCCACTTACCAGAGTTGATCGCCCTTTCGGTAGACCACCGTGAGTAATATCATCTAAGCCCTCAATCATGGTGCGTAGTTTTTGCACCCCTAGCTCTTGCCTTTTGGTTTCACTATTACTGTCAATATCAATGTCACTGCGTGAGCTAGTCATTGCCCATTAACTCCTCATATAGTAAATCTAGTCCAATTAACACTTTTTCGCGATCGGAAAGATCGCCAATAATTTTTCTCACAGGCGGCGGCAAGACCTTAGCTAACGTTGGAGTAGCTAATATCTTGTCCTCCTCTGCTAGTCGAGGATTTTTAAGCACATCAATTACCTTTAATGTATAAACTCCTTGAAATTCCTTTTCAAGAATATCATTGAGCATCTTCAACGCCCGCACCGAGTTCGGCGTGTTTCCCGCGACGTAAAGTTTAAGGACATATGTTTTACGAATCATTTCATTAAAATTGCTTGCTTCGGCTATTTATAACTTATCTCTTAAACTTCTCTAGATTAAATTGTTGCATTTAGTCTAGCTCTATCCCCAAATCTGGACAAAGTTTAAAGATTTACAATTAACTCAAGATCCAGTGGTTTTCATTTTGCCTATAGCAAAATAAAAACCGTAAACCCCTAGGGTGATGTTTTTATTTGGTTAACCTATAGTTTAAGTTCTAGGTATAGAACGGCGATATAACTCACATAGATGCGCGATGATATCGATCAAAGTAATTCGATAGTCCAACAAAACTTCATCATTGCGCCCCTCTAGTCTTAACTGCTTGGCAAAATCGTCCATCAGCTCCATGTGAATTTCTAAGACCTGAGAAACAGAAAGATCAGCAAAAAAAGATAGGTTGACGAATTCATCTATTTTGGGATTTAAATCACTATTCGCCTCCAAAAAATACTCTAATATGATGGATCTATAGATATTCTTTAGCCTTACAATGTATTCCTTCCTATCTTCAGGTGATAGGTTTCTCAGGAACAACCGTGAATCGCGTTTGTAATACACCCCCAAATACCCTAATCTCTCATTGAGTTTGTCAGCTAGTCTTTGTTGTTGAACACTTAAGGATTCGGAAACCGTGGTATGCGGAATGTTGACGTAGACTTGATGTTTAACCTGAGGAGAAATTTTGATAAAAGTAGCGATCGCCTGATCAATGATGGTGGGCAAATCTGGCAACTGCTCAAAGTTAATACTAATACTGGCTCGATAAAAGTCTTTTGATTCAGTTTGTTCATAAGGACTTTCACCATTGTTATGAAGATCTTCTAGAACTAGTATGGTAGGTATAAAGATATTTAGCTTGCCGAGATGATCAAGGACAACTTCAACATCCTTAAATATAACCAAACAATCTTGGGTAGTTTGAGTTTTCTTTAATAAACTTACAAGTGCTTCTAGGTCTGATATAACCGTAAGGCTATAGCGATCTTCTGGCAAAAACTTTATTAGAGTAGCTTGTGTTTGGGTGACATCAGATTCAGCCACCAAACAGCATACTTGTAAATTGGTTAAAACAGGCACAGGCTATTGGTGAATTGAACGTCAGAAATTTTATCTTAATCTTTATTTTCGCACTTAAATAGCGAAATCATGTGAGATTGATGGTCGTACTATAAATATAAATTTACAGGCTTTCGGTGATAAAGCATACTTATTTACAATAACCCGTAAGGGTTTCAGCGTATGGATACCCTAATCTTAAATCAGTCTTTAGAAATATATGGGCAGCCCCATGTTGCTATATGCAGATTGTCTGACACGACTTCTGAAGCCTTAAAGCTTCTTAAGAAAGGATGGTCGAATGTTGTGGTTTTAGATCTCCAAGATCAGCCACAAGGGTTATTTAATGCGCGTTGTTTGCTAAATTGGCAATCTGACACTGAGAGTTGTGTCTTTGCAGCGCCTTCGATCACTTTAGAAGAAGTTGACCTAGAGCCTTTGCCAGCTATTTCTAGTGCGATGTCGATTGCTGATTTTTTGCAGAGAATTTCGCAATATCGACATTCCGCCGAGACTTGGGCGTTAGTGAATACGAATAGCAAGTTTGTGGCAATTTTGGAGGTGTCAGGATTATTGCGATCGCTGACGCAATTACAACAAAGCCAAAAGCCTTCACCAACATCATTACTCTTGCCTTTAATTTATCAATTACCTCTGCCCGTTATGGTGAGCGATCAGGACGGCAAGGTAGTGGGAATGAACTCGGCATGGCGCAATAATCTTTATGAGAGTCTGCACAGTAATTCTGGAAATAACAATAATAGAAATGAAGGTAGTGACAAGATTTTTAATGGTCACTCTCGGGATTTAGAAGATTCTCCGCAAATACTCCAAACTAAACTTCCCGAAACTCAACAATTCTGCACTATTAACGGAGCGCCTTTTACTTGGCAAGTGGTTAATGTGCCTTTGCATGGGAGCCTTCAAGGACTAGAATTAGCGATCGCCTACGACATCACAGCTCAAAAAAATCTTGCTCAAGAACTATCAGGCGTAAGTCGCCTCAAAGATGAATTTTTGACCTGTATTAACCATGAACTCAAAACACCATTAACCTCTGTAATCGGCATTGCTAGCCTCTTGAGCAACAATACCTTTGGTGAGCTAAACGAGCGCCAGAGCCGCTATATGAAAATGATCCATCAAAGTGGTAGGCAGTTAGTTTCGATCATTGACAATATCTTTGACCTTGCCAAAGCGGAAGCAGGACAATTAGAGCTATATGCAGAAACGATTTCCGTAAAAGATGTCTGCCAAAAAAGTATTCAGCAGGTACGCAAATTAGTACAGCAGGATTCCACAATTTTTCGCAACCATAACTTTGAAGAAGGTTGGGAACTAGATGTCCAACTAGATATTGACTCAACGGTGCAAACCATTTTTGCGGATGAGACGCGCTTGCAACAAATGTTGGTGAATCTGCTTTCCAATGCCTTCAAATTTAGTGTTTTACCTTCGGGAATGGTGGAAGATTTGGCTCCAACTGCACCACGAATTGGGATTAATGTGCGCTGGTGGGAAGGTTGGCTAGCTCTGACTGTATGGGATCAAGGCATTGGTATTCCTGAAGAAAAGCAATCCCTTGTATTTCAGAAATTTCAGCAGGTGGAAAATGTATTGACTCGTCGCTTTGAAGGTACTGGCTCTAGTCTTTTACTCACCAGACATATAGCTCGTTTACATGGTGGTGATATTACCTTTGTTTCGCAGGTAGATGTGGGGAGTCAATTTACGATTTTGCTACCTCCTGAACCACTAAGCCCCGAACATCAAACATCAAGAGTTGATAACAATCGCAATCGCTTAGTATTGATTGTGGAAACTTCGGCGGAAACCTTAGAGTGGTTAAGAAATACGCTGGCTTCGCTGGATTATCAGGTGGTAATTGCCCGCACTGGCACAGAAGCTCTAGAAAAGGCGCGCAGATTACAACCCTGCCTAATTTTGCTAAGTCCCCATTTGCCGATGTTGTCAGGCTGGGATGTGCTGGCTCTACTGAAGGGAGATGCGATGACTCAGCACATTCGGATGGTGATGATGAGGCGGAATGATGACTCCATTATTAATTCGCATCAGGCTGATGGAATTTTACTCAAACCGATCAAAACTGAGGATCTCAATACCTTCCTGCCCCACAATACGAATCTTGCTAAGCCTTTAAAATTTCTCTATCTTAATCAAAACATAAACGATAGTGTGGTTAACCTATTACAAGATCTGGGACATTGCCTCCTCGAAGTGGATGACTTTCAGCAATGCGATGTCTTGTCGAAGATCTGGCAACCCGATTTATTTTTACTTGATGGTGATAATCAGTTCTTGCTGACCCATTTAGAAACTATTAGCGATTTCGATATTCTCTCTAGCTTGCCAATTTTACTGATTACGCGATCGGCAGTTGCAGAGATTGATTGGCTGCAAAATCGTTTTCCAAAACTGAGTTTGCGTGATTGCATGGGACTAAGCTTAGATAATTTAGACACTGATAGGGCTGATATCTTGCTAACGTTGCACCAGTCGATCACCAATGCGGTTTGTTTTGTTTCATCGCCTGAGTAAAAAATTTACAATTTGTGACGCACGCGCGGCGATCGCCACAGGTTGTAGTTCTGTTTATTAATCACGCCTAGCTACGATAGCTGTGGTCTGCCTTAACCCAAGAAGTGAATTGCGGCGCTTCGTGCCGCAATTCACTTCTTGGGTTTTGTATCCTAGACAGAATGGCAACAATTATTCACAGGGAAGCTTCGCAACTATCTAAGAAGTTTTGCGTCCTGACTGGAGTGACTATAGCTAAAAATTCGTAGTTTGAGCCATTTCGCGGAACCTAGTTTGATATAAATCAAGCTAAATTAGAGCTTAACAATTCACTTTGCACGTATATTTTTCGTTAATTTAATAACTTACCTGATTCTTAAATTAAATATTACTTACGCAATGCTAATGAATTTACTGAATTTGAGTTAGATAGGACATGCGCTAAGTCCCCATCCTATCTAAGCGATGCGTAAGTCCTATTAAAATCAAATTACACTTTTGAGAAAGACTTAATATGAGTGATATAGGTATAGTCAAAAGCCAAAATCCCCAAGGTAATTACGACGCTTTATGTCGCAAGAGCTTCGCCGTAAAATAAAGAACCAATTTTTGATAGCACGGCTTCGCCACGTCATCAAAAATTGGTTCTTTATTAAATTGCCAAACCTTTAGGGAATGTTGGATGACTCCCAGCCGAGTAGTCTTTCTTCTAGCTCAGCACAGTTCACATCAAGGTAAGGATATTAAGTTAATGTAAGGAGCTTCGACCATCATGACTCAAGAGACTAAGTCCTTCAATACTGAAAGTAATCATGGGACTGATGTCGTACAAGTTGGAATTATGCATTTCCTCACTGGCAAGCTAAGTGCGAGAGAAATGCCTGTGAAAGATGCAGCTTTGATGGCGATCGCCGAAATTAATCAATCAGGTGGTGTGTTAGGACGCACAATCGAGCCAATCGTCACGGATATAGCCGCCTTAGATCAAAATATTGCTGCTCACGCCCGATATTTGTTAGCAGATTTAGGCGTTAAAACTCTTTTTGGTGGGGGGACTGCGTCAGCTCGTAAAAGTATCATCCCTCTCTTAGACAATTACCAAGCTCAACTTTGGTATCCCTACGCCTATGAAGGACTGGAATGTTCTAAAAATGTTTTCTATATGGGAGCTTGCCCAAATCAAGTAGTTTTGCCTGCGATTAATTGGGTGTTGCAAAACAAAGGCGATCGCGTTTATCTAATTGGTACAGATGGGATCTATTCGCGGACAGTTAGCAAAATTATTCGCGCTCAAATCAAGCAGAATCAAGGCTTTTTATTGTGTGAAGACTATGCACCCCATGATATTTCGGTCTATCACGACAATATCGCCAAAATCAAGAATATTAAGCCCGATATAGTCATTAGTACCCTATCGCCAGAGCAATCAATTAATTTTTTGCAGCAATATGCGATCGCCGAGATCAAGCCGAAGGAAATTCCTGTGTTGTCGCTCCGTTTATCGGATGTAGAACTCCAAGAGCTTTGCCTAAGTATTTATCCTTCCTCACTGGTTGGTCATTTAGCTAGCAATAATTACTTTCAGAGTTTAGAAAATACTCAAAACCAAACTTTTTTAGATAAGGCTAAGGTGTGGTTTGGGGCAAACAAAGGGCATCCGCCTGCTGTTAATGCATCGATGCACACCGCCTATGCCCAAATATTTGTATGGAAACAGGCGGTGGAAACAGCCCAAAGCTTTGAATCGGCTCAAGTTAGACAGGCTATTTTAGGGCAAAGTTATTTAGCGCCTATGGGGAAAGTCATAGTTGAGCGCAATCAACATATTTCGACCGCCTGTCGGATGGCGGAGGTTGCCTCAACGGGCAAGCTGGAAATTATTTATACGGTCGAGCCGATCAAGCCTTTGCCTTGGTTAGGAGTAGAGGAGCTGCAATCCAATAGCTCATCGGTGGTAATCGATATGTTGGCGGATATTACACAAGGGATTCAACAAAGCTGGCAATTGGAGAGGGATGCTCAAGAATTAGAGTTTACGATCGCTGAGCTTTTGGGGCGCGGTAAGGGCAAGGGTCGCAATCAGCTTGCGCCCGAAATTACTCGCGCTGCGATGTCTAAAATGTTTAAGGCAAATCAACGGTTGCTCAAAGCCCAGTCTGACTTATTGAATGTGGAAGGGGCTTTGCGTAATGCCAATGAACTTTTAGAGCAGCGTATTGAGCAGCGCACGCAACAATTACAAAAAACCATTAAGCGTCTGCAAAATGAGGCGGCTGAACGCCAACAGGCTGAAAATTTGCTGCGAGAAAGTCAACAACGCTTTTCGGCGATCGCGGATAATGTGCCGGGAGTGGTCTATCGTGCGGTGTTACATCCCGACGGCGAAGTTTCGATGCCCTATATCAGCCCGCGCACTCAGGAGATTTTTGGGATCTCTGTCGAAGAGTTTACGGAGCATTTGGAATGGGTATTTGATATGGCGCATCCCGAAGATCGGGCTAAACTTACGGAGATTGTGCATCAATCTGCTCAAGCATTAAGTTTTTTTGAGCATGAATATCGAGTTTCCAGTTTATTTGAGAAGGTGAAATGGGTACGCATTATTTCCCAGCCGCACCGTAGTGACAATGGCGATACGATTTGGGATGGCGTAATTGTGGATATTAGTCATCAGAAACAAATTGAGGAGTCGCTCCGCCAAGCGGAAGAGAAGTATCGCAGCATCTTTGAACATGCCATTGAGGGGATCTTTCAAGCTCAACCTGATGGTTGCTATATCAATGCTAATCCTGCCCTTGCCAAGATCTATGGCTATGAATCGCCTACGGAGTTATTAACGGGGATTGCTCTGGATGAATATCGCCTCTTTGTTGATCCTGAGCAATATCAAGAATTTCTATTGCAAATGAAAATTAATGGTTCCCTCGCAAGTTTCGAGGCTTTAGCTTATAAGCGCGATCGCAGCATTATTTGGATTTTGATTAACGCAAGAGCTAATTACGATCAACATGGTAATTTCCTCTCCTATGAAGGGATCGTCCAAGATATTACCGAGCGCAAGCATTCAGAGCAGGCGCTTAAAGCGGAACAGGAAAAGTCAGAAAATTTATTGTTAAATATTCTGCCTAAGGCGATCGTCCATCAATTGAAGTTGGGTAACAATGCGATCGCCTCGAGATCCGATAATGTGACTATTTTATTTGCCGATATAGTGGATTTCACTTCCCTCTCCACTCAAGTATCGCCCAGCGAATTAGTGAAGATGCTCAACGAAATTTTCTCTTCTTTTGATCTTCTTGCCGATCGCTTGGGCTTAGAAAAAATTAAAACCATCGGCGATGCTTACATGGTCGTTGGTGGTTTGCCCACCTATCGCCCTGACCATGCCGAGGCGATCGCCGAAATGGCTTTAGCAATGCAAAGCGAAATAACGAAATTTAAACGTGGTGACGATACAACTTTCCGCCTCAGAATCGGCATTAATACGGGTGCGGTGGTTGCTGGTGTAATTGGGATTCGTAAATTTATTTACGATCTCTGGGGTGATGCGGTGAATATTGCGAGTCGGATGGAGTCCCACGGCTTAGCTGGCGGGATTCAAGTTACGGAGTCCACCTATGAGTTACTCAAGGATAAATATTCTTTTTGGCATCGAGGCAAAATATTTATCAAGGGTCGAGGCGAAATGGATACTTATATGTTGCTAGATAGCAAGCCTCAAATATCGTCGGCGGAAATATTAGATATAAAGACCGTAAATATTGCTAGTTAACAAAACCCTTATCTGATAAAAGAGGCGGCGCGAAGCGCCGCCTCTTTTATCAGACAGAGAAGCCCTTGCATTGCTAGATGGAAACTTGGTTATTGCGATTGTGCCAGTAATAGGCGATCGCCAGATTAATCCCTTTGAAAACGTAATAGAGACTGGTAAAAACCACAAAAAATAGAAATGTACCTAAAAAGAATTCCGCGTTACTGAAGT
Source organism: Pseudanabaena sp. FACHB-1998 (assembly GCF_014696355.1). Classification (GTDB taxonomy): domain Bacteria; phylum Cyanobacteriota; class Cyanobacteriia; order Pseudanabaenales; family Pseudanabaenaceae; genus Pseudanabaena. The sequence goes on along the minus strand of NZ_JACJQA010000006.1, from coordinate 6,111 downwards.
TACTAAGCGCATCTTGAATAACTCGACGTGGTTGCGTCAGCACATGCCAGCTATTTAAACGATTAAATCTGCCCCAATATACGCCGATCGCACAGGCAAAACTGATAGCAACTTCCATAAACGGGATGTATCTACTTAAACGTACCCAGTTTAAATATTGAGTCAGCTTCAGCAGGGAAACCACATAGCATTGAAAGCCTAAGAGCATAAATACCATGTACTGCGGAATTAAGACAAAAATTACCCCATTAGGTGAAATATCTAGCGATCGCGTATCGTCCACAAAATGAATAATATCGGTCAGGATATAGGGAGCATTGGGTAAAAATAAGATAAAAACTATTAAGCCTAGCCACCATATCAAGTTTTGAGGTAGGCTTCTGGGCGATCGCCGATGAAATAAAACAAAGCTCAATAAGCAAGGGATGAGGGCTAAAAAAAGATTCCAACCCATCCACCGAAAATTTCCCAAAAATTGTTCAAATGCTTCTGTCATTTCGGAATGCTCAAATAGGGATTAGGATTAGCTTGTAAGCTGCACAGTAACGCATCAGCCCACTTGTATTTAGTATTAGGATTAACTCCCATGATAAATAGTTTCCCAATTGTCCAAAATTGGTTAATGCAGAATTGGTTAATCGCGATCGCCTTAAATTTTATCCTTGGAGCGATCGCCCTATTACTACCTCGCAAAGTCTTAACCACCGCAGGCATCTACCATGCCTTTGTTTTAGGAGTGACCATCTGGGGCTGCTTGGGTTGGCAAGGTTATGCAGTAATTCTAAGCTATCTCATCTTGGGTTCGGGGGTTACACGCATTGGCAAAGATATCAAAGAAGCCAAGGGCATCGCCGAAAAGCGAGATGGAGCAAGGGGTCCTGAAAATTTATGGGGTTCGGCAGCGACTGGGACTATATGCGCTATAGGTCAAGCGATCGCCCCTAATCCATTATGGCTCTTAGCCTATACTGCCAGTCTTAGCACCAAACTCGCCGACACAACCGCCAGCGAAATTGGCAAAGCTTACGGCAAAAGTACTTTTTTAATCACTACACTCAAACCAGTACCTGCGGGAACCGAAGGGGCAGTCAGTCTCGAAGGCACGATCGCGGGTCTATTCGGATCTGTAATTATGGCGGCGATCGCCTTAGCCGTCGGCTTACTCACTAGTCCTTGGGAGTTGCTCTGGTGTGCGATCGCCGCCTTTATCGCCACCAATATCGAAAGCCTGATCGGGGCAACCTTTCAAGAAAAATACGACTGGCTCACCAATGAGCTAGTTAATGGCATTAATACCACAATTGGCGCAGCGATCGCGGTTATTATTGCCCAATTATGGAGATTCTAGGAGTTTGGTGAGTCGCCAAAGCTCGAAAACCAAACTATCTTTAACCTTAAATTAACTTTTGCTTAACCTCAGAACGAACAACTCAAATCATGATGATTTAACTGATATTTTTATTTAATTTTGCATTGAAGGGAGTTTGATTTTGACTACAATTGATTTGTTTAAAAATGCTAAGGATTTTGTGACTATTCCCGCAGGTCAAGTCATCTTTCAAAAGGGTGAAACAGCTAACTATATGTACGCCATCATTGAAGGTGAAGTGGAAATTTCTATCGAGGGCAACCTTGTGGATACGACGGGTGCAGGGGGGATTGTTGGCGAAATGGCTCTAATTGATGCGACTCCTCGCAGTGCCACCGCGATCGCCAAGACTGAGTGCAAGCTGGTTCCCGTCGATCAAAAACGTTTTACTTATTTAGTCCAACAGACTCCCTATTTTTCAATCAATGTGATGAAAATCATGATTGAAAGAATTAGAAAACTAGATGAACAAGTTTTTGGAAGACACGAATAAAACCCAAAAGAGAGGCGTTCATATACTTGACACACTTTACAAATTCTTACCCCCCTCAGTCCCCCCTTGGAAGGAGGGAAGTCTGAGTTCTCCCCCTTCCAAGGGGGAGTTAGAGTGGGTTCTGGATATTTGGTGTGTCAAGTATAGGAACGCCAAAAGAGAGGGGCGGTGCTTTGTGCCGCCCCTCTCTTTTGAGTTTATAGGTATAAAAGTTTACTAATGGGGTAAAAGCCTCATTTGTCAATTTTTTTAATGAGAACCTAACATTTAAGCAACGGGGCATCGCAAAACTGTAAGATTGAAGCGAATAGCTTCACTTAATCATTAAAGGAATAGTTCACAGTGACTAAAGGAACAGAAATCATTGCGATCGCGGCCCGAGAAATCCTCGATTCGCGTGGCAAGCCAACCGTTGAAGCGGAAGTCAAATTGGCAAATGGCGCAATCGGTCTCGCACAGGTTCCCAGTGGTGCATCTACTGGTAGTTTTGAAGCCCACGAACTAAGGGACGGCGATAAAAAACGCTACGGTGGCAAAGGAGTTTTAATCGCAGTTCGCAACATTACCGAAAAACTCCTACCCGAATTGCAAGGCGTAGATGCCCTCAATCAAGAACTCGTCGATCGCCTCATGATCAAGCGCGACGGCACGCCCAATAAATCAGACATCGGCGCAAATGCCATCTTGGCAGTTTCCCTCGCCACCGCTAAGGCAGCATCGGCAGCGATCGGACAGCCACTCTATCGATATCTCGGCACTCCCCTTTCCAATGTCCTGCCCGTTCCTCTGATGAACGTCCTCAATGGCGGCGCTCATGCAGACAATAACGTAGACATTCAAGAGTTTATGATCGTGCCTGTGGGCGCACCCACCTTTAAGGAAGCCCTCCGCTATGGCGCGGAAGTATTCGCCGCCCTTAGCTCTGTACTGCACGATAAGGGCTTATCGACGGCGGTAGGAGATGAAGGCGGCTTCGCCCCCAATCTAGAGTCCAATCAAGCCGCTTTAGAATTACTCATCGATGCAATTACCAAAGCAGGTTACAAACCTGGCGAACAAGTTGCCCTAGCCTTAGACGTTGCCTCCAATGAACTATTCAAAGATGGCAACTATGGAATTGATGGCAAAACCCTCAGCCCTCAAGAATTTGTCAACTATTACGAAGGTTTGATCTCCCAATACCCCATCGTTTCCATCGAAGATGGCTTAGAGGAAGATCAATGGGCTAGCTGGAAAGCCATGACTGATCAGCTTACAAATACGCAATTAGTCGGTGATGATCTATTTGTAACCAATAAAACCCGTCTAGAGCGTGGGATTCGCGAAGGTTGCGCTAGCGCCATCTTGATTAAGCTCAATCAGATCGGTAGCTTGACCGAAACCCTAGAAGCGATCGCTACGGCTGACAAAAATGGTTATCGCTCAGTCATCAGCCATCGCTCTGGTGAAACCGAAGATACCACCATTGCCGATCTGGCGGTAGCAACCCGCGCTGGTCAAATCAAAACAGGTTCCCTTTGTCGTAGTGAGCGTGTTGCCAAATACAATCGCTTGCTCAGAATTGAAGCAGAACTTGGCAGTCAAGCTGTTTATGCTGGTGCTGTTGGCTTAGGTCCCTCGCGCTAAGCTATAAAACTCTCAAAGAAGAACTGCGGCGCTAAGCGCCGCAGTTCTTCTTTTTATGTCCAAAAATAAAAAAAGCCCATGTAAAAACATAGGCAAACCTTGAAATGTAAGTGACGAAATTAGGCTAACTAGTCAGACTTGATAAGAAAAAGTTAGAAAATCGTCTAAATATATCTGCTATTAGAAAGCACCAAATCCAGATAAAACCTTAGGAACAGTCATGAGCAATATCTTCAAATCTGACCAGATTGTCCAATTACGAAGATAGCTCAAATCACATTCCGTGACTGCATCTAGATCGAGCATGGTAGAACGAGCGCTCACTTGCCAAGCACCTGTAACTCCAGGCAAAGAATTTAGCCTTCTTTTACCACTGCCACTAATGCGTAAAGCATCGTACAAAGCCCAAGGTCGAGGGCCCACAAGGCTCATTTCGCCTCGTAAGACATTAAAAAGCTGAGGTAGCTCATCCAAGCTATATTTCCTCATCCACCGACCTACAGAAGTGATCCGAGGATCGTCTTCGCACTTATGTAAACCTGTCTGACCACTCATGACTAGGTGATGAAGCTTATCAGCATCAGTAATCATGGTACGGAACTTGATAATCCGAAAAAGTCTGCCATTTTCACCAACACGCCATTGATGAAAAAAGATGGGACCCTTTGAATTAAGGGAAATTATGGTGGCTAAGCTCAACATAACAGGGCTAAGTACCATCAAAATAGTCAAAGCTGCTAGCCAATCAAATAAGCGCTTGAGGCTCCAAGATACTACCTTGTCATTTTGAGGTAGTTCGCTAGCATGGGGCAACTTTAGAGAAACACATTTATTTCTAGCTTCATAGCTATTAGCTAAGCGCTTTAGTCGGGCTTCGCCTACTTCAGGATCAACAGTGACATAACTATTATCACCAAGTTTAGAAGTATTAAAGGTAAAAATTCGGGCGGCGATCGCGGCGATCTGAGGTAACTTTAAGTCTCTAACAAAGAGTTTTTTTAAGAATAATCTGGATTGCTTCAGGATTAACTTACAGAATTTAACCATGTAAGCAACTTTTTCCAGACTATCTGTAACTTGCAATCTTTCTGTAAGTTTAGCTGTTTGAATTTTGTCTACAACAAGACCTGTCATATCTTTCCTCTAACTAAAACTTATGTCTCTTAGATTTGCTGCTACTGGTTTACTACAATGTTTTGGATATGAATCAGAGTTCCAGCAAGTAGTAGGAGTATTACGGGAACTCTAGATATCAAATGCACTTAACTAATTAGGAAAATCACTAGATAGGGCTAAGTGAATAGAAGTAACTAGCTGAGTACATCGAATTTAACTAAATGAGCATGAATTTAACTTCAATGCTTTTAGAGTTAGGTTCTGACTTTGTTGTTTACCTTTATCTATCAATTCCATAGACATAGCAACTACTAGAAGTTACTAAAAGGTCATAACAAAAGTTATATAAAAGTTATATTCTTTTTTCGTTTTTTCGGTTTAAATACAGCTAAACAAAAGTAAACCCTTTGAAATCAAAGGGTTTGAGCGTAGTTTATATTTTTGACAGAAAACGATTTTTTTGTGCAAAGCATAAATCAAAAAAGAAGGGCAGTGCTGTAATTCTCCAGCACTGCCCTTCTTTTTTACTCATCTTCCTCATCATCTTCATCCACAGACTTATAACTATGGGGTAATTCCTTCACTGCGTTAGCAATTACGCCGATCAGATTTAATTTCTGAAGCACAGAGATGGCCTGTGAGAACTCCCCACGAGTAATGCGATCTATCCGCCCAACGGCAACCACACCACCGCTACATGAGGCGATTTGAATCGTGTCCACCGTTCCGAGAACTGGAGGTGAGTCAATAATTACCAGATCGTACTCTTGCTCGAACCTACTGATTAGTTTTTGCATCCATTCTGAACTTAGCAAGGTCACTGAGTCGCTCGGAATGGGGCCTGCGGTCAGAATATCGATCGTGGAGTTAGATGACTGAATTACATCGCGGCTATCGATATTACCGTTGCTTGCTAGTAAGGTGGATAGCCCTCTATCGTTGGGCAAATTGAGCTTTTTATGGAGAGTCGGCGATCGCATGTCCGCATCAATCAGTAATACCCGTTTGTGTAATCTCGCCGCACAGGTAGCTAAACCAAGGGCAATGGTTGATTTACCTTCTCCTGGTAATGCCGAGGTAATTACTAGCGATCGCACAGGTGATTCTTGAGAATAACTATTAAGCTGAATATTTTTATAGATTAGGTCTAGAGACTCTCTAAAGGGAAGCCATTGGACGATCTCAATGGTGAGGGGTGATACCGACTGTCCTTTGAGGAACTGAGGCAAGAAATTGGAGTTAGATTCCTCAGCTTGAAAGTATTGAGGAGTCATCCCTAACAAAGATAGCGAAGAAATTTGTTGCTCTAGCTCGTCATAGGTACGCACCGTATCGTCTTGCATATCCCTAATAAAAGCAGCCGCACCACCCAAAAATAAACCTGCAACTACACCTAGTAACTGATGTTACGTGGAAGGAATAGCCAGTTTTTGGAGTTGAGAGAAACTAGCCCTAATAGCATTGAAGTAGAGTTTAGACTTGAGAGCAAAGTGATTGAGTTTAGTTT
>NZ_JACJQA010000059.1 GCF_014696355.1 Pseudanabaena sp. FACHB-1998 | reverse complement strand
AAACTACTGATTAGGTAATCTGAGTATAGGTCTAAGAACTTTCTGTCCATACCTTTCAACCTCTGTCGGAGTCTATCTTTACTCTACTCTGTTTTCCTTCCACGTAACATCAGTTAGTAAAATTTTTCAATGAAAATATTGATTTCTATCTTCCTTTCGATGAGGTTGACAATATTGCTTTATCTATTGAACAAGATTTAGATAGTATCCTTGATTTCAAAGTTACTTCTAGAGTGAAAAGAAAATTGCAAAAGCTCAAAAAACAGTTGCCTTCATCTAATGATACTTGGGAGAGACACTACGAAGAATGGTGGAAATCACAAGGTAAATTCTGGATGATAGAACTAAGAGAAATTACGGTAAAAAATTTTAATATGGGACATGATTGGCAATTCAGCAAAGAAGAGAGTGTACTCTTAAAACAATATTATTGTGCTAATGAATTGATACTACAATGTCTTACTAATTGTAGTGTTGTAAGTAGCACAGTGCATCAAGAAATAGAAAATACTTTATTTTTGCCGATCGCTGAAATTGAAAAATATAATCAAGAAAAATTAGATTAAAAGAATCTCATATTTTCATATCTAGCCTGCTTCTAGCAACAAAGCCCGATATCCTGCTTGTACAAAATGAAAATCAGCCGTTGCCGCATCAATCAAACCATTCTCTGACATCACCGTAAAAGAAATACAATCCGTCAAACCCCAATCCTTATCTGGTCTAGCACCATAAAGCTCCAAAGCACGACCCAACAACGCCGTATCCACACTAACCACCCTAATGTTTGGAGTTTGATAACACTGTCGAATAAATTGAGAAGCAACACCACGATTCATCGCACTAAAAGCATTTCCCACCTCAACTAACACCGCTTCAGTTACCCATACCTCCCTCGCATTGTAAACCCTCGGTAATAGAACCTTTGCCAGTTGATGATGCCGATCTTTAGAATTGAGCAACGCCTGAATAAATGACGTATCTAGCAACAATCGCTCTCTCATGACGCATTCTCAGCCTGGCGTTTAGGAGTCCCATATAAATAATGATCATGTTCCGCCGACCAATCTTCAGGAGCCTCAACCGTTCCCGTAAAATTCTCTAATAAATCCCAAGCATTCTGAACAGGAGCCACTTGTTCAGGAACAATCGTAATTAAATAGCGCTTATTTCGTTCAAGTTTAAGCGGCTGATCTGGTGTAAGCACCGACCCATCGAAAGTAACTGATAGCAGTTCATTCATAACAATGTTTTAGTAGGCTACATTTACCATCTTATATCCTATCGAATAGCCGATGAATACAGGTGCAAAAACTTAGCGATCGACTATACGCCTAGCCCACAATATGAGTTAGCATAATACACACAGCCAATGTGTACTCATATATGTATCAACGCATTAACATCACATTACCCAACGAAACACTACAGCTACTTGATCGCATCGCACCAAAAGGCGATCGCAGTCACTTCATTGACCAAGCCGTTAAATACTACATCAACGCCGAAGCCAAGAAAAATTTACGGGACAAACTCAAGCAGGGCGCATTGTGCCGAGCAGATCGAGACTTAGGCATTACTCAAGACTGGTTTAACATCGATGAGGAATCATGGCAAAACGAAAAATAGAATTTCCTAAGAGAGGCGAAATCTATTTAGTTAACTTTGACCCTACCATTGGCTCAGAAATTCAAAAAACTAGACCTGCTCTCATTCTCCAAAATGATATTTCCAATCAATACAGCCCGATTACCATCGTTGCTGCCATCACCTCCCAATTCGACCCTGAGACATATCCCACAGAAGTTTTAATCAATCCTCCAGAAGGCGGTTTAAAAGTGACATCCGTAGCTCTTCTCAATCAGATTCGTTCTATTGATAAACAACGCTTAGTCAAAAGAATGGGTATCGTCTCCGATCACCTCATGGGATATGTAGATAATGCAATTCAAATAAGCTTAGGATTAATTGAACTATAGAATTAGTTAGCGATCACCTATAACAACCTTGCTACAATAAGCATGATCCACAATCTCCAAATCATAGCCAATGAAATTAGCCTATTGATTTAGAAAAACAACTATGAACGACATCCAAGAATATGACCTTGTTGCTTTAATAGAAGATGCGATCGCTATTTACAAAAAAGCACTAACTTTAACCAGCAAAGATCTCAAGTTTCTATGAGGAACCAATTGCTCATTATGCAAACGTCCCAAAATAATCCCAGAATGTCTCTTTTGACTACGAGCAAACTCCTCAATCGCCTTACGAGAAAAAGTCGGCTTATGCTTAACCACAAATTCCTGAAGAGCCAATGGATCGATTAGCCAATTAGCAGCCAACTGATTAGCCTCAGCCTCCTCCTCATTTACATCAAGATTGCCCAAATCATCAAGATAGCTGCCTTGATGCCCCGCCACAATATGCCCCAACTCATGCATGAGCGTAAACCAAAACGCATCAACTCGGTCATATCTCAAGGTCAACGCCACAACTGGACGCTCAGCAAGATAAAATGCCGCCCCATCCAAGTAAGTCTTACTCAAATGTGGCACAACCACAAAATGAACACCCAATGATAAAAGCAAATCAGGAATTTGCTTTACATCCTCCGCTTTCTCCGCAAACGTCAAAATTGTGGGAATTGCTGCTTTCAATTGCGCGAGATCGAACTTACAAACCCTTTGCTGTCTGGCAATATTTTCAACTTGCTTTGCCCATGCTAATTGAGCGATCGCTTCAGGGTTACGTTCTTGAGAACAGCGAAAATTAAGTGTTAACTTCGGTGTCTCATCAATAGAACTAATACCGTAAAAATTGCAAACTTGCCTTTCTAACTCTTCCAGTGAATCAGACAAATGAATCCATCCGCGCTTAGTCAATTCGGCAATCGGAGCTAGATTATAAATTTGACTTTTGCGCGTAATCTCTTGAGATTGATTTTCTTTTCTTGCGAGATGTAATCGATAATTCGTTTCTAGATTTGTCCAAAACTCCGCAGAAGTACCAAAAGCTCCAGCAAAATCTAGAGCAGTTTCAGGAGTAATTTGCTTCTTAGCTTGAATGATTTCATTAATCGTCTGTGGTGGACGACCTGTAATATCTGCCAAATCTTTCTGTGTCCAACCACGAGCTTCTAACTCACGACTCAAAATACGTCCTGGGGTGGGAACCCTTGCAGGTGCTAATGATTGACTCATAGTTACCTCTCCATTTAGTCTAAAAATCAATGATAATCTTCAATACCAAGAATCTGAAGGTAAAAACCTTCCTTATCTTCTTCTAATGTGACAATTAATCGCCACTGTTTATTCAGACGTAGCGATCGCTGTCCTTGCTTGCCTCGTTGTCCAACTAGCTTTTCAAAACGCAGTCCCTTATTAGCATAGAGATCTCTTTCACTAAGAGCAGCAGCAATTATTGCCATGACCTCAAAGAAGTCATCAACTACATTCGGGTACTTATGAGCATTTTTCTCTTCGATATAGAGAGCTTCAAGTTTTTTATCTTTAAAGCGAAAACGCACTTCCCTACTCCAGACTACCGAAGTAATTTAAGACAGTTTGTATACCACACATTCGGCTCTAGGGTGAAACACTGAAATTAGTTTAACATGATTTACAGGGAAAGTGCATAATTTATTGCAAGCGTGTAGTTTTTCAATCAAGTTAAAAGGAAACCTCAACATATGGTAATTGTGCCATTTATCCCAATAGCCACTCGCAAAAAGCATAAAATAACTACAAACACAGGACTAAGTTAATCCCCACCCATGACTTTCACAGCAGTCCTAGAGAATATAGCCCGATCGCCTATCGCCACAAAAATAGGCGACAAGCTCAAAACAGCCAAAAGCATATCTCTATCAGGACTATCCCGCTTAGGCAAGGGACTGATTAGCACCCACCTATGCCAACAACAAGCCAAACCATTACTCATCGTCACCGCCACCGTCGAAGAAGCAACCCGATGGGCTTTACAACTCCAGTCCATGTCATGGCGCGTCTATCTATATCAACCCCTTGATACATTTCCCTACGAATCCGCTCAAATCGATTTAGAAACAGCTTGGACAAGGATTGAGATATTAGCGGAATTGCTTGCCAAACCACAACATAACCTAGCGATCGCTACCACCATAAACGCCCTACAACCTCATCTACCATCCCCTCAAGTCTTCCAAAAACATAGCATCTATCTCAATATCGGTGATTCGCAATCAGTTAAATTACTTGCTGTGGCTCTGGCAAGATTGGGATATGCAGAAGTCAAAGAAGTAAAGGAATCAAAACAATGGAGCCGTAAAGGATTTAGTTTTGAAGTGTTTCCAGTTAATCGAAACCTACCAGTGCGTCTAAGCTGCAATCGCGGCACTGTCGAGAAAATCAGAGAGTTTGACCACACTAATCCCAAAAGCTTCACTGACCTATCCAGCATAGCGATCGCCCCTGTCGATTTGCATGAGTTTGTTACTTCTCACAAAGCTACATTACTGCATTACTTATCCAAAAACTTTATTGTCGCCATTGATGAACTTGAACAATGTCAGAGCTATAGCGATCGCTGGTACGAAGCGGCGGATGAGCTTTATCAAAATCAATCGCAAGCCGATACACCGAAACTGCATTGGGACTTTGCTAAGTGCATGACTGAGGCGAAGAAGTTTCAAATGCTTCAACTTAGTGAGCAACCACTTAAACCTAAAGCCAATATTTTTAACTTTGCCAGTGCCTCTATTCCCATAGTTCCCCATCAGTTTGACCAGATTGCGGCGCTGATTCGCGAATATCTCAACTTGGAATATCAAGTCACGCTGATTTCGGCTCAACCTTTGCGCGTGGCAACTTTGCTCAAGGAATATGACTGCATTGCTAATCTAGTTAATAATCCTGATGATTTACAGTCAATTGCGCGCATTCAGAAAGCTGAAAAACCAGTCATTTTGAAATATTCGGGACTGACGGAGATGCAAGGCTTTGTTTTGCCTAGTTGCAAGTTGGCGATTTTGACCGATCGCGAATTATTCGGACAGCAATTATTAGCCTCGCCAACCTTTGTGCATCCCTCACGGATGAATACAGCTAAATCAGTTAATCCTGACGAACTAAATGTTGGTGATTATGTCGTGCATCGTAAGTATGGGATTGGTAAGTTTACGCGCTTTGAAACCATTGAAGTGAAGGGAGAAAAGCAACCGCATTACATCGTTGAGTTTGCCGATGGTAAGACTGCTGTGGCGATCGCGCAGGAAAATGAGAAAATCCTCTCCCGCTATCGCAGTGCTTCTAATCAGCCGCCTAAATTAAGCAACATCGCCAATACAAAGGCGTGGGATAGCGCTCTCAGCAAGTGCCAAAAGGAGATTTACAAGTTAGCAAAGGATTTACTGCAACTCTATGTCCGTCGCGCCAATTTAGTCGGCTATGCTTTTCCACCTGATACCGATTGGCAACAGGAGATGGAAGATTCTTTTCCCTATCAACTCACTCCCGATCAGGTCAAGGCTGTTCAAGATGTGAAGCAAGACATGGAAAGCGATCGCCCGATGGATCGGCTGGTTTGCGGTGATGTCGGCTTTGGGAAAACAGAGGTGGCGGTAAGGGCGATTTTTAAGGCAGTTTGTGCGGGTAAACAAGTGGCTCTGTTAGCTCCGACGACGATTCTAGCGCAACAGCATTTTCATACGCTCCAAACTCGGTTTGCGGCTTATCCTTTCACAGTAGATATTGTGAATCGGTTTCGCCCTGCGAAGGAGCGCAAGCAGGTTTTGCAACAGGTTGCGGATGGTAAGGTACAAGTCATTGTCGGTACGCATCAACTTTTGTCTAAGGATGTTGAGTTTCATGATTTAGGTTTACTGGTGATTGATGAAGAACAACGATTTGGGACTTTGCAGAAGGAAAAAATCAAGGCGATGAAGGGGAATGTGGATTTATTGACTTTGAGTGCAACGCCGATTCCGCGTACTCTATATGCGGCTCTTTCTGGGGTGCGGGAGATGAGTGTGATTGCGACTCCTCCTCCCTCAAGGCGATCAATTCAAACCCATTTGTCTGCTTACGATGCCTCACTTGTGAAAACAGCAATTCGTCATGAGTTAGAGCGTGGTGGTCAGGTGTTTTATGTTGTACCGCGTATTGAGGGGATTGAGGCGATCGCTGTTTCTTTACAGGTGATGTTGCCAAATGTGCGATTAGCGATCGCGCATGGACAGATGCAGGAGTCAGAGTTAGAGGCGGCGATGGTTGCTTTTAATAACAATGAGGCGGATATTCTCCTCTGTACGACGATTATTGAGTCGGGTTTAGATATTCCGCGTGTGAATACGATTTTGATTGAGGATGCTCATAAGTTGGGTTTGGCACAACTTTATCAATTGCGTGGTCGCGTTGGTCGGGCGGGGATTCAGGCTCATGCCTATTTGCTGTACCCGCCTAACCTTGAGTTGACCGATGCGGCTAAGAAGAGATTAGATGCGATTCAGGAATTTAGTCAGCTTGGTTCAGGCTATCAACTTGCGATGCGTGATATGGAGATTCGTGGGTTGGGGGATCTCTTGGGTGAGGAGCAGTCGGGTCAGGCGGATGTGATTGGCTTTGCGCTGTATATGGATTTGCTTCAGGAATATATTAATGAGTTACGGGGGAAGATTTTGCCTGAAGTTGCGGATACTGAGCTTCAGTTGCCGCGTTTGGTTGCTTTTATTCCTGACACTTACATAGAGGACAATGAGACGAAGATTAATGCTTATTTGACATTGGCAAAGGTAAAGTCGAAGGAGGAGATTCTCAAGTTGGCTGCGGTTTGGGAGAGTCTGTATGGGGATTTGCCTGAAGAAACTCAGGTATTGCTCAGGGTGATGGAATTGAAGCTGGTAGCGCGTAAGGTTGGAGTGTTTCGCATTTATGCTTCAGAGGATGGGCGCGATCTGATTCTGGACTCGAAACTGACGGATTCGCTTTGGGAGTTGCTTCATGCAAAGATTCCGATTGAGTTCTATTATCG
>NZ_JACJQA010000058.1 GCF_014696355.1 Pseudanabaena sp. FACHB-1998 | reverse complement strand
GTGGACAATGCCGATTCGGGATTGGAAACCTGCTCTTAATCGATTTGCCATCCTCTTTGAGGATCGTCTCCATCTCTAGCTTCTAGACTTTACACATTTTTCTTGACAGTCTCCCAATCATCTCACCTGAAGGCATTAAAATCAGGCTTAATAAATTAGTATCTAAACCATTTCTATTCTTGGCAAGATCTACTAAATCAGGTTCATTGAGATCATCTTGCTCTGAAAACGCTAAAAGATCACTATGACTATGGATAATTGCTACTGTTAGACCTCTTATCTTTGCTTGTTTTAATGTTTTGACAAAAGAGTCTGTCTTCCAAGTAATGTGTAATTGAGATTGCGAGACTACATCTTCATCTGGAACTTTTTCAACTGCGTAGGAAATAAATTTGTGATGTTCTTGTCTATCCCAAGGATCAGATATGATAAACGAATTACCACATAGTAAATAAGCTGCTCCCTCGGTTCCGTCATCATGTTGTAAAAGCTCTTTTAGAAGCTCATAGTGATGTTCCTGTAATGTCAAACTAGCCTTCATCATTTTGCCTCCTTTAAAGCTGTTGTCATCCTAATTAATGTGGTATGGATGCCATCAATTCCAACCCTCCACTCGTTATTGTGCCGAGACCACCTTTGCCAACTTTTGCCATCAAACTGGAAAGGTTGATCGGCTGCCTTGGGGTACTTTGCTGCTTGTGTTAAAGTGACCCAAGGGAACAAATAGAACATATCAGTGGGAACGTCAGGATAACCTGGAGGCAACAAAATCAAAATGTCAGCATTGGGTATGTTGTATAAGCCAATTGGCAGGGTAAAGTCAGACAAAACAATACCCTTATACTTTCCATTCGTTGATTCTCTATAGTTCACAGCATGTTGATTGAGATATAGACGATCTCGTTCGGGTAAAAAACTCATAGCTTAACCCTCTGTAGTTGTCTGCTTACCAGTGAAAAAGCTTTCAACACCTGCTTCAGTCAAGTCTACAAGTTCACAATTCTCAATTTTGCGATCTTCTGTGCTTTTGGTTTCTTGCCAAACACCATAAGTATTGGGATCGACATTCGCAAGCTTTTTAAGCTGAAAACCAGTAATAAAACTTGCCCCCCATTGGAAACGGCGACCGTCAATTGTAAAGAAGAATGAGCGATCGCTACGAAAGGTGATGAATTTTTCAATTCCCTGTTTCTGTAGATTTGTCGTCTCGTCAAGTCGAATCTCTTCAAGTTGACCATTACTAAGCATCTCAAAAATCAAGAACTCTCTTGTAGGAAGCTTGTTTGCAAGATCGAGTAGCTGCTGTCCTGTTACTACAGAATCGTTTATGGAGTGGACAATATCATCAATGCGAACCTTGTAATTAGCAGTCATAGGATTAACCTCTATGTAAAAGTGCTTTGACACTAGATTACATATCTCATCCTAAAAAGTCAACTGTATTCGACTAAAAATCTTTTTTTAGATCATAAATAGTCAAATTGATTTGACAAAAGCTGATCGCTTTTGGCATAATAGTCAAAAACCTAATTTAAAAATAAATCAGCGAATAGGAGGCATCCATGAAAGATGTTATCGCTGGCAATATGATTCTTTACCGTAAAGCATTACGGCTGTCTCAAGAGCGACTAGCAGAAATGGCAGGGGTCACTCGCCAGAGCATTAATAATTACGAAAAGGGTAAAACTTTACCTGATAGTAAAACTCTCTCAGATTTAGCTTATGTTTTGGGAGTTGGGATAGATGATTTATTACGCACGAAAGATGATGATCAACTCCAATTTCGTTTTCGCGCTCGAGAGTCTTTTGGAAAATCACCACAGTTTGCTGCTCAAGTTCGCCAGCTCTTAGCCACTTATACTCAACTTGAAAAGGCAGTTGGACTTCACCCTTATGCTCCAGAAAGTACTCCTTGCGATATGGTGCAGGGTAATGAGGCATATATTCAAGAAATTGCATCCCAGTTTCGACATCGCATTGGACTAGGAGATGCACCAATTGCGAATCTATTTGAAGCGGTAGAAGGTGTAGGACTTAAGGTTTTGCGTCTTCCTGTAGTAGCAGAAGGCTTTTTTGGATTAGGTGCTTGTAGTTCAGATTCAGGTGCATTTGTTTTAATTAATTCCAATGTCACTATTGAACGTCAAATCTTTACTCTGGCACATGAAATTGGACATTTAATCTTTCATCGTGGTGAGTATCAAGATACGTTGAAAGAGGAGGGTACAAAGGATGAAGAGAAATTTCGTGAAGGAGTAGCAAATTATTTTGCTGGTCATTTACTAGTGTGTCAGCCTGAATTTGAGCGCGTATATCGATTTACAAAAGACATCTTAAAACTTAAAGTTCACTTTAGGGTAAGTTATCAAACTATCTTGCGTCGTCTCGCTGACATGAAACAAATTGACTATCAGAAAGAGATAATCAAGATTAAGGGTATCTACAAAAACCGTAATGGAGTTTCTCTAAAAAATTCCGAGGAACTAGAACCAAGCTTAAATATAAAAGAGTTTCCTGAGAACGGGCGATTTAATAACTTGGTATGGCAAGCACTAGAAGCAGAAGAAATTACTGAAACTACGGCGGCTGAGCTTTTAGACATAAAACTTCAGGATTTGGGTAAAGAACGAATCAAACGTCATAGCCAAGATTCTGATTTCTATGTAATTAAATAAGACTATGACTATAATCTTGGATGCTAATGTCCTAATTGATTTCCACTGGCTGAATGAATGGGCATGGCTCCAAGATAACTATAGTCCTCTTTTTGTATCTGAAGATATTCTTAGTATTGGTAAGTTAGACGAGAGAACCAAAGAATCTGCTGTTAAATATCTTCAGCCATTGCCTCTCAATACAGAAGAGATATATAGCCTTTACAGAAAGTTTAGACAAGAGTTCTATCCTATTGCTACTGCTGACTGTTCAACATTAGCGATCGCCAAGCAATCAAAACTTATTTGTGGCACAGATGATGGGAAAATGCTCAAAATATGTAACAACTATCAAATTAATTACATTCGGACTTTGCAACTGCTAAAACAAATGTTTGATACAGGATATAGAACTACTGATCAAGTACTAGAGATGAAAAGAATTCTTGTAGAAGATAGAGGAAAATGGATTGCTCCTAATGTCTTGCTAGATTGGGAGCAAAGTCTATAACTGAGGTATTGCCCCATTCACAAAAAAGGGTGCAAGGAAAAAACAGAAATGTGAAAAAGGTATATAGTAATTTGAATAATAGTCATGGAAACTATTGTTACTAATACCCAAGGGCTAGGATGTAGCCTAGTAGATATCCGAGTCCATTTGATTTAGCTGATAAGTTGTAAGTTGTTGGTGACATTCCTAAAGTGATTAACGCAAAGAACGACAGTGATTGTTTTTACTAGGGTTGGGCTACAGGACTTAAGGAGATAGGATTTTGCGGACACGAAGAGAGTGTAAAGTGAAATGTGTAAAGTCTGGGATGTATGCAGAGAGATAATCTAGCCACACAATAACTAACACAAAAACCGATGAATATTCGCAAAGAATTGCTAGATGAATT
>NZ_JACJQA010000057.1 GCF_014696355.1 Pseudanabaena sp. FACHB-1998 | reverse complement strand
TCGATTTTCTTTAGTCCATCCAATTCAATTGACTGGATTACTTTTTGTCGTAAATCATAACTGTACGAATTTGACATTTTGCCTTTGACTCCTATATTCTCCCTTTACTCTACTTCCTATTTCACTTGGCGGCAGCTATACATCGAAATTCAACCCCATTGAGCATCGTTTATTTCCTCATGTGACCAGAGCTTGTCAGGGAGCTATTTTTACCAGTATTGAGTTAGTAAAATCCCTCATTGAAAAAACTTCTACCAAAACTGGCTTGAGTGTAGTTGTCAATCTTATGGATAAGGTCTATGCCAAAGGTAGAGAAGTCGCTGATGGTTTCAAGGAAAATATACCGATCATTTTTGATGAATATCTTCCTAAATGGAATTATAGAGCCATTCCTCAAAATAACTGAAATGCATAAGTTATTTACTTTTCATTCCTTATAGAACCCATTTGGTATCTTAGGAAGAGTAAGAAAAGGGGTCAAACATGGGATATAGCAGCAGCCTAAGCGATAAAGAGTGGGAGATTATCGAACCTCTGTTGCCGAGAAAAAAGAAAACTTGTCCACCAAAATGGACAAAACGTCAAATATTAGATGGCATACTTTACCAACTGAAGCAAGGATGTAATTGGGCAGACTTACCCAAGGATTTACCCCCATACTCCACAGTATATTGGCACTACAAGCAATGGCGAGAGTCAGGGGTACTAAGGAAAATTATGACCGCATTGCACGAACAGGTGAGAGGACAAGCCGAAAAAAAGCCTAAGTGGACAACCTTAATCATCGTCGATTCACAAGCCACTAAAAACACCTGTAATGCAAGCATAGATTCTAAAGGTTTCTGTTCCTACAAAGCCACAAATGGGATCAAGAAAAACCTCGGTGTGGATTCTCTCGGGTTGCCATTCTTTACGCTTTGCACTAAGGCAAGTCTGTCCGATGACAAGGCTTTGATTGAAATGTTTGCTCAAAACATTGATTACTTTAAATCTAAACCCGTGAATATTCCTAAGATAACTGTCATGGTTGATCATGGCTATCATCCTGACAAACTAATCCCTGCTCTAGAAGAGATTTATCCACAGATCATGACCAAGATTCGATTTAAGGTTGCACCGAAAATGTCTAGTCAGGAGAAGAAGGCTTTGGGCATATCTGGTTTTGTCGTCATTCCTATGCGTTGGATTGTCGAACGTTCCAATGCTTGGATGGATCGTTGTAAAAGTCTGGTCAAAAACTTTGACAGAACTTTAGACAATGCTAATGCGAGAATTCATCTTTGCTTTATTAGGCTTATGCTTAAGCGCCTTGCCAAAGCTTCCTAAGTTACCAAATGGGTTCTATAAAGCAACAGAAGGTAAGATGATAATTTTTCCAAGTTTGTTAAATCATGGTGTGGAACCAAATCTCAGCGATGAAGAGCGTGTTTGCATTAGCTTTAATATCAGTATGACTTATTTAACATCAGTATAAATTTAGGGCTTTAGAATGGTTAGAACGAAGATCTACTCATTCTAAAGATTAAAAATCATATGAGAATTTTGCTAGTTGAAGATGAAGAGGATCTTGGTAAGGCTCTACAACGGAGTTTGAAGCAAGAAAAATATGTTGTTGATTGGGTACAGGACGGTGCGGAAGCGTGGAGATATCTTTCAAGTCCTAAAGTAGATTATGTGTTGGCAATTGTAGATTGGATGTTGCCAAGTTTATCAGGGCTGGAAATATGTAAGCGCTTGAGAGCGCAGGGTAATTCATTGCCAGTGTTAATGTTGACAGCGAAAGATCAGCTTGAAGATCGGGTGATGGGTTTGGATTCAGGGGCGGATGATTACCTCGTTAAGCCGTTTGGGATGGTAGAACTAATGGCGCGGCTGAGAGCATTGCTACGGAGACCCACTCAAGTTCAGCTAAAAATCTTACAGGTGGGAAATTTGATTCTTGATTATGGAAAGTCAACAATTGCGATCGCTAATCAAAGTGAGATTGCTGAAGGTCTCATGCTGACAACTAAAGAATTTCAATTATTGGAATACTTTATGCAGCATCCTAATCAGATTCTTACCCGTGACCAGATTATGAATCGACTATGGGAATTTCAATCCGAACCTGCTAGTAATGTCGTAGCAGCACAGATTCGTCTGTTAAGAAAAAAATTAGCCGAATATAATTGTGATATCGGGATTGAGACAATCTATGGTTGGGGATATCGCTTGAATTCATGAATCACAATAAAATCTTTTTTGGAGCGCGGTTACATCTTGCAGGTTGGTATGCAGGAGTGATGGGAATCATTTTGACTCTATCAGGAGTCGGGATTTATCAGGTGATGGCTCATGCCCATTGGCAAGCAGTCGATCGCGAGTTAGAGTCCGTAGCGGGGACATTGCATGATAGTTTAGAACCTTTACTGCAACAAAGCGATCGCATCGATCCGAGCGTACAACAAATTCTTCCTAACCTTTGCGTCATCGGCGAGCAATGCGATCGTGAATCTTCGACAAGGCATATTTTAGGCGCAATCCAACAAGATAGCTTCTATGCATTATTTCTGACTCGTTCTGGAACCCTAATTGCCACAGTCGGAAAACCACCATTGGGAATAGTCCCTCAGATTGGACAAGAAGCTTGGCAAACAATTGAGGATCGAGAGGGAAATCGCTATCATCAAATCTCCCTTTTACTCAAAGACAATAGTGGGAAATCATGGGGATATCTCCAAGTAGGGCGATCGCTAGCTGACTATGACCATCATCTTGAACAATCAAAACTGATATTGATCGTGAGTTTACCAATCGCCTTTTTGATTGTTAGTATCGCCAGTTGGTGTTTAGCAGGTATGGCAATGCGACCTGTATATGCCTCTTATAGTCAAATCCAGCAATTTACGGCTGATGCAGCACATGAACTGCGGACTCCTCTTGCGGCGATTCGAGCTACCGTGGAATCGGTTCTTAACAGTGATTCACTTTCAGAATTGGAATCAAGAGATGTTTTGCAAACCATCAATCGGCAAACGATTCGCCTTTCACAATTAGTTCAAGATTTACTTCTGCTTTCACGGATTGATTTACAACTGCTCTCTCTACAAAAGAAGTCTTGTTGTTTGAATGAGATAGCCAGTGATTTGGTCGAAGAAGTTGCAGCTTTGGCTATCCAAGCAGAAATCGAACTAAACTTTAAGGTTATTAGTGATTCTCCACTTTACGTTACAGGCAACGAAGATCAACTCTATCGACTTATGCTCAATATTCTAATCAATGCAATCTATTACACTCCTGAACAAGGAAAAGTTGAAGTATCTCTCAATCGTCTAGATCATTATGCGATCATCCAAATCCAAGATACAGGAATTGGTATAGATTCTATCGATTTACCTTGTATTTTTGATCGCTTCTATCGAGTAAATAGCGATCGCTCTCGCAAAAAAGGTGGATCGGGTTTAGGGCTAGCAATCTCCATGGCGATCGCTAAAGTTCATAATGGTAATATTCAAGTCCAGAGTGAGCTTGGACAAGGTAGTACATTTACGATCAGGCTTCCTTTAGCCTCGTAATCAGCAGCTTTCATATGCATGAAATGTCATTGATTGAGGTCGAAAAGACTCTATTCATCTAATTCCTATTCCTGCAAAATTCGCAAATTTAGATGCAGATATTCCACATTGATCAAGTAGACAGTCAAATTCAACAGCTTTATGAATTTAAAGAAGAGTTAGAAAAGTACCGTGAGCGATGGTCTGAACGGTCTTTGGATCGACCTGATATAGCTAAACTTTGCAGTTTGATTGATGCAGTTACTACCCCTTTAAATAACGATGACTCAGAGATCGCTACATCGTCAACGACAAAATGACGTTTTAGCTGATTTGATAAAGTTTTGTAAATATTCTTGCTCTCCATCCGACTAGAGACTTGTAGATTTGGAAAGTAAATTTTTGTTGAACTGTTTGGTAATTCTTATGACAACCCAAAAAATTGAAGTTTTTACTGGAAATTGTTCACTTTGTGATGATACTGTAAAGCTAGTTAAAGAATTAGCGGGCAACAATTGTACAGTAGAAGTCTATAACATTCGGAAATAGCCAAACCGATTTCAGCAGTATGCTGTGAAAGCTGTCCCCTCAATTGCTATTAACGGAAAGCTAGTCCTTACAGGTAAACCAAGCCGAACCCAATTGGAAGCCCTAGGCTTAAAGAAATGTGACGAGAACATACAGGCTTTGAATTAATTAGGTATGGGGATTTAAAGATTTCATCCTCATTTCATTTTGTTGTGAGATGCTTATAATGACAGCACTTCTGATGAGTATTGAGTATAAAAATCATATTAAGCTTTTGGATAATTTATCGCCAATGAAAAGATCTCTAGTACTTCGCGCTCCAATTATAAAAGTGATTCTTAGCTTGATTTTGCTTTCTAATCCTGCGATCGCACTGGCTCATGCTGGTCATGGAGATGAATTTAAAGGAAACGCTGCAACTCAAAATACAGGGATTACAGTAGATGATGAAGTTGCTAAATCACTGGGAATTAAAGTCGAACCTGTAAAGCAGCAGCCACTAAGATTTGGTATTCAAACTACAGGGCAGATTGAGACTTTACCAAATCAACAAGTGAAAGTAACTACACCGATTAAAGGAACAATTGTTAGGTTGCTAGTCGAACCAGGAGCCTTAGTTAAGGCAGGACAACCTGTGGCTATTCTGTCTAGCCCTGAAATAGCAGATTTACGAGTTAATGCATTAGAGAAACAAGCAGAGGCAAGTGGAAATATTCTAAATGCTGAAACAAATTTACGTTTAGCCAAACAAAATCTAGAACGTCAAAGGCTGGTTGTCGAAGCAGATATTCGTCAGGCTCAGACTGAGTTGAATTTAGATAGAGAGCGTTATGAGCGAGACAAAGAATTATTAGAGAAAGGCGCGATCTCCAGACGACAGTTACAAGAGTCAGAAGCAAAATTTGCTGCTGCAAGAGCCTCTCTAGCCAAAGCAGAAAGCAGTTTACCTTTGCTAGAAGCCCAAGCACAACTGGAAAGAGCCGAGTCTGATGTGCAAGTATCTGCGACCAGAGTAGAACTAAGTACGGCAGCTTACTCCGCCCGATTAAATCAACTAGAAGCTAGTGCGAATTCTAATGGAACAATTACGATCGCTGCACCAATTGACGGGGTTGTAAGCGATCGCGAAGCTACTGTCGGTGAATCAGTTGAAGAAGCGGGTAAACCGCTGATGACGATTGTAAATGATGAAAGAGTTCTGGCTAGTGCGAATATTTATGAGAAAGATATTAGCAAAATCCGTATTGGTCAACCTGTGCAAGTAAAAATCGCGGGACAGCCTTCAAATACAGCATTTCAAGGTAAAGTTACGGTGATTGGTTCGGCTGTAGAAGGACAAACTCGAATTGTGGCTGTGAAAGCGGAGATTGGCAATGTTAAGGGTCAGTTGAAGGCTGGTATGTTTACCAATATCGAAATTCTTACGGATAATGCATCTGTATCAACCTTGGCAATTCCTGCTACGGCTGTAGTGGAGGCAAATGGTAAGCAGATTGTATTCGTCCAAAATGGTAAATCTTATCAGCCTATTGATGTAACTTTGGGTCGTACTTCAGGGGAGTTAGTGGAAGTAAAAAGCGGATTGTTTGAAGGCGATCGCATTGTTACTCAACGCGCTAATCAGTTATATGCTCAATCTCTGCGTGGCGGTAGCAAAACAGCCGATCATGGAGACACTAACTCTGCATCAGTCTCTAATCCCCAGTCTTTAATTCCTTGGTGGGTTGTAATTCCTGCGGGGGGAGCAATTATGGCAGGGACATTTGGGGCGGGAATGGTATGGGCAGATCGGCGTAAGCGCAAGAAGTTTGCGCTTATGTCCAATGGTTACCTAGCCCCTAAATCTCTCAATGACTTGAGCCTTACTGACTACGATGCTCACCATCCAACAATGCAGCATCCATCAAAGTCAGACAATCACCCTAATCAACCGCATTAAGTGAATCACCATGCTTAGTTCTATTATTAAGTGGGCGATCGCCCGCCGTTGGTTGGTGATTTTGGGGGCAATGATCCTGACCATTTGGATTTTTCGCACGATCATTCAAATGCCGTTGGATGTATTTCCCACTTTTGCGCCACCGCAGGTTGAAATTCAAACCGAAGCACCAGGATTAGCTCCCGAAGAAGTGGAATCGCTGGTGACATTGCCGATTGAGAGCGCGATCAATGGCACACCAGGCGTAAGCGCGGTGCGGTCGTCTAGTGCTGCCAGTATTTCAGTTGTGCGAGTAGTTTTTAACTGGGGAACCGATATTTATCAAGCTAGACAGCTTGTAACGGAACGATTACAGTCTGCTCGAAGCAAGTTACCTCAAGGGATTGAGACTCCCCAAATTGCTCCCATTAGTTCGCCGATTGGCACGATCATTACTTATGCTTTCACATCCAAAACCAATGATTTGATGGAAGTGCGGCGAATTGTCGATTGGCAAGTTACTAATCGTTTGCTTGCCGTGCCGGGAGTCACGCAAGTAATTGTATTTGGTGGGGATGTGCGGCAATATCAAGTTCTTGTTGCACCTGAAAAGTTACAGGCTTTTAATGTATCACTGCAAGATGTATCGGATGCTGTGGCGGCGGCAAATGTGAATGCTCCTGGTGGTTATTTGATCACACCTGATCGCGAAAAATTGATCCGAGGTATTGGACGGATCGAAGACATTGAAGCATTGAAGCAATCGGTGATTACAGCTCGGAATGGGATACCTGTGAGGATTACAGATGTAGCTGAGGTAAAGATTGGTGCGGGCGTGAAACGTGGAGATGCCAGCGTTAACGCTCAGAAAGCGGTCGTGGCGATCGTCAATAAACAGCCTCAAGCTGATACCCCTACCGTCACTCGTGCTGTGGAAGCCGCAATGGCGGAAGTGAAAGCAGGATTGCCCGAAAGTATCCAAGTTGCCCCCACATTTCGTCAAGAAACTTACATTGATGCATCCATCGAAAATGTTAAGGCAGCGTTAATTGAAGGCAGCATTATCGTGGCTTTGATTTTGATCCCGTTCTTGATGAATTGGCGCAACTTAGCGGTATGTTTGGTGGCTCTGCCTTTGTCTTTATTGGTTGGAGTACTGGCGCTTAATTGGATGGGGCAAGGGTTGAACACAATGACTTTGGGAGGGTTGGCGGTGGCAATCGGCTCGGCGGTCGATGATGCGATCGTCGATGCTGAGAATGTGTATCGATGTCTGCGCGAAAACAAACATTCTCCTAATCCTCGTCCTGTTTTAGAAGTAGTTTTTGATGGATGTCAGGAAGTGCGCGACTCTGTATTTGGAGCCACTGTTATTACGATTGTCGTCTTTTCGCCAATCTTTGCGCTCACGGGTGTGGAAGGCAGTATTTTTATCCCGATGGGATTGGGCTACTTGGCGGCAGTAATTGCCTCCAGCGTTGTGGCGCTAACTGTTACACCTGCTCTCTGTGCGCTTTTGCTACCCTACGGTCATCTGCCCGAACGAGAACCTTGGGTAGCACGATTTTTTAAAAAGCTTTATCTTCCGTTAATCAAATTTGCGATGCGGCGATCGCAGATAATCATCGGTGTCGCGGCAGCAAGTTTAATTGCGGCGGCGATCATTTTACCGTCGTTCGGGCGTATCTTTCTCCCAGAATTTCAAGAGCAATCGCTAGTCAATACGCTGCTGCTCTATCCTGGTTCATCATTAGAAGCAACCAATAGCGCCGCCTCTGTGCTGGAAAATAAATTGAAAGATAATCCCAACTTTCAAAGCATTCAAGTCCGCTCTGGACGCGCAGAGGGTGATGCCGATGCCGCAGGCGTGAACTTAACTCACCTCGATGTGGAATTGAGCGAGACAGGCATGAAAGATCGTAAAGCAAGCGTGGAATTGTTGCGCCAAGAGTTTGCCAAAGTCCCAGGAGCAGCACCCAACGTGGGCGGATTCATTTCGCACCGTATGGATGAAGTACTGTCAGGTGTTAGAAGCGCGATCGCGGTCAAAATCTTTGGTTCTGACCTTACCCAACTCCGCACTCTCGGACAGCAGGTGAATGATGTCATGCAATCAGTTGAAGGTGTGGTCGATCTTCAACTTGAACCACAGATACCAGTGGAGCAAATTCAGATTCAGTTTGATCGGGTTGCTGCGGCGCGATATGGTTTAACAATTGGGAAGCTTTCCGAAACGATCGAGACGGCTCTGAATGGACGAGTAGTTTCGCAAGTTTTAGAGCAACAGCAAACCTTCGATCTAGTAGTATGGCTGAAGCCAGAAGCCCGCCAAAGTCTAG
This sequence comes from Pseudanabaena sp. FACHB-1998, assembly GCF_014696355.1. Classification (GTDB taxonomy): domain Bacteria; phylum Cyanobacteriota; class Cyanobacteriia; order Pseudanabaenales; family Pseudanabaenaceae; genus Pseudanabaena. The sequence continues at coordinate 3,690 of NZ_JACJQA010000057.1, read as the reverse complement.
ATACCATCGGCAACTTAATGGTGGATACACCCAGTGGCAATAAAATTCCACTGGCGCAAGTTGCCAAAGTTCAGTCTGGCACGGGACCAAACACAATTAACCGCGAAAATGTTTCTCGATTGATTGTCGTGGCTGCCAACGCGCAGGGGCGAGATTTGCGATCGGTGGTGAGTGACATTCAGGCAAAGGTCAAAGAACAAGTACAGATTCCTGCGGGTTACTATATCCAATATGCTGGACAATTTGAAGCTGAAGGAAGAGCATCTCAAAACATTTTGCTGTTTAGCGCGATCGCCTTTGTCGTCATCACTATCATCATGTATCTCTCAGTCAAATCAGTTGCCTCCACTGCGATGATCATGATTAATCTACCTTTAGCACTGGTGGGGGGCATTATTGCGGTGGCGCTCACGGGAGGCGTTTTGTCGATCGCCTCACTAGTGGGATTTGTCACCTTATTTGGTGTGGCTACTCGCAATGGGTTGCTGCTAGTGGACAACTACAACACCAAGTATGCTGCTGGAATGCCCTTAAAAGATCTCTTGATCCAAGGATCAATGGAACGGCTCAACGCAATTCTGATGACCGCGTTTACTTCAGCATTAGGATTAGCCCCCCTAGTTGTGGCAGGTGGTCCTGGCAAAGAACTTTTGCAACCCCTATCAATCGTGGTTTTAGGAGGTCTATTTACATCCACAGCTCTGACGTTGTTGGTATTACCAGCTTTGTATTCTCAATTTGGAAAATACATTATGCCTACTAAGGTACAAGTATAGCTGTTGCCATTCTTGTTAGGACACAAAACCAGAAGACGAGTTGCGGCGCGAAGCGCCGCAACTCGCTTCTTGGGTTTTGATTTGTCCTAATGCAAGTGACCGTAGCTATAGATACTCAAGTTGAGTCTGCAACTCTATCAATAGGATAAGCAGCGCAAAGCGCTGTTTATTTTCAACTCTAATTACTTAAGGAAATCTATGCAATTATTTCAACCGTTTCTGTTTAGTTTGAGCCTTGCTTGTCTAGCATTATTAGGAGCTTGTGGTAGCAGCCAAACTAAAAGTTCTACACCTGTAAGTACGGCGACTAAGACAATTGAGACACCTATAGCTAAAACTAGCTCCTCTCCTAGCATGGCAAAATCTGCAACTCAGAATAATACGGCTAATCAGGGAGGACAAGTCATTGAATCAGGAATTTACCATTTAGAGTTTTTATCACTGATAGAAGCAGACAGTATCCATCTCGATTTCTTTCTACAAAAGGGCGATAATCATGAAGCAATTCCTGATGCCAAAGTAACGGCTCAAGTTCAGTTGCCTGATGGCACTCAAAAGACTCTAGATCTAAAATATGATGCTGATGGAAAGCATTATGCAGTTGTGTTCCCAAGCAAAGCAACGGGTGAGTACAAAGTTGCATTTTTATCCGATATTAAAGGTGAAAAGGTAAATGGGCGGTTTAGTTTCAATAGATAAAATGATTTCATCCTGATTTCATTTTCTTGTTTTAAACTAGTTATGAATATTGTCTATTAGGAAGTTTAAATTTAAACTTCCTAATAACTACACAAATTAAATTTTATGAATCTTACCAAATTGAATATCTTATCTCACAGTTTAGGCTTAATAGCGATCGCCTCCATTGCAACGGGCGCTTTAGCTGCTTGTACTGCAACAACCAACCCAGAAATATCTAGTTCCACTAGTCCTGTTGCAGTGACACCTAGCTCTACACCTTCGACTCCATCGACAATGCATAACATGAATAATATGCACATGGGTAACATGGCGATGGATTTGGGACCAGCCGATGCGAACTTTGACCTCCGCTTTATTGATGGCATGATTCCACATCACCAAGGTGCAGTCGCTATGGCAAAAGAAGCTCAACAAAAATCTGAGCGCCCAGAGATTAAAAAGCTAGCCGATGAGATCATCAAAGCTCAAACCAAAGAAATTGCCGAATTACAGACTTGGCGCAAACAGTGGTATGCCTCGGCTGGGAATAAGCCTATGGCTTATGATGCCAAAATGGGACGCATGATGGAGATGAGCCAAGACCAGATGAGCGGCATGATGATGAGCCAAGATTTAGGGGCAAAGGATGTTGACTTCGATCTACGGTTTATTAACGCGATGATTCCCCATCACGAGGGTGCTGTAACAATGGCACAAAATGCTTCAACTAAGTCCACTCGCCCAGAAATCAAGAAACTTGCCCAAGATATTATTTCTTCTCAGCAAGCAGAAATCAAGCAAATGCAAGAATGGAAGAAAGCTTGGTATAAGAAATAATCTTGCAATAAATACTTAGAGGGTGCACTCAATGAATCATCAGAAGCCAAATAAGCAAGAAAGCGTAAAATCGAAAGATTCTAATCTGTTTGGAATGGAAATGACGATGATTGCCTGTTGCGTTATCCCGATCACGCTGATCTTTTTTATAGGAGGAGGTTTAGGGTGGTTGCTAGGACTCTCTAATCAGAAAACATCTAGCAATCCGCCGACTATTACTCCGCTAACTAGCCAGCCAAGCAATCTCCAAAAAACGCAAAAGTTAGCTCCTGGCAATGTAACCCTAACTCCCGTACAAAATTGGCAAGCTGATAACCACATTCATGGGCTAACCATTAATCCTGAGAATCCTAACATTATCTATATTGCTAGCCATAATGGACTGTTGCAACGTGCTGAATCAGGACAATGGTTTTGGGTTGGTAAAGACCGATCAGACTACATGGGATTCACTGGCGATCGCACTAACGGTCAACGCTTTTACTCTAGTGGACATCCTTCAAGTGGGGGCAATCTTGGCTTCCGTATCAGTGAGAATGGAGGCGAAGATTGGCAGTTTATCTCAATGGAAGGAGTGGATTTTCATGCTTTAGGTATTTCTCCAAGTAATCCCAAAGTTCTTTATGGGTGGGCTAGTTCAGGGGCAAAAGGTTTGTTTGTCAGTTCCGATAGCGGCAAAACTTGGACACAACCCAAGATGACAGGACTAACTGACGCCCCTTTCGATCTAGTTGTTGATTCAGAGAAACCCGATCGCGTCTTTGCGACCACCCGTTCAGGTATGTATGAGAGCGTAAATCGTGGAGATGACTGGACTGCGATCGGCGAAACTCAAACTGCGCCAATTCTGGCTTTAAATTTAGTCAAGCAAGGCGATCGCACAATTATGTACGGCTATCGCTTTGATAAATTAAATTCTGGTATCTATCTTAGTAATGATGAAGGTAAGAACTGGGAGAAACTTTGGTTAGAAACTGATGGAGTGATCGTCAAGCTAGCCATTGCTCCTAGCAATTCCCAAATTCTCTATGCTGCTAACGAAAAGAATCAAGTTTTTCAATCTCAAGATGCTGGCAAAACTTGGAAAATATTGAGCTAAAAACAAGTAAAGTTACACTTGATTTACGCGGACTGTGCTGTACTCAACATATAACGTTTAGCCATGTACAGAACTAGCGGTGGCAAGATTATCCATTGCAATAGTGGCAGCCAACTAATGTCAATAACTGGCACGAGGAACACTGAAACGCCGTAAAGTTTGGCAATGTGGATGCGATAAATTTGAGACTGTCAAGAAAAATGTGTAAAGTCTAGAAGCTAGAGATGGAGACGATCCTCAAAGAGGATGGCAAATCGATTAAGAGCAGGTTTCCAATCCCGAATCGGCATTGTCCAC
>NZ_JACJQA010000056.1 GCF_014696355.1 Pseudanabaena sp. FACHB-1998 | reverse complement strand
CGATAATAGAACTCAATCGGAATCTTTGCATGAAGCAACTCCCAAAGCGAATCCGTCAGTTTCGAGTCCAGAATCAGATCGCGCCCATCCTCTGAAGCATAAATGCGAAACACCCCAACCTTCCGCGCCACCAGCTTCAATTCCATAACCCTTAGTAACACCTGAGTTTCTTCAGGCAAAGCCCCATACAGACCCTCCCAAACCGCAGCCAACTTGAGAATCTCCTCCTTTGACTTTACCTTTGCCAAAGTCAAATAAGCATTAATCTTCGTCTCCTTGTTCTCTATGTAAGTATCAGGAATAAAAGCAACCAAACGCGGCAACTGAAGCTCAGTATCCGCAACTTCAGGCAAAATCTTCCCGCGTAACTCATTGATATATTCCTGAAGCAAATCCATATAGAGCGCAAAGCCAATCACATCCGCCTGACCCGACTGCTCCTCACCCAACAAATCCCCCAAACCACGAATCTCCATATCACGCATGGCAAGTTGATAACCCGAACCAAGCTGACTAAACTCCTGAATCGCATCCAATCTCTTCTTAGCTGAATCCGTCAACTCAAGGTTAGGTGGATACAGCAAATAAGCATGAGCCTGAATCCCCGCCCGACCAACCCGACCACGCAATTGATACAGTTGCGCCAAACCTAACTTATGAGCATCCTCAATCACAATCGTATTCACACGCGGAATATCCAAACCCGACTCAATAATCGTGGTACAGAGGAGAATATCTGCCTCATTGTTATTAAAAGCAACCATCGCCGTCTCTAACTCTGACTCCTGCATCTGTCCATGGGCGATCGCTAATCTCACATTCGGTAACATTGTTTGCAAAGAGACAGCGATCGCCTCAATCCCTTCAATGCGCGGCACAACATAAAACACTTGACCACTACGGTCTAACTCATGACGAATTGCTGTTTTCACAAGTGATGCATCATAGGCAGACAAATGGGTTTGAATCGATCGCCTTGAGGGAGGAGGAGTGGCAATCACACTCATTTCCCGCACCCCAGAAAGCGCCGCATAGAGAGTACGTGGAATCGGTGTAGCACTCAAAGTCAATAAATCCACATCCCCCTTCATCGCCTTGATTTTCTCCTTCTGCAAAGTGCCAAAGCGTTGTTCTTCATCAATCACCAGTAAACCCAAATCATGAAACTCAACATCCTTCGATAAAAGTTGATGTGTACCGACTATGACTTGAACTTTACCATCCGCAACCTGTTGTAAAACCTGCTTGCGCTCCTTGACAGGGCGAAATCGATTAACAATATCCACAACAAAAGGATAAGCCGCAAACCGAGTTTGGAGCGTATGGAAATGCTGTTGCGCCAAAATCGTCGTCGGAGCTAACAGAGCCACTTGTTTACCCGCACAAACCGCCTTAAAAATTGCCCTCACTGCCACCTCCGTTTTACCAAAGCCGACATCACCACAAACTAAGCGATCCATTGGGCGATCGCTTTCCATGTCTTGCTTGACATCTTGAACAGCTTTGACCTGATCGGGAGTGAGTTGATAGGGAAAAGAATCCTCCATCTCCTGTTGCCAATCGGTATCAGGTGGAAAAGCATAGCCAACTAAATTAGCGCGACGGACATAGAGTTGCAGTAAATCTCTCGCTAACTTGTAAATCTCCTTTTGGCACTTGCTGAGAGCGTTATCCCACGTCTTTGTGTTGGCGATGCTGCTTAACTTAGGGGGTTTATTAGAAGCACTGCGATAGCGGGAGAGAATCTTCTCATTTTCTGGCGCTATCGCCACAGCAGTCTTACCATCAGCAAATTCAACGATGTAATGCGGTTGCTTTTCGCCCTTCACTTCAATGGTTTCGAAGCGCGTAAATTTGCCAATCCCATACTTACAATGCACGACATAATCACCAACATTTAGCTCGTCATGATTAACTGATTCAGCCGCATTCATCCGTGAGGGATGCACAAAGGTTGGTGAGGCTAATAATTGCTGTCCGAATAACTCGCGATCGGTCAAAAGCGCCAACTTGCAACTAGGCAAAACAAAGCCTTGCATCTCCATCAGTCCCGAATATTTCAAAATCACAGGCTTACCAGCTTTCTGAATCCGCGCAATTGACTGTAAATCATCAGGATTACTGACAAAGTTAGCAATGCAATCATACTCCTTGAGTAAAGTTGCCACGCGCAGAGGTTGCGCCGAAATCAGCGTGACTTGATATTCCGAGTTGAGATATTCACGGATGAGCGATGCAATCTGGTCAAACTGATGGGGAACTATGGGAATAGAAGAACTGGCAAAATCAAAAATATTGGCTTTAGGTTTAAGTGGCTGCTCGGTAAGCTGAAGCATTTGAAACTTCTTCGCCTCAGTCATGCACCTAGCAAAGTCCCAATGTAGTTTTGAGATATCACCTTTCGATTGATTTTGATAAAGTTCTTCCGCAGCTTCGTACCAGCGATCGCCATAGCTCTGACATTGTTCGGGTTCATCAATGGCGACAATAAAGTTTTTGGGTAAGTAATGCAGTAATGTAGCTTTGTGAGATGAGTTAAACTCATGCAAATCGACAGGGGCGATCGCGATGCTAGACAGGTCAGTGAAGCTTTTGGGATTAGCGGGGTCAAATTCTCTGATTTTCTCGACAGTGCCACGATTGCAGCTTAGGCGCACTGGTAGATTTCGATTAACTGGAAACACTTCAAAACTAAATCCTTTGCGACTCCATTGTTTTGATTCCTTAACTTCTTTGACTTCTGCATATCCCAATCTTGCCAGAGCCTCGGCAAGTAATTTAACCGATTGCGAATCGCCGATATTGAGATAGATGCTATGTTTTTGGAAGACTTGCGTGGATGGTAGATGGGGCTGTAGCGCGTTAATGGTGGTAGCGATCGCTAAGTTATGCTGTGGTTTGGCAAGTAATTCCCCTAATATCTCCATCCTTGTCCAAGCGGTTTCTAAATCGATTTGGGCTGATTCGTAGGGAAATGTATCAAGGGGTTGATATAGATAGACGCGCCATGACATGGACTGGAGTTGTAAAGCCCATCGGGTTGCTTCTTCGACGGTGGCGGTGACGATGAGTAATGGTTTGGCTTGTTGTTGGCATAGGTGGGTGCTAATCAGTCCCTTGCCTAAGCGGGATAGTCCTGATAGAGATATGCTTTTGGCTGTTTTGAGCTTGTCGCCTATTTTTGTGGCGATAGGCGATCGGGCGATATTTTCAAGGACTGCTGTGAAGGTCATGGGTTTGGATTAAGGGTTATCCATTCTAGTTAAAATACAATCCCTTCATAGAGAAGCTTGATCGCAAAATCAAAATCAAGACTTGGTAAGGTAATCGTAGGGGTAGTTAATGCATTGATACATAATCTATGGATACGGATTGATTAAGTATATTATGCTGACTCATATTCTTGGTTAAGGGTATGGGAGATCTCTAAATTTTTGCAGACCTAATACTCGTTTTTATGGTTGTTATTTGTACGGTATTTATCGAGTAAAATCTGATCAAAATTTTTGAGGTCTTTATGCCAGTAATTAAGAAAACAGAAACTATTGACGGTGAAGATATCGCCATTTATGTTGAGGTGGATCAACTTCCTGCGGCAGCGAGTCCCTACGATGATCTACGGAGTGGAGATGTTGCGAATAAGGCTGTGGAGGCAGTAGTTGATACGTTTGGTGATGCGATGCAGTTGGTGCGTAGCTGTGCGGTGAAGGCGGTATCGGGGATCAAGTCGATTAATGAGGCAAGCCGCCCTGATGAGTTTGAGTTAAAGTTAGCGATTAAGCTGGACTCTGAGATGGGTGCTGTAATTGCTAAGGTGAGTGCGGGAGCGCAGTTAGAAGTCACAATGAAATGGACATCAAATAAGAAGCCATGAGTCAGTCACCAATTATTCAGGTTCTGCCTTACACGCGGATTGTGGGTCAGAAGGATTTAAAGCTTGCCTTGGAACTGGCTTATATCGCGCCGCGTATTGGTGGTGTGTTGATCAGTGGTCAACGCGGTACGGGTAAGTCAACGGCGGTGAGAGCTTTTGCACAGATGATGCGTGGGCAATTGCCTGTGACCTTGCCGATCAATGCTACGGAAGATCGGGTAGTGGGTGGTTGGAAAATTGATGAGTTGATGAAGGGTAAACCAGATTGGCAAGATGGTTTGCTGGTGGAAGCCGATCGCAAAGGATTGCTTTATGTTGATGAAGTGAATTTACTGGACGATCACATTGTCAATATTATTTTGGATGTTACATCAACGGGTGTATTGGTGATCCAGCGTGAGGGGAAAAGCGAAGAAGTATCTTTAGCTTTTACGTTAGTGGGAACAATGAACCCAGAAGAAGGTGGTTTGCGTCCTCAGTTGCTCGATCGCTTTGGGTTGATGGTTGGTGTAACTACAGAAACAGAGTTAGATCAACGGCGCGAGATTTTAAATACGGTATTGGCATTTGATGAGGTCTGGTCTGAGTTGCGCGATCATCCAGATGTCGCTTTACCTTACCTTCTTAAAAATGCTAAGGCAGAAGATGAGGCTTACAAGCAAGATCTGTTAGAGGCGAAAAGCATATTTTATGAGGTAGCTTTACCTAATAATGTAGTAGAAAGCTGTGTGAACTTGACTAAAGCCTTTGAGGTGCAAGGTAATCGTGGAGACTATGTGTTGGCTTTGGCTGCTCGTGCTTATGCTGCGTTAAAGGGGGCAAAACGAGCGACACAGAATCATGTCTGGGCAGTAGCAGAAATGGCGTTGCAACATCGTCGTCCTGAAGTGTCTCAGGGTAATGATGTGACTTGGACTAGCGCGGATAGTGAAAAAGTTGCCTCAGTTCTAGGTTTATAAACAGTTTTAAAAGGATGGCTGATTCTGAAAGTAGGGAAACGAATTTCTTGGATGATCCTCTGATACGTGGGTTGGCTTGTGCTGCGATCGCGCCGAGTCTGCGAAGTGTGTTGGTATTTGATGCTGATCGCGCAACCTTGCAGTTTGCGGCTGAGGCGATCGCGAAAATGTTGGAAGTGGTAACAAGCCAAAAAGTTGAAAAAGTGACCTTGGGGGCGATCGCTTCTGAGGACGATCTGTGGGGTAATTTAGGGCTTCATGCTAACTCTGATGGATTTCCGTTTGAGTGGCAGTCGGGCTTATTGGTAAATCGAGATCGTGATTTGCGCTTAGTTGTGATTCCCGATTTGACGCGCTTGAGTTTGGCGGCGACTAGGGCTTGTGTGATGCTGATGTCTGCGGATGTGGGACATTTAGAGCGCTATGGACAGCAGCAGTCTTGGCAACCGAATTTGTGTTGGTTAGTGGGTTGTGATAGTCAACAAGTGGGGATGGTGTCAACCCATTTGCTCGATCGCTTGGCTTTGCGATTGCGGAGTGGGATCGCGCCAACTTTAGAAACGGATGCGGCAAAAGTAACGCGCTTGTTGGATTGGCTGAGTAGCGATCAAAATTCGGAAGATTTGGAGCATTCTGTTGCATTACCTGATGGGCTGATTGCTCAAATACGGGCGGCAGTGGGTGTCAGAGCTAGGCTGACGGTGGAGGCTGGCGATCGCGTTTTGGAATATGTGACGGTTTCGGATCGCTATAGTCCTCGTCGCGATTTAGCTTTGGCAAGATTGTCGATCTCTTTAGCGCGGTTGGATGGGGTAACGGAGGTAGCGATCGATCATGTGGATCATGCGGCTCAGGTGATGGGATTGCAGCCTTTGCGATCGCGTCCTAGTTCATCATCAACTGAGAGGAACCGAACTGAATCTAAACCTACGTCAATTCCAGATTCTCTATCTAATTTTGATTTTGATAGAAGGTTGGATAATGCATCGCGTGATTTTGGAACGAATGAGGTTAAAGAACTTGTATATAAATCAGACACAATCAATGCGGAAGATTCGGAGTCGTTTGCCCTTGACAATATTGGTAATTCGACAAAGCCATATCCAGAAGATACTGCACCGATAGAACGAGAGGCGGGTTCGTTACGGTTGCCGATGCAACGTTTTAGGACGGCAAATGCGGCACGGGGTGTGGCGATCGGGGTCAAGAGGGCTACGGATGCTCGTGATATTGCTTGGGTGAGTACGATATTGGAGGCGGCGAAATTTCAGCGTATTCGTCAAGAATCAGCCAACGGAAGTAATGGTTTGGCGATCTTGCCAACGGATTTACGGAGTTATCGTCGCGCTCCTGTTGCTGAGCAAATGTTGATGATGGTGTTGGACTACACTTGTTTGCGCGATCGCAATTGGCAAGAGTCTTTGCTGCCCTATTTGACTTGGGCGTATGTGGAACGGGCTTGTATTTGTTTGATACAGGTAGGGGTTGCGGATGCGAAGCATGAGTTACGAGCGATGCGAATTGAGGCTCAGAATGTGCTTGTGCCGTGTATTAATTCTGGTTTGGAGTCTGGAAGGGGAAAGGCTACGCCGTTGGCGCATGGTTTGGAGTTGGCTTTGCAAACTTTGCGTCATGCTTTGCAACATGGGCGGAGTAAGGTGAAGCAGGCTGTGTTGGTGGTGATTACGGATGGAAGGGGGAATGTGCCGTTAGAGGCAAGTCGGGTGGGGGATATTGGGGCGTTTTTACCTGTGAAGCAGGGGGGGATTGAGGATGCTTTGCAGGTGGCAGCGCAGATTGGAGAGTTGGATGGGGTAAAGGCTTATTTACTCAATCCGCAACCGAAGATTTATGCTGATTTGCCCTTGCAATTGGCTAAGAAGTTGGGGGCTGGGGTGTTGGTGATTCCAGAGAGGGAATTGGTGGAGGTGGAATAATGCCTGAACCCAAGAAATCATTCATTCAAAGCATATTCTTTGGTGTGATGCCCAAACAAGTCAAATTACCCAAGTTAGATAATAGTGAACTTAGTTCAGTTATGGCTGAGGCTTCTATCGCATCAGTTATTGCTAAAGCTAAAGTAACCGAAGCGGAAATATTTCCACATAGCAAGGTTTATATAACCGAAAAGCCTCCGAAAGAGGTTGCAATTCTGTACATTCAAGCGGAAGGAGATAATTGCTATCGATTGATTGGGGGAAATGCTGAAATTTCTTTGCCTTTGACGGAATCTCAGAAAAAGCCAAAACTTTCTTTGGGTGAATCAGTACAAGAAAAGTTAAGTCCAGAAGATATTTGCGATGATATGAATCATTTTTCTCGCGTTAATATCAAGATTCGCAAATGGCTGAAGCAATTACGCAAGAAGTTCGATCACCAGCTATGTCTAGTTATTTCTGACCAAACGACTTTTGAAATTCCTTGGGAAATGTTGGAGCTTTCGCCTGATGAGTCGGATTCAGAATATTTAGGAGCTTTGGTAACAACTGTACGCTGGCAACAGGTGATTAAGGGTGATGACGAGTTGGTTTTGGAAATTAAGGCTGATGAGTGTTTTGGAAAGGCGATCGCCTATACCAATCACAAAGAACTGAATGTGGGTGTAGAGTTATCGATTCTAAAGAAGCTGAATGCAACAACCTACAATAACATTACAAAGTTTCATAGCCATTTACAACGGGACGATCTTGGTTTTGGGTTGATTTATATTGCTGGTCATGGAACATTTAGTGAGAATCATCGAGAGATTGCGATCGGTTCGCTGCAAGATCTACAACAACAACTCAAGCTTAGAGATTTGAATCGATGTGCGCTTAATCTTCTGAAGAAGTCAGAGGGAATTGTGTTTATCAATACTTGTCATTCTGGACGTTATCAAAAGCATAGTTGTATCCCTAGTGGTTATCGGCTTGGGTTTGTTGAGCTTTTTTTGAGGAAAGGGGCTAGAGGCGTGATCGGTACTTTAGGAGGTGTGGGAGATAAGTATGCCGCAGAGATCGCGAGGGATCTTATGCAATCTTGTATGGATTCACCAAGTTTATCTGTAGCGGCTTTGTTACGAGATATTCGCGCTAGGGTGGTAGCAGATCTAGCAGCAGAGCAAACTCAAGACAATCTATTAGCTTTCATATACACTTTTATGTATGTCTATTACGGGAATCCAATGACCGTACTCCGACTTACGCCATCAGGAGGACAGACCGATGACTGATACTTTACCGCTATCGATTCAGCCTGTGATTAGCTACCCCAAGGAGGCGGAGATCGGCAAGACATATCTGATGGAAATCGATTTGCAGATACCTGAGTCTGGTTTTGAGTGGCAATATAAGGAGGAAGAGTATCTGATTTATTGCATGGTAAATGCTGGGAATCTCTTTACAGTTACATCTGTTGGTGAACCTGCGATCGTGTTACATCGGTTTGGAGGGACTTATGGGAATGCAAAGTTTTTAATCAAAGCTGTAAAAGAAGAGAGGGAAGGTAAGATAAAAATATCTTTGGTAAATAGTTGGGGAGTGACAATCAGGTTTGTAAATTTAGAAAAAATACATATAAGAGAAAGTTTGTCTTCCTCTCAAAATATCGCAACTAAAGTAAATCCATTTCTCGTTAACAAAGAAAACAAACATACAAATTCAATTACTGTAGAGGATATTGTTTGCTATGCACTTGAAAACGGTAATTACAATTACGCGATCAATAAATTCATCAGGCGCATTTTAATTCAACATGGACTATCCACATCTTTAATGTTTGATATTTTACAAGAAGCATATCTTCTGGCGCAAATTGTTATTAATCCTATCGTTAATCCAGAAGCTTGGATAAAATCCACTAGTTTAAATATTGTTAGAAAAATGATCAAACAGAAAGATTCCCATGAAATCACTGAACTAGATAACACTTTGTTATCTAGTATTCCTTATAAGGATTATCAAAATATGGAAAGTGAAATCTTGATAAAGGGTCATCCGATTAGCATCTATAAAACTGATTTACGTAAAGCTTGGAATAACCTATCCCAAAGAAGTCAGCGCATTCTTTACTTAAGGCTCATAGATCAACTTTCTTGGAAACAAATTGCTACTGTTATAAGCTCCGAAGAATCTAAATCTATTAGTGAAGATAAGATGCGCCAGTCAGGAAGACGTGCTTTATCAAAATTAAAGGAAGAACTACTAAAACCTTCCAATACAATAAACTTAATCGAGAATAACTGAAATCTCTGCTAATCAAGCCTTTAAAAATGTCCTAAATCCAATAAAATATTTATTCCCGATTAGTTATGTTTTAAACATTTGGAGTACTGACAAAATCGGCTATCGCTATTTGATTTGAGATAAGTTGCGATCATTGCTTTTGGGAATGAGAGGACGACCTCTTTGAACATTTAGGGTGTCTGAGAAAATAGGCGATCGTTGTTTGATTTGGGATGAGTTGCGATCGCTAGTTTGTGCAATGAAAGGGCGATCGCTTTGAACATTTAGCATGTTTGACAGAAGTAGGCGATCATTGTTTGATTTGAGGTGAGTTGCGATCATTGGTTTGTGGAGTGAGATGGCGATCGCTTTAAGCATTTAGTGTATCTGAGGAAATAGGCGATCGTTGTTTGATTTGAGGTGAGTTATGAGCGTTGGTTTTTGGAATGAGATGGCGATCGCTTTGAACATTTAGAATGGCTGAGGAAATTGGTGATCGTTGTTTGATTTGAGATGAGTTGCGATCGTTGGTTTATGGAATGAAATGGTGATCGCGTTTCTATTCTTACTTGTTAAAGTGCCCAATTTTCAACTTGTAGATTTGGCACTTTAACAAAATCCTTTTGATTGCGAGTTACGACTATTCCATTCACAGACAGAGCGATCGCCGCAATGCGTAAATCTTGAGTTCCAACTCGCAACTTTTGACGTATCAAACTCTCAAAAGATGTATGAGCATTTTTGTCAAATGGCAAAACTTGGATACTTTTGAAATAGTCGAGAGTGATTTCTAATCTCGAATAAGCAGTTATCAAAGAGATAGCAGAATTAGCTTTCTTAATTTCACTGAGTCTTCCATACATTTGTTCCTCAAGCGAAATAACCGTAGCCGCTAGATTCTTGGAATTAGCCGAACCCAAGCGTTTAATGACATTGAGATCTCCTCGCTGATACAAAGATATATGATCGGTGTCAAGAATCCAAAAAGTCATAGAACCTGTTCCTTAGATTCTTCCATCTCAATTTGATGATAGTATTTCTCTAACTCAGCATCTTTTTCTCGACGGTACTCAGATATATCTTCTTGCATTCGATCAAAAGACTGATCATCCTTAAAAATCCCTGCAAAACGAAGCCAAGGATTTTCAGGTTGAGGGATTTCGATTTCTAATGAAACGACCTCAGCGCCTATAAATTTCGCTGTAACTAGCTTTTGTAAATCAGCCAAAGCAGATTGTCGATCGCCACTTTCTACGCGATATTCTGGTAATCCCAAGACCATCGCACTAACCTTGCCATTAGCTTCACTTTTTACAAACACATTTACTGCTGATTTTACTACCGAGCTAACAGTAAGATCGGCTTCTAAAACTGGAGTACTCATTACCATACCCTCTTGAATTTCATTAAACTCATTATAGTTGACGATTGGGCGCAGCAATTGCCTCATAGACAACAATAAATTTTGATTGATTAAATACAGTATAACCCTAACGAATCTCTATGCTTATCAAGACAACTTTTTCGGTCTAGGCTTAGCCACTTTACTCGATCGCTTCTGCTTCCCCTGACCAGCTTTCTTTTCTTTCCCAGTTGAAACTTTACTCAAATTCGGCTTCGCCGCCTCATCCAAATCACCAAACTTCTTTGACCACCACTTCTCCTGAGAAGACCAGAAAAAGACCACATCCGCATGATCCTTGCGTTGTCGCGCCTGAACATCCGCACACTTCAACATCACCTTATCCACACCATCCTTCGCATAGGGAAACTTAGCCAAAGGCTTACCACAGACGGGACAAGCAAAACTAGTCACCTCCGCCGTCACTGCATTCTCACTCTTAGCTTGAGGAATTTCCCACTGATTACGGCGATCGCTCCAAAACATCACCAGATTCTCACAGCCATGCTCACACTTGAGAAAATGCCCACCACTCACCTTCTTAGAAGGAATCTTACTGAGAGGATGATTACAAGCAGGACAAGCCACATCCGAAAGCTCATTTTTACGACCACTTGGCTGTAAATCCGCACCAAGATTCGTATAAGCCCGCGCCAGCATTGGCTGAAAATAAGACTGATGCCAACCAATCAAATAGCTTTGCCACTCCAACTTACCCACCGAGATTTCGTCCAAAGTCGTCTCCATCCCTGCGGTAAAATCGGCTCTGAGCAGATCGGGAAAAGTTTTATGCAGCACATCATCCGTAGACATTCCCAAAGCCGTAGGTTCGAGAACCTTACCCTTCAGCAACACATAGGTTCTATCCTTAAGCGTTTTAACGATCGCCGCAAACGTACTCGGTCTACCCACACCCTGACGCTCTAGTACCTGCACTAACTTCGCCTCGCTATACCTAGCAGGAGGTTGAGTTTGTTTCTGCGTAAAACCAGCATTCGCCAAAGCCAAAGTCTGACCACTCGTTAACGCAGGAATATGTTTATCCTTACTCAAATCATTTCAATAGCGCGTATAACCCGCAAAGGTAAGAATACTGCCCCTAGTCTGCCAAAGCGTCGAACCAGCTTGAATAATCACCCGACTTTTCTGAATCAAAGCATTAGCACATTGAGAAGCAACGGCTCTACGCCAGATCAACTCATACAGTTGATGCTGTTTGGCACTGAGATGATCTCTAACCGTTTTCGGAGTAATACTCAAATAGGTAGGACGAATCGCTTCATGGGCGGATTGAGCATTAGCCTGTTCGCGATGGCTAGTAGTCTTCTTAGGGACATTATCAGGATCGTGTTTTGATAGCCATTCCTTCACCTCAGCACAAAACTCAGGAGCAAGACTGGTGCTATCAGTACGGTGATAGGTAATCAAACCCTTCCGACCTTGAGGCAAATCGACACCCTCAAACAACTCCTGAGCCACTTTCATTGTCTCTTCAGGCGATAGCCCTAGTCTTACAGAAGCAGCTTGCTGGAGCGAACTGGTAATAAAAGGCGGCAACGGCGATTTTTGAGCAGTGACACCCGTAGCTTCGCGAACGATGTGAGGATGATTACGGGCCACTTGAATACTTCTTGTCGCTTCTGCTTCCGACAATACCCTTTTTGACTCAACCGTGGATTCTGCATTTACTTCCGCCGCATCGTCGGTGACATCCTGATCTTCAAGCACAGGCTCAATCTCACTACTCCCCGCATAGAAAGCCGTGAAGCCTTCAGCATATTCAGTCCATACCGACCAGTAAGTAATCGGCACAAAAGCAGTAATCTCTCGTTCACGCTGACAGACGATGTGCAGCGCCACCGACTGCACCCGACCTGCCGAGCTACCGCCACTGGTACGACGCACAAGGGGCGAAACCTTAAACCCAATCAACCGATCCAAACATTGTCTAGCGCGTTGCGCTGAAATCAGGTTTAAATCTAACTGATGAGCATTGGCGATCGCGGCTTTAACTGCCGTAGGCGTAATCTGGTTATAGACAGCACGTTTGGGATTACGCAAATTGAGTTGCTGTTGTAAATGCCAAGCAATCCCCTCACCCTCGCGATCGCCATCAGTAGCAAGCACAACTTCTGAAGCATTCTTTACAGCAGCCCGAAGTTTAGCGACTACCTGTTGTCCCTTACCTTCCGTCAATTGGTAGCGACATTCAATTTTGTTGGTATCTTTGTGCATGGTAAAGCCCAAGCTATCTTCACCATCTTTAGCTAGTTCTGTAAAGTGACCAAAGGAAGCTTCCACTTGCCATTCACTACCGAGGATTGCTTGGATGGTTTTGCACTTAGATGGAGATTCAACGAGTAACAGCTTTTTCATGTTTTTGTACCTGTGTAAACTTTACCACCAAACAGACTTACTTATGATTTTCAATAGGTTTAGATTGTTGTACGTTTAACATCTCCACAGCCCTAGCAATATTTGCAGCATCAAGATTGGTAACATGGGATTCTAAGACTTTCCCCTGCGACTCCACAAGGATCGGATTAACAGGACGATCTTTTGCCTTTAAAGTCATTGTATCCGAGTCTTTTTCGAGATTGAACTTGTAATTCCCCTTGCCATCAGGACGTTCAAAGATAAGATTATTACCATCATCTCTGCCTTTTGCCTGTAGTAATTCGCGACAATCACGCGCCAGTTTCAAATCTCGCTCTGCATCGGTAATTGGGTTGACAGAACTAGGAATAGCAGCAGTTGCAACATCTTCAGATTTACTCTCGGAATTATCCTTACGCAGATTACTCAAACCATCAAACATTGACAGAGCCAGATTTTGAATTTGCATTGCATAATTGCTTTGGTTCTGTTCTTGAGTAACAGTATTTACCTGTTGAGCGTCAGCAGCACCCGAATTAGGATCGCTACCTTTGTTCCGCACCTGAGATGGTTGCCACTCTTCATCAAATACATCATCTTTATCGATCATCGTTAAATCCTTAATATTAGTGGAAGACATTTCTCGTTCAGCGATCGCTAAAATATGGGCGCTATGCAGTTCCACAACTTGGTTAAATACAGCCATGAACTGAGCGATATCAAGCTCTGGGTTCGCAGTAATCATTGCCTTTACCTAACGCTCTAAATCTGGACTAGATTGCTCTAGCATGGGCTGAGGCAAATTCATGCGTTGAAATGCTTGCTGGAAGTTGTTTAAATCAGTTGGAGTCATGGCATTAAGAGAGATTTGACCTTGCATAGTCTGCAAAATATCTTCGCCAGTATGGTTATTGACAATGGCAAAATCACCATCCTGATTCCTTTGGAAATTGTAATATTCACCATTGAAAGACTCTTGACCAGTTTCATTAAGGACATTTTCCACGACCACCACACCCCTAGCCCCCGCTGGAGCTAGATCTCCCAGTTTATCTACTGCCGTGAGATAACCCTGATTTTGAGTCAAACTAGCAATATCCACAGTCGTTGTTCTAAACGCAGTTTTAGTAAAGTCAATCTGTTGGTCAACGGTTGTCCGATCCTCAATAAATACAGCCCGATCGCTTTGCAATTCAAACTTAGCGATCGCCTCACCATCAAGATTAGAAATCTCATAGAAATTGTCCTGAGATTGAATGCGATAATTTTCTGCCTCATACTTGCCATCGACACCCAATTTTGCAACTAGGGCAACCGACACCGCCGCCATCACCTGTTGTCTGAAGTCATCAAACGATAGAGGATTAGAACGTCCCAACTCATCATAATCACTGATACCATCGCCATCGGTATCAATGCTGCGAGGATTGAGTCCCATCCGCAGTTCATCCACATCAGTAATCCCATCTCCATCTAAATCACGATGCAGTAACCCTGCCAACTCTATTTTCGGGAGTTCTCGCCAATCTACATCGATATAATTCTGTTCAACAGGAGATGACAATGGCGACTGCGATGATTGCGAAAGCGGCGATAGATTACTACCAGATAAAGGCGATGGCTGAATGGGCGAGTTTGGTAACATCGCAAAATCAGGTTCACCTTTATCGCGAGGATTACTTAAGGGAACAGTCAAAGCCTGTGAAGTTTCAGAATTAGCCGAGCGATCTGGAGCAGCCTGATATCTGCGCCACCAATCATCCATGATGTCCTGATCCCATTGCTGAGATACCCGATCCCACTCTGCATCACTGAATCCCGATGATGGAGCATCAAGCTGTTGTTTATTGCCATCAGGATTATGCAATAGCTCTTCTTGTTTGGATAGCAATCGGCTTAGTAGTTCCGCCAAAGCTTCAATCGTAGTTTGAGCGATCGCCAATTGCTGAGCATTAGCCTGAGATGCTTCCGATGACTGCATAAAAACCATAATTTACCTCTATAAACCTTCAGCCCAAGCAGGGACAGTGGACTTGGGTGCATTAGGAGCATCTTTCGCAGGTAAAGGAAAATGCTCTTGAAAGTAATCTTTACGGGAAGCGATCGCCGCATCCGTAATTGGTACTTGACTACCAGCTTTAGCCAACCTAACTTTTAGGGACTCCCATTTGGACTTGCTCTTATCTGCCCTCTCTGCATCGACTTTGGGGATTCTGATATGGCAACGCCGAGGCACATTAGCTTCCTTCTTAGAGCTATATCCTGGGGAGATGAGAATACAATTACCTTGCGGTAATTTGAGAAAATCTTCTGGGGCAAATAGTTTGCGTGTACGTTCCTGATCCGATGTACTAGTGCTAGTCCTACCGCCACCTGAACTACGGGATTTAGATTTGTACTTCAAATGCTCATCACCGAGGTAGTCAGAGAAAATCTTCGCTGATTCAGGCTCAAGGGGATTGAAAATTGCCTTAGTCGCACAGCCACCAAAGATCGCTCTTGATACTTCCTTGCCATAGGTTTCTTCGAGCTGCACGAGATTCTGGAAACCCAACATACAGGACAGTCCATCCTCACGATGAACATTCAGCCATTGGACAAGGCTCGGCAAATATAAAGTTGGTAACTCATCGATCGCCACTAGTAGGGGATCTTCGCGTTTAGTGGACACCACATTACGGGTGACAATCATATGTAAAACTGTCGCCAACAACGGTGCAACCACATCCTGCTTTTCCCGCTTCATGCCGATAATTAACAATTGCTTGCCTTTCAACTGCAAAGGAATCGTTGTCTTGCCACAGAACACACTGAGGATATCAGGGGACATAAACCGACTAAAGAGAATACTCGCAGTCGAGATTACAGAAGCAACAGTTTTCTCAGAATCCGCCATCGAAATCAACTGCCCAAAGCTAGTTTCCACCCAAGTTGGTAAGTTCGCATTCTGGACTCTGGCAGGCAGATTATTCGCACCTAATGCTTTGGCACAGAAAATAATATCAGGATAGGGAGTTGTCTTGGCAAGCAGCAACACTGCTTGAATTAGCTGGTCGCCACTGTTAGTAAAAAAGGGATCTTCATTACCTTTACCGCCTGATTTGAAGTTGCGATTCAGCACGATCGCTACCTGTCGCGCCATATCCACATCCGCAGCATCACGAATTGGCATTGATACTGAAAGTATAATTCGACTAATTCACAGTGATGAAACCCTTTCTTAGTAACTTTGTCATATTTCTTTCGTTCTTCAAGTGTGTAATGCCAAAATTTCTTAAAAAAACATATACATTTTTGTTTGAGTGTATTAGATTACAGATGGTGTATCTGCGTAATTCATTTGAATTTGAAAATGATATTATTCGGATAAATATAATAAATGCGATTGTCTTGACACGATCATTACTCCTAGAAAAAATCAATGGATCCTTTAACTATTCTGATGGCGATCGCAGGTTTAGTAACATCAGGAGCGCTGACTAAAGTTGGTGAGAATGTCACTGATTCTTTTGTTACTTTTATTGTTAAGTCAAAGCATTTGTTAGATGAGATTCAGAAAAAATCACCTAGTACTGCAATTGCGATTCAAAATGCCAATCAACAACCTTTGGATTATGGTCAAGCGTATATAGATATTGAGACGGTTTCCAAAAATGATCAAGACATGAAAAAGTTGCTCCAAGAGATGCGGGAGCTTATCGAATCTAACGAAACAATTGCGAAGGAAGTTGAACAAGAAATAAATACACCTAATTTTCAAGTCACATCATCAACAATAATTGAGAATTGGAAAGGAATTAACGTTAAGGGTGGAAACAATACTATTATTGGAAATACATTTAACTTCTGACTACAGTCGTCGGGTGAGAATCCAACAAAGCAAAACATCCCACAAATTAGAAGTCAAAATATTCAAAATGAACTGATTAGTTCAGTTAAGCAAGAGATTATGGCGCGATTAAGCCAGTCATTGCACAATAATGCCATATCTTTAGATTTGCAATTACAGCCAGAGAAGGTAAAAAGCCCTTGGGATAAAGACATCAAAATAGGGAAGTTGTCAAGCGAGAATTTACCTATAGGTACAAGTATGTTGAGCGTTTTTGAAAGACCTGAAATCCAAGGCAATCTGCTCATACTTGGTGAACCTGGTTCTGGTAAGACGACAATGACATTAGAGCTATCTCTGAGTCTTATCCAGAAGGCGGAATCAGATCAAGAGTTTCCAATACCAGTTCTCTTCGATCTAACTTCATGGAGTAACGTATATCCAAGCTTACGAGAATGGCTAGTAGTAGAATTATCCTCCTCGACTAAACGTAGAGTTCGAGAAGATATTGCCCAAAAACTAATTGACGAGAAAAAGCTTCTACTAATTTTAGATTCTTTAGACGAATTGAAGCCAGACCAACAAGGGATATGTGTTCAAGCAATTAACAATTTTTTACAGAGTGAGTTTCGCCCACAGTACCTAGTGGTGTGTAGTAGAAACGAAGAATATGAAACCTTCTCGAAAAAGCTGGAATTAAATGGTGCAGTATATATAAATGATCTAACAGATTCTAAAATTCAAGATTATCTTGATTCCCAAAAAAAGATAGAGCTTTGGCAAGTTTTTAAGGAAGATGAAGCATTATTAGATCTCGTTCGTAAGCCTCTAATGCTAAATATCACAGTTCTATCCTATGAAGAGCTATCAATAGAAGAGTGGCATAAAGCAGCTTCATTGGAATCTCGCCGATCTTTACTATGGGATACTTACATAAAAAGGATGCTAAAAAGAGATTTAAAAAATCTTTCATACAGAAAATACAACTCCGATAAAACTCAAAAATGGCTATCTTTTTTAGCACAAAGACTTCAAAATGAATTCCAAAATGAGTTTTTGATCGAGAAAATGCAACCATCATGGCTTCTTTCTGGAGAACAGATTCAAAGCTATAATTTGCTTTTAGGTTTATTTAGCTTTGCGATTATTTTTCTTATTAGCTTTGCAGCTTGTCAATTTTCAAATATAGGATATAAAATACTTTTAATTATTATTGGAGTAACAACATTTATTTGGTCTGTAATAGAGAGGCATGAAATCAGAATAAAAGAGAGAATAGATTTTTCTTGGAATAGTATTCTAAATGCTTTTACATTTGGCTTTAAGCTATATTACTCTTTTCCAATATCAAGGGCTAGTTTGATTTTAATATTCTTTATGGCTGGTTGGGAAAGAGTAGTGATTGTCTTTGTAAGCACAGGGCTTATGTCTTCGATATTTCTATTTCCCTTTCAATTAAAATTTTTAGAGATAGAAGAAAAGCTATCTCCTAATCAAGGAATTAAACAATCAGGGCTTAATTGGATTTTAGCGTCATCTTTATGTGCATTGCTAGGCATAGGCGTACAAAACGTTATGATGTTTAGAGCATATTTGGGCTTTTTAATAGGTATAGAACCATTTGAGGGAATGATACGTGAACAAGGTTTAGCACAAGTTTTTATTCCTAACCCTATTACAATGGCAGCTATTGGAGCGCAAATCACTTTTGCGTTAATTGGCAGAGTTTTCATACAACATCTATCTCTTCGTCTTGTTCTCTTCTTCAACAATCTGATTCCTTGGAACTATGCACATTTTCTTGACTACTGTTATGATCTTCTTTTACTACAGCGAGTTCGTGGACGTTACCGTTTTATCCATGAGTCTCTGCAAGAACATTTCTCCAATATCAAATTAGAGGAAGAGACACAGTAGTTTTTTAGAGAGTATCTTAAAAATTTATGACATTGGGTTGAAACCCAGTTAACCGAGCAAAGTCAATTTCATCAGTTACGCTTACTGATTGTGGTTCTTGGACTTCGGTAATCATCACAACTCCTTAAAGTATCGACAAAAATAGAAAAAGTTATTTCAAATCATTTCTGGTGAGATCCCGCATGGCATAGATTTCTAGCCCAGAGGACTTAACTTTGAAAATGGCTTGTTCCAACGGTGAAACATCGGCTTTAAGATTGGGGACATCGATCGCCTGAATAAAAATTTCCTTGTTAAAGGGAACCGATTCACCAACTTGATTGAGGGGACTGAAAGTAACTAGATTTGCCACCAGATTAACTTTCCACTTCCCTTTCTCAATCTCTTCAGGAGCCGTAATCGTCTGCGGTACTAGAATTACCTTGCTGCTACCTGAAAATACTTCTGTTGGGGTGAGTTCCGCGATTGATGAGAGTAATCCTTTACGGAAGTCTTCGGAAAAAGCAAAACTGGCTTGCCATGCCGTCGTCGTGATTTTCTTTTTCAAGCCCTTGTCCGCCGTAACTTCCACACCAGTATCTAGAAGTGGCTGCCCATTTTGACTAGCATCAGAAGGTAATTCTCCTGTCCATGTCATCAGCGCCATCACCTGTTGAGTGACAAACTGCTTTACCACTTCAGGAGATCTGGTTTTATTGTCACTAGCGATCGCTGTAATTGCTTTTCCGTCTGACAACTGCACGAGCGTAGGTGGTTTCTGGGAAGCAAGGGAAGTATATGCACCAATCAGAGCCATCAGTCCCAGGCTATTCAGTGCCGATAAGCCAAGTATGCCGAACAAAATCGATACCACCAGTACATCTTTAGGAGTTTTGGCTTTACCACTGTGGGATAGACCAGTAGGAATAAAGCGATGGAAAGCATTAGTTTCATCTGTTTCCTCTGTTTTTGAGCTTAGTTCTGGATTCACTTCTGTCTTTGGATATGAGTTCATGGGAATTACCTAGAGATGCGTAGACCGATATTTAAACCTGCGGATGCGGCGGCACTTGCTGCCGAGAGGATGGCGCTAAATATTGCCATGCCACCACCTGCTGATAGGGATAGCGCCAGAATTGGTGCAAGCAAGCCAAGGGTAATGGCAATGGAGAGCGTATCCAGTTGTGCGGATGCGGCGATCGCTGTCGCCGCCAGCCCCGTGACAATGTTCAAGCTTAGCTTTGCCATGCCTAATGACCAGAATCCTGTCATCCATGCATAGAGAGGCTTTGCCCCAATCGGTAATAAAGAAGCACCAACCGCAAGAGGACCGAGTAGACCTGTAAGCAGAAACCCGACCTCAATCAAAGCCTGAAACGCCGACTGCATCGCTACCATAAAAGTCTCGATCGCCGCCAGCATGATTGACCTTGAAATCACTGTGCCAGGGAAGAGATTGGTAACGGCTTCGAGAGGGTTTTCACTTGCCTTCTCAATTTGTTTTTGCAACTTACCCACCAGAGCCGCAGCAACCGCACCGTAGTTAGATTGGTAACTATTGAGTAGAGATTGAGCTTTGGTATTCACCTCTTGTAAGCAGACCTGCATCTCTTCATTTTTAGTGAGTCCATTGCACTGCTGACGGTAGGCAATAATTTGCTCTTGAGTTACTGAGAAATCAGCTAGGGCTGATAGGGTTTTCTCTAATTGGGCGGTTGAGGTAATTGCGCCTAAGACTGAGTTATTGGCATTGTTGATTACTGTTCGCATCCCATTGGTGAGTCCAATCAGGTTTTGACCACCGTTGGTGAGCAGCACAATTACAATTATTGGCCAGATTAATTCGCCAAACTGCCGATAGCTTTGGTCATCAATCAGGTTTTTAGTAAATTGGATTGTCCATAGCAATAGTGAAGCCACGGCAATGATTAATCCCAGATTGGTGAGCGATTGGTAGAGAGTGCCATTGAACGCTAGTTCCCAAGTGTTTTGCCATGCACCTTGTACCGCTAGCGACACCTCTTCGGAATTGTTGACGATCGCTTGAGCAATTAGCATGGTTTATCTCGCTATCTTAGAAAGGTATAAGGCATCCGTTGTTGAACTGTGGAGTTACGCTCGATTAGACGATCTTGGCGATCGCCTTTGAGTGATGCATTAATCTGGTCAAGGTTGAGAAGAGATGTTGCTCCTTGTTGGGTTTGTTGTACTTGCAGCGCTAACTGTTGAGCATCGATCTGAGCGCGTTGGCTATTCTGTTCGGCTACCTGTGAGTTCTGTTCAGATAGCAACCCCAGTTGATTAGCGACATTACCAACCTGATTAGCATTGTTGCCAAACTGGGAAGCAATATTGGCAAGGATTGCCGAATTACCCGCATTCTGTTGCGCCACAATCTTGAGGACATCCTGTGTCGATAGGGCGGCTTGTGCCTGCTGCGACAATCCATCCACCTGTTGGGAACGAGACAATGAGTTCTGAGCAAAAGTGACAGAGTTAGCCGCAATTTGTTGGGAGACATCAGCGATCACGTTGCTATTGGCTGCACCTGTCTCCGTGTTCAAAGATAGCTGTCCAACAGTCTGAGCATTGACGAGCATATCTTCTAGGGTTTTCTTCAGCCTTGTTTGCCCCTCTTCGCCCAATACATTTTGGATAGAGGTATTCGTAATTGCTGAGGTAACAACCCCTTGATTGAGCAAGGTGTCATTTAGCCCCGCACTGTTAAAGGCTCCTTTGATTTGAGCAAGGACTTCGGCTTTAGCTTTACTAGGATCTGGTAATCCCAGTAGCCCAATCGACTCAGTAATGGCGGCTTGTACCTGTGGTAAGTACTGCCCCAATATCTTGTCCATTTGAGCTTTTAAGAAGTCCCCAGAGTTAATCGAGGTAATCAGTTGGTTGACCTGTTGGATTAATCCTGTGAGTTCGGACGGCAATGGTACTTGCACAGCATCTGCAGGGGGGGGACTCAGTAGCAGAAGGGAACAGGTTGCTATGCTGATGACGGAGATCCGACGAGTTTTTGGTTTATTCATGGCGGTGTAATAAGTTTCTAGAGAAGAAGAATTAAGCAGTCAGTTCGGGTAATTTCAGCTTGCGCCCATCTCTCAAAGCACTTGCCATTTCGCGCGAAAAAGCAGCTAGCCCTTTGTAGGGATCTGCCATCGCCAGCATGTAAGCGGTACGAGCCTCTTGCTCATCGGGATTGTTTGCCACCACGCCCAGTTGGATATAGCTAGGGAAAAACCGCACGAATGTATAAATGCCTGCGTCATCTAGTAACCATTGCGAATAGATCGCCTCACGTTTCGGGAAGAACCGCTCCTCCGCGTTCTGGGCAATCACCTCTCTGGGATATTTGAGGATGCTGACAAAACTATCTACTGCCGAGGGTTGGATACGGCCAATTAATCTGGTTGATAAGTTTTGGAGGATCTTCGGTGCGGAGGGAGATCTAGCGATCGTGTCAGGGTCTTGTGCCGAGATAATTACCTTGATTCCTGCTTTAGCTCCATTGGCACAGAGCCGCGCCACCATTTCCGAGATCGTCGGATATTCAAATAGAATTGGCGCTTCATCAATGAACAGGATGCTGGCGGGTGATGATAAAGCGCGTCGCAGGGCGGCGGAATATGCCGACAAAGCTAAAATCGCGGCATCTTCGGCTTCCGATAGGTTTCGCAGGGCAAACACCAATAGTCTGGCATCACTGCGAAAGGTGGATGGACGGGAAATGGCGCGACCAATTCTGGAATTAAGCCAAAATCGCAGTTGAATCACAATTTGATTAGTGGCCTGATCGATCTGTTCGCTATCGGCAACATCAGATGTAATATCCGCTTTACCGACCGTTAAAAAGTAATCAAGAAAGTCCGACAGAGTGGGCATATTGCTCCATGCTTCTGTACCGAATCCAGCGGTGATCGCCTTGTCGTATCGGGCTTTAATCTGCTGATCGTCAAAGAAGCTATTAACCACAGGCACTAACAAAGCCCTGATCAATTGCCGCAGTTGCCTTTCCGATGAGGAGAGGTCATGCTGACTTGCACCAAATACCATTGTCATCAAGGCTGTTTCCACAAAGGATTTGAAATCCCGCAGCCGTTCTTCTGCTTGTTCGGAGTCAAAGGCTCGCAGATCTGGTAATTCGAGCAAGTTTGAAGACTCTTTACTAATGTCGAAATAGGCTCCCAGTTCACCGATGAAATGGGTGTAGTCTGTGAACGTACTTGTGCCATCGGGCTTAGGGAAGTCTAGAGCCACAACTTGCTGATTATGGCAGAGGGCTTGGGATAAAACCGCCGATACTAATACCGACTTACCCGCACGGGTGGTGGCAAAAATACCGATATTGCGATGCTTACGCACGTCGATATACAGAGGCATCCCGCCTTCTTCCGTCATCAGTTCAAAGCCAGTTTCATCGACCGATCTGGGCATCACACAACCCGTAAAGGCAACTGCTTCATCAGATAGATAGACATGACGACGGGGGAATGGTTGAGCCAGCAGATTTCCCACTGTCACAGGTAAGGTCTGTTTCCACATCAGCCACGCATATTCCGTCTCACGCTCTACCCAAGCAGGTCGCTGAAAGCAACTACAAAAATAGCGACAGGCATCATCAAGGGCAATTAAGTTAGGACGACGAATCAATACCGCCACTGCCACGTTAATTGGCATCGCCCCTTCGTAAAGTGCTTCCTGAGCTTTGACTGCTTTTTGCTGTTTCAGTGATGCATTAACGTTGATGTTATTCAAGGAAGCAGACTGTTCTTGCGAGACGATGCTCTGCTTGGTCACACGCTGCATATTCGCTTTGACAATCGTTTCATTAGCCCTTGTGAATTGACAGAATACTTCCGTATTTGCCACAGAGTCGCGGGCGATCGCTTCCCAGAGATAGCGCATCTGCTTACCCTTCGATGCCCAGCCGCCTGGTTTATCCATGAAGGTGAGTACACCGATATATTCACCTTTGAGGTGGACAAACCCATTGTCAGCAAAGGGAATAGAATCGGGACGTTCTAGCAATAGTGTTTTCAGATGCACTTGGGTATTGACGCGCTCTTCCACGCCCCGCTCGGACATCACCAGCAGTTGCGGAATCGCAGGTGGGGTGCTGCTATTAAATTGCCGCCAGAGATGCTCCCACAGTTCATGCTCAGTCAGTGGGCGCAGGTCTAGACCCATGCGATTAACGAGAATCTGCTCCCAGTTCAAGAAGCCATCGGTAAAAGCCTTAGCAAAAGCAATCTCATGACGCTCCTGCTCAATTTGCTTTTCCTGACCCATCAATTGCTGCGATAGCTTCTGTACCCACGCCAGTGCTTTTTCAAGACCATCATTGCCTTCAGCCGTGGAACCACGCACAGTATAGGTGGCATAGAGTCTCAGGAATTTTGGTTTGCGTAGTCCTGCTTTGGCTAGCTCCTGTACCCTTTGCTTTTCACCCATCACCAAAAATTTTAGTTGCGGCGTATCCGCTTGTTCGTAAAGTTCTTGGAGTTGCTGTTGGCGATCGCTGTCAGAACTAACTGAACCAAAATGTACAGTCAGCTTTTCACCATCAGGAATATCTTTTAAACCTGATTGAATCGCCTCAAATAGCGATTCTTCCTGCTCTGTTGAGAGTGTGGTATGAATCCCCTTTGACTCCCAGCCAAATACAAACTGCAATGACTCTAATGACGATTGCCCTTGCTTGAGGACAAAGCAACTGACGGCACGACCGCGTAGCTCAAACTTGAGCAGACATTCTACGGCTAGCTCTTTTTCAAAGTGCTTATATCGCTTTTGATTAACGCTCTGCATAATTTCTTACCTCCTGCTTACGCATCCCCCTGTACTGATAAACGCCTCGCGTCCATCGCGGCACAGGGATAAATTTTGATAAAAATCGATAGGGTTTTGAACCTGTCAAGATCCACCATGTCGCATCACCCCAAGCCACAATCAGCAATACCCATAACCAAGGCAGATTCAGAACCACGTAGCAAATCATGAACAGGGTAAAGCTGATGATTGACCAAGGAATGATTAGCTCAGTGGGAAATGGTCCAATCTTCGGACTTGCACCCAAAATGGCATTGACCTTACGAAATTTGTACTCTTCTGCCATAGTTTTAGGTTGCACCCGTGATAATGCCTGCCAAAATGTCGCCCATTGTTACGGTCACTACCAGAATTAACGGTGTTCTAGCCATTTGCTGCCAATCATCGTCATTTCTAGCTGATTGAATTACTTTTACTAGTCCAATTCCCAGATAGATCACAAACAAGGCTCGCAGCACATTGAAAATCAGGGCAACAAGTCCTGTATCGATACCAGGAATTGCACCCGTCATCCATGTCTGGGTCTTATTAAAAAACTGGGCTTGGGCTGGCTCCACTGTAAAAATCAACAGCAAACCTATCAGGAAGCCGATGGCGATGCCCAGTAATAAAACGGGACTGTACTTGGAATGCCGAATCATTTGCTCGAATTTGCCATAGAGCATCAGCAATACCTTTGGGAAGGCTATCAGCAAACCAATCAAGGCTAGTAGCGCCGTGAGATACATCCCTTTAGAGCAAGCAAAGGTGATGACGATTCCCACAATTGAAGCCGTCAATGTGGCTATCTGAAGATTTTGGATTTGGCTAAGGAAGTTACTACGGTGGGGACTATAGGGAACTCTCAGAGAATTAGTTGGATAAGTTTTCATAGTTGCTATCTAGAAAAATGTGAGACATGGGAAATAGATGCACAAAAGCCATAGGCAACAAAGCGATCTGATTACCTTTGCACCTCTACTTTTGAAAAGCATGAGAGTGTAAAGTGAAATGTGTAAAGTCTGGGATGTATGCAGAGAGATAATCTAGCCACACAATAACTAACACAAAAACCGATGAATATTCGCAAAGAATTGCTAGATGAATT
>NZ_JACJQA010000055.1 GCF_014696355.1 Pseudanabaena sp. FACHB-1998 | reverse complement strand
GCTTGGTTGAAGCATCGAATTCGCAAACTTTTACGCAATTCTGACAATTTACGTGATGCCATGGAATCTGTTCTGGCCGCTTCTGCGTCCTAATACACTTGGCGACAGCTATACATCCCTCACGCATAACTGCGGCTAAATCAGTTAATCCTGACGAGTTAAATGTTGGCGATTATGTCGTGCATCGTAAGTATGGGATTGGCAAATTTACGCGCTTTGAAACAATTGAAGTGAAGGGAGAAAAGCAACCACATTACATCGTTGAGTTTGCCGATGGTAAAACTGCTGTGGCGATCGCGCAGGAAAATGAGAAGATTCTCTCTCGCTATCGCAGTGCTTCTAATAAACCTCCTAAGTTAAGCAGCATCGCCAACACAAAGGTGTGGGATAATGCTCTCAGCAAATGTCAAAAAGAGATTTACAAGTTAGCAAGGGATTTACTGCAACTCTATGTTCGCCGCGCTAATTTAGTCGGCTATGCTTTTCCACCTGATACCAATTGGCAACAGGAGATGGAAGATTCTTTTCCCTATCCACTCACCCCTGATCAAGTCAAGGCTGTTCAAGATGTGAAGCAAGACATGGAAAGCGATCGCCCGATGGATCGACTGGTTTGTGGTGATGTCGGCTTTGGCAAAACGGAAGTGGCGGTAAGGGCTATTTTTAAGGCGGTTTGTGCGGGTAAACAAGTAGCTTTGCTAGCACCGACCACGATTCTGGCGCAGCAGCATTTTCATACGCTCCAAACTCGGTTTGCGGCTTATCCTTTCACTGTAGATATTGTGAATCGGTTTCGCCCTGCGAAGGAGCGCAAGCAGATTTTACAGCAGGTTGCTGATGATAAAGTTCAAGTCATTGTCGGTACGCATCAACTGTTGTCTAAGGATGTCCAGTTTCACGATTTGGGTTTACTGGTGATTGATGAAGAACAACGCTTTGGGACTTTGCAGAAAGAGAAAATCAAGGCGATGAAGGGGGATGTAGATTTATTGACTTTGAGTGCTACGCCGATTCCCCGTACTCTTTATGCGGCGCTTTCTGGTGTGCGGGAAATGAGTGTGATTGCGACTCCTCCTCCCTCACGGAGATCGATTCAAACCCATTTGTCTGCTTATGATGCGTCACTGGTGAAAACGGCGATTCGTCATGAGTTAGATCGTGGTGGTCAGGTGTTTTATGTCGTGCCACGCATTGAGGGGATTGAGGCGATCGCTGTTTCTTTGCGGTTGATGTTGCCCAATGTGAGATTGGCGATCGCGCATGGACAGATGCAGGAGTCAGAGTTAGAGGCGGCGATGGTTGCTTTTAATAACAATGAGGCGGATATTCTCCTCTGTACCACGATTATTGAGTCGGGTTTGGATATTCCGCGTGTGAATACGATTGTGATTGAGGATGCTCATAAGTTGGGTTTGGCGCAACTTTATCAATTGCGTGGTCGGGTTGGTCGGGCAGGGATTCAGGCTCATGCCTATTTACTGTATCCGCCTAATCTTGAGTTGACAGATTCAGCAAGAAAGAGACTAGATGCAATTCAGGAGTTTAGTCAGCTTGGTTCAGGTTATCAACTGGCGATGCGAGATATGGAAATTCGGGGTTTGGGGGATCTCTTGGGTGAGGAGCAGTCGGGTCAGGCGGATGTGATTGGCTTTGCGCTTTATATGGATTTGCTTCAGGAATATATCAATGAGTTACGCGGGAAGATTCTGCCTGAAGTGGCTGATACTGAGCTTCAGTTGCCGCGTTTGGTGGCTTTTATTCCTGATAGTTATATCGAAGACAATGAGACGAAGATTAATGCTTATTTGACTTTGGCGAAGGTGAAGTCGAAGGAGGAGATTCTCAAGTTGGCTGCGGTTTGGGAGGGGCTGTATGGGGCTTTGCCTGAAGAAACTCAGGTATTGCTCAGAGTGATGGAACTGAAGTTGGTGGCGCGTAAGGTTGGGGTGTTTCGCATTTATGCGTCAGAAGATGGGCGCGATCTGTTTCTGGACTCGAAGCTGACGGATTCGCTTTGGGAGTTACTTCATGCGAAGATTCCGATTGAGTTCTATTATCGCTTCTCTTTCGAGAAGGGGAGAATTAAGATCACCAGTCTGGCGCTACTGCCTGGGGATAAGCAGGTGCATTTCTTGATTGAGTGGCTGGGCTGTTTTTTGCAGTGAATCTATGTTTGTTTCTGTAACTTAGGCGATCGCTTGCCAATATTTGGCGTTTACAAATCTTTCCAAATGTCCCACATTTGTTGTGGCGACTACGACAATGCGATCGCCCTGTGATTCGGCAATTAATGATGCTTGGGCGGCAAGGATAACATCGCCATCAAGTGCTTCTGGACTGGCTGTTGGTTTACCTGTTTGTCTCGCTTCTGCCCAAAATTCAGCAGCTTTCAGCATCGTTGCTGTGGTCAGGGGTAAATACTCTAAGCGATTTTTTAGCTGATCTAAACGCCTGATGCCTGCTAGTTTATTGGCTCTTAGTAATTCACGCCTAACTTCGTAGTCGGTAATCTCAGGAATAATTAATCTATAACCCTTGGCAACTAATCTCTCTGACCAATAGCGGCATTCTAGGGTTGCGGGGGTGGAGTTGGGGTTTGATAGGATGCCGAGTGGGGCTGAGTCAAGTAAAACAATCATGCGGTGAGGGATAGTGGACGTTCAGTTATCGATTCTTCGCCTAGAGCTTGTTGCAAATATTCCCATGTCTCTCGCTGTTCATCAGCATCATCTCGGAGATCCCATTCATTGAAAAGATCGATCAATGCTTTTGCTCTTGCTGCAATTTCTTCGGGTGTCCTTGTTGGCAATATGTAAACGCCTTCAGCATTAACGTAGGGCTGATTGGTAGGGATGGATGGCTCTGGTTTGACTGTGGTAATAGATGAGTTTGGTTTGCCGAACCATTGCTGTAGCTGCGTAACTACTACTTCAGTAATCACTGCTTTGAGATCTTCTATGGTTAGATCTGTAATTTGTTTTTGGTTCATTTTATACCTCCATAGGGATCTCAAGCGTTTACTAGCTATATATTACCCTATATAAATCGCTGTTTTACGATGTAATCATTTCAGAGCTTATGCCAAAGCATATCCAGTATGCTCTCTCACTTGAGGCGGATGAAAAGCTAGGACAATATGATCCTTGGGAACTCCTGCTGCAACGAGTTCTTCAGTAATGCCATCTTCGATCCCATCATAGTGAATCCAGATTTTGTCGTTACGAATTTCGGCATGAACAACACATCCATGTACTCGTCGACTGTTTTCCCATCCTTCGCGCATCAGCATGAAGTGGTTACGATCGCGGCTAACCACAACGTAAGCACTCACGTTTCCATAGCGATATGGAAGATCGGCATAGTATTGGAGCAAAGTTTCTAGGGTTTTGCGCCATGAGTCTAGGGTATTATCCGTGGTTGCCATTGAATTATCCAACTTTCTTTGATGAGGGCATTACAGTTGCTTATAAGTTGTGTTCATTTTGCGTCAAATAATGAGCTAGGTTTGCGATAAGGCGTTGATACCTCTCTATTGAAATATTGCCGATCGCTCCAATTACATTTTTACTAGGGATAACAGTGAGAAAGCTTAATCGGATAACGGAAGGACTAGTTAAGCCGCTTAATTCAAAGTCAGCATCATTAGGAGAAATGATTTCGTCAAAATTGGGAATATATTGTTTTAGTTGGGTACTTATTCCACAAACTAAAAGGTCTTGATATTTTGGCATTTTCCTGAGAACTAGTGCAGGACGATTTTTGATGGCTCCATTGGATTGAGG
>NZ_JACJQA010000054.1 GCF_014696355.1 Pseudanabaena sp. FACHB-1998 | reverse complement strand
AATTCATCTAGCAATTCTTTGCGAATATTCATCGGTTTTTGTGTTAGTTATTGTGTGGCTAGATTATCTCTCTGCATACATCCCAGACTTTACACATTTCACTTTACACTCTCGTCTGGGATTAGAAAAAAGCGTATCAATATGATTGCTGGCTATCGGGATGGACAAATAATTGCTCCCTTCACTATTGAAGGAGCCTGTAATCGCAACGTTTTTGAAATTTGGCTAGTAACTTGTTTAATCCCAAAACTCCAACCCAAGGAGTGGGTAATTATCGATAATGCTACCTTTCATCACGGTGGTAGAATTCGCGAATTAATTGAAGCGGCTGGATGTAAATTAGTCTATCTACCTGCTTATTCTCCTGACCTCAATCGCATTGAAAAATGTTGGGATTGGTTGAAGCATCGAATTGGCAAACTTTTACGCAATTCTGACAATTTACGTGATGCCATGGAATCTGTTCTGGCCGCTTCTGCGTCCTAATACACTTGGCGACAGCTATATAAGGAGGATAGTGGGCTACTCTAATTTCAATACCGATTTCAGTTGCCAATTTCTGTAGAGGCTGTTTTCAAATATTTCTTGACCTTGTTTCCGAGAAATTTGCAGACAGCATCATAATCATGCAAGTTGATCAAGCTGGTTGTCATCGGGCTAAGCGCTTACGTTTGCCAAGCAATATCATTTTTATTTTTCAGCCTGCACATTCTCCCCAATTAAACCCCATTGAGCGAGTTTGGCTTCACTTGAAGCAAGGATTGCGGTTTGCTTTGCCAAAAAATATGAATGAGTTACAGCTTTTTGTTACCATTCGTCTCTCTGAAATGTCTAAATCTGTTATTGCTTCTCTTGTCGGCTGGCTTTCCATTCTTGATGCTCTATCTGTCGCCTCTATTTTGTGATTTGGTATTAAACATTTCTACTTGCTGCTGCAAATCCCCTGATTCATTGAAGTTATCCCAACTGAGATGGTCGAGAAAGGCATGACCATCCACACAACTAACTGAGAGTTTAGCGCCAAACTCCACAGGTGTTCCTGACTTACCTCTGACGATTGGACGCATATGAGGTTGCGTAATGCTGACGATGCGGTCGTCTATGCGATGACAACCTTGCTCGTACATCAATTGTTGTTGCCGATATACTTCACTGACGACTAGTAAGTTCCGATAGAGATTCTTCTTCAATTCTGATAGCTTTGCCCCTGCGGCAATTAGGGTGTCGATATGGGCAAGATTGCGACGGACATATCCCAACTGTGGGTTAGTTGCTTGGGGACTGTCCCCAATAACTTACAGGCTAAGTCAGAGGGACTGGGGTATCCTTTACCGCGCCATACTCTAAAGCTCCATGGTACGCGCCACTCACCATAGACCAAATACAGTACAACCAGATTTAGTCCGCGCTTGCCGTTTAGTATTCTCACCCATGGGTCGGGTTCGTCTTTAGTGGGATTACTCAAATGTAAAAACTTGCCGCATTTTTCTAGGGTGGTCAAGTCTATCAGTATCTTTAATGACCCTCTCTTCGATGGGCGATGCTTGGCGATTTGTGCCAAAATAGCCTGCCTTGTTGCTCGAATTAGTCCTCTGGTTGACCAGTTATAGTGATTGAGAAATCGACTGAGCGCACTTGCTGATTTTATCTGTGTATGTTCTGGATAAGGATGCCCTTGTGCTTCCAGAAATAGCCCTAATATTGCATTAAGACTTGCTTTTTGATACACACTTGGCATCAAACACAGAAGACTATACACTAGCCATTAGGCGTGCTTAACGATGCTTTCCATAATCGTTATTTGAATTTACTACTACGCCCTTTTTTTCACATTTCTGCTCTTTCTACAACCCCTTTTCTTGAATGGTGCAAGATCTCAGTTATACCTCCATGTCCTAGCTTTTTTGCTTCAATAGCTGCATATCTGCGTTGATCTTTCTCGTGCAGTGAATCGTAAAATTTCAACATCTCTATCTCAAGTTCTTCGCTGTAATATCCCAAAATCATTCCTTTTCTTTCTTTATCTGAGCTTATCCTGATTTGCACAAGTTATTTGTTTTTCATTCCTTACACAGATTTTTGGAGGGCTTATGCTCTTGTATTCCCTTCTCAGCGTCACAAGACTGTGGGGAAGGAGTCGGGTAAAACCAATTATATTGAGCGCTTTAACTGTACGATGCGGCAACGTGTCTCTCGCTTAGTTCGTAAAACTCTCTCCTTCTCTAAAAAACTAGAAAATCACATTGGTGCTATCTGGTTCTTTATTCATCACTACAATTCATCCTTACTTGTTTAGGACTACCCGAATTTCATATAGGATCAAATATACAGCACAAGGCGCTATGTAAACTTGATCGATCCACACAGAAGATACTATTGCGCCAATTCAAGGATAAAGTGCAACAGTTTCTGATGAAGCAAAGAATACTTCGTAAGGAGTACGATAGTCAAGAGATTTTCTCGGTCTATGATTTATTAAATTCACCACCTTCTGAAAGTCCTCCTCTTTCACGATTTTAAAGTTCGTACTTTTGGGATAGAACTCTCTAATTAATCCATTGGTATGTTCATTCAATCCACGCTCCCATGAATGATATGGATTCGCAAAGAATGTGTCTATTTGTAGCCTTTTAGATAGCTTCTCATGTCCACAGAATTCTCTTCCATTATCAAAGGTCATTGTCTTTCGAGATGTTGACTCTATAGGCTCAAACAGATTGAATGTCACTCTGTTTATCTCGTACATCGTCTTGTTCTTAGCTAGTCCAGCCAGTAAATACTTCGAGGCTTTATCAACATGTGTAACTACGATACCTGTGTGGTTACAGCCGATTACCGTATCACTTTCCCAATGTCCTATCTCTGTTTTTAAATCTGCAATCTTGGGTCGATTCTCTATCCCAATCCGATTTGGAATCCCACCTCGTTTCTGATTGCGACTTTTGCGTCGTCGTTGTTTTTGCTTCTGCCTCAGATATTGTTGATATATTCCCATCTCTTGATGGTTTGCGTAGATCATCAGATAAATTGTCTCATAGCTGATTTTATCTAGTCCCTCCCTTGCCATTCTCCCTGCTAGTTGCTCTGGGCTGTGGTGTTGCTCTAACCGTTGTTTTACTTCGGCGATCGTCTCAGCACTGAGGCTCTGAAATCTTACCTTTGCTTTCTTCCGCCTTGCTTTCATCAGGGCAACCGCAGTGTCTGGCAAATAGCCAATCTGGCGCTCGTCTGTATTGCGCGATAACTCTCTTGATATCGTACTTTTGTTTCGGTTTAGCCGACGACCGATATCTGATAGGGATAACTTGTCAATTACTCGCAGTTTATACAGTTCACTTCTTTCTATGGTGCTAAGCTGGATATAGCTCATGAGGATCTCCTGATTGTTGTGATTATCATCAGATTATCCTTATGAGTCCCTTTATGCAAAGATCTCTAGGTGTTGCACTTCATCCTTGAATTGGCGTTGTTTCAAGTAATACGATCTAAATACCGAAAAAATCTATGTCTACGAGAGCGATAATTGGTAAACAAATTGATGATGACTCTTATTTATCCGTGTATTTACATCGTGACGGCTATGTTGATTATGCAGGGGTACTCTTGCAAACGCATTATGCAACAACAGAGCAAGTTGATCAGCTTCTAGCTTTAGGTAACATGAGTGTGCTGGGAATCTCGATCAACAATTGCTTATTTTATAACCGCGATACCCAAGAATCATGGGGAACAGAAAAACCCAAACTCAGAAATCTGCAAGAGATTTGTTCCGAAGAGTGGGTATATATTTGGGATGGGACTCAATGGCTGGGCAGTGAATCTAACTCGTTTAATCTTATTCCCATCCAAGAATTATTGGTATCTCAGTTTAGCTAAACCTCTGCATCCTAGTTTTTTATCTACATACTCATGATAGAACAATTATCAAAATTAGCTTTAGTGTAGAGGATGAGAGAAAGATGCCTAGAAAAAAGCCTAAAGGATTTGCAGGAGAAAAATCTAAGCACAACCAAGAAATGCAGAAATTAGATCAAGGCGACAATACAAAAGGCAATAACCCGCCATTCTGGGTTGAGCTTTTCGTTAATGTCATGATGATATCTAAACTCATTTCGGCGATAGCAACATCAAATTTTCGCAAACCCAAAGATCAATAAATGTTTAACTAACAAAGCAGATACCCCTTCAATATATAACAACGCGCCAAGCAAAGCCCTCAAACCTTGAAAACACGTTGGCAACAGTAAGTATAAATACTTATTCGTATAAATCTAATGACAAATAATTGATGATTATTTGCTCTAAGATATTTCTAAGACGAATTGAGGTTTCGATCTTGAAAACGATCGCGTTTGTGATTATGACCATAAGTTTGCCGCAGCGGCAAACTTATGGTATCAACCTCCAAGGCAATGGACTCTAACACATAGCCAGTCTGCATTTCGGTAGTAGATGTCCGCTATATCCAGTCTCCTTAAGCCCTTTAGCCCAGCCACATGCAAAATTTGTCTGTGACTGGAGTGGTAAAATCAGCGATGGGAGTCAAATCTAGATGCAGCAGGCAGATAACACAACGCTACTCAAGGCTTTTGGCAGCTTCTAGAGTTTACGATTTTCGGCAAGCTTATGCTTGTAATTCAAGACTTTCGGCAAACTTATGCTTCCATCTGGGGAGACGAATCTAGGAGAACCCAACGGTAAAATAAGTATTTCAAACTCAGTAGCGGTAAATTTATGGTGCTAATGGCGGCAAGCTTATGGTCATAATCATAGAAGTATCCCCCCTCATTTCCAATATCACTGATGAGGTAGTTGATGAAGTAAAGCAATACGTCCTATAGTCCCCTCAATGCGATCTACACAATCGTATTTCTGGACTGTCTAGTCATCAAAGTCCGAGACAATGGCAGGGTAATTAACAAGTCCCTGTAGGTCGCATTGGTGATGAATATGGATGGATACAAGGAATTACTGGGTATGTGGATTTTCCCCAGGGAGGGTGCTAAATTCTGGTTGTCAGTACTCACCGAAATTTGCAGCCATGGAAAGATATTTTGATTGCTTGCGTCGATGGCTTGACAGGGTTTCCTAATGCCATAGAAACTGTATTTCCTTAGACACAGCTACAGTGAGTTATGTATTGTTCATATGGTGCGTAACTCGGTCGCTTTTGTACCTTGGCAGCAACATAAGCAGGTTTGTGCTGACCTCAAGGCGATTCATGCTAAGGCGACGGAATCGGAGGCAGAGTTTAATCTCGAACTCTTTGCTGAGAAATGGGATAAGCAATATCCATCAATCTCCAAGTGTTGGCACAGTCATTGGGTGAATATTATCTACTTCTTTGCTTTCCTCCTGAGATTCGCAAAGCAATTTATACCACTACCAATGTCATTGAGTCGATGAATAGCAGTTTGAGAAAAGTGATTAAGTCTCAGCAGTTCTTTCTCTCTGATGACGCTGATTTCAAGCTGGTTTATTTAGCGATTTGGAATATTTCTAAGAAGTGTACTATGCCAATTCGTGATTGGAAACCCGCTCTTAATCGCTTTGCTATCCTCTTTGAGGATCATCTTCATATCTAGTTTCTAGACTTTACACACTTTGCTTAACAGTCTCATGGGCGGAGTGAAGCAGCAACCATACTTACATTCTTTCACTACAGAATACTTAATACAACCTGTCTGAAAACTTAACTAATGCATAACCAGTTCTAAACCTTGCTTCGCAGGTTGTACTTGTATTATCTGCATATCTACGTCTTAAGAAATATAGCGATCGCTCGCTACTTAGGATCTATGGAAATGGAGGATTTGAACAAGACGAGATACCAGGATTCTTGACTGACTTTACCCAAGGTAGAAAAGCAAGGTGTCAAACGCTACATGAGAGAAGAATAGTTAAAACTCTCTTTAAATGACATCTATTTCTCAATGCGATCGCAATTCGATCTCTTTATATTTCCGTTTGATCTTATTTGAATTTAAACGTCGTAAACATCATGGCAACTACATCCGTTCGCTTTTCACAATTTAATGCGTCTCTAAATCGCAACGCTGAAGGACAGACAGTTACCGATTTTTCTACACCAAACAATGCACAAGCTAAAGCAGTTGCTGAAATCATTCAGCTTAACAATCCTGACGTGCTGCTGATCAACG
This sequence comes from Pseudanabaena sp. FACHB-1998, assembly GCF_014696355.1. GTDB lineage: Bacteria > Cyanobacteriota > Cyanobacteriia > Pseudanabaenales > Pseudanabaenaceae > Pseudanabaena. The sequence goes on along the minus strand of NZ_JACJQA010000054.1, from coordinate 39,076 downwards.
AGTTCGATTATTTCGCTGCAAGTCCACTTCAGCCAGTCACACTCCTACAGCAAAACTATCTCGGTGTCAGCCAAAACGGGGCAACACCTGTTAACTATCCTTTCGTTTATATTGCGCCTTCAAATACTGGCATTGCTTCAGGTTTCGACCTCAATAACAATGGCGTTGCGGTTACAACGCCTGGTACAACTGGATATGGTGACGATGCTTTTGGTTTTGGTAACTTTCCCGGACAATTTGGGATGTTGCTATTGTCTAAGTATGAGATCGATACACCGAACATCCGCACTTTCCAGAATTTTCTATGGAAGGATATGCCAGGAAATTTGCTCACAAACGATCCTACGGTTGACAACCCAAATACAACTGTAAATGAGAACCTGAATGGTTTTTATTCTCCTGAAGAGATTGCAGTATTGCGCTTATCCTCTAAGAGTCATTGGGATGTACCAATTAAAGTTAATGGTGAGACTGTCCATTTATTGCTCAGCCATCCTACGCCGCCCACTTTTGACGGTACTGAAGATCGTAATGGTAAGCGCAATGCTGATGAAATTCGTTTTTGGGCAGACTATATTACTCCTGATAAAGGTGGTTATATTTATGATGACAAGGGCAAAACAGGTGGTATTGCGACTGGTTCTAGCTTTGTGATCATGGGCGATCAGAATGCCGATCCTCTGGATGGCGATAGCTTTAATAATGCCATTCGTCAATTGCTACTAAATCCAAACATCAATACCAATTCTGTTCCTGCGAGTCTCGGGGGAATACAGCAAGCTGGATTGCAAGGAAGAGCCAACGTTAATCAAAAGGGAAACCCTGCTTTTGATACGGCTGACTTTGCGGATGGTGCTCCAGGAAATTTGAGAACTGATTATGCTTTACCTTCAACGGATTTGCAAATCACCAATTCGGCTGTCTATTGGCCCCTCAATAGCGATCCTAATTTCGCGCCCGTTGGGACTTTCCCCTTCCCAAGCTCAGACCACCGCTTGATCTATGTAGATGCATTAGTTGGCGCAACTCCTGCGGGCAAGACTGTTACTGAGGCTAAGCTGCTTGGCAATACAACTTTTGCAACTGGCTTTGTACCGACAGGCGCAGCCGCGCAAATTAATGGCGCTAATGTTCCTGTTGGCGGATTGTCGGGCGTGACCTATGACGCGGCTAATAATCGCTACTATGCGATTTCTGACGATCGCTCGTCTAATGCCCGTTTCTACACCTTTACTCTCAATCCTGTAACCAATGCAGTTACCTTTACCAACGTTGTTCAACTCAAGGACATAAACGGTAATCCTTTTGTTGCAAATACCCTCGATCCTGAAGGTATTGCTGTTACCAAGAATGGTACAGTATTTATATCGTCGGAAGGGGAAGCTAATCCTGCTGTCGGTCGCGTTGGTGATCCTTGGATTAAAGAATTTAATCTGGTTACTGGCGTAGAACTGCGATCGCTGCCCGTTCCCAAAAAATTCTTGCCAGTGGTAGTAGACACCAATGGCAGTGGCACTGTCAATGCTGGCGATACGCAGACGGCTGGTGTTCGCAACAACCTTGCTTTTGAAAGCTTGACGCTCGCTCCAAATCAAAAAACTCTATTCACTGCAACTGAAAATGCTCTGTTCCAAGATGGTGTTGAAGCGAATATCAACAATGGTTCGCGATCGCGCATCGTTCAATACAACCTCGTAAGCGGTCAGCCCGAAAAAGAATACTTCTACATCACCGATAAAGTTGCAATTCCTCCAATTCCTGCTAATCAATTTGCTACTAACGGCTTAGTAGATTTATTGGCGATCGACGATCGCGGCACTTTGTTGGCAGTTGAGCGTTCCTTTGCAGTTGGTGCAGTTGGAACCGTTAATAACACTGGCAACACGATCAAAATTTACGAAATCACGCTTCAAGGGGCGACTGACATTAGCTTCAACGATTCATTGTCCAGCTTAACTACCCAGCAACTTGCGGCGATCGCCCCAGTTCAGAAGCGTTTACTGCTCGAACTTGATGATCTTGCCTTGCCAACTGGTACGGACAACATCGAAGGTATTACCTTTGGTCCTAAGCTTGCTGATGGTCGTCAGTCAATTGTGTTAGTCAGCGACAACAACTTTAGCAGCACTCAATTTACCCAAATCCTCATCCTCAGCGCTGATGTGATTCCATCTGTAACGCCTACAGTTGAGACTCGTCCAGCCCTTTTAGATGACGACACTAAGCCATTCAGCCAACGTGCTGATGCTGACGATCCTGCGATTTATGTCAACGCTACCGATTCAAACAAGAGCTTAGTTGTCACTAGCGTCAAGAATGGCGGCTTGCGGATTTACGATCTCGCTGGCAATTTGTTGCAGACGATCAATCCTAGCAATCCTGACATTCGCTACAACAACGTTGACTTGCAGTATGGCTTTACCCTCGGCGGTCAAAAGGTTGATATTGCTGTCGCTAGCGATCGCAATAACGACAAATTGGCGATCTTCAAGATCGATGCCAATGGTACTGGCGGAAATTTCCTAACCAACATTACCGATACCAGCGCTGCTACGATTTTCCAAGGTGCGCCATTTACAGGTTCTTTCTCGGCTTCTTCTCGGAGTGCCTACGGCTTAACGATTTATCGCAGCCCCGTAACTAACGATTATTACGTTTTCACAAGCCGCCGTCAAACTGGGGACATTGCCCAACTCAAGCTTGTAGATAAAGGTAACGGTACGATTGGCTATCAGTTAGTCCGTAACTTCACCGTTCCAACCATCAATGGCATCGACCCTCAAACGGAAGGAATTGTTGTCGATCAAGAGAAAGGCTTCTTGTATATCGGTCAAGAAAACGTCGGTATCTGGAAGTACAATGCCGAACCTAACAGCAGCAATACAGGCACGCTCATCGATAAAGTCAAAGATTTGGGCGGCAAGAACCTGATTGAAGATGTCGAAGGTTTGACTATTTACTACGGTAAGGATGGCACTGGCTATCTGTTTGCTTCGAGTCAAGGTGACAACTCCTTTGCTGCATATGCTCGAGAAGGCAGTAATGAATTCATCGGAAGATTCTCAGTTGGCAACAATGGCAGTATCGACAGCGTTCAAGAGTCTGATGGTGCTGAAGTGATTAACGTACCTTTGGGTAATAACTTCCCATTTGGTGCATTCTTTACCCAAGATGGTAGCAACGATCCTGCTGTATTAGTTGAAGATGATGGCGAACTAGAAAATATCAGCAGCAACTTCAAGTTTGTTCCTTTTGAGAACATTGCTAATGCCTTCTCGACTCCACTTAAAATCGATACCACCAGTTTCGATCCTCGCAATCCTAAAGCAAACTCCTTGTTGAATGGTGTTGCAAGCGGCGATACGACCCAAACTTCCACCGTACTTTGGACTCGCAGCAACTTTACGGGTTCTGTCAAGTTTGAATATTCCACCAAGGCTGACTTCAGCGCGATCGCTGGCACAAAAACAGCTACTGTGACTGATGCGCTTCAACCCGTTAAGGTTGATATTACTGGGCTAACCGCAGGAACTAACTACTTCTATCGCGTCACCGATGCGGCTGGAGATATTGCGACAGGTAAATTCAGTACTGCTGATGCGATCGGTAAGCAATCTGGATTGACCTTTGGTGTCACTGGTGACTGGCGCGGTGAAATCGCTCCTTACCCAGCGATCGCCAACGCAGACGAACGCAACCTCAAGTTCTTCGTAGCACTAGGCGACACCATTTACGCTGACTTCGCATCTCCAGCGCTGAAAGATGCTAATGGCAACGAAAAAGCCCAAGCAACGACATTACAAGATTTCCGTATTAAGCAGGACGAAGTCTACGGCAGTCGCTATGGTCAAAACTATTTTGCCGATTTGCGCGCTTCCACTTCAGTTTTTGCCACCATCGACGATCACGAAGTTGTCAATGACTTCCAAGGTGGTGAGAATCTTGCCAATGCCTCTGCTGAAATCAAGGCTCTGTATGGTGCTACGAGCGGCTTGGTGAATGATTCGCCACTTTACAACAATGGTTTGCAAGCGTTCCAAGAGTACAACCCCATCCAAGATCAGTTCTACGGAGCAACTGGAGACGATCGCACTGCTGGTGAACGCAAACTCTATCGGGCAAATACTTACGGTAGCGATGCAATCAATATCGTTCTTGATGCTCGTTCCTTCCGCGATCCTGGGCTAACTAACGTCACAAACCTCGGCGATCAAGTTCAAGTTGGCAATTTCTTGGCGCAGTCATTCAATCCCGCTCGAACATTTTTAGGCCGAGTCCAAGTTGAAGACCTCAAGCGTGATTTGCTACAAGCGCAAAAAGATGGCGTGACTTGGAAGTTCGTCAACCTTCCAGAACCTGTTCAAAATATTGGTGTATTTGGAGCAAGCGATCGCTACGAGGGCTACGCCGCCGAGCGCACCGAAATCCTCAAGTTCATCAATGAGAACAAAATTAATAACGTTGTCTTCATTGCTGCTGATATTCACGGAACATTGGTAAACAACCTCACCTATCAATTAGGTGCTGGACAAGCCCAAATTGCTACCAATGCTTTTGAAATTACCACTGGTTCTGTCGCATTTGATGCTCCATTTGGCCCTACCGTCGCCGAACTTGCTCTTTCTGCTGAAATCATCACTCCTCAAAGCAAAGCCTTCTACGACTCACTGCCTGTGGCAAATGATGCTGATAGCGCGGTCAATGATAAGGATGACTTTATCAAATCCATTGTCGATGGTGGTTTAGCACCTCTCGGCTACGATCCGCTCGGTCTGAACAACAACCTCGCTCAAGCCAATGGCTTGATTAAGGCAAAACTGTTGCAAGGCGACTATGTTGCAACTCAAACCTACGGCTGGACTGAGTTTAATATCGATCCAACCACTCAGAAACTGACCGTTACCACCTATGGTATCAAGCCTTACACCCGCGCTGAACTCGAAGCCGATCCTAGTTTGATTACTAGTCGCGTGCCTGCGATCGTCAGCCAGTTTGAAGTCGAAGCCAATCAAGTTGTTGCTGATTCTAAACTTGTATCCACAGGTGCAACTCCTAACGACGATCTATTGATTGCCACTAATGGAAACACCTTTGATGGACGTAGCAATATTCTCTTTACTGGAGCAGGTAAAGATGAAGTGGATTTACAGTTTAACGCTTCCTTTGCTGTTGGTAACAACCGAGTAGATCTTGGCAGTGGAAATGACACTATCTTTGTCAGCAAGGACGATCGCGTATTTGGCAGTGAAGGAAATGACACCTTTGATGCAAAAGAAGGAAAAGGCGGCAACCGTATGTCTGGCGGCGCTGGTGATGATACCTTCTTCTTAGGATTTGGCGATCGCGCTCTTGGAGGCGACGGTAAAGACAAGTTCTTCGTTGGTAATGGTGGCAATAACTTGCTGTCTGGAGGTGCGGGTACTGACCAGTTCTGGATTTTTAATAGTTCCGCCCCAACTGCTACCAACACTATCTTGGATTTCCAAGTTGGGACAGATGTAATTGGCTTAAATGCTTCTGGAGCTACCTTCGCTCAATTGACTCGTTCTGGCAATACCATTAGTTTGAATGGCTCAACCCTTGCGACTTTAACTGGCATTGACACGTCTAGCTTGACATCTTCTAGTTTCGTTTTCTTGGGTTAATCTTTCTCGCGTATTTGATTTTGTTATGAACAAAATCAAATACCTTAAGTAGCTAGACATAATTAATTACAAACCAAAACCCGTAAAGTTGCGCCCCTTCGGGGCGCAACTTTACGGGTTTTGGTAATTTATTTTGCACAAGCACTTAGATCGTGTTTTTGTTCCCATCAATACCAACAGATTCGGGAGATGCTTCATGCTTTTCTCAAATTCTGTCGACAACAAGGTGAGCCATTGTTCAAGAGTGCCAACTATCCAGAAATTGTCCCCATCTGGTGATGATGGCATTAAGTATTTGTCGGGGTTGAGTTTGGATATTGGTTAGTTGGTGATCTTTGATCGCTGTTCTGGTTTGTCGCCGATTAGCGATCGCACCACAACTGAGAATGTAATTAGTCCCGCAGGACGTAAAATCATCGTCATTCGGGGATAGATAATGTAGTTGATACTTCTAACTTTTTTCTAGAGCCAACTTGCACTAGTTGTTACATTCAAAATATTATGATCGCAGAGCTTTGGCATCACGATAGGATTGATACGAACGGGATAAAACTGCACTATGTTACCGAGGGTAAAGATGCGCTGTTGTTGTTGCTGTCGATCTGCGCGGTTATAACGATAGTGATAAGCCTCAATCTCAATCTGCTTATGTGATGTCAGAGTTCGTGGAAGATATTAGAGGCTAAAGGTTAGGAGATCGCACTGCAAACTGAAAGAGAAAATCCTAAGATTAATACCTTTATTGCTGTATTCACCTTGCTAGAAACCTTCTGTATCATGACTTTCTGTGGGTAACTTTACAAGCTCATCATCAATAAAAGTATAAGTGCTTGTGCAAAATAAATTACCAAAACCCGTAGATTTGCGCCCCTTCGGGGCGCAAATCTACGGGTTTTGGTTTGTAATTAATTATGCCTAGCTACTTAACTATCAGGACACTATAGCTCCTTAGTACTTTCGCCACTTTATCATTTACTTGGGATTACTTTTAGGATTGCTGTAGATCGTGCGCCAAGCCGTAACTGTGTTTGGACTGACTTCGGCAATAACAGGACTATTTAAAGCCATGCCAGTGTTGCCAGAGGCTACAGATGCCATGTCCTTGACTTCAGAGTTGAGAGTAGCTCGTACAAACACTGATTTTGGTTGAGCCGTCCGAAGTTCCTGCGAGATTTCAGGAGGTAGGGCAAATCCTTCTTTATTTTTAGTCAACTTAAAGACTTTGGAACCAACTTTCAGTTCTAAGTCTTGAGTTGGAACTTGAAATTCAGAAGTAGAAGTTTGACAAGATATTTTAGGGGATGGGGGTTCAGGAGTTGCGACACTACCGACGATACCGCTAAACATATCTAAAGCGCCCCCAATCATGCCGATTGATTCTGCACCAGGAATCATCGAAGCCATAGAAGTTAATGAGGAGAGCGAGCCGATCGCATCAAGGGGTGAGCCACCAGAGTTAACGTTGTTGGGCATGGCGATTTGTGGCATACAGGTGCTGCTAGAGACAAGCACATAGGCTTTTACCAAGGTGGGCGACCATTCCGTAACTAGTACATTTTCACTACTAAGCATTGGCGCTCCCATAACGTTATCTTCCGCATTAACTTCTGGATTAGTATTCTTAGAAGTAGAAACCACTTGGCGCTCGAATACTTTGGTTACATCTCCATCAAATGGATCGCGGATAATGACGACTTTTCCCCAAGGAATTTGCACCTTACGATTTTGTAAATCGAGGGTAGTGATTATACTGGGTGCATTTGCCATACTTGGCTTATTTGTGGCAATTTCTGCTGATTCAGTCTTTTCTAATTGGTTTTGAGATTGTACGGGTTGCGCTAAGGCAATCGTTACACTTCCTACAGAAAGGATGGTAGCTAACTTGGTTAGTTTAGTTAGCTGAGAGAACTGTGACATAGTTATTTTTACACTTACCTATATTCAAGGCGAATAAGAAGTGAAATTTTAGCACAAAATTTTAGCGATCAGCAATTTTTATCTATCCCCCGATAGGGTTATTTATTTTTCGGCTTGTGTTACAAAATGCTAATTTTTTGCTCAAAAAAGCTCCTGCGATCGCAATACCAATAAAGCCTCCGCCAATCGGTACAGGACGAGGTTGCAACCCAACAAAGCGATTGTTCACAATCTGCCCATCCTTAGAATTCACTGTCCAACCTTCTGGCAAGTTGAAGACATTACCCGACTGAGCAAATGACAGGGTATTGAAAAAGTTAGCCACACTAAAAGCATAGGTATTATTGCGTTCTACCGCTTGACCTTGCAACCCAAGACTTAAACTTACACTTTGAGATTTACTGGGATCAAAGGTAAATTGAGGCGTAGTGATCAGGTTGTAGATATTGGGATCGTAATTGGCAAGCAATCCTTCCCGAAAAACTTCGCCATTGACCCGACTAATCCTGCCCTGAGCAGTGACACCATCAAAACCACTGCCCCATTTAAACCCTAAACCAATAGATACAAAATTAGAAGGGAAAGGATTGCTAGGAGCGCCATTGCTATCAAAGCTCCCATCCATAGTGAGATTTAGGGAAGTAGTAATTGTTCGCAAAGTACTAGTCCCTGAAAACACAAGGTCATCTAGGGTGAAAGCCGCACCTGCAAAAGCTCTAGCATCAACTTGATTTGCCAAGGCATAAGCCTGATACTCGGCTTTGAGAACACCAAAACCCGCATAACTCCTTGCACTAGCGCTTCCATTTTGATTGCTAATATTCGCAGAGAAAAGAATAGGATTATCGGCAGTGTTGTTAAATGATTGCCCAAGATTTACGCCATCACGATTGAAGAGAGTCGCTTGGCTTGTCGATGTAAAGCTACTGGCTTCGACGGGTTTAATTGGAGCGATGAGGCATGGAAGATTAATAGAGACGATCGCAGCTATCGCTACGTGATAATTAGCTAATTTGGTAAGCATAGAAAGACCCTGATACGGGAAAGAATATTAGGCTGTGGCTTTAATTTCGTTAAGGAAGGCGGCGTAGGTGCTAGAACGCATAAACTGCAAATAATTTGCTGCCATCTCTTCTGTAATCAATTCGATCATCAAGTTGTTTTCTAGCCAGAATTCAATGAGTTGAAAAGGTCCGCGATCGCAAAATCTCACCAGCCAACCTTCACGAATACCGATTTCCTCAATTTTTGCGCGACTGATGGGAACAGAGATAGCAGCATGAACTGAGTGCAAGGCTGGAGCTTGTTCCATCTCTTTGACCTCACCTTCCGCCAAGCCGGCAAACCATACGGCTTTGTGCGGCATAATTTCGATCGCAGTGCCATAGGCATCATCTGCGATCGAAATGTATGTACCTTGATGAATGGGAAACTCAAAAAATTGTCCATTCATCAATTCCGCAAATACTTTGGCAACTCGAAAGGGATTCGCAACTGCAATGGATAAATGATGAATCATGGTGATTTTCTCCGATATATTAGGTATTAATTAGTAGATATTGTCTAACTCCTCACGTTTTTTAGTATTGCGGAGATCGCTAAATAAAGCTAGGGAAGATAAGGTAACTTAAGAGCTAAAAGTGGTAACTTAAGCAGTAAGTTAATGTTATTTTGCGCCAAATGCTAGAAAAGCGTAATTTGCGGAAAAGAGGTGTCGTCCTTACTCCGCATGGTCAAATTAAATTGCAGCAAGCAAGGCGAGAAAAGGAAATCGCGGAAAATTTTGCCGATCGCTATACCCTTGAAGCAATTAGCGATCGTACAGGTTTATCAATTAAAACCATTACGAAAGTATTGGAAGCAAAAGTGCCTGTTGATAAGCCTACTTTAGAAACTTTTTTTCATGGATTTGGCTTACTTTTAGAGATAGATGATTATCAATTGCCCAATCAGACTAATCAATCTAATCAGGCTCTCGAAAATTTTGATAATGATGAGTTGGTAAGGCCTGACAGTCAGGAACGCTTGTCTTTATCCAAACCCCAAAACTTTACAGAAGTTGATTTTGGTGAATCTCCTGATGTCTCCATGTTTTATGGTAGGCAGCAGGAAATTCAACAATTAATGCAATGGCTAGGTTTAGCGTCAAAGGATCATCTAGCAAAGGATCATCTGGCAAAGAGAGAATCAGTCAAACGCTTAATTGGGATTTTTGGTATGGGTGGCATAGGCAAGACCTCTTTAGTCACTAAGCTTTTACATGAAGTGATCCCACAGCAGCAAAATTCCTCCGAGCCATTTCGTTACATCATTTGGCGATCGCTACGCAATGCGCCGAGTTTCGATACGATTTTAGGAAATTGGCTCGATATTTTATCTGCTCATCAAGAAATTCAGCCTAATTTACCAAAACTATTGGCATATCTGCAAAGGGAACGTTGTCTATTAGTACTAGATAATTTTGAGACCATTTTAGATGGAGGTATTGTTGGCGCTTATCGTCAAGGCTATGAGACTTATGGAGAAATGTTACGGTTAATCGGGGAGACTCCGCACCGCAGTACTCTGATTATTACTAGTCGCGAGAAGGCTAGTGAATTTAATCTTTTAGAAGGAGAAGATCTGCCCGTATGTTCACTCACAATCAATGGTTCAGATCAGGCAAGTCTGGGTTTATTGCAGTCTAAAGGCATTAAGGGAACTCCCGAAGAGTCCAAAATTCTGGGCGATCGCTATGGCAATAGTCCCCTCGCTATAAAAATTATCGCCGCCACAATTCGCGATTTATTTGATGGAGAAATTGCCCTTTTTCTTAAAGAAGATGCCATTCTATTTAGTGGGATTCGCCGCCTCTTAGATCAGCAATTTGCAAGGCTTTCCGCCTTAGAACAAGCGATTATGTTTTGGTTGGCAATTAATCGGGAATGGACAGATATAGATACACTCTGCACCGATTTACTGCCCAAGGTTTCGCGCTCAAAAGTATTAGAGGCGATCGCAAGTTTGTATTGGCGAAATCTCATCGAAAAAAGTTTTGAGAATAATTCAGGACTTTACACCCAGCAACCCATGCTAATGGAATATGTGACCGAACGATTTACCGAACAGGCGGGCAGTGAGCTATTAGATCGGCAGGATTTGACGATTTTGCATCATTACGCCTTTCTCAAAACTACGGTCAAAGAGCATATTCGCTGTAGCCAGAGTCGCCTCATCCTTGAACCAATTGTGCGTCAACTGCAAGCGCGATTAGGTGCTGCCGAAGCGATCGCCCAGCATTTAAAATCCATTCTCCATCAAATTCGTCCGCAAAATCCTACCTCCAATCATCAACCCTTTGCCAGTTATGCCGCAGGCAATCTGCTCAATCTGCTTTGTCATCTCAAACAGGATCTCACGGGTTGTAATTTTGCAGGATTAGCCGTATGGCACGCCTACGCCCCCAACGTGCCGATGCCCCACACCAGCTTTGCCTATGCGGATCTGCAACATACCCAACTAACGGAAACTTTTGGTGCAGTCTTTGCCGTTGCCTATAGTCCCGATGGGCAATTTTTTGCTACAGGAGAATTAAGCGGTTATTTGCGCCTATGGCGGCTGGCTGATGGGCAGTTGGTATGGATGGTGCGGGGTTCTCTCAGTTGGATTCGGACTGTCGCTTTTGCCCCCGATGGACAGACCTTAGCGATCGGTACGGGTGAGCATTCTATTGCTTTTTTTGAAGTTGCCACTGGTAGAGCCTTACAAACCCTATATGGTCATACTGATCAAATCCATGCGATCGCCTTCCATCCGCATCACCCCATCCTCGCCTCCGCCTGTGGCGATCACAGTATTCGCCTCTGGAATATTCAAAAATTTGAATGCTTACATCTTCTCTCTGGACATACCGACCAAGTGCAGAATGTTTGTTGGAACTATGCAGGTGATTTGTTACTTAGCTGTAGTAGCGATCGCACGGTGCGAATTTGGCAATTAGGTTCTCAATGGCAGGAAGTACCCAAGCTAGTCCAAACTATTACCCAATCAACGCATGGAGGGCATAGCGATCAGATTTTTGGCGTAGCTTTTCATCCTGATGGTAACATTTTTGCCAGTGGCAGTGCCGACAACACAGTTAAAATATGGCAGTTGCTCACAAGTCTTTCTCCATCTCCATCCCTAACTCAATCTCAAGATCAATCTCAATCATCAAATCTCTCTATCCAACTTCTCCATACACTCAAAGGACATACCGCCCACATTCTCTTTGTGCAGTTCAGCCCCGACGGGGAAATGTTAGCGACATCTAGCAGTGATACCACGATTCGACTATGGGATACAGCCACAGGAAAGTTATGTAAAACCCTCACTTCCCATGTAAATTGGGTGCGGGCTGTGCAGTTCAGTCCCGATGGGCGCACCCTTTTATCGGGCTGTAGCGATTACACAATTCGCCTATGGGATTGGCGATCAGGCTTAGTTCTAAGAACTTGGATAGGTTATAGCAATTGGATTTGGGACGCGAAATTTAGCAAGGATGGGCAGATGATTGCCTGTGGTGGTGGGGATTGCATGGTGCGGCTATGGGATATAGCGACAGGCAAATGTGTGCGATCGCTAGAAGGTCATAGCACTTGGATTTTAGGAATTGCCTTCGATCACGATCAGGACTTGGTGGCAACGGGTAGCGGTGATAATTCGGTGCGTCTATGGCAAGCTAGCACTGGCAGACAGTTAAAGGTTATGAACGCTCACAAGAGCCAAGTTTTAGCGGTGCAGTTTAGCCCCACTGAGCCAATCCTTGCCAGTAGCAGCAGTGACTACACGATTCGGCTTTGGCAAGTTCCAGAAGGAAACCTATTACGAGTTTTGGAAGGACATCAAGACTGGATTCGTTCGATTGGATTTAGTCATGATGGAATGTGGTTAGCCAGTGCGGGACAGGATGCTACTGTAAAGTTATGGAATGTGGCTACAGGTGCTTGTATTCATACCTTTAGCGATTTTGAAACTTGGGTTTGGGGTGTGGTCTTCCATCCCCATGGCGAACAGCTAGCGATCGCCTCCGCAAATATGATCACCATTTGGAATCTGACCTCTAAGCAATGTATCAAGACTTATACAGCCCTATCAAAATGGATTCGTAGTATTGATATTAGCAACGATGGCAAATGGCTAATTGCAGGGGATCAAGATCGTCTCATTCATCTATGGAACCTCCAAACCGATCAGTTAGTTCGTACCTTGACGGGACATAGCGATCAGGTTTTATCGGTGCAAGTTAGTGCCGATAGTCGCTATATCATCAGTGGCAGTGCTGATGAAACCACAAAAATTTGGGATCTGAAGACGGGGCAATGTTTACAGACTTTTAAAGCTCCTAGGATGTATGAGGGGATGGATCTGACGGGTGTGAAGGGACTCACTCCTGAAGCGATCGCGATGCTGCAATCTCTTGGAGCCTTGAAATCATAATTTGGCATAATTTGGGATTGCTTTAGGCTTACTGACATCTTTTCCCAATTTTTACGAATGCCTCACAAATGAACTCCGATCGCATCACAATTTCAATGGAACAAAGTACATTACTCAGATTCTAAACATCCTGTTATGGCATTCAACTCAGCTATTCCTCGAACTATGCGATCGCGCAAAGCATCGTCAAGCTTGGGATTTTGTAAAGCAACCTCTTGGATGGCGGCTAACCATTGTGCGATCGGGACATTGCTAACGGCGGCGCGTAGTCCCATATTGGTGAGTATGGCAAGGTGAAAGCCTGTCATGTCTTGATCTCCATAGTTATAGAAACCATCCCATAGCTCTAGTTTTTGGGGAGTGTATTCATCGTATTGCTCGAAGGTGATTGGAGTACGATCGAGTTGGGGTTGAGGGAGAGGAGGTTGTGTCATTGTAATCAGTCCGTTTGTTAGTTTGAAATTAGTTGCTAAGTAAAAGAATTAAAGGAATATAAAAAACTATTGCAACCCTAAGCCTTTTATCTCTGAACGCCAGTCTTGGTCATAGCGGAGAGTTATCACATAAAAATTTGCTGTATCTCTTAGATTTTCGCGATCGCGCCGATCTTTTTTTCGTTGTTCGGGAGAGTCGTGAACGGAACCGTCACAGAAAACAGCAATTTTTTCATTTAAGTAAACGAAGTCAGGTTTGATATTTGCTTCTTCAATGAAGTATTGGGCTGCATCAGGTAACTTGTAATGCTGGTCGTAAATTTCCTGAAGAACTTGTCTTTCAAAATCGGAGTTTGGATCTGTTTGGGAAAGTAGGGATTGATATTGTTCTTCTCTGCTGATATCTGAAGAATGACGCTCGATTAGGCTAGTTGTTAACTTATCTAAGTAGTTATGAATTAGATGGCGATCAAACAAGGCATGATCCAATTGGTTACTATAGGACAATAGACATTCATAACAGGCTTTCACACAGTCAGGCTTGTCTTTATCTTCGGTAAAGTGGCAAATATCTAGCGCCTCTCTAGCAATACGTTGGAATGCTTTGGGGTCACTAATGATTTGAGATAGAACACCTGCACCACCTTCGGCAGCTTCCCAGAACAATAAATATTTACCATTCCCAAGACGTTCGGAAGACAACTCATTCTCTTCGAGCATATACACCGCTTGAATAGCTCTCTCTAAGGCATATTGCAAAGTAGCAAGAAATGCCTCCTGCCTTTCTTTAGGCATATTCTGGGGTTCGATCACGAGAATATTGGAGGTTTCTTGTACCTTGAGTAGAACTTGATTATGGGGTAAGTCTTCAGGGTTATTAACCTGATTTTCTTCTGCTTTAATATCACCCCATTCACCTGTTTTAGGATTTAGTTTAAAACCAATCTCTTCGCGGTTATTTTTTAATCCTCGATTGACGCGCCATAAATTGGCAGTTTCTCCATAACTAAGTTTTATCAAGCATTCCCTAGATTGATCGCTTTGAACTGAGACTTTAGCAACTTCGCGCTTATTAGCGGCATAGCGAAAATGGGAAGTCATCGTGTAGCCATATTTTAGGCGTTCTTCTTCATCACAGGTAATGCGTTGACGGCGTTTGGTTGATTCCGTATTCATTTCCAGTAAACGCTGGGTTTTGGCATTTAATCTACCTTTATCTTCAAGTTTTGCACCGCAATTTTCACAGGTTTCTCTTTCCCAGCCAGCTTGTCCTTCGTGGAAGTAACCGCAGGAATAGCAAAAAGCAGCTTGTGTATATTCATCTTGAATGCCACCAACAGATATTTTGGTTTTAGCAATTTGGAATTTACTGCCTTCGTAATAGACAATATTAGAGGGTGCAAACTCACGGATTGCAACACTACGAGGGCGAGAAATGAATCTGCCGCCATCAAAAGGAATGTAGGTGCGAATGGGGCGGCGAGGGAAGTTGTATCCAGGGAGAAAGCCTTCCGTAGCAAAGTATCGGTAAGGTGAAAACTCCTGTTCTGATAAGTTGCGATTTTGGTTACTAGTTGCCCCTATTAGTAAGTTTATTTGTCTTTTGGCTTCAATCTCTAAATTCTCAGCATTGTCTCTCTCGGCATTGCTAATTCCACCTGCGGCAAAGCGATCGCTAATCTTTCTGGATTCTTCCCTTTGCTTGACTGCGGCGGCATATAGATCTCGCCAACGTTGGCAAGCACGGTCGAAGGCGTTAGGGGCATCTTCAAGGGTACGCCGTATCCAGTCGTCATTGTACCAACTAGCACGATTAATATCGGCTTGACAGAATTGATCGGCTAGGACTTCTCGAACAGATTCAATGCATTGTTTTAGCGAATTGCCTGTACTTGTGGATTGAAATCTGGCTCGAATATCGTCATTGAGAGGATAATTTGGCGCATCCATGTTTAGTAACTGATTCATGGAATTTTGCAAATCAACACCAGTTTGTGCTAACCAAATCGCATAAACATGGGACTGCATGAGATCTTGGTTAGCAAGTTCTAGTTTGGGAGGCTCAACTACCCCTGAAACCATTTGTCCTTGACGTTGGTAGAAATATTGATCGTGTCCACTGCCAACGGAGGCATAGCTAATTACGAGAGCTTCTTGATTGCTCCGTCCTGCTCGTCCACTACGCTGAGCATAGTTAGCGGGACTAGGGGGGATATTTCGCATATGTACAACATTGAGGTCAGAGATATCAATTCCTAGCTCCATCGTTGGCGAGCAGAATAGAGCCGCAATTTTGCCATTTCTAAAGTCTTCTTCTCGCTTGGCGCGGTTTTCATTAGTAACTTGTCCTGTATGCTCCCGACCTTCGAGATTTTTAATGCCGCTTGCGTTTCTTGTGTATAGGGTTTGGAAAAATTTATTGGTGTTAGTTTGGTTAGTAGTGCTGCCTTGAAGCCGCTTGGTAGTGAGTAAGCTAACAGGAATTTGATCTAAGGTGACAGCGTGCCATTCAATTTTAGCGAGACAAAGCTGCACGGTTTTAGTATCTCCAGACAGAAATCCTGAAGCTCGTAAAGCTGTGATTAATTTTTCTAGTAATTCTTGATAGGCTAGCTCTGAGAGTGATTCAGTTAACCATGACCATGCAGCACTGCTGCTCAAGAATCGCCCGATCCGACTGCGTTTACTCAGGGCGATCGTCTCCCTTGTATTTGATTTGCTAAATGATTTGCTTTTTGCTTTGCTAGTTGAACTAGTATCATCCTTATCCTTGATGAAGATTGCCGATTTTGCTTTGTAGAGATTTTCATCTAGTTCAAATTTCCAGCGATCGCTAATCGATTGAGTAACTTCTTTGTATAGGCGTTCTACTCGTTCTGCATCTAATAGCTCGGCATCGATCGCTAGTTCGCGCCGCAATAAATCGAGAAGTTCCTTAATCGCAATAAAGCGCTCTTGAGGTGATGCTTTACTGAGGATAGGATGATCAATAGTTTGCCATAGTCCTTCATCATTACAATTTTCTCTTAATCCTTGATATTGAATTTCTAGTAAGCCACATTGTTCTAAGTTCGGTTGTAATAATCGCCAGCCGCGTCGTAGGTCTTCGTAAAGTCGATATTCCAATAGGTTCCGAAAAACTCGCTCATTTCTTTTACTGGTATCAAAGGGGGCTGGTTCTTTAGCATATTCCTCTTCGGGCAAATTCATTTCCTTGAATACAGCTTGAGCCAGAGCCTCATGAGTAAGTAGTTTGGCTTTAGCCAAAGCCGCACATAGAGACGATCGCAGAAATGTAGTTTGCACAAAATCATTGAAATGTCCTGCTTGCAATGAAGCATCTTGACGATTATCGGTAAAGCTCAGAACTTTAGCAGCGTGATTATTTTCACCTAGACTTGCTTTAAGTTCTTCAACAGTGGAAAGACAGAGCAAAGTGGTGGCACTGCTGCGCCCTTCACTGCTGAGTCGAGAGAGCTTGGTAAATTCGGCTTTGCGTCCATCATGCAGAATTTCACAGTTGAGACAAAAGCGAAAAGGCTTTTTGACAAACCAACAGGGAATACCTGCGGTTAATTTATCGGTAATCGTTCCATTGGATAGAATCCGCAGCTTTTGCGGAATGCGATCAATATATTTTTGTTGGGGTTCCCGTCCACCTCTTTTGGTAACTTTAAACCAACTATCAGGTAAGCGATCGCAATCTTCCTCTCTCCATAAATCAGGCTCATCAAGGGTGATATAGCCTTCTTGAATTTCGGTGTTATCGGGGTCAAAGTCGATCGCATTGGGGAGTAGCGGCGTAATTTTATGATTTTCGCGATCGCAACGCACCATGTAGTAATCATGTCCGCATTCGCGACAAAAGACGATGGGGAACAGCAAGCGATCTCCTGTGGTGCTGTATTGTCCGTCAAGGGTAAGGTATCGCTGATCTTTTGGCTCAAGGGTGGCATAGACACTGCCACCTTGGGAGATAAACTGATGCAGTCGAAAAGTTAACCCTTTTGTACGGCTGCCCCATAGCAATACATCGGTAAGTTTTTGTTCGCATTCAGAGATCGGATGTCCTGTCAGTTCAGCGAGTTGCTTTGCACCAGTAGAGATGGCTATCGGGGTACGACGTATGAAATGTCCACTGTCATTTTTCAGTCCAAAGTTCATCTCAATCCAAGCGGGGAGAGGATGTTGGCGAAAGAGGGTTAGATCGATTTGCGGATCTGATGGTTCGGGGAAGGGATTGGCGATCGCCGCTTTTAATTCTTCAAGGTCAGGTTCGGGGCGATCAATGGAACGTTTGAGGGTTTCATCGATCACATGATTGGGTTTGACTTCCGAACCGAAAAGTTTACTGGCGACATCTGAGATCGTCTTGCGGATATCATGGCGATCGCCTTGGGTGGACATGGTGGCGCTTGTGCCGATGTAGATCAGCTTTTGACCGCACCGTTGCTTCAGTTTTCGGATTAGCATTGCTACATCTGCGCCTTGACGACCGCGATAGGTATGCAATTCATCAAGGACAAGAAATCTTAAATTTGGGGATTTGACAAACTTTGCTTCATGGGTACGCGAAAGCATCAGTTCGAGCATTACATAGTTTGTGAGCAGGATTTGCGGCGGATCGTTTTGGATGGCGATCTTTTGAGCTTGGCTTTCCTGACCTGTATATTTTTCAACGCGAATATGGGTATCTGGGACATTTTTGAGAAACTTCTTTAACTCTTCTTCTTGGGAATTAATTAAGGCATTCATGGGATATACCAAAATTGCCCTAACGCCTGTTTGATCAGGATTACGGATTAGGTCGTCAAAAATTGGCACGATGTACGTTAAACTTTTGCCCGATCCTGTGCCTGTGGTGACAACGTAGTTTTCTTGACGATGGGCGATCGCAAAGGCTTGTTCTTGGTGATAGCGAAATTGGAAAGGATGTTTCTGTTTCTCTGAGTCTTCAAAACAAAAATATTTAGCGCAATCAGAATGCAGAATCCCCGATGCAATTAGCTGATCGGTGCTGCGTCCATTTTTGTAAGCAGGGGTAAGTTGGAGTAAGGGTGGTGTCCAGAGATGCCCGTTATCTAATTGTTGTTCGACAAATTCCTTGAGTCGCGGATCGGCAATTTTGAGAAAGCTTTCGATGTAGCTGCGATATTCATTGATGATGCGATCGCGTTGAGCAAAGATATTAAGTGCGTTAGGTTTCATTTTCGATTCTGCATTTACTGATGTTTATTTTTGAAATAGATTTTCAAATGGTTCTGTATTTTTCCAGCGATAGGTGTTGAAGTCTCGATAATCGACGGACAAAATACGACCATGCCCTAGCTCTTCGGCGAGGATAACTAGGGAAGCATCAGCTAAGTCCATTGGTAAGTTTCGATATTTTTCCATAAGCTGTTCGATACGAGGGCAATGGGTTGGATCGAGATCAAATATTTTTACCATTCCTGCTGCAATTTTGCGGATAAAGAGTTTTGGTGCATCTATCCCCACTCTTTTTTGCATGAGGTAACAGGTTTCTGTAACTACACACCAAGTTGTAATAAATTCTTCGTTCTCTAGTTTTTGAAATAGTTGAGTAGCAGATTGATGAGCAGCATCTTTCCGATTTGCCAGAGCTAACCAAAAGCCAGTATCAACGATTAGCATACTTTTGTTCGAGTTCATTACTCAGGTAGGTTTTGTAGTTTTTGGATAGATCTGGCTCTGCTTCCATGCAACCGATAAAGTCTGACCAGTCTTGTTTTGGGGTTGCTAGATTGCTTTGCTGATTTGGTTTGGGGTGGTTTTTCAGTAAATCGATTAAGTTAAAGATAATTTGCTGTGCTTCAGGGGTAAGTTCAGCGATGTCTTGTTGAATCGTGTTTAGGTTGGGCATGGTATGTATTCTCCTGTTTAACTAACGGCAAAATCGGTGTATTTGCGGAGGTTGGGCGGATCGAAGGCGAGGACAATATCTGCTTTGGGAATGCCGAGATCTACTAATTTATTGGCTATGCCAATTTCTGTGCCGTCTTGCTGAATCCAAATTTTGTGGTCAATGATGTCAAGGTGGAGAACAACGCCATAGACTCGTTTGGAGTTGCGCCAACCCACATAGACGAGTTGATAATGGTCGTGTTCGGTGTCAAAGATTGTTTCTGCGCGAATACGAGTATCCCAAACTAGGCTGGCATGTTCTTTGAGGAGGTTTTGGATATGTTGACGGTATTGGGTGAGGGTATCCATTTGACTATGTTCTCCTGTTCAATGTCGTAGGTAATTAGGTAAATGGTGTTCTGTTGAAGTAGTTCTTGGACGAGGGAAGTGGCGAAAAATTTGTCATAGAGGTTTTCGGGGACGGCTAGATAGAGGATACGATCGCTTTCTAGTTTTTGTAGGGCAAGTCTATAGGTTATAAATTGTCCTAATGCTCCATAAAATTCAGAAATTTTAGAAGATCCGAGAAAGCTTTTGATTTCTACAGCAATTTTAGTTTCTCCTAGTTCTGCTGCAAGAATTTTTTCGGCTCCAAGGTCAATTGCTAGGTCAAAGCTGTCTGTTTGCAGTCCATAGGGATCATGGGTTATTTGCCAATTTTCTTTTTCAAGGGCGTGTCTGACAACTTGGTGAAATAGATCGCGGGCTGACATGATTTTCCTCCTAATATCCAAGTTTATCCCATGCTTCTAAAACGAGGCGCTGGGTGCGGTATTCTCCATATTTCTTCATTTCGTTGTTTTTTAGGACTCGAAATGTCTCGCTGGGGAAGTCTGCGCCGTAGATGTCGGCGGGGTCGAGGATGTAGCGCAGTTCGTCACGGGTTAAGCCGTAGAGTTTGGCGTAGTAGGCATCGAGTTCGGCGCGGATTTGGGCGCGGCGGGTTTCGTGCCAGATGAAGGGGGGAAGGGGGATGCCAAGACCCTCACCCCCTGCCCCTCTCCCAGAGGGCGAGGGGTGTAAGAAGTCTTCTTGCTCCCCCTCGCCCCTTGGGAGAGGGGGCTGGGGGGTGAGGGCATCTTGCTCAAAGGCGGCGCGGTTGGCTTGCCATTGTTCTAGGATTAGCTGGCGGAGGTGGGTTTGGTCGGTGGGGTCTGGTGGGGTGGTGAGTTCGAGTTGTTGTTTGCCTGTGATTTCGATCGCTAGATCAAATTTGAGTTGTTGTTTGTCGCTGGCTTGGGTGAGGATGGATGCGCCCTCACCCCCTGCCCCTCTCCCTGAGGGAGAGGGGTGTAAGAAGTTTTCTTTCTCCCCCTCTCCCAAGGGGAGAGGGGGCTGGGGGGTGAGGGGATTCCAAAGGTCGTCGGCGAAGGGTTTGATGTCCCATGCGGTGTAGGTGAGTTCGAGGACGCGGGGGGTGATGTAGTTGATGTCGTTTTGGCTGTAGCGATCGGGGGGTAGGACGGGGAGTTGTTTGAGAATGAAAAGACTAAAGTTATTTCCTCCTAGCTTCTGGCGGGCAATAAAATCGAATAGTAAACTACTAAAATTAGCTAGTAAACAAGAAATTAAAGTTACATTGCTTTGCTCTAAAATTATTAATGGCGCACTATGACCTACACCAACTTTAGGTAACAAACTAAAAATTGTTGTGCGTTCATTTACTGAAGATGTGATACCTCTAAAAACCACCAACCAATCTTTCTTCCAATTACAGTTAGACAGTCGATTTTTTACTTCATTATTACTAATCCAATAACGAGGATTAACTTTAAAACTAGGATCTTGTAAGTTTTCAATGTTAGGAGTAGGAATAATTTTAAAATCTACTTGATCACTATTTAGCATCTCATCAGTATAAAATCCGTAGCGATGATCATAAACGAAAAACATTTTCCCTTCATACAAAGGTAATAAATCATCGCTTGGTCTATTAAAAAACAAATGACTATCAGTATTCATCATAAACATTAACATAGATGAAATTCCCCAAGGGTTAATTTCTGTTTTTTCATTTTCTAAAATAGGAATATTCTGATATATTTTTTTAGTTAATTCTGCATCTGGATTACTACGAAAAACGGGACAAGTAAACGTATTAGGGTTAATAGACCTGTCGGGAAACGAAAGCAAGCTATAAAGGCAACTTCGTATTTATTTCTGTACTTCCATCTATATGTAAATAGAAAAGCTAAAAGTTCAATAAATTGAACCATAAGCGAGGTTTGATATCAGGTATTATCATGCCAAGAGACACATAAAAAAGATGATAAATATTGAAAATATACTCAAACAAGATAGGCAAATACGAGCAACTACAGGATTGAACCAGCAAGCATTCGATGAGTTGTTGCCAAGTTTTGCAGAAGCATATCAGGAAACCCTAGCCAAGAAAAGGCGATGGCGAGCAGCAGGAGGGGGTAGGAAAGCAACACTGAAAACTAGTGCCGACAAATTGTTTTTTATCTTGTTGTACTGCAAATGCTATCCCACATTTGACTTAATGAGTGTTTTATTTGGTTTTGACCGCTCCTGCGCTCACGATTGGGTACATCGACTGATGCCAATCTTGGAAACAGCACTGGGCAAGAGACAAGCATTACCCGAAAGAAAGATTGATAGCATCGAAGAATTTCTAGCAAAGTTTGGCGAAGTCGAAGCAGTAATCATTGACGGTACAGAACGACCAGTGCAACGTCCAAAAGATGCAGCACGACAAAAAGAGCATTACTCAGGAAAAAAAACGGCACACAAGGAAACACACCACAGGTAGCACCCGTAAAAAGCGGATTATTTTACTGAGCAAAGCCAAAGCAGGAAAAGTCCACGATAAGAAGCAACTGGACGAAGAGGACTGGGTAAGCAACATTCCTGATGCCGTAGCGATTGAGGGGGATTTGGGCTATCAAGGATTACAGAACGAGTTTGTAAATGTACATCTGCCGCACAAAAAGCCAAAAGGTCAAGAGTTGACTGAAGCTCAGAAACAGGAAAATCGAGAATTTAGCCGTCAACGAGTCAAATGTGAACATGCCCATGCGGGGATGAAACGATATAATTCTGTAACAGCAACCTATCGTAATCGTATACCTGATTTTGATGACCGTCTCATGTTGATTGCGGCTGGTTTATGGAACTTCTACTTAGATACTGCTTGAAAATAGATAGAAAGAGTAAAATAGAAACTGTGCCTTGCTTTTGTTTCCCAACAACTCTAATCAAGCCAATATCTTTTTTTGACAAAGTAAAATATCTTTTCGCTTCATTCAAATCAGAAATATGATGACAGTGATAAGTAAAAACTGATTCAATCTTTTTTATTTTTTTACCTACTAAAGTTAACAAACAAAAAGCAAATCTATCACCAACATTAGGAAAAATAAAAGCCCAATTAGTAAAGCCGAATAGACTAACTAAAGATTCCTGCTTAATTACATCACCAAAGAACTCTTTTGTTGTGTCGTTTGTAGCAATTCCACTTGGAACAATTATACCAACCCTACCCATATCAGAGATTATTTTTCTAGTTGTTTCTGCAAACACAGCATAAGTATTAATTCTTCCTACCGCAGTTAGAGGAAAACGTCCTGACTCTCGAATAAATTTACTTTGAGCATCAGAATCATGTTGTGCATCTTTAAGTTCTTGGAGTAAATGAGAATTTGTTTGTTGCAATAGTTTTATTAACTTGTCTCTCTCAGCTTTGTTTTTTGCATTGTTAATTTCTACATTTCTTGAAATAAAGAACTCTCTTGGGTCAAGTTGTATCATCTCCCAAGGAGGATTACCGAGAATGCAATCAAAACCATCATTCTCAAACACATCAGGAAACTCTAAAGCCCAATGAAAAAAGCCCTTCTCAGAGGCTAACTGGTTCGCAGCATCAACGATTTCCCTTACTCCTATCGCTGGAAGACCCTCACCCCCAGCCCCTCTCCCAATGGGGGAGAGGGGAGCAAGATCTTCACTCAACAACCGCACCAACGCCGCCGTAGTTGGCAATAACTGCAAATTTTGCTCAGTCAAAGGCATAAAAAACGCTGCCGTCCACAAATTACAAGCCGAACGACTGCGCCACCACTTGCGATCGCGTTGATTAGCCTCATAGCGCTCCTTCTTTTGCTTCACAAACTCAGGCGTATTTTCAGGAATCAGATCTAACTCTTGCCATGCCGATGCGATCGCCGCCAAATCGTTATCTAACTGACCAGCGGTCGAGAGTTGCCCCGTGAGATCCTTGAGCCTTTCCTGCTTATTCGCCTTCTTCTTGATACTAGACAGCACCTTGTCATCCCCCGTCACCGCCTTAAACGCCTCATCAGGAATCCCTTCCTTTAAAACATCCAGATTTAAAACACCCACCAACGAGTTACCGCACTTAATGCGATGGTCAAGGAAATTAAGCGGCATTCCCTTCGCAAAACCCTCAATCCAAAGAGCCACTTTGCAAAGGTCAACGGCTAGGGGATTGATATCCACACCATAAATGCAATGCTGAATCACATCACGGGTCGCCTCACGCAAAGGTTCGGGACTAGGCGCAGCCTCACCCGTCCGCACTTTAGCCAATTCCTTCCCAATCCGCCGTGCTGCTGCCAATAGGAAATGTCCAGACCCACAAGCAGGATCGCAAACTTTGATGGAGAGAAGTGCGGATTCTTGAAGTTGCTGAAGACCCTCACCCCCAGCCCCTCTCCCTGAGGGCGAGGGGGGCAAGAAAGATTGTTTGATAATTTCTAAGGTCTTAGAGAAAGACGTTTCTACTTGTTGACTACTGACACGCACAAAGTGTAACCCAAGAGATTCAAGGAGTCCTTGCCTTTGACGGTCTAGCTCTTGCTGAGATTCATGGATTAGTCCATCAACTTCTACAATTAGATTTTCTTCTCTACAGAAAAAATCAACTATAAATGTGCCAATAGGATGCTGACGACGAAACTTACGATTTTCTAGCTTACGGTTACGAATTGCCTCCCATAAAATTGCTTCACTTTGAGTTGGCTCTTTACGAAATTGTCGCGCCACTTCCTGCATCTTCTTCCGCAAATCATCAGAAATTTCCCAAGAACCCCTCACCCCTACCCCTCTCCCTGAGGGCGAGGGGTTCTGAAATTCGTCTTGCTCCCCCTCGCCCCTAGGGAGAGGGGGCTGGGGGGTGAGGGAATTCTTCGCCTCATTCATCCTTTCTGCAATCACAGGCTCCAAGGCACTCTTCACCAACTGCGCCACAAGCTCCGATGGCGTGTAATAAGCTCCTGTCGTTTTGCGATCGCTACCCGCCACTAACAAAAACTCATACTTACCCTGAGATAAACTCACCTGTGGATGAAAATCTAACAGGCTTTCGTAAACACTACCCAACTCCTCCACATCCAGCGCCGCATAATTAACCCGCCGCAGTTGCGCCTTATCGGTCGGTGCATAGAGCGATAGATTGCGAATGACGACCATGAGATCGTAATTATCTAAGGCACTCACATTTAGCTCTGGCAAAGTCATTGAGCCGAACAAATCACCATTTAGCGGTGATAGCCCCAACAACTCACCGCGCCAATTTTCATCAAAAAGGCAAAAAGTCACCCGCAAACCTTGCCATAGGTCTTGAAATCCCTCGCGGCGAGGAACGATCGCTCTTTCTGCGAGGGCACGTAAACGCTCAATGCTGTAATACTTCTCATAAATCCTTACCTTTTCAGGATCTTCTTCAGTCAGTAACAAATTGCGCGACTCCGCCACCATCAAGAATAAAAGGCGATAGATCAACAACAGAATTTGTCGATAAAAATCGCGATCGCTAATTTCCTTAGCCGCAAACTTATCCCTCAGTGCTTGATTTTTTGGATGCTGTAAGAAACCATTGCCTAGTTTGGCGATCGCTCTTTCGACACCATCTCTTAGGCGATCGCGTACCCTGCCGCCCTGTTGCAAAGTTTCTTGATGATAAAACTCCAAAAGGCACTCATGGGCATCGTCCATTCCCTGCGGTAAACGCGATCGGTGAAACAACCGATAAAACAACCCAAATTCAGCAAAGTTTTCCCCTTCGAGAATTTGCTCTAAATCAAACTCAATATAAGTAAGCCTCGTCATCAAAGAAGAGTCGCGCAACAACCGCCACTGCAAACCATTGGTAGTAATCCCCCATAGATGCTCAGTCCGATTGAGATATTCCTGCATCAGCCCATGAGCCGACAGCCTCGGATTTCCACTCGGCGGCTTCTGGTCAAGTCTTATCCTGCATCCAGTGATGTGAATCGGAGATGTTTCCGTAGTAATTGCTTTAGCAATCCCCCTATCCCCAACTCCCGCCCGATGGGAAATTGCAAAAGTCTGTCCATCGATAACTTCCGCCTCACCTCTAAAAGTGGGCAAATAACCCAAGTTATAAAGTAAAGGCACAACCCAAGCCTTGCGCGTTTCCGTAGTCCCTGACTCCGAGAAACTCGATTCTTCACGGGATTTTTTAAATCCTGCCCAAAACTTTTTCGCCTCACCCCACACCGTCGCAATCTCATCCGCCAGCTTATCCGCTTTCGCCAAGCCAAAGTCTTCAGGCATTTGTCCCTTGACATTGCCCGCAACCAGATCGGAAAGAAAGTCTCCCGCAATCAAGTTACCTTCGATATGCAAACCTGTAGTGTTTTTAACGATTTGAGTAGTGGTCATAATGCTTGATAAACAATTAACTTTAAAGAGATGATTACCCGTAGTAAGGCTTTAGCCTTTGAGTTTGAAGATAGGAAAGGCTAAAGCCTTGACTACGAGAAGAAATAAAATTTCTGAGTTTAGAGTAGGGCGATAAATTCATCTACAGTTAACCCTGCATCTCGGATGATTGATCGCAAGGTTCCTTTAGCAACAGTTTTATGGTTTGGGATAGTTAATTGAGTTGATGGATCTTGTCGGACTAAGGTAATGTGACTCCCCCTTTGCCGATTAACTACAAAATCAATTTTTTCTAATGCCTTGATGCAGTCTGCTCCCGAAACAACAGGCAACTTACTCATAGCGAAATTACCTCAATATTGTCATCGGGAATCGGTTCGCCCCGATCTTGCAAAACTTCAATATGCAGGGCGATCGCTTCTTGGATATTTGCCAAGGCTTCTTCCCTCGTTTCGCCTTGACTAATACAGCCAGTCAAGCTAGGCACTTCAACGATAAAATAGCCATCTTCATCACAATAGAGTAGCACTGTCCTTTTGAGCAAATTGGGATTAATTGCATTGGCTAACATAGCTTTATCCTTGCATTGTAATTAAGTGAAGAGTTTAGCATTTACACCTATTTAAATTTTTCCTGTCCCCCCTCGCCCTTAATGGGAGAGGGGGCTAGGGGGTGAGGGTTTACTTTGGTTTCAAAACATATACTCCGAGCAAATCCATCGGTAACTGAGCCTTCACTTTGACCTGTCCCTCCTTCGTAATTGCTCTAACTCTACGATGAGATTGGGCTAAATCTTGCGATCGCGCCTTCGCAATTAATTCCAATTCCTCCTGTAAATCTTCCATACTTTCTAACAAGTCACGCATATCCGATCGCACTAGTCCCAAACTAGGCGGATCGGCAACAGGTTCAGCAGTTTCTATTAACCTTAAAGCCTCACTTTGCTCTAGCCAAATCGGATTTGAAGTTGAGCCTGTAAAACCAACGACTAAGCATTCTTCAGCTAATAAACTTTTATCCTCTTTAAGTCCTTGTTTAGGGCTGTCAATCAAATGCCGCAAGCGTAATAGTAATAAAGTCGTGCGCTTAGTAACAGCATCCGTAACCGTAAATCCGCATCGCGCCGCCACAGGATTAACGGTATTACTCAAGACATCCTCTAATAGATATCTCGCCAAGCTTTCTACTAAGGGATGATTGCGCCCAATAAATTCCACTCCATCGGGAGTAGGACTAACAAAAGAAAGGCTTAACTTTTGGCGATCGCCTAATGTAGGCGTTAGCATGGACGCAATTTCGGAGGGGATGTTCGGCAATAGCCAACAAGGACGTTTTTGAATGGTTTTGGGAATTAGAGAAGCATTCAAGCGCCCACAAGCCGATCGCACAAAGCGCTCGATTTCTGTCGCACTTCCCAACACGCGATCAGACTCAATTAATTCCTGTTGCACATCTTCCGAAGTAATCGCTCTCTGAGCAAACCTTGTACGGCTAACTTTTTCTTCGGCTTGTTCCCAAATTCGATTCATTTCTGCATCTAGTAGCGCTAACTGTGAACCAGAGTCAAAAATAGAAAGCTGTACGCCTGCCGATTCGTATTCAAATAAGGAGTTAAAAATTCTCTCGGTAATATTGGCATTATCCATTGGTACTGGGACAGTAATTCCCAAAGAGCGATGGATTTTTACTGCCTTGCGAATCAATACTTTTAACACCACATCATCGATGGGGTTGTCCTGTCCACAGAGTAAAGCACATTTGACTTCCGATGCTTTTTGACCATAGCGATCGACTCTACCCTCACGCTGTTCCAGTCGGTTCGGATTCCAAGGTAAGTCATAGTGCAGCACTGCCGAGAAATGCTCTTGCAAGTTCACACCTTCACTGAGGCAATCCGTTGCCACTAAGACTCTTTGTTCGTAGCTTGCTAATTCTTTTAAAAATATCTCCCGTTCATCTTCCGACTGCTCACCCGTAATTGCCAACACCCGCAAGCGATCACCTTTTTTATCAAGCTTTTGCTTCAGCACATCGCCCAGATATTTCGCGACATACTGCGCCGTGGCAATATAGCGACACCAGATAATCGGATGATATCCTTCAGTGAGAAGCGTGAGTACTGTGGCGATCGCCTGTTGCAGTTTGGCATCCTTAGCTCCATAAAGTTTTTCCGCAACTACTACAAATGCTTTGAGCTTACGGCGATCGCTATCTCGATATTGTTGCTGTCCCTGCTCGATCGCTAATGTGGGTTGAGCATCGGCAGACTGTTCCTGTTCTGTCGGATCGTAAATATAGGAGGCCATCAAGTCTTCATCGATTGCTTCTTCCTCTAATTGCTCCCCCACCTCACGTTTTTCCACCTGTTTACTCAAGGTCGCCACCGCCGCCGCAGGTGAAGACATCACACAACGAATCAGCGCCAACGCCGCCCAATAACGTCCCCGCTTTTGGGCATAGGACATTTCATCGGTAACACCCTTAACCAAACCTCGCGCAAAATCATAAACCTCATTAAATAATTCGCGATATTCTCGCGTTAGCTTGTAACTAAGCTCCGTGGATAATCTTTCAGGAAACGGGGTCTCATTGCCTAGCCATTGCTTCACATCAGCGCGACGACGTTGGATAAAATGATTGGCTAATTTAGTCCGTTCTTGTTCCGAGAGATGTTCTAAATTCATCGCCGCAAATTCTGGTTTAACCAAGCCCAAAATCGACAAGAAAGATTCTTCAATACCGCTATGGGGCGTTGCCGATAGCAGCATTAAATGTTGATCCTGCTTTGCCGCAATCTCATTAACTAACTGATGACGCTGCTGTTGCGAAGCACTTTGTCCACTCGGACGCGAACAGGTATGTGCCTCATCGACAATTACCAGATCTGGACAATGAACTAAAAAACTAGCTCTCCGTTTATCGGACTTGGCATAGTCCAAACTAACGATGATATGGGGATAGTAGCCAAATACATGATGATTTCCCGCAGGTAGCGATCGCTCTAATTTTCCCACTGTCCCCGAACGAATCACCACCGCCTCAATATGAAACTTCTCCCGTAATTCCCGTTGCCACTGATCGCATAGGTGCGGCGGACATAAAACAGCGAGTCGCTTAATTTCTTGGCGATCGAGCATTTCCCTTGCTATCAATCCCGCTTCAATCGTCTTGCCAATCCCCACATCATCGGCAATCAACAATCGCACTGTCGACAACCGCAAAGCCATCAACAAAGGAACCATCTGATAAGGACGCGGATAAACCGACAATCTCCCCAAGCTCCGAAAAGGTCCCGCCCCATTCCGCAAACTTAGCCTTGCTGCATCCATCAATAACAAAGCCGCTTGGCGATCTTGAATCGCTTCAGGTTGTGGCGCAGGGAATTCGGCAGACTCAATTATTTCTAATCCCAATTTCTTGAAAACACCGCAAACCTCATCCTCATTACCGCTTAAAGGTCTTAATCTGACCACATCAGCATGATCGGGCGGCAAAACAACCCACTGGCGATCGCGACAAGTAACTACAGAACCAATGTTATAACTAGGCATATTTGAGAAATCCCAAAATTAGAAAACTTTCAAAGAGATTGAGATTTAGTTGGAGCTTGCTTCTTCAGCAGGTTTGGCTTCCTTAGGTTTTTTCTCAAACACTTGGATATTTGGCTCAAGCAAAACAAATCCTGTCCCAGTAGCTTCACCCATCTTGCCCGCAATCGCCGCTACCCACTGTGGATAATTAACTTGTGCGTCTTCCAACTTCTTAAATACTTTGGGTTTTACAGTAACACTAAAGATTTGACCATCACAATCTAAATCAAAGGACTTCCACCCGTTTTTATCAACGGACACATCAGAAGGAAATTCATTAATTTTGATAGTTAATTCCAGTTTTCCTTGTATTGCCATATTTGTACTGTATACCTAGTGAATGATATGTATTCATAACACATTTATTTTCCACATGACTAAAGGTATTCCCGAAAAGTGTAGAAAGTGTGCGATGCTCTCGGCGGCTCAAGCTCAAGAACTTCATGGCAATGATGGCGATCGCTGTTGGAATCCTAATGTTTGCTATAGTCGCCGCTCCTATGCCCGTCATCGCGATCGCCGAAATCTGATTCGCTCTCGTCAACGAGTTGAGGCTAATCAAGACTTAGTTGTGAATATTGATGAGTTTGCATCAGTATTTTGGGCTGTGCTTGTAGTTTATCGACCATCGGGAACTGATACACCAATTCATGCGATCGCTGTTCAAGTTTGGAAAGGGCAAGAAAAGTTTGCGGCGGTTCCACCAATTCATTGTGCGGGGATGGTTGCGACGCAAGTGCATACTTATGTTCAGAAAGCATTGGTTTTGCTAGAGTCAAATTATGGGATTAAGAAATTTGCTAGCCAAGAACGTCTCGATCCTTGGCTTTGTCCTTTGCGTCCTTGCCCTTGTCATCCTAACTAATTTTCAGAGTGGTTATGAAAGTTAAACAGCTTGAGTTGGATTTGTGGGATGTCCTTTCAATCGCTAGACAGACTCCTGAAGATGCGAATTTGCCAAGGGTGTTTGAGCTTTTAGATCTGACTCTGGTCGATCTCGATACGCGATCGCAGTTGCGAGTAGCAGGGGAAGCAGTATGTCAAATTGCTGATTTGTTTTGCGATCGCTCTAATTTTTTATTTGAGGAGTTACATTCTCCTGCGGCAAAGGGTGAGCCGATCATGGCTGATGATGCGTTTGATCGTTATGTACGTCAGTCTATGATGGTTGATTTTGACCAGTTTATTGAAACGTTGCCGAGTCTGAGTAGGAAAATTCCTGAACAGGCAAAAAATGGTAATTCAATTGTTGGCGAAATTGATAAAGAGATTTTGAGTCAATCTTTGGAGCAGGAAAGTTTGCTTAGTTTTGAGGAGGAATTTGAGCGAGCGATTAGTACGGCTCATGCGGAGGATGTATCGAGTTGGGTTGAGGCGATCGGGCATTGCATAGCTAATAATTCTTCTCCTATCCGCTTGATAAACTTACAAGCAAATTTGCCTTTACCAATCGTGGAAATTTGGCTGGGTTTACTTTTGGGCGATTTCAAACTTAAACAACGCGGAAACTTTTATGATTCCAACGAGATTTGGATTAGCTAAGGTGAAAATTGCCATGTACAGCAAGCCAAATACAGGCTGGCTTGACGCTGGTATATTCAACACGATGCTTTGTATGAGCGGGAATGAGCAGATAATCTCCTGCTTTTAGTTTTATTCTCGTATCGTCCGTATAGGAAAGGTCTGCTTCACCTTGCAATAAAATCACCCATTCATCAAGTACTTGGTCATACCATTGCCCAGAGGTCGTAGTTTGTCCTGTGGAAATAATGCGCTCAATCTGGATATTTTTACCAGCAACAATTTGCTCAAATTTTTCTAGCTGAGATACTTCTTGGGATAGTTCGAATATATTCGGCATAGATTCTAGGTTTAAATTTTTTATGCGATCATCAATAATTGAGATGGCAATGAACGATGATATTCAATGTTTAGCTTGATAAGTCGTGCTACGCTCTACAACGAAATACACTTTAAAAAGATTTTGCTTGATTTTTATCATAACGTTATGATAAAAATATTGCCACTTAAAACGAAATAATTTCAGGCTATATTTTCTATAGCTTAAACAATCTAAATAGACGTAAAAACATATCATTTAATTCTTATCATAACGTTATGATAAGAATTATCAGTGCTTAAACCTGCTGAAAATCTCCAGCTATGTTATATAGTTTTTAAAATTTAGCACCCCTAAGACTAGAGTAAATGGAGATAGAATGAGCCGAGTAATCGCGGTATTTAATCAAGCTGGAGGCGTGGGGAAAACAACTGTAGCCCAAAATCTTGGCTACAACCTTGCCAGCAGAGGACATAAAACCCTATTGATAGACATGGACCCTCAAGCATCACTCACCGCATTCATGGGTATTAATACAAGGACATTGAAATTAAGTGTCTATAATTCTTTAATTGCTGAAGATGAAGGAGAATCGCCAATCGCTTTACCAATTATTGGTAATCTTTATTCGATGGATTTATGCCCAGCCAACCTAAATCTTGCAAAAGCCGAGCAGCAGCTAGTTCTTGAGGAATTACGAGAATTTAAGCTCAAAGATGCCATTGAACCTTTCCTTGATATCTATGAATTTATTATCATTGACTGCCCACCAAGTTTAGGCATTTTAAGTGTAATTAGCTTGGTAGCAGCAACCCATGTACTTGTACCAATTCAAACACAATTTAAAGCTTTAATGGGAACTGACCTATTACTTGGCACGATCAAGAAGGTTCAAAAAAGGCTGAATAAAAATCTGAAGTTGGCAGGTTTTTTGCCTACGATGTATGCTTCTTCGACAGCAATGGATCAACAGACATTGTTTGATATTAATGAACAACTTGCGTCTATTGCTCAAGTATTTTCACCACTGCCTCGCGCTACAGCATTAGCAGAAGCAACAAAAGCTCTTAAACCTTTTGGCGCATTTATCAGCAACAACAAAAAGGGAAGCAATGGTACGATTTTAAAAATTTTTGATGAAGTATCTGAGACAATGGAAAAACTATGAGAAAACCACCAACAAAAGTCCAAACTAAACTGTCAAATGTTGCTCTTTTTGATGATGACGACAACGAAAATGATAATATATCAACAGACGGATTAATCTTAATCAGTGATATCTCTTTACCCAAACAGCAACCCCGACGTTATTTTGATCCTGCCAAAATGGTAGAGTTGAAAGAGTCAATTAGTCATCATGGAATTTTAGAGCCAATTATTGTTCGATCTGTAAATACTGGCTATGAATTAGTTGCAGGCGAACGTAGATTTCGTGCAGCGAAGGAATTAGGACTGGAAAAGATTCCTACTGTAATCCATCAGTTAACTGATGAGCAAGCCTATGAAATTGCACTTGTAGAAAATTTACAACGCGAAGATTTAAACCCAGTTGAAGAGACGGAGGCAATACTTCAGATCCTATCGCTCAGATTAGCAATTCCTGAGAAATCAGTAATCTCCAATCTTTACAAAATGCGAGTAACTCCTGAATCAGATCGTGACGACCTTTTATCTGAGATCTCAAATAAAGTTATCAGTATCTTTGAATCATTGCAGACTGTTAAATGGGAGTCATTTGTCGTTAATCGATTGCCTTTACTAAATTTGCCGATAGAAGTACTAGAGTCACTACGCCAAGGACAAATCGAATATACCAAAGCAACCGCGATCGCCACGATTAAGGATGCCGATCTTCGGCAATCATTACTAACTGAAACTATTAACGAGGGTCTATCTCTAGCGCAGATCAAGGAAAAAATTCGCTATATCAAAGCAGGTCAAACTACTGAGAAACCTGTCACATTAAAAACTAGATTTACCACATCTATGCAGAAACTCAAAAAGTCATCGGTCTGGAATGACAAGAAAAAGCAAAAGTCTTTAGAAAAACTTGTAGCTCAGATTGAAGCTTTAATCGAGCAGGAAGAACCCTCATAAACTAATAAATCCAAGGGATTAGCTTTTTTACAGAAGTGCGATAGTTGGAATATGCAGGAAATTTTTCTGTAAGCCACACTTCTTCTTTTCTCGCTTTAGCATCAAAGAAAAGGAATAGAGCGATCGCACCCAGAAAATGTACCCAACTAATTTGCCAACTGGCATAAGTAAAGGCAAGAGAAATAACACCACTATATAAAGGATGTCGCACCAAACTATAGATACCCGTTTGCACTAACTGTCCATCATCCCTAGGATGCGGTAATGGAGTCAGATTTTGACCAAGATCGAAAAGCGATCGCCCTAACAAGATCATTGCGCCAACACCAAAAACAGCAGTTAGCCCTAAACTTACATAGGGCACAACAGGTGAATCTACATTGATGAAACTAGGTTGAGCATTCGGTAAAATTGCAAAGCAGAACAATAAAATACCCTGAGCAATCACCCAGTATTCACCACGTAAACCACGCCACCAATCGCTAGTGATACCCCAATCTGACAATAGTTTCATTAAGTCACTTACCTGAACATTCTCGGTCTAACCAAGTCTATGCTATTAACAACCGATCCCCAATATTGGGAACAACGTTATCAAGAAAATACAGCCCAATGGGATATCGGCATGGCAGCCCCTCCCTTGGCAAGTTTATTAGCATCAAGTGAAGCGCCGATCGCGGGAAAACCCGCAGTAATAGGCTGTGGTCAAGGACATGATGCGATTTTATTTGCCAAACATGGCTTTGATACGATTGGTTTTGACTTTGCGCTAAGCGCAATTGCCCTTGGGCAAAAGCTAAGCCAAACAATGGAAATATCAATGCAATTTCTGCAAAGAGATATTTTTGAATTGCCTCAAGAATTTCCAAACAGTTTCGACTATGCGATCGAACATACTTGCTTCTGCGCGATTCGTCCCGAACAACGCCGCGATTATGTGAAAATGGTGCGGTCAATTTTAAAATCAACGGGAGAATTAATTGCCTTATTCTGGGCGCACAATCAACCTGATGGACCGCCATTCGGCACAACAATTGAGGAAATCCAAGATTTATTCTCAGCTAGTTTTGACACATCCAACATTTCACTAGTGAGCAATTCAATCTCCTCACGCAGTGGAGAAGAATATTTAGCTAAATTTAGGGTTTTAAGATGAGTTCAACTATAGTCAGCTAGAACGCCAAAACAGCTAAATTTAAGAACAACTTATGACGAGCGTCAGCAGAGAGCCGTACCAAAACATGACTATGTAAATAGTTTGGAATATGTTTGGCAAAGAACTCAAAAATCCCAAACAAGGTATCTTTTATCGGTATATCTTCAGCCAAAAATAACTCAGTTGTCCCAGCCCAAAGATCGACAATTGCTAGCTCATGAGAATCATTAAGAGCAAACAGATTTTCATTAAAACTATGGATCAATTGGTTATATAGAGTATCTAATAACGAATTGATCCAATCAAAATGATGTAGCAAAGCACCACGGGAAATATCAAAATACTGGCATAGCTGTCGTTGAGAAGCATTGAGCAAATCAAACCCACCATCGGCAACAGAATCAATCACCTGAGCTACCTTAAGCTGCAAAAGCTCCAAATTAGACATCGCCTTAGCAGTGATATCACCAGATTTGATGAGCGTATGGGGCATATCACCCAAATCAAAATCTGACAAAAAGTAAATAGCATCACCATTCCGAAAGCGATCGCCAGCCTTCCTACCAAAACACTGCATAACGGTAGCCAAAATATGGCGATCGACAAACGCCGCAAAATCGGGATCTTTCTCAGTTGGATGCAAATCCGTCATCGCAACATAATCAGCGCGAAGCATGGCAATATTGGCACAAGGAGTGCCGACAATCACAAAAGTTTTAGCCGCTTTGAAATCATTGGAGCCACGGGAATCACGGAACCAAAAGCCATGAGTATCCGACTTAGCAAACTTTTTAAAATCAATCACCCTAGTCGTGGGATCAAGCTCAGTAAGATGAGCAATAATCGCCTCAACCTTAGCCGTCTTTTCCTCACGACGCTGCATTCCCAAACGTCCTAGATTATTGACCTGAAAAATCGGCGGCATCACCAATTCACCAGATTGCTTAATCGTATGAACAGGAGCATTGAGGCGCATTGCTAGATCTGTGACATCAATCGTGGCATCCAGATAAAGATTAGCAGCCGACTTGTGAGCGATCGCCCGTAAGCGCTCATCGCCCAGAGAAACTGTTAACCTTTCATATTGAATATGCAGATCACCGTGGGAAATAGCCCCAGAGAGAACATCTAAAAACTCCACTAGCCATTGTTTTAGAACCTCATGGTCAATCTTTTGTCTAATTTCATCAGCATGGAAAGTAGTTTCTCGTTTCAGCAAAGCATGAAGTTTCGCTAACTCTCGCTTATCCTTACCCTTAGCATTTTCAAACTCAGAATCGGCAATTCCATCAACCGTATCGAGAATTGATAGATTGGGTTTTAGCAATTCAGCCAGCAAAGTCGTATCAATAATTTCAGGAATAGCCGATTTAATTCCATGAAAATCTAGCCCGTGGTATGACTTATCACCCAGCAACTCATGTAACTTATTCAGCACATCAATAATTTGCTGCTTATGGTCAAGATGAGAACGAGACAAAAGGGCGATCGCTTTATCCACATCATCTCGACTAACCGAAATCTGACGCATAGTTGTCAAACTTTCTGACACCTCTTCCCAGATTAATACAGTCTTTGAATAATCAAACTCATCAGGACTAGGTAAACTCATGGGATGAGAACGTAAAATCTTAGAATTAAAAGCGATCGCCCTTTGATGACGAAACCCAAACCCATCACCCGAACTACCACGACAAGCATTAAGCAAAGGACAAGTCTCACAAATGACCTTAGTATCGGAAATTGCCTTATCGCGCAGAGCCGAAATCGCCCCGGTCCGAGAGCAATTCGCATGAGTATGCAAATCCTCACCCGATTTAGCACGACGTAACTTACCTGACTTGGAAACTAGACCGTTATGACGAGCAGGCAGAATCGCCCAATCCTGCAAAGTGGAAGTCGTGACATTACGCGAATCATTAGATATATAGATAATTCTTTCAACACCATCAAACATTTCAGGACGCAAGCGCCCTGCATCATAACTTTTGCCCGTACCCGTCGCCGAAGCATCAAGGACATGTTTTTGAGTTAGTAATGAATCACGCCAAGATTCTAATCTTGTCCCCGACTCATATTCAAATTGGGGTAAGACCGATTGAGGCGATCGCCTAACTTGAGATTTATTAGTAAAACCCTTGGCAGTCTTCTTTGGAAAAAGCCTATCTTTCAACCATTGAAACGGTGAAAACTTGGGTTTGGTTTGATAATTAGCAATTTGGAAAAACTGCTCAACCGTCAAAAGCTGAATCGCTACCTCACCAGATAACTCATCAATATCATCATCAGTTTTAGTAAACTGACCCCACCAGAGAATGTCAATTGCAAAATCTAGCTCAGCTAGAAAATCAAGATTTTTCTCATGGCGACGCATCACGGACGGATTAGCCGCATCACCCGCATCGATTGCATATTCCAAACGAGTTAACTCAGGTTTAGCCCCAATCGCGTCAAAGTAACTTTGTAAAGTTTCTTTACTAGCGACAAACTGACCACCCGAAGCGCCGATTGCCACACAACCACGCAATTTAGAAGCAAGATAGGGTTTAACGCCAGTACCTTCGACTAAAACTACACGCTGACAATCAACCTGAATATCACCGTGAAAGGCAAGAGGCAATTCACCATTTTGTTGCTGCGCCGAGATGCCAAAAGGCTTATGCCAGCGATAGCGCCCAGAATTTGCATCACGTAAACGGATTTGAAAACCGAGTATTTGTCCTTGAGGATGCTTAATTGGCAGAATATAGCCAGAATTAGTTGATTTAGCCCCTAAATGATTAATCTCAAGCTCAGACAAACCACGGCTAACTAAATCCGCTCTATCTAAACTATCTAAATTAAGTTTGTGTAAATAACCTTGATAAAGGCGATCGCGTTGAGTCACATCAGGCAACTTCGCCAAACCATCTCGCTTCGCCTTTTGCTGAGCCAGCCGCAGTCTTAAATTGCTATTGTGACGCTCTTGGCGCTCCAACTCAGACTCAGGATGCTTGCGGACATACTTACCCGCAAAGTAGCTGCCATTAGTTTCGCCCCAATATTTCCAATCCGTCAGACCAACATCACTGGGATGGGTCATGCACAAAACAAAATCTTGATTATCCGAAGCAATTCTACATTTGCCCTTGATGTCATCGCAGATGGGACAAGGATTATTTGACTTGGCTGGTGAAAACTTACGAGAAGAATACTGATTATTTAAGGAAGCCATTAGTTTTGACCTCCCATGAGCTTGCTAAGGGAGATCTCAACAAAGATCTGCGCCTGCAAGAGTTGCAAAATTAAAAACATCTAGATTGTCCTGATTGTAAGGTTTGTAGCGACTTCAATCAGAAAACAGACAGACTTTTTGAATTCAGTTCAATAATCACTTATTGGTTTTTGCAAAAAATTAAAAAAATTCGCAGCAAAAACTATTGCTAAACTTATATCTTGCGTTAAGATATAGAGAAGCGCTGAACAAAATTGCCGTTCCAAAGCAACATCTGTCCATTTTCGGATATTAAATTTAAAAACCTTCGGGTTTACAAGAAAGCTGGTGAGGTCGAAGTCACTGGCTTTTTTGTATCTGAAGGGGGAAAACTAGGTAAGTAATCTCCTGTAGATAAAAAACTGCAATTTAAGCATACAGCGATCGCTTAAGATCTGATCGACAAAAGATCAAAATTTTATTGAAATAAACCTCAATTTTGCTGACAAGCATCGATACTGTCACCTGTGACACAAATTAGACAGTAATGAGCAAATGTAGATGATGTCATTTATAAAGGTTGCCCGTGTTAGTAGTGTTTTCACTACCATGAAAAGCTTAGTCAGTGGGGAGATAATGGGATGTAGAACTGACTAAAGGAAAAAATTAAGGCTCAATAGGTGAAACGGGGAGGTAAAGCAAGTAGAGATTGAAGCAAAGCACAGAGCAAAGCTTTACCTCTTCTCCTAGCATTATGAACAAACTCAAAGAAGCTCAAATATACAGGCAACTTTTCTTGAGAAATACCACGATGAGGACGTAACCAAGAACGCAAAAGCGACCAAAAGCCTTCCATCGTATTGACATGAACTTCACAAAAGCCATCACCATCTTCATCTCTTGCATATTCACCTACCCCATGACAAACAGTTTTGTGTGCATAGCCCCAATCTTGGAAGGGCAGGGTTATTTCAAGAAAGGTTAGGAGGAACCAGAAAAAGGCTAGTGACAGACGTAGAGGTATTTTGTAATAATTTAATCCAATAAAGTTAAATAAGCCAGAAAATGAGTAATAGTCTAGTTGATTATCTCAAAGAGATACCAGATCCGCGCAAGGCAAAAGGAAGGCGAGATGAATTATGGCAAATCCTGCTGATAG
>NZ_JACJQA010000053.1 GCF_014696355.1 Pseudanabaena sp. FACHB-1998 | reverse complement strand
GCTTGGTTGAAGCATCGAATTCGCAAACTTTTACGCAATTCTGACAATTTACGTGATGCCATGGAATCTGTTCTGGCCGCTTCTGCGTCCTAATACACTTGGCGACAGCTATACAACCGTGAGGTTTTTAATGGTGACATTGGTTCGATTACGGGTGTCGATTTAGAGGAACGGGAAGTCACAGTGATATTTGGCGATCGGCAAGTGACCTATGATTATGCCGATCTCAATGAGATTGCTCTGGCTAGAGCAACGACAATCCATAAAGCGCAGGGCAGCGAGTACCCTGTGGTAATCATGCCTCTGTTTATGCAGCATTTTCTGATGCTTTCTCGTAATCTTTTCTACACTGGACTGACTCGTGCGCGAAAGCTTGTCATTATCGTCGGGGAGTCGAAAGCGATCGGGTTGGCGGTCAAACAAGTTAGCGATCGGCATAGATATACTTATCTAGCCCAACGGTTAACTAAGTTTGCAGATTCTCAATCCTAGTCTATTCTTACCTCCAGATGACTACCGAAATTCTTACTAAATCCTTGAGGTTTTTTGATTAACTTGCGGATGCAGCATAAGCTTATGAGGTTGAATTTTTGGTTTTGCCAAATCTAAGTTTTTATCGGAGAATTATTATGGCGCATGCAGAGTTATACAAAGGAGATGCCAGTGAAGAGGTAACTCTCCTGCAATCATTATTAGAAATCAATGCTGATGGTGTGTTTGGTGATCAAACTGAGGCTGCTGTCATTAAATTTCAGACAGAGCACAACCTTGATGCTGATGGCATAGTCGGTTCATTGACATGGGCAGCTTTAGAAACAAAGAAAGCCGCGCCTGAACCTGAAGTGATTTCCAGCGCTATTGGGAAAATCATGGGTGGAATTGGTTTGGGTAATCAAACTTAAGTTTATTTGTTCAAAGCTATAAAGTTTTGAGCGAAAACTCAAATCAGTAACTTTTAAAAGCTTTACATAGTAAAGCTTTTAAAAGTTACTTATGCAATATT
Source organism: Pseudanabaena sp. FACHB-1998 (assembly GCF_014696355.1). GTDB lineage: Bacteria > Cyanobacteriota > Cyanobacteriia > Pseudanabaenales > Pseudanabaenaceae > Pseudanabaena. Next base: position 10,259 of record NZ_JACJQA010000053.1, on the reverse strand, counting down.
ATTGATTCCACATTACCTTTCTACTAAAGATTTTTTGCTGTTAGCGTTGTTTCATTGCTTACAGAAATTCGTCTAAATCAGCCATTGTCGGATCTTCCCAATTCACAGAAATTGCAATATATTCCATGCCCAACGATTCAACTAGTTGTGCTTCATTGGCAATCGCTCCCTTAGAAGTCGGTTAAGCCAGATTAATCACTGTTTACGTTAGCTAAGATAATTATTTTCGTTTGTGAGATCTAGTTGGCGATATATTCTCTTGAAACTGCTTCCCTGTAATTCTCCTTCACCAACGATTTGTAACCCTCTACGTTCATAAAGATGCTGTGCGGCGGATTCATTGGGATGGTTGGAAGTATAAAGCTTTAAAAACTTCTTGCCCTCAGAACGAGCTTTTGTGATCGCAAAGTCTACTAACTGTCCGCCAATTCCCTTGCCTCGTGCCAAAGGAGAAACGCAAGTCCAGCCCAACCAAAGTGAGTCATCTTTGTCCTTAAGATATTTGTAAAGTCCAGTTACCCCTGTTACATCTCCATCCTCATTCAGAGCAACCCAATAACGAGGCTCTGCAATACTCACTAGTTGAAGAATTAGCTTTGATGTCCATCCAGATGTCAAGCTCAGTTTGAAAGCTAAGTCCGCTCTTTCTAGTACTTTTTGATAGGGGAAAACTAGGTTTGCTAATTCAATTGCAGAGGAGAGTGTCGAACGAGAAAGCGCTTGAATTTGCATAGAATCTTTGAACTTATTTGTTGTCTGACAATAGTAAGAAGGCAATCCCATTTTACCAATGAGTGCAAATCCATTGATATAGTAGCGATCGCCAATCGTGATCTTTTTCATGGAGCAATATGCATAAGGAATGTTTGGTTAAGTGGAAATGGGAGATCGTTACTTATGTACCGTGCATTGACAAGATACAAATTTGGAATTGTGAGTCAATACTTCGTTGCTGTGCTTTAGATCGATGATGCCAAGCTTGTTCAAATTGTCGAATGTCCAATTCGCTCAAATTAGCAAATTCAATTTCCTGTCCCTTAACCTGCAAAATGATCTGGCGATCGCCTCTTAATCTCTCAACGGTTAGACTATCTCCACTTCGTTGGATACCGTAAGAGTTTTTACTCACTTCTCCAAAACTATCAGCCCCTAGCTCATTGAGGAGTTGATGACAGAGTGAGACGACCATCTGAGCCTTATCCATGCCTTCATGCTCTGGGGTAATTGAGGTCTTATTTTCAAGCACATTCTCAGGCTGAATTGGGTTGGGTAATTGTAAAGATCGCAATCTTTCTAGTTCCAGTGCAAGCTCGGCAAATAAACTATCTGATAGTCCTTCGGATGCTTGAGGAGGAGATTCTTGACTTGTCAGCTTAGAATTAGCTTCCTGCATCTCCAGAATAATCGGCATATCACGCACTGGATCGTAATTTACCTGCAAATGTTTCTGAAGTCCGCCCCAGCTAAACTCTTTTCCTAATTCATTACCTTGAATGCTGTTATCTCCAAAACTATAGGAAATACCTTTAACCTTCTTATTGCGGGTGTATTTGACATGAGCATCCACGCCTGATTGTCGAAGCTGCTCAATAAACTGGGGCATGGTCATCCCTGCTTTTATCTGTTCAATGATTACCTGCGATATATGAGGCTTCAAGTTATAGATATTAGGTTTTACAGTCTCACTAGACGAATTTTCCAATTTTTTCAAAATACGCGGCAGCGAGTATGCTTTGCCTACACTTGAGCCAGACAGCCTAACTCCATCGTATTTGTAAGCAATGCCTCTGGGCTTTCCCTCTCGATCGCGTTCAACTTTTACTCGAATTTGATCGCGATTTAGCTGCTCTATAAAGTCTGGTAGTGACTTGGCATAAGCCAAAGCAGCACTAATCTTATTAGCAAGTTGCTTCTTGACTGAAGGTTTGCCTGTTTTTCTCTCCTTTTCAATGTGGCGATAGGTTTCCTCTTGGCGATCGCTTGTCCGACTTGACGGAACTGATGCTAATCCAAAATCCTTTTCCAGTTTTCGGATCGATTCTTGGCTGCGCGTCCAATCCCAGCTATCCGAGACAACAGAGCCATCCATTTTCACTCGACTCGTAACTAAATGAACATGCTCATGATTTGCTGTATCGGTATGCTTCACAGCAACATACTGATTATTGATAAAACCCATGTCCTTAAGGTATTGGGCAATCACCTGCTGCCAAGAAGCATCGTTAAGATGTTCATCAGGACTAAGGCTTAGAGAAATATGACAAACTGCTTGATTGAGCATTGGTCTTAACTGTCGCGATAGAGAAAACTCATTCGCAAGACTACGAGGGCTATCACCATCCATATTTGTGTCAATAATTTCTGCACCAGTTTTTTCCAGTACATAGGACAGGCATCCCCGAAAGCCTCTACCCTTAATAATTTTGCCGATCATGCTTCTTTCCTACTCCTCCTGTGGGGTTAAACCTGCATTCGTAGTAATTTGAGAGCGAACATCGGATATTAATGAAGCAAGTTGATTGAGAAAACCAGATAACTTTTGAAATTCATCAAGTTGCGACTGCATAGGACTACCCATCATCACACTTAAATTAGCATCGTGTGTCAACTGATTAATGTTAGTACCAATTTTATTCAACTCAAATTTCATTTGTCCTAACAGGTGATATGTATCCCAATCAACGCTAGTCATTGGAGCTAGTGATGATTGTGGCTCGTACTTAAAAACTGCATAGCGGACAAATTTACTCGATTTAACATTCAGTCTCTTAGCTTTTTCATCCAATACAACTTTCTCATTTTCAGTCATGCGTACCGTGAATTTAACGGATAAAGTCATTACTGCTATTCCTAAAGTTTATTCTGTACAAGTGCTGTTGAAAAAATATTCAAAAGCAAGAAATTCGGCGAGATGGACTCGCTAATTATAATCATAGTCTACATTTTTTATGCAAACTAGAATTTCAAAATATTCCATTTCTACAAAAATTTAATTCTTGCAAAATTAATTGCAACTCAGTTTTTTTATTTGAAGCTTTGAATTTATTAAGGGGGAATCCAAAGGGGGAATTCCCCCTTGGCAAGCGGTCATGTTGCTGTCGAACAAAAATCAAGCGATAGCGCGATTTCTTGTCCGACAAGCAACATAGCTTGCTCCAAACCCCGCACACCCCTGAAACGGCGCAAACTCGTTCGCAAAAAGTTACAACTAATATACAGAACGCCTACAGGAGAGCATACAGAGAGTCTAGCTAATCTCTATCAGAAGTCTACATATGGACTTATGATAGTTTGCCCAAAATCTACAAGAAATCTATGAAGAGTCTACTTATATAGCAAATTCCAGTCTAGTGCAGTACATTGTAGAAGAAAAGAAGAGAAAGTTTTTTAGTGACGACTGAGCATGAAAGCATATTCAATAGACTTGAGAGAAAAGATAATCAAGCTGTCTGAAGAAGGCAAAATATCGCAGCGAAAATTAGCCAAGCAATTTGACGTGGCACTGAGTTTCATCGAAAAGATAATCAAGCAATATCGAGAGACAGGTCATGTTGAACCAAAGAAGCGAACAGAGCAAACCCCAACAAAACTGAACCATGAGCAGCTAGCAGTACTAGAGAAATTAGCCGAGGAAAATAATGATGCAACGCTTGAGGAGTTAAGCCAGATGTTGCATGAGCATACTGGAGTCCTGATTAGCCGAGTCACTGTGTATAGAATGCTCAAGAAGCTAAATATAACCTTCAAAAAAAACATTACATCCAACGGAAAAAGAGAGCGAAAGAGTACAGCAACAGCGCTTTGATTTCTGGCAATCAGTGCGAGGAATTCTGGCAAAGGAGATGATCTTTATTGATGAATCAGGAATAAATTTAGCGCTAACCAGATTGTTTGCCCGTTCAGCCAAGGGAAAAAGAGCCAGAGGCTCAAAACCACTTAAACGGGGTAAAAATGTTTCTGTGATTGGTGCGATAGGACTTAACGGCTTGCTGACCCAAGTTAGTATCTTAGGGGCTGCTGATAGTCTTACCTTTGAAGCTTTTATTGCGCCTAAACTAGTTCCTAAGCTTTGGGCTGGTGCTTATGTATTCATGGATAATTGCTCTATTCATAAGGGCGAAAATATCGAAGCTTTGATTGCGGCGGCGGGAGCGACTCTAATCTATTTACCTCCTTATTCTCCTGACTTTTCACCCATTGAAAATTGTTGGTCAAAGATTAAGAGTATTCTGCGGTCTATTGGTGCAAGAAATTATCCTGATTTGCTCAATTCACTTGAAGATGCTTTTAATGGTCTTTCTAGTTCAGATTTTCTCTCTTGGTTTACCCATTCCTGCTACTGTACCTCACTAGATTGAAATTTGCTATATTCTACACAGGGACTACTAATAATCTACATAAGCCTATACACAAAGACTATTAACAATCAATCAAAAATCTAACGAAAATCAACAAATAGTTATTACAAAAACTAATAAGAATCTACAGATTTCTATACAAAGTCTATAGCAATTTACAGAGAATCTATAGGGAATCTACTTGACAATCTACAAAATTCTACAAGTAATCTATAAATAATCTATAAAGAGTCAACAAATAATTATCAAAAAGTCTACTAATAGACTACATATTTTTATCCAAGGTCTGTAGAAATCTACAGAAAATCTAAGGGAAATCAATAGGGAGTTTATTTATAGTCTACAAAAGTTCTCCTAAAAGCCTATAGATAATCGATAAAGAAGCTACTATAGGTCAACAGATAGTTATCATAAAGTCTACTAGCAGTCTACATATTATTACCCAATGTATTTAGCAGTTCTACAGAGAATCTACGCAAAGTCTATAGGTAAGCCATAAGTATTCTATGAATGGTTTACAGGAAATTCAACTATCTTCTCAATGGGATAAGAGACTATAGAAAATCTATTCACAGTCTACAGATTGTTTACTCAAAGCCTAAAAAAAATAGATCTGACCAAAAATCCTTAGGATATAATCTGAGTAAAGGTTTCAGTGATTGAGATTAATATTCCTAAGCAAGATTAATATAAAAAAAGACTTTTTATTATTGCGTTTGTGGCTATGATAAATTCATCAACTAATCCACATATTTATGGAGTTCCCCAAATCAACAAATTCTCTAAATTACCTTCATCGCAGCACTTGTTATCTGAGATTCCAGACTTATAGACAAACAATCAGCTAAAAAACAATGCCTGAAAACAGACCTTGCTCAACAGTTGTAGAGGTAGCCACAGAGCAGTTGACAGAGCTATCTGATCGGTGGTTTGCATCTATCAAAAACAAAGATAAACTGACAAGGAAAGTAGACATCATCTCATTCCTTGAGGATGCTGTCAGAGCTTTACTTGCTTCAGGAAGTACATATAACGAAATTAGTCAAAACCTGAAAGATGAGCTTCACGTCGATATCTCTGCTAAAACAATAAAGCAGTATATATGGCGAATTAACGAGAAACAAAAAAAGGCTGGGACTAAAGCTAAAACCCATACCGCTAGGGCAAAAAAGGCTTTACAACAAAACAAATCGTTAGAATCTGACTTAACTCAACAACCAATTGCAAGTTTGTCGGATAGCATTGAGAATATCCCCTCTGCTATGGAAACTCTTGCCGATGTAGACAGTAGCGATCGCACTCAACCGATCTCATTAGTAAAGCCAAATAGCATCAAAACCAGCAATCCCAAAAGTATCGTCCCCAAGTCTGTACCTGTAGACGATGACGACGATGATGACTACTTAGCACAACAGAAAATCTTGAAACACTACAATCGTTATTAGGAGGTAACTTTATGGCAATTATTAATCTGATCGATGGTGAAAAAGGTGGAGTGGGAAAAAGTTGGGTTGCTCGAACCATGCTCCAATATCTCAAGGATCGTGCCATCCCATTAGCTGGCATTGAAGCGGATCGCAGCAATCCCACTGTCCTCAACATTTACAAAGACAGTAAGGCTGCTTTTTTCTCTGAAAACGAGAAAATGGCTGATGTCCCTGATTCTATTTTTGACTATGCGCTCAAGAAAACTGTCGTTGTCAATTTACCCGCTCAAGCCCATCGTGCTGTATCCCAATGGATTAATACGAAAGGCTTACTAGACTTGGGCAAAGAGCATGGCGTGTCTTTCATCAAGTGGTTCGTCAGTGATGGTGAAAGTGACTCAATCGAGTTATTCATCGAGTCGCTAGAGCATTACCAAGGCTACATCACCCATGTGTTTATCAAAAACTGGGGTCGCTGTGATGAATGGGGCTATTTCCACGAGCATGAAGCAATCCAGAAGGCGATCGCCGAATATGGTGTAGCCGTGATTGATTTTCCGAAGTTGGGAGATGGTAGGCGCATTGAAATCAATGCTAAACGCCTAACCTTTGATGAGGCTTCTAACTACTCCGAATTTGGCATCATTGGCAGGAATCAAATCAAAACCTTCCTCAGAGATGCTTACAAAGCCTTTGAATCCACAAATCTCTTGCCTCAAAACATCCAGAAAAAAGAAGCAAAGTCCTAGTATGAATAGCGATCCTCAACCCAAAACCTATCTGGATATTGCTATTCATGATTACGATCCCACGGTCAAAGCCAAAATTTATGAGATTGTGGCTAAGTCTGGCATTCCTCAAAACGATCCTTACATTGCGATTTTCTTGTCTAATGCCCAAGTTGCCGCAACGGTGGCTACTGCACCCAACCTGCTCCAAAGTGCCTTAGCCAAAGGCTTTGATGTTGGTATTCAGAAGTTTCGTGACTTTCTGGCGACTCTGCGCGAGACTGCGGTTAAAGAACAGGAGGTAGCGATTAGTCAGGCGATCGCGAATATCCTCAAAAACAAACAGCATCAGGAATCCCAAGGTTATTGGCGGGCGATTAGCTTGCCCTTCATTGGTTTCTGTGCGGGAATGTTGATGATTGGCTTAGCGGCAGGGCTGGTTTCGGGCTTGGCGATCGCTAAAGTACTATCTCCTCAACCTAGTCTAAATCCCCAGACGGCAAAGGATCTAGACTGGTTAGCTAGTGATGATGGCAAAATGGCAAAGAATCTCGTGGACTGGAATCGAGACATTTTGAAGACCTGTCTGCAAGACCAGCAAAACCTTAAGGATGCTTTGATTATTCTCAATGGTAAGTACGTTACGAAAGGTTTGTGCGCTCTTTGGGTTTTGCCTGAAAACCAGAGAGTATATGAAGATCGGCGTTGATTTTATTACACCGAATATTAATCGAAAAAACACTATATCCAATTCATTGGATATAGTGTTTTTTAAATTAACTAAAGAGTCTCTCTAAAAATAGCTGTATTCTCAATAATGTAAGGTTGAAACCCTTAATTTATCGTTGCTACTGTCAATAATATAGAGATATCCTAAATGTTAGTGTCCTCTCTGGGTATGGTGCTGAAACCCAGAGGGTATATGAAGATCAGCGTTGATTTTGGTTGCAAATATCATTAATCGAAAAAAACACTATGTTCAATAATCTGATCAATATGTTTTTGTAAACAAGTAACATTTACAGCAAAAGCTATTCATAATGCAGATTACTTAACCTTTGTATTTGAAATTAGCAGATCTAATGCTTTTCCCGTTGCTTCCATATTTTCGGCTGGGATGATGGCTTGCTGCTTATTTTTTTTGGGTTTCGGCTGCCTTGGTTTCATCTGGTTGCGATCGCTATTCTCAATCCTGCCGCGCTTCCTGATTTCATATCCATGTCTAATTAACACGGCTCTAACCGTGGAATCGCTTAGCCCGAAGATTGTGCCCACTTCGTCTAGGCTCATTGGTTTGCTATATAGCTCCCAATATTTCTGCGCGATTACTTGTTCTTCTTTGAAAGCGGCAGCTTTTTCTCTTCGTGCTACTTCGGAAATGTCGATTCCTGCTCGGACAATTACCCGTTCTATGGTTTTACCTGACAGGTCAAATAGTTTACCCACTTCCTCAAAGTCTAACCCGCCTTCATTTATCAGTTGCCAATATTCTTTGGCACGGTTGTAGTTCTTAAGGCGCTTGAGCTTTTGATTATCTTCGCGTCTCTGCCTGATCCGCATCAAGATCTGGCGGCGTTCTTTTTGTTTTGGGGTAAGCTTTGGTGTGGGTAAGCCTACTATGCCTCCCAGTTTGTGTTTTAGCTTAAAGGTGGGACGATTTTTAGAGTCTACGCTTTGCCTAATCGGGTAGCCATTGCGCTTTAGTTCCCGCAGGATAATCGGATGGGATACTCCAAATAGTTCTGCGGTTTCTCTTAGACTTAGGTGGTGATCGTTATAAGCTTTGTGATACTGGGCGGCGCGATTGGCGGAGGTGACTAAATCAATCCCTCGACGAATGGGAATTCCATGCTTTTCTAGGACTTGGTTGAGAGTCCTAGCTGAGATATTGAGCTTCTGGACTACGGCTGTCCTTGTCACTCCTGTTTGGTATAGGGCGATCGCCTGTTCTTCTTTAGACATCCTTGTGTGGCTCATTCGCGCATGTTTGGGTCTAAATTCACTAAACCCTGATACGACCATCGCGTTATATACCGTTGAAACCGATACCTGATAGTGTTTTGCTATGTCTCGGATCGGGTAGTTTTCTTCTTTGTACAGCCTAATATACTCTGATACATCGGGCATAACTCTAGGAGTCTTCACCTTTGCAGCCTTTGCTTTTAGGCTTTTCTGCTTGTCTGCTTTTTGCTTTTTCATGAACTAGCTCTCAATATTCAAGTGCGTTTTTGATGTTTTACGATATCTGTATGTCGAAAATATATATAAAAGGGTAGAATTTGGTAAAAGTATTCCCAATAATTAGGCTTTTCTACTATGCTTTATTAAATTAATTTCTCCTGAAACAACACAGATCCTCACCTATATTTTGAAATTATCCTCCTATCGGGTGTTGCAACCGAGCATATTTCTTGTGTCATAAAACGTTAAATTTAATGTTTTGTACCAAAACCGTAGTTATTTTATTTAATATTAAAGATGAAATCAACAACTTTAGATCTACGTTCTTTCTCGGATTTAGTTTACCGTGAATAGGTTGATGGCAGTGCGATCGAGCCTGAACTTTTTGATTCTAATGTGGAAATTATAGCAGATGAAATTGTTGAAAGTGGGGGTGAAGTCAACTACCCAATCCATGAGGCTCTGAATTGGAATCCTGCTAAGTGGCGGACTGTCTGGCAATCTGGGAAACAACAGCGTCCAGAGCTGTTTGGAGCGCTCATTCATTCTTGGAATCCCATTCTCGAAAAGCCTGAAGTGTTCCAAGTCAAGCTTAGCAAACCTCTAATCGATCACAAAAAGGGGAAACCCCGTAAGTATGAGAATCCTGCTAAACGCTGACAGGTCGGTGGTTTTGCTTTAGTTCCTCAATCAATTTGGCAAAAGGTAGCCGATCGCTATGGTCTGGAGGTTGATTTCTCGGCTTTACCTGATTCTGTTAATTTTTGGGCTTGGGTAGCTGAACATCCTGAAATTCCGATCTTCATCTGTGAGGGGATGAAAAAGTCTTGCTGCTTGTTATCTCAGGGTTATGTGGCGATCTCTTTGAGTGGCATTACGATGGGACGGACTAAAGGTGCAGATGGTAAGTTGGCTCTGCAACCCTATCTAGCTATGTTCGCGACTCCCAAGCGTCAGGTCTTATTCTGCTTTGATGCCGAAACTAAGGAAAAAACTAAGCATGATGTTTTTCTTGCTACGGTCAAGACTGGCAAGCTATTTGCGGATGCGGATTGCCTCGTTAAGGTAGTTGAGCTGCCTTTGCTGGAAGGTACTGATAAAACTGGTGTTGATGATTTCATTGTTGAGCGTGGAATTGATGCTTTCCATCAGGTCAACTTGGCTGCCATTTCTCTCAATACCTACACATGGGAATATCAACAAGATTGCCAACTTACGTTTAAGCCGTTTAAGAGTTTATCGATGAATGTGATGTTTCAATTGGATCGATATGAAATCCCCGATTACATTCCTAAAACTGGGATTGTGGCGTTGCAATCGGCTAAGGGGACTGGCAAGACTCAAGCGATTGCGGCGATCTTCAAAGGAAGTAATTGATCTTCAATACTATGGGCGATAAAAATCAATAATTCTTGTTTTAATTGATCTAGAAATATCTTCTTTCAACTCATCTATAGCAATCCTAAATGAGTTGTGGAAAAAAGCCATACTTAAAAATCTTCTCAAAGCAAAAGACTTGAAGATGAGTGACTAACTCAAATAACCTCTTCACATTGTCAAAGTTC
>NZ_JACJQA010000052.1 GCF_014696355.1 Pseudanabaena sp. FACHB-1998 | reverse complement strand
GGCATTCGCTGTCAATGTTGCAGAAAATTGCTGGCGCTCTCAATCAGAAGGTTGAGATTAAGTTTTCAGCGATCGCATCTTGAGACAAGTTTGGTGTAGTCGAAGTTTTTCAGTAAGATAAGGGCGATCGCTACAATATTGTAAGCTAATCTTGATTTTTTTGATGTGTGGCTTATAGGTAAGCTATATTTGGTTTGTGCCACCTGATCAACCAATAATCTAGCCACTGCAAGCATTTTTATGGATAACGAGCTTTACAAGATTTTCGAGAAGACTTACTTCAACCATAAGTATTATTTGAAGGAGTTTAAGGGGGCGGGGGCTTTTGGTGCGGTGTTTTTGGCGGATGAGGTGGTGGGTGGTACAAAAATTCAGGAGGTGGCGATTAAGGCGATTCGGAAGGATAAAATGCCTTCGGATATTATTGCTAAGGAGTTAGTGACAGCGATTAGGCTGAAACATCCTAATTTGATTAATTGCATTACTTCTGAGGAGGGACGGTTAAAGCATTTGGCGTTTAATTATGACTGTTATGGTCTGGTGATGGAGATTGCGAGTGGAACGCTAGAGGATTATTTGCAAGCATCGCGGGTTTTACCAGTTAGTGAAGTAAGGGAGATTGTTGAGGCGATCGCTTCGGGGCTTGTCTATTTGCATGGTCAGTCGGTAACGCATCGGGATCTGAAACCTGCGAATGTGTTGCGGGTGGGGAATGTTTGGAAGATTTCAGATTTTGGGATTGCGCGGCAGATGTCGAGGGAAAGTGGCACGATGACAAGTAATATCATGGGAACGCAAACTTATATGCCGCCAGAAGCGTATGCTAGTTATTCGGTAAAGATTTCACCTGCATGGGATATATGGTCTTTGGGCGTAATGATTGTAGTGATGCTGACGGGGGAGTTACCGTTTGATAGGATAACGGATATTTGGAAAATGAAAATCAATATTAAAGGCGATTTACCTCCAACTTTCAACGAGATCGTTCAAAATTGTTTGCTTAAAGCCCCTACGAAGAGATGGAAGGCAAAGCAAATACTCAACAAAAATATTGAGTTCAACCCTGAAGAGGCTGATGAATATCTTGATATCGCTTTAAATAAATTGGGGGAAGGTCATAATGAAGAATCACTTAAATGTTTCAATGAAGCCATAAGAATTAATCCTAATTATGTAGAGGCTTACTTCTATCGTGCAACGGTTAAGTTTCGATTGGACGATGTGCATGGAGCTGTAACAGATTACACCACAGTTATTAGACTCGATCCGAAACACGCTGAAGCTTATGTCCAAAGAGGTATATTAAATGAGGATTATCTAAATGATAGTCAGGCAGCACTTTCAGATTACAGTGAAGCAATACTGGCTAATAGTGAGCATGAATCAGCTTATCTTGCACGAGGGTTTTTAAAATCTAAAAAATTAGGAGATAAATATGGAGCAATTGCTGACTACGATGAGGCTGTCCGTATAGCAGATTATAATTCTAGTACTTATGAGGCTCTCGGAGATCTAAAGTGTGATTTAGAAAACTGGCAGCAAGCAATCTCTGCCTACAGCAAAGGAATCAATCTTTTACCTGACAGTGCTAGATTATATCTTAATCGAGGCTTAGCAAAACTCAAATTAGGCGATATAAATGCAGCAATTGCCGACTTCAACGAATCTATAAGGCTTAATTGTACTGATAATTTGGCTTTGGCATACGGAAATCGAGGCAGAGCGAAATCCAAATTAAGAGATAATCAAGGAGCAATTAGTGATTTCAATGAGGCAATTCGCATTAGTCATGACCATACTGAGATTGCGGGTGTCTATATAAATCGAGGTTTAGCAAAATCCAAACTTGGAGATAAAAACGGAGCATTACTAGACTTTCGTATTGGAGCGGAACTTTGTCAGAAGCAAGGAGATTTAGACAATTATAATAAAGCTTGTAGGCTTATTCAAGGAATTGAGTCAACTTAATCAATTATTTTCGCAACTAAATTTTAGACTTTAGATAATTAATGAAAGATGTACATGAAAGCAGAAAAAATTTTGCGTCAGCCGCAGTAAGATTCGGTTCATTAAGCATACCGTGTCTAATTCCACCTTCATCACTCGTATATCCATATAGTTTATCAAAAGATGCCCTTAAACTTGAATGAATCTTTTGACGATTTTCTAGCACTTTAAGTGCTTGTCCTAATGATGCTTTTGGGTCTTCTGAAATTATTTTTGCAATACTCTCTACAGCAGAAATAGACTCCTTTATAGAATTTCGATAATCTGGATTTTTTCGATCACTCATTCGAGTAAGAGCGCATCGGAGATGGCTTGATACGGCAGAAAAACTTTTATCATTCAATGATTCTTCTAACATCTGAATTTCTTGCTCAGTTGTTATATCTGTTAATATACCTCCAATAAACCTAAAACCTGATAGCTCTCTGGATAGCAAATTATTGGCTTTTTGGACTAGCAATGGATTTACAAAATAGTTAAGTGTGGCTTCAATCAGATCATAAACTTCATACCAATCTAATTTATCAAATTTACTCCGTAAATTTTGCAAAATGGGATCTTTACTAATTCTAATAAATTGCAATTCATCTAGTGGCTTTTTAAAAAAATCTGTCCACAAATATAGAATGAATGACTCTACTTTCTTCCCATAACAAATTTCTGCTTTAGAATTGCAGTAGTCGAGTAAAATATTTTCATACAAGAAATTCCAAAGTGAATATCTTAAATCCTCATTAATTCCATCGATCTGAATTATTTTAGATACAGATTTAAAACCCTTCCTTTCGCTAAATTTTTTAGTTGGTATTTTAAACTCAGATTTTAATTTTAAAGACTGTATTTGAGCTTCATGTTCATCTATGATTTTAGGATCATGAATATGACAGTAACCAGAAATTGTGGCATCACGCTTACATCTTTGCCCAGATTTGGTTGTACCTTTACATTTCTCAGATAACATTGTTAAGACGAAATATTCTTGGATAATGTCATAGCTCAAGCTATCTCATAACTATACATTTGATCAAGCTATTTAGGATAAAAAATCGAAGCAGATGCCAATACTAGGAAACTGACTTTTTAGGCAATGGAGCAAAACAGACTCTCTTATTTGAAACCGCAAGCATCTTGCTATAATAGCCGCATAAACTTAGCTCACCAAAAACTTCTATGCTCTCTCAACAGCTTGAAGACAAACCACAACATCTAGAAACTAGAGTAGCCGCATTAGAAACAGAACTCGCGCAAATGCGACAAATGTTATCTGTATTTGTTCAGAAAAAAACACCTTGGTGGTTAAAAGTCGCAGGTAGCTTTGAAAACGATCCCACCTTTGACGAAGCCAATCGCCTCGGTCAAGAATGGCGCAAATCTGCTGAATAGAGCATCATGTATATTTTTGACACCGATCATCTCAGCCTCATTCAGCGCAACGGACAAGAAGGAAAGCAAATCTTAGCCAAACTTACAGAGATAGAAGATCCTGAAGTTGCCGTTACCGTCATTACCTACGAAGAGCAGATTAGAGGAAGACTCGCTTTTTTAGCTAAAGCAAAAACATTAGATGAACAAGTATTTGCTTATCAAGGATTACAGCAACTAGCAATCAATTACCAAGCGATCGCTATCATCCCCTTTAGCCGAGCATCTGTCCTAGAACATCAACGCTTACGCAAAGCCTATCCCCGTCTAGGAAACATGGATCTCAAAATTGCCGCGATCGCCTTAACAAACAATGCAACCTTAGTCACCCGTAACAAATCAGATTTTGGACAAATTGTAGAGTTGTCTATAGATGACTGGTCATAACTTATCCGTCCTTATGGCTTATGCCTGACACCACCGACTACCTCCAAGGCATTATCGAACGCCTCACCTTTCACTCCGAAGAGACAGGCTATACCGTAGCGCGGCTAAAAGTACCCAAGGCTCAAGACCTAATCACCGTAGTCGGTAACTTTGCCAACATCCAAGCAGGACAGACCCTTGCCCTAGAAGGCACATGGCGATCGCATCCTAAGTTTGGCGACCAATTCCAAGTCACTCAATACCGTGAGACTAAACCCGCCACGATTACGGGAATTGAGAAATATCTTGGCAGTGGTCTGATTAAAGGCGTGGGACCAGTCACCGCTAAACGCATCGTCGCTCATTTTGGATTGGATACCCTTGACATCATTGAGAATGAAATTGACCGTCTGATTGAAGTTCCTGGCATTGCCAAGAAACGGGTGAAGATGATTAAGACTGCTTGGGAAACGCAAAAGGCGATTAAGGAGGTCATGGTATTTCTGCAAGGACATGGAGTATCCACCACCTATGCAGTGAAGATCTTTAAGCATTATGGTAATGATTCCATTCAGACCGTTTCCGAAAATCCTTATCAACTGGCGACGGATATCTATGGCATTGGTTTCTTTACTGCCGACCAGATTGCTCGGAATATTGGCATTGAAGTTAGTTCCGAGTTTCGCAGCATTGCGGGTATCTTCCATTGTTTAGGGGAAGCTGCTGAAGAAGGGCATTGCTATTTACCGCGAAAAGAACTAGAAGAGAGAGCGATTAAACTGCTTGCTCTTGAAGACTATCAGCCAGATCCTGAAACTATCTCTAAAATTGTTCTCCATCTCTCCGTTAACGATCGCTTAGTCATGCAAGGCTTAGAAGGAGAGTTCATCTGCTATAAACCCACTTACTTCCATACTGAACAAAATCTTGCCGAACGGGTTTATCAATTATTGCAACACAAACATCATCCAGATCCTGAACGAGTCAATGCTTGGATTGATCGCTACACCACCCAAAGAAATATCCAACTCTCGCCCAAACAACGGGAAGCCGTGGAGATGGCAGCAACTTCTTCAGTGTTAATTCTCACAGGTGGGCCAGGGACAGGTAAAACTACTACTACCCGCACTATTATCGCGCTCTGGAAAGCGATGGGGAAGGAGATTTCTCTCGCTTCGCCAACGGGTCGGGCGGCTCAACGATTACAGGAAGTCACAGGCTGTGAGGCTAAGACAATTCACCGTTTTCTAGAATTTGACCCAAAATCAATGGGTTTTAAACGCAATCAGGAATATCCGCTAACGGCTCAGGCGATCGGTATTGATGAAGCATCGATGCTGGATCTGTTTCTAGCTTTTTCTCTGGTGAAGGCGATTCCATTAGGCGCTCAACTACTTCTTGTCGGCGATACCGATCAACTTCCCAGTGTCGGTGCGGGCAATGTTCTCAAAGATTTAATTGATTCTCAGCAAGTCCCTGTGATTACGCTCACTGAGGTGTTTCGTCAGGCTCAGGCAAGTCAAATTATCCAGAATGCTCACCGTATCAATACGGGTAAATTTCCAAACATGGAAAAAGTCTCTAATCAACCTCAATCCGATTGTCTATGGCTAGAAATGCCCAATGCTGAAGCTGGTCAGCAGGGTATTTGTGACATTATTACGGAATTGTTACCGAGTCTGGGCTTTGACCCTCAGCAAGATATGCAGGTTCTCTGTCCGATGACTAGAGGTGATGTTGGTACGCGCAATCTCAATGTTGTCTTGCAACAACTTCTCAATCCTCCTGATGCGATTAAACCAGAAATTAAGTATGGCAATACGATCTTTCGTCTGGGCGATCGCATTATGCAGCAGGTGAATGATTATAGCTGCCGCCAAGTGAAATAGGACGTAGAGTAAAGGGAGAATATAGGAGTCAAAGGCAAAATGTCAAATTCGTACAGTTATGATTTACGACAAAAAGTAATCCAGTCAATTGAATTGGATGGACTAAAGAAAATCGA
>NZ_JACJQA010000051.1 GCF_014696355.1 Pseudanabaena sp. FACHB-1998 | reverse complement strand
CCAATTTGGTTTTCGGTCGATCTGAGAGCAACTTCGGCTAATGTGCCTTGCACTGCTACTTTGTCGGGTTTGTAGGTGGTGGGTTTGATGTGGTGCTGACGGATTTCTTGGGCTATTTCAGGTAGCTTCTTGACTGATTTGACGCAGAAGGTATCACCGTCAAAGTCCATACCACAGTAGTCACGCGCTTCGTCTGGGTTCACATACATCGTTCCCTGTTGGTTTAGTCCTTTGATGTGTTTGTTTGTCCAGATTTGCAAGTCGTTGCGATCGCGGATGGGATAGCGGAATCCGACATATTCGCCTTGTTGCAGTTCAGGGATGCACATTTCCAGTTTCCCTCATTCTAGGCAGGGTTGCGCCATGAAGCTGGAGAAGTTGATACCGCCACTGGTAGCCAGGGTTAACCAACGTCGTCTTACTAGGTCTTCAATCTTTCTCACCACATAGGGATGTTCTAGCAGTTGTCCATAGATGTCATGTTTGAGGATTTCCGATAGGATTTTACCATCGGCTTCTTCTTCGCGTTCTTCTTCAGGTTCGTCTACTTTCACCCATTGTTCGGTTTGCACTAGTTGGCAGAGTTGTTTGACATCGGATTGGGCGGCGACTAATGTTTCGGCTTTGAGTTGGGTAATTGGTAAGACATCATGGGTGATCGCTTGTTGGCTGAACCATTGCCATACGGTATAGGAGGTTTTGACGCTGCGCTTTTGGGCGAAGTTGACGATTCCTAGTTTCAGGCTGGCTACTTGTTGGATTCCTAATGTCGGTTTATGTCCTTTAAAACATGATAGTGGCATTACTAAGTCCACTCCTTGAGGTAGGTTTAGTTCTACTTGCAATGTCCCTTTAGCAACCCATGCGTTGGTTATTCCTGCCCGAAATTGAAATGGGGTATTTGCTGGGATTGCAAAATCTTCGCTTTGTCGGAGTTGATTTAACAATTCATGGCTGATTTTGCCATGACAGTCATCGGTGAGATGTTCTTTGTCTTGGACAATCAGGATCGTTAGTTGTGGGATTGGATAGATTTTCAGGCATTCGGTCATCAGGATTGAGCCGTAGTTGATTTGTCCCATAGCACTGGGGAAATAGGTGGCAAAGGGATTCAATTCTTGGCTAAAGAAGAAGTCTCCATGTTTTCTTGCTCCTGATGCTCCTGATAGTTGGTATTTGCCCAGTCCTTTATTAAGGGCGGCGATCGCCTGTTTCTTCAGTGGGGCAATGCTTTTGGCGGCGGTGCTGCGTTGACTTGGAAATTTACTGGGCTTTTAAACCAAGTCACAAACGCGAACCATTTTCTGAACTATCTACCTTAGCAGGTGAGATTCTGAGTCCAATTAACGATGCTAGAACCCGTGTTTACCTCTTTCATGTTGTAGACACGCCCACCAATTGTTACAGATGTACCGTTACCAGTCCATTTAATATTAGAGCGATCTGTTGTCTCAGCATAATAGTAAAAATATCTGTTATTAGTAGATACCCCACTTAATTCAGCAGATTCATTTGGAGCAAAACTATACCAAGCTTTAGTCACCCATTGATTTTGCATATTCTTAAAATGAACGGCAAGTTGAAGACGACGAGAACAACTGTTTTTGAAAGTGATTGTGTTTCTGGATGCAGCCTCTGTTCTTCTGGATGCAGCCTCTATTTTTTCTTTGGCTTCACGTTGCGCATCAATATATGCACTTTGTGCATAATCTACAACCCCCTTGTAATAAGCATCTGCTCTACCATTACATGCTATCTTGAGAGGCCTTCCCAACCAAGTGTTATGATCTCTCGCACATATACCTAGCATTCTATTATGGAAAGCTTTATCACATTCTGTCTTTGAGTTAAGATAAGTATCATAACAAGCATCATGTTCTACACAAGCAACTCTGAATTGATTTGCCGCAATGGGTGTAAGTGTCCGAAGCAGATACCAGCTTGATCCACTTCCACAACCAGAAGTTTGAGCTACAGCAGATGAGTTGTCAAATACTAAAATAGGCGATAGGAGAAAAACGCATAAGGATTTTAGAAGTTTCAGTTTCATAAACGTACAAGTACCAGTTAAGAGAAAATTTAAATCACTTCCAGCCATTACTGTCGGTCTAATGGCTTAATTGAGAGTCAAAGAAGCTTTCACTCTCAACAAAATATTACGCTTTTGTCCAATCCAATAATGTGTTATACCCTGATCGCTTCACAATTGTTTTTTTTTGCGATAGTCTTCTGAATTTAAGATGTAAACGGTATGATTTTGTTCAATATTTGAAGCCCTTATCAGTCTAGAACTTTTGCTCAGATGCGATTCCGTCTACCATTAGTTGTACTTACCTCCATGAACCAAGAAGAACCCGTTGCATTTCAAATTTGAATCGGCACTTAGGATTGCCTAATCTTTGCTCGAAATAGTCAACTTTATCGGACTTATCGGTTAGTTAGGTCTAACTAGGTATTATTTCTAGCAGTAAAAACGATTACAGTTTGTCATTCAGGCTTGTTTTTAGTACAATATTTTTGATGTAGTTAATCTTAAGTGAGGAAAATGAAATGAAAGTGGTAGGTTTGCTTGTTGTGTTTGGAGTTATCGCAGTCACTGCAAATGAGGCTTTTGCAGTAGATTTGGTTAATAAAGATAATGGAGGCTACGAAGTCAAAATTAGTTTGTCAAGTGGGACTAATCGGACATTCATCGATTCCCTCAGCGTGAAGCGTGAAATTTGTAGAGGCAAATGTGAGATTGAAGTTAAAGGCGTAGGAATTATTAAAGCAGATAATGGAGATAGAGTGGTTATTAGAGATGGAAATCTAAGTAAAGAGTGACCTATCTGTCTAAACTTAAATAAACTAATCTAATTTACAAAGATTATTATTTGTATCTTTAACATTTGGATTCGTATTTAAGTAATCTTTGACTCTTTCACAACCATTAGTCATTAACTTATCAACTTCTAATCCGTTCAAAGATTTCAAATCCCATAAAATCACGGTTTGATCTTTACTAGCAGATGCAAGAAACTTACCATCAGGGCTAAAACTTACAGCGTTAACTTCATCACTATGTCCCTTCAACGTTTCAACTAAAGTACCATCAATCCCCCAAATTCTAACTGTGTGATCCCAGCTTGCTGATGCAACTCTTTTGCTGTCAGGGCTAAAGCTTACACCTATAACGTAACCTTCATGCCCTTTCAAAGTTGAAAGGAGTTTACCATCACTAATCTGCCATACCTTAACTGTCTTATCACCACTAGAAGTTGCAAGCATTTTACCGTCAGGGCTAAAACTTACACCTGAAACCAAATCTGAATGCCCTGAAAAAGTTCTGAGTAGAGTGCCATCAAGTTTCCACAGCTTAGCAGTTTTATCCATACTTGCTGAAGCCAAAGTGTTTCCATCAGGACTGAACTTTACATCAAAGATCCAGCCATCATGTGCCGTAAAACTTTTTTTCAAACTACCATTACTAACTTGCCAAATTTTAATGGTTTTATCATTACTTGCTGAAACAAGAAGCTGATTGTCTTTACTAAAATCTACCCCCCACACCCAGTCTGTATGTCCATTAAGATTATTTAATAGAGTACCATCTCTCTTCCATAGCTTAACTGAACGATCTAGACTCGCAGAAGCTATTTTTTCACCGTCTCGGCTAAAACTTATTCTAACAACTGAATCACCAAAGTCTGCAATACTCCTTACTAGACTTCCATTTAAACCCCAGAGTTTAAAAGTATTATCTGCACTTGCCGAAGCAATAAGTATGGTATCCCAATCAAAAGCTGTCCCCCATATTCTACCCGTATGTCCTGTAATGATTTTATTCGCTCCAAATGCTGACTCTCCAATACGCCAAATAGTCATTTCTTTTTGAAAACCTGACGAAGCCAGACTTTTGCCATCTAAACTAATGAAACTAACGCTGTAAACTGGCTGACTCCCTTTCAGGGTGGCACTTGCATTGTCACTGTTAAGACTCCATAGCTTAATTGTTCCATCCCCGCTACAAGAAGCAATAGTTTTACCATCTGGGCTAAAATTTACATCCCAAACCAACTCAGCATGACCCTTAAAAGTTTTAAGCAGCTTCCCATCCAAATTCCATAGCCTTAATGTTTTATCATCCCCAGCAGAAATAAGTTTTTGTCCATCAGGACTAAAACTTACAGTAACTACTTCTTTATCATGTCCTTTAATCTCTCTCAATAACTTGCCATCCGCACTCCACAATCTTACGGTTTTATCAAAACTAGCAGAGGCAATCCGACCATCTTTACTGAAAGTCACATCTCGAACTTGATTTGTATGCCCCTTAAGAGTTTTAATCAATTTACCGTCAAGCCTCCATAGTTTGACGGTTTTATCTCTACTTGCTGACGCAATAGTTTTTCCATCTGGGCTAAAACTTACACTAACTACTTCATCTTCATGATCTGTGAATGTATGAGTAGCTGTTCTAGATGTTGGTAAACCATCAGTTTTCCAAAGCTTAATAGTTTTATCACCACTTGCGGAAGCCAGTAAAGTGCCATCTGGGCTAAAGCTCACACTATAAACCTTGTCGCTATGACCTTCGAGAGTAGTAAATTGAGAGCCATCAGGTTTCCAAAGCTTCACAAGTCTATCGCCGCCTGCTGAAGCAAGTAACTTACCATCTGGACTGGGAATTACTTGCCACACAGAAGTGTCATGTCCTAAAAGCTTATTTTGTTCTCTGCTTCTGTAGACTGATTGTTGCAAACTAGTAAGGACTCGAACTCGTGTCTCTCCATCTACCGACCAAGTCTGCTTCAAAAGCTTACCAGCTTTTAAAGCCTCGATTAGAGCATCTAATTCTTGACCTGAAGAAAATAGTGCCTTGGAAGAAGAAGCAAGGGAATTAATCTGCCCTATAACTGCTCGCTGCCATTGCCAACCAGCAAAAAACATTAGAATAAGAGTAAGTCCAAGTCCACCGCTTAGACTTATGATTGTCCTCTGACGACGGCGATCACGCCACCGTAAACTTAGGTCAACAAATCGTTTCTCATCTTCAGTTAATCCTCCTAAAACTCGGAATGTATTGTCTTTCCTTAACTCCAAAACTTTTTCAAGCTTAGATCCACTCCAAAACTCATCATTGGATTTAGTTTGTTTCCAATTATTTGAATCTTCATTGAGCCGATTTTTAACCGTAATTGCTTCACTAGCATCCTTAATCCATTCTTTAAGAATTACCCACGAACTGAGTATAGCTTCATGAGCAATTTCTACAGTAGGCTGTTGCTTTCCTTCTATATCGTTACTTACCAATAAATTCTGATCGATCAGTTCTTTAAGAGTACTCTCCACTAGCTCGCCTGTTAGTTCTGAGCGATAGGCTCTCCTACTCACAGCTTTCCCTGTTGAATTAGAACTTCCATCTCCATCAATATCTACCAAGCTGAGAAAAATTTGCTTTGCGGCGGTTTGTTGTTGTTTCGTCAAGCTTGCATAAATTTGATCGACATGCTTTTGTAATGCTCCTCTTACCCCACCTAATTTTCTATATGAATTTACATTTAAGGTTCGCTCTTGGAAACTGCTACTCAAGGTTTCACTTTCCCATAGTAAGTTAAGCGTGTATTGTAATAACGGTAAATATCCCGCTTCTCCTTGCACATCTTGGATCATTTCTTTAACTAAACCCTTCTCAAATACTACACCATGTTTTTCCACAGGCTTCTCGATCGCCAATTGCAGTTCATCGGGTAGCATGTCAACCATTAGCCGAATATGCTTTTGCACAAGCTTCCCAAAATTAGGATAGGGGCTAAATTTCTCTAGAAAATCAGATCGCATTGTCATTACTATTTTGACAGAGTGATCTCCCAACTTTATTAATTGCACTAAACTTTCAACAAATTTACTGCGTTTTTCAGCTTGACTAATAGTGAATAATTCCTCAAATTGATCAATAAAAATTAACCATTGAGTATCTTCCTGTTTTAGTACTTTAATAACTTGTGTAAGAGTTTTTGCATCCACTTCACGGGCAATTTTAGCTTCTGATTGCTTGAATTTACTTAAGAGACTGGCATACAAAGACTCAAATGGATCTTCATCAGGAGTAAAAGTTAGGTTAATGAAATTCATTCCTAATTTGTCTGACAGGGAAGGAATTAGCCCCGCTCTAATTACCGAAGACTTTCCACTACCCGATGCTCCTAACAGTAAAATCAAACCACTCAGTTCTAGCTCTTTTCCTAAACTAATAATTAACTGTTCGCGCCCAAAAAAGCGATCTTTATCCTCTGGTTCAAATTTCTTCAGTCCCTTATATGGTGAATTCGCAATAAATAATCGCGTTTTGATCTTATCGATAGATTTTTGGATTTGAGTAAACGTAATATTGACATTATTTTTTTCACCATCTACGGAAATATTGCCAACATTTTGAGATTGATCTTGTAGGGGATTATCTTGACTCATAAAGTTAGCCAAGCCTTAGCAATTAGCCCTGCTACTTTTGTGACAGGTTCCGCTAAACTTGATACTCCTTCCAAACCTTTTTGTAAGGCGGCGATCGCTTGATCAATGATATTTTTGTCAGGCTTCGCCTTTTTTGCTTCTTCCTCGACAATTTTCAACGGCACTTCTACCGTCGCTTTTTGGACAGGATTGAGCAGCGTGTTACTACCTATATCTTGCTTTAGCTTTGCCAAAATACTTAGAGCTTCTTGCAAATCAGCATTTTGAACCGATGTCTGTGTATTCGTCTGGGCGATATTGGACTCTCCACCCATCTGTTGATTAATGCCAAGAGAAGTATTACTCCCACTACCACTAAAAGTAAAATCACCAAAGCTCTGAAATTGGCTTTGTCCTGCCTGCGTCGAAGATGTATTTGGTATGTCCAAAACACTTATCAATCGATTTTGCAGATCTTTTTTCTCCTCAGATGAGAAGGTTTTAACAATATCCAATACTTCATCTACGGTGTATTTTGGCATATAGAAACCTCAAAACTGTTTAGATTGATTAGCCAAGTAAGCAAGCTAGCTAGGCTATGTACAGATTAAATTTAGTTTATCAAACATACATTCACATTGAAGTTTGTATATTTATTTTTATCATCCGACAAATCGGCTTACTGGAATCCTTGCTACATAAATATTCTTAAATCACATTTTACCAGTAGCGAAAAGTTTGTGACAGCAAAAGGGTTGGGCTTAGGACTTCATCATCGATAATCATAATTCTGGCGCTTTCTTAGAATATGGAGGTCTTGGCTTTAGATACGGGGATGCTGGCGTAGGCAATGGCATCATTGATAATTGGTGAAGATTTCTTGGCTAACTTTTTGGGCTATGGCGGCGCGATCACTAGATTTTTTGTCAGATTCTTTACGATATATTTAAATCCGCTTTGGCTTTTTCTGAATTTAGTTTCATCTTCTATGCCCTTATTTCCTCTCCATAACATTAACTTGTCCGACATCCGTTTAATTGCTTCTGATGTTGATGGCACTCTTACCCAAAATGGAAAATTCTCTTCTGACTTCATCTCGACTCTTCTCGATTTGCAATCAGCAGGAATCAAAGTCCTATTGGTAACTGGTCGCTCGGCGGGTTGGGTTAGTGCTTTGGTGAATTATTTACCAGTCGAAGGGGCGATCGCAGAAAATGGTGGCTTATTTTTGCATCCCAATGGTCAACAAGATTTGCTTTCTTCTATTCCCAATATATCTAAACATCGTGTTCTTCTAGAAAATACTTTTCATCAAATCAAACAGCTATTTCCAAATCTTCATCCTTCCACCGATAACCAGTTCCGTATTACCGATTGGACTTTTGATGTCAATGATTTATCGGCTGATGATATTCAAGCAATTTCAGCTCAATGCGATCTGATGGGCTGGAGTTTCACTTACAGCAATGTTCAATGTCATATCAAACCACTGCACCAAGATAAAGCAACTGGCTTAAATACAGTACTCAAAAATCATTTTCCTGAAATCAATTCGCAGCAAGTCCTAACCATTGGCGATAGTCCTAATGATGAAGCGATGTTTGATCCTGCAAAATTTTCCGTCTCGGTCGGTGTAGCAAATGTTCGCCATTATCAAGACAAAATGATGCATTTACCTAAATACATGACTCATGCTTCTGAGTTTGCTGGCTTCCAAGAGTTAGCCCAGCTATTGCTCAAAAATAGTATCTTAGATGACAGAATGTAAGCGAGACAAGCCTATTCAGACTGATATCTATGAAATTTTGATCTTTTTTTGATCTTTTATAGATCAGATCTAGAGCGATCGCTGTATGCTTAAATTGCAGTTTTTTATCTACAGGAGATTACTTACCTAGTTTTCCCCTTCAACAACAAAAAAGCCAGTGACTGCAACCACTAGCTTTCTTGTAAACCCGAAGGTTTTTAAATTAAATATCCGAAAATGGACAGATGTTGCTTTGAAGACGCAATTTTGTTCAGTGCTTTCTTATATCTTAACGCAAGATATAAGTTTAGCAATAGTTTTTGCTGCGAATTTTTAAAATTTTTTGCAAAAGCCAATAATTGATTATTGAACTGAATTCAAAAAGTCTGTCTGTTTTCTGATTGAAGTCGCTACAACTCTTACAATCAGGACGATCTAGATGTTTTTAAATTTGCAACTCTTGCAGGAGCAGATCTTTGTTGAGATCTCCCTTAGCAAGCTCATCGGAGGTCAAAACTAATGACCTCCTTAAATAGTCAGTATTCTTCTCGAAAGTTTTCACCTACTAAGTCCCATAACCCTTGTCCAATTTGCGATGACATCACAGGTAAATGTCGAATTTCCCCTGACAATCAAGATTTTGTCCTATGCATGACCCATCCTAGTGATGCTGATTTGCCTGATTGGAAATATCTGGGTGAAACCAATGGCAGTTACTTTGCGGGTAAGTATGTCCGCAAACTTCCTGAGTCAGAGTCGGATCGCCTAGAGCGTCGTGACAGAAATTTAAAACTGCGGATGGCTCAACAAAAGGCAAAGCGGGATGGGCTAGCGAAGTTGCCTGATGCATCTCAGCGCGATCGCCTCTATCAAAATTATTTACAAAAACTTAATTTAGATAGTTTAGATAGGGCTGATTTAGTCAGTCGTGGTTTATCTGATGCTGAGATTAAACGTTTAGGCGCTAAATCAACGAATTCTGGCTATATTCTGCCTATTCGTAATCCATTGGGTCAGATTCTTGGTTTTCAAATCCGTTTACGCGGTGCTTCATCAGGACGCTATCGTTGGCATAAACCTTTTGGAATCTCCGCTCAACAACAAAATGGTGAGTTGCCTCTGGCTTTTCATGGTGACATTCAGGTTGATTGTCAGCGTGTAGTTTTGGTCGAGGGTACTGGTGTTAAACCCTATCTTGCTGCTAAGTTGCGTGGTTGTGTAGCGATCGGTGCTTCAGGTGGTCAGTTTGTCGCTAGTAAAGAAACTTTGCAAACTTACTTTGACGCGATTGGGGCTAAGCCTGAGTTGACAAGGTTGGAATATGCGATCGATGCAGGTGATATTGCTAATCCATCTGTAATGCGCCGCCATGAGAAAAATCTTGATTTTCTAAGTGAGCTAGATTTTGCGGTTGATGTTCTCTGGTGGGGTCAGGTTGCTAAAACTGATGATGATATTGATGAGTTATCCAGTGATGCAGCGATTCAGCTTTTGACGGTTGAGCAGTTTTTCCAGATTGCTAGTTACCAGCCAAAGCCAAAGTTTTCGCCATTCCAATGGTTAAAAGATAAACTTTTTCCCAAGAAGGCGGCTAATGGTTTTGCTAATAAATCTCAAGCGAGGCGATCGCCTCAATCCACCTTACCTAAATTTGTATATGAGGCTGGGGCAAGGATTGAAACTTGGCGCGATTTGCTATTAACGAATAAACATATTCTTGATGCTTCGGCAACTGGTACGGGCAAAAGTTATGATGCGGGGCGCTTGCGTCCTGAGTTTTTTGATGATGTTGAGCGGATTATCTATATATCTAATGATTCGCGTAATGTCACGACTTCTACTTTGCAGGATTGGGAGATTTTGCCTGCGCGTCATCATGGCTTGACTAATAAGTCGGGTAAGTTGCGCCGTGCTAAGTCAGGGGAAGCTCTCCATGCTCAAGCGAATTGCTCGCGGACTGGGGCGATTTCGGCTCTGCGCGATAAGGGTGTTACTGATACTAAGGTCATTTGTGAGACTTGCCCTTTGCTCAATGCTTGCCGTGGCAGTTCGGGTGATGGGTTTGGATTCAGGCATCAAAGGGCGATCGCTTTTAATTCTAAGATTTTGCGATCGCATCCTGCTAGTTTACCTAGTCCCACTGAGTTTGATTATTCCAAGACTTTATTGGTCTGGGAGGAAGTATCAGAAAGTTTGACAACGATGCGTCAGGTTTCGGTTGGTCGTGAGGATGTGGATTTTGCGATCGCGGTTATTTCTCGTTCTAGTCTTGAATATAAGCAGCAAATTATTGATGTATTGAATAAGTTACATGGCTTGCTGGGTGATAAGTCTTATCATGGTCTCGATTTTCATGGGATTAAGTTGGCGATTCCTGAGATTATTGATACGACTTTACTGGCGGATTTGCTGAAGCCTGATCTTTCAATTCTGAATACGGTTGATGGTGTTGCTGATGCTGAATTTAATAATGTTAAGGGTAGGGATAAGCGTGAGTTAGCGAGGCTTAATGCTTTGCTGAAGCAATCGACTACTCTTAATAGTTATGAGATTGAGAAGAAGATTGACCGTGAGGTGTTGAAGCAGTGGTTGGTGGAGTTTTTGGATATTCTCTCTGGGGTTATTTCTCACGGGGATTTGCATATTCAGTATGAGAAGTTCACGGTTTCTTTGAGTGATTCGCGTTTGCGTGATATTGCTCATAGGTCGGCGGCTAATCTTTATCTCGATGCGACGATGGATGTGACAGATCTACAAATGCGTCTTGATGCTCCTGTGCATAGGATTAAGCAGTCGGGTGATTTGGTGATGCCGCAGATTTTTCAGGTGCATAATCTGGGGCGTTTGGGCTTGCAGCGTAGTGACGGGCAGTCGGCTAAGGTTGAGGCGATTATTGCTCATTTAACTAGTCTTGATCCGACTACGAGGGTGATTGATTTTAAGAAGTTTGCTAATTCTGATACTCATGGCTTTTGGTTTCGCGATTCTCGTGGTTCTAATGATTTTATAGATGCCAAAACCTTTGTGATTGTCGGGACTCCTTGTGCCAATATTGCGATGCTACGTGCTGATTATGTGGCGATGACTGGACTGCATCCAATTGATAAAGATCCTGCTTTTGCGGCTTTTGTCGATCGCCATATTTTAGCTACTGTCCAGCAGTGTTTTGGCAGGAAGGCTGGCGATCGCTTTAATCAGGGTGATGTTATTTATTTCTTATCAGATTTTGATCTGGGTGATATTCCCCATACGCTGATCAAGTCTGGTGATATCACGCCCAAGGCAATGTCGAATTTGGAGCTGTTACAACTCAGGGTGGCGCAGGTGATTAATTCTGTGACCGATGGTGGTTTTGATTTGCTCAGTGCTTCTCAGCGTCAGCTATGCCAGTATTTTGATATTTCCCGTGGTGCTTTACTACATCATTTTGATTGGATCAATCCGTTATTAGATAACCTATATAACAACTTGATCCAATGTTTTAATGAAAATCTGGTTTTACTTACGGATTCTCAGGATCTCGAAATTGTTGTTCTTTGGGCTGGTATAACTGAGGTGTTTTTGGCTGAGGAGATTCCGATAAATGAGACTTTGGCTGGGATATTTGAGTTCTTTGCGGAACATATCCCCAACTATTTGCATAGTTATGTGCTGGCTAGGCTCTCTGATAATGCTCGTCATAAGTTGTTCTCATCTTTGGCTGTCTTAGCGGTTAATGAATAATCATTGCTGCTGTACTTGCCCAGTTGACTGTTTTATTCAATAGTTTGTTGGTCAGTAATTGTTTTGCGATCGCAATTTCATCATCGGAGAGAAAGTTGGCAAGATGGCTGGCATAGGATGGTTTTGTCGGAGACTTGCTAAACCAATGGTTTAATAAAGCCATAGAAATTTGCATCGGCGTAGTGATGCGTTCTATTTCTATTTCAACGCTTAAACTAACTTCCTCAAAAGCTGATCGCAAATCATCAATATCCCAATTTGTCATCGGGGCATCAGGATTGCTATAGATTGCTTCTTCTGCTTGCATCCAGCGATCGCCAAATTCATCGGGTAAATCGATCAACTCATAAATTCGCTGTGTGTGTTTGGGAATTGATTCATAAAGAGCGATTTTGCCATCAGGTTGTAAGAGATTGGCTAATTGCTGAATGCAAGCTAATTTGTCAGGTTCCCGCATCAGAGTGTTATAGCCAATAATCGCTTCAAAATGCATAGAGGCTAATATATTAGGAATCTCTATTAACGAACCATACAAAACAATTGGGCGCAAAAGTTCGGGTAAACTTGCTGCTTGTTCTTGCAAAGCGATCGCTTCAGATTCTTGATAAGTAATTGCATAGACTCCGCCTTCTGGAACTGATCGCAATGCTTCCCATATCATTAAACCTGTGGCGGCATTTAAGTTAAGAACTACATCATGACGTTGTAGCGATAACTTGGAGAATAGGCGATCGCGTATTTTTGCTAATCTTTCTCCAGACTGACCAATGGTGCGTTGTAACCAGCGATCGCTTTTGGTATCCGTCGGGCTAAAGGTAAGGATTTCAGGCAATTCTACGACTACACCACTTACCATTGCTGCTAATTGTGCCTCGCGGCGGCGTTCCACTTGTAACTTAATCTCGGCTTCTGCACCTTGATCTGAAGGTTGATAGAATACCTGTCCTTGTAAACTGCTGGGTAAATATTGCTGCTCGATCCAATGGTCGCGATAGGCGTGGGGATAGAGATAGCCAGCACCATGACCGAATCCTTTTTTATCACGATTACCATCTTTGAGAGGATTAGGAACATCGGATTGACGTTCCTGCTCGACAGCGGCGATCGCATCGAAGAAGCCCATGAGACTGTTTGATTTGGGGGCATTAGCAAGATAGAGCGTAGCTTGGGCTAAATGATAGCGACCTTCGGGTAAGCCGATGCGGTCAAAGGCTTCAGCACAAGCATTCACCACTACCACTGCTTGCGGATCGGCAAGTCCGATATCTTCGCTCGCTAAAATTAATAATCGTCGCAAAATAAAACGGGGATCTTCACCTGCATAGACCATTTTGGCTAACCAATAGAGAGCAGCATCAGGATCGGAGCCACGCACACTTTTGATAAAAGCACTAATCGTATCAAAGTGAGCATCACCTTCTTTATCGTAGAGAACGGCTCTTTGTTGGATTGATTCTTCGGCTACGCCTAAAGTAATGGTGATCTCCCCATCTTCATTTGGTTCTGTTGTTTCTACTCCCAGTTCTAGTGCATTAAGCAATGACCTTGCATCACCGTTAGCGACATTGGCTAAATGGGCGATCGCTTCTTCGGCAATTTTTACTTTGAGGTTGCCGTAACCTCTTTGGCGATCGCTAAGTGCTTGCTCTAATACTTGCCGCAAATCCGCTTCGGTTAATGGCTTTAATTGGAATAATCGCGATCGGCTGACTAGGGCTTTATTTACTTCAAAGAAGGGATTCTCAGTAGTTGCACCGATGAGAATGATTGTGCCATTTTCTACCCAAGGCAGTAATGCGTCCTGTTGGGATTTGTTGAAGCGATGGACTTCATCGACAAAGAGAATTGTGCGCTGATTGTGATAGCCCCGTTGGGTTTGGGCAGTTTCAATCGCTTCCCTTATTTCTTTTACACCTGCGAGGACGGCATTGATGGCGATGAAGTGAGCGTTGGTGGTGTTGGCGATAATCCTTGCTAGGGTGGTTTTGCCTGTACCAGGGGGACCATAAAAGATTAGTGATGATAGGCGATCTGCTTGAATGGCGCGGCGGAGCAGTCTTCCTTGTCCGAGGATATGCTCTTGTCCGATGAATTCATCGAGGTTGCGCGGACGTAAGCGATCGGCAAGCGGTGCTTCCGATGCGGTGATTTGTTGGCGGTGGTTCTCGAATAGGTTCAAGATTTTTGCTTAACCATTGGTAATTTCTAGGATAGATTCAATTTCTGCTAGCTTTTGCTGAAAAAGTGTGCGTAGATCTGTTAGCTGTTGTGGATCGATGTTGGCGATATTTTCCTTAGATAATTTCTCTACACTACGTTGTATTGCTGTAATTTCTCTTGACGGGCTATGCTCTGACTTAATGTATTTAGACTTAATTTGAGCAATAAGTTCTCTAGTCTTGGCTACATTGAAATCCTGTGATAATACCTGCTCAGTTGCCTTAATCCGTTCTTTCGATGCTATTTTTTCTGAAGTTTCTAAGGTCTTAGCGGATAGTATAGAAAGCGCTAAAGCATGAGCGCCCTTGAGTCCGCGTTCCCTAATCGATTGCTTTAAGTCATTAGGCAAGGACAGCATTGGCAGCAGATTTGCTTTTACTGATGTTGGGTTGAGCGCCAATCCTAGCAACACTAATAGTAATTTTTCTTCAACTTCATTCACGCCTAAACTTTGAAGTCCTGAGATCTGTTCTTCTGTGCTGACAGTGACAAGACTGGTAAGTTGACTCGTTTGTTTTTGTCTTTCTAAACGTTTCAATACAGTTCCCAGAACTGTCAATATCTCCTCTGTTCCCATGCTGGTAGCATCAGCAACTTCTTTAAAGATTGCTTCGGCTTTGTCAAGAGGATTAAGATCCTCATGGTGAATAAATGTCAGTAACGCTTTGCGATGTAAGTCATTTGGCATGATCGCGATGACCGATCGCAATGTTTCCCATCCTAAGATTTTGGCTGCTTCCCAACGGCGTTGACCATCTAGTAGGAGATAGTTGTCATCTTGAGGAATCACAATTAATGGTGTAATTTGCCCATCTTTTTCGAGACTTCTAGCAATGATTTGGATACTTTCATTGGTAATAGTCTGACGCGGTTGATGAGGATTTGCTTGGATCTTGCTTACCTCAATATCTTTTTCCCCAGACTGTTCTTGTAACTGAGAGCGGAGAGTTTCAATTTGCTGTTCGAGGACAGGAGACTGAGAAGAGCGCAGCTTTTCTACTTCAGTTTGTAGTTCGGTAATACGTTGCGCTTGATCTGTTGCTTGGATTGCGCCAGTAAATCTTTGTGAAATTGATGGAATTTTGCCCATGAGATATTTCCTGTTTAAATTTATTTGTTCTAACATGGTTGGCACTTTGCGCCGCCCATCCTAACCTTTTGATAATTTAGCCTTTTAATAATTTAATGATGTCTTTGGCGATCGCTTGAAAATCACTGCAAGCAGGATGATTAGGTCGATATTTTTGTAATGGCAATCCATTAGCGCTACAGTTTTTGAATTCAGATGAATCACGGATATGGGGATAGAGTTTGATCCTTAACTGTTCAGTTATTTCTGGTAACTGTTGTAAATATTGTCGATGGATCGCACGACTACTGTCATAGAGGCTCGGTACTAGTCCAAGTATCTGAGGAGAAGGATCGAGTTTGAGATCATCTGTGATAGCGATCGCCCATTCAACTAAATCCGCAACTCCAGAGATAGACTTCATTTCTAGCTGGATCGGCACAAGTAAGCCTGTACTAGCCGCGATCGCGTTCTCACAAATTATGCCCATTGTGGCGGGGCAGTCTAAGATCACCACATCATGACGGAGGGGATGACTTTTTAAGCGATCGGCGAGAGCATATTCGCCTCGGCGGCGAATCACTAGATCGTCGGCTAATCTAGCCATACTCGGATGCCCTTGACAGACTTCAATGTTCGGCATATCCCAAGCAGGAACCAATGTCCAATCGCCTGTAAATTCTTTAGATAAAGCGCCTACTATGGAGGTTTCTGGCGTGGCTGGAGGAAGTCCACAGAAAACATCTAATGCTCGTTGAGGATCGAGATCGATTAATGCAACAGATACTTTATGCTTGTTCAATTCATAGGCGAGGTGGACAGCAAGAGTTGATTTCCCCACTCCTCCTGCATTTGCAACGATTCCAATGATGATTTGTTTTTTGCTCATGTCATTGCCAGCGATGTCGTATTTTAATATACGACATAAAGCCTCAAGAAATTTATAGAGTACGCGAAGTGTGCGCCATAATTTTCCTTGAGTGTTGGATGCTGGATTGGTAGTTATGCGGTGTCGTATTTTAAAATACGACATACTAAGAATTCTTTTCCCATAAATTTTTGGATGTACTTAACCATGCAAAATATCTATGAACTGCCTCAAGTACTAAATCAACTAGAAAAGTTTGAGCAAATTGTTTCTGGTAAAAACATCCAGATTGAGCGCATCATTTCCACAGGACAAACTACTCCCTCTGGACAATGGTATGACCAAACTACCGATGAATGGGTGATTTTACTGCAAGGTGAAGCTGAGCTTTCCTATGCAGACGATTCGAGAATAAAACTAAAAGCAGGAGATTATCTGCTAATTCCCGCCCATACAAAGCATCGTGTGGAATATACCAGTATCGATCCACCTTGTATTTGGCTTGCCGTGCATGGGCAATTTGTCCCTAGCTAATCCAAATCTCGCTTGAATCATAAAACCTTCCTCGTTGCTCAAGTTTGAAATCACCCCAAAGCAACCCTAGCCATATTTCCACGCTTGGTAAAGGCAAAGTAGCTTGTAAATCTATCAAGCGCATAGGAGAAAAGCTATTGGCAATGCAATGCTCGATCGCCTCAACCCAACTCGATACATCCTCAGCATGAGCAGTACTAATCGCTTGTTCAAACTTCTCCTCAAAGCTAAGCAAACTCTCCTGCTCTAAAGATTGAATCAAAACTTCCTTATCAATTGCGCCAACCATCGAATTACCATTTTTTTGCTGCTCAGGAATCTTCCTAGTCAAACTTGGCAACGGCTCAATAAACTGGTCAAAATCAACCACCATCGACTGTCGCACATAGCGATCAAAAGCATCATCAGCCAGGATCGGCTCACCATTTACTGCACGAGAATGTAACTCCTCAAATAAAAAACTAGAGCGATCGCAAAACAAATCCGCAATCTGACATACAGCTTCTCCTGCCACTCGTAACTGCGATCGCGTATCGAGATCAACCAGAGTCAAATCCAAAAGCTTAAACACCTTTGGCAAATTCGCATCTTCAGGAGTCTGTCTTGCCGTTGAAATGACATCCCATAAATCCAACTCAAGCTGTTTAACTTTCATTGTCACACCGAAAATTAATTGGAATGACAAGGACATGGACGCACAGGACAAAGCCAAGGATCGAGACGTTCTTGGCTGGCAAATTTCTTGATTCCATAATTTGACTCTAGCAAAACCAATACTTTCTGCACATAAGTATGCACTTGAGTCGCAACCACTCCCGCACAATGGATCGGCGTAATTTCCGCAAACTTCTCTTGACCTTTCCAGATCTGAACTGCGATCGCATGAATTGGTGTATCAGTTCCTGCTTGTCGGTAAACCACTAGTACAGCCCAAAATACTGAGGCAAATTCATCAGTGTTTACAACTAAGTTCTCATGTGAATTATTACGTTTGCGGGAGCGAATTAGATTATGGCGATCGCGATGACGAGCATAGGAACGGCGACTATAGCAAACCGCAGGATTCCAACAGCGATCGCCCAAATCACCATGTAGTTCTTGAGCTTGAGCAGCCGAAAGCATCGCACATTTTTTACACTTTTCGGGGATACCTTTAGTCATATTTGAGTAATTTTTTGTGACTGTGATCGCTGATGGTTAAATCAAAAGGCGATCGCCACCGTAACAAACCCAGAATGAATACATCTAAACATGAAGCTAGGGAAAACTCTGAAAACTAGAAAAAAGAGCAAGCAGGTTTATGATATCGACCTGAGAATCAGGTCGTCTTGAGAGCTGAAACTTTTCCTGAATAATCTGCGAACTCATAAAAGGTTTACAAATAGCTGTACCTACAATTTTATTGCCATCGGCACTAATAGTTCCAGTGTAAGTGATTGTAGCCAATAAGAAAGTTTGAATAGGTGAAAATTGATTAAAAACAATTTTATCTTTGGTTACAACTCCTGAACTGAAAACATTAAGATAGATGTTAGGACTATTTTGGAATGTCAGTTTTACCATTCCTTGTATCGCTAGTAAGCACTTAGCTATGCACTAATTTTCTTGTTTCACCTGCATATTCAGATTAGCGTAAGAGTTTAGGTAAACAGTAAACGATCGCCACGATCGCAGGAAATACAATTGGCAAAATCAACCCGCCCGAAATATAAATCTCGATACTCGCTAGGGTATATAAGCTCAGGCTTGTAGTTAGTGTAATATAAACCTGTCGGCGCGATTGCGGCTGCCAAGATCCCACCAGAATTGCGCCACCCGCAAGAAATAACAACATCATCCAAGAGTCTGGAATCGGAACGACATAGTGATCGCGCAAAAAATGATGAATCGCATAGGCTTGTACTTCACCGCCCGTATAGGTTTCCCTCTGTCTAGTTAGTGGCGATTGCTGAAGCCAATAATAAATAGCAGTGGGCTGCATAAAGGAATCCTCACCCTGTTTAAATACCCCTGCTTCTGAGTAGTTAGCGGAAATGAGAACAATTTGGGAGTCAGGAATTTGCGGCTTATTTTCTAGCAATTGCCAAGCGGGGATAGTTTGATAAATGCGATCGGGTGGAATCGAAAAATCGACAATCGGATGTAACCAGGATTGGCTGAATTTATCTTGAGCAAAATCTGTAATCGTCAGCATTTGTGCTTTTTGGGAAATTAAGCTGTGGAAAGTCTTACCCTGAAAACGTAGGGTGTCAGATATTTGTGCGAAGAGTGTTTCATTCTCCGCCAAAGGCGATCGCAAGGTTTTAGATTCTCTCACTTTCGCCACTCCTGCTAACAGATAAGAAAAGGGTAACTTTGGGACATCAGCTTGCAATAGGGGCAAATACTGCACCGACATATGAATATGACCATCGATGCTGCCATTTTTGCTAGCAATTTCAGGTAAAGTTTCTAGCCAATCACCTTCACTATAGACAGAAGCCAAAACAAACCAAGTTCCATTTGTGCTGTTTGTTTGGCGCTCGACAGCATTTTGAATGGACTTCCCTAAAATGTGATCGCTAGTGCGATCGCTTTGCCCGTCATCTTTAGCATCCTTACGATTGCGATGGGAGCGATCGAGTAAATAGTCAATGCCGATAACTTTCGCATTTTCGCTGGCAAGGCGATCAACTAATTTGGCTAAATAAGTGCGATCCATTGGATGCGGATCGGCGATCGCCGCTTTTTGTAACGAAGCTTCGTCGATTTGGACTAAAAGAACAGGAGGTGGCTCCTTAGGAATGCGCTGAGTATGTTGGCGATAGATTGCTTGTATCCAAACGCGCCGATCTAACATCCATTCTTGCAAGGGAGGAAATAGGCTAGTTGCTAGCAAAGCACTAATAGCGATCGCCTGTAACGGTGTCGGCAAAACTCGCCTTATAAATGTGTTTATACCTTTCGGTGGGATTTTAAATAGCTGGGCAGCAGGATGACGAAATAAGGAAGGGACGAGATAAACAGATGGAAATGTGAGGTGTTCTTCTTGCAAATACCGACAGGCTTCAAACATTGAAGTATGAGCATCTTTATGTTGCGCCAGATTTTGCAGAAACTGTACTAAAAAGCTCTGGGCGGCTTGATTATGGATCGGTTCACGCATAGCGATCGCTTGCGGGATTCCGACTTTAGAGATTACCCATGTGGCGATCTCTGTACCATTACAGGAGTTAAAAATAGCGATTTGCAAACCACGTTCTCTTGCTTGTAATAGATAGGGTTCTAAATCGCTCATCGTTAATGAACTATTTGGCACAACCATTAACTTTCCTACAGTTAAATTAGTCTGGTCGCTATGTCCTGTAAAAAAGAGAATGTCCCATCCCTGCGGATCGGAGATCGCCTTACAGATTTTCTGCTTTTGATTGATTTCACTATCTGTATCAGCATCCCAACGAATTGTATGGATTTCTGCTAATTTGGAGAGGATCTGCATTGCTTGGCGATCCTGCTGAAAATCTAGCCCTGTCTCATCTCCAAAAATTGCTAATACTCTAGGTCGCTGACGTTGTGGAGACGGTAAAGCTTCCGCACAGGAATAGACTAATCTAGCAACTCTCACGGTATCAATTGAAGCAAATTCATCTTGCAGTTTCCATAGCTCCCAAGGCAGACAGCGTAACTCTTCAGAGCAGGAAATCAGAAGATCGATATGGATTGAACTAGTATTCGTTGATTGAGATTGCGTGGATACGAAACGAGACGATCGCTTGATCTCTTCCCATAGTTCATAAAGCTCAGGGCTACGCAGCCAAAAGTTAAACTCACGAATTAATTTCTCTTCTGCTTCGCGCAATTTCTCATACCAATCCACATTAGAAACTGAGAAACTTCCGCTACCCTGTACCCGTCCTCGCAAGGATTTATTAATAGAAATATGATTATAGTAGTTGAGATAGGCAAGCTGCCATTCACGATAGCTAGTAGCTAAGTTTTCCGAATAGGCGATCGCCACTAAAGGCAAGCGCTGATTATTTCCCCATTTCAAAAGAAATCGGCAATGCTTGGCGATCTTCTCAACTTCAAGATAGTAAGTTAAAGGGTAAGTCGGCATTTAGAAGGCATTGGGGGAAAATGCAAAAGCAGGTAAAGTTAACATAACACCACTGGGCAAAGAAATCGAGACTGAAAATAGTTCATCGTAATAGCCTGTAACCACAGCATAGAGATAGCGATCGCTACTAGAGATCTCTAGTCGTTTATCCACCAGAACTTGCTGTTGATCGCGAATTTGCATTCTTACTCCATAGGGAATCGTACCAACCGTTTGCGAGCCGAGAACAAACAATATTGACCATTCAGGATTTTCGGTATCATTACGCTCAGTCCAAACAGTTGCAAATAGTCGTAAATGGCGATCGCCAAGCTGAAATTCTTGATAAGCTGATCTCGCATCAGGGGGAACCTCAACAGTCAGACGGGCTAATTCACTAATGACTGTTTGCATTTCCATTTCAGGAGAATACATGACTAGGGAACGCATTGCTGATGCAGAGGGTTGCCATGCTGGTAATAAGCTCCAAGCCAAGTTTTGGGCAATATCATCCAGTTGCTCTTGAAGCCATAGCCCTGTATTGAGAATTAGCTCAGTGATATTCGCTTGAGGTGCTTCCGCGATCGCCTCTGTCTTAGTTTCGAGGACTGGCTCTAAATGTTGGAGATAAAGTAATAAGCGCTCAGGTTCAGAGTCAAATAGAGATAATGGTACTTGATAAGTATTCTCCATGCGATCGCTTTCTAATTTGGCAACATCTCTGACTAATTGAGCATAAGGACTAAATCCTAAAATTAATGCTTGCTCAATTTCTTCTTGGATCTCCACAATTACTATAAAGGAATTGCCCAACCAACTTTCAGGTTTAGATTGATTATTAGGAAGTTGAAGAATCTCTAGAGGGATTTCGACAAAATCACATGATGATTGCGTAATTGCTAGAGCATGGATAGTAAAGCCATGAACTTGCAGACACTGGAAATTTGTGATTTCCGTAAGATAATTTGGTAAGCGATCGCGCAACCATTCCTCTACACTCAAATAGGCGATCGCATCTAAATAAGCTTGCCACTGATTCTTAACAGTACTGGTCTGAGATAAAGCGATCGCTTGACGAATCGTTTCTGGAGACAAAGCGATCGCTTCGAGTGGGATTGCGTCAAATTCGCTAATCATAGGAGTTCCCCCCGATCTGAGAAGATTGATTGTCTTCATTATGTTGTTTATCTATTCTAACTTGTTGTCTATTCATAGCGCTAGTTTGTTAACAGTTATGCAAAAGGATTTAGCATTTATGAACTCTCTGTAAATACTTACAAAGCTTGATTGCAAAGCGACTGCGGAGAGGAATTCCCTTACTCTTAATACTTTCAGCCTCGGCTCGTTCCATTTCCTCCTCAACTAACTCTTGTAAAACAACTTCTAATTTACGATCTAATTCACTTAATTGTGAAGGAAGCGTATAGAACTTGGCTAGCTCGATCACTTGCTCTTTCAATCCACCTAACATCTCTCGGCGCACGTCCGATCTCAACTCCTTTAATTTCAACAAGCGCGTCACCTGATATTGAGCCTCTAACCCAACCGCAGTCGCAATTTCCGCCATTGGTTGCCCGTGACAGTGAAATAAACTCAGTCCTGTTAGAAAATTATTTGCACTGTGGGGCGATCGCTGTTTGAGTTTGCTATGGCGAATATCAGTAACTTTGGCGATCGCATTCTCTAAGCTTTGCTCAAATTGTTGGCGATAGGCGGCTAGGAAAGCAAAAGGCTCTTGTTCATCGTCAGTTCGATCTAATAACTTCTCAGGATTAATTGTAAGATTTGGCTGATCGAGGGAAACCTGACGGGATTTGCCACCTCTTGCTTGAATGCGATATTGGCGCAACTTGTTTGCTATCTCTTGCAATTGATACAAAATGCTATTTGGATCAAGATTTTCTGCAAAATTTGTAGCTAAATATGTACTGATTTTCTGTAGCTGCTCACTTGTGGGTGGAGGACATTGACCTTTTGTTCCACTTAACTTTGATCGCAATCGATCTGCTCTATAGATAGCATGATAGGCTTCTAGTAGGTTTTTTGCCTGTTGAATGGAATATTGTGCAGTTTGATGGAACTCTGTATAAATGCGCTCTAATTGCTTCGGTGATGTATCGTTGAGAATCGCCCAATCACTAATTAGGTAAATGCCATGCTCTAGCAAAAAACCATGTAGTTCACGATTTTGCTTAACTTTGCGGCTTGTCCATGTCGCTAGATTACTTCGTTCTGGCTCAAAGCTATTGAGGATGTCACGAGCTACGGAGATAAAGGTATTTTGGATTGGTTGGCGATTGCGTGGTATTTCAAGTACATCATTCAGTACAAACACTAATAAATCCTTATGTCTAAAACCGCGATCAGTTCCAAACTGGTTTGCGATCTGATAACAAGTTTGTTCGATTTGATTGGAAATAAAACACCGCAAGCAAATTTCGGCTTGGGATTCACCATTTTTCGACAATTGCCATAGCTGCCTTTGAACTTGTAAATCTGTTAAATCAGCAACAGCATCAAGAGCATCTGTTACAGGAAATTGCTGCAAGAAAAATTCTCTAGCATTAGCGATCGTTTCGCGAATGCATAGCCCTGTTGCCTTTAACCTCACAAATTGCCAATAATGGCTTGCTTTCATAACTATATTGTTCTATTTTAATAAAGGCGAATTTTTGATTTAGGGATGCGAGATAAAACTCGTTTTAGATTCCATTTAGATAAGTTAAGATGAACGATATGTAATTCCTTAATAAACTCCAAGTCAGAATAAAGAGCGTGAAACAATTCTCGATCTCTTTCTTCTGCATACTCATCGTACAAAATTTTCTTTCTGACAATACCTAGAACATATAAAGGTTTTTCAGGGAAATATTTGAGATCTTTTTGAACTATATACGCTTCTTGCATTTGAGAAAAATCTGATAATTTGTTGGATAGAGATTTCAGTACATTATTTGCTAAATTATGGGGTATGAAATTATCTTGAGCTTTAATAATCGAACGTTCTTCTTGATCTAATAAAAGTAATTGATAATGGCGATTACCTCTATCTCTATAGAAATCTGCTGCTTTAAAATTTCTAGTTTGCCTCATAAAACTCCGTAGAATCTCACAACCTGAGACAACTTTTGTATAATCTTCCTCCATTGCTATTTCCATATGTGACACCCCTTGCTCGTCTCCTTGCTCTAAGAAAATATTTCCAATTGCATAATTAGCTTCTGAATTTTTAGGGTCGATATCAAGAACTACTCTAAACTTGGAAATTGCCTCTTCTTTCCCTTTAAAATCAAGTATTAAACTAGCTAGTTCTAATGCTTTATCAATTGTTAATGATGCGTTCTTAGTTTGTCTCTCTAAATGTTCGATACGCATCTGTAATTCTTGAGATTCTTGATACCATGCATACCATTGGACAGATATTTTAGACTGCCATTGCGCATTAAAATGGTTTATGTATGATTCTAGATCGCTATTAAAAAAAAGAGATTGTGCAGCGTTAGTTTGGGAAGATTCAGGGACTATTAAATCACCTTGATCTAATGGATCGTAACCTATGTTTGTGAGCCGTTCCGATAGACAAGGATGAGTATCTGTATAATTTGTGTTTGAATCTAAGGCTAAATCAAGAAATTTGAGTTTATTTTCAATTGAAAAATCTGTAGACAAGGAGTTGAGTAAGTTTGTATAAACTGTATTAGGAGTTAAATTTTGCTGATGCGATCGCTTGTATAAGTCTTTCCAAAAATGATTTGTAAGATATCTACTATTAATTTCAAGGCTAATTAAGGCTTCAGCGATATTCTTGGTTCCTGTGATTTCTACAGCATAGCGATCAGCTTCATACTCGTCAGATCTGGCAAGTACAAATGAATAGGCATATAAAAAAGGAGCATACCAATTTAAAAATATATTGATGAGAAATGTAGAACCTTTACTGGTTACTTGAAGCTTTTCCCATACTTGATACCAAGTTTGTCGGATTAGGTATATTTGACTTCTTTGCTTACTATGCTTATTAGATAAATGTCCAAGTTCATGGGCTACTACTGCTCGAAACTGCTCTAATGATAAAGTAAACATTAAAGGGAGTCCCAATAGTAGATAGTTCTCTTGAAACATTAAAAAGCTTGGTAATTGTACTACTCCAGCATTTAATTCTGCTGTTAAGAGAAGGTGATCGCATTTGGGAGCTTTTAATGTTGACGTTAGGTCATCAATGAATTGGAATAGTTTTGGAGCATTGCTCCGATTCATTTCTATCCCTTTGGGTTTAGAAAAATAGGTTTTCAGAGACATCAAAATGATCGTGGCAAAAGTAAATGGGATAGCTGCAAAACCAATATAAAAAATGTTGATACTTGACGAGGATGATTGCAGAGGAAAGAATAACCCAAAGTAAGTTGAACTTATCGATAATCCAATTAAAAAAACAATTAGAAAAATTACATAGGCATATCCTACATTTGCAAGCAGTTTTACCCGAAACTTATATTGATTGGGGTGTTGACGAGCAAACTGCTCAAGATCTTTTATAAGTTTCTCAAATTGCGCTTTGGACATATTCATCGCAGTACCTCCTTTTGGGATAAGTCAAAGAAATAAGTAAAAAACTATTAATACTCGTTTCCAGTACTTATATCTGAATATTAACGAGCTATGCACTACAACAGGACTAAAGCTAAATATTCCTTACTGCATAGCTTTTAATTACTTAGAGTTATCTATCTTACAAATCTACATTGTCTGCCTAATTACTTCTAGTCATCTCCCAAAAACCGCATTATAGGTGAATTTCATGACACTATTTTGGGGCTTCTTTATTTCAGTATCACCTGCGATCGCGATTCTTTGTTACTTCTATGAATGCGATCGCAGTCGTGGTGAATCCTATCAAGACAAGCTAAAAGCATTTTTGATGGGCTTTGCCTGCATAATTCCTGCGGGTTTTATCGAGGGACTTGGTGCCTATTTCTTTTCTGGAAATAAGATGTCTGATTACTTCGGTCACATGAATGATATGACGAGTACTCCTACATTCTCTTTGCCAGAAGTTTTACTAGGCGGGTTTGTGCTTTCAGCGATGGTGGAAGAGAGTCTCAAACTATGGATTTTATTAGCTGTATTTAGAAAGAGCGAATCTTTCAAGTCCAGAATCAATATTATCATGCTGACAGTTTGCATAGGCTTGGGCTTTGCCAGTATTGAGAACGTTATGTACGTGTTTACGCTCTATAGCAAAATGGGTCACACGATCGCTCAGGCTAGAGCTTTTATGAGTTTGCCAATGCACGCGATCGCTGCCCTAGTCATGGGTAGTATCCTCGCTCAGACAACAACTGAGACTAAACATCACAAATGGATAGCAATCAAAGCTCTCCTAGCCGCAATTCTCTTGCATGGAACCTATAACTCTTTACTGTTCATGCACACCTGGCTTAGTGGGTTGCTTGTCTTGATTGGTCAAGGGCTTAGTATTTTTTATGCAATTCGATATTTTAAAAATCTCCAACCTCACCTTTCAACAAAGGAAACATCGCGCAAATCTAGCAGGACTTGGTGGCAATTGCCCTCCCATTCTCCATTGTTTTGGATAACGGCAGTTGCCGCAGTGATCGCTTCCAGTTATTGGATTCCCCAAAGCCTCGGTCAAGTGGCAGGAAGGAAAAGTACTGGTTATCAATCCTTTGTTAGCAATGACGAAAATGCAATTTCTCAAGTCCAATTCAAATATCGAAATGGTGATTATACGGGGGTAATTTCTGACTGCGATCGCATTCTCAGCAAGAATCCCCGAAATGCTAAAGCTTATCTCTATCAAGGACTTGCCTATTATGGACTCAATAATTTGGAGCGAGCGATTGAAAGTTATAGCC
This sequence comes from Pseudanabaena sp. FACHB-1998, assembly GCF_014696355.1. Taxonomy (GTDB): domain Bacteria; phylum Cyanobacteriota; class Cyanobacteriia; order Pseudanabaenales; family Pseudanabaenaceae; genus Pseudanabaena. The sequence goes on along the minus strand of NZ_JACJQA010000051.1, from coordinate 97,674 downwards.
GCGCAATTGAAATTGATTCCGAGTATGCATTAGCGTATTACAATCGCGCCGAGGCGTACTTCTATCAAAAAAATTACACCCTAGCTTTAGCAGACTATGATCTTGCCATTCGAGCTAAAGGAGACTTGGGAAGTAAAGGCAATAAACGTCTTGCTGATATCTATGCAAATCGTGGCGATGCATTAGGACGTTTAGGCAGATTTTCAGAAGCCTTAGCTTCAGCCGATCGCGCGATTGAAATCGATTCTCAGTATGAGTTTGCATGGTATATCCGTAGCTTGGCATTGGCATATCTTAATCGAAAGCAAGAAGCTTTAAAAGCAGTAGATACTGCGCTCCAGTTCGCCAATTATGCATATATTTGGCATCATCGAGGTGATCTTATGTATGAGCTACAAAGGTATCCTGAGGCGATCGCTTCATACGAAAAAGCCGTACAAATCGATCCTCAATACGCTCGCTCTATGTATAGTCGAGGCTTAGTTTTAGCAGAACTAGGACGCGATCGCGAAGCGCTAACTGCTTATAACCAAGCTCTAGCCCTATATCCAGATTGGCAAGTCGTAAAAGCATCTAAACAGCAAATTCTCAATAAACTAAAACAAAAAGGAGCTATCTAAAATGACAGAAACCATTCCACTTAAGCAACAAGCCCAAGGCGGCGATCCTCAAGCGATCGCTACTTTAATGAATCGCTCCTTTAATCGGCGAGGCGTAACTGCCTTTGTCACAACTAAAGGCAATTGCTTACAAATTTTATTGGAATCATCTGTAGTTCCCAGCCAATCAACATTCGTTTCGATGATTTGGATGGGTGTGCATAAATTAGAGATTCCCAATATTCATAGTTTAGAGATCTACGGGAAACAATTGGGAAATGAGATCCCAAGTTGGAGTCAAAAAGTAACTCTCGATAAGGCAATAGTCGATCAACAATATCAAGAAGATACTATGCACACACATCTCAATACAAACTCCATAAAGGAAAATAGTGATTTGAGGGTAACACCTTTGAAAGATATTTCTAAGGTGTTACCCGTAGAACCTCCAAAAAATATAGATAAAAATCTAGATATTAAAAATACTGGAGATGTCAGCAAATCCCATTTTTTGCACCAATTGCTAGGGCGATTTAATATCCGCTCAGCCGCCTATGGATTTTTAATGGATGTAATTGGTTCGGAATGTTCTTCATTTCTGCTGACAATGATTTTTAGTTTTATACTGGCCATGCAGGGCAAAAATTACTATCAAATTCAGACCGAGCTTTCTAACAATTATTTTTCGATCATATATGCATCGTTAGGATTACTCTTTTCGGGTGCAGGAGGCTTTCTGGCTGCCCACTGTGCTAAGCATGATCGAATTCTCAATTCTGCACTTGCGGGAGTGATATCAACTAGTTTTGGATGCCTGATGACCTATACAAACCCACAATCCATTCCACCAAGTTCATTACAAACTATGTCACTCCTACTCACGATACCTGTAGCGATCGCAGGCGGTTGTATTAGACAAGCTTCGCTCAAAAAGCAGATGCGGACGATATAAATATCATCTACTTCCTTTTGGGCGAGGCAGATGCGGATTGCCATTGTGATAAATCGAAGAGGTGATCGAAAAACTTCTAAATAATTTTGATGAACTACTTTGTTCGTGCATAGAATTTGTCGCGATCGCCCCTAAGGGACTGCTAAATAATGTGGCGATCGTCACTAACGCGATGAATCCTTTTTCTGAGAAGTGGCGCATATTTTTTCCTCAACTGATATCTAACAGATTGCCGAAAAAAATGAATTTAAAAGGCTCATTTATGGACTCAGTTTTTGACTCACCTGTTGAGATTACAGGTATAGCCAAGCTTTGGAGATTCTATAAACAAAACGAATTCACTTTACGCACTTGTCACTTCTCAAACCAGATCTTACGCAGATAGTTACAAAAGTTTACAATTTTCGAAATAGCAAGCATTAATTCTAAAATTATTTTTTGCTGTGTTTGAAGAAAATGCATACTTTGCGATCGCCTAGAGATATTGATCAAACTAGAGCAATATATATGTTCATAAAGTTATGACTCAAGAGAAATTTGACGATTTAATAAAGCAGTTAGAAGCTTACTCGCAGCAATATCCACATATGTATAAATTGCGCGTAGCAGCATTAGCGGCTTATGGTTATGTATATATTTTTGCTGCAATTATATTTTTGTTAGGCACTTCAATTTTGATTGCCACAATAGCTGTTAAAGGACACCTCGTTAACAAATTAACAGGATGGCTTTTTGCAATATTTATCGTGCCAACATTTATACTTTTGCGATCGTTGTGGGTGGCATTTCCCGCGCCTACTGGAACTGAGCTAAAGCGAAAGCAAGTTCCCGAACTTTTTGCGTTGATTAATCGCTTGACTAAATCCCTACAAGCCCCGAACTTTCATCAGATTCTACTTACTTCAGACTTTAATGCCTGTGTGGTACAGAATCCTCGTCTAGGTATCTTCGGTTGGCAACAAAACTATTTAATTCTTGGTTTACCATTGATGCAAGCTTTATCACCAGAACAGTTTCAAGCCGTTTTAGCCCATGAAATTGGACATCTATCGGGAAATCATAGTCACTTTGCAGGATGGATTTATCGCGTTCGCAAAACTTGGATGCAAATTTTAGAACGCTTTCAAGCCGAGCAGGGATCTGAATTTGTCGCTCTTAGTTTCTATGGTTTTATCAATTGGTATTCTCCATTATTAAATGCTTATTCCTTTGTATTAGCTAGAGCTAACGAGTATGAAGCTGATCGTTGTGCGGCAAAAGCCGTTGGCAATCGCCATACAGCCGAAGCTTTAATTTCAGTTAATGTCAAAGGTCGGTATGTTGATGAAGCCTATTGGAAAAACATTTTTCAAAAAGTAAATGATTGTCCCGAACCTCCTACTTCAGCATTTATAGAACTTGGGCAAACTCTCCAAGGTCAACTTGATACAGCGATCCATCAAAAGTTTTTAGAGCGATCTCTAGCCCTAAAAACTGATAACAGTGATACGCATCCTTGTTTGCTCGATCGGTTGCAAGCTTTAGGATTTACTTCGACATCGTTACCTGATGTGGGCTTCCTTCCCGTCACATCGGCACAAAAATTTCTTGGTAACGCCCTAGTCGATTTGACTGAAAAATTTGATCGAGATTGGTATTCCAAAATCGAATCATCATGGAAAGATCGCTTTACCTATATTCAATGCATTCGCACTTCGCTTCAAACTATTGAAGAAAAAGTAAAAACTGAAGAGCTAAACATTACCGATGCATGGAATCGAGCCTTATGGACTAGCGAAATTATGGGGGATCGCGAAGCTTTGCCCCTCGCTCATAATGTAATTGCGATGCAAGCAGATCATGCGGGTGCGAATTATCTGGTCGGAAGAGTGCTACTTGAAGATAAAAATCCACAAGGTATCGAGCATTTAGAATTGGGAATGAAGGGAGATGTCGATATTGTTTTACCGAGTTGCGAATTAATCTACGGATTTTTTAAACAACAGGGTAAAAATGGGGAGGCGCAGAAATATCGCCAAAAGATAGAGGTTCATTACCAAACGGTTTATTTAGCACAACAAGAGAGGGAAATGGTAAGCTGCTTTGATGCTCTTATAAATCACGATCTTTCGCAAGAAGAGATTAGTAAATTGCGACGACAATTAGCTCTTTACAAAGATATCGAATCTGCTTATCTCGTTCGCAAGCATTTAATCCATTTTCCTGAAAAGCCCATGTACGTTTTAGCAATTAAATGCAAGCATTCTTTCTGGACAAAGTTTCGTTTGAGTTCTAGAGCTTTAAAGAAAGAAGGCAAAGCGATCGCTAAAATCGTCAAGGAAGTTCAGTTTAAATGTTATACATATGTAACTGTCTTTGCATCTGACAATAGTTTCAATAAAGAAGAATTTAGATATGTACTTTCAGAAGATTATTTAAAGAAAGTCGCCGAACAATCAATTTATCAATCCCAACCCTAAACCTAAAAAACTATGTCAATTGTTCAGCTTACCTCCAAAATTGATAAGGCGAAAGTATATGCTCAAGGCTCAACTGTGACTCGCTTGGCAAGTCTGTCGGCGATTTCATGGCAAAGCGAAAGCATTGAAGTGGAGATTATAGGATTGCCTCTAGCCATAGATGATGCCAGCGTGCGCGTGCGCGTTGAATCTAGTGCAGCGAACGAAAATGTGAGTGCTGATTTTGTAGCTGATAGGGTAATAGTGGCAGATGTAAGGGTTGGCTTAAGTGTCTCACCACCGCCCGAAGTCTCGTTGTCATCGCTAGAAGCAGTAATCCAAACCGCTAAAGCAGAGGTTGATCGCCTAGAGGATTTGAGGAGCGCGATCGATTTAGAAATCCTGATTTTGAATGAGTTGCACGTCCCTGATCGCCCCATCGGTGAAGAAGGCAAAACACCACCACCATCGCCAACAGGAGCAAGACTAGCCTTAGCAAATTTTAAGGACGAACAAAAGCAACTCCGCGTTTTAGAAAAGCGGGAGCTACAAGAAAAATTACGCAAGGCTCAAGAACATCTCGCCGACCTTCAACAGCAACAATTTCTTGCCTCCAATGCTAATGTTGCCAAAGAACACGAACTCCGCAAAACCATTATTGCGCGTCTCCATGTTGGCAATATCCAAACCCCAGCGCTGCCCTCCCCTGACAACCTGCAACTGGTGGTGGAGTATTTTATCGATGGCGCAAGGTGGACTCCTACCTATGTTTGCCGCCTCAATAGTGCTACCAATACCGCCGCGATCGCTGTGCGAGCATTGATAGCTCAGCGTACAGGGGAAGATTGGAATGGCGTAAAGATCGAGCTTTCTACAGCCACGCCTACGGGTTGGTGCGAATTGCCCGAATTACCTTCTTTACGCTTAGGGCGATCGCAAACTTTGCCGCGTAAAAAGGCTTGGCGCAATCCTCCTAAAGGTGCAGAACTTCTCTTTGAAGACTACGATCACCAAAAACAGTTTCAAGACAACGAACAGGTTGTGCAGTTGAGCGATCTAACGGGTGAACCCATGGAGATACCAACTATTAATCAATTAATAGGTATACCAAAATTTCCATTTTTTAAACGGATAGTCACCCACTTAGAAAGGAGAGAAGAGCTATCTTTCTCTGAATTAGAGACATTGCTGGGGGAGGTTTCTAAACCTGCATCAGCCGTTAATGATAGTTTTGACGACATGGAAACTATGATGATAACCGCCTCATTTAGCAAAAATGTTGCACCTCAGGGAGGAGAGAGATCTGCATCTCCTAAATCCCCAATGATGGTTAGGAGTATAGGTAGTCAGGCAGTAAGGATGGCTCCTCAAGCGGATGAATATAGAGGTAGAGGCGGTGATCCAATTCCCGAACCGATTTTTGATCCTAGTGCAGATATTAAAAATTATGGACTAATGCGTTTAGCGGAACCTAGCAACACTAGACAACGCGGAAAGCTGAGTATTCCTAATCCTAGAACGCTCTATTTAGAATCCCTTCTGCGTTGGCAGATGAAAGTTAATTTTGAAATCGAGACAGTCTTACAAACGGCTTTTGATCGCACTTTTTGTAATCAAGTCCTCCCACGTTTTGGCTCAAGCAATATTCGCAAGGAAGTTGGTAATTTTGACTTTGTTTATCTAGGTACTGGACGGATTGATGTGCCTTCCGATGGTCAATATCATTCTGTTGCTCTATTGCAAGAGAATGCGGAAATTGATATTCGCTATATCGTCGTACCTAGAGAAGATGCCAATGTCTTTCGTATTGCCCAACTCCGCAATCCTCTGAATGCACCATTGCTTTTAGGACTTGCCGACATCTATGTGGATGGACAATATATTCTCTCAAAGACAATCGCAACAGTGCCACCGAGAGGGCAAATGGAATTAGCTTTGGGTGTAGAGCAGTCAATTAAGGTTGCTCGTAATACCTCTTTCAAAGAAGTGCGATCGGGTATGAGTCTTGTGTCCTTTAATGAACTGCGTCACAGCATTCATATTGCGATCGCCAATCGTATGGGTAGAGTCGCTAAAATCGAAGTCCGCGAACGTATCCCCATCCCGCAACCTGATGCAAAGGTTGATGTCAGTGTCACCCAAGTAACCCCCCCATGGGAAAAATACGAGCAACAAGAACGGAATACACCAATCAAAGGTGGTTATCGCTGGCAAATCGAAGTTCCCGCAGGTGGTGAAAGGGAATTAATCGCTGATTACACCATCAAAACTTTTGTAGAAAATGAACTAGTTAACGGTAATCGGAGAGAGGAATAGCTATGCAATTAACGGAAATTCAAACCCTCATTCTCGACGCTCCCGTCACAACCGTTACCCTGCTGGAAGATCGTGCCCAAGTACAACGTATTGGTAAAGCAACCTTAACGGCGGGTTTGTGGCGAGTGAGTGTTGATCGCGTTGCACCCGTACTTTCCGATAAGTCTCTTCGCGCTGAATTTACAGACGCTGAATTTACAGGTGCTGTTAATGCAAGGGTCAATGATGTGCGCGTGCGCCGTCGGATGCTAATCAAGGAGAGCGATCGCGTAGGATTAGTAGAAGAGTTAAAAAGAGAATGGCGATCGCAATACGATCAGTACCAAGTTCTCACTGAAGATCGACAATATCTCGAAGAACAATTTGAGCAAATTGGCACGATTTTGGCAAAAGCCTTGCAGGAGTTACCCATTGATGCCGCTTGGGGACAGGTCGATCCGATGGCATGGCGATCGCAACTACAGCCAATTTTTCTACGATTGCGCGACATTCGTGGTGAAATCCTCAATACTTACCACGCCCAAACCCAACTTCAAGAGGCGATCGCCCGATTAGTCAAACGCATCCAATCCGAAGCAAGCCCTGACAAGATATATGCTGCTAATTTGGAGGCAGATTTAGCGATCGCCCAAACAGGTGAATACGAACTTGCCTTTGATTATGTCGTTCCCAATGCGCTTTGGCGACCATACCACCAAGCTCAGTTGCAAATGGGCGATAATTCACAGCTAACCTTCCGTACCGATGGCTGCGTTTGGCAAAATACAGGCGAAGATTGGCAAAATGTGGATTTAGTCTTTTCCACAGCCCGCGCTTCCCTTGGCACAGAGCCACCTTTGCTAGCCGACGATCTGCTCAACATCCGTGAGAAATCAAAAAAGATTGCCATAGAACTGCGCGATCAAACTGTCAAAACTACGGGTTTAGGCGCGGGAACGAGGACAACCGATACGATTGATTTACCATCAGTTGATGATGGCGGTGAGGTTCGTTCGATCCGCGCCTCTCGCAAAGCCAACGTTCCCTCCGATGGCAGACCCTACCGCATACCGCTATTTCAATTTCAATCCTCCGCTACAATTGAGCGCGTTCTCATGCCCGAACTTGCGCTACAAGTCGTTCTCAAGAGCGAACAAACTAATAGGGCAAACTTACCAATTTTGGCAGGTCCTGTCGATCTTGTGAGGTCTACGGAATACGTCGGTCGGACGACTGTATCATTTATCGCCCCACAGGAAAAATTTGCCCTTGGGTGGGGAACCGATGCGACGATGAGAGTACAGCGCACTACAGCCAAAAAGCGCGATAAAAATCACCTCACCCAATGGAATACAATTATTAGTACCGTCAATATATTTCTCTCGAATATTGGTGATGAAGTTAGAAAAATTACGATGACTGAACGAGTTCCTGTCTCCGAATTAGAGAAAGTCAAGATTGAAGTCGTACAAGATGAAACTAGAGATCGCGTCCAGCCCGATCTCAATGGTTTCTGTACTTGGAATTTGCAACTACCTCCCTATTCTCAAGCTAAGGTTAACCTAATCTACAAAATTTCAGCGGCTTCAGATGTAGAAGGGCTTTAATTTATTTTCTTGCTGCCATTACATCTGTTACATCGGGACGGATCATTATCTGTTTATTGACGGAAATTACAGGTAAATTGACTGAAGAAGACGAATCTTGTCCAGAAATCCTCAGCATAGTCCACATCTCGTTTGAGATTGCGTCATTATCGATATCCCTAAATTGATAGGGAATCCCAAACTGATTGAGTTCCGCAAGCATTTGTTGAGTCCAACCACATGACTGTGTGCCATATACCAAGACAGTCTTCGATGTGTTTAGAAATTGCTGAGGATTTCTTAATAGAGCACCATTGTAGATTAATAAACATTCGGTTTGACCAGTTTTAGGATTAACCCAAGAATTGGGACAGTTTACAGATTGTGCTGATACTCTTGTGGGGACGATCGCGATCGCTAGGGCTACAAATACACCAAAAAGCGATCGTCGATTATTTTTTACTGAATTGAGTTTAAACATAATTTGCTGTTTTCTGATTGTCAGATGCTATTAGGCATATACATCTGACAATCAGAGAGCTATGCAGACGTTACGAGAGAAAGTTCACGATAAATTCTTTTGAATGGGCTTCCCTGCAATTCTTTTTCGCCAACAACGCGCAATCCTCTCCGTTCGTAGAGATGCTGTGCGGCGGATTCATTCGGATCGTTAGAGGTATAGAGTCTAAGGAATTTCTTGTCTTCAGAGATGGATTGGGCGATCGCAAAATCTACTAGTTTCCCGCCAATACCTTTTCCGCGTGCGGTCGGCGCAACACAAGTCCAGCCCAACCAGAGTGAGTCATCTTCATCTTTAATATATTTATAAAGTCCTGTAACCCCGATCGCTTCTTCATCTTCATTCAATGCGACCCAATAACGAGCCTCATCAATACTCCTTAAGCTCAGAAGTGGTTTTGGCAACCAACCAGACATCAGGCTTAGCCGAAAAGCAAAGCTAGCTTTTTCTAATAGTTTTTGATGGGGGAATACTAGATTTGCTAGTTGAATTGCAGATGAGAGTGTGGTTTGAGAAAGTGGTTTGATTTGCATAAAGTATGATTTGAATTCGTTAAGTTTTTGGCAGATGCTTTCATTTATGCTCGACGAGCAAAAGCTGAAAGCATGGCACAGGTATTCAGTCCTAGAGATTCAATATTATATCCGCCTTCCATTACGATCAAGGTAGGTAGATTTAAGCTAGCAATTTGAACTCCGATCGCTTGCAATCCCTCAGTAGTGATGGCAAAGCTTCCTAGTGGATCGCTCTGAAATGTATCAGCACCAAAGGAAACTAGTAAATATTCTGGCATAAAATTTTTGATCAGTTCTAGAGCTTTTTCAAGGATCTTGAAATATGTCTCATCACCAGTTCCTAACGGAAGCGAAAAATTATGATGATAACCTTGTCCTGAATCTTCGCCTGTTTCATCAGCATAACCGACAAAGTAGGGATAATCGAATGCTGGATCGGCATGAATAGAGATAGTCAGCACATCCGATGAACTATAGAAGATATCTTGTGTACCATTTCCTGCGTGATAGTCAATGTCAAGAATGGCAACTTTTCCTTGAGCAGATAAGTATTTAGCGGCGATCGCTACATTATTCAGGTAGCAGTAGCCGCCTGCAAAGTCTCGACCTGCGTGATGACCTGGGGGACGGCATAGAGCAAAAGCAGATTTCTCTCCAGTTTGCAAAAGTTTTGCTCCAGTGAGGGCGCAATTTGCTGAAGTAACGGCGATTTCGTAGGTGTCAACTCCAATCGGGCAGCATAGATCGAAAGAATAATATCCCGCTTGGGCAACAATGGATGTAGGTCTGCGGTTTGAGCGTCGAGGGGGAAAAGTGTCGCTCATCACAAATGAATTTTGCGATGTTTCACCAAGATTCTCTTTATAGGTCTTCCATGCGTTAAAAGCATTTTGTAGATAATTCACATAGTCAGGAGCATGAACGGCGAGGATATGCTCTAGCTCAAATTCTTCAGGCGATCGCAATTCTGCCCAGTTGGTTTGTGTCAGTGCAGTTATAATGCTGTCCAATCGCTCTGGACTTTCAAAAGATGGTACTTTTTCGCCGCCACCAAATATTTGAATGGATGGATGATGCTTACGATGCGTATCTGAGTAAATTACTTGCATTTTTCTTGCCTTAGATCGTTTTGGTACTATTTGGCTTAATTTGACTCAGTTCAGTTCTTTAATAATGGTGCGAAAGAGTGAGATCGCTTCATCGTCATCCTTTGCTGTTGAAGACAGAGAACCCGAACTAGTTTTGACAACAACTACATTGTTTTTAGGATCGATGTAAATGTACTGTCCCAAAATGCCTACCGCACAGTAATCACCATGAGAACCTGTAGGAATCCACCATTGATATTGATATCCCCATTTCCCATATTCTTTTTCGTCAGTAGCTCCAACTTGCAAATGGGGGCTATCAGGAGTGATTGATTCTTTCACCCAAGACTTCGGAACAATTTGCTTTCCGTTAAAGTAACCATCATGTAAATAGAGCAATCCAAACTTTGCGTAATCGCGTAAAGTGGCATTCAAGCAACAAAATGATAGTTCTACATTATAATTATCCGTTGACCAAAAAACATCTGACTCAGCGCCCAGTGGATTCCATAATTTTTGCTGCAAGTAGGATGATACGCTCTGTGCAGTGACTCGTTCAATCAGCATTCCCAATATTTGCGTATCTAAGCTGCTGTAATGAAATTTTTGCCCTGATACACCCTCTGATGGAAAACTACGTGCAAGATCTTTCATTGATCGCATATAAAAGAAAAGTTTAGGAATAACTTGAAAAATATCCGATTCAGGATCGCTATATTTTTCGCTGAACTTAACGCCAGAGGACATTTGAAGGATATGTTTGAGGGGAACATTGCGATATCCAGATTGCTCTAATTCGGGCATATACTTGGTAATCGGATCGTTGACATTAGAGATGTGTTCTTCAGCGATCGCAATGCCTACAAGTGCTGAAACAAATGACTTCGCTACCGACCAAGAGGTGTTTTTATCTAGATTCGTATTACCTTGAAAATAATTCTCGTAAACGATAGTGTCATTTTTAACTACAAGGATTCCAGTAGTTCCAGAGCGCTCAAGCAGATCGGACATCTTGTGCTGTCTACCGTCAAATTCGTAGGCTACATTGAGATTGCGTAAATTCTCTTTTAATATATAGGGATTGTTAGAGCGATGGATGACCTTTGCAGGAAATATCTTTTGCATAGAACGAAAGTTTTCTGCACGTCTACCATCATCAAATAATCCTATCTTTGGGGCAATGTAGCTCCAATAGATCGAGATTCCAATAATTATTAAGAGCAGTAATATAGCTATTGATATATACACTTTTTTGCCTTTAAACATTTCTTTGGTTCGGCTTTTACTAGCTGTGTATAGTTTGTACGATCAAGAGTAAAGTTAAGGCTCAGTATTTGGCTCAGAAAATGGTTCTCTGATGCGTCAAAAAAAATTTGAGTAACATCAAAGCGATTTTTCTATCTCTTTAATATGCTTAATTGCCTTTTGATAGTATTCTGTATTCCCATACTTCTGAAAAAGTAACGCAGCTTTACGAAAGTCTGCTAAAGCTCCTTGCTTATCTCCTAGATCTTGCTTCTCGATTGCACGATTCATATATGGTGCAACTGTCTCAGGTCTGAAGCTAATAGATTTGTCATAGTCAGCAATTGCACCTTTCTTATCGCCTAAAGAGGACTTTGCAAGTGCGCGATTATAATAACCGCTACATCTGGGACAGATGCGAATAACTTCTGTAAAATCTGCAATTGCACCTTTCTTATCGCCTAAATCAGATTTCGTATTTCCTCGTCTAGTATAGGCTTCGCTATTGTCAGGTTTGATGCGAATAGCTTCGTTGTAGTCTGTAATCGCTCCTTGAATATCTCCTAAAGAGGACTTTACAATTCCCCGATTGGTGTAAGCAAGCGCAAGATCGCTTTCGAGGCGAGGTTTGAGTCTAATAGCTTCGTTGAAGTCAGCAATTGCACCCTGATTATCTCCTAAGTTGCTTTTCAGACTCCCACGATTTATGTAAACCTCGGCATAGTCAGGTTTGATGCGAATAGCTTCGTTGTAGTCAGTATTTGCACCATTCATGTCACCTAAAATTTGCTTAGAATTTCCTCGATTGGAGTAAGCACGTGCATAGTCAGGCTTGATACGAATAGCCTCATTGTAGTCAGCAAGAGCCCCTTGATCGTCTCCTAGACCTGACTTGGCATTTCCTCGACGGACATAGGCTTCGGCATAGTCAGGTTTAATGCGAATAGCTTCGTTGAAGTCTATAATTGCTCCTTGAGAATCACCTGAATCTAATTTCGATATTCCTTGTTCAAGGATAATCTCATTCTTTTTTGCCATACATCCATTTCCTAGAAAAAGAAGAACTATAAGTAGGAAAGCTCTCCATTTATTTCTCATGATTTTATTATCTAGTTTCATAACGTTTGCCCATTGCGATCGCATCTACAAAAATTGCTTTAGTTGTATCTATTTCTCTAATACTATGAGGTATGCATTTTTATTTGTTTTTAGAATTTAGTTGATCGCGATGAAATTTAAGGCTCAGTTTAGGACTCGGTAAATAGCTTGCAAATGAGCGAAAAAGTGAGCCAATTGCGTAGGTTAAATTTGGGAAAATTTATGTTTGAACTAATGGGATGCTTAATATGAGCTATATCCACGATGCACCTACCCTTAGAGCCTCTCAGCAAGGACTAGAAATTGTCGAGCGGTTTCTAAAGCTAAAAGGTTGGACTAAAACGAGTACTAGCCGTTGGTGGATCGAGGCTAATTCTTCAAGAATGACCTTGAGGCGTTTTTGGCATCCTGAAAAACATCAGATCGGTCGCCAGACTTTTATTGATATTTGTCGAGCGGTCGGCATCCAAGATTGGGAATCGATTGTTGATATACCTGTTGATGATAATAGTCAATCCTTGATGGCTCTAAGAGAGTCATCTGGCGAACTTTTAGAATACCAAGATTGGGGCGAAGCTCCAGATGTTGAAAGTTTTTATGGTCGGGAAGCGGAACTAACTCAACTAGAACAGTGGATAGTTGTTGAGCAGTCTAAGTTAGTGATGCTCTTAGGTATGGGAGGCATTGGCAAAACAACTTTAACAGTTGCACTATCTGACCAATTGCAGAATAAATTTGATCGCTTTATTTGGCGATCGCTGCGGGATGCACCACCTTTAGAAGAAATCTTGTCCGAACTGATTCCTTTTTTGTCACAACCTGAACAAACGGAAATATCCGATGATATTGATCGCCAATTAAAGCAAATCATGCAAGCCCTGAGCCAACATCGATGTTTGCTGGTACTTGATAATATTGAATCAATTCTTGACAGTGATACGGGGCATTATTGGGAGGGTTATGCAAACTATGGCAATCTATTCAGGAGAATTGCCGAAGAACGCCATCAAAGCTGCCTGATCTTGACCAGCCGAGAACAAATACCAGAATTTTCGAGACTAAGTGGTAAAAAGGTGCGATCGCTATCTGTAAAGGGGCTATCTTCAGAAGCAGGACGAGAACTTCTCTTTAAAATTGGTGAGATTGATACTTCTGAAGTCGAGATGCAAGCGATTTTAGAACATTATGCTGGAAATCCTTTGGCTCTAAAAATGGTAGCTGCATCCGTGCGAGATTTACTCGGCAGTGACATATCCGAATTTCTTAAACTCCTACAGCAAGGCAATTTCATTTTTAGAGATATCGAAGATCTTTTGCAACGCCAATTTGATCGCCTATCTGACCTAGAAAAAGAAGTCATGCATGGTTTAGCGATCGCACGGGAACCGATTTCTATTACTGAATTACAAGCCGATTTACTATCGATTCGCTCAAAACAAAATCTTGTTAGCACCTTAGCAAGTCTCAGACAGCGATCGCTGATCGAAATAATTACTGATGATAACCTAAAAGCATTTACACTCCAACCAGTCATTATGGAGTATGTCAGCAATCGGGCGATCGCCAAGGTTTGTGAAGAAATTGCAACGGATAAACTCGATCTTCTCAAACGTCATGCTCTGGTGAAAGTGCAAGCTCAGGATTACATCAGGCAAGCACAAATTCGGGTGATTTTAGAACTAGTAATCGAGAATCTATTAAGCGTTTATGAAACTGTAGATAATGTAAAAAATATACTTCTCAAAAGAATCTCAGCCTTACAGAACAGATCGACTTTTGAAACTGGTTATGCTGGTGGGAATCTGCTAAATATGCTTTGCCAACTTCCAATTGATCTAACGGGCTGTGACTTTTCTAATTTAACTTTATGGCAAGCCGATCTGCGTAACATTGAGCTACAGAAAGTTAACTTTAGGGGAGCAAATCTAGCAAAATCAGTCTTTACGGAAACCTTTGGCAGTATTACTAGTGTCGCATTTCATCCCGAAGGCGATCGCATTGCTGCTAGTGACAGTAAAGGATGGATTTATCTGTGGCGAGTTAGTGATGGCAAGCAGTTATTAGCTTTTGAGGCTTATCAAGATTGGTGTATGTTTGTCGCGTTTAGCCCCGATGGTAAGACCCTCGCTAGTGATTCCCTCAATCAAACTGCAAAACTTTGGGATGCCCACACAGGGCAGTATTTGAAAACTTTGCAAGAAAATACCGCAGGGGTTTCTACTAGTGCTTTCAGTCCTGACGGGCGCTTGTTTGCCTGTGGTAGTGGCGATCGCACTGTTAAAGTAACCGATGTGGAAACAGGTGAATGTTTGATTCTCGAAGGACATGAAAATATCGTGCGATTTGTTACCTTTAGTCCTAATGGTCATATGTTAGCAAGTTGTAGTTCTGATCGCACAATTAAGATTTGGGATATTGCCAGTGGTAATTGCCTTCAAAATTTGTCAGATAACAATGGAATTCTTACCATTGCCTTTAGTCCAGATAGTCAGCTTATTGCCAGTACGGGTGACGATCCCACCGTTAAGATTTGGCGAATTGATAATGGAAAATGTGTGAAAGCTATGCATGGACATCAAGATCGCAATTGGTGGCTCGCTTTCAGTCCTGATGGAACTACTCTGGCGAGTGGTGGCGATGACAAAACCGTTAAGCTTTGGGATGTGCATACTGGTCAATGCTTGAAAACATTGCAAGAACATCAAGGCTCTGTTTGGTCGCTTGCCTTTAGTCCCGACGGTCAATTTCTTGTGACAGGAAGCGAAGATCGCACCCTCAAAATTTGGGAAGCAGCTACGGGCTATTGTCTAAGACGATTGCAGGGTTATCACTGTGGGATGATACCTTTTGCTTTTGATGCTAGTGGCGATCGCCTATTTACCCACGGAGATGATCAAAAAGTCAGAATTTGGGATATTAATTCAGGGCTATGTCTTAAAACTTTATCCAAGCATACCAAAGGTTTCTGGCAAGTTGCCCTAAATGAAAATCAACAAATGATTGCCACCGCAGAACTAGACTATAGCGTGGGGATTTTAAATTTAGAGAATGGTGAAGTCATCAGAAAAATGGCTGGAGGTCATACTGCTTGGGTACGAATGGTCTCCTTTAGCCCCGATGGACATTTTTTAGCAAGCGGCAGCGAAGACCAAACTGTAAGATTATGGGACGTGTTAACGGGAAAATGCTTGCAAACTTTACGCGGACATACTGGACCGATTCAATGTGTTGCCTTTAATCGAGTTGGACAACTAGCTAGTGGTGGTTGGGATGGAACGGTTCGATTATGGAATATTCATACTTACGAGTGTCAGCTAGTCATCCCAGCCCATAACCATCGCATCTTATCTCTAGCCTTTAATGACGATGGCAATTTGCTGGCAAGCAGTAGTCAAGATCGGACGATCGCTTTATGGGATACGGTTACGGGTAAATGTATGAGAAAGTTAGAATTAGATTCAAGTAATATTTTTGCGATCGCCTTTAGTCCTGATGGTCAGATCCTTGCGGCTTGCGTAGATACAGTGATTCGCTTATGGAAAGTATCGACTGGTGAAAATGTCGCGAATTTAACAGGACATATTGGTCAAATTGGCTCAATAGTTTTCAGCCATAAGGGAATTCTTGCCAGTGGCAGTAGTGATGGTTCTACGAAACTTTGGAACCTTAAGAATGATCAATGTATCAAGACATTGCAACTATCTCGTCCCTATGAGGACATGAATATTCAATCCGTTAGCGGTTTATCAGAAGCACAGAAGATTTCATTAAGGTCTTTAGGTGCGATCAATTAAAAATTCTCAACTGCCCCTAATGCCTTCAGGGTGGACTTTTGAGCTTCAGTTAAGCCCTTGACTCCATTAATATTCATCTCCTCATAGGGTTTAGGGATTTTCAATAATTTGAAGCTCTTTTTAGTTTGTATATTCCAAAGCCGATTAGTCCCATCTTCGCCGCCACTGGCTAAAATCTGTCCGTCAGCACTAAAAATCAGATCGCCCATGTAGCCAATACCGAACTCTCCCTCTAAATGTTCTAAATAATTATTAGTATTCCAATTCCACAGCTTTATCTCTGAAGTATTGCCACTTATCGCTAGGATTGGCGAAGTTGGACTTAGGGCAACTGTCCAAACAGGAAATTGACTTTGCAGCGTCCTCACGCAATCAAAAGTTGCCAGATCCCAGAACTTAACTGTGTAATCCATACTGCCGCTAATCAATATTCCATCTTGACTAAAGGCTAAACTTTCCACCCGATCGCTATGTCCTGCTAACGTGATTAGACATTCAGGCGATCGCAGATCCCAAATTTTAATCGTGCCATCCCAACTGCCACTAGCAAGGATTTCACCATTAGCATGAATCGCTAGAGCTTGGATCGGACTCGTATGACCGCACAAAGTATGTAAGCATTCTCCTGTTTGCAGATGCCAAAGCTTAATCGTGCGATCGCCACTGCCTGAAATTAACATCTCACCATTAGGAGAGAAAATCACAAATCTCACCCAAGTCGAATGTCCTTGGAGGATTTGGGAACAGGTTCCATTTTTAGTATCAAAAATTTTGATCGTATGGTCATAGTTACCACAGGCAAAGGTTTGCTGGTCAGGGCTAAAGGCAACTTGCATCACTCCCGATGTACCGAGATCAAAATTTCTTAAACATTTTGCATTCTGAACATCCCAAACTCTGACGCTCTGTTCTTCATAACTAAAGGAGAAGAGAAGATCGCTATCATCACTAAAGACAACAGGCTTAGTAGCTTTGTGATAGCCCTGAATCGTTCTAATACATTGACCCGTCTCTACATCCCACAACTTCACAATCCGATCATCGCTGCCACTCACCAACGCCTTCGCATCGGGACTAAAGGCAACAGACCAAATGCGATTTTTATGACCATACAGAGTTCTAATTACTTCACCCGTACTCACTGACCACAGCTTCACAGTTTCATCGTCACCCGCACTTGCAAGCATTTGACCGTCAGCACTGAAAGCGATCGCCCAAATCTGTTTTTGATGTCCTGCGATCGCACTCACGATTTGCCCTGTATGAATATCCCAAATCTTAATCAGACAATCTTCGCCAGCAGTAGCAAGCTGTCCTTCTGAACTATGAGCATCGATTTGTGGTGCAAAGGCTAGGGAATAGACCGCACTAGAATCTACAATTGTTCGCAGGCATTCTCCCGTTTGTACACTCCATAGCTTAATGGTGTGATCCAAGCTGCAACTGGCAACCGTTTGACCATCAGGGCTAAAGGCAACCGATCGCACGATCTGCTCATGTCCCTCTAAGGTCATTAAGCATTTACCCGTCTTGACTTCAGTTAACTTGACGGTGCGATCGCCTCCACAACTTGCAATCAGGCGATCGTCAGGACTAAAGGCAAGACTTGCAACTCCAATAGCATGGGCTTCCATCGCAAGGAGACATTCTCCTGTCTGCACATTCCATAGCTTGATTTTGCGATCGAGGCTACCACTTGCCATCATCTGACCATCATGACTAAAGGCAAGCGCAAATATAAATTCGCTATGGGCTTGAGTTTTGAAGAGTTGGCTACCATCAGCAACTAGCCAAAAATAAATCCAGCCTCTGACATCGCTAGTGGCTAAAATCTTGCCATCGGGACTAAAGGCAGTCGCCATCACACTGCTAAAGGTCACTCGAAAAGCAGATTTAGACAGATCGCAGTTAGAGAAGTTTACTCGATGCAGTTCCACTGCTCTAAGGTCAGCTTGCCAAATTGATAGATTAGAGAAATCGTAACCCGTCAGATCGATGTGCAGATAACAGAGAAGATTTAGCAAATTACCCCCTGCATAGCCTTGCTTCAGTGGAACTTCTGCCTTTAGTCTCGTTAGCGCCAAAGCGATCGCTTGAGAGCCTACCTTATCCGCAATAGACTGGAGGATAAAGCGAGTCTGAGCATCACGAATATAATCTTTAGCTGTGGCTTCGATGAGCGCATGGCTATGCAGTAAATTTAGCTTCTGTTCAGCGCAGTTAATCTCCTGACAAATCTTTTCAATGAATTGATAATTGACATATTCCATCACCACAGGCTGAAGGGTAAATCCTGTAACCGTAACTTCGATCAGTGATCGCTTTTTCAATAATTCTAGAGTTGTAATTAGTCTTTGCTTAGATTCTCGCGATAGTAGATTCTCTTTTAAACTGAGTGCCGAAATTGGTTCGCGGGCGATCGCTAGCCAATACATCACCTCCTGCTCCGCTTCCGATAGCCTCAAAAATTGCCGATGCAGCAAATCCTGAATATCGCCAAAGGTAAGCCCACCTTCCCGCATTAAAGCTAGCATTTGAGCAACATCACCGCCCAGTAAATCACGAATCCCTGCGGCGACAATTTTCAGGGCGAGAGGATTGCCAGCGTAATGCGTAATGATTTCCTGCCATTCCGCATCATTTGCTGCAATAGATTCTCGCGCAAATATCTGTAATCCATCCTGTTGTGATAAGCCTGATAAATTTAGCGATCGCACTTTGTCTCCCATCAATCGCGATAGTTCTGGCGGGGCTTCGCGACTGGTCATCACCAAACAACTTTGATGGTGACGTTCGCCAATATATCTAATTAAATCGCCATAGTTTTCATAACCAGAGCGATAGTAATAGCGATCGCTCAGAATCGATTCCCAATTATCAATTACTAGCAAACATCGCCTCGCATCTAAATAGCGCATCAGTAGGTCAAGCTGTGCGGGTAAATTATCAGGCAGTTCAAGCGGTTGCGGATGAGAGAGAAACTGCAAAATATCGGTGAGGATACTCTCAAAAGATGGGGCATTGCGTAGCGATCGCCAGATCGTAAATTCAAATTCTTCTTTTAATTGATGGGCTAGTTGCAAGGCTAGGGAAGTTTTGCCCATGCCCCCCATGCCCAAAAGGGTGACAATCTGACAGCGATCGCTGATTACCCATTGCTCTAACTGTTGCAGTTCAGCAGTACGTCCATAGAAATTACCAACCTGCTGCGCTTCCTTTAAATCGACTTGTGGAGTCCTTGCGATCGCTTCTTGCCAATCCACGCCCAAAAATTCACAGATCTGCGTGAAGGTATCTTGACGAATATCATCCCCCTGAAAAAAACGCTTAGCCACACCAATCGATCCAGCCCTTTCTAAGACTTGGCTAGCCGTTTGGGACAGTCCCATCTGACGTAATTTGTCCTTGAGTAGCTGCTGTCCTCGTTTAGATGCCTTTGCCATATTTTTTCGCCATAGTTCTGAAGGGCTAGCACTCTTTACTAGCCCTATTTTACAGGTCACGGCAATAGCGATCGCAAAATGACGATCCTATTCATGATCCTGCAACTGATCCTAAAAGTGAGTCTTTCGCCCAAGTTAGCTCAGGCATCCTATTAGACAAGCGTTATTTATAGATAATTGGAGTTAGACATGAACAAGAATTTTTGGCTCAAGGGTTTTCAAGTTAAAGCGATCGTCATCTCGCTGTCGTTAGCATTACCAGTCGTCGTCATGGCACAAACCTATAGCGATCGCCGAGTCAATTCCACTCTAGAAGTGCCAAAATATTCCTACTCAATCGCTGATTTTGCTAATGCAATGCGCTGGCGTTGGTAAAAAATATTCTAGAAATAATATTCTAGAAATAATATTCAAATTTGAGGAAACTTAAATTACTAATCCAATTAGAAAGAATTTTGTCAACATTACTCTTGGCATCTCAGCATCTCTTTTGACAATATACATAGGAATCTCAGTTATTGCTGCAAATCTCCTCTCGACCCCTCAGAGAATTTTTGATTCCAAAGCAGTCTCAGTCTTTAGTACACCTCCAGAAGACGTTCATTTCTCAACTTCTGATAGAGTGGAAATAACAGGATGGTTTCTTCCTTCAAAACTTAATAAGAAGGCTATAATCCTTGTGCATGGAATGAATTCCAGTCGTACAGCCGAATTTGGTGGACATTTCCCAGAATTTGCGGCGGGATTGAATCGCGAAGGTTTTACGGTTTTGATGATTGACCTACGTGGTCACGGACAAAGCGGAAATGCTAGGTTTACATTTGGGATAACTGAAAGACGAGATGTGATTGCGGCGGTGAATTGGTTAAAACGTAGAGGCTATCAGTCCAAAGCAATTGGCGTGATTGGCGTATCTATGGGAGCATCAACCGCGATCGGTGCAACCGCAGAAGACTCTGATATTGGAGCCTTGGTTACAGATAGCGCCTATGCAGAGGTCTATCCAGTAATGCAACAAAATTGGAGCAATATTTCCAGACTTCCCAATATTTTTTTGCCATCCACAATGATGTTTGGAAGTTGGTTTACTGGTTACGATCTCACCCTGTCTAAGCCAGTTAATGAAATTGGAAAGATTGCTCCGCGTCCTGTGTTGATTATTCATAGCAAATCTGATCCCTTCACCCCTGTAAATCAAGCCTATGTTTTGAAGTCGGCAAATCCTCGCTCAATTTATTGGGAGACATCTGCAACTAAACATGCTGAAAGCTACAATACAAATCCCCAAACTTACATTAGAAAAGTCTCTGATTTCTTTAATCAGAATCTGAAATAGAATTTGCTTGTATGAAAACTTACCGATCCTACTATAATAGAGTCATAGACATGTTAATAAAAAAATGGCAATTAATTTCTAGTTTTGTAGTTCTTCTATTAGCGGCATCTGGATTTTGCTGGTGGAAATTCTATCTCTATCCAAAACAGACCTTATTTCAGCCTAGGAAAATAGCTGAGAACTTCCGTTCGATGGAAACCATTTTTCCTAGTAGACCAATCGCAAAATCTACGCAACCCTACAAACTGCAAGAGAATATTAGCGAATTAAATATTTCCTACAAATTCAATGGCAAAAACTACGCAATGCCCGATCTGCTTGATCGCACTTTTACCACTGGTATTTGAGTTGTTAAAAACGATGCGATCGTCTATGAGAAATATTTTCGAGGCAACTCGGCGAGCGCTCGGAATACATCGTGGTCGATGGCAAAATCATTTATATCCGCACTAGTTGGTATTGCGATCGCGGAAGGTAAAATCCATAGCATCAACGATCCGATCACGAAGTATGTTCCCGAACTAGTTAATTCTGGCTATAACAACGTTCCCATTAAGCATATTCTCCAAATGTCCTCAGGCGTTCGCTTTGATGAAGGTTATTCTAATCCAAAGTCCGATATTAATGAACTTCTGCCTAAGTTATTTCTCTATGCCCGTCCGATGGATCAAGCCATATTTGACTTTCCATCAGAAAAAGCCTCTGGCAAAGAATTTCACTATATGAGTTTAGATTCTCATGTCTTGGGATTATTAATCAGACGTGCTACAGGAAGAAATATTGCTGATTACTTTCAAGAAAAGCTATGGCAACCTCTCGGAGCCGAATCTGATGCTTCTTGGTTAACCGATCTGTACGGTACGGAAGTTACTTTTTGTGGTCTCAATGCGACTCTACGGGACTATGCCAAATTTGGGCTGCTCTATCTCCATGAAGGTAAACTTAATGGCAAACAGATTATTCCTCAAAGTTGGATTAAAGAATCTACTATCCCCGATCGCCCAGATATGCAAGCAGGGGCTACAGATTTTAAGGAATATGCTGGATTTGGCTATCAATATCAATGGTGGATTCCACCTAATACCGATGGAGATTTTGTTGCCAAAGGTCATCGTGGACAGTTTCTTTACATTAATCCGAAGCGTCAAGTAGTAATAGTCAAAACTAGCGCCGCAGAGAAATCCCTAACTAGTGAGATACGATTGGAAACAATTGCACTTTTAAGGGCGATCGCGAATTCCTTCTAAATTTTAATTTAGAAGGAATTAGAAGGATTTTATATTAGAGCGATCGCCAAAATCATTTGTTTGGCTCAGGATTACTAGTGGGAGCATTGACATTGATAAATGGCAATGCTCCATTGCTAGACATTACCACTGGAAATTTACCATCCCATTTCTCGATCGCCTGTTTCTGTAAAATTTCTGGACTCAAAGATGTCTGTAACAACTTTTGAGATTCTGCTTGTCCTCTAGCACGAGCGATCGCTGTTTCCGCATCTTTGGCTGCTTTTTTAGACTCGAAGTCTGCTTTTTGCAGTTCCTGTTCTGCAACCATTTTGTCAGAAAGTGCCTTTTGCTCAGCAATTTGTTTGTCAGAAATTGACTTTTGCTCGGCAATTTGTTTCTCTTCCGTTGCCTTATTAAATTCATCAGAGGCAGTGACATTCAAAACTGATAGATCGGTTATCACAATGCCATAGGACTCTAATCTCTGTTTCGCCTTTGTTTCTAGTTCCTGTTTCAGCTCTGTACGTTCTATCAAATTCTTCTCAAGACTCCTTGCGGGAATACGCGCCTTCACAATTTCTTCTAGAACAGGAGTGATAATTCTGGCTACCAACTCCTCATTATTCCCAAATTGTTGATAAACTTGTTGGATTTTATCTGGTGAAATTTGCCAATTGAGAGCAACCTTTGTGGTAATTCGTTGTAAATCTTTTGTGCGAGCATTAGCTTCAACATCTGTTCGTTGAATACGGATATTCATAACTCTGACTGATGATACAAAAGGAACTATAGGATGAGTGCCTTCATTTAATACAAGGTCTTGCACCTTGTTAAAGGTTACGAGGATGCCGCGCTCTCCTGTATTAATCACCGCAAAGGATTTAGGGAGAATTACAGTCAAAGCTACAAAAATTATGCTTCCAACCCAATACCGTTTTTTATTTAACGACCAAAGGGTTTCACCCAGCCTAATACTAAACATGACTGCCTCAAAGTTTTTCAAATTGATGTTTTTCTAATTACTTCTCACTGAAACTAAAATGAAATACGCATTTTGTTACAGAACTTTATTTTGGATTATAAATTTCAATCCAAAAACTTTCGAGATGGAGACGACTATTGAATGAGATTGTAGCCTACGATTCTTGCTTGATCACTTTCGACGACCAGTACAAACTCTTCTGTAACATTAACGTAGCTAAACTCAGTAGTATATTTTAGAGTCGCTAAAGTTTCAGTAGGAGTGGACTGGATATTAAATCCTAATAAACTAGAGTTCTTTACCTGTCCAAGACGTTCGTTGATAGTTTTACATGCATTGATTGCAGTATTTTTCTCATATTGTTGCTTAAAACGATTATCTGATTGTTCGTAAATCTCACTGCATTGTTGAGCATTCAAACGATTGTGGAATTCCACAATTGCGCTCTCTGCGATTTCTTTGCTTTTCATCATTCCAGTTATAAAACTACAAGATGACAGCAAAATTGCTGCTAGGATTGAAGTAACTAGAGATTGAGATACTTGTCTATACATATCAAGCTTTCACAACTAACTGAATGCTTGTATCTCTAGGAATAATGGAGCTATGCAATATCTACTATTGAGATTGACAAGAGAGCAATTTAGCTTGTTGGTAGCTAGTTTGCAATTGCTTTTGTCGTTCTTGATTCGATCGCCCATAGGTATTGAGCGATCGCACAGCATCGGGAGTAGGAATTGCCGATAAAACTTCTTGTCCAATATCACTGAAGGTTATCACTTCCTTAATTTGGAGATCGCGATTTTGGTGTTGTTGATAAATATCGTTGTAAGTAGAGGCGATCGCTTGCCATTTATCTTGAGGACAAAAACTGCGATCAATGAGAATGGTAATTTGTGTAGGTGGTAAAGCAAAGGTGATCGCACTGCCCACAATTCCAAATCCTAACCATCCCAAACCAAGAGTAGTTATAAGTTTACGATTGAGTTTATTCATAGATTTTTAAAATATGGTAAGGATAGGCGGCGCAAAGCGCCGCCTATCCTTACTTCCTAGGTTTATAAATTAGTTTGAAAGATTTCTTTGAGAAGGTTTTGGACGTTTTGGGGTGTACCAACTTGGACTGTAGACTCTCGCAAAGCAGCGATCGCCTTTAGTTCTTGTTGATTGACTTCGCCATAGGCGATCGGATAAATCCGCACTTCGCTAAACTTCATTAGATCCTTGACCTCCTCAAATTTAAGTCCTGAAGTTACTTCACCATCAGTTAGTAATAGCAAGCGAAATACGCCCGTAGGATCGGCTTTGCGGCGTTCCATGAGCGGGGCTAAACCTGAGATCGCGCCATCATATAGAGCAGTGTTACCATCGGCTTCGAGAGCATCGATCGCGGCTAGTAAACGCTTATGTTGAAGACCATCGAAGGGTGATAGATTGACCACATTCTTGACGCGATCGCTAAAAGTGATTAAACCAACTTGATTACCTGCGTTAATTTCCTTAGTGGCAATGCGTAAGCCCTCCTTAACAGATTGCATTCTTGCTCCAGTCATGGAGCCACTAGTATCAATCACTAGCATCATATAAACAGTGCGACCACCATCTTTACGCTGTTTCCAGAAAGTGAGTGCTGTTTTGAGAACTTCTCCTGAAGGAGTGACAGGAAGATCTTTGCGTTTGAGATGTGCCAAAATTTCAGGTGTTGCAAAAGCTAGTTTTTGCATCGGTTCGCTAGTTGCAAATTCGGCGAATTTTTTTAATGCTTCCTGCTGTTCAGGAGTATTCCACTCGAAGCCAACTAAAGGTGCATTATGGGGCAACCCAAAGGGCACATAGGCAACCTGCTCAAATCCTGGTAGCTTTTTCAATGTATTGAAGGCAACACCATCAAGGGGAAAAGCTTGCATCTTTTGCTGATCGCGCACAAAGATGTCTTTTAGTTCTAAAGTTGTAACTGATGTGACGATCACTTGCTTCTGGAAAGCATCAAATACTGAACTAACTTGGGGAACTTTTAAGTCTTGGACTGTCAGGGGTTGTTTATCGCGATCATGTCCTGCGGCTCGCCAGAGAATTGTATAAAGCAGATTTAAAGCTGTCGAACTGGAATAGGGGTTGGGGTAGCCAATCGAAATTTTGCCTGTGGTGATGGCATCTAGCAATCTCTCAAAGTTTACCTCTCCACCTTTGGCTAGTTCCTGATAGGTATCTCCTCTCAAGGCAAAACCTGTACCATTAGGCTGTAATACTGATGCGATCGCAGTTGGGGTAATTCCATCGCTTTTGAGGATTTCAATCCAAAGGTCACTAGATGGACTAAAGGCGGCAGGCTTAAACGTTTTAGATGCAATCAAGCGTTCGCCTAAACCAGAGGGAGTATTCCTGATGCCGACTCGAATGATTTGCCCTGAGCTAGTCGTAACATTTTTGACATTGAAGGCTTCCGCAACATCTACTATCCATCGCTCATCTTGTTTTTGAGCATTAGCTTTTTCTGCTGAGCTATAAATTTCAATGTAGACTTGTTTGGGATCATTGGTCGGCTGAGCGCCATACAAAGGAAACTCTTCAATCTTTGGCAATGGTTCCTTAATGCTATCCGTAGAATATCGTGCCGCCGCCGCATCAGAAACTAATGCTTGCTCAATTCTAATCTTAGGTAGAAAATCATTTTGAATCGCTTTGCTGGCTGTCTCAAAAGAGTCAATTTTGATCGTTCCACAAGCGATAATTAATGTCAGGCTAAGCCCGATCGCAAACCAAAGCGATCCTAAAGTTTTGAGCTTTTTGAATAGGCGATTGGTTAGTTTTCGTGATTTGTTGTTTAGCATATTGGCAAACATAATATTGTTCTCATGGGTTGGCAAATTAATCTTTTTCTCGAAATAATAAAATATTCTTTAAGATTGCTTGAAAAATATTTAAGGTGGAACTACTGTCGTTTGATAAGGTTCAAGGTACAAAAATAAACAAATTGAATCAGCAATTGCAGAACTTGCCGAGCTGGATGTGTAACGCATATCTATAGATGTGTAATGCACTCTGGATGTGTAATATAGATCTATTGACAGTAAAACAAAATCATTATTATCAATAAGAAGTATTGTCTCACTCATATTTTCATCACTTTTGATTACAAGTGCCAAATTAACTTGTTTAATTTTTTTAAACTCAATCTCAAAAGATAAATCTTTCCTCAAAACTCTTTTAATCGTAATTCTATTGTTTTCTTTGTCAAAAGTATATTTTTTAGAATTGACTATGCTTTTAATAATAAATACAATAGTTATCACACAACAAAAGTCCCAATAAGCTGCCAAAAAAAGTGACTTCGAGAAAATATTAAGTTCATCCGATCTTCTTGTGTCTATCTTTACTGAGTTCTGTGTTGGATTGTATAAAAAGCTATTTAATTGATCTATCTGACCTTTAATAATAGATTTTTGTGTAAAAAGAAAGATCTCTTTTTTGTTTGTTACCAAGACTATCAAATCATCTATTTCATTCTCATTATCAGAAATCTCCCTCCTTATTCCAATCCATTTCTCTTGTTTGGAAGAAATGACCTGTTCTATATTGCCATACGAATTTTTACCAGTAAGCGAACAATATATTTCGCTTTTATCTCGGCTACAATTTAAGCTCGCTTTATTCAATCGACTAAGAGAGCTTATTAAATCGCCAAATGTAAGGTATATTCCAAAAAAGATAAAAGGTGAAGAAAGAAGCATTGTGAATAAAATGGATACTGTTGAAGTATTTGAAAACACAAGCTTATTTGCAGGATTGCTAATCATAATTTTCTCGTTCTTGTCTAGTTTTCATTTGCTTGCAAAGTGATTTTGTTTGTATCGATCGCTAGTCTCAACTGAGCAGGAAGCTCCATTTTGAGATTAGAACTACTGCGATCTAGCGAAAGTAAAAGAACTTGATCTTGTAAGTTTTGTAAAAGTTCATGAGTAGCTTGAAGGCGATCGTAACTAGCTTGTAAGCGGCGTTGCGCCACCACACGATAATTCTCAGACTTCACCTGACTGATAGTAGCGATCGCATCAGCAACCTGACCAGCCAATTCCAAAACAGTGATCAGAGTTTCCAAGATATCCACCGTTAGATCTGGCTCCTTCTCAACTATTTTTTCGGCATAAGCATGAATCTCCCTCGCCCATGCCTTTGCCCTGCGCCACTGCATCCCAGTAGATAGAGATTTGCGTTCCAACGCATCCAATTTTGAAGCAAATACATAGCGATCAAGCAAATTATTTTCATTTAACCAAGCAAACTCTTTCTTAATCTGCCAAGACCAAGTACTAAATACGATCGCCGCGATCGCGCCACCACTGGCAAGCACAATCGGACGTGGACGCAGCACCGCTACAAAAACAGCCAAACCCAAAGCCGTTCCTGCCAAAAGGAGATAGGTTTGTGGCAGTTGGAATAACTTTGTCCTTTGAGTTCTTCGACTAGGCGGTTGTGAAGATGACATTTCTATCATTGGCGATACTACTGGTATTGATTGTTTCGGTGGTGCTTGTAGAGGTGTAGTCACTTTCTCCTCCTTGGGAATTGACCATGTTAGAGGTGTTTCGGCGGGGTTTTGGCAGATGATGGGTAACCATGTCGCACAGGGAAAACGATCTTCCATACCTTGCAAGCGCTCTCTTGCTCTCCGTACTGACAAATAGCAAGAAGTTCCGCTTGAGAAGTCTTCGAGAAAGTAACGCAAAAACTTCTGGGCTACTTCATCGGGGATCGGTTCGCGCATGACGATCACTTGGGGAATGTGCAAGTCAAATAGCGATCGCGCCAAGCCCAAACCATCACAGGAGTTAAAAATCGCTAATCTCAAACCATTAGATACGGCAGTCCTCATGGCATAGCGCAACTGTTCCATCTTTAAACTCTCTGTCTCGTTAATATAGATGCGACCGATATCCTCTTGTGTAGAGCTATGCCCCGCAAAAAAGAGAATATCCCATTGCTGTTGCCACAATTGATCGTTCAGTTGTTGTCGCTTCGGTTCCACTAACAAAGTTACTTTAGCATTTGGTAATTGTTCTAACATAGTGCGATCAGTATCCACATCAATACCTTCGCTATTGCCGAGAATTACCAAAATGCGGATCTTGTCAGAGTGTTTTTTGACAGATTCGATACTGGAGTAGGCAGGAGCCGCGATCGCAATTTCAGACTTAGTATAGCGACGGTCAAATAAGTCCCATAAGTGCCAAGGCATTTTCTGCAAATAAGGATTTCCCGATTGCAAAAGCACGCGCACTTCATCTGTTCTATGGATATTGTCAGAGAGTAACTCTCTTGCAGGCAGAAAGGATTGAGATCGGAGCCACTCATTTAACTGTTCTGCTAGTTTTTCGGCTGCATCGTAACAATCTTCAATAAAAGAAACATTAGTAACAGCATTCGCATCAGCAGAAAGTCGCGTTGGCGATCCAATTGCTAAATAGATAGATTGCCAAGCATCGTATAGCTTGGGTAAATCAGTTGATGGAGGTAGAACTGCTGAAATCTCTGATGAAGGTTGAACTCCTTCTTGACCGATCTGAATCGTTACAGAAAATCCTTGTTCAAAATTACCGTCATTAAATTTTAGGGTTACTAGCTTCCCCATAATGGCGATCGCTCCATCAAAATATCTACAAAATCATCATGCACGTTTTATTAAGGTTTGTCATTAAATCTCCTTTGCAAAAATAAAAATGGATACTTAGTTGCCCGTAGCTCTGGTAATCGCTGAACTATGCAGCACCAAAGCTATTTACTTACTCATCAGGCTTAAACAGCCAACTTACGTAGAACTTAACAAAACTTAATCTATCAATAATCCAAAATCCATTCTTCCGCCAATATTGTTCTTTGATAGCCTCTTGCAGTTGGACGTTGGAGATTTCCTCATTTTCAAGTAATAATTCTCCAAGCCTCATACCAGTAATTTATTGATACTGCCTTTCCGATTAGCGCCAGCCTGTAATAAAACGAATTAGACTCAAAATTAGTATACTGATTGCAAAAATTATAGATGCACCACTGTGGGAAGAGGTTCCATCGCTTGTGCATATCAAGCAAATGTACTTCCAAATAGCCCAAACTTTAGTATTAAAACTACCGCATTCTTTAGCTATTTGCCAAATAGTTTGAGTATAAATTCGGCGAAGAAGTTTATCGGTTACAAATTGGGGATAGTTTTGGATAGTTCCTTTTAGTTGCGATCGCCCCACATCAAATTGTTGGGCAATTGGAGTGGAGCGGATGCTAACAATTATCTCAACAAGTTCATATTGAAAGAGTTCGCGTAGACTGAGAGATGATTTCTTAATTGCTTTAAGATAAGATTCAGTAACTTGAATTCTCCCTCCCAATGCCTCATCCATAGCCACAAATAACCGATGCTCATCTGTTGTATAGTCGGGAGATAAGGTTAACGCAAATTTACCAACTTGGTGGGCTTCGTGATCTCGTTTAGTCCAGCGTAATGCAACAACAAGATTAGATAGCATCCAAGGTTCTATCTCATTACGAGTTTTCCAATCAGATAGCCATTTGATGGTAGCAGGTAAATCATTAATTTGTATTAGAGTATAGCCTACATATCCCCAAGTATAAGTATGTGATCGCAAATTATTTCTGTGCTTTTTGAGGTAATTCCTGAATCGAAACTCTTGCAATCGCTTTGCTAGGATATAATTATTGTTTCTGGAATCCTGAAGAGTTGTTGCTAAATTAGTTAAATAAGACGTAATTGACTCCCTCCAGATTTTGCTGCCAGCTTGCAATTTGTCGATCTGTAACTCGCACTTTTGCCATTGCTTTTTCTCGGCGTAGATTTTCATCAAAATCCGACCGACAAAAGGATTAACGTTGGATTCCGCTAACACCGAAACCAGAATTTCTTCGGCTTGTTTGCCAAATTTATTTCTCTGCATCACCTCGATCGCTTGACTAAGCGGATCTATATCACTCGTAGCAGTCAAGCAGAGTTCTTGCAGACTTTTCTGGCATTTTGGCAAACTTTCTAAACTTGCCCAAAGCTGCACTTCTCTATAAAGCAAGTATTCAGGACTAGCAGTATGGTATTTTTGTAATATCTTAAGCGTTTCTTCAGCCGCTACTAACTCGCCATCTTCCAATTGCAGATCGAACAACAATAAGCCAGAAAATTTAGAGCTTGGCATTATTTCGATCACTTTCTGAAAATCTAACCTTGCACCTTCGCGATCGCCTGATAGTAGCTTGGCATCACCGCGAAATTCCCATGCATAACCATAATGAGGAGCCAAGCCTACGAGACAGCAAGCTGTATAAAGAAGTTTCGGATAGTCTTTGAGTTGTCGATAAATCTGGGCAGCAAGCTCTCTTGCCCAATAGTAACTGGGATCGGTTTGGAAAACTAGATGTAGTTTTTGTAAGCTAGCTTCTAGCTCTCCTCGTTGTTTTTCGATCCAAGCTGCACGAGTGCGAAGCAGAGGAGGTAATTCTCGTTCGATCTGAGGACTGCAAGCAGCGATCGCCTCGTCATAACGTTCCACTCTAGTCAAAGTTAAAGCTTTAAGATCGTAGGCATCCCAGCATTGGGGATTTAGAGAGATCGCCATATCCATTGCTTCAACAGCTTCGACAAGGTTTTTCTCCAAATCAACTGTGAGATATTCACCTAAAATCAACCAAGAACGCGCCTCGCCACTACGTTTCTGGGTGAGATTACGTGCCATATCAATTACGAGATCGCTTTGCTGTTGCTGTGCCGACCATACCTTGAGGGTTTGCCATGCCCAAGTATAACCAGGTTCGAGTTCTATTCCTTTCTTTAAATTAGCGATCGCCAATTCTTTAAGATCCTGTTTCCAGAGAATGTCAGCAAGACAGCCGTAGTTATACGGATCTAGAGGCGATCGGGCGATCGCTTGCTCCAATATACTTTGTGCTTCCGTTAAGTTTTCTTGTCGTTCGTAAACAGAGCTTAGTTCGCGACTAGCGCTTGCATAGCTAGGATTAATCGCTAGAGCCTGATGCAGAGCACGAAGCTCGCCATCAATATCTTGTTTATCGCGATAGACCAGAGCCAAATCGTACCAAGTGCGTGGTAATAGAGGGAATTGACTTGTTGCACGATCTGCAAGGTCAAGAGCTTCATCGAGATGATTTGTCTCTTTTAACTGATCAATCAGTGATGACCAAGCTTGCCAAAGTGCAGGATGTACTTGATGTAGATTCCTTAGTTTTTGATTTAATATGTCGGAGGTGAGATTCTGTTTTGCACAGTAGACATAGGTAATCAATCCATCCCCAAAGCTGACTTGACGCATCAGTTCATGATAGACAAACTCTAGTACTTCTAAGCGTTCGGCTTCAGTATTAGCAATTGAAATCAAGTCTAAAATTGCTGATTGCATATCAACAGAAAGCAAAATCGATTCACGCAGTACTTTTTTTGCTTCGACTAATCGATTGGCAGCGATATAGAGATTTCCATGAATTGACAATAGAAATGAATTATTGGAATTGATTTCCATAGCCCGTTCGATTGCTGCAAAGGCTGCGTCAAATCTTTTTTGTTCTCCTAAAACCTTTGCCAATCTGCTATAGGTGCGATAGTCAATAGGATTCATCTCTAAAAGTTTGCGTAAAGCACTTTCTGCTCTTTCTAGATTCTGTTGAGGATTATTTTCGTAGATCCATTCGCTCCATAACTGATGTAAGGAAAAACTATAGGGAAATTTTTCAATGGATTGTTGTAAAAATGATAATACAGATTCATATCCATGTAACTCTTCTAAAAGCCTTGCTACTGAACGATAGGTATCGATCGATAATGGCTCTAAGTCTACTAATTCCTGATATATTGATAGCGCCCGAACACGTTCTCCTTGATATAAGACTATTTCAGCAACCGAACGCAACCATGCAGCCTGAGACACTTTGCCCTGAGTTCTATCGATCAAAATTTGCGCTTTGTTGGACTGCCCGTATCGAGCATAGTTGGTGGCGCAGTAAAGTAACAATTCTCCATCTTCTGGCAACAGTTTTTGAGCAGTTTCCAAAATTGCAAATCCTTCATTTGTCCTATTGATTTGCTCGTAGGCCCAGAAAAGAATTTGGGCATATTGGCTAGATTTTTTGCCAAATCTTGTAAAACGATTAGTGAGAAATTGTAAGGCTGGTTCGGTTTGTTTGAAGTAGAGTGATGCTGAGAAATAGGCGGTTGCATATCTTTCTCTTTTATCTTCTAAACAGGTTGTAAATCGATATAGCTGAAGGGATTCCTCAAACTGTCGGCGCTTCCAATAAACAATCGCAAGGCTGATATAAGCCTCCGCATAAGCAGGCATAAAGGCGATCGCTGCTCGCAAAAGTTTAATCGATTCCTCTTGCTCGCGAGCATCATCGCTCAATGCCTGACCGTACATTTGCAGGAAAACTGGATGATTTGGCTTGCTACATAACTCCTTAAGAATCCGCATTTTTTCATCGCGGCGAGCCAAATCATCCAAACAATACAGTTTGATGACTAGGAGATTCGGATTATCTGGGAATTTCTCTAGAAGTTTTTCGATTCCAAGTAAGTAATTAATGCGATCGCCGTCGTAGGATTTTAAAGATAGAAATGATTGCCAAGTTAAACGATGTTCGGGAAATTCCGCAGTCATTGTATTAAAAATTCCTTCGGCTGTCTGGCGATCGTGGCTTAATAGAGCTTGTTGCAATAAATAAAAGCGATCGTAGATATTGACATCTAACAGCTCAATACCATCTAATCTATAAGTCTCATCAGTTGGTACTAATACCATACCTCGTGGACCATAGGCTCTTTGAAATTCAAGCATTTTATCTGCTTGAAAATCGACCATAAACCGCTGGTATGGATCGCGAGCGATCAACAATTTGAGACGACTATCATAGCCAATTATGACTTGTACATGAGAGCTAGTCGCTTCCACTGTGGTCAATAGGAATGGTATCCCTTTGTCGATCAATGCGATCGCACTTTCCCAAGTAACTGTAAATTCTTTGACAAAGTAATCATTCTCAATCGCCCATTGACGCTGACTTTGTGCGGGCGAGCCATCATAGCAAATCTTGTCTGCAATTTCGAGGTGTTCCGTAGGTCTAGACCAAAATCGCCCCAGCATTGCTAAGCAGGCAGGTCCGCAGGTCATATGATGTTGACGAATAAATCCGACAGGCAGTATTACTCGTTCCCCTTCTTGACTAATTTGCAAATCAAAGTTTTGATAGAACGGCGTTCCCACATTCTCCGCAAGGGAAATCGCTTTGGAAAAGTCATTATTGTAATAAGCAGTTTCAGAGCGCTTGGCTGTGAGCCATTGACGATAATCTTTATCTATTAAAGGAGAGAGTTCTTCATAGCGTCTATAGCTTTGTTCTGCTTCCGTATACATTCCTAACTCAGATTGCAACTGAGCTAGTTGAATTACTATCGACCCACATTCTAACTTTACAGAGGCATTGGTTAAAAGCTCTAAGGCTTCGCGATCGCGATCGAGCATTACCAGAGTATTGGCAACAGCCCCAATCAACGGAGAATAATGTGGATTTAACGATAAACGATGTTGACCAACTGTTAGTGCTTCCTCATATCGATCCTCCATTTCTAAAAGATAGATCCGTTCGACATCTAGCCACAGATAATCGGGAGCAAGGCGATCGGCTTGCTCCAACCACATTTCAGCAGCCTCAAAGTCTCGCATTTCCGACAATAAATGAACTCGACAACTCAACCAATCAGCTTGACGACGGGGGGTGGGATCGCTGAGATATTCTATCTGTTGGATATATTCCCAAGCTCTTAAAATTCCGTAACGCCTGTAAATATATCTCGCATAATAATATTTTGCTTCACTATCCTCACGATTTTCGCGCCACCCCCTTAAAATCAAAGCATCTCCTAACCTTGGAGATCCTAATTGCCAAGCCAATCTTCCCGCAAAAATTTTTGCTCTGATTCCTTGCCATTGATTTAATGGCGCATAGTTTTTTGCGATCTTATAGGCTTGTAAGAATAAACCTCGCTCGTATAAATTGCTGACTTTTTCTAGTTGCTCTAAGCTAATTTTCATGGATTCACTTCATACGATAATTTACAGTTTAGAGATCGGCAATCAAAGTTACCAATCCAAAAGCAATTATGAATGCCCACTCAGAGACATCATGACTTTTTCTAAATGTATCTATTGTTCTAGTACTTTTTAGTTCTAGGCGATCGCGTAACTATGCATTACAAAACAAACTATTAATTATTTACTTTACCTATCGAATTATCAAATAATAAAATTGTTTGTCAAATTAGCATTTTCAAAAGAGACTTTAGCTCTAAAACGTTCTCCTATCGAACCTCTAAATTGAAGCTGAATATAATTATCGATACTTCTAGCTTGAGCTTGGAGGAAAGTATTTCCTGACTCATCTAAAACCACTAATTTGAGAAATTCAGGTAAGAATATATCTGAGATAGGATAAACAGCTAAACGAATATTCATCTCGTTTTCTGAGATACGTGAAATACCCGCGATCATAACTAACTGACTATTTGGCATCTCAAAGCCGAGATTGAACAACATCCCCCGTCGCACTTCCTGCGAATCGTCTGGATTGCCGCGAAAAGAATTTGAGATATCTCTAGTACGATAAGCATATCGAGTTTGTTTGCCATCTAGTAAATTTTCTAACTCTTGCCAGCCTGAATCAAAAACATCTAGCAACCAATTACTGAGATGCGCGATCAATGAGAAATTAAAAATGTTATTGACAATCGTAAAGAGAGACTCAGTGCTATACTTTATTACCTCTATACATTCTGCTTGCTGTGGAGTAAGCTGAGAGGTTTCCAGAAGAATTTTCGCCATTCCCAATATGCCATTCATGGGAGTACGGATTTCGTGATTCATGTACACTAGAAATTCTCTTTTGTTAGCTATCTTTAAAGTTCTATCATCATTGAATAACTCTAAAACTTTATCCCCACTTCGTTTGATGGTTTCCACATAATCTGTTTGCTCTAGCGTAAGATTGGGAATATCCAGAAGAACTTCTGCTATTTCTAATATACCATTCATGGGAGTACGGATTTCGTCTATGAGTGACGAGGTGATTTTTCGCAAAGTTGCGATCTCTTCTAACGCCTCCAGCAAATTCTCAATAGGCTCTAAGCGATCAATCGAAACAAATTCCGTCGATACTTGTCGAACAAAACCTAATAAGGTCGCTGATCGCAAATTTTCCTCAAATTGCACAACTACATAACTAATGCGATCTTCCCATACTTCAGGTGGTACATAACAGCTTGTTTCTCCAGCTCGTAGCGATCGACATTCTAGTTTGCCTATTCCCTCAATCTCTAAATCAGCAACATCCGCACATATTCTTACAACAGGATTCCAACTGTCACTTCCCTCTAGATTTGTCGAAATACCCATCATTTCTAAGTAGTCTCGTATTACCAAAACCGCTAAAGTATTATGCTTTAATCGATCTCCCACCGAGGGAAGTGACACTTGAGATGCAAGCGATCGCGCTATGTTAAGAGATGGAGTAGATATTGGAAGAGATAGAAAGTAGTTTTCAATATTATTCATTAGTATTATTCCCGAGTTCAATTATATAAATCTTTGCTGTTCGTACAATTCTTTTAATAAAGGAATGCATTTCCGTTGATAGAAACTGCTGAGTGTTGAGATTGGGAGCGAAAACTCCTGAGCCAATATTTGCCAATTAGTTTCAGGTGGTAATCGCTTGAGAATCAAAACCTGAGCATTTACATCAGCGCGATCGCGAATATATGTTTGTCGTAAAACTTTAGTCTTGTCTATTTCCACCCATTGCCGCACTCGCTCCAGTAAATCAGATGGCTGCTCTGGGGAAACTATATTATTGATTGGATGATTTGTTTCAACTATATCTCTATTTTCTAGTACAGATTTCTTTTGTTGTTGTAGATTCTCGATATACATATCTTGTAGGCGGTGTTTGAGGTAAGCATTTAGCCAGGTAATCACATTGCTGCGCTCAGAATCGTATGCAGACTTTGCCGTTAGAGCTTCGCAAAGATTTCGACAAAAATATAGCCACATTAGCTGCAAAGCATCTTCATAATATGGAGAAGAATCTTTCCAAAGCCTTTGCGAGTGATTAATTAGCCTAATAAGTGAGGTTAATCCTCTTTGTCGGGCTGTACTCTTATGAGGATGTTGACAAGTTTCTAAGACAAGTTGCTTTAATTGTTGCTCTAAAGCGATCATTTTGTATGCCGACAATGAATTTTTTTTACTATAACTCTCTATGTATGATCTATTGTTTCTCAGAAAATATTAGCTATGCATCTAACAATATTGCTTTTAGTATGATTCTGACTCTATGCTTGCCACCCCCCCATATCATAAACTTGTCACTATCGGTTTTAAAATACTGATAACAGCGTTGGGTTTCCTTAAAGTCGTCCCCTATATGGAAATATCAGTTGCCGAAAGCCTTGAATTACAAGAATAAGCTTGCTGAAAATCGTAATCACAAAAGGCTAACTATAGTAGTACTAAGACCCAACTTGTCATAGAAATATCTTAGAGCAAATAATCATCAATTATTTGCCATTAAATTTAAACCAATGAGTATTTATACTTAGTTTGGCTGACGTGTTTTTAAGGTTTCACGGCTTTGTTCGGCGCGTTGCTATATATTGAAAGGGTATCTGCCCGTTAGTTAGCTGTCGTTATGCAAAAATGGTTTAATACCGCCGGTCCTTGTCAGGCTGATATTCATTATATATAGGCATGTAATCAGGATACGTGGTGCGGTTCGTTTCTGCGAAACTAGTCCGAAAGGGATAGGGGATCAGAGCCTTTACACCGCCTTGGGTTAAACACCCATAAAGAAAATAGAGGTAACTTCAGATTAGTGTGAGTGCGTCAAAATTAAGTAGACAAGTCTCACCCACTAGGAATGGTGTGAAGCCAAATCTTCCCACATGGACAGAGAAAAAAACTCTGAAAGTGAAGCTGGGAAAAGGACGAGGAAAACAAACCTGAGATGGGGGTAACTCGTATAGGTAAGTAGTCAAGGTTAAACATCAGTTGAACTCTCGGAAAAAGCGTCTGACCTGTATTTTTGATTACACCTACAAAAGTCATCTGGCAACAGTAAAACAACAAATCACGGAGATGGCAATTAATGGCAGTGGTGTCAGAGATACAGGCAGAGTATTAGGTATCAGCCCCACTACAGTAATCAACGAATTAAAAAAAGTAGGAAGATATAGAAGTTGTCAACTATCCATTACCAGAGCAACTGGATCTAGAGGCAGTGGATGTCGATCTTTATCAAGTTGAATCCGAAGAGATGGATGAAATGTGGATTTTTGTTGGTAGCAAACAATAGTAAAGATGGTTATGGCACGCGATCAATCATACAACTGGAGCAGTTTTAGCTTATGTATTAGCACCACATCAAGATCAAGCTTTAGTTAAGTTAGTAGATCTCCTTAAACCATTTGGCATCAAGCGATTTTTCACGGATGCGTGGGGTGCATACGAGAGGATTCTTGACCCTAGCACTTATCTAATCGGCAAGAAAAATACTCAGAAAATTGAACGCAAGCATTTAACTTTGAGAACTCGGATTAAGCGTTTAGCCACAAAGACGATTTGCTTTTCTAAATCCATTGTGATGCACGATATTGTCATCGGTTTGTTTATCAATAAATACGAATTTTGCATCCAATCTCATCATAGCTTCCAACAAATGTGAAACATTACCAACAATCGTTTAAAAATATAAAGTTATGTGTCGCTTACTAACATTTCTGGTAATCTATATTTACTAAAATTATCATATACCAACTGAAAAAGCTCTGCTAAAAATGGTTTGGTAGAACGCAATAAATAACATCAAGTTACTCAATTACGACGGGTTAACTAGTATGGATACTAAATAAGCTCTTTGACTGAAGAGAGTGATCTCGTAAACCTGCACTTAAGGGAAAAACAATCTCTATTAGAGCTAACCGTCATGAGTGACAATCAGAATCCACTTCTTAATCTAAAACGAAAATGACGACATGAAGACCTCGCCAAAGACATACCACTGGCTATTCGACAAAAAGCGAACTCGCGTTTTCTACAAACAAAAAGATTATGTCGACTACTGCATAATGATTACATTATGCTTTTTTCTTTTGCACATATCCTATTCTATCCACAATCCAGTAGGTTTCTTGGGGAGCATAATATGTGCATATATGCTCGTAATGTTTCCTATTCGTCATGGAGTCAATCTATCAGCCCCTATACTAATTAGAAGACCACTTGAATCTGTAAAATCTGTTTTATATAGAATAGTCAATATAAAATCCACATGGGTTTTAGCCATAGTACTCATGTTGAGTGATAACTGTTTTATCTTTCTAACACCAAATCTTCCACACAACTCTCAATTAATGAGGTATGTGGCGCTATCTCTATTTTATATCCACCTTGTGTACATTTCTCTATATCGAACTTTAATACTCTTTCGACATCTCCAAAAAATACCTCATATACAGGAGGTTCTGGAGCAATCTGTATATAGCAAACAAACCAGCACTATAAAATCAACAACAAGTGAAATTATATTTGCATATCTTACCGGTCTACTCACTCACATCATCACTCTTACTCCTTGGTATATGACGATCAACCTTCTGTACTTTTCATTAATATCTGCCCCTGTAACTCTCTTTCTAAGCTGTTTGATACATCAACACTTCTATAAAACTAAAAGTGATTGGTACTATCGAGACCACTGGCTCAGCCATCACATTGAATTTGATTTTGTGTACCTTCATGGAAACCACCACGATACTATACCTAGCGGTCTCATAGGTGTTGCAGGAAATGGATTTCTGGAAGGGTTTTTACGCCACACTCTTGGACACCCAACAACTTTCCTAAATCCAGTAGCAGCATTCTTTATACATAATAGAACTGTAAAGTCCGATATAAATAATCATCAATATATACCAGGCGTATACCCTTTCGTGACGACACTAGAAACCACTCATCACTCGGTTCACCATTATGGAAACCTTGCCCCCTATGGACTAGGTTTAATACTCACCGAGAAGATTCACTTTACGAATTGTCCTGAAAAAGAAAAATCCCGAATTAGAAAACTACCGAAGGCATATACAGAAGCATTAAAGCTCGACGAATCGATAAGTGGGTACTGTCGCAATAATACAAAGTTCAAACAATATAAAGAACTCGTCTTAAAATTCGAACCAAAATCAGCAGAAAGTAATAGACCTGTTGGGTAATAAGCTCAAAAAGTCTTGGAAGCTATTCTGACTAAGGGTTTAAGGGATTTCTGTTTGAAAGATAATCTCCGCAAGGGTTTCGGCGATTTTGCTGGCTATTTCCCAACAGGTCTAATTAATACCAAAACCTAAACAGACTATATCAGGTATTAAATCTTCAGCTTTCTTAATATATGATCTATTGATTCATTGAGATCGTATGCAAAAGGGTTGTGGACAAGTAACTGCGCTGAATTTAGCATTTCCATCAGACATTCCCACCTATTAGATTGAATCTCCCTTACCCAGTCCCACTCACTAGTATAATTGTTAATACAGATATCGTTGAAAGGAGTTTGTGGCGATGCTTGCATAATTCGTGCAATAACAGAATCCACTTCGACAGAACCTGTGTCTAAAATTACCACATGCTCAATTAAAGCACTGTTTGCAGTAGGTAGTCCCTCGATATCCTTTAAGGATACTTCTATCTTGTTATCCGTCGCGTGCCGACGAAAGAGAATGTTCTTGCCATTAGGGTAATATCCCAAGTCTGACTCGACCATTCTAAGAGAGCTATCACCCCGTAAACCCTCTGGTGAAATAACTTTTACCCAATCATCGCTAATAAAAGAATAAGCGGGTTGGCTTTTCAGCCCGAGGGAGATCGCTGATTTACCTTTCCCACTAGGTGCCACGATCAAAATTCCTGACCCACCTAGTGACACCAATCCTGCGTGCAGCGATACAGATGAGTTAAAAATTTCATCAAAATATCCAAATGCCCCCAGAAGATAGCTTTTGAACCACCCGTAGTGCTTTAACCCAAGTACAACAATAAAGTCCTCACCTTCGCTTAAGAGACCGATTAAATCATATTTTTCTAAATATTTTTGCTCTTCAAGAGCAGGCTCGGTAATAAAAGCAAGAGAAGGACTTTTCAAGCCTTGGAATCCTGTCCCTTTATTTGTCAAGGAATACTCATTACTAAGATGGTCTATAAAAGAAAGATCATCGCAATACACTCGTATCGAAAATCCATATAAAGGCGAATATATTTCGCCCCAATACAACTTATAGGATCTTCCAATTTTATTTAACTCTCCTTGATTTGCTACATTCCAGTATTCCATTTTTATG
Organism: Pseudanabaena sp. FACHB-1998; assembly: GCF_014696355.1. Lineage (GTDB taxonomy): Bacteria > Cyanobacteriota > Cyanobacteriia > Pseudanabaenales > Pseudanabaenaceae > Pseudanabaena. Next base: position 57,117 of record NZ_JACJQA010000051.1, on the reverse strand, counting down.
ACACCAATATCGGTTTTTTTGAAAGGGTCTTCGTTAAAATATCTTATTATAATAACTCTATAGAAGAGATGAGATAATTTTTATAAACCTTATTCAGTAAGGTTTATAAAAATTATCTCATCTGATTTAAATGAATACTGCTCTTAAGTGCTGAAATGCTTTGAAGATGAGTTTTAGACCGATCAGAGGGTGACAGCAACCAAAATTTGAATCTTATATGGACAAAAGACCCACCACTTGATTCACGGCGTTGCAGATATTCATAATAATCGAAATTAGACACACATAAATTTTATCCTGAAATGCTTACTGGTCAGTGATTATAAATTCAAATGTTTAAATACATTTATGAACATGTGAAACAACTGATTTACCCTTAACTAAAAATTAATAAATACTTTAGATGCACTTCGCCGCATAGCTATTTTAAATGCTTCAAGCCCCTGCTCAATAGGAAATTTTTTCCCGATCATTGGTTCAATATTCAATCTTCCAGAAGAAATTAGACGTATAACATTCTGAAAATTTCCACTACCTGAGTGACCCATCGATCCAAAAATATGCCCAGCTTTTGCCTGAAAACTCGTAAAATTAATCGAGTATGTGTCTCCACTTATTGCAACGGGGATAATTTTCGCCGCTACAGCCATTGACCTCATTATTTCCGTCAATACCCCTGGAACGCCAGCAGCATCAACTAATACATCTACACCGTAACCCTTAGTAATTTCAATTAACAATCTACTTACTGAGATATAATCTTTCTCAATTGATGTAGGATCAATACATATATCAGCCCCCATAAGCTTTGCTATCTTCCTTCTTTCTTCTTGGGGTTCTACAACGATGATTTGAGAAGCCCCCCCCACTTTCAACAATGCAGTCGCAAGTAAACCAATCGGTCCACCACCAAACACTGCAGCTGTAGCACCTGGCTTAAAACCCTGCGCTCTCTTGTAGATGGCGTTATAAGCAACGCTTGTTGGCTCTACCAGCGCTCCTATATCAAACAATTTCTGGTCGTCACTTATCAAATTACGGAACTCATTGATCTTCCAGCATAACTTTGCTGGAACCGCTACATATTCTGCCATTCCACCATTTATTGTTACGCCAAGCTCTTCAAGTCTTTCACACTGATTGGGATGTCCGTTCTTACAAGAAATACACTTACCGCACCAATACATCTCTTCTACAGTTACTAGATCGCCCACAACTAAGTCCTCTACACCACTACCAACTTCAACGACTTCACCAGAAAACTCATGCCCAATCACTATATTTAGTTTAGCATGACCTGGATATAAAATATAACCTTGCTCATCATGTTCCACATAGTGAAGATCTGAACCACAAATTCCGCAAGCGCGAACTTTTACAAGCACTTCATTACTATTTGGAGAAGGCACCTCTAGTTCTTTAAGTTCTAGTTTTGGATTACGCCATACATTGTTAGAGTAAAGAGCCTTCTTAGTTGTTAATTCATATTCGGCGAGTTCATACCCTTCTTTAGGATCCCAGTCCGCACTTAAAAACATTCCTTTCACAAACACCTCAATAATTCACTATTAATACTTAAACAAGTATACTGTACACAAATTGATAAAGACTTAATTTTCATAGAATTTCCTCAATCCATTTACCGAATTAACTAGATCAATTCTATCAATAGTCTTAAGGTCACGGATGAACGTTGATTTACCTATCTCAACAGGTACCACCAAATTCAACGCCCCTCTATGCTCCATGATTTTCTCTATTGCGTACCAAAGCCTATCCACTTCATCCAGCAGATCGAATCTGACCTCCAACCCAATACGCATTAAAACTTTAATTATTCGATCTCTATCCTCTTGAGCTAGCCATCCTTTATCAAAAGATAATTGTGTTGATAGTGCCATATCCATAGCAACAGCATGACCATGCCCAATTTGGTATTGCGAATCCTCTTCTATAACGGGGCTAAAAGTGTGACCAAAATCAACGTATCTAGCCAGATCCGCTTCGTAAAAATTACTTTCAATTTGTTCAACCATAGAAATGGTCGATTCTGCAATAACTTCTTCTAGGAAATTCCAGTCATTATCCAATTTGGGCTTTATGATAGAATCCATTCTAGGTTCGATTTTATTGAACAAACCTCTATCCAGCGAGATCGCCATTTTTACGATCTCAGCAAGCCCACACCTAGATTGATAAACAGGAAGAGAAGCTAGCAACTTCACATCATTGAAAACTGCCATAGGAGGGTGAAAAGAGCCAATTAGATTCTTATGCCCATCAAAATTGACTGCTGTTTTAATCCCTACTGCAGCGTCAACTTGACCAAGTAGAGTGGTTGGCACTCGAATATAATCGACTTTTCTACGATAAATAGATGCTGCCAAGCCTACCATATCCATTAACACTCCACCTCCAACTGCAATAAAAATACCCTTTCGATCAATCCCTACAGTTTTTGCTACTTTACACAGACCCAATACATGCTCAATGTTTTTATCATTTTCAGAATCTGTAATAGATACAATTCTCGTTGCCACTGAAGCAGAACGCTTTGAGAAACATTCTTCAATAACGCATCCCAAAATGTCATAGACAGTAGAAGATACTACTACCAATACATCTCTACCTTCACAATACTCTGTGAGCTTTTTCGAGCCAAGTGAGAAAACATCTCTCTCAAACTCTATTAAGTATCTAAACTTTATATTCCCGCAAACTGTAACCTGTTCTACCAAATTCTCCTCATCTCTTAAATTAAGTAATGTTAACACTATTGTTCAATAGTAGACTTATTTGATAATAAGCTTAAAAACCTTGAAAGCAATCTGGGTATTTGAGTGTTATTACCCAACAGGTCTAGTGTCTATAATGGGTATGGCAACGATTCGTGTAAAAATGAAGCAATCGTTGTCGAAGCCCTATCTATCACTAGTCTAGACAACGGATTCTTTTGCTTACAGGCTTTCATATTTAAATATCAAAATGCTTGAGAGAAGAAGGAATCATTCTTGGTATGCTTTGAGGCTGATACATCGAGTCCTGCCTTTTCTGCATCAAAATGTCCTTGTCTGTCTGACGGATATATTCATCAGTGCTTACTATGCGCCGTAAGCATAGAACAGAGCTGCCAGCAATTACGGCTAGGGCGGAACAAGTTGGTTTTACCCAAGAGGCTTTACTATTACAGCTTAAACAAATACCAACACAATAGATACCAATAGTGGCAATTAGACTGCCCCACATTGCCATTGTTAATTGTAATCTTGCCTCTTGTGCATTAAGTTGTGACAAATTGTTAGACATAAATAACTCCTAAAAAATAGCTCCTAAAATTGCGCCAAACATTATTGCTACCCAGAGATAAAGCACGCCCCATTTAAGGTTAGGTTGTGTGTGGATAGCTCGGGCACAATAAAACCATAGAGAAAGTAAAAAGCTAGTTGTAAATATTCCTACAATCCATACAAAATTGCCGCTTACGTCATTTCTAATAATCTCAATTAGTATTGAGGTTAAAAATGTGGAAGCTGCCATGCGGACAGTTAAAACAACAATAAAGTCTGGGAAGGGAGGAACATCTAATTGCCTCCTTAACTTTCTTGTCGTTTGATTTGAGGGATGATCGCTATCTCTAGGTACTTTTATCTGTTCTATATGATCACCTAGTAAGCCTGAAGATACGGAGACATTAATATTGTGGCTATCATCAATACCACGATCATAATTATCTTCGTCATAAGTATGTCTTTGTCTCATGAATAAATCCTCTAGAAACTCACCCTTGAAAGCTCTGTAGAGATCTCTCAAGGCTTGACGTATGGTTACAAATAAATAAAAGAGCCGATTACAAGAGATGACATATTACTGACAGCTTCAATTGTCACTACTTCACTAACAAGATGAGTTAGTTGACCAGCTTTAATAGTCGTTTCTGAGGATGGAGATAGAAGATCGCAGTCTTCATCTATGCGAAGATAGGAGCAAAGTCTAACTTCACCGTGGAGAACTAAAATTCTCAGATTGACTATACAGGGTGCAATAGCTTTGATTCCGATCCCTGCTCCTACAAGCATTTCGTAGATATCGAGAGATTGAATACCTAGGGGACATTTCTCTCTGGACATCTGTAAAATTAGATCGCTTACATCTTGATGTGTTTTCGTTGCCTTGTAGTCAAGAACGACATTGGCAATAGTCTGCAATGACGAATTTTGATTAAGCCTAGAGCTAGAACGTCGATCAAAAACTTCAGCTAGCATAGTGTTATGTCCTAAAAAATTAACTTTGTGGGGTTCTAATTTTTAATAAGTTACAAAAACAAGTTGATATGGCTAAAATTTAGAGTCCGTAAGCATAAATGGTTAGCCACGGAAGAAACTAGATTACAAAGTTGAATCCAAAAGTAAATTAATACTTGTTTTTTCCTATGCCAGCCAGAATAACAAGCTCAATGTAGAATCTTTAGTTGGAAATTTGTTTTTTTATTTGTTTTTTAGTTTCTGCTTTGTATAAAAAAATCCCCGTTTCAAAAGCAGGACGATAAATCCCGTCGTTACCTTCTGGGAAAACCTGACGTGCAGGGGCAATATTTAAAGTGGCGAGTTTATTACGCAGTCGGGAAATTTCAGTTTTAAGTGGCGATTGCTTCGGGAGGATTTTTTCGATCTGTACCCCTTCATGTAAGCGCTTTCTGCCTCCCTCATCATAAGCAAAGCTGAAATCTTCGATTACACGTGAATCTAGATCTGGATTGATCGCCCCATCGAAATTAGTTTTACGGGGTTTATAGTCGTAATCCTGTTCTCTAAATACAAGCTCTTCACCACACTCAGCGCGCTGGGCAAGCTGCATGAGAATCTGAAAAGCACTCGTATGAGATTTAATGTCAGTGGGGGCAAGCTGTTTGGAGCCTGCCATTTCAATAAAAATTTTCTTTTCGATCGCCTGATTACCTTTTTCTAGTTTTACTAGGAAGTCTCTGACAGATTTGCCTAACCTTACTTCATCTACCCCGATCTCTCTGAAGAACTGATTGAGAAATACTCGATTACTGCGATATTCCTTATGATGTTTCTGCTTATATTGATCGCGAAAAGTCTGAAGCATGACATCGGGAACGCCCAGTCCAACAAGAACACGAGGAGTAGTTATTTGTCCGTCAGATGGCGATTTTTGAGAGTCTTTGAGAAGTTTGATTAGCCAACCGTATTCATAATCTGGATCGATGTCAATTGAGTGCTTATGGATGACATCAATTACGCCTTTAAGTCGGCGTAGTCTTGCAGTTTCGTGGGTGAGGGTGTCAATGTTGCCTTGACTGCGTAGTCGGGGAGCAGAGGTAACAAGAATAAATTGCATGTCTGATCTGAACTTATTGATCTCGCGGATGACATCAGAGCCACTCCAGCGTTGAAGTTCACGTTTTAACTCATCATTAGGTACGGGTGGAACATAAAGAATCTCGTCAATTAGGATAAGACGAATTTCGGGATCTTTTGCAAGTTCGATCGCTTCTTTGGCAAGTGCTGTGTAGCGACATTTAAACCCAGCTTGAGTGAGTCGGAGATTATGTCGTGCTAACCAGATTTCTTCGTCTTCGAGAATGAGGATTATTGCCATTAGTCTAAACTCAACGCTTCACCATTTTGCGAGATCGTATCACCCCAACCATTGAAAACTTGTTGTAATATTGCTATCTGTTCTAAGTTACAAGTTTGTTCTGAGCGCACGGTTTCGATCCAGTAACGGAAATGCTCTTGAATTTGGGCAGTTTGTTGGTTAATTTCTATGCGAGCATGGCGGGCAGCGGGGGTGCGATCGCAAATATCTCTAATAACGATCGATAGGGTATCAAGTTCGTACTCTAGATTATGATTAGGTTCAGTAAGGCGCTTTAAGCAAGGAGCAATTTTAGTTTTTAGTATTGCTTTAGGATTAGTTTTTAGTTCTTTTTGAAGCTGTTTGAGTTTAGTATCTAATAATGGTTGTAGGTTTAGAACCTTGGTGAGGATATCTATTAGTTGGTAGGGGTACTGACAGGCTTCATGACTGCCTTGACTCCAACGTAAGATACGATGCTTTTCTTTCAGTTTACTGAAGGATTCTGCGGATAAGACAAGAATACCACCGCCAAATCCATGGAGACGAAGCGAGGCTAGATATTTTATTTGGTTGGTAGTGATAATTAAGGGGGATAGTTTACAATAGCGACTCAAATTTATTACATCGGCAGGGAAGATCGCTTGTTGCTCTATTTCTAGACAAGCTGATATTGTCACGATTGCTGACGTACTAACAGGATCACCTTTGAGTGTCAATATTGCTTTCGGCTTTGTCATGGAAGAGGGGCGATTCCTGTTAAGTTAACTACTTGATATTTATTTTCAAGTCTATTGGCGATCGAAACATAGGCACGAGCAACTATTAATGGATCTTCAAGATTTTTTCCTTTCAGTAAATCTAAGAGCTGGAGAATACAATCACAAACTTTTCCACATTTCTTCTCATTCCATTCTTTTTCGATCTTCTTCTTGATTTCATCTAGAATAGATGAACCTTGTAAATTCATTTCTGCAAATGGGTATAACCACCAACTTATTTGTTGAACTACTGATTTTTTATTTAAAACATCTTGACTAATTATTGAGGAATATTCGCTTGAGTTGTTAAAATCTATCCATCCCATTTTTTCTAAAGCTGTTGTAACTTCATGGTTATCAAAATCAGTATGAACTGCTAGATAACCCTGACAAAGAATAGAAAGTGCAGGAAGAATCTCAAGCTTTTCTCCTTGCAAAATTTGAAAGAACTCTTCTTTGTTATTTCCTAATGTATAAGCCTCAAGAGCCATCTCCAAGTTCATCTCATTCCCATTAGAAACAGGATATTGAATTACACAAAAGTTGGAAATAGTCTGTTGCTCTAGTTTTAGGTTCCAAATAGTAGAGGAGCGATCTACATTTAATTCAAATCCTTCGTCTGTTTCGGTTTTAATTAATGTACCACCCGAGTAAATCACTACAAGTGAGCTTGGTAAGGTTTCAACAATGTAATTAAAGAATTCAACATAAGGAGTATCTATCCCCAGTATCTGATCGCTGATATGTATAAAGAAGATATTTGGACAAGTACTAGATTCATCAACTAATCTTGTTTTATCGACATCTTGCCAGCTACTTGCAAGTAAAGAATATTCTAAAAGATTATATTTTTTCGCAAGTTGTGAGATTGTAAATCCTCTAGAGCCAGATCCAATTTTAGAGTCAAAAATTCTAATCTTTAACATATTTCGCAGGATTTAAGATTGAAGTTAGGTCTTGGTATTGTAATTCTAAGTTCAGTGCAATTTTCACACCCTTCGGCATTTTTAACAAAAGATGGATTTTTCCCTTCAGTAGAAATTAAGTTTCTACCTGCTTGCAACTCTAATTTACCCTTGTATCTTAGACAAACAATTTTTGAAGCATCTCTCATCCCTTCATCGTCAAGAATGTATAAGTTGCCAACATCTACTTTTTGGAGATCTAATTTGCTCAGGAGCTTTGGATTGAATTTTTTGGTTTCTGCAACAACATCAGAATATCTCCAAGTAAATATAATTTCTTTATCAGATTCGTTAATATTTAGGCAAGGAAGACAATCAGAGACATGAATTCTATTACGCGCGGCTATCTGGTTTAGATAAACTAAATCTCCAGAATAAAATCCAAATGTTTCTCCGAACTTTCTCATATATCCAAGTGATGATTCTTCAGATGGAGCTTTTCCACAGAAGTTTAATTCAGAAAACTCTATTCTAAATTTGGAAAGAACATCATTCTTAAGATAATTTAATTTGTCAAATGATTCTTGAAAGACAAAATTTTCAGAAATAGATGTTATTGGCTGATAAGAACAACCCTTGCCAGTTCCGTTAAATTCTAAAGCTTCCAAGATTCCTGAACTAATCTTACACTTAGCTACGCTTTCAACATTGTAAGGATGATCGCAAATATATTTAAATGCTACTTTCCAATCAAATTCTAAAATATTACTAATATAGTCACGCGAATCACTATCCTCCGAATTCTGAGTGATTTTAGTAACTTGCTTTGGGAATAATGATCGCAAAGTCCAATAATCTTGAATATCTACTTCATCTTCTCTGCTATCAGGAACTGCCTCATCGTCCCAGTTTTGCCATTCACTATTTTTAACATTGAGGTAAAGCTCTTGCCTTAACTCATAAGTTTGACGATTAATAACTTCAATCTGCTTTTTAAGAAGATATTGGTCAACTTTTTTCTCAAAGCCGACAATATCTTCAATTACTTTTTCTCTTATAAAAGAAATATCTTTTTGTCTTTCAAACAATGGACTTAATATTTTTATGTTGTCAAATAATATCTTAGTTTCATCTGATCCAGAATAAATAACTTTAGGAGAATCGTTGTTTATATAACTAAAACATTTTAGACCTCCATATTTAGCATTTTTTTCTCTGTCAGGTAAATCGTAAAATTCATTTTCAGACAAGTCGAGATCTATAACATAAAAATCATATCTGTTATTCTTTAATAACGTAAAAGCATCACTAAGTTTTTGATCAATTCTATTTATTTCACCCATAAAATTTGGACGGCAGATCTCAAACAATATTGAAGTTTTATCAGGATTAGGATTGCGAACATTGACATTATCACTTACGTAATCTCGAAGAAGAAAAAAATCTCTGATAATTCTATACCATCCATATGTGGCATCCCTATCATCAACAATAAAGCATTTAAATTGTTTCATTATTTCGTCCTACAGTAAATAATTTATCACTAAAAAGTATATATGACGCAAATCCCCCTTGGTCTCTTCCACCTTTGGGTTCTCTAACTGCTACTCGAAGATGGCTTGAAAATAAAGATAATATGTTTTCGTCAATAATCCTTAACACACATTTATTTTGATATTTTTCTTTAGACTTATAAAAGTCAATAATACTTAATGTTTCTTGAGGAGTTTCACCATCATTCGACGAGCTAAAGATGATGTATTGCTCATTGTTATTGACCTTAAATAAAACATCTGTCTTTTTAAATCTCCATGCATGTCTATTAATATTTGAGAAAAGTTCAAAGAAACATAAAAATAATGGGAAGAATATACTTTTATTACTTGAAGGTATTCTAATATTTATTTCTTCTAAAGTATGAAAATCTAAGTTAGATTCAATCAAAGACTTAGCTAGCATATCGGATTCTACATCGGAATATAATTTATGAAAAGCATCTTCAATGTATATGTCGTCATTTTCCTTAATTATCGAATCAACAAACTTATTTATTGATTCAATCAAGTCTCGTGAAGTTTCATATTTAATTGTATCTTCATTGTCTATCATAACAAATGTTATTAGATAAATACATTTAATAAAATAAATTATAGGATATTCAAAATAAAAAGCGGAATCAACCTCAGATTTTTTAGAATCGAAATTGAAGTTACCTTTCTGTCTCATTAAATTAGAAAAGCTTATAAAATAAGCTATAGATTCAGACCGTATCAAGTTGATTGGTGGAGTTTTACTCTTTTTGATATAAGTCTGACTAATATATTCATTTAATTTTAAGGCAAGAGAGTTATACAAAGATTTTTGCATATGTGCAATAGATCTTTCTTTATCATTATCAGCCCTAATTTTTGCATGTTCTCTTGCTGTACTAAAATCTTTTTCTATTTCTTGAATTGGATTTAAGTAATCATTTACTAGTCTTTTTTTTGTGCAATCTTTTAATTTTTCGTTACTAATGAACCATTCTGGAACCCAAAAATTAAATTTGTATTTATTGTATTCTACTTCCCATTCAACCATTTCGTCAGTGTAACCTTTTGGATAATCTTCTTCCACTAAAGGTAGATGAAATGCACTTTTTAATATATTTCTAGCGTAGGATTCAAAATCACCATTTTCTGCCAGTTCTGTTCTCCATTCTGGGATTTCAATTGCTCGACTCATTTGCTCTTTAGCAAGATTAGGAACGACAAAATTTTGAAGTAATTTCTCTAGTTTCTTTATTTCTTTTACTACTTTCTTGGACTTATCTTCACAATTCACACTAAAGTAACCTAAACCTAAGTAGAGTCCATCTTGTATTAGTGGAACAATATATAAGTGATATTTATCATATTTATTAACTTCTCCGCCACCATGAACAATTTTTTCTTCCAGATCAATAGATCGCAATTCGTCATGACTAATAATTTCTTGTTTTTTAAAAATACAATTTACGATAAAATCTCCCTCAGTGCTACCATAATTGGCATTACAAAGCTTCATAATAAAATCGGTTGAGCAATCCCATAAATCATCAAAATTCTTCTCGAAACCTTTTGGAATTTTGATCAATAATTCTTCTGCTCTTTTCTCGGAAATCGTTCCTCTTTTCCAAGCATGATATACTCCACCAGACACAGTAAAATTCCACTGATGAGGTCGATCTAAAAACCAATTTATATCTTCTACCTCTACTTCAGTTTTAATTGATTCAATTACTTTAAGTGGTAAAGCTATACTATAAGAACCAGTTAAATGGGAAAAAATCTCCAGAATTAAACGTATATCAGTTGCTGATTCTTCTTCTCCCAAGACTATTTTTGTAAGTTCGTAAGCTTGATCCACAAAAGTCTGCCATTCAGATTCGCGATCATGTTTTTGTTGCATAACTCTATCTATCCTTAATATTTTGGTACTGTAATATAACTATAAATGTTGTTGACGCCAATAAAATGGATGGATACAAAATCATATTTGTATTTAGATAAGCTATTCCCTGACGTAATATTCCCCCTAAAGTTGGAGTAGGATCTGGATACGAAAGTCCAAGAAAGGCAAGTACTAATTCAGCTTCAAATAATGAAACTAGGTTAAGAAGAACTATTGGAAATACAAAAGGCAATACATTGGGTAATATTTGATTTTTGTATAGATTCCATTCACTCATTCCCATTGCTCTAGAGAATAAAATGTAATTAGATGGTTGGACTTGCTTAGTTATATCTCTCACGGAACGATATATTGGTACCCAATTGAAAAAGCCCAATATCGCAAACTTAATCTCAACCAAATCACCTTTGAGTCCAATAAATACAATTAATCCAACGATAAAAGTCGGAATTGACCAGATCGCCCCTGAAATAACTTCTAAAACACTTCCAGCCCAACGATCTTTTGCTGCTAATAAACCAGCAGGAATTGCAATCAATAAAGTGGTTAGCATAGTCAAAGCCACTAAGCCCAACGATCTGCCAAAGCCAAAATATAGTCTAGACGCTAAATCTCGACCTAAATTATCTGTACCTAGAAAAAATGGCAAGCGCATAGGCAAAAATCGTAAATCAGGATTTTGAACTAGAGGATCAGGCAAATAAAATAATGGTAACAATACCACTATTACTGCAAAGAGGCATACAAGCAACTTTTTTTGAGGCAATTTATCGAGTGCGAGGATCGAGAGCATATAAAGTAATGGCTGACAGAACGTTCATTAAACTAAATACAAGTACGATCGCAAAAGAAATACCTGTAATAATTGGATAATCCAATCGTTCGGTAGCGTTCAAGAGCAAAGTACCTAAACCAGGCAGAGAAAATGAAATCTCTATAAAAACTGTAGCAGTCAAAAGATAAAGCAACAAGTTTGTCAGGCTAGTCACCAAAGCAACTGCCGCAACTTTTAACGAATAAAGGGCCACTTGCCATTCAGGAAAGCCCCATGAGCGAGATGCTCTTGTGTAGTTACTAGACAAAATTTGCACATATTCTTGGTAAACGGTTAGGGCTACTATAAAAAGCGGTACGAGTGACAAAAGTACTACTGCTACTGAGTAAGATGGCTTAATCCATCCTAATTGAAATCCTAATCCGTAAACAACCAAGGTACTAAGCACTAGCGAAGGCAAAAGTGCAAAAGAGGCTCCTACTGTTAGTAAAAATTTTCCCTGCTTTGGATAGTATGCAACGACAATTCCTAAGATTGTTCCCAACACACCACCAATTAGTAACGACGGTAATACTAGTTTTAGTGAATTACTTGCGGATGAAATAAGAAGCGGTGTAACAGGTTGACGAAAAGTGTAACTCTCTCCTAAATCTCCCTGAAATGCCTTTACCGTCCGAACTAGAAGCCTCTCAAAGAAAGGTCGATCTAGTCCTAGTTCACGCTCCAGAGCCACCACTTCTGCTTGTGAAGGTTTTGTGCCTAATAGAGTACGCGCCACGTCTACACCAATAATGGACTCTGATGCTCCAATTAGTATCAAAGATAGAATGATGGCAAGAAAAGCCTCAATAATATGTGAACGAATTGTAAGCATCAAAATCACCTAACTAACCTATAAAAGAATCATCAATATAGTTACCATCCAAATCAAACTTTTGTTTGTCGAGATTAAGAATTCCTTTAACATCCTTAAACTCTGGTAGGGCAGTCTTATAACTATATTCAAGATAAATTGGTGTGAAAACACATAAATACTCTAAAGAATCAATAGCAACATCCCAATTATTTGCAATATAGATAGGATAAAGATGGCGAAATATTGAGGAGTCAATGGAAACCTTTGTAAACTTTCCACGGAGGAAGAGTCGAACATATGACTCAGGATCTTCACCAAGTACTTCTGGATTAGAGATTAGAAAACTGAACGTTCTATCTGCTTCAATATTCTTCAACTGCCGCCAACCTTTAGCAATTGTCATTAACAACGCATCATTGTGCCTGACATAATAGAAATACGAAGTTTCAACTTCATCAAGATAGGAAGCAGAAGCAAGCAATCCCCATTTGAATTTAGGGGCTAAATTATCTGCAAACTCCCAACATTTACTCAAACTGCTTCTTATATCTTTTGCCATTTTATTCTCTTAGCCTACAAGGCAATACCAATTTCGTTCTTTGGAGGATGCTTATAATCACTTAAGATGATCTCCTTTAATAAGGGAAACCATCTTGGTAAGATTCAAAGAAATTCGACGTAATTGCCCTCTAAGTCCAAAGATCCTTCAGGAAGAGTGACCTCAACTGTTACAGCCTCATAGCCTTCCGAAACAGAAGAGCGTAAACCATGCTGTACAAAGGTTGGAGTTAGCACCAAAACATCAGGATTTGTGCCTAAAACAGGATTGTTAGGAATCTTTTGACGGCATATAGACAAGTAATACTCCCGTTTCATGTCTTCGCATGGGTCAACTTTACCCCGAATTAAAAATCGAGCATATTGTTGAGGATCGGAGTCAAACAATTCTGTATTAGCTACCAAAAAAGAGAACACCTTGCCAGCAACTACATTCTCATACTGACGGAATGCTGCATTAGGAGGAGTAACAAACAAAATCAGGTTATTTAAACTGGCAAAAAAAATGAAAGATGGAACCGCAATATCGTTATTAGCTTCATCTTTTTGATGAGAAGCAAGTACTCCCCATTTGTAATGATCCAAAATAGTCCATAAAGCTTGCAACTTCTTTGCGTCATTCGCTGTTGTCAAGTTTTTTAGCTCCTCAATAGTCATAAACCAACTCCACAAATTAATTTGAGAAAATCCTTACAAAATATATATAGATTACAGAATTAAGGATAAGCATACAAATTACAGAAAAAGAGCTTACTGTAAAGACTTTTAGGTATTATAGGGATGTAACTTAGTTACATCCTTATAATACTCTGTGAAGAACTAAGATTTTTTCACATCGTTCAAAATCAATGAAAAACTAAGTGAGTTAACCTTTAACCCTTCAATTCCTTTTCTTTCGACTATGACACGTTCAGGAGAATATAGAAAAACCCAAGGAGCGTCATCACGGATAATTTGATTCATTTGTCCAAATAATCCAGATGCTTTGGTTGGATCTATCTCTTTTAATGATTGACTGTAGAGAGCATCAAACTTTTCATTTGAGTAGAAATAAAAGTTGTTACCTCCAGGTGGAAAATTAGCTGTGACAAACTGAGAAAATCCATTGTCTGGAGAAGGGAAGTCAAACCCAAAGTACACTTTAGCAATGTCATACTGCCCTTTGACAAGCTTATCTATCCATACCGATTCTGGATTCTTATCAATACGAATTTTCACACCAATAGTTGCAAACTGACTCTGAAGAAACTCAGCCACAGCAATACTGGTTGTTGAGTTATCAGTCATATAAAGTAATTCTTGCCCTTTATATTCTGAAGTTTTCAATAGTTGCTTCGCCTTTTCCAGATCCTGAGCATAGACGACCTTATTGTCTGCCCCAAGCATTGACTGAGCAAGAACCCCATTAGAAGGCTTGGCTAATCCATTGAGAACTGTTCGGATTAATTTCTCTTTGTCAACTGCATAATTTAGCGCCAGCCTAAAATTCTTATCTTTTACAACACTGTTTTTTAAGTTAAGCCCAAGGTAGTGAGTAATTAAAGTGACTGGGCGAATCACTTGAGATTCAGCAAACTGTCCTTGAGGTTTTCCGCTAGGATCGATTACTTGATTTGCAAGAGCAGGGGATGCCTCAAATACATCTAGTTGCCCTTGAACAAAGTTAGTTAGTTGAGTTGCATCTGATTTAATAATTTTAAATGTAACCCCACTAAGATTAGTGCTAATTTGCTGCCAATACTTAGGATTTTTATCTAGAGTTATTTCTCCAGATCCAGTGTTCCAAGACTTAAATTTAAACGCTCCAGTACCGACAGGATGGCTACCCCACTGTTCTTTATAAAAATCTACAGCTTCTTTAGGAATAATAGAAGCAAACGCCAAAGACAACCTTGCAGGAAGTTGTGCATATGGTTTAGTCAATTTAATTAATACAGTCGTATCATCCTCAGCAACAATGCCTGAGACAGACTTTGCTTTACCTTCCATAAACTCATTAGCACCTTGTACTACATCAGACAAAGTAAAAGCTCCAAGAGTTTTAGATTTAGGATCTAACATCCTTTGCAGCGAGTAAATTACATCTGCTGCAACTACTTTACGAGCAGTGCCTTTAAAACAAGGATCGTCGTGAAAAAATACGCCATCTCTAATTTTAAAGCGCCATTCCTGCCCTGCTTTAAGAGGTTCCCATGACTGAGCAAGGAGAGGAATTAGTTTAAGATTTTCATCGTAACCAACAAGAGTTTCCATAACCTGAGCAGAAACAAGCCTTGGATTGCTTTCTGCTAATAAAACAGGATCGAGAGAAGTTATATCAGTACTGACAGCATAACTAAGAACCTTTTGAATTTCAGGTGCTTGTGTTGTTGTAGATGGACATCCACTCAGAATTATGGATAATACAAGAGAACACGCAAGCAGTACTACTAATTTTACATTCTTCCAAAAAAATTTAACGAACAAGAGCTACCTCCTTTGCTGATTTGCTGATTGTTTTATATTGATATTCATCCCAAGTACAATTGGGATCTTTAACGTTATAGTTACCGTAGACTGCTTTAGCAAGTAAAGGATCTCCGCCTAGACAATGCTGGAAGCAGGCTTTATTGCGACATTCTGAATAGTCGTATGCCATCATCATCTTATGCAATGGTGACCCCAATGCAATAGCTTTGGCATACACAGCCTGCGCTGTCTCATCTTTAATGTTACCGATCGCAAACTGGTGATAGTTAGATTGCGTAAGAGGCTCACAACCACCAATAACAAAACCATCTGCTGAGATACGGAGTGTGTGTCGCCAATACTCTGGGATTAGTTCGGGACGAAGTACAACTTTAATTAGATCGTTAACACAAATCTCTTGATAGAGATGACCATAGGAATCTTGCCGAATTTCCTCAGGGACTAACCATCGCGACTCAATTAATGAGGGAAGAAATGCGCCTCCGTAAGAAGGAACTTCCAAGTAGATAGTTACAGGCTTAGCGGGCTTTAACCAAGCTAGTTTCTCAAACAAATCATCCAAAAAATTTGGAATATCAGATTTGCCCAATTGATACTCTTGCATTTTTACTGCCATCAGAGGAGCAACGTTAAACCACTGTACTTGCTCTTTTGTACTTAAAGAACAAATTAGATCGATGATTGACTGAGTATTAAAGCGAGTGAGTGTTGTGGACACCATAATTCTTTCTGCAATTTGTCGCTTTACTGCTATTCGCAAGTTCTCAATGGTTACATTAAATGTACCCAGACCACGCATTGCATCATGTTCTTCTTGCATCCCATCAATTGAGATGTCCAAGTAATCAAGTTTAATCCTTGCCAAATCATCAGCAAACTTATGGATTGCTAAGCCATTAGTTACGCCACCAAATTTTAGATCTGTATGAATAGAGCGAAGCTCCTGAAGATGTTCAAACATAGGAATAGAACGACCAGGGGTAAGCGCATCTCTATCTGTCGCACAAATTATCCTTGTACCTAAGTCATTAATAAATTCTGTAAGAGTTTCTAGCAATCTTGGCATGGGAATGAGGCTGTCACTCATTTGACCTGCTTCATACCCCAAAAAACATTGTTTACATTGCAATCCGCAAGTATTTCCAATTCCAACTTCTACTTGCTTTGGAATAGCATTTTGAGCAATTGTGCTAAATAAGCTCACACCTGAAACTTTCTTGCTTCCAATGTCTTTCCAAGCCTTTACAACTGGAATGTCAAATCCTTGTGGGTCTTCAAAGCTTGAAAAGATACCTCCTTTAGAACCTCCAACTGGCATATATTTTTCTCCTGTTTTACTAATTTTTTTGATGGATCGATTAAATTCCTAACAATTAAGACTTGAATAGCAACCATATAGTTCCAATATAGTTGCATTATTCTCTTCTTCCTTCTGCAAAATTCAAACAAGCAACGAAATGATCTGTATCCATTTTATAACTTTCAGGATCAATCTCAATACATTTGTCAAAAGCTACTGGACATCTAGGCTGAAATCTACACCCTACTGGGATTTGACCACACTTAGGGACTTCTCCTAGCAGGTGAGGTCGCCCTCTGCTATTTGGGTCTGGCATTGGAATAGCTTCTAGTAACGCTTGTGTATAAGGATGAAGAGGCGATGCATATAAAGATTTTACAGGCGCAGATTCGACAACTCGCCCCAGATACATTACTGAAACGCGATCACACATTTGAGCTATAAGTCCTAAATCATGAGACACCAAAAGGATAGACATATCATACTCTTGTCGAAGTTCCATCAGCAAATCCATGATTTGTGCTTGGATTGTCACATCTAGTGACGCAGTTGGTTCGTCAGCTATGAGTAACTTTGGCTGACAAGAAATCGCCATCGCGATCACAATACGTTGGCACATACCTCCGCTAAACTGGTGAGGATAGTCATGAATCCGTTTCTCTGCATCAGGTATCCGAACCGACCTTAAAAGAGTGATCGCCTCTTCCTGCGCCTCCTTTTTAGACAGGTTGCGGTGTAATTGCAAAATGTCTATCATCTGTTCGCCAATTGTGTAAACAGGATTGAGCGATGACTGAGGATTTTGAAAAATCATAGCAATTTCTCGCCCTCTAACCTTTCTCATCTCATTTTCATCAAGATCTAACAATCTCCTGTTTCGCCACAAAATATGACCTTTGATATAGCAAGACTTCTCTTGAAGTAATCGGAGGATTGACATACAAGTAACTGATTTGCCACTACCTGACTCCCCTACCAAACCAGTAATTTCTCCTGGGCGAACAGATAAATTGACACCATCAACCGCTGTCAGTAGCTGCCTACCATTTGACTTAAACTGAACTCGCAGATCATCAACGATTAAACTTGAACTATTGTCCATTTTTTTCATGTGCTGGCACACTGTTTTTGGTTTTTTAGAATGGTTATTTTACAACTTTGCCAATACTTACCAAATTTTTTAATTTACGCTATATACGTTAATGTTACAGAAATATTTGATTCTCAGATTTTCTTTCTAAATCCATTAACCACAGTGGTTATAGCTTTTTTGTATTTGTAACTAGGTTACAATTTATATGTTGGATTAATTATCATTTGGATAGGTCGAAACTGTTGTTAAAGCTACATAAATTGAATACGTAAAGTAATTGCTCTGTCTTACTTCTGTTGTAATCTCAGTATTTTTATACAAGTTCACTAAAATATAACAGAGTGATCGCTACATACTTTGTTGGGAAAATGTAGTTTTTTACATGGTATATTTCTGTAAAGATATTTTGTCCCTATGCTAAACAGAATTATTGCTAAAATATTTCTAGATATTTAGATCAAGCGCACTACAAAAATGAAAAACTGGTTAATTTTAGGTAACAAATTTCAAGAAAAAGCGCTTCAACAAGTCCTCAGCCTACTTATCATCCCAAAAGATATAAATGTTCAAAATCTGCCTTACCCTCAACTACCTGAAGTACAAGAATATAAAACAATAATTAATAAATACGATTTGATAGTCAGCATAGGCAGTCATCATACAAATCGTAAAGCTTCTATAAAAATTATCTTTTGGCTTTATGAAACACTTCTATGGAAAGGGACTAAGCTCATATCAATATGTGGAAACTCCGAAGATAAATCAAAATCTGTGAAAGAAAAGCTAAGGCAAATACTCAAAGCTTCGATGGATGAACCTAGAGGGATAAAGTTTATCTCTCATCCGATAAACTTATCAGTGCTCATTAGAGCTATATCTAGACTAGGTAGGACATCTCAGAGTGATTGGACTAGATATAAAAACTTAAAGCCCTTACGAGATCAGATCTGCATTGCTATAGAAAAGTTTAACGAGAAAGACATAGCAAGTAATCAAAATAAAGCATTAGGAATTTATCAAACTATAAATGAGTTTGGCTACAGCTCTGTAGAATGGGATGTTCGCTTAGGACATGAGAGAATGCATAGGCTAGAAGAATTACAGAGTATAGCTCCTCACATTAAAGAGTTGTCTAAAAATAATCTTAAAGAGTTTTTTGATAACGCTGCATATATTTTTCGTGTTCAAAGCAGAGGTGATTTATGATGTCAATGTTGCTCATAGAAAATGACTCTTTAGTTGATACGGCACTTTATAATATGTATAAAGAAGTTCTTAAAGATATTGGCTACGATCTAGAAATTATTTCTGCTATAACTCGATATGAAGGACACACAAAAGCATTCCCAGATTATCAAGGAAGTTTTTGTGATTATATTATCGACGAACTACTTGAGAAAAGAAAAAATTGCTACGATTTAATTTCAGTTGACATCGATTTGGGCGATGGAGGTAATGGATATGACATCCTTAAATGGGCTCATGAAAACCATGCTTGTAAAGGCGCAATCATTTTTACTTCAACAGCTTTTACTCGCGATCCTAAAAAGAAAATGGAAGACCATTCAGCACTAGAACGTCATGTCCAAGAAAATTTTCCAACAAGAGAGAGGAGGTTAGTTTCTTACAAGACCCCAGACATTGGCGACTCCATTAAAAAGCTTAAAGAGAAACTCCTCAAATATGAACCAGACTTTAATCGTTGTAAAATTCAAAGTCTCTTTTTCGAATCACTTCTCCCTCGTGTAGCTGTTTATATTGATGCAAATAACATTGAGATATCTAGCGAAAAGGGCACAAAAGGTGATTTGAATGAAATAGATTTTTTTATAGATTATCAAAAACTTGCTAATCACTTTAAACGAGATACTGCAACATGCGACCTATTCTTTTACTATTCAGTAAATCGAAAAGAAAGTCGAATCAATGCTGGCACTCCAAGCTTGGAAGATATTACTGGTTTTGGTTATTGGGTTTTCCATACCGAGGCGCGTACAGTTGCCAATTTAGATCAGTTAATTGCAATACATGTCGTAAGCCCAGAAAATTATGGTAAATACGATATTGTCATTCTTGTGACTGGAGATCGAAGCTTTAGACTTACGATTGAGGAATTAAATAGACTGAACTTTAAAGGAAAGATAATGGCTTATGGAATTTTAAACAAGCAGCATGGACTAAGAGATGCAGTGGAAACTGACAATTTCACATCTTTAGAAGCATTGAAAGCAGAGATTCAAGTCGATCAATGATGAGAGATTAGACAGAATAAGCGTTTTATCAAAGCTTCAAGTTGATCAAGTTGATGAGGGCTAATTGACTGGTATTTATTCCCATACTGCGCTAAAAATGCAGGCTGTTGGTAAATAAGTCTTACAGGCGGCGACTCCAACCTTACAGAAAAACCGCGATCACCTAAAGCTTTTAGTAAAGCTTCATCTTGAGGTTCATCCTTCCATGTCGCACTCATGCGGAAAAAACTAGGCACGATCTCCCATTCACGAAAATCAATGGGCTCGGTTAATCCAATTTCATTGAGTGCATCAATTAGCTCAAAACACTCAACCTGATGCTCTGCCACAGACTCCAATGACTCCGCAAATACAGCATTTGCCCATATAGCCGCCAGAGGATGTATTCTCGCATTAGTTGCAAACTCATTATCCAGATCGAGTCCTAATTCCAGCCTCTGGCGCATCGGGTGCTGCGTCCACCAAAGTAACTTGCGATAAAGATCTTCATTATTAGTCAAGATCGCACCACCCTCACCAGCAAATAGAGATTTACCAAAGGTAAAGGAAACAACCAAAGCATCAGCCAATGCGCTCGCTGGTAAGTCATTGCGAGATGCCCCGAAACTCTGAGCCGCATCAGCTATATAAAAAATGCCATAACGATCAGCGATCGCTCTCATAGTCAAAGCATCACAGGGTACACCATACAAATCAACTCCTAAAATAGCCTTTGTATTTGGCGCGATCGCCTTTCTTACAGAGTCTGGATCTAAGGTGAGAGTATGATCAATATCTGCAAATATAGGCTGACAACCAACTTGCAAAAATCCGGATAACGAAGCACCATAGGTATAAGGCGTAGTCACAAAAGTAGAGTCGCCGAGTTCCAACGCCATCGCGATCGCCCATAACCCCATAGTAGCACTGCTGACACATAAGGCATATTTCATCCCATAATGACGCTCTAGCTTCTCTTCTAGCTCAGCGATCGCGCCAGCACCCAATAAAGACATCTGTTGCAAAGTCGAACTAGACTGAGCTTCGAGAAAATAATTTGTAATCGCAGCGATCGGATTCTTAAACATTGGCTTTAGGTTCGTATTTTTCGATTTGTTTGTCTAATTCCTGATGATCGATATCACCAGTCAACGGATCGACAATCATTTGTAAATGCGGAGGGAAAGGATAGCTGGCAGGATCGTCACTCCAAGGTAGAAAAGACTGATAGGAGCAAACCTTAATTGCCCAAAGATCAGCATAAATGGCTGAATCTTGATTTGATGATCCACAAAAGTCTTTAGCAGCAAAAAGAATAGCTTCAGGAGTAAGTGGATTGATCAGCAAAGACGCTTGAGCGATCGCGCCACGAATGTGACGGGCATTAGCCCCTTTGAGATAAAAGATTTCTGCTGCCTTTTGAATCTGCGGATCTTGAACATCAAAGCTAATATTAGAAACGCGACCAGCCGTCTCCACCAAAATCGCAGGAAAATCAGTACCTAAAGGATGAAGAACAGGAATAAATACGAAACGACTCTGCATCGCTGCTCCAATTCGCCAAGGACAATTCGTAGTTCCGATCAGGAGAGAATTACCTCTTCTACTTTCATCTGACAGAATACTCAGCAAAATCGCAGTTACAGATTTACTAGCGCCAGAGTCTCCATCAAAGTCAGATCTCTGCAAAGGCAACATTTCTGTGATTTCATCAATAAAAATGATATGTGGTGAAAATCCACTTAGAATTTGTTTCATCAAGCGCATCTTTCTCTCTGTTTCACCGACCAAAGAACCTTTAGGACTCTGCATCTCAAAGGCAGGTGCATCAGCTTCACTAGCGATTTTGAGCGATAGGTCAGTCTTCGCTGTCCCCGGTGCACCCACAAAGATTAGGTTTGCAGGCATGGATGGATTCGCATTCTTTAAAGCTTGTGCGAACTTTTGCACTGCTTGAAATGGAACTTGAATGTTTCGCCCTTGCAGTTTGACATCCTTGACTCGCGCAGTATTTAAAGCTGATAGGGTTTCTTCTGAAAGAGTAATAATACTATGCTCTTTACCTGTAGTTAGTTCTTGGGCTGTGATCTTCTTGCCACTAAAATGAGAGGCCCGCATTGCCGATTCTAGAGGACGTAAAGGCATACCACTGACAAGATTAGCAATAGATTGATCGTCCAAGCCAGTATCAAAAATAGCTTGGAGATAAGCTGAACGTAAAGCTGGCAGAGCAGCAAGAATCTCGGCTTTATCTGGCTGTGGCAAGCGAACATGATGTAATCCACTCACCAATAAATCATCGATCATCCCTTCTCGACCATGTACGATTAGAAGATTACCACTCTTACGCATTGCCAAGTTCTGAGAGGTAAGATGGAGCGACTCGATCGCCATCAATTGTTCTCTGGTCTGGTTACCATTTTGAACACAAGGAAATTTATGTTCAGCAAATTCAATCAGAACCAGAAATTTCATTGGCTGACCATTAGCCCATTTTAGCCCTTCAGCAGAACTCCGAACCAAAAGTAAAGTAATCCCTCTAATCACCATGGAGAATTCGTGTTCATCTGGCTTCAAATCATTGAGCTTACTCTCTCTCAGAATGGCTTCGATTGCCTTTTGATCGGCAGAGTTACTAACATCAATCCTTCCCCAATCTAGCCCACTTGCAAAGCTGAATGTAATCACTACCATATTGAGAGAATCTTTGGCATAGCGTTTGATAATCTCGCGTAGAGGACGAATCTTATCATCTTCTGCCAGCGCCAATTCATCTAGCGATCGCCCTGTCAGATAAATAGCAGGTCGCCCCTCTTGTGTATGTGGATTGAAGATCATTTCTCTAGTCACCATAGATTTCTCCGTACAACGTTTAATTTCTTGAAATTATTTAACTTTTAACTTCTTGTTGATGCCAATACTCCAAAGCATTCATTGTTGATACTCTGGAGTATGCCAAAAGCAGTTTTGGGTTTAAGAGAACCTGAAAGCTGCCATAGGATTTATTAGTGCTGACGAGCCTTCTCTACTGACTGCGTCTGACGGCGCGGAACTTCAGCGTTAGCCTTTGTAGATTTTGCCGTCTTGTCAGAGTCCGCTTGTTTTGGCGCAACACCATTACGTGCAAATTCTTGGCTAGCACTAAGCTTACAAATACCGCCAGTAAACTTGCGATCTGGAGTACCTTGACGGATTACGCCTTCTTCCTCCAGAGCCTTCTCGAACTGCGCGATGATTGCGTTGCAAGAACCATCAGTGATACCTACCGTTTCCGTAGATATTTGAACTTGATTAGCCACATCAATCTCCGAGACAAGAGCCTGTCCCGTATAGTTTTTAGCAATCACACGAATCTTCCCTTGACGATTTTGGGTAGTGATTTGCGAAAAACCCGTCTTCAGCGAAGCATTTTGACAAGCAATCGTTAGAGACTGCACTAAAACCTGTTTGTTATTTGCTTCAAGCACCTGCGTGCATTGCTGTCTGAGAGAATTTACTTGCTGAACAGTAGAAGCAGTGATGATCTGCTGAACATTTTGCATGACTTGCTGCTGATCGGCGATCGCATAGCCAGTATTCACAACTGTAGCGAACGTTTCAACCTTAAGCGCTTCAATACCAGTTAACCCATATTGACTGAGTTGTACTTGTGTTTGAGAAGCGATCGCAGATTGCTTGAGCCGTAGCTCAGAGTTGGCAAGCACTTTACCTTGGTGGTTGGATGAAGCCGCGATCGTCTTAACAGCAGCATTAGCGGCAGCGCTAAAACCAGCAAATGCCAGTTTAGCCAAAATTCCTGTTGCAGCAACTCCTACACTTATCGCAGTTCCTGTAACAACGCCAGATACTCTCGAACTAGTTAGCGATGACATAATATGCAATTCTCCTTAAAAGTTAATTTATGAGTTAGATAGCTGAACAATAAAATTCAATTCAG
Source organism: Pseudanabaena sp. FACHB-1998 (assembly GCF_014696355.1). Taxonomy (GTDB): domain Bacteria; phylum Cyanobacteriota; class Cyanobacteriia; order Pseudanabaenales; family Pseudanabaenaceae; genus Pseudanabaena. Next base: position 33,199 of record NZ_JACJQA010000051.1, on the reverse strand, counting down.
CCCAGTGCTATAGGACGTTACAGCCGCATAGCACTAAGCTGAATTGAATTAAATTTCACTCTCGTCATCCCGAATGCGGCGATCAACTGGATTAGAAAAAGACTCATCAGCTCCGAGTTGATCGGATTCTGATGTATTGAAATTTTGCTCTGTCTCCATCGATTCTGACTGATTAGGTGGCTCGATACGATCTACTGAAATGATGGGTGTTGCATGAATTGGCGGCGTTGAAGGAAATGGGTTGTAACCATACCAGACTTCCAAGACCCTCTGTGTAGCTTCAGTGAAAGGACCTAATGGAAGCTTATTGCGATCATCTCCTGTGTATTGATTAGCAAGATTTATATATTCTTGAAGGGTAATTTCGACTCTATACAAACGACTGGGAAGCCACAATTGTAAATTTTCAGAAACAATCCGTAAACTTAACCATGCGTCACGAATTAAGAAGTAGAGATACTGAATACCTGATAAACCTCCCTTACCACCGAAGCAAATTGCAAGGGAAGAAAGTAAGACAATGGAGCCAATTAACAAAGATATACTCAATCTCTCTTGACTACTCAATACGCAAAATACAGTAATAAAAATAGATAATGCCACAGAGATAACATTCCAAACGGGAAATCTCTTGATAAAGTTGATCAAATTATAAAAAACTCTTCTCAATCCACGATATGAACTATGGGGATTAGGCAAACGCTCAGGTTGAGTAGTATTTTCACTGAGAATTGCAGCTAGGACAATTACACCAGTGCAGATCAACAGAGCATGACCAATGGAAGCCACAATCAAGTTTGCGGAAACGACCGCTCTGATTGGCGATACTAAGAGAAAAGTGATTGCGGCGAATAGAACGAAGGGAGCAGTTCCCAAAAAAAAGCTAGTTACCATTTTTGCTGTTTTGATTCTCAGGTTGATTAAATTTGTGGGCTTGACGAAGGCGATCGCGCTCCTTGATTAGAGCATCTCGCTTCACAAGGTGAGGATATGCTCTTGCAGTGGCTTTGATGATAGTAGCTGCTAGTTTCTTCACTTGTTTAATACCTTTTTTTAAAGAAATTGCTACATTGTCTTGCTTGTTCTGGGCTTGCTCTTTCTCAAAAGCATCGTTAGCAGCTTTAACGAGTTCATAGTTATCTGAATAATCACCACGGCGAGCGCGTTTCACAAAGTCTGGATCGTCAAAATTTGAAGTAGAAGAGGTTGTCATAATTAATTTCTCTAAATACAAGTTCAAGATTTACCCAAGGATTTCTCGGTTTAATCAAGTGATTAGAATGAGAAATCCTATGAAATTTTTAGTCAGGATTTGGACCACGCTCATGTAAAATGCGATGAATCTCCATTTTTGCAGCTTCACTGTGTGACATTTTTGCATCCCTGCTATTAGCAAAAGTAACGACCAGAAAGCAAGCAGCTATTGATGTGGAAATGCTAATGCCACCGAGCAATAGACTTAAAGCAACACCAGCAAAATCACCCTTAGACAATTTGCCAAAAAACGAGAAATTCGCAGTTGAGAATGCTTCAACGCCAGACTTGAAATTCTCATTGTTGTCAAAATAAAGAGCATACTGATTGGGAAATTCTTGCCTTACAAACATCAAGTCATTACTGATTTGAGAGCGCTTAAGCAACTTGTTATCCCAATCCAATGCAACTTTATGTTGCTGCTTCTCTTGTTCCACTTTTTCAAGCAGCATTTGAGATCTGACACAGCGTGGAATTCCAGATTCTTCCAGATTCCATTTTTGGGTTCTTTCGCGATGCATACCATAAGTGCGAACATAAGCTGCGTCACGATTAGGATCAGTAGTGGGTAAACCGTCAAGCCTGTTTAAATCAGCTTTTGCTGTATCGCATTCTTTCACTGCTTCTTGATATTTAGTAGTGCTAGGAGGCTGAAATCGGGCTGCATTATCTTCAACGACCAGAAAAATTTGCTGTGCTTTGAACTGAGCAATTCCCGATTTGTTGAGCATCATTTCTGTCCCAGGGGCAGACACTAGACAGGAAATTAGGTTGAGCGAAGAGAAACCACATAGACATACAATTCTAGTCCCTCTAGTGCCTTCCCTTTTCCTGACTACCAATGTCCCTAGAGCATTTTTGATAACTACTAAGCCGAAGTTGAGGCACGTACCAAAAATAGGCCCTGCCGCAGCAACCAAGATTTCTTGACTCAAGAAAGCATCTAGAATGTTGGCTAAAGACAACACTACAGCAGCCAACTTTGCATTAGATTTAAGCTCAGGAGAAACATAAGCTGTACCATGTAAGTCTTTTGATGGTACCCATACTAAATCTCTAGACCATCTCAACCCATTAATCATGAGTGATAAAACTAGCTGAGGTGAGAGTTTTATATTCTTTCCTTGCCCGTACTTGTCTCCGTCACTAGGATTTGTTGGCATCAGTTTTAACCTCCTTCGCATAATTTAGTTGTGATACCGACTTTACAATGGGTCTATTACTGATGCTTGTTGTTATTTTGTAGTAATCCAAAAATGCCTTTACTTTCCTAAGCTCAAGGATGAGATCTCTTGCCCTTGTTGTAAATTGGGCGTTTGAAAAGTTTGTTCAACTGCTTGAAATCTTGCTATATCGTCTTTGGATAGCTGATTGATTTGCAAATCGCGACCATCTAACTTCAACACTGCCCCCCTTCCATCCTTAGCTTCAATTGTGAGCGTGTTACCCTCCTTTTTAATCAGATAATCATTACCCTCAAATATTCTCACCCCATCTTCCTTAGCCCAACCGCGCCGCTTTAAAATTTGTTCAGTGAGATTACGAATAGAAGCAATTTTAGGACTCTCCAACTGCTTTGCATCCATCGGCATTTCTAGATAGGTCTGCTTCTCTAGTTGGGTTTGCATCTTGCCATTCTCAACCTTTGTCCGTACGACTTCATAGCGAATGCGATCGCCACGTTCATATGCTTTGAGAATTTCAGCAGCGATCGCTTTTTCTTGACCTGATGCCTTGCCGTAAGGCGATCGTCCCGACAATATATCTTGGCAAACATCCAAAGACCAGTTAGGATTTTGCTGTTTTACACTTTGCCCCGATTCTTGTCCCTTAAACTCCATAACCACAATTTCGTTGGTTTTAGGATGTCGGTATACTCCATCATGACCTTGAGCAATTCCTTTCTCATCATCCAATAACTCAGGCGTATAGCCCAAATTATCCTCTACATGACGATGCCCAAAATCCTCCCCTTGTTTAGCGGAAAACTGAGCTAATTTACTCTCGTTCAAAGAATCACGAAATTTCTGCATCTGTTGAGCATCTTCATCGCTCCAAGTATGGACATTGAGAGGCTCCTGCTTTGTTCCATGGGAATAGTGAATTGGATTATTCATATCACACCTAATATATTCAATAATTTGTTTGAATTCTTTCCACCATTTACCTACGCCAACTTTAAAACTGACAGATTTTTGGTGTTGTGATTGATCATGGCTATTACCTCCAGTAATTTCCTTCCCAAAAAATACCAAACACTATCTATTTAATCTTGTCGCAAAACTGTTGGAATTGAGCGATAGAATTACAAACCAATATCCACTTGCCAAGGATCTACTTGTGATTGAGGATGGGGAATAAAAATTGTATTAAACTTGCCATAGTCACGGGGATGAATCCGAAACTTCTTTACCTGCATACTATCTGCGACCACGCAATAGCCCTCCAAATCAGGAAGTGTTTGGATCTCGCTAGGTGAGACCACATCTTTTTCCTGAGATTGCCATGATCGTGTTGTTGATTGCTGTCCTTTCCAATCATAATTAGCCGCATGAGCTTCTTCCCAAACATCCTGCTTGCCAATCACTTTAGCCATTTGCTCACTATCATTAGGATTAGGACAGCCGAAGATAAATTTTGTAAAAGTATTTTGTAAGAAATTTTCTGCCCCTTCTTTTCCATAAACTTGAACAACTTGAGCAAGGGATTGAGTCCCAATGATCGCACTACCACCAGACTTGCGACCTTCAGACAACAAACGATCGAGGCTGGGCATTTCTTGTAATGCTCCCAGTTCGTCAATAATGATGATTGTTTTCATTTTATTGTTGTCGCCACGACTAAGAATGCCCTGAATAATTAGGTCAAATGCCATGCTATATAAAGGCTTAAAGGTTTCTTCATTGCCCGCTAGTAAGGGCAAAAACAACCATTCAGGACGATCACTTGCACCGTAATCAAAAAAACTAATTTGCTGTTCGCTATCCATTAGTGATTCGTAAAAATGACAGGCTGCATTGAGTGTAAACATCACGCTAGTAGCTAGCTTAGGATCGTCAAAAGACTGTGCGGCTTGAGTGCCTGCAACACGATCGCGAATTACCGATAAAGGCGATCGCAAAACTTGTAATGTTTCACGGTTGCTGCGAGTGGTGCGCCAAATCTCAACTAGTAAAACGCGTGCAGTCTTGTACCACATTTCATCTTTAGTTTCTTTGGGCATCGTAATTAATGCCTGAGCGATGTTAAGAGGGGTAAAGCGTTCTTGGCGATGCATCCAACCAACTGAACGGAGATCACTAGGATTAAACACTTGGTCTCGGTCTTGTCGATAAAAAGCCTGTAAATACTCGGCTCCACGATCTAGAACTACAACACGAATATCTGGACGATTACGCGCCGAGTTGAGAAATTCCATAATTGCTTGTGTCTTACCAGCACCAGTTCTTCCCAATACAAGACTGTTTAGACTTTTAGACTCATTAAAGGGAATACCTGCCATTGTTAGCGCATGAGATGGCAAGCATTTTTTGATACTGGGAAATTTATCTTCGATCACTTCGCGTCCTTTTAGATGCTTACGGCGACGCTCATTCATTACAGTTGCTGTGACTGTCCCCAAAGCAGTACCACCTAATGCTGAATGCAAAAGGTATTGTGGAAATGACATTGCTGCAAATATAGCTCCCGACATGGCTGAGGAAACCACGATCGCTGACGTAGAATGGCTAGATTTATTGGCTTGTTTATTATTCATAGTTTTTAGTAAGAACTGTTTCTCTTTATGGACTGGGTTTACGCACGAGCCTGATGATTACAACCAAACACAAGGGAAATTGCGATCGCAGCTTGCAAAAGTGGCTCAATCAAATTTGTAAATGTAAGACCAGCCGCTAATCCGACCATAGGAAAAGCGATCGCTTTAATTGCCATAGCATCAGCTAACACAGTTTGATCGAGCAAGTGAGCAACGCTTGCGCCCAGCATAAATCCCATGATCACTACTCCAGAGCCATTTAGCATCAATGGGCTATGAAAGACTAAATAACTCGCCAAAATACCGCAAGAAAGTTGGAATGGATGACTAATCAACCAAAATCCAGGATTTCTAACTAGCCAAATAAGGACTTTGATAGCAAGTCCTAACAATTGGAGATATAGATTAAATAGGAAGAAAATAAGTTGACCCATAGAAACTAGGACACATCATGCAACAGGTTTCAGCGTCAGCCTAACAGTGCTACAGCATCTAGTCTTGTAGGAACTTTGTTGTAAGTACTTAGATCAACATTACGATTTTGGATAATAAGGATCAGCAATAAAAACTAAATCTGAAAATCTCCATCCTATTGTTTTAGTCCCAGTAATAATCAATTGATCGTATTTACCCCCCGAAATATATCTGCTAACAATTGCTGGTAATTGCTCGTCATCTAACCTGATTTGGGTTTGTAATAGTCCCTTCCAAATATTTATCAACTTATCTTTAGACGGCGCATCTAGCTCCTTCTTGAATTCTTCTAAACTCATTAGATTTCTCAAGCCATCAAAAATATTATTAAACCCATTACCGTAAACTCCCTCAAAGCACTTTTCAATATCAAATGAAATATTTCTGCCTACATCAGTGCGATACTCCCTACTATAGAGAACATCATATTCTTCACCAGAAATCCACCTATTTCCTGCTTTTAAATTATTGAGAAGTTTTTGAAGAAACTTGAAGTATGTTTTGCTTGTTGATATTTTAATATCAACAGATGTTGGAATAGTTAAAAATTTAATTGTTATCTGCTTAATAGAATCACAATTGTTTTCATCTCTTTCAACAAACAAATAAATTAGATCTTTTGCTAAGTCCTTAACAAAACCAGTGTAAAGCCGATTATCAAGATTTTTCTTAAACTCATTAACATCCATGTTTTCTGGCTTATTAATTTCTTCTATTCTTGATCTTGGAAATAAATTGTCTCGTACAATTCTATCCACTAATGAAGTCATTCTTGCACTTGTTTTTATGGTATCGTCCAGAGGAGTTGATAGATCATGCCTATAAGCACTAACTATAAGCGCACCATTACAAGCCCAATTTTGTGATAAATACCTAATAATGTCAAGACCATTACACGCGCTTGATTCACTTAAGTTGATGTCAACAAGAGCCAGAGAAAATCTTTGATATTGTAGAAAATCCTTTATCTCACTTTCTGTCAAATTAAGCCCAGCTTCTTTAAGTTCTTGATGTGAAGTTTCTGTTTTTTTTCTTGCAAAATTTTTTTTGTTTAATTTTTTTAATTTTTCTCCTAATTCATTTAATTCGTCTCTTTTTGACGCTATTATTTGCTCTAATTCATTTGGTTTAATAGGTTGTGCGTTAGTTTCATCATTTAATGTATCTAATTCACTTTTTACTGACGATATGTTTTCCTCTAGTGATGATATATCTGCTTTATTTTTCTCAACTTTACGATCAATCTCACCCAACTCTTCATACGACTTTAATACCTTTTGTAATAAGTGACGATGTTTGATTATTTTGCCTCTTCTCTCAATTTCTTCGCGAACAGCATTGCCAATTCCTCCTCGTAGAGAACATAACTCCCTATGATGCTCTTCGTCCGTTGGGTAAAAGATAACTTCGTACTCTCCAGCGAAAACTGATTTAATCCAGTCCCTCAAGACAACCCAAATGCTTGGCTCATCCTCTACCAATAAAACTTCTATATCTCTTATCTCGCTATGATTATTTGGCATCTGATTGGACATCTTGATTAGGGGTAAGGAGTTGACTTATTCGGCATTTTAATTCATTGATAGAATCATCAGTAATATTGTCTAAATTTCTTAAGGATTCAACTGGGCTAGTTAGATCTTTAAATTCATGGGGAAGTAGCTTGATATCAATCTTCTTAATTTTTTCTAATATAGTTTGTTTATCTAGTGGATTCATCATCCCAGATGATGGCTTATAATTTAATATCTGTATCAGTGCCGATTTAGAACCCCACGTGTCATTCCAAAGAGACCATCCACAAGGAATAGATTTTTTAATAGTCTCAACAAGGTTACCTAGTTTAATAGGACGAAATTCAACTTCATGACCGAAGCTGTTTTCATCTCCATAAAGGCGAAATTCTCTTTGAAAAAACAGGCTAGAAGACTCTAGCTCTTCTTTTTGTTTATTGTTTCTGACTACAGCTATAAAGGCTCCTTCCCATTTAATATCACTTCTTAAACTGTGTATAAGTTGAATAATATTAGATGTATCAGTATCAGCTAACAGAATTACCCATCTCGTCTGTTTGATTGTGTTTTGAAAGTTTGATTCAGATTTTTGACTTTGCAGAATATCTAATGGATATGTATAGATTTCTTTTGCTAAATTTAGTTTCTCTAATTTCAAAACCTTAGCTAAAGCCCTTGATTCTGTAGGATCACCAATAATAGTTATATCAAATCCAAGCTTTATTTGGCTCATTTGCAACAACTACCTAAATATTTCTCATCTTCGAGGGATTTTGGTAACGAAGTTCTTTGCTAGATGTCATGGTTATTATAAGTTACTACTTTATACGCGATGTGCAACTAAGAAGATGTAAAAAAACTCACAGCCGAAAGTGTTAGAAAATAGGACTAACGCCATTAGCGGTGAGCATTATGTTTTCTATAGAATATTTTATCATTGCCGTCTTTTGCAAAATCGATGAACTACTCAAAGAAATAACAGCAACCCAACGAGTCAGAGCAAAAGGATTTGCGCCAGCCCTAAGTGACAGTGAAGTGATAACGATGGAAATCGTCGCTGAGTATCGAGGAATAGCCACCGATGTAGGGATCTGGCAATATTTTCGCGATCATTGGCAAGAATGGTTCCCAGACTTAAAAAGTCGCACCACCTTTGTCCGACAAGCCGCTAATCTGTGGCAATATAGCTAACACCAAGTGTATTAGGACGTAAAGTAGAGGGAGACAAAAAAGGACAAAAACAAAATGCCAAATTCCTACAGTTATGATTTGCGACAAAAAGTAATCCAATCGATTGAATTAGATGGACTAAAAAAAGTTGAAGCAAGTCAGCTATTCAACATAAGCCGAAATACAATCAATCTTTGGTTTCAGAGACGAGCTGCAACAGGAGACATAGCAGCCAAGCCAACATCAGTGGCAGGACAAAGACAAAAAATTACTGACTGGGAAAAGTTTCGAGAATTTGTAAAAACCAATAGTGACAAAACCCAAGCAGAGATGGCTCAACTGTGGGGTGGTATTAGTGAACAGTCGATAGGACGAGCATTAAAACAGATCGGATTTACCCGTAAAAAAAACTTATGGCTACTGCCAAAGAGATGAAGAAAAGCGAAGAGATTTTTTAGCCCAACTACCCGACCCAAAAGCAGCGCATCTAGTCTATGTCGATGAGTCTGGTATGGATGAACGAGATCGACACAGTTATGGATGGTCTGAGTCGGGGCAAAGGATCTATGGACTAAAACTGGGATTAGAAAAAAGCGTATCAATATGATTGCTGGTTATCGTGATGGGCAACTGATCTCCCCTTTCACTATTGAAGGAGCCTGTAATCGCACCGTTTTTGAAATTTGGTTAGTAACTTGTTTAATCCCCAAACTCCAACCTAATGATTGGGTAATTATCGATAATGCTACCTTTCATCATGGTGGAAAAATTCGTGAGTTAATTGAATCGGCTGGATGTAAATTAGTCTCTTTGCCTGCTTATTCTCCTGATCTCAATCGCATTGAAAAATGTTGGGCTTGGTTAAAGTCTCGAATTCGCAAACTCTTACGTGATTCTGATAATTTACGGGATGCTATGGAGTCTGTTCTTGCTTCTGCGTCCTAATACGCTTGGTGCTAGCTATACAAAGCGATTCTGCAAGAAAAACTTGCCTCTCAGTTGGGCGCTTTAGATGATGACCTGCATCTGATTGATAGTGTACCAATACCTCTGTGTTACCTTGCTCGTGCATCCCGTTGTCGTAGCTTTGAAGATACGGCTGACTATGGTTACTGTGCGGCTAAGGACATGTATTACTATGGCTTTCATGGTCATATTCTCATTAGTGGTAGTGGTGTAATTACTCAGTTTGCGCTTACTCCCGCTAATGGTGATGAACGAGAAACTCTCTGGGATTTAGTCTCCAACATTCATGGTTTCCTAATTGGTGACAAGGGCTATCTCAGCCAACCTCTCAAGCAAGAACTACAGACTTTTGCTATTGATTTACAAACGCCTCTGCGCTCAAATATGCAGGATTCTCGTCTTCGCTGGTGGGTGCGCTTGATTGTCAAGGTGCGTCGATTGATCGAGACTGTCATTGGTCAGTTAGTTGCTCGTTTTCATCTTGATAAGGTTTGGACTAGGGATATCTGGCATCTTTCTAGTCGTCTTAATCGGAAAATTCTTGCTCATACTATGTGTTTTTGGCTCAACCGTAATTCTCTTCATCCTTTACAGTTTGAAGACCTAATTGATTCCTAGTTTTTTAGTTGCACATCGCGTACCTTTATATTAATGCTGAATCAATATCAATAAATCTAAAATCGTAAGCCTGAATACATAAAAATTGCGGCGTTGCATAATGAAGTATGAGTTCAAGGAAGGGAGATGAAATGTCCAAAATGTGGTTCAGAACAAATCCAGAAGAATGGAATTAAGCAAGGAAAACAAAATCATATTTGTACTGAATGTGGTCGTCAGTTTATAAATCCTATTGAACAAACAAAGTCATTCCGCGAAAGTACAAAAAAGACTTGCCTCAAGATGTACCTCAATGGCATGGGATTCAGGGCGATTGAGAGAGTGATGGGAGTACATCACACCACTGTTATTCATTGGGTTAGACAACAAGGTAAGCAGTTGCCCGATGCAATCGAGCCAGAAAACGTCCCCGATGTTGGCGAGTTAGATGAACTAGAAACCTTTGTTGGCTCAAAAAAAACAAGATTTGGTTATGGACAGCAGTAGACCACTTTCGCAAAGGTATTCTTGCATGGACTCTGGGTGATCACAGTGCTGAGACTTTTGAGCCATTATGGGCAATTGTGGCAGCATGGCAGTGCTATTTCTACGTGACTGATGGTTGGACTGTTTATCCAAGCTTTATCCCTGATGGTGATCAGATTATCAGTAAAACCTACATGACCAGAGTTGAGGGAGAAAACTCTCGTTTACGGCACTATCTTGCCAGATTGCATCGTAAAACCTTCTGTTATTCCAAGTCATTGGATATGTTGCGTTACTCTGTGAGATTGCTGATTCATTATCTTCATGATCCTTCTACCCTTTCTTGTCACTGATTCATACTTTTATCTGCAACGCCAGATTTACCAGTCCCATAGGCGACTCCAAAAATAGGAGCTAATCCACCCCAAGAAGAAATCGTCACGATCAAGCCTTGTTTGCGTTGAGTCATCATCTTCGCAGCAAAATGACTGGATACATAATGACTTCGCAAGCCGACTTGATTGCAAGCATCCCACAGATTTACATCTGCTTCCCAGAAATGTTTGCCACTAGACGAGATTAGCGATCGCACGCCACCATAGGCGTTATTCACTAATAAATCCAATTGTCCATTTTGCTCCCGCTCGATTTTCTCAAATAGAGATTGAATCTGTCGATCGTCACTATGGTCAACGGTCACGGCGATACATATGCCACCCACTTTTTCCACTGCGGCTTTAGTCTCTAATAAACTGCCCGAAATAGAATTTATAGAATCATCAGCATTCACACTGCGACCCGTGATATAAACCAACGTACCCGCTTCACCCAAAGCAATGGCAATGCCTTTCCCGATTCCCCGCGATGCTCCTATGACCAGAGCAACCTTACCTTTCAAATTTCCTGACATGAAAAATTATCTCCATTTAGCGAACTAATTACCAATTATCGCTTACTAATGGATGACTAATCAGATTCTTCTTCAACAACAGCGCGAAGATATTCTGAATCTTCCCAATGAAATATTTCCAGAACTTAATTGAGAAGCTTATGCTGATAGATGTTATTAATGAGGTCAAGTAATCGAAGTCAGAGATTGACAGAAAGTTCTCAAACATCCTTGAGAATAACTTATCCATTCTCGAAAGATATAATCATACAAAACATTTCAGTCAAAGAAATTAACAAACAATTGTCGGACAAATTAATGAATAGTAGTACAAAGCATCAAAAGTTCGACCTGCAAACCTTGGCACTAACTAGAAAAAGTGACACTTTACAAAACGTTATTTGAAACATGGAAAGACTAAAAATTACCCTCACTAATACCGATTATCGCCAATGCGTGGCTCTATGCCTAAAAGGTAATAGTCATGCATCAACCATCAATCGCGCACAAGTATTACTAGCCCTGCATGACGGTGTTGATATCTCAGAAGTAATGCGAGTGCTGCGGGTTAAAAGAACTCGTCTCTGGCGGTTACGGAAGCAATATCTCCAAGGTGGCTTAAATGATGCCTTAGCAGATCGGCGGCGGCGATCATGATGTTTCAAATACAGCCTAAATCGACAGTGTGTATGCTGTTCGGTTATTGACGAGAAAAGAACTATCAATCAGAATGTTTTTCAAAAGTAGAGGTGCAAAGGCCATGGAATCGCCTTGTTGCCTTTGGCTTTTGTGTATCTATTTCCCATGTCTTACATTTTTCCTAGATAGCAACTATGAAAACCTATCCAATTAATTCCATGAGAGTTCCCTATACTACCCACCGCAGTAACTTCCTTAGCCAAATCCAAAATCTTCAGATAGCCACATTGACGGCTTCAATTGTGGGAATCGTCATCACCTTTGCTTGCTTTAAAGGGATGTATCTCACGGCGCTACTAGCCTTGATTGGTTTGCTGATAGCCTTCCCAAAGGTATTGCTGATGCTCTATGGCAAATTCGAGCAAATGATTCGGCATTCCAAGTACAGTCCCGTTTTACTATTGGGCATCGCCCTTGGCTTTCTGCTGGGGTTACTGTTGATTTTTACAGTGGAGCCAGCCCAAGCCCAGTTTTTCAATAGGACTCAGACATGGATGACAGGTGCAATCCTCGGAATTGATACAGGACTAGTTGCTTTGATTTTCAATGTGCTGCGAGCCTTGTTTGTAATCTATCTGGGTATTGGACTAGTAAAAGTAATTCAATCGGCTAGAAATGATGACGATTGGCAGCAAATGGCGAGAACACCGCTAATTCTGGTGGTAACCGTAACAATGGGCGACATTTTGGCAGGCATTATCACGGGGGCAGCCTAACACTATGGCCGAAGAGTACAAATTTCGTAAGGTCAATGCCATTTTGGGTGCAAGTCCGAAGATTGGACCGTTTCCCACCGAGCTAATCATTCCTTGGGCAATTATCAGCTTTACCCTGTTCATGATTTGCTACGTAGTTCTGAATCTGCCTTGGTTGTGGGTATTGCTGATTGTGGCTTGGGGTGATGCGACATGGTGGATCTTGACTGGTTCAAAACCGCATCGGTTTTTATCAAAGTTTATCCCTGTGCCGCGATGGACGCGCGGTGTTTATCAGTACAGGGGGATGCGTAAGCAGGAGGTTAGGAAGTATGCAGAGCGTTAATCAAAAACGATATAAGCACTTTGAGAAAGAGCTAGCCGTAGAATGTCTACTCAAGTTCGAGCTACGCGGTCGCACCGTCAGTTGCTTTGTGCTTAAGCAAGGTCAATCATCTCTAGAATCGTTGCAGTTTGTATTTGGTTGGGAGTCAAAGGGGATTCACACTACGCTATCAACGGAGCAGGAGGAATCACTATTTGAGGCGATTCAGTCTGGATTGAAAGATATTCCTGATCGCGAAAAGCTGACGGTACATTTCGGTTCGATTAGCTCCGATAGCGATCGCCAACAGCAACTCCAAGAACTCTACGAACAAGCGGATACTCCGCAGCTCAAGTTTCTGGTGATGGGTGAAAAGCAGAGGGTACAGGAGTTAGCGAAGTCAGGACTACGCAAACCGAAATTCCTGAGACTCTATGCAACCTATACCGTGCGTGGTTCGACGGCTGAAGGCAATGATGGTCTTGAAAAAGCACTGGCGTGGGTACAGAAGCTATCGCAGCAATTGATGGGTCAGGAAAAGCAAATTGAGCAAGAGCGTCATGAGATTGCTTTTGCCAAAGCCTTTACCGATGGTTTCTTGAACTGGGAACAGATTCTCGTTAATCGCATGGGTTTAGACCTACGACCGTTGACTGAGCAGGAACTATGGGAACATCTCTGGCGACAATTTAATAGCAGCACGCCACCTGCGATTCCTCAATTGCTGGTAATGTCCGAGCGTGGTGTGGAAGAGCGTGTCAATACCCAAGTGCATTTGAAAACATTATTGTTAGAGCGTCCTGATTCGATTCCCTTTGCTGACAACGGATTCGTGCATCTGAAGGGTGAATATATCGGCGTACTCACTTTCATGGATAAACCAGGGGGCTGGGTATCTAAGGGTAAACAGATGCGCTATCTCTGGGAAGCGATCGCCCGCGACTCTGTGGCAAATACGGAAGTGTTTTGTCAGTTCACAAGGGCAAATGAAACGATTGTTAAAGCGAATATGCAACGGGTTACGAAGCAGAGCATTGTCTCGCAAGAGCAGTCTGCTTCCTTGAATAACATCAACGTCAATGCTTCGCTGAAACAGCAAAAAGCGGTCAAGGCAATGAAAGTTCAACAATTGTCTATTTTTTCAATGATTCAAGTTCTTTCTTAATTTCTAATATCTGTTGTTGTAGATCGCGCAATTGTAACTCTCTTGTAGCTAAATTTTGAGAGAGATTATCTAGCTTTTCTTCTAATTTGGATGGGGTTGTGTTTTTTGGGACAGTAGAAGAGCTTGTAGCAGTGGATGACGTAGGCTGACTTGGCAAAATACCAGTTTGCTGAGTACCTAAAGGAACCCCCGATGCATTACTGGTTGTAGCTTGAGTAGCTGAATCTTTTGATGGGGCAGTTATTACTCCGCGTCCACCGAACTCCAAGCCAATTCCTATACGAGTATCTGAGCCACTTGTACTTAAAGTTGCCCTTACACCAATTTCTTGATTACCTTTTGGGTCAAGGTTGTATCCTGTACGAAATGATAACGATGTTACAGGTAGACTTACACCATCGGTCGGAATTGAGTAGTTAGCAGATCCACTCAAACTAATAACGTCATTAGCGACAAAACCTGTGCCAATTCCAATGCTGACATTTTCTCCAACACCTTGCAGAGAACGAGAATATCCGATAGAACCAAGAAGAATCATGGGATCTCGGACTAGGCTAATTTGTCCTTGGGTTGAGATAGTCCAAGGATAAGCAACATTAACCGAAAACCGAGGATCAAAAAAAGAAGACGGGGCGGCTCTGTATTCTAAACCAAAGCTTCCACCAACAGATGAGTTACTTCTATTCAAGGTTTGACGTGTAAAGTCAAGAAAATCTCTGTTTTCACGAGTTGATGAAAATGACCAATCAACTACGCTATTTATGCCGAAATATTCATTAAAGCTATACCCACCAGATAAAGATAAAGATGTTCCTTGATTAAAATTATTGAAACGATACGGAAAGCCTGTCTCGTCAAAGTCTATTCCTTGTGAACTGCTTGGGGTATAGGTAATTCCCAATGTATAATTGTACGCGCCTTGAACATCTTGCAATCGTCTTAGCGGATCGATAGGTATTTGGGCTGACACAGATGGAGCTATAAACAATACACACAAGGCTGGCAAAAACTTTTTCACAAAACATTCCTCTTCATGGCGTTAAATCGTTGTAACCTCCCACTTGCCCAGTCTTTTGATAGTTGCTGCTGTTGCTTTGCTGCTTGTTCAAATTGCTCTGATGGTCTTGCGATAATTGCTATACCACTAAATCCTTTTTGGTTATTGAGTGTTTCTAGTGGAAACATACTTCTACCTAATGTCGGATCAGCAACTATTAACCAGTCTTCTACCATGCCAACTGCAAGAATGTAATGAGGTTGAGGGATAGTAACATGAATAACTATCGGTAAGCCACCCCGATTAAAATAATTTCTAATTTTTTCTAATGTAGATTCTCTAACGTCCGCATCAATACCTTTTGCTATTAGAGATTGTTTGAGAGCTAATGCGTTTATTCCTGAATCTTGTGGCTTCTTACCACTTATCTGCATTACTTTTTCGGCTATCTCAAGAATCTCTAGCTCACTTACTGAAAGTTTATAAAAGTGTGTAAGCAGAGTAGCAACTGCGGCAGCTCCACAAGTATATATGTCTGTTTGTCCAATAGTTTGTTGATAGCGAAGAGTTTTATATGGAGTGATATTTTGTGCAATTGCGGATATATTCAAAGATTCAGTTAACACAAGATAAAGGGACATGAAAATTACATGTTTGAGAATTGTAGTTGAGTAGTTGTAAACCATAGTTTAAGGATTTCTATAAATATATATATGGATATAGTCAAGCCTTACATTATCGTTCAAAAACAACAATGTAAGGCTTGATTAGGTTAATTAATTTATAGGTGTAGATAGTCCAGTACTTTGCTAAAACCTATCTCACAAATACTCTAATCCCATTAATCTTTTGACCATTGCTAAAAAATCTAACTCCTTTGGCAGCAGCGGGTACAGGAATAAATGCTCCTACAGCTCCAGTGCCAGCAGCCCAAGCATAATCTTGCCCAGAACAAGACTGACCACGAGCTTGACATTGAGCATACTGAAAAGCGACACCAGTTCCAGCTCCCCATACTGCTTTTGCAGCAACCCAGACCCATTCTCCTTCAACTTTAGCTGCTTCAGCATCAGTCAAAGAACGTCCCTCAAGCTCAACCAAGTTCGGTGAAGCTTGTTGCACAGTTGCACCATTCTCAATCTTTAGACTTGTTGGATTTGCGAAAGCTGGAGCGATTTGGGCGAAAGTAAAGCCCCCCGAAATTGCCAATACCGAGATAAGCTTTTTCATATTATTTCCTGTATTTAAGTCAATTACTACTTTTTAGTACTATAGATAACTACAATTAAAAAGTCAATGTTACTTACTTTAAAAAATGCATGTTTTAGCAGTAATAATTTCCACACTTTTCTCTCAGTAAAGAATTGAAAAGATAATTAAAAAATAATTAAAGATCAAAGTGCTTCATTGCTACCGAAGCGATCGCCGCCAACTCAGTCAGCTTTACTCAGAGTGCATTTTCTAGCGCTCAACAGGTAGATCTGCTATCACAGCAAGCGCAAGGAGCGGTAGCCACTCAGGATGTACTGAAAATTGTAGCCCAACAAAATTCGGGCAATTCGGCAATTCTCTCGAATATTGCTTCCCAGTTTGGTAACAATGCCAGTCAGGTCGGTAATGTCGCTAATCAACTGGGGTTGCTATCTGAGCAGAACTCACAGGTAGCCGAACAAAATAGCCAACGCTCTCAGATCGATGCTCAACAGTTAGCGCTGCAAGTGCAACAAACCCAACAAGGAGCAACATCTTTGCTCAACCTTGACCAGATTAATGCCTCACTCAAGGGCGATCGCCAAGATCGTTTGATTGAGCGTAACTCTACAGTTCAACAACGGATGCCGTATACCTTTCTAAGATAGCGAGATGACCTATGCTGATTGCTCAAGCGATTGTCAACAATTCAGAAGAGGTATCGCTAGC
Source organism: Pseudanabaena sp. FACHB-1998 (assembly GCF_014696355.1). Taxonomy (GTDB): domain Bacteria; phylum Cyanobacteriota; class Cyanobacteriia; order Pseudanabaenales; family Pseudanabaenaceae; genus Pseudanabaena. The sequence continues at coordinate 16,291 of NZ_JACJQA010000051.1, read as the reverse complement.
GGTGCAAGGCGCATGGCAGAACACTTGGGAACTAGCTTTTAATGGCACTCTCTACCAATCGCTCACCAATCTGGGATTAATCATTGCCGTGGCTTCACTGTTGCTATGGATCATCCAATTCACCAAAAACTTGATTGATGACCAGAGCTATCAGCAATTTGGTGAGTTAATCTGGCCAGTAATTGTGATTGTGCTGCTCACTAATGGTGGTCAAAACCTAATTGGACTCACCAATGGAATGCGGACAGTGATTAACAATGCCAATAACTCAGTTTTAGGCGCAATTACTTCAACTGCCCAATTGGAGAAAACCCTATCAGCCCTAGCTGATTTTTCGGTCGCCCAAGAGCAAATTATTGCCTACCGTCAGCAATGCAATGGACTCACTAAAAATGAGGAGATGCAGGTCTGCTTACAAGAGGTGAATACCAAAGCTCAATCTCTACTCAATAGCTACCAATCTAACTACGGTGCGGTTGCGGGAGCATTGGTGGGTAAGTTACAAAAACAAATTGCGAAGGCAAGTGAAAACCCTCTCGAAGCTGTTACCAATCTCTTCCCCGGCACAGTGATTTCAAGGTCAATCATGCTGGCAGCGATCGAGACTTTTATGGTGGCAATGCAGTCCGCGTTTCAAGCTTTGATTGAGGTTGGTTTTTTACTGACAGGCTTACTCGGTCCGCTTGCGGTTGGTGCTTCCTTACTGCCGATTGGCGCAAAGCCACTCTATGCATGGATGACAGGATTCTGGTCATTGGGCATGGCAAAGCTGAGCTTGAACATTGTCACGGGACTTGCCGCCACCGCGATCGCGGCTTCAGCACAAATGGATACGCTCTCGATCGCCATTGTCCTTGGACTACTTGCACCAATTCTGGCGTTATCCCTATCGGCGGGTGGGGGCATGGCAATATTTAGCGCCATTCTCTCGGCAGCAAGTGCCGCCGCTTCCGCAGGTTTAAATATCGGTCTACGCATCTCTAGGTAATCTCCATGAACTCATATCCAAATACAAAAGTGAACACTGAACCAAAACCAGAAACAGATGAAACTAATGCTTTCCATCGCTTTATTCCTGCTGGTCTATCCCACAGTAGTAAAGCCAAAACTCCTAAAGACGTACTGGTGGTATCGATTTTGTTCGGCATACTTGGCTTATCGGCGCTCAATAGTTTAGGGCTGATCGCTCTGATTGGAGCCTATGCCTCCCTTGCTTCCCAAAAGCCACCTACGCTCGTACAGTTGTCGGGCGGTAAAGCAATTACAGCGATCGCCAGCGACAATAAAACCAGATCTCCTGAGGTGGTGAAGCAGTTTGTCACTCAGCAGGTGATGGCGCTGATGACATGGACAGGAGAACTACCCTCTGAGGCTAGTCAAAATGGCAAGCCGCTTTTAGATACTGGCGTGGAAGTTACTGCGGACAAAGGCTTGAAAAAGAAAATCACCACCACCGCTTGGCAAGCCAGCTTTGCTTTTTCCGAAGACTTCCGTAAGGGTTTGCTCTCATCAATCGCGGAACTCACGCCGATTGAAGTATTCTCAGGGGGCAGCAAGGTAATTCTCGTACCGCAGACGATTACGGCTCCTGAAGAGATTGAGAAAGGGAAATGGAAAGTCAATCTCGTCGCAAATCTGGTTACTTTTAGTCCCCTCAATCAAGTTGGTGAATCGGTTCCCTTTAACAAGGAAATCTTCATTCAGGCGATCGATGTACCAAATCTCAAAGTCGATGCTTCACCTCTGGAGCAAGCCATTTTCAAAGTGAGATCCTCTGGGCTAGAAATCTATGCCATGCGGGATCTCACCAGAAATGATTTGAAATAACCTTCCATTTTGTTGATACTTGAAGGAGTTGTGATGATTACCGAAGTTCAAGAACTACAATCAGTAAGCGTAACCGATGAAATTGACTTTGCTCAGTTAACTGGGTTTCAACCCGATGTCGTAAATGATGCGGGCTTGGCAATGGATGATTTTAGTGAAGATCCAGATCCAGAGCAACATCGGACGATACGGGGTATTGTTGGTAGTCCTTTTTCTAAGATTGCTTTAGTTGGTGGGGTCGGTTTCCTAGGATTTTTGCTGGTGGGGCTATTCATGAATAGCATTATGTCGCCATCTAATGCGAAGCAATTAACAGTTACCAGTGATGACCCGCAGCTTTTCCTGAACCCAATGGTCGATCCGAAGGATGCGGAAATTGCCAAGTTTAAGACAGATTTAGCTTTAGGCAGTCAGCTTTCGGGTGGCAAGTTGAAAACACTAAGTCCAACGAATCTACCAAAGTCAGATTCTAAAGTTGACTCCAAAGACAAATCCGAAACCAATGCTGAAAAGACTGCCGATGTTCTACCCGCCCCACCTGTAAGAAACCTATCGGTTCCGTCAGTTCAAGCCATACCAATGCAACAGGTAATGTCACAGCCCACACCTGTGATGCTTCCCCCACGCAACTTTTCCGCTAGTCAACCTGAAGCTAAAGATCCCGCCGAAGAATGGCAGCGCTTGGCAAGCATCGGTAGTTATGGCAATCTGGCTGCACCTACGGAAATCCCTCGAGCGATCGCGGCTAGTCCCATTGCCGCAAACAATTCTTCAATTCCTACGATTGAGAAGCCTTCTGTAAATTCGCTCACCAACTATCTCGCGCAAGCAGAAAAATCTTTACCAAAGACCGCATCGACAAATACTTTGCTGGTTGGCACAACTGCTAAAGCCGCTTTGAAAACCTCGGTCGTGTTCTCCACCGATGGCAGTCGGACTATGGGTAGCGCCCCTGGGCTTATTCCTAAATTTATCGTCACCCTTCAAGAACCAATCACGACAGCGGATGGTAAGCCTGTAATTCCTGCGGATGCGGTTTTAATCGTCACGGCTCGTCCTCTTGATGCCAAGTCTGGACTTGCTGAATTGGATGTGGTGGGTATTGCGATCGCGGGTCGCGAGTTGATTCCTCCACCTAATGCGATTACCTTGCGTGGTGCTGAGGGTTCGCCTTTAATCGCAGACAAGTACTTTGATCGCGGGTCAGAAATTAGCGGCATGGATGCAGCAACCTTTATTACTTCGGCATTAGCTGAAGTTGGCAAACTCACCAATACTCCTACAACTACCAGCAGCATCTCGTCCATTGGCGGTAGTGCCACGATCAGTACTGCGCCGCCGCCCAACTATCTTGGTGCGGCGATTAGTGGTGGCTTTGGCATTCTCGCGGAAACTTTGAATCGTCGCAGTCAAGAGGCGATCGAGGAAATCAAAACCCGTCCTAATGTCTTTTTTATCCCCGCAGGGAAAGAACTGCAAGTGTTTGTCAATCAAACTATGACTTTCTAACTAACTTCTATCAGTTGTTAATTTCTATGGTTATGAGTTTTTCCCCATGTCGAAAATATGCCATCTCAGGGATAGTCCCTTTTCTAGTCTTGTCACTGTCCGCGATCGCTCATGCCGATCCCATCTTTCCTGCCAAGCGGCAGATTGGTATCAGTCAAGCGATGGGTGTAAGCGGTGTAACCTCAGTCGTTAGCCTATCGCCGAGACAGTCCTTAAATATTAGCTTCATCAAGACAGGCGAGATTATCAAAAAGGTGTGGTTGGGCAATCCTTCTAAGGTGGTAATGGACTATGACAGTCCTCTTTGTAAGGACGGTACGAACGATAGCAATTGCGGGGCAACGGTAATTAATCTACGGCAACTTGCTCAACCCATTGACTTGGATATGAATCTGCCTGCCTCAGCAAGAGGAAATCGCACCTCCTTAACTGTGATTACCACAGGAGCAGGTGGGCTAAGAAATCTCTACCAATTCCAGCTAGTACTGAATGTGCCCACTCCTGCCTACAGCATTTTGGAAGTCGTTCCCGATGCTCAAATTCCTCGCCTAATTCCACTTAAACCAATTGTTCCTGCTCAGACCAATAAAACCTCAATGGATTCTTAAACTATGTTGTATAAACGTATTATCCAAATAACGTCGTTAGCGATCTCCTCAGCGGCGATCGCTATTTTCCATGGCGATTTTGCTACAGCTCAGTTTTTACCCAAGTTCGTCCAAAATACTGAGAATGTTGACATATTTCATCCTAATCATTTCTTTAGTGACTCGCTCTCCTGAAGCCGTACCTTCGAGAATGAGTGGTTCAAGGTACTGTTTTCTCGATTGATTCCGTGTTGAATTAAAGTTTAAATGTAGTAACTTGCAGTGGAGTAATACCTTACTAGAATTTATGATTCAAGGAAGCAAGCAAGCTATAGGTGTTGACCAACACCTATAGCTTGCTTCACTTCATTTATCAGTATTAGTAAAAACATTGCCTCCCTCAGGCACAATTCCGACGTATTGTGTGCGGAGTTTTCGGAGAGAATAATATTCTGCCCCTTTATGGTCAGACGACCAGTTTTCGCTGCTGAAAGTATATGTCTTTCGGTTTTTCAATAAATCAGAAAAATGATCGAGTTGTTCGTGTAAGTCTTTGAAAGAACCAACATTTGTACTTACGGATCGTCCTTTCCATTCCCGAACTCCAGCTGCCGCACTAAAGGGAATCGGGAAAGCTTGAATCATAAGGTTTTCAGTGAACAAACCCTCGCTAAAGTTAATAGGTGAATCACTAAAAAAATTGTCGTTTAAGAATGAAGCGTTTTCAGGTGTTACCCCTTTACCACTTATAAGTGCTACGATACCACTCCTCTTTATAAATTTTTGACTAAAAAAAAGATTCGCATCTGAGTCAGGCAATCCGGAAATATGATTTTCAACATTCTCATCTTCTGGAACATAAGTCAGTATTGCAATTGGGTCTTTCTGACGAATTAGACAAACTTCTCCCGTGTCAGGAAGTATAAGGGGTATACATTTCATTGATTTTGCAAAAGCAGAGTAATTTATCTTTTTCCTGCTAATTCCATGATCTTCAAAGCCAACTACTCCATAACTATCAGCATAAACATCACTAGCATAATTGTCATAACTTAAAGCTAAAGCTTTGTCATGGTCTGTTTCTCCATAACGAGTCATACGATTAGGCATTAAAATAACACCAAGACCCAGCTCACAATTTCGCAAAAAACCACCCAAATCAACTGCCCACTTGTCATAAATTTTGCTTGCCTGTGGACTAAGATTTTCAATTGCCTTAGTCACTTCTTCAATAGAGAATATTTTACTTTCTGTAAGCTCACTCATTTGCTGCGAGAATGAGTCACCAATACTCTGAAAATCAATTTTTTTACCATCAAACATGAAATTTCCTTCATGGGCAATGTAATATATTTTTCTTAAAGTATCAAAGTCCTGAATAACGGTACGAAACTTTAGAAGATCCTCGGCTTCCGATATGGATTCAATACTAATACTATTCAATGCAACTGTTGACAACCAAGGAAATAAATCGCTCCAGTTTGCTATCCACACACCCAGTGGCGTGTATTTACCGTCATTATTACCAGATTTATTGTCGCTATTAGTATCTGTCATGATTATTAAGACTAACCTAATTGAAAATTGGATTAAAAGAAGAAAAAGGTAAAAAGCAAAGAAATGTACTATATACTATTTGATCTAACTCTAGATTTAAGCTGATTTAACGCAGTGATGTCTGCCTTCTTATTTACCAATTGTTTATAATCCTCTTCTGGTATTTCTGGAATGCCTTCATCTGCTTTCTTTTTATTTAAATCTGCTCTATGAGCCTCCTTAGTCAATTTGTCTAGTTCTTCAAGATTTTTTAGATCCTCTATTTTGACCTTGAGGGTTTGATCTGGTTTTGGCTGAAAAAAAGATGGAATGCTAGGTGGATCTAGCTTGCTTGAAGGAAACGAAGGAGAACTAATGACCTTAACATCAGCCAATTCAGCGTAAGACTTATCGGCAAAGGATGAATACCATTTGTTGACATCATCAGCAATTGCATTCCCAGAATAATATTTGGAAACTTTGATATTTACATCACCTTTTCCTGATGCATTACTACCATCATAAGTAGCTGCAACAGACACAGCACTACCAATTCCCGCATAGGTGAAGTTCCCACTACCGCCATACTGCCAAGCTGTTGAGCTGCTAGATTTAGTCATCTCCATAGAAACCGAACCAATGGCTCCCCAGGCGACTCCCACAACAACACCATTACCCGCAGCCTCAAAAAATTTTTCCCGAGCCCTCGTCCAGTTTTGCAAAGCAACGAGTTTCTCAGATTCCTTTAAGTTTGGTTGAAGTAAAGCTTTATAAGCATCTAAAGCTTCCGTAATTAGTTCCTGAGTTCTACCATCCAAAGATGATATCAGCATGGCTGCATTCAAATCATTGAAGTTGATATACTCCACACCAGCTTGTAAAATCACGCTATAATCAACTTTAGTTGTTCTCCCATCACCCGCGTTTGACTGTCCCACATAACCAGATACAGAACCAGAAATTTGGCTAATAGCCGATACTCCATACGACCCAGAAATGCCGAGCGACCCTCGGTTCATCATGTTTGAATAAATAGAACTACTTTGTCCTGTCATCACTGCACGGGATTGTGTCTGATTGACCATTTTAGTGATGGATTTTTCCAAAACCGACGCACCAAAACCATCTTTAAGATTATTGACCGTTGACCCAACAGTTACACCGATTAACGGATTTGAGATGTCACTATCACTCATGCCACTACCATCCCTAAATTACGTTACATCACATTAAAACTTTTAGTCAGAAAGAAGTAAGAATGGCTTCACCCGTTCCACATCTCTTTAAAGTTTATAAGCATTATTAATGACGTAACTATACCTGTATCAAGCGCGATCAGATGTAGTCACTAATACATAATTCCTGCTTTTAAAGTTCAGTTCCCGTAATATTAATTATCACCACATAACCGCAATTAACCGCGCTCAGTAGCTATACTGATGGCGACTCTTCAGCGATCGCGATGAGTTGGGAAGTTCTAATTTTCTATTGTTTGATGACTTCAGACAACAGGTAATGGCGGCGGTATCGGTTGCCCTAGTTGCAAAATTGGGTGTTGATGGCAAGTATGAAGCGGAAAATTATCGCATTCAATCTCAGAATGATCTCTATGAGATTTCTAATCTTGATGGTAAGGCGATCGCTAAGTTTGAACTGCAAAGCGATCGGGCTGTGTTTGTGGAGGATCGGACTACTGTTGAGCAACAGATTGACTTTACTAAAACTGCCTTTAAAACAACCACTGTGGATATGGCAAGTTTGACTCAAAATCAAGGTTATCTCGCGGCATTAGATAAGCTAGGAGATTTGGCTCCTGCTGGGGCTAGAGGTGTGGTGGTCGTTGAAAATGTCCTTAATGAGACTGGTCAGGAGTCTTTCAAGGGTGGGTATTACGATTTTCAAAGAAATCAGGATGGTGATATTGCCATTGTCAATAACCATACTGGCGAAGATATTTTGCGGACTACGCAAGGTCAAATCTCTCTGAATACTATGACTCCAAATGATTTAAACAACTTCCAGCAAGCATTTCAACGGATGAATTCACCTCAGCTCATGCTAGAGCAATCTAGCCCAGATTTAGAGCGTTAGGTAAAAGCAATGATTACTGCGAACCCAGAGCTTGATCTGGCTCAGTTCATGGCTGTGTTTAACCAAGTTGTTGAACTGCATAGCGCCCATATTTTAGCGATCGCTGAACGAGAAATATCTTCTAGTAATTTGATGGATTTGACGATGATTGATAAAGATGATGTATTTGATGAAGAGTGGCAACCATCTCAGGTGCAGAGCAAAGATAGCGATACTAATTCAGGTGCTGCCGATTCTCAACAGGTGAATGCTGTTAACCCAGAACAGCACCAGAGCAATTATGCAACCCAGATTCAGAATCTGGCTCTGTCAATGTTTGATGGTTTGAGTAATCTGCGTAAGGATAACTCTGAGAGTAAATCTGAAGATGTTGAAACTGCTGCTATTCCCAGTTCTCCTAGTCAAGTTACCGATGCAGAACGAGATCTGAAACTGGCGCGGGATTGTCGCGAATTACTACAGGTAAAGGGTAGAGATGATGGCAATCATCTTATCTTTGAGCGTCCTGACGGTAAGGGAAACTACAAGTTCAGTCTCGAAAAAGCCTCGGATACAATTACTTTAAAAGCAAAAGATCGTCCTGTTAATCCGATCCTTTTGGAGTCACAGGGGAAAATCTTAGAGTCCCACGTTACCGATCTTGATGCGGCAAATATTGCTAGGGCTGTGGAGATGTTAAACGTACAACAATCTAAACCTATTGAAAATCATAAGTAAGTCTGTTTGGTGGTAAAGTTTACACAGGTACAAAAACATGAAAAAGCTGTTACTCGTTGAATCTCCATCCAAGTGCAAAACTATTCAAGCAATCCTTGGCAGCGAATGGCAAGTGGAAGCTTCCTTTGGTCACTTTACAGAACTAGCCAAAGATGGTGAAGATAGCTTGGGCTTTACGATGCACAAGGATACCAATAAAATTGAATGTCGCTATCAATTGACCGAAGGTAAAGGTCAACAGGTAGTCGCTAAACTTCGGGCGGCGGTGAAGAACGCTTCAGAAGTTGTGCTTGCTACCGATGGCGATCGCGAGGGTGAGGGGATTGCTTGGCATTTGCAACAGCAACTCCATCTTCGTAATCCCAAACGCGCTGTCTATAACCAAATTACGCCTACGGCAGTTAAAGCTGCGATCGCCAATGCTCATCAGTTAGATTTGAATCTGATTTCAGCGCAACGCGCTAGACAATGCTTGGACAGGTTGATTGGGTTTAAGGTGTCGCCTTTAGTACGGCGAACAAGTGGCGGTAGCTCGGCGGGTCGGGTGCAGTCGGTGGCTTTGCATATCGTTTGTCAGCGTGAACGGGAGATTAATACCTTTGTACCGATTACTTACTGGTCGGTATGGACAGAATATGCTGAAGGCTTCACGGCTTTCTATGCGGGTAGCAGTGAGATTGAACCTGTGCTTGATGATAATGATGTCACCGATGATGCGGCGGAAGTGAATACGGAATCTACGGTTGAGTCAAAACGGGTATTGTCGGAAGCGGAAGCTACCAGAATTATTCAAGTTGCCCGTAATCATCCCCATGTCGTTCGCGAAGCTACGGGTGTCACTGCTCAGAAATCACCATTACCGCCTTTCATTACCAGTTCGCTCCAGCAAGCTGCTTCTGTAAGACTAGGGCTATCGCCTGAAGAGACGATGAAGGTGGCTCAAGAGTTGTTTGAGGGTGTGGATTTGCCTCAAGGTCGGAAGGGGTTGATTACTTATCACCGCACTGATAGCACCAGTCTTGCTCCTGAGTTTTGTGCTGAGGTGAAGGAATGGTTATTGAAACACGATCCTGATAATGTCCCTAAGAAAACTACTCGTCATCGTGAACAGGCGACTGCTCAATCCGCCCATGAAGCGATTCGTCCTACCTATTTGAGTATTACTCCAAAAACCGTTAGAGATCATCTCAGTGCGAAACAGCATCAACTCTATGAGTTAATCTGGCGTAGAGTGGTTGCTTCTCAATGTGCGAATGCTTTGATTCAAAAAAGTCGGGTGATTATTCAGGCAGGTTCGACGCTCTGGCAAACTAGAGGCAGTATTCTCACCTTTGCGGGTTATACGCGCTATTGGAATGACTTGAGTAAGGATAAACATATTCCTGCTTTAACAAGTGGTCAGACTTTGGCTTTGGCGAATGCGGGTTTTACGCAGAAACTAACTCAACCTCCCGCTAGGTATAGCGAGGCAAAGCTAGTACAGGCGCTAGAGCGTCAGGGTGTGGGTAGACCGAGTACGTTTGCAGCGATCGTCAAGACGCTTAAAGATAGAACCTATGTGTTACTTAAGGGTAAGGTTCTCGAACCTTCGGCTTTGGGGATGTCTACGGATGATGTTTTGCATAAAACTTTCCCTGATTTACTCAGAGCCGATTTTACCGCAGGGATGGAGACGACTCTGGATGAAATCTCGGTGGGTAAGTTGGAGTGGCAAAGCTATTTGATTGATTGGCATCAGTCCTATTTTCAGCCGATGTTGGCACGGGCTTATACAAATCTCGGTGCGGATTTACAACCAAGTAATCGCAAAAATGAGCTTTCGGATGTGGCTTGTCCTGCTTGTAGTCATCCTCTCAGTAAGATTCCTTCTAAGAAGGTTAGTGGTGGTCACTTTCTCAAGTGCGAGCATGGCTGTGAGAATCTGGTGATGTTCTGGAGCGATCGCCGTAATCAGTGGGAGATTCCTCAACCGAACGGTGAGAATGCAGTGACGGCGGAGGTTACTAGTTTCGCTTGTCCTGTCTGTGGCAAGCCTTTGGCTAAGTTTCCCTATACTAAGGATGGTGTAGATAAGGTGATGTTGAAGTGTGCGGATATTCAGGCGCGTCAACGCAAGGATCATGCAGATGTGGTCTTTTTCTGGTCTTCTCAGGAGAAGTGGTGGTCGAAGAAGTTTGGCGATCTGGATGAGGCGGCTAAGCCGAATTTGAGAAAGTCTTCAACGGGTAAAGAGAAGAAAACTTCTCAAAGGAAGTCGAAACAGGTGGGTAAAGTCGCTAAGCCTAGTCCGAAAAAGTTGTCTTGATAAGCAGGATATCATTAAGGTGTTGGAGCAGGTTGAATGTGCTTTCCAGCGTAGAAAACAACTACTTTTAATTGAGTTTCATCGGGAACGTAAAATACTCTATCTCCTCCAGTCACTTCATATTCCCATACGCCTCTATATTTTTTGCCTTTTAACGGAAATACCCGTCCAGGCTGTCTCGTTATTGGTGCTGTCTGTAGGTCTTTGTAGCAACGTCTGGCGTTTTCAGGATTTCGCTGGATCAGGGCTTCCCAGTCTCGATTTACGCGACGATTTTTAGCTACTACTAGCCAAACAGTTTCTATCTTGGGTGTATTAGAAGTCTCAGGTGAATCAGGAGTTGTCAGCTTTACTTCTGGTGGTTCGATATTTTCGTTGATCTCATCGGTGATGTTTTCTGACATATCAAGATTGCTTGGTTTGAGTAAAGGCTGCTTCTAGGTCTGGATTGGCGATCGCTAAAGCGCTCTCATACCATTCATGGATAATTGCTTCTAATTCATTCCATGCTTTGTCGAAATTTTTTGTTTCTTGTAGGGCAACTGAGCGATAGGCTGAGATCACTTCGTTAATAAATTCATTCAATTCGTCTGCGTCAAATGCTCCGAGCCAACCATAGGGATGCTCTGCGCCAATTTTTTGTTTTAGTAATAAACGGAAGGCGGTATTGAGAATTTCGACAATTTCGCGGCTATGTTGGGCGGTTTTTACAAATAGAGCTACGTCTTCTCGCCGCAGTAGGGCAAAAGATTGATCGTTGCGGGTAATGGTGATGGGATGTTCTAGGGCTTTGTCTAAGATTCTGCCTGGTTGACGATTTAGCTCGGTGGCTGTGACTAGTTCATCTGAGTAAATGGAGTTCATAGTTTTTGGTCAACAGTTGGTTTTGAGCGTGGGGAAAATTGTAATAATTATTTTTGGAGAATAGTTATAGATGTACGTACTATTCTACGTTGATTCAGTTTAAAATAAAATCTAGTTGTTAGGCTAAAGATGATGACTGAAACGTTTAATCATGGCTATGCTTTGTTGATTGGTGTGGGTCGGTCACAATATGAAAAGTTGTCTTTGCCTGTGACAGTTAGGGATACGCAAGCGATTTATGGGGCGCTAACCGATCTCGATCTTTGTGGTTATCCTCAAGAGCAGATTCGGGTACTGAATAATGATGAAGCTAGTCGTGATGGCATTTTACAGGGTTTGAGTTGGCTGAAGGAAAAGGTGGAATCTGACCGTGAGGCTACGGCGATCGTTTATTATTCGGGGCATGGATGGGTTGATAAGGCTGATAATCGCTACTATTTGCTACAGCATGATGTGAAGCCTACTAAGTTGGCTGTATCGGCTTTATCGGCTGAAGTATTTACAAATGCGATACGCGAGATTGAGGCTGAGAGGTTGTTGGTTGTGATTGATAGCTGCCATGCGGCGGGAATGGCGACTTCTAAGGATGCTGATGCTGAGTTAATGGATGAGTTTGATGGGTTTGAGCGTGTGGTGTTTTCTAAGGGTTTAATTGAGGATCTCAAACGCGGTAAGGGTCGGGTTGTCTTTACTTCTTCGGAAGGGCATCAAGAGTCATGGATTCTCAAGGATCAATCGCTGAGTATCTATACGTTTCACTTTCTGGAAGCATTGCAGGGGGCGGGTAATCAGGCTGGAGATCGCGTAGTAAAGGTTTCCAATTTGATGAGTTATCTGGGTAAGTCTGTACCTGAGACGACGAGGCAGGTTTACGATCGCGACCAAACGCCGCATTTTGATTTTGATACAGGTGATTTTGCGATCGCGTTGTTGCGGGGTGGTAAGGGGTTGTCTGAAAAGGGTTGTGATGAGGTGAAATCTGAGGCAAGTCAGAAGATTAATAAAATTGCTGATAATATTGTACAGAACGGTAAATACATCACTAATATTAATGAAGCGCATGGATTGCATATTGGTGACGTTTACAACAAATGATGTTTGGATAGCGGCGTTAATTCTCTAATCTCAAGGTTAAGATGATGGACTCAGAGCAATTAAATAACATTATTGAGCGCATTTTAGAACGCAGTCATACTAAGGAAGATATGGCGGTTTTATCTCGGTTGCTTAAGGATGCTGATCGCGAAGTTAAAGTACAGCTTGCTAAATATAATATTAATATTACTGATGGGGAAAATATTCATTTTGGCGATCGCATTTATCAGAGTAATGATATAGAAGCTATTAGAAAAGTTTTACTAGAATTCCTTACAGAGAAAACTCCTGTAGACCCTACAGTTAAAACTTCTCTGAAGAAGTATGAAAGCGCAGCAAGTGTATCAATTTATGATAGTTATGCAAGATGTCGCGAAATTGATGATGAATGCAAAAAAAATCTGGAGAAAGATAGGATAAGGATTGGAATATCGCTAAATGAATCACTAATCACTGACCAAAAAATTCTAGAAAAGTGTCAACGCTCTGATCAAGACTTATCGAACTTTTTAAGTGAGGGAAAGGAAATAATAATCAATAATCTCGAAATTAATAGTAATGTTGCAAAAAAAATTATGATACTATCCAAAAGATACGATATGACGGAGAAGCAGGCTAGTTACCTATATCATGACATGGGATTAGAATTTCTTGATTCTGGTCAAGATGATATGGCGTTAGACTGCTTTAATCAAAGTATTAAACTTTATAAAGGTGCTGAAAACTATGAAACTTATATGAGCATATATAAAATATATTTAAAGTCAGGCAAGAGAAGAGAGGCGTTAGAAATACTCAAGATAACAAAGAAAAAATTCGTTAGCTTTATGTCAAAAGAGCAGATTACGAAACATGAGAAATTCATCAATCAATTAGAGCAAAAAAAAATCATTTTCTTTTGATTGAATCTTGCCGATGGCAAAGACTCCATTCCTTGAAGGGGCAATGGCTTTCAATGGAGTATTTGGTAAAAAAAGATCTGTATTCGATACTCCGTTTGCTTGTGAATAGGTCATTTAATTATAATCCACAAAAGCTACTTGCTTTTGCAGTTAAGCTTAGTGGTGCAGAAAACTTTTAACATCTCAAATAAGACAATGAGACCTAGCTTAAGACAATACTGCAAACACCTATACTCGTTGATTTCGCCATTATGATCACGCACTTGTATAAAAAATTCAGATCTACTTGTTTTTTGGAAGCCTTGCTAGATAAGGGTTTTAAAAATGGCTGGAGTTTTCTGCACCACTAAGGCAGTTAAGTTACTTATTAGATTGCACTAAGTAAACTATTCCAGAAACTATTCCAGAACTCATAGAGATCGAGCCGAAGACAATCAATGACAAGCAATCCTTCCGCTGGCTCCCAAGTACAGAGATTTGTTCTCCTGCCTTCGGCAGGGAAACAAACCCCATACAGCGATAACGAGCAGTTATATTAGTAGTCTCCTGCAATAATTTATCCATTGCTTTTTGTCTGTTTTCTTTAAAAAAAGCATCTGTAGCAGCATCTAAAGCCGTTATATTAGGTTGTGGATAGGTTTGAGATAACTCCTTGGATAATTCTATGAAAATACTTGTCCCTAGTTCCTTAAGTTTCAGATCCGTCAATGAAAGACTATCAGAACTTTTAGTATTCCAAGAAGGACTAGGACGAAGAGGATCTGGAAGTTGATAAATAGAAGAAGGAGGATCTGGAGGTGGATAAATACGCCGAGAAGGACGACCTGGAGGGGGATCAATCTTCTTTGGAAGTACTGCTTTTGCAGACTGGAAAGGATATCCAATTAATGCGTGAGACATTATATAAAGCGTTAAAAAAACAGAGGTTGAGATTTGTCTGTAATATTTCATATAATAAAAATCCGAATCAAAATTTGATTCACAAACAAATTATATCTATGAAACAGAAATATTTCCCATGTCTTTAGGAATGCTCATGAAAATTATTGTAGAAGTCAGCGATCGCATCGACAAAAAACTTCAATGATCGGGTGATCGAAGAAAATTTCCCTAAAACCCAAAATCTAAAGCAACCAAGAAAAATATGCTCGCTATATCTCAAGAACCATCTAGAATGTCCATTAAAGAATATCTTGAATGGGAACCCCAGCAAGATCTCCGCCACGAATATATCAACGGTGAAATATTCGCCATGACAGGCGGCACACTCGCCCATAACGACATCACCCTCAATCTCTATAGAACCCTATATCCCCAAGTGCGATCGCGAGGCTGTCGCATCAACGTCGCCGATGTCAAAGTACAAGTTACAACCAATAGCCCCTATTACTATCCCGATGTCGTTGTCAGTTGCGATCCTCAAGATCTCAACGCCCGTAAATTCATCCAAAGTCCGACCATAATTGCCGAAGTTCTCTCCCCTGGAACCAGTGCTAGAGATCGCGGTGAGAAATTTACCAACTATCTCACCATCCCCAGCTTACAAGAGTATATACTCATCAATTCTGACAAAATATCAGTAGAGCGCTACGCACGCGGCGAAGGCAGAATGTGGCTGTACTACCCCTATATTGCTGGCGATACGATTACCCTATCAAGTCTTGAATTTGAGTTTGCGATCGAGCTTCTCTACGAAGGGATTGTATTTTAACTAGAATAGAGAACCCTTAGTCCCTACCCATGACCTTCACAGCAGTCCTAGAGAATATAGCAAGATCAACCATCACCACAAAAATAGGCGAGAAACTCAAAACAGCCAAAAGTATATCCCTATCAGGACTATCCCGTTTAGGCAAAGGACTGATTAGCACCCACCTATGTCAACAACAAACTAAACCATTACTGATCGTCACCGCCACCGTCGAAGAAGCAACCCGATGGGCTTTACAACTCCAGTCAATGTCATGGCGCGTCTATCTATATCAACCCCTTGATACATTTCCCTACGAACCAGCCCAAATCGATTTAGAAACAGCATGGACAAGGATTGAGATATTAGCGGAACTACTTGCTAAACCACAGCATAACCTAGCGATCGCTACCACTATTAATGCACTACAGCCCCATCTACCATCTCCTCAAGTATTCCAAAAACATAGCATCTATCTCAATATCGGCGATTCGCAATCGGTTAAATTACTAGCTTCTGCTTTGTCAAGATTAGGATATGAAGAAGTCAAAGAAGTAAAGGAATCAAAACAATGGAGCCGCAAAGGATTTAGTTTTGAAGTTTTTCCAGTTAATCGAAATCAACCCGTGCGCCTAAGCTGCAATCGCGGTACTGTCGAGAAAATCAGAGAGTTTGACCCCACTAATCCGAAAAGCTTCACTGACCTATCCAACATAGCGATCGCCCCTGTCGATTTGCATGAGTTTGTTGCTCACAAAGCTACATTACTGCATTACTTACCCAAGAACTTCATTGTCAACCTTGATGAACCCGAACAATGCCAGAGTTATGGCGATCGCTGGTACGAAGCAGCCGATGAGCTTTATCAAAATCAATCGCAAGCAGACACACCCAAACTGCATTGGGACTTTGCTAAGTGCATGACTGAGGCGAAGAAGTTTCAGATACTTCAACTTACCGAGCGATCGCTTAAACCCAAAGCAAATATTTTTGATTTTGCCAGTGCTTCTATTCCCATAGTTCCCCACCAGTTTGACCAGATTGCAGATCTCATTGGCGTTGTTGCATAAAAGAGGGATGGAAGGGTAGATTAAATATAAATAAGGATGGCAAAACAGCCAATGAAAGAGCAATATCAGATCCGCAACTGGTCAGAGTATAACGCAGG
>NZ_JACJQA010000050.1 GCF_014696355.1 Pseudanabaena sp. FACHB-1998 | reverse complement strand
CTCTTTTGAGTTCCTTACTCTTGGGGTTACTCTCTATAAATTCAGTTAATTCTTCCAAGTCTTTGCTTTGATTTCTTCTTCTCTATTTTTCCACAAATCATTTAGGATTGCTATAGACTAGATTCCAATTCGCTAATATTCTCTAATATTTTAAGACTCTCATCCTCATATTCCTTAAATAGTTTAGTAAATTGTGTTTTATCTGTTAATAAAACTTCTGGAATAGGAAGATGCATTATTATCGGTTGAGCAATATTTTTTTGACAAGCTCCTGAAGCCATTGCCGTTAGATATTTCTGAACATCAAATAAATTAATATAATTTGCAACAACATCAGAAGAATAACTATCTTTCACCTCAGCAGTAATCACAAATCCCGAAGCAACATATGTTTTTTCGTCAAAATTGAAAGTAGGGTGATTTGTAGATAATGCTACACCTATTGTTCCAGATCTCGTAATGAGTACTCTATTACCTTCCAATTCAAAGAAACTATTTAGTTCTCTTACTTCGTCAGTAAGAAAATTTTGATTTTTATCAATAAGACCATATTCTTTTACCTGAGAAACAGATAGATAATAAATGTCTGTCGGTTCCATTGAATAAAATTCAGTCTTAATATTCATTCCGTTTTGTATTTTATCCAAAATAGAGCCAAGAGAAACCCAAACAACCGAATTATTTGAGAAAAATTCATCAGCAAGGTTGATATTGTGCTTAAAATGAGTATCACATCGAATTGGTGCAAAGGATGTCAAATACTCAACCGAGTTAGATTCTACTCTTATTACCATATTTTAAGTTCCTTAATTTTTCCCAAAACTGTTTTTATATCTTTCTCATCAATTTTATCCCAACTATGAGAATATTTAATATTATAAATTTTCTTACTGTCAGAACCAAAAACTGAGAGCAATTCATTTGGTTTATCCTTCGAGCCTTTTTTTCCAGCCTTATAGCCAATTTCGTCTACGGAAAAATTATAAAATTCGATCTTTTGTATACTAGCAACCTTATGTAAAATCCATCTTTTTTTTAGGCTTTGTAGTACATCGTTAATAGATTTTTTGATTTTTGTATAGTTTTCGTCATTAAAAATATAACCTTCCTCAAAAAATGGTAGTACTACAAAACCAGCGGCAAATTCATTTAGACACTCTTTCTCAACTTCTTCGAGAATTTTTTTAATGTTATTTTTTGCGATCACTTTATCATCTTCAAAATTAACTTTAGATTTTTGAGAAGGTAAAATAGATGTAATTTTACTCGATTTATTTACAAATTCAGATTCAAATTTAATCCATAGTGCGTTAAAGTCTTCTTCTTCCTGCTTGGTCTTTTTAGAAGCAAAAAGCAAGCTAGTATTAGTTGGTGTATGTGGCTGAAAAGCATGACTTGGCAAAGAAACTATTGCTTTGATCTTAAAATGTTTATAAAGAAAAAAGCGACCAGCGATATCATCTTCTACTGAAAAAAAACTTTCAGGTAGTACAACACCAATACGTCCGTCTTCCTTTAAAAGCTGATACCATCGCTCTAAAAAATAGGCTTCAGATTTACCTTTGATCTCAAAATTACTTTGAATTTCATTTTTATCAATATTGACATTAAAGGGAGGATTAGAAATAATAAAATCAAATTTATTAATAGATTGCTTGGAGTAGTAATCAGATTCATCAGAGATGTTAGAAGAGAGAATATTAACAGCACCAGTTACTTCCATCTTGCCATAATCCTTAAATCCACTTAGCCCATCAGCATTATATATATTTGTACTTCCGTCTCCATGAAGAATTAGGTTTATCTGACAAGCAGTTGCTAGCACAGCTTCTTTATCAATTCCATATACATAATCAATTACCCACTTGTAAGCATTCTTATCAAGCACATGACGCTCAATAAAATCTTTAACGTCTTCATCACCACCAGTAATTCGTTTATGGTTTTTATTGATAAATTTTTGAACATAATGCATATAATGGACGAGAAATGTTCCTGTACCACAGCTTGGATCAATCACAAACGGAAGTCTGTATCTATTATCTTCATCAGGTTTTCTCAGTCTAGATTCAACAACTCTATCAACTTCAAGTACGGAAAGTATGAATAGAACAATATTTGGATGTGTTAAGAAGAGTCCTTTCGTCTGTTTAAAAGCTCCCCGAATAACCATCTCATAAAATTCTCCTAAAATATCAACATTTTTATATCGATTTTTCTGAAATGAAAATCCTTGTAAGTACTCAACACATTTTGAAACTAAGGAAATAGGAAATTCTCTAAAATCAATCCCCTTAACACTAAAAAGTTCTATTGACTTGTCTTTTGATAGATATTCTCTGAAAGCTTTTCTATAGAGTAAATCAATATTATTTGCCAATTCACTCTCAGATTGAGGCTTACCACTCACAAATCTTTTTTGAAAACTATATGGTGTACCTAAGTTTGTCTTTCTTTCATCATATATTTTTGCAAGAAGAACCTTATTAAAATTTTCAAATTTTTTATTGTCTTCAAGTGTTCCACCCCAAATATGATCCCAAAGCTGTCTCCATACCCTCTGTATCTGATCAATACCAAAGTTATCATTTAAGTCCTTAACCTTTTTATCAAGATTTTCTTCATCACCAGCAAGCTTAATATAAGCATCTTGTGCTTGTGGTCTTTCACCCGAAGTTATTAAATCGATAAAATGTGGTGTTTTTCCCTGATTTTCCCATTCTCTATAGGTCTTTGAAACTGCTGTATCTATACCAACACAATTTAATGGGAAATGATCTTTATCAATTGGAACGTCAACAGCAAGATGGAATAAATATTTCGACTTGCTATACTTTACAACGTTTTCAAATGGCTCAAAAAGTTGTTTTCTTATGGAAGAATCATCAGTACCAAGATAATTTTGAATCCGCTTAACTTCACATAATATTTCTATCTCATCTTTTTCATTCTTTATACAAATATCCGTCTCTACTGCTCTTGCTCCCTGATCTCTTCTTCCCCCAATAGAGAAAGTATTCTCAATCTCAATTCTGTCAGAGTTATAGCCGTATGTATTAATTAAATGCAGGATAATTAATGCTCTGGTAATCTCTTCATCGCTTGGCTTTCCAGAGATATTCTCATAGCTATGTATTTGCTTAGTATAAGATAACGTATCAGCATCTTTATTATAATTTACATAGATTTTATTCGGATCAAGGTGAGAAATAGCGTTATAAAATGCTATTCTCTCTTCTTCTGTAAACTTATCCTTGCTCATTTAGCCTAGCCTAACGTCTCTATCGCCTTTTTTAACATAACATCAATTTTACACCGCAAGTAGCCAAAGGTCTATCTAAGCTTCTGTAGTCAGCATCACTTGTAGGTTACACGAAATAATTACCCATCTTATAAATTGCATTAACTCGAAATTTAACAGAAAGAATACGGTTTAACCAGAATGTTGTTTTTCCATTTTCTAAAACTTTGGCAATTTCTGCTCTGGCTTCGGGATTGTCCACGGCTCCAATACAAATTGTCAGGTGTTTCCATCGTGACGTTGCCATGTCTGCTCTAAATGATGAGACTATGGCGCTGATTTCAATGCCCCATTGCCATCCATACCTTGCGGCTAATACTGATGCTTTCGGTAGTTCAAGGTCGTTGGGAGTAAAGTTTTGGCGCGGTATATTCGTTGCTTCGACCCGATCTGGATCGATGAAAGTAACTGATACTTTTTTCCCGGCTTGTTTTTGTAAATAGGCGATGCGTGGCAAGTTCACGGCTAACCATCCGCCTGTGCCGCCACAGCCGATGAGAATTAGGTCTAGTTCTTAATAGGCTGGTAGCAAGATTGGGACGGCTTCGGCAAAGGGTAATGATAGATGTGACATTACCAATCCTCCACTAAGCAGTCTGTTAATTGTGCGAGTAACTCCAAGATTCCTGTGGTTGGGGTTTCGTAGAAATGACCGTAAATTCCTACTCGCATCCTAATCTGTGGGTTGGAGAAGATTTCACCCATTACTCCATAGATGCGAAAGCCTGTTTCGTCGCGGTTATCGGTGTCTGAAAAATAGGCTCTCATGCCATGATGGGAATGGATTTCGATGATCGCTTTGCTATAGGTGCTATTGGCGCTATTGTCCAATGGCTTACAGGATGTGGCTGTTTGCTCTTGATCTGGTATTGCGAGCTGCCAATTTCCTTTTTCAAAATATAGGTGGAATACAATCTCTACTGGTTTATTGTTGGCATCACAGGCAATGCGTGAGGCTTCGAGCATTTGCTCTACTAACAATAGAGGAACAGCGGGATAGGTCATCTGCACGGATGCTGATAGCACTCTTAGTCCTTTGGCTTTGTAATAAGACACGGGGGCGATCGCTTCTAATTTTTCTCAAAATCCTCGGATCTTCATCGGCGCGGCGATCGGGCTAGCTTTTTTCAGGTTGTCGATTGTCCTTTGAATGCATAGACTCTGTTTTTGTAATTCTTTGCTTGTTTCGTCAAAGTCCTCTAACCCGATTTCACTTAGCTCGATTAATTGAGTCCCTTGCTGTTGGTACTTCTCAATTTCCCAGAGTATCTCTAGCAGGGGGTTGATTTCTTCTGGAGCTTTCATCAAACTAGCGATCGCTGTCTCGCTCATGTCGTTCCTTTTGTCCCTGCGAGTTTACAGACATCCACGAGGATATCGCCGTTGGCTTGCACGGTTCTTTCAATTTTCGAGTTCTTGATTCCTTCAAAATATAGGCTGAGAGTAGCCCTAATTTGTTCATCGCTACTCCCGATTTCAGGTGGTACGGGAATCGTCTGTCCTTCAATCTTGATGTTATAGTTCACTGCTGTTTCGCTCATAGTAAGGTCATCTGTTCTGGTTTTGTGGATAGTAAGGATCTCTTGGTGATAGCGATCGGTTCTGGGGTTTCTTCTTCAATGGTCGGGATTTGATTTGCCAACTCACTGGCGGCATAGGCTTGGATTACCTCGGCTAAAGGTAATGGGATTGGTGCTAGTTCATTCAAACTTATAGTCCGAATTAGAGGCATTCCCTGCTCTCGGCAAATGGAGATGATCACCATTCTCTCGGTTGAGTCTGCTTCTGGCAATATTTCAATGCACAGCTTTAGTCTGTCTTTATCTAGTTCGATTGCTGGATTGGTCATGGCTTTTTCGCTAATGGAATTATGTTTTTCTCCATCAGCACGAGCGCTAGCCTTATTTAATTTTCAGTCGATTTATCTTGACCTTCGCAGTAATGTTTTTATTAAGTTTTTTGGAAGTATAAAATTATGATTGTTTAACTGCAACTTGTAAAAAATGGTGCGATCGCCTTGCATGGTAATCATCATTTCGTTTATTGCGTTTAATATGTTAGACTTTGAGCAAAATTCAAGTAATCTAAATACAAAACTATCTGAGGTTGCCCGATGGTTGCCCTAACCCAGTCTTTACACATTCCTACCGAAGAAGAAACCGAAATTTCTAAAGAAAGCAGCCGTATTCTTGCTTCGCATATTAGCGAAGGTGTCTGTCATCTCAAAATCGTAGAAGCTGATGGCAGTGAAGAAACAGCCACAATTCCTGCGGCAGCCTATCGCCTATTTGTAGACATTTTGACCCAAATGTCCCACGGCAATGCCGTAACAATCATCCCCATCCACGCCGAACTCACTACCCAAGAAGCCGCAGATTTAATCAATGTCTCGCGTCCCTTCCTAATCAAACAACTAGAAGAAGGCTTAATTCCCTATCACAAAGTCGGCAAGCATCGCCGAGTTCGCTTTACTGACTTAATGGAATACAAAACAAATATTGATGCCGCCAGAAGCAAAGTTTTAGATGAGATTGTGACAATATCTGAAGATCTAGGACTATATGACTAGCAAGTTTACAGTGATATACGATGCCTGTGTCCTTTATCCTAACTATCTTAGAGATATTCTCATTCAATTAGCGATCGCCGATCTATTTAGAGCTAAATGGACTAACTTAATTCATGACGAATGGATTCGCAATCTCATCGAAAATCGTCCTGATTTACCAAAGGAAAAGCTAAATCAAGTCAAAGATTTGATGAATAGTCAAGTTCGAGACAGTTTAGTTACTGATTTTGAACAACTAATTCCATCCTTAACATTACCCGATCCTAACGATCGCCATATTCTGGCGGCAGCAATTGTGGCTGAAGCTGATGTTATTGTCACCTTTAATCTAAAAGATTTTCCCGATCTGAATATCAGTCAGTATGGAATCACAGCAAAGCATCCAGATGATTTTATTGCCGATTTGATTGGCTTAAATCCTTTCAAAGTTATGGCAGCAGTTGAGACTTGTCGGCAACGCTTAAAAAAGCAACCCAAAACTAGCAATGAATACTTAGAAATTCTGTTAAAGCAGGGGCTACCACTCTCTGTGTCAATGCTAAAAGAACTCCAGAATAATCAAAACACAATGTAAAAAAAGCAAGGAAATACTATGATAACAACCTCCTCCGAAGTGCGATCGCCTATCAGCGGAATGCAGGATCTAAAGCCAATAACTCAATAACAGACATCAAAAAGACAGGTTACATCCTGACTGAATAGATAGATTTGACAAAAAAGTAAAACCTTCACAAGGAAGATTTTACTTTTTGTAGAGATTGCTGATTAAGCAACAAGTTGCCTGTATCTTGGCTTCACGTTAGGTTTGATGCCTACGGGAATCGGGATACGTGCTGGGAATACTCGCAGACGTTCTTCTGTAAACACTCGAAACTTGGCGGTGTGATGTCTACCGCTATTGTTGACTGTCAGGTATACTCGCTCATCCAGAATTGCTTCGATGGTCGCATCTGGTAATTCTGGGCGTGGATACATTGGAAATATATCCTCATGTTCTTGCAAGAATAATTCCACAATCTCAACAAAGTGTTGTTTGGTCTGTTCAATGTCAAAACTAGTGATTAAGTCTGTGCCACACCATTGGGCGAATACTTTCTGCTCGATGCTGACTGAATATTTCTTAGCTTGAGCTACCCATTGTGTACCTTGATTGGTGGTTCGAGTAGATAGCAAACCTTGATAGCCTTTGTGAGTGTAAATCATAGTTAATTTCTATTTTTCTTAGCTGGGCAAGAGCCTTGAGCGATAGCGACTAAAACAAGCAGAGAGCAATATTGCTCTCTGCTTGTTCAATTAGAAGTCATCATAGAAAGGGGTTGATTCTTGATACTCTTCGTCTTCGGCAGACTTCTTCACAACATCAATGAAGTTTAGAGATTGGGCATGAATCACAGTCCGCGCATGATGCTTCCTGTCTTTCTTCGATTTATACTCTTCAGGCTGAGTCAGAACTCCCGTAACTTCGACGAAGCGTCCAGATTCTGCACGTTCTTCGGCATATTCCGCAGTTCCATTCCAGCAGACTACCTTCACCCAAAGTGGTTCTTGGTTGATCCAATTACCATTATTGTCGCGACGAGGTTTGGGCTGCACAGCGAGGCTGAAGTCTAGTACGTCTTTGCCGCTGGTCTTAGTTTGACGTACTTCAGATACGTTGCCGACATAGCCAGAGAGAACTACGAGATTAGTAGAATTACACATGAGTTTTTTCCTTCTATTTAGGAATCAGGTCATGGACTTCTACGCGATAGCGTATCTTCAAAAAATCTTGGGACTCAACAGGTATGAATACGCTGCGCTAACTATTCAGCTTTGCTTTGAATTCGGGATCGATGTATTTAAGATCGTGTTTCGTTTTCTTCTTAGCCATTAGCGTATCCTCAGTTCTAATGCTTTGGCGATCGCTTCAAGTTGGCGAGTGCTGTAGGGCAAGGTGGGCGCTCCATAGATCCGCTTTGCGGCTTGCCTAATGTGGTATGCCAACTTGCGGCGGCGTTGCTCTAGCTTAAGTTGTTCCATTGAGTCGAATAAAACATAGATCTCAATCTGGAGTTCAAGATCATGTCTGGTTCTGCCAAGTGCGTAGTCGAAGTGGAAACGACCTGCTATCCCTTCTAAGGAAAAGGCGGAATCGGTTGAGCCGAAACCAACTTTGGTGACTTTGCGTATACTGGTTTCGGGTTCGCCGCCGATGTGCCAAACAGCAAAGCGATCTCCAACCTTGACATCAGCTCTGGTTGAGATGTGGTTGTACATATTCTTCTTTAGCTAGTTTGCAATAGCTACAACAAAACCAATGATTGTGAGGTCATCATCGGTTTTGTTGCCTGTTAGAAACTAAACTGGTTTCCGCTAAAATTCCAGTTGGTTGGCGATGTCTTTGGCGATCGCTGCATATTGTCCTGGGTGCCGCGATGTCGAGATGTCGATCAGGTTCTGGGCTAGTTCGGCGGTATATCCTTTAAGCCCTAGCCATTCTCGCATCAGTGCTTCACAGACTGCTTTGATTTGCTCGGCGGTCATATTTTCACTGTTGAATTTGGGCTTTGTGCCACTTTCATCGGCTCCATACAGGTCAATGCTGGTCTCAATCACTTTGCTGATGTGTTGCTGAGTGATTGCCAATAATGCTTTGAAGGCGGCTTTGGCTGGGTTATCGGGTTTGCTGCTACTGGGTTGAGTGTTGGCAATAGTTGGCTTTGTTTCAATGGCTGTGGCTACATGACCATTGGTACTGGCTATCTGGGCGACATTACTGCTGGCAATTGTGACTAGTTCGGGCTGTACCTGTGGAACTGTATTTACAGGTATATTGACGATGGGAATAAAGCCATTTTTGTTGGCTGGAGTGTCATCACTGAGCCATGTCTGAATCAGTTCGGCAAATTTCTTCCCTGGTTTTGGAAAAATACCGTTGCTGATTTCGGGACATCTGCTCTTGGAGATCGTCAGTGTGTTCTGGTCATCTAGTAAGCCACAGATGTCCAGTTCATATTCGCTGCCTTCCTTTTGAATTGGTGCTGTGCCAATCTTGCGGACACTGGTGATTTTCTGCTTGCCACCAACTTCAGCAGTGTTAAAGTCATACTCGATCTTCGATCTCATTGTGGCAATGATGTGACAGCTTGAGCTGATGATTTTGTCCCATAGTTGGCGTTCGATGGGACGGACTTTTGCCCAGTTCCTTACGTCACTGCCCACTGCGTCTAGTTCGGCATACCATGCATGGGATAGGGAGTCGATGATTAGGTAATCGAATCCTGATTCTTCAGCGCTTTCAATGGCGTTGTAATATTGGCTGGGACCAAATTTGGTTAGTTCTAGTGATTTGAAGTCAAACAGGTTGGCATATTTACGACTGGAGCCATATTCGGTGTCGATAAGTCCAATCTTTTTGCCCAAGATTGATGCTAGTTGCAGGGCAGTGTAGGTTTTGCCACAGCCTGGCGGACCGTATAGCGCCATGCGGAGTTTGATATTTTCTTTGGTTGCTTGCTGAAATGAATAAGTCATAGATATTTCTCCTTGTTGAGTGAATGCAAAAATGCAAGTTTTTTGAGTCCCAATAAATAGAGGCGGCGCTTCGCGCCGCCTCTATTTATTGGGTTATGTGGATTTTTCTTGGGAGCCTCGCTAGAGGAAAAGCCAGAATAGGCGGCGCGAAGCGCCGCCTATTCTGGTTATAGATATCTGTTTAGATGTTGTATAAACAGTTGGATACTTCGCTGTCATCTGTGAGATCTTCTATCTGCACATAGCGATCGCATAGGTTGCTGATTGTGCTTTCGTAGCCGTCCAGATTGCCACTGGTAATCAGGATGCCGTAGCAGCTAAATTCATACTTTTTCCTGTCGGTTTGCCATTGTTCTATAAATCCCGAGGATGGGGTGTCTAGTCCGTCGGTGATTAAAACCACATCGGCTTTTTTGGTCTGTTCGTGCTGTTGGATTGATGCTAAGGCTCCCGTTAGGGCGGATGTAAAACTGGTACTGCCGCCGTTGTAGAACTTTTCGATGCAGTCAATCACGCGGTTGGTGTCGGGGATTTCTCCCACGAAGTCGTCAATCCGCTCTACCTTGCCCGTAAAATGCAGGATGCGGCAATGGCGCTTTTGACTGACGGCAATACTCAGTAATGCGAGGGCGATCGCTTTGCTCCAGATTTCTTCTTGCCCTGCCATTGACCCACTGGAATCTAGACAAATGATGATTGGACCTCTCGCTAGAGGTTCACGGCTGACTAGTTCTCGTTGCAAAAGAGATCGCTCAATGTACCCTTGGGCAAATATGGGGAATAACTCTGGGGTAGTTAGCTTCAGTAGTTCGCAGGGCAGTAGCTGAGTCAAGTCATTGCCTGTGGTCACTCCTACCATTTCGGTGCGTCCTTCTTTGACTTTGCTGCGTTGTATCTTCGCGGCGATCGCTATTTTCTTCCCTGCTAACTCAGCGATCGCTTGCAGTTTTGGCGATGCATGGAGGCGTTGAGCGAGTTGTATTTTGTCGGCGATTTTTAATTGAGTTTCATGGCTGTAATCGCTGCTGCCGCTAAAAGCTTCTAGACTTTGAGTGATGGATTGCATTTCAGCTTCGGCTTTGGCAATGCCACTTAGCAGTGCGGTTTCGATTTCCGATGGGCTAATTGAGTCGGCATAGGCTTCGCAAGCTAGTCGTGCTTCTAGTCCCTGTTGTTTTAACTGTTGAATCTTTTGCATCAGTCCTGCATTGGGTGTCTGCCCTTGCAAAGCCTCAAAGATTCCCCGCAATTGTTTTCTGATTACTTCTGGGTCTTCTAATGGCTCGGCTGGTTCTGGCAACATTTCCACGATCGCAATACATAGGGCGGTTGTGCCAATACCTGAGAGGAATTCGTCTCCGTTCAGGCGGTTACTAAATTGTTGGAATACTTCTAGCTCGCTCATCTGTTGATGGATGGTGATCCAGATTTTGTTTTCGGGTTTGATGGCGCTATCTTCGAGTCGGTTGGGTTGGCGATCGTACAGGCGATGATAGGTTTCGCTGACAAAGATTTCAAAGTTATAGACTTTGCTTTCTCCCTCTTCGATGACTTCGCTCAGTCTGGATGATTTCTCTTTGAAGTCATTCACACATAGCTCTGTCCATTTGGGGATTACATACACTAATGATTCTTGCATTTTGACTCTCGATAATCTCTTTAATTACAGAGAGCAGATTATCTGTTCTCTGTTGGTTGGGTTTATGCGCCGTACATGATTTCACTGACCTTCGCCAGTAATGGTTTCTTCTTGGTTTCAATTTCGGTGATCGCTTGTTGTGCTTTCTTTGCCCTGTTTGGGTGTTGAGCAATCAAGTTTTGCAGTCTGTCGATCATGTTTCGCATATCGGACAATACTCCAGAGCCTTCAGTTGCCCAATCGTCTTGCTGTTTCTTGGTGCCATAGGTGGGACAGTTACCTAAGTCTGAAAGCTTTTCGGTGATGGCGGCGAGGATTTCTTGGGCTTGGATGTTCACGGGATTGCCCACTTTGGCGACGATTTTCCTAATCAGCGCTTGCTCTCTGGGATGATTCCAGATTACATGGTTGAGAATTTCAAAGCTGTCTTCGCTTACTTCAGCTTCTTCTTGCAGATAGGCATATGCTTTGAGAATGGTGACAATCTGCACGTATTTTCTGGTGCTGACGATGAAGTTCTCTTTCTTCAGTTCTCGTTGCAGGTCGATCAGGGAGTCGATCACTGGGGCAGGGAATGTCACGTTTCTCACGGCGGTTTGCATTTGCTCTAGTTCGGCTAGGCTTAGCAGGGTTGTGATCTGCGGTGCGGCGATGTTGCTGGTTTTGCGTAAAAGTAAGGTTCGTAGGTCTTCATCGCCTAGATAATCGACCATATAGCGCAAGCTCAGCCGATCCCAAAATGCTCCGTCTTCTTCTCCATCAAGGAGTTCGTTGGAGCAGCCAATCATGGTGATTAATGGTGACTGGAGTTTGGTTTTGCCGTTGAGAAATTCTCGTTCGTTCATTAGTCCTAATGCCGAATTGCGGACAATGCTATTTGCTTTGCCAATTTCGTCCATTAAAGCTAGATGCGCTTCGGGTAACATCGCTTCGGTGTCACGCACGAATTTGCCTTTTTGCAGTTCCGCGAGGTCGGGCGCTCCTAATACTTCTTCGGCAACGGTGGTTTTAGTCATCAGGTAATGAAAGAAGGTGGTTCCTGATATTGCCTCTGAGACTGCTTTTGCAAGTTCGGTTTTGCCTGTGCCTGGTTTACCTCCTAGGAAAATATGCATTTTTGCCAGCAGTCCCACCATAATCAGGTCGATTGCTTCGCTGCGATCTAGGTAAACGTTTTGCAATTCTTCGCGCAGTTGTTGCAATTTCTCCATTGGTGATTTATTGGTTACGGTCAATGCGGTGATATGTCCATTAGTCTGGGCGATTTCGGCTGTAATCATTTTTCAGTTCCTCTTAATCTTTTATGTTTTGATGGGGAGTAGCAATTTGGCTCCTCCCTTGATCCTTCGCTAGAAGCCGAGATCAAATAGGTTGTCTGGGTTCTCGTCGGTTGTTTCTGCTAGGCTGGTTTCAATGGAGTTGGTTTCTTCTGGTTCAGAAATGATTTCTTCTACTTGAGGGAGTGAATCTTCTGGACTTTCAACTACTGGAGTAGTGGCAATTTCGTCCAGTACGTTCAGGCAACGTTGGCGCAGTTTGGCAAGTTTGTCGGTCAGTGCATCAGAACGAAATTGCAATAGTTCAGACAGCATTTTGGTTTTGTCTTCTACTTCCCGATATACCTTGAGTTGGTTTTTCAGGGTGCTGCCCTTGGTTTCTGATACCTTTTGTGGATCTAGTAGTTCGTCTAGGTAATGAGACATTGACTGCACTTCCTTTTCAAGGGATTGCCTTGCGATGATGTCCATGTCGCCAATACCTGCAATCGGCATCCAGCGAATGTTGTTTTCGCGGTGAATCAGGGGTAGCAGTTCGCGAAAGGCGGTTAGTTCTAGCCGATAGCTACGAGCGACAAAGTATGTGCCGCCTCGCTTTCGAAAGGGCACTCCTGCTTTTTTGACGAATTCGGTCAGCATGGCACGGATTTCTTTACTGGTGATTTCTTGGCTCCATCTGTACCATTTGTCGAAGGTAGTTCTTGCCATGTCAATCAATGATTCGTTTTCTTGGCTCCAGTCTTCTCGGTTCCAATTGGTGGTTTCGTTGCTCTTGTCGAAGCTATAGGAAGCGAGTTGGTTATAGCGGAGCTTTTTGTCTTTCTCGTTCTTGTTCTCTAGTACAAATCCATAGACCAATAAGCCGTTATTGGAGATTTGTCGGATTAGGAGGTTGTGATTACTCAACTGGGTTTGAGTTTTGGTGCGAGCATTTTTGAATGCACTAAGTTTGTTAGGAATTTCGGGGAGGTAGCTGAAGTCGAGATTGACTTGCTCGGCGGCAAGTTTCAGAGTGGTTTCACTGAGTCTGGTTTCAGCATTGATTGACCATGCGATCAGGTCGCCTAAATATTCGGCTCCTTTGTCAATCAATGCTTGCTGCGTGGCGATCATGGCTGATGTGTTCATGTTTTTATTTTTGGTGATTAGCTGTTAGCTTTTGGCTTTTGGGGAGTTGTGGATTGAGGCTGAGATCTAGCTAAGTGCTAATGGCTAACAGCAAATCCCTTCCTTCTTCGGCGCTGACGACGGTTTTGAGGGTGGATAATTTTTGGATACTTTTCTTCGACATGATGCTGTTCTGGATGGATGGCGATCGTCAGTAGCAATAGTCCACACAGAATGCTTTTGTATCTTTTTTTGGTCATATTTGACTCCATAACAAATTAGCCTCCCGATGCAAATCAGGAGGCTTTTGAGGTTTGAATATTGGGTTAGAGTTAGTCGGGTTGATCTATAGCAAATTCGGCTTGCAGTCTGTTTTTATTGGCTTCGTAGGCTTGTTTCGCGGTCAGGAACGGATGAGCGATTACATAAGAGCTAAAGCCGCCATCGGTACGGATAAAGCAGACTACAACTTGGTTCTCAGGTTTGTAGTCCCTGATTTGCCTCTTTTCTTCCTTTTGAAATGGGTTTGGGTATCCTGATTCGGTAGCGATGCGCTCTGCTGTGGCTTGGCTGAGGTAGCAGTCATAGCTTTCAGAGTCCAGCCATTTTTGATAAGGGCTAATGCCGATTCGCGATTCTTTGGATTTACTCACATCAATGATGATTGCGCCTCTTCCCTCACTTTCGTAGCCGTACCATGCTACTGCTAGTAATAGTTCAAGATTCACTCTAATGAATTCCACATGGCTTTGTCGAGATTCGCTACCACTCGGTAGGTCGGATATGTTGTACTTCAGGCTCATTATTTCGGGCTTTCTCCTTATTTTTATTTTCTCAAAATTTCCTGCTAAGGATTTTCGGCAAGCTTTTCGACTTCTAACAGAAATAAACCTCAACGTTTGGGACAGCAATTATAATTTGCCTCTTTTCTAAAGAGTTTAGATTGAGAACAATATGTATAGAAAAGAAAGTTTTTCTATACATATAGGACTTACGCAAGAAGCATAGGAATAGAAGGACACTTAAGTTGGGATTTTAAATAATCAGACAAAAGCCCAGATTTAAGTTTGTAGATGGTATTACCAGCTTGAGAAGCTAAACGTTTAAGATGATGCCAAACAAGCATGGTACAAGCAATATGATTACGCTGAATTCTAGACTTGCGGCATTGGCAAAACTGAATACCCGTCAATTGTTTGAGTTCACGATGAAATTCCTCAATATTCCACCTGATGGGAGACTGTCAAGAAAAATGTGTAAAGTCTAGAAGCTAGAGATGGAGACGATCCTCAAAGAGGATGGCAAATCGATTAAGAGCAGGTTTCCAATCCCGAATCGGCATTGTCCAC
>NZ_JACJQA010000005.1 GCF_014696355.1 Pseudanabaena sp. FACHB-1998 | reverse complement strand
AATTCATCTAGCAATTCTTTGCGAATATTCATCGGTTTTTGTGTTAGTTATTGTGTGGCTAGATTATCTCTCTGCATACATCCCAGACTTTACACATTTCACTTTACACTCTCATTTGTTCATCGGGTTAATAAATCTAACAATCCTTCTGGGACTAATCTCCCTTGCGCCACGAAATAGTCAAGCTTTTGCCATGTGGCAACAATCTCCGAACCATCTGTTTCTTGTCCAATAATTGTTTTCTCTGCATAAAGCTTTTTATCAACAAGTTGGGCATCGTAGATAAACACCACTTCGTGACCACGTTCTCCCTCAAAATCAAACAAGCTTTCTAAAACTCCCAATAGTTTTACGTCGATAAGGTCAGCCCCTATTTCCTCTTTAATTTCTCTAATGATCGCGTTTTGACTCGTTTCCCCAAATTCAATCGAGCCGCCTAAAGGTCTATAGAATATTGCGCCATTTTGAGAGTCTTCACCCCTAGCTACTAATATAGATTCCTTGTAAGAACACACACACATTGCCTTACAGCCAATTTTGTTCATCTTGCTTATTTTAGTTTGTGATCGCGAATTTAGTTTCATCAGAACCTATCACACATCATGTCAAAGCCTTATCAAAGTATCCCGATCTCTGATTGTGGTGAACCATTAGTAGCGATCGCCGCCAATTCTCTCAATGCCATGATCACCATCGATCCCCATCCCTATGTGTCCTTGCAAGCACCCTATGGCGATCGCTCTCCTTTTTGGGTGCGACAAGGCATTTTAGAAAGATTGCAAAAAGCCCAAGCTTACCTGCAAATCCTGCACTCTAATTGGAAAATCGCCCTTTTTGATGCCTATCGCCCGATTCCTGTGCAGCAATTTATGGTGGATTATAGTTTTGCTCAGCTAGCCGCCAGTAAGGGGCTAGATATTACCGCCCTTACTGAAGAACAGAAAAATGCGCTCATGGAAGAGGTGATGAAATTTTGGGCAATTCCTAGCGATGATCCGCGAACGCCGCCGCCCCACAGCACAGGAGCAGCGATCGATGTCACCCTTTACGAGCATTCTCCCGAAGGCATGATTCCTGTGGATATGGGTTCACCAATTGATGAAATTAGCGATCGCTCTTTACCGAATTACTTTGCTAGTTTTCGCAATGCTCAAGCCGTAGAGTTTCATCGCCATCGCGAGTTATTAAGCCAAGTCATGACCCATGGTGGATTTGTCAGACATCCCAATGAATGGTGGCACTTTTCCTATGGCGATCAACTGTGGGCATGGATTAGCCATGAGCAACTGGCGATCTATGGCGGCGTTAGCTAAAAAAAGTTGTCGGCGCGAAGCGCCGACAACTTTTTTTAAACATCGAAAATCGATCTAACTAAACTTTTGCCTACCCATACATCGATATCATCAGTCTGGATAGCTTCGGCAATTTTTTGGGCACGATCTAAATCCGCCGCGATCGCAAATATGGTCGATCCTGAGCCTGACATCATTGCTCCAAGACATTCTTGCTCCAGCAGCCTATTTTTAAGAGCATGAAGTTCAGGATAGGCTGGCAAAACCACTCTTTCTAAATCGTTATAGAGAAATCGCGATAGCTTAACCGCAGTGGACTCACCACCTGAGGCGATCGCCGCCACCATTTGGCTCGATAAATTTTGATTTTTAACTTGGCTAGTCGCCAGTAAACCCTGTGAACGGAAAGTTTGATAAGCCCATGCCGTCGCGATCGCAATCTGGCGGGGTTTACAAATTACGAGAACTAAATCCTTGAGATCGGGCAGTGGCGAAAGAACTTCGCCGCGACCTGTGGCGAGAGCCGTTCCACCCGTCACACAAAACGGAATATCCGAGCCTAACTGCGCCGCAAAATCACAAAGTTGCGATTGCGTAAGCCCTAGTTCCCAAAGGCGATCAATCCCCACTAAAACGGCTGCCGCATTCGATGAACCACCTGCTAGCCCTGCCCCCATCGGAATTTGCTTATCGATCGCAATTTCGATGCCACCAATATCGGGATAGACGCTCTGCATCAGGGCGGCAGCTTTGTAGACCAGATTGGTGCGATCGCATGGTACTTCAGGATTATTACAGGTTACTTGAATCTCATCCGTACCAATTTTCCGAATATCTAGGCGATCGCATAGATCAATACTCTGCAACACCATTACCAGATCGTGATAACCATCAGGTCGATTTCCCGTAATCTCCAGATAAAGATTAATTTTTGCAGCAGATTTAAGAGAAATACGCGAGGTCATTGTGAAAAAGTTCTCTTGTATATATGGTGAAGATTTTTTTGATCTGTGTCAGATCCACCACGACGCAGCGATCGCATTTGATTCTCGACCATCAGCTTGGCATCGGCTCGCGAAACAGGCTCAAATTGGACACCTTCAGGACTATTGGTAATCAGGAAGAATAACCTTTGTGCGTAGAGAGTTGTAAACAAACTACGAAACTCATCTACTCTACATAGGCGAGATAGCAAGCCAAAAGTAGGATGATTTAGATAATGTTCGGACATTTGGCGGGCTTGAAAAATTTGATAAATGTTCTAGAGAGAAAAAGCAGTTGAAAGAAAGGCTAAATAACAATTCCTGCACAAATCTTGATTTGTGCTGAAAACTTATTTATAAAGGTAAATCCTTTAAAAGGCGTGAATTTTTTCTGTATCGCAGATAACATGAGTTTAGCAAAAGCTTCATCATTGGACATTTAAGAAAATCTTAAAAACTCCCAGAAATTTAGACAATACAACCTATTCGGCAAAATTGCGATTAATATTTTGGTGGGTTTGGTGTGATTAATCAGAAAATGTTATCAAACCTTAACTGCTTTTGCGGCAAAAACCTATTAATTCGCGTTTTGTTTAAAATTCTTAAAATAAATCGTGAAGCCCTTGACATAATTGATCTTGCGAGCAAAATTCGAGCGACCTATGCACCCAAATCCACTTTCCCATGCATTTAAAACCTTGTTTGTCACTATTATCCTGATTGTCTGCTGCCTTGACATAAGTGGTCAAGCGATCGCTGCCGAACGGCGGGTTGTTATTCCCGCTCATGGTCAGCCAATTTTGAGTGGCAATATGCATGGCTCCGATTGGCTTGTTGCTGCGCCAGAATCTAAGCTAGCCTATTGCGAAGAAGCCTTTGCCGCCTTTCGTGGCTCGGCGGCGCAAAGCTACATCATTAGTCACAATATCCAAAGCTTGAATCCCCAAGGCTTATGCGATCGCATGGATCAGTACTACAGCCTCGAAGAATATGCTGATGATCGCCTTGGCTCAGCCGCCGCGATCGCCCCGATTTTATTTGCGGATACACCCATCGGCACTAAGTATTAAAGAATGAGTGATGGCGCGAAGCGCCATCACTCATTCTTGGGAAGTGGCTAAGCATGATTAATTACGAACTAAAACCCGTAAAGTTGCGCCCCGTAGGGGCGCAACTTTACGGGTTTTAGTAATTTATTTTGCGCAAGCACTTAATTAACAGTAAAAGCAAAGAAGAAAACTTGATCCGTATAATTACTCATTAAATATGTTTATGGATATACAAAAATACACATAACATAAGCTAGAATCTGAGTCATAAATATTTTTGTGGTGTTATTGCAGCGTTTTAAAAGAAGTATGAGCAAACAAACTGAAGCCCCAACAAAAGAGATTTTTTCATTGAACGTAACCGCCAAAAAACTATATTCTGAAGAAGTTCAAGCAGAACTGGCTGAATTACAATCAGATATCGATGTTCTTTTACAGCAATTGCAAAGCTTGAGCAGTCAACGTTTGACCGCAGTAGGGAGTGCTCAGTAGTGGTTGCCATACAAAATTCCTCACATACTCTTACACCTGAGACAACTCTTCGCGACATCATCAAAACTATACCTTCTGAGTATTTTGAGAAAAAACCTCTCAAAGCTTGGTTTGGAGTTTTACTATCCCTAACAGCCGCCGCATTAGGCTACGCAAGTATTGCCTTTTCGCCTTGGTACTTACTACCCTTCGCTTGGATTTTTACAGGTACGGCTCTCACGGGTTGGTTTGTAATTGGTCATGACTGTGGACATCGCTCATTTTCTAACAAAAATTGGGTTAACGACCTCGTCGGACATATCGCTTTCTTACCATTGCTCTATCCCTTCCACGGCTGGCGCTTCAAGCATGATCATCACCACTTGCATACCAATAAAATGGGTGAAGATAATGCTTGGTATCCTTTCACCGTTGAAGAATATGAACAGGGCAAAGGTTTAATTACCAATATCTATCGTCTAATTCGTACCCGTTATTGGTGGATTGGTTCGATTATTCATTGGGCTAACTTACACTTCAACGCCAGTATCTATCCTGAGCGTCAGCAAGAGCAAGTAAAGTTTTCCTATCGCCTAGTAATTGCTTTTGCGGCGATCGCGATTCCTGTTTTGATTTACACCACAGGCTTTACAGGATTTATTAGCTTCTTCTTGATGCCTTGGTTGGTATATCACTTCTGGATGAGTACTTTCACAATTGTTCACCACACCATGCCCGATATCCAATTTAAGGATAAGGACAAATGGATTGCGGCTACTGATCAGTTAACTGGTACTGTGCATTGCGACTATCCTGCTTGGGTGGAAATTCTATGTCACGACATTAACGTGCATGTTCCTCACCACGTATCTACGGGTATTCCTTCCTATAATCTACGTCTAGCACATAAGTCTCTTGATGAGAATTGGGGACAATATATGTACAAGACTAAGTTCTCATGGGAGTTAATGAAAGATATTGGCGATCGCTGCCATATTTATGATGCGGAGAAGTGCTATAAAGCTTTTGATGAAGTTGATACTGCCTCTAAATCAGCTTAGTTAACATCAAGTCTATTAATAAAGCCCAAGAAGAGAAGGTCTGCGCTTAGCGCAGACCTTCTCTTCTTGGGCTTTGATCTAGCAATCCCAGTAAGGTTTTTCAAAGGAAGAAATGGCGTAGCCATTTCTTCCTTTGATATTAAATCAAGCAACCTAGAAAACCTTCGCGCAACTTCGCCTCTTCCAGATGTCTACCGATAAAAACTAATTGATTTTTGCGAAGTTCGTTTTCTTTCCAAGGGCGATCGCGCGTGGCATCAAACTGCATATGCACACCCTGAAATACCAAACGCTCCTCAGAACCAGAGAAATTGATAATTCCCTTAGAACGAAAAATATCTTGACCTTGAGTTCTCAATAACTCGCTGATCCATGCTTGAAACTTGTAAGGATTGACGGAGCCAGCTTCTAAGATGCTGACCGAGCCGACTTCCTCGTCATGGATATGGTGTTGATGTTCGTGATGCTCATGTTCATGGTGGTCGTGATCATGCTCATGATGCTCGTGTTCATGGTCGTGATGCTCATGGTCGTGATCATCTTTGATTTGAGCAGCAAGAAATTCAGGATTCTTCTCAAGGATTCGATCAAGGTCAAACCCACCAACATTGAGAACTTTGTTAATGCTGTCTTCAATATTTTCGGTATTAGCTTGGTTTAGCTGAACCCGATCAACTCTTGCTAAAACATTCAAATGCTTGATTTTTGCTTCGAGTTCGTCTAGTTCCGCAGAAGTAACTAGATCGGTCTTGTTGAGCAAAATTACATCCGCAAAGCCAATTTGCTCCAGAACTTCGCGATCGCCCCAATGTTGTTGGACGTGCTTAGCATCCACCACCGTGACCACCGCATCAAGCTCCACTTGTCGATGAATATCTTCATCCATAAAGAAAGTTTGAATCACGGGGCCAGGATCGGCTAAACCTGTGGTTTCAATGAGGAGGTGATCAAATTTGTTGCGGCGGCGCATCAGGTTGCCAATGATCCGAATTAGATCGCCACGCACGGTGCAGCAAATACAACCATTATTCATCTCAAAAATTTCTTCGTCAGCACCAATTACTAATTGCTGATCGATACCGATTTCGCCAAATTCATTAACAATGACAGCAACCTTTTTGCCATGTTCAGCCGTAAGAATATGATTTAGTAAAGTGGTTTTGCCTGCGCCAAGGAAGCCTGTCAGGACGGTAGCGGGAACTTGTGATGTTGCGATCATAGCTAATGTTCAGATGCCGAAGATATCTGTAAAATTGTTATGACAAGATTATAGCGTTCTTATTTTCGATGATTTAGCAAGAGCTGCACGATTCAAGCAAATATTTTGCAGCCTTCGCGTCTAGAGGCTGTGATAAAAGGTATCCTTGCCCATAGTCACAAGAAAGCGATCGCAAAATTTGTTTTTGTTCTTCTGACTCAATTCCTTCGGCAACTACATCCATATGTAAACCATGGGCGAGATTAATGATTGTGTTAATAATGCTGTTGTTAGAGTTGGCTTCCAGATCTTTGACAAAGGCTCGATCAATTTTTAAGGTGTGAATCGGTAGTTCGTGCAAACGACTTAACGAAGAGTATCCCGTGCCGAAGTCGTCAATACAAAGTTTAATATTGAGGCTCTTTAATTGTTCAAGGGCGATCGATTCGATGCTAGAGGATTCTAGAAGGCAGCTTTCCGTAATTTCCAGTTTCAAGCAATTACTCGGCAGTTGACAATCATCTAAAATCTGTTGAACATTTTGAGCGAAGTTTACCTGTTTAAGTTGAATTGGTGAAATATTTACATTTATCCATAGAGAGTTAAGGAAGTCATGGTTAACTCCATCGCGATCGCGAAAGTATTTACACCAAGTTTGGAATTGACTCAAGGACTCGCGCAACACCCACCAACCCAAAGAGTTGATTAAACCAATTTCCTCGGCGATGGGAATAAACTTAGATGGAGATATTAACTTTCCTGAGGGATGATTCCAGCGTACTAAAGATTCAAAGCCACGAATTTGATTAGATTGCAAACAAAAGATGGGCTGATAGTACATACAAAATTCTTGACGTTCGATCGCCCGCCGTAAATCATTTTCGAGATCTAATCGGGCGATCGCCACCTCCCGAATATCAGGGTTAAACACATCATAGCGTCCACGTCCTTTGTGCTTAGCCTGATACATGGCAATATCCGCGTCTCTAAGAATATCTTCAGGCTGTTGATAATCCTGAGAACCAATAGTAATACCGATACTGATGCTGACAAATAGTTCGTAATCGTGGATCTTAAAAGGATTGGCTAGCTCCATTTGAATATGATCGGCTAGATCGGTTGCTTCTTCAAGATTTTGAATATCTTCAAAGAGAATGATAAATTCATCGCCACCAAATCTAGAAACATTAGCACGAGAGGGCAAAGAGGCTCTCAGTCTGCGCGTAGCTTGCTGAAGTAACTCATCACCGACTAAGTGACCGAGACTGTCATTAATTACTTTAAAGCGATCGAGATCGGTAAATAGAACCGCATAAAGTTGATTTTGGGTAGTTAAATATTGCAAACGTTGCATCAACCAAGCTCGATTTGGTAAACCTGTAAGCGTATCGTGAAAAGCTTCATAGGCAAGTCTTTGTTCTCTTTGCAATAATTGAGCCTGAGCTTTTTGTAAATCAGAAAGCGCTCCCGAAAGCTCCATTGTTCGCTCGTTAACGCGATTCTCTAATTCTTGAGCAAAGCTTTGCAGTTGTTGATTTTTTTCCTGTATTTGCCTTGTTAAAAAACTAACTTGTAAATGGGTATTTACTCTAGCGACAACTTCATCGCGATCAAAGGGTTTCGTGATATAGTCTACGGCTCCTAGTTCAAATCCCTTAACCTTGTCTAAGGTGTCAGAAAGAGAAGTCATAAAAATGATGGGGATTTTGCTGGTTTCTGGCGTGCTTTTTAAGATTTTACAAGCTGAAAACCCATCCATAATTGGCATCATGACATCTAAAAAAATGAGATCTGGTCTAACATAAATAGCCTGCTCGATCGCACTTTCCCCATCAACAGCAACTAAAATTTCCCAATTATTATTAGCTAAACTTCCAGATAAAACCTTAAGATTATTCGGATTATCATCGACGATTAATATCTTACCTAATATTTCTTTATTCGACATGTTTTTAGTATTCATCACTTTAATTTAAATAATTTGCGAGAAAGGCAGGGTGATTAAGCTCCTTGTTATCAGCTTGTGTTTCTTATGACTCATTGAGGATTGCTATAAGACTTAATAAATTCTTTTATTTTCTTGATTTGAAAATCATTTGCCATCTTTTGTAACTCCTGAGCAAAAGGTGCGAAATTAAGACTTTGCTTTTCAAGGTCGATGGAACGTTCAATAATGCCATTAATATTCCCTTGCATTACCAGATCGTAAAGAAATTCTATTTCGGAAGTTGGTGGAGCTTTCATAGTTTTTTGATTGATTGTAGAAATTTCATTAGTTGAATTATTTTCTAATAGGTTAGAACCTTGAGATGGTTTTATTTCTTCATATATCCAGTTTATTTGGAGATGCTCTTTGATTTTATTTAGCAAATTGTCAAATTGAATTGGCTTAGGTAAAAAATCATTACCTCCTATTTCCAGACTTTGATTTTCATCTTTACTAAATGCGCTTGCCGAAGTAACGATAATGACCACATTATGGAACTCGGGCGATCGCCTAAATTGTCGAATCATTTCAAAACCATCCATCACTGGCATAACTAAATCAGTAATAATCAGATCAGGTTTTACCTCGGACACTATATCTAGAGCCTCTTTGCCATTATTTGCCTCAACAATCGAAAATCCAATTTCTTCTAGTAACTTTACTAACACCATCCGATTTTCCCACTTATCATCAACCAATAAAACTGTTTGCTTTCTGCCTTCAAATCCTATGATTTTGCGTTGTTTAGATTGGCTATTAGTTTGGATGCAATCGAAGTCAACATTTGTCGCTTTTAAATTTAAATCAAGCCAAAATGTACTACCTTTTCCTAGTTCACTTTTAACCTGTATGGAACTGCCCATAAGAGCCGCAATATTTTGGCTAATTGCTAAACCCAAACCCGTACCTTCAGATTTTGATTGCGAATTACCTGCTTGCTCAAAGGGGGAAAATATATTTTCTAGAAGTTCTCTACTGATCCCAATCCCTGTATCTTCCACTTGAAATCGAATTTTGTGTATATTTTGAATCTGGCGATCGCCTAAATCTGAATAAGTAATATCTGGGGCGATTGCCTCAACCCTAAAGGTAACACCGCCATTGTCCGTAAATTTAATCGCATTACCGATTAAATTTAGTAGAACTTGGCGGAGACGCTTATCATCGGCAATGATCCCAACGGGCAAATTACCCGAAGACAAATAGGTAAATGTGATGCCTTTCTGCTCTGACCTAACCGCACAAATTTCGACAACACCTTGCAAGAAACCGAGAAGATGAAAATCACTTTCAATTAACTCCATCTTTTGGGCTTCAATTTTTGATAAATCCAGAATATCCGCAATTAGATTCAACAAATGATGGCTACATTGCCTGATCACATTAATGCCTTCGATTTGCTTAGGGTTTAAATTGCGATCGCGTTGCAAAATCTGCACATAGCCAAGAATGCCATTAAGGGGCGTTCTTAATTCATGGCTCATGTTTGCTAAAAATTCGCTCTTAGCCCTATTTGCCGAATCTGCATCCTCTTTTGCCTTAGCAAGTTCAAACTCAGCTTGCTTACGAGCCGTGATGTCTGTATGCGAGCCAATCATCCTGATGGGCGTTCCGTTATTAAAAAGAGCCATTCCCCTCGCTAAAATCCATTTGTAAGAGCCATCTTTACAACGGACTCGATGCTCGGCGATGTAGTGAGGAATTTCTCCCGCCCAATAGCTTTCGACCGTAGACATCACCCGATTAAAATCTTCGGGATGTACTAACTTAATCCAAGAATCAACATCTGGAGTTAGTTCGTTCTCTGTATACCCCAACATCGTCTTATATCTAGCAGAGAAAAACACTGCATTGGTTGTGCAGTCCCAATCCCAGATCCCATCGTTATTGCCTTCTAGCACTAGTTGC
Organism: Pseudanabaena sp. FACHB-1998; assembly: GCF_014696355.1. Classification (GTDB taxonomy): domain Bacteria; phylum Cyanobacteriota; class Cyanobacteriia; order Pseudanabaenales; family Pseudanabaenaceae; genus Pseudanabaena. The sequence goes on along the minus strand of NZ_JACJQA010000005.1, from coordinate 25,860 downwards.
CAACGTTTTTCGCTTTCTTTTAGCTGCTGCTCCGCGAGATTTCTGTTAGAAGATTCGATCGAGAGAATTACTAAATCGCCAATCGACCTAGCAAAGCTCTGCTCTTCTAAAGTCCATTTTCGGAAGTATCCTGTATGTTCAATGCACAACACACCGATCGTCATTTCATCTCGACGAATGGGAATTTCTAGCATAGATTTAATCCCCAATACTGAGAGATAATCGGTGGCAAGCTCACAGGTTCGCGGATCGGTGATTGCGTCAGTAATAGGTAGTACCAATTCAGATTGTAATGAGGCAAGATAGTTAGGATAATTAGCGATCGCTAAGTCTGGCTCAGTGATATGTTGATGAGAACTCAAGATAAATTGATCTAAACATTCCCAATAAACACTCTTATGCTTTGCCATCCAAAGACTGGCTCTTTCGGTATTAAGGATTTGGGCAAGTGTTTCGGTTAAAAGTCTAATATTTGCCTTTAAATCTCCTAATCGCAGCTTCTCGTCTCCCGCTAATTTTGCTAAAACTTGGTTATGTAAGCTAAGGGTAGCCGCACGTTTCTGTAACTCTTCTTCATACCTACGGCGATCGGTGACATCTGTATGAGAGCCAATCATTTTGATCGGTTTGCCCTGTTCATTAAATAGAGCTTTTGCCCTCGCCAAAATCCATTTATAACTGCCATCTTTGCAACGTAATCGATGCTCCAGCACATAAGTAGATGTCTTTTTGTCGAGGTAGTCATTTGTAGTGTTGATTGCTAATTCTAAATCTTCAGGATGAATAAGGCTGTGCCATGTATCAGCATGAGGAACTAATTCATTTTCCCCATAACCCAGCATTGTCTGGTAGCGAGGCGAATAAAATGCTTCATTGGTCTGACAGTTCCAATCCCAAATACCATCATTATTTCCTTCTAGGGCTAATTGCCAACGTTCTTCGCTCTCTTTTAGTTGTTGTTCTGCTAATTGACGATTTGCACTTTCGATCGCCAGAGCTACGAGATCACCAATTGAGCGAGCAAAACTTTGGTCGAGCAAAGACCAATTTCTCGGTTCGCCCGTATGCTCAAGACAAAGCATTCCCACCAATTCGTTATTCTGGCGCAGAGGTATTTCTAAAATTGAGGTAATACCAAGCTGAATAAGATAATCATCAATTAGCTCACTAGTGCGATCGTCATTTAAAGCATCATTGACGGAAATCGCTAACTCAGTTTTTAATTTCCCCAGATACTGAACAGTTTTCGGTATGGAATTAGATTCGGTAGCATGAGTCTCTGAGCTTAATAGGAACAAATCTAAGCAAGTCCAATTTTCTTTGTCCCCTTTACCCAGCCAAATACTACTACGCTCAACCTTAAGCGTTTTGGATACCGCTTCAGTGAGCATTTTCACACAAATATCTAGATTGCCTCTAAGGATTGATTCTTCCTTAGCCAGACTATTCAAAACTTGATAGTGTTGGCTGACTATAACTGCTTTCTCTTGCAATTCATTTTGAATAGCGATGCGATCGCGTATTTCATTTTCTAGTTCACTTGTCCGTTCTTCGACCTTACGTTCTAGCGATCGCGAATAATCCTGTAATTGTTCGCGAGATTGACTTAGCTGCAATCTCATGCAATCTAAAGACTGCGCGAGGATACTTATTTCGGCAATTCGAGAAGTGGGGATCGGCTGCTCGAACTTTTCAGAGGCGATCGCTAAACTAACATCTCGTAATTGGAAGATTGGTTTAACAATTAATCGAGTGGTCAGAATACCTAAAATGATTAAAATACCACCAACAAAAATGCATAACCACAGAATAAAATTCGCCCCGTCGTATGCCTTTGAGAGAATATCTGACTCAGGAATAACAATAAAAATATACCAGTCTAATCCCGCAGAATCTCGATAGGGATATATTTCTATAATTTGTTTCTCTTGATTTGTGTTGCCATTAATACTTTGAGGGATATCGATTTCTAGCTGAGCCATACCGCCAATCTCCTCTAGTTTGCCAAGCTGATTTTTAGTAGCAACTATGGTTTCTCGAATAACCAGATTATCGCTTTGACTGGCTTTAATTCGTTGAAAATCTTCCCCCTGTTTGATAGTTAATGGAGTCATTTTTATGGATGAGGCTACCATCAAACCTGATTTCTCAATGATAAAAATTTGACTGGAAGGAGTGAACTGAGTTTTCCCAAGAAGTTCGCTAATTTTGCTTAAATTTAAACCTGCGGCGATCGCATGGCGTGGATTACCTTGGTTATCAAAAAGAGCTTGAGTGGCAGAAATACCCAGATCTTTGCTATTAGCCAGTAGATAAATATCAGTCCATACCAAGTCTTTATTAGCGATCGCTTTTTGATACCAAAGACTAGTGCGGGGATCGTAATTTAAATCCTTGGAATTCCCTGAAATCAAGCTTCCGTTAGGATTGGATTGATACCAACTTACCTTTGGAAATTCATCAGTGATTTTTAATATAAATCCATTGTCTTGACGAGTGAGACCAATGTAGTTGCCCCCTTTATCCCCTACATTAATATCATCTATCGTGGAAAAGACATTGGATAATCTCTTGAATTGCTGAATAATATCCGAAGACAACTGTGTGTCAATGGGATCGGATTTCCGAGCTTGAATATTCAGCTTGACCGCCTGTATTGGCGATCGCAAGTAATCATTAATTTCTTGTTTTAAAGCTCTAATCGTATTAGCTCTTAATTTACTACTAAAATCATTAGCTTTTTTTTGTTCATTTTGAAAAGAGAAATATCCAATCGTCCATACAGCCGCAATTATTTGAAGAATAAACGGAAAAGTCATTAGTAATCGGATTGAGACTTTTCTGAATTTTTGGTTTTCTGGATTAGCTGTATTTTCAAGCATGTAGATTTAGCTTGGATCTTGCTGAACGTAGTCTGTAAAAAACTTTTTATATCCGTATTTTGGCTTAAGTTAGCCAAATACATTAGTCTTCTACGATACGTCAACAGGTCTAGAGAAAATTTTGAAAGTGCCGCAAAGCGGCGCTTTCAAAATTTTCTCTCTATCTTCTGATTCCTTCTTAATGAATTGAAAACTAAGCCCCGTAATGGCTGTAAAAAATCTCTCGGTTTGAATTTGAGCGCAAAACGATGGAATATTTAGCCGCCACCTACGATAGTTACTACTTCTAAGCGATCGCTGTTTTGGATAATAGTATTTTCCCAAAGTTGACGATGTAAAATCTCGCCATTGTATTCCACCGCCACTAAGCGAGGATTTAATCCTAAATGTTTCAGCAATTCGATCATATTAAGATTTGACGCGCATGTGCAATCATCACCATTTACTTGCAATGTAATCATAGATATTAAGTTTAAATTCTGATTTTTAATATTGTCTTAGAGAATTGTCTGAGAGATCTTATACTTCAATACTAAAACGATACCTGTGTGTCTATGTCTCAACCTACATCAGCAAACACGCCAGACTTACCAGCGATCGCCTCAGATCAGATCGACATTAATCCAGATCTCGGTTTAACTGAGGCTGAAGTAGCGGACAGAAAGCGACGTGGTGATATTAACGTCGTGGTCATGCGATCGAGTCGCACCTACAAGGATATCTTCCAAGAAAACGTTTTTACTTTATTTAACGTTACCTTTGGGGTGGTTTTAATCCTGTTAATGATCTTAGGTCAAATTACTGACGCTATTTTTTCGGGCTTTTCGGTATTTATGAATATTCTGGTGGGAGTTACCCAAGAAATTCAAGCGAAGATGACCTTAGATAAATTAGCTCTGCTGTCCGTGCAGAAGGTCAAAGTGCGGCGAGATGGTCAATCCCAAGAAATTCCTGTGGGCGAGGTAGTACGGGATGATTTGATTGAGCTAAACCCAGGCGATCGCGCCCCTGTCGATGGGGCGGTCTTAATTTCGCAAAATGTGGAAATGGATGAATCACTCTTAACAGGAGAGTCCGATCCCGTGGCGAAGCAACTAGACGATATTGTGCTTTCTGGTTCCTTTTGTTTGGCTGGGAGTTGTGTATTTCGTGCCGACAAGATTGGCAATGAAAGCTATGCGGTGAAACTATCGCAGTCATCACGGGTATATAAGCGCGTATTTACGCCCCTCCAGAAAAAGATTGATATCTTAGTGGAGATTTTTATTCTTGTGCTTATTGTGGCTGCTTTCCTACACATTGCCTCTAGCCTCAATTCGGGGCGAACAATGGTGGATACGATTCGCTATGCATCGGTAATTATCAATAGTTTTGTTCCCGCAGGACTAGTGCTATCGATCAGTGTCGCCTTTGCGATCGGCGCAGTGGAAATCAGTAAAAGAAGGACGCTCATTCAAAAAATCAATGCAGTGGATTCAATGAATAGTGTGCGGATTCTCTGCACCGATAAAACTGGAACCTTGACCCAAAACAAGCTAGTTGTGAAGTCAATCATTCCTTTAGGAGATACCGATGAGGATTCTCTGCGCGAACTCATTGCGCTATATACCAACCTCATGGGAACGCAAAATAGCAGTGCTAAGGCAATGGCAGCCTATACCGATCAACCGCGATCGCTCGCTAAATTTGTGAGTGAAGTTCCCTTTAGTTCTAGTCGCAAATGGGGCGCGATCGTCATTGATATTGGCACAACGATTATGGTCGGTGCGCCTGAAATTTTATTCACGAGTTCAGAAATGCAGGAGGAGGCAAAGCAATATGCAAGACAGGGGCTACGGGCGATCGCCGTGGTAACCAGTGAAGAGGGGATTGATACCTCTGAAAAAAATCCTGCCTTGCCCAATAATCGACGCGATCGGGGCATTGTTTTACTAGAAGATAGTTTGCGTCCCGATGTAATTGAGACAATTGCGGAATTACAAAATCAAAATATTCGCCTCAAAGTAATTTCTGGCGATAGTGTCGAAACCGTTACTTCGATCGCTCGACAGGCCGGGATCGCGGTTCCTGCTGATGCCGTATTCACCCAAAAGACTCTAGAAGCAATGGATAACGCCACCTTTAGCCGTTCGGCTGCCTATGGCTCAGTTTTCGGGAGGATCACTCCCGACATGAAGCGCCGCCTCATCTCCGCCATGGTGAAGCGGGGTGGCTATGTGGGCATGGTCGGCGATGGTGTCAATGATGTGCCTGCCTTTAAGGAAGCGCAATTGGCGATCGCGATGAATGACGGCGCACAAATTAGCAAAGATGTTGCGGATATTGTGTTGTTAGATAATAACCTCTCCGCTTTGCCACAGGCTTTTAGTGCAGGAGATGACATTAAGCAAAAAATTCTCTCTTCTGCTTTGCTCTATCTCACCAAAAACATTATGGTGATTTTGACAATTTCCTTTGTAGGATTTGTGCAACTTCCATTTCCCATTGAGCCACGTCACATGACGATTATTACGATGGCAGTGGTAGGCTTCCCGACTATTTGGATTGCCTTTGGTTGGCTAAAACCTCGAAGACTGGAAAATTTCCTGCGTGACGTGTTGGGCTATAGCTCCCTTGCAGGAATATTCGGCGCGATCGCCATGACCATTGGATATGTAATGTCCTATTACTTCAGTGGATGGGCTTTGCTTAAGGTTCCCAATGGTTCAGCGATGATCAATTCCGATGCTTTCCAAGATATTGCTAGGGGACAAGCCCAATGTGTGAGTACGCTCATTGGCACAATTTTCTGTCTCTTCGTCTTTTGGAGTCTTACGGATATTTCTATCTGGAAAATCAAGACCTTCTTCAAAAATTTAACAGCTTCTATTTTGGGTATTGTCTCGGTCGGATTATCCATAGTCCTGATGTTGGGATTTCCCGCATTTTTTCAAGTAGAAGTTCCCGATCAGTTTGGTTGGACAATGATAATTTTCTTACCAACTTCCTGTTATTACGTTTTGAGAATGTTGCAATCTAGCAAATTACTCCGTCATTTGCCACGCTATCTCAGCCAACCGTAATCTAGCGCTTGGTGCTTTCTTGAAATCCAGATAAATCTTGAAAAAGCTTGTTTCGCAAGCTTTTTCAAGATTTATCTGAACTACCCAAAAACTAAACAGGCTGTATCTATCAGGAAAATATATGAAAACAAAATCATCTCAACGTCCTATTGCCATTACGATTTTGGCGACTGCCATGATTGGAAATAGCGTCTTATTAATTAGCGATCGCCTACTTAATTTCTATATCTATCGCTTGATAGAGAGCTATTCTCCCCTAGTAGATAGTAGTTCTATTAACCTCCAGTTAGTTTCAGGTATTGCCTTTCTGGGATTTGGTGTCGTGCCAATCGCCCTAGCGATCGGGCTATGGCATTTAAAATCTTGGGCAAGATTTCTCAGTATTTTTCTCTTTAGCTCCGTAATGTTTCCCGCGATCGCGACCTGTTTAGGTTGGATTTCGCCACCCTCAGCAACTAAACTCTTAGAAATACCCACAGTTTTCGATGAAGTTCTTCAAGTCGATACTTCCGCACCGATCTCGCGACTGATCCTTCTAAATCCCTATATTGCGATCGGTAGTGCGATCGCCCTAGTAATTTTGCTCACGCCTGCGATCGGTAAAGCTTTTCGCGATCGGCTAACATCTTCCCAGTGAATACAGCAACTGCTCTCGATAGAACTTTGAACAAAAATCTGATTCCTTATTAAATCGCAGAACCTTTATGGCTAACATTAGCGGTACTTGGCTTGGCACTTACTGGCAACAGGAAAATCCCACCCGTTTTGAAGCAACATTTGTCCAAAACGGTAATACTATTTTCGGAAATATTTTAGATGATGGTGGATTAGGTGAGGCAACAGTTCAGGGAGAGGTGATTGGGCGCAAGATTAGGTTTGTCAAAACCTATGTAGATGCCAATAAGAAACTCGCTTCGGTTAATTACAACGGGACGATCGCCGAAGATGAAAACTCCATGTCTGGTAAATGGGACTTCTTTGGCAGGTTCGGCTTTGAGTCATGGGAAGCCCAACGCAGCAATCAAAATCTAGAATCGGAATTAAATAAGTACATAAAAAATAAAGTCCCTGTTGGCGTATGAAAAAACGGCATAGAATGCCGTTTTCTCTATTTACAGAACTCTTAGTACTGTGGGAATACTATGTAATGTCGATAACTCCCGAATAGCCGCGATCGCTTGTTGGAAATTATACTCGCTCACTTTTTGCGTAACTACGACAATTTCCGCTAAGCCATCATGGACAGTTGTTTTTTGCAAAATCGCGTTCAAGCTGACATGGTGCTTGCCAAAGGCTGTACCCAGATCCCCAATTACCCCGGGTTTGTCATGGGTCAGTAACCGCGCATAAAACTGGGTCACCGTATTTTCAATGGGAGCAATTTGGGCATAGTGTTCATGGGAACATCCCATCAGTTGATTAATTTGATTGGGTAGAGACTTCAGAGCCGCCACCACATTAATAATGTCGGCAACTACCGCGCTAGCCGTTGCCCCTGAACCTGCTCCTGGCCCTGAAAATACAACTTCCCCAATGGGATCTCCCTCAATCCGTACCGCATTGGTTACGCCATGAATATTCGCCAGTGGATGCTGGATCGGGATGAGCGTAGGATGGACGCGAATTTCGAGATTGCGCTCATTCTTCGTCTCCACCCTTCTGGCAATACCCAAGAGCTTAATCGTGAATCCTAATTCCTTGGCATAGCCGATATCCGCACTGGTAATCGAGCGAATACCTTCACGATAAATGTCTTCAAGTTTAACGCGATCGCCAAAAGCCAAGCTTGCTAAGATCGCCATCTTATCGGCTGCATCATAGCCATCCACATCGGCAGTAGGATCAGCTTCGGCATAGCCTAATTTTTGCGCCTCAGCGAGAGTTGCATCAAAATCGGCTCCCTCAAAATACATCCGACTCAAAATGTAATTGGTTGTGCCATTGACAATACCAGTCAACTCACTAATGCGATTACCACCCAGACTTTGTTTGAGCGCTTGGATCACGGGAATGCCGCCACAAGCCGCCGCTTCTAACATTACATATACGCCTTTTTGTTTAGAAGCAGCAAAAATTTCGTTGCCATGTCTAGCGATTACCGCTTTGTTTGCCGTAACGACATGCTTTCCATTGGCGATCGCTTTGAGAATTAAACTTTTTGCTGGCTCGATCCCGCCAATTACCTCAACGACAATATCGATGTTAGGGTCATTAACTATAGATTCCAAGTCATCTGTAACAATATTGGGAGCGATCGCCACATCACGCTGCTTATTGAGTGATCGTACCCCCACACGGGCAATTTCGATGTCAGGAAGTAAAGGATGGCGACCATTAGGGTCTTGGAATATTTTGGCTACACCAGCGCCAACTGTTCCTAATCCGAGAAGTCCAACTTTATATGTCACAGTCTTAATTTGTCTTATGTAATCGTCGATTTCTATTAGCTTTTATTGTAGTTTTTTTAGCGCCCTATAAGTTAGGGAGTTGCGGCGCGAAGCGCCGCAACTCCCTAAAAAAGGTAAAAGCATCGCTTTGCGATGCTTTTACCTTTTTGATATTTTAAAATTTTATGCAGCGACGGCAAGGATGTCGTGTTGCATATCTATTTCGGTTTCCTTAGCAAACATTCTTTGATTTCTATCTATCCCTGCGGTAATCGCTAGTTGATAACAAGGGATCGTATCGCAATGAAGTGTACTAAACATTGACCTTTCATGAACTTCTAGTAATGCATCCCCCTGAGCATCAAACTGAAGACATTGATTAGACATAACTGCTCTTTCCAAAAAGCTTCCTGTATGGTCAGATATGCGAATGATTTGGATATAGTTACTTTCGTTGCGATAAATACAAGTTAAACGATTAAGCTGACTTTCTAATCCTTGTTGGTTTAACTTGCGTGCTTGAATATTATTCATTTTTTTAAATCCTGCTTAGTCCGTAACTATTTCAAATCGTGATCCCAGACTAGGGGATCGTCCCACGACTAGCAGTGCCATAGCGCACATATTCCAAGTTTCTTAAGCTTTGGGATCAAAATCTTTATGCAAGAAATTAATTGATTTTAGTTATAGCAAGGTAATTTTTGTTCAAGTCATAAAAGTGAAAATATAAGCGGTGGTACAAAGTACCACCGCTTATATTTTCACTTTTAACTCTAAAAAAGGAGTCACGAATTAGTAACTCTCTGCGATCGCTTTACCATATATTTAGTCAGATCAATAAAACTATCACGACGCAAATAGGGATAGTCTCCCACCCAAATATTGTATTGAGGAATATAAGCGTCAGAGGTTTGACGACTGACGCGACCAAAACGGCGATCGTTAGAAAATAGCAGCATATATACAGTTTGTTCGGGTTTGATCCGCTTTAGTTCCCTTTTCATTGGCAACCGTAAAGTGGTTACAAAATCCGTCTCATCACCTAGCTCAATGTTTAAAAAACTTTCCGCATCATAGCTAACATCCATCCGCCCCCTCGAATTTACCTTCTCCGCACGCGCTAGCACTTCCTGCGAGATATATACCTCCAAAACTTCCGCCTGCCAAAAACCACAATAGGCAAATTTTCTCAGCTTGGCATTACGAATACTTGCCAAAGCTACAGGTTCTAACATCCAGTACAAGCCACCTAAAGCAGCACAGACAAACATCACCAGAGCCGCAAAACTACTGGGGTTATTTTCGTGAACACGGTTATACAAGAGCGTAAACACAATCACACTGGCGATCGAAATCGCAACACGCCGAAATACGCTCTGACCATCCCCCCAATAATATTGATACTGCTCTGAGGTTGGTACTGCGGGGATCAACTCGTCAAAGTTTCTGCGCTTGAGTGGGGTAATCATAATCTCTCGTTATTTGGGTTACGGCTACGCCTAAACCATTATGAAACCAAATTATACCAAACCCGTAAAGTTGCGCCCCGCAGGGGCGCAACTTTACGGGTTTGGATTATTAACGCTAGCCAGTAAGGCAGCGCCATAGGCTGCCTCAGTTTGTGGCGCTTGCTGCATAGAAATCTGAAGTTGTTGGTTTAGTAGCCGATCGCGTATTTTTGTCCAAACCAGATTCTTTGCGCCCCCACCTGCGGTGTAGAGATGATGTACAGGAGACGCACCTAGCTGTGCTAATAGGGTATAACCCTGTGCTTCGATCCTTGCCATGCTCTCTAATAAACCATGTAAAAATTCCACGGGATCATCAGGACGTGGCTCTAGCCTTGGGGCGAGGTGGGGATCGTTTATGGGAAAGCGATCGCCACTTTTTGTCAAAGGATAATAATCCAAAGGACTAGGAATGTTGGGATTAATGCGATCGCTGAAAGCCTGTAACTGCTCATCCGTAAAAAACTGCTTGAGTACAGCCCCACCCACATTAGAAGCCCCACCCACTAACCACAAGCAACCTAAATCAGGATGCTCAAAGCGATGACTATAAATACCGTAATGTGCATTATTGACAGGGCGATCGCTTAATACTTTCAACACCATGGACGAGCCGAGGGAAGTAACGGCTGTCCCAATTTCAGGCTTTGCCTTACCAACTGCCGCGAGAAATGCAGCATTACTATCAGTAGTTCCTGCCCCGATCGCACAATCCACGGGTAACTCAAACTTCGCCGCCATTTCCTGTTGAATCCTGCCCAAATTCGTACTTGGAGCAAATATTTCTGGCAAAACCAAAGCAGGATTTTTTTTAGCCCAATTCTTCAGCCAATCAGGATAAATTAAATTTGTCATGTCATAGCCAAGCTTCAGCACATTATGGAAATCGCTAATTCCCAACCTGCCATGCAGTAAATAACTTAACCAGTCCGCCTGATGTAAAAAATAAAGAGAATTACTGCTCGAAATTAGCTGTGCTAAATTCACCTCCTCTCTATCTAACAAAGAAATTAACTTGGCAAAACTGGAGGTCGAACTACCAACAAAATGATCTAACGGGGCAATTTTTTTAACGCGCTCTAAAATTTCGGGTTTACAAGAATCGCTATAGATCAGGGGCGGCGTGATTACTTCCCCAAAGCGATCGCTCATTAACACCGTTGACGAAGTCCCATCAATGACTATTTTTTTGATATTTTGCCTAATCTGCGACGGTAAGCTGATAATTACTTCATCTAGAGCAAGTTTCCAAGTTTCACAGTCGCGAATGTTGTAATCACACCTTGAGAGCGCTCTAATTTCTAGGTGGCGATCTATGGCGATCGCCCTTACCCCCGACGTTCCAAAATCAATTCCTAAGAAATAGTTCATTATAAAAACCAGATAAATTTTTGAGAAGATTGCTTTGCTATCTTCTCAAAAATTTATCTGGTTTCAGCATTAGCGCCAAGGGATGTAATTAATTTTTCTGTAGAGGGATATGTTTTTCAAGGCTAGCTTTTAGCAATTTGGCATCAAATAAAACAGGCAAGAAGTGAATACTTTTAATTTCTTTGAAATAGAACAAAACTGGAAAACTAAACCAAAAAACTTTCCAATCTTGCCATTCTTGGTAGGGGAAAGTACGGAATTTTTCTTGCGATCGATAAACCTCTAAATCTGTTGCGGTAAATACTAAACGAATGGTCGCTGCTTGATAAGCTAAGAATATTCCAAAAATTGAAACTACTCCCGCAGCAATTGGTTGAAACCAAGCAATCGGTATACCTGATAATACTAGAACAGCAGGTATTGCATAGCTTGGATTTAGTTCTGTAGCCTGTGATGCAATATTAGGATCAATTAAAGGATTTGAAGTGGTCATAAAGATTTAAATAATTGATTTCTATCTATAGATATACATTTAATTCTAAATCTACAGCTCCTTTATTGAAGTGATAAAATTAGTACTGTTAAGTCCATAATACAGAGCATTCAGTCTTATTTTTGAATTACTGTATTTGTGGCAAGCCATCGTAATCTCTAATAAAGCTCAGGAAACATCTATGAACTTATCATCAACAATTAACGAATTGGCTCTCCCTTTGCATGAAGCAGCAAAAGATCCTAAAGTCTGGAGCCATCTCAAGGAAGTAATTACGACAAGTTCTGGATTCGATAAATGGCAAAAAACTAGACAGGGAGATTCTAAAGACCTTGTAGTTTCTGCCGAAGGTACTCTTGATGATCTCGTGCGGAGCTATTTACGTGAGACACTGGAAACGTTAGCTTATTAATACAGCGAGATTTTCTTGTGAGCGAAACGTCGGAACCTAAATTTGAATTTACCTTTGAATCCCTAAGAGAGCAACTAGCCACGGATGATGTGAGCCTTCGGATGAAAGCCGTCCATGCTAGTCGCTCTCTTCCCATTTCAGAACGTTTTAATTTACTTCTAACCGCAGCGATCGACCCTAATACCCGTATTCGCTATGACGCTGTGAGTCAACTGGGGTCAGTAGGACAAATTGATAAGCAAAAGTCTCTCGAAATTTTAAGCGATCGCCTACTAAACGATCCTGAGATGGATGTCAAAGCCGCCGCTGCCGATTCTCTGGGTTCTCTACAACTTACCCAAGCTTTTGACCTGCTTAAAACTGCCTACCATTCTACGAATGATTGGATGTTTCAGTTTAGTATTATTGCGGCGATCGGTGAGCTAGGCGCTCCTGAAGGATTTGAACTTTTATCCGAAGCCTTACAAAGCCCAAATGAATTAGTCAAAATTGCGGCGATCGGCTCTCTTGGTGATCTAGGTAACCCAGAAGCTGTGAATATCTTACTGAATCTCATCGACGATCCCGATTGGCAAGTGCGACATCGTGTATCTCAATCTCTCGCCCATCTGGGTGGTGATGACGCTAAAGCAGGGCTAGAAAAACTTGCGAATGATCCTGTCTTACAAGTAGCTGAAGCAACTAGATTATTGTTGAGTTAAGGGCGATCATTCTAAACTAATCGGACGTTCCAATACATTCTGAATAGAGTATGGACAATCGTCTGGAAACTCTAAACCAGTCTCTTTTTCTGCATTTAAGCTAGAAATCACATAAGTTTCAGCTAACCATTCATCGGTTAGATATCGCTTTAGGCTTGGGCTATCTTTCAAATAACGAATTATATGAAGGCGTTCGCGTTGAATAGTGACTTGCCAACTTCTAGATCTGAGTTCTGGTTGATAATCCCATTTGAGTAAATGATGTACAATCAATCGCACGCTACTCAATAGGCGATCGCGTTCTCGCTTCGACAAGTCACGTACCTCATCTACTAAATTCTCGATGTCTAACTCTGCGAACCGACCTTCTGATAAAAGATCAGCCATCTGTTCAGCCCAGAGTCCATAATCTTGCTCATATAGTACCGTCATCGCTAAAACTCCAAGGAATGCTTACCAAATTTACTATAGCAATCCTATAACAAAGTAAGTTTTGCTTAGGACATAAAACCCAAAAAGCGAGTTGCGGCGCTTCGCGCCGCAACTCGCTTTTTGGGTTTTGGTTTGTAATGGCTAACTCTTACTTTGATATAAATGGTTTGTGAAAGTGCTATTTAGAGTGAGCTTTCAATAAACTCAATAAAAAAGGAGAGGCGCTTTGCGCCTCTCCTTTTTTATTGAGTTAACTCTAAACCTTAGAAGGAGAAGGTGGTACGAATTACACCAACGGTTGAAGTACCGTTAGCGGAAAGGTTACCAGGGTTGAATACAAAGAATACTCCAGGAGTGATGGTGATATTCTTGGAAACGCGGAAGCGATAGAGAGCTTCAAGCTGATAAGTTTTGCTGAGACCGCCGAGATTAACGCCAGTACCATTTACTGTTAGGCTGTTAAGGCTCAGAGGTTGTCCAAAAAGAATAGCGGCTAAATCACCTTCGCCAAACAAGTCTTTACCAGAAAGAGCTGCTGCCCAGCTAGTAAAGTTACCTGAAACTGAGGTTGCGTTATTGGTAGTAGAATCGACAAAGGTATAAGAACCCCATGTATTAAAGGTGAACTTCTTGGTGATATCCCAAATTAGACTACCTACAATAGTATTGCTCTTGTAACCAGTAATTGTGCCAGCAGGAAGAGCAGGAACACCAACAATAGGAGCTGCGCCAGTACCATCAACGTTCAAACCTGAACTTAGACCAACATTATTGCCTGAAGCGGTATAAGCATTTGCATAACCAGCACCAAGAGTAAAACTATCAGAAGGCTTGTAAACCAACTGAGCAATAATCTTAGTGTCTCCACCAGTTACACCACCTTGTCCAGCAGCAGCAGCAGCATTAGATGCGCTGTATGCAACTTGCAGGTTTGCATCCTTGGTGAATTTCAAGTCAAAACCAGCAACTGCTAGACCACTAGCACCACCACTAGAAGCAATACGAATCAAGGGGCTAAAACGACCAAAGCGAGAGATTGTACCTTGGCTATCGCTTTCTAGGGGATTTAGAGGATTGATGATGTCTTCAGTTGCCCCAATTGGTGCAATGTAAGCGGTTAGGCTTTCACCTACTGGGAAGCGATAGTACAAGCGATTGATTTCAAAAGTATTGTCTGAGCGACCACTCTCAAATGACAAACGACTAGCATTTGCAGTACCAGGATTAGTATCTAATGCAGTACCAATGTTAGGAGTGTTGCTAGCTTGGAGGCGAGTTCTTAACAAGTCCTTACCAGTGAAACTGGTATCTAAGTTAAGACGCACACGGTAGCTGAAAATAGTGTTTGTCTTGTCTAGAGGACCACCAGAAGGAGTACCGTCGGAAGCAGCCGCAAGACCGAAGATAGCTTCGCCGCGTAGCTTGGTGGTGGTGGAGAACTGTTGAGCTTCGAGCTTAGCAGTCTTAGCATCAAGAGCATCTACACGACCACGAAGGGTTGCCAGTTCAGAAGCAAACTCTTCTTGAAGCTTTTGCAAAGTAGCGAGGTCTTCTTTGCTGACCTTGTCAGCTAAACCTGCGGAGATAATTTCGTTGATCTTGTCTAAGCAAGCATTCAAACCAGCAGCAAATTCGTAGCGGCTAGTAGCTTGTTTGCCACGGAAGGTGCGATCGGGGTATCCAGCGATACAACCGTAACGCTCTACCAAAGACTGTAATGCGGTGAAAGCCCAATCGGTAGGACGAACATCGCTGAGTTGAGATACTGAAGTTACATTTTGAGCAACTGCACTGGGACGCAATTGGACTTGCTCAACAAGGCTGTCAGCATTTACGGATTTAGGGGAAGCTTGTGCTTGTGCATTGGCTGCACCACTGATAAGAGCAGAAGCCGCTACAGCCGCAGAAATTACTACGCTGTAATTTTTCTTAGATAAGTTAGACATTTAAGTTAAATTTTCCTCACAATGTAGCAATTATACATTTAGTCTGTACAACTAACCAAAATAAATGTAGCAATAGTAGCAGTAAAAAGTTAAGTGTTGATCGACACATTCCCTAGGTATTTGCGTTTAAACTATACTTAGGGCGTAGGAAATTAATATATCATATCAATATCAGGATTCCTATTACCCATAGACATACTTACGGTGATTGAATACGGCTTCCGTGTCATTCGGGAGTGGGGGAATAATGCTTTGGGTAGATGTGGCGAGGGCTTAGCTCGCGCCACATCTACCCTGTAATGATTAGTGGTGCGGGGCGAAGCAACCACTAATTATTTACCGAAAAGGGATTATAAAGCTGCATCTAAATTATTTGCCAAAAAGAGATTATGAAGCTGCATCCCAATAGCCAAGAAAATAAAATTGGGTTGATAAAATATTTACTGGATTAATTGAGATAAAATAATAGAAGTAGGGGAACACTGTATAAGCTAACTCTGCAAATTCATAAACTGCTTCAACTATCTAAATATTACAAGAAATCAGAGTTAAGCTTTCTAAAGAGGTTACCGAAATTTCTCTTGGAAAGATATTCAGAGTAATTAATAAAGTATGCTTCTCGATCCATACTTTATCAATTACTCTGAGACTTAAATTTGTAATGTTATCGCAGAGCTATCGTAAGACATGTATTGCAAAAGTCGATTAATTCCCTTCGATCCGTTTTGATAAGTCGAATCTTGAGGAATTGAAAGTCTAAGTTATAAATGTCCAAATCACTACATTACGATGATTTTCAGTGCTGATGCTCTGATTTTGATCTGTAGACTGCTAATGTGTTGCTCCTTGACTGCTTCAATTTACCCACTTTAACCAATCGCTCGACCCTCGCCTCATGGAATTCTCGATTACTCAACTGTTAGACAATTTCTCTGATGACAAGCTAGTTACGCCTAAAGCGATCGAAAAAAAACTTGGGATCAGTGACGATAGCAAAAGCGTTCGTAAGCTCCAAGTTGCTCTTGATGCGCTTGAAAAAATTGGCATTCTCGAAAAGGATAAAGGCAGATATCGTCGCATTCAAGAAGAAGGGCTGATAGAAGGTCGTTTACGCTGCTCTAGTAAAGGTTTTTGCTTTGCTATTCAAGATGTCGAGGGTGCTGAAGATATCTATGTACGCGAAAGTCGTTTAAGCAACGCTTGGAATGGCGATCGCGTATTAGTAAGAGTTACTAAGGATGGGGTCAGGAGGCGATCGCCTGAGGGAGAGGTTCGCTTGATTTTAGAGCGATCTAATCCTACTTTATTGTCAACTGTGAAATTGACCGATGGTAGCTACCGAGCTGTGCCTCTGGACGACCGTTTGTTGTTTGAAGTGGAGTTAACTCCTGATGATGAAACTCCAGACTTGAGTGTCTCGGTAGGTAAACTGGTGCATTTAGAAATGGTGCGATTTTCGCTGGGTAATCATTTACCCATTGGGCGGATTTTGCAGATTTTAGGCGATGATGCGGAATCAACTAATGATATTGATTTGGTATGTTGCAAACATAATTTGCCCAGAAGATTTAGTGCTAAAGCTTTAACCGCTGCCGCAAGTTTGCCTCGTGGGGTGAGAAAGGCAGATCTTAAGCACCGTTTGGACTTGCGTAAAACCTTGACCGTGAGAATTGGCAATGCGGCGGCGATTTCGTTAGTTCAGGTGGAAACGGGATGGGAATTGGGCGTACATATTCCTGATGTCGCCACCTATGTAACTTCTGGTTCTCCCTTAGATTTAGAAGCACGGAAGCGTCTGAGGTCATTTTTCTTGGGTGATACGATTTTGCCGATGTTGCCTGAGATGAATGTATTTAATCAGCCTGAATATCTGACGATGTCTGTGTTGATTAAATTAGATCATGAAGGCAATATGATTTCCTTTGAGATTCAGCCTTCAGCGATTTTAGTGCGGGCTAATTTAAGCTATCAAAGAGCGCAACAAATTCTAGATGGCAAGGTAACGGTAGACGAAGATGCACCTAGTCAAGAAATTGATACGGAAGTAGAAGAATTAGTACATTTGATCGCGAAGGTTGGCGGTTTACTGCAAGAGCGTTCTAATTCGATTCGCTTAGTTTTGCCCCAAATCCCTTCCCAAGAAGCGGATGAGGGAGTTCGTGGATTAACTGTAGTTCCATTGACCTTGCCGATTTTGGGTACAGTTACGGAAGTAATGATTTTGGCTAATAAGGCGATCGCTTCCCATCTACAATCCTTGGCGATTCCTGCAATTTATGTACGTCAAATCCCTCCCGACCAAGGCAAGGTTGACGACTGGACGAAACTGCTCGAAAGCATGGGTATTTCTACGCAGATTGAGAATCCTGAGCAGATTCAGATTGCAGATTTACACCGCATTCTGCTACAGGTTAATCAATTGGAACAGGAAGCAACTCGCGATATTCTCAAATATCTATTGCTCTCAATGTTCAAAACGAATGAATATGTGATGACTCCTGCCATGCATTTTGGTTTGGGCTTAGAGGAACATTCCTATTTGCATGGAGTCTTCCCTCAAAATCATTATGGAGACTTGCTCGTTCAACGCACCTTACATACTCTATTTGAGGAAGGACGCGATCGCCGTAGTATTCGGATTAAAGATGGCGTAAATCTTCGCAGTTCTAGCGCTCACGGACAGGTTAATTGGAGTGTGTTACCTCCTGAAACTGAGCGTCAGTTAATCGAAGATTTAGAAGCGGTTTTACCTAGACTAAATCAAGCGGATGCTTTATACCATCGTTCCATTTCTGATCTCGATGGATTGCGGAAAGCGGAGTTTATGCGATCGCATACTGGCGGTAATTTTTATGGCATTATTACCAGCGTGCAGTCCTACGGCTTCTTTGTAGAAATTGAATCTCTCTTAGTGGAAGGATTAGTTCATGTCAGTTCACTTAAGGATGACTGGTACGAATTTCCTTTGATTAATGGTAAGGGTCGGGCTAGGGCTTCAACATTACTAGTTGGTCGTCGTAGTGGTCGTCAGTATTGCCTCGGCGATCGCGTGGAAGTGCAGGTCAAGGGTGTTGATTATTACCGTCAACAAATTGACTTAGTCGCAGTCGTAAACAGCGAAGGCGATCGCGACAATGCTAATACTTCGGAACTTGAGTTAGAAATCACCGAAGAAATTGACACTCCGTCTGTAGAATAGTTTTGCCAGACTGGGACAGTTCACTAGTTGGTATGTCCCAGTCAAATACTCCTAGTTCCCCTCACTCCCCAAGAGTTTCCCACCATGTCGCTTTCCCGCTTATTGGTGACTTTCTTAAACCGTCTTCAGCCATCTGCGGAGACGGTCATGCTTGTGTCAGCGATCGCTGTCGGGGTGATCAGTGGCACTGGTGTAACTTTATTTCGTAAGCTTATCCTCCTTGCTCAAGAACTCTACTGGCACGATCTAGCCGTAGTCTTGAGTAATAAGTGGGCTTGGGCTGTTTTATTTGTGCCAATGCTTGGGGCGTTGGTGGTTAGTTTTGTGCGCTTTCGTTTAGATCAAGCTGAGGCAAGAGCATCGAACAACACCCAATCCGTTGCCCGCGATGTGGGACAACTTCCCTACTCCCAAATTCCTCTAAAAACTTTGGCGGCGGCGTTATCTCTAGGATCGGGGGCTTCCTTGGGACCTGAGGGACCAAGCGTGGAATTGGGGAGCAACATTGGCTCATTGCTGGGGCAAATGATGCAGTTTTCCAGCGAACGGATTCGTCTATTGATTGGGGCGGGTGGAGCCGCAGGTTTAGCCGCAGGTTTTAATGCCCCGATCGCAGGCGTATTTTTTGCCCTTGAGGTGTTATTGCGCGACTCCTATCGCACCAATAAGTCTAGCCCTAACTCCGATGTCAGTGTGGTGGTTATTGCTTCGGTGATCTCAGCGTTGGTTTCTCAAATTAGTCTGGGGGAGCGTCCTGCTTTTAGCTTACCTGTGTACGAGGTGCGTAGCTATTGGGAATTACCTTTGTATCTGGGGCTAGGTATCTTGGCAAGTGTCGTCGCCCTGCTTTTTACCCGTGCGATTAAACAAGCCAAAAGATTTTTTGCAGGGGAGTGGGCGATCGCCCCTTTTATGCAAAAGCTCTCCATGCCAGTCAAATTGCTGATTGGTGGTTTTTGTGTAGGTCTGATTGCTTTAACCTTCCCCGAAGCGATCGGCATTGGCTATGAAACGGTGGAATCAATTTTGCAAGATACCCCCTTCACCATTCCTTTGTTAGCTATTTTGCTGGTGATTAAACTTTTATTAACCGCGATTAGTTCAGGTAGTGGCTTTGTCGGTGGTATTTTTGCGCCATCAATTTTTTTAGGTGCAGTCCTTGGCAGTTTATATGGACAGGCGATCGCCAGCATTTTACCTGCTTCAATTCCGATCGCGGCTTCGCCCGCCTATGCGCTCGTGGGCATGGCGGCGGTTTTGGCAGGCACTGTCCGCGCCCCCTTAACATCGGTATTGCTGCTCTTTGAAATGACCCGTGACTATCGCATCGTTTTGCCACTGATGGCAGCCGTTGGGCTTTGTGCATGGGTGCTAGATCAGTTGGATAATACCAAAGGCGATCGCATGATCATGCAATGGTCAGATTTGCCTGCGGATATTGAAGTCCTTGAAAAGATCAAAATCGCTGAGGTGATGACCCTTAACCCCGCCTCGATTAAATATTCCATGCCTTTACTACAGGCGGCTCAATTTATTACCAGTGGCTACCACCACAGCGCTTTAGTATTTGACGACATAAATCATTTACAAGGAATTCTCACCACCCAAGATATTAAACGTCTTTTATCGGCTCCCGCGGGAGAGCCGCCCCTTGAGGAAATGACTGTCCAAAATATCTGCACCCGTGAAGTCCTTTGTACCTTTGCCGATGAATCCCTCGCCGAAGCCCTTAAACGGATGGCTACTAGGGATTTGCGGCAGATGCCCGTAGTCGATCGCAACCAACCAAAACGGGTGATTGGCATGGTCGATCGCCTCGCAATTACCACCGCTTACAATACGGCTCTAACAAAACGGGCGATCGCTGCTAGAATTACAGCGACTAAACTGACCGTCAATATTACCAATACTTCCGCCAACACTACAAATAGTAACAACACCAGTGTTAATGCCAATGCTAATAGTGGCAATAGTCGGCATAATGATAACAATCAATATGAAGAAAAATCCAGTAATAGTAGCTTAGGCAACGGTAGTAATGGTAATAATGAAAAGATTATTGATAAGGACAACAATTTAAGCAGCAGCTTAAATAACAACTTAAATACCAACTCAAATAGCAACTTAAATAAAGAATTAGATATTCATAGTTCTGAGGCAATTTCTCCCTAAATATTTAGGCAGAGATAGTCTTAAATCTAGTAACTAGCCCAAACAAGGATGTCATGAATAGCGAAGAAATACTAATTGAATTTGTGGCTGGCGATCGCGCCAAAGATGGAGCAATTAAGCCAATTAGCTCTACTAAAATAAAAGACAGCATTCAAAGACTTGCGAACTTAGTTCAGCACCTGGGCAATGAAAGTTCTTCCACTCACGCTAATGGTCTAGAACTAGATGAAGTCGAAATCTCTGTCAAGTTTACGGATGCAGGCGAAGCGATTTTGTTGGGTGACGGACAAAGCAATGGCGCGATGACCCTGAGGTTTCGTCGTCCCCAAGCAGCGATCGGCATTGCCAATGGATATGCTTCTTCTACATCAGCAAAGCTTACTTCTAGTACAGGAGTTGACTATACAAAACTGCAAGATTTGCTATCTAGTAGCAAGTGGCAAGAAGCCAATCAGGAAACTTGGAATGTGATGTGCCAAGCGGCCCGCAAAAAGATTGGCTCTGTTTTAACTGCTGAAGACCTTAAGCAAGTTTCTTGTGATGACTTGAAAATGATCGATCAACTATGGCAGCAATACAGCCAAGGACGATATGGATTTAGCTCCCAAAATCAAATCTATATGTCTTCAATTCTCGGATAGGTGTATTCGCTTTTAGTTGCTATTGGCAACCTAAAAAGCTCAAATTCTAAATTACAGGGGTTAGTGTCATGGATCAGGATAAGCAAAAGCAGATAACGATGTACTTCATCGAAGAGGCGAAGGAACATCTACAAACCATTGAGTCAGGGCTGCTCGATCTGCAATCGCTCATGGGTAATTCAGAGTCAGTGAATGAAATCTTTCGGGCGGCGCATTCCATTAAGGGTGGTGCGGCTATGTTGGGATTTAGTAGTATTCAGCATGTCGCCCATAATTTTGAAGATTACTTTAAAGTTATTCGCGAAAATACTAATTTTCAAGTCGATCAAGATTTACAAACTCTATTTCTCCAAGCTTTCGATAAATTACAAGAACTCGTAGAACACCTCCAAAGTCCCTATGGTCTGACTAAGGATGCGGTGGATACGGTAATGGCTGGGTCTGATCAGATCTTTGCGAAGTTGAAAGACCATTTACAAAACTTGATATCGGGCAAAGCTCCTGAACCCAAAGTAGCCGTTGCTCCCAAAGCAGATCCTAAGGCTGATACAAGGGCGATGTTGGGTGCATTCCAGACTGAAGTACCTGTGAAATTACGGAATATGCTGGAATTATTCAAGCAGCCAGATAGTCCCCGTAGTCGCCAAAACCTTGAAGGCATTTGCTCCCAATTGCAGGAAATGGGCGATCGCTTTGGTTTAAAGAGTTGGAATGCGATGGTGTTGGCGGTGAAAGCTGCCGTAACTAATCCGAATAATCAATTTCGGGTACTTGCGCCCATTTTGATTAAGGAAATCAAACAGGCTCAGGAGCAGGTGCTTGCCCAAAAAGTCAATGAGATCAGAGTTTCTCCGCAATTAGCGAAACTCATTCCAGCCGATGTAACCGATACAGTTGTTTTATCTCCTGCCATAACTGTGGGCAATACAGCAGGGAATACTTCGGCTGATGAGGTTAGCAAGATTTTTGGTGCGGTCATTGAAGAGGACAAAGCAAGCAAGGGTTGGCAAGCCTTTAGCGATCGCGTAGGTTGGCGACAAGGAGGCACTTGGATTGCTTCTAATGCCAACTATTCTCAACCTGCGCCCGATGGACATTTCCCCACGCCCCTTTGGTTGGCGGCTTGGCATCAATCAAAGGATTCTAAAGCGAAGGATTTGCAAGCTCAGTATGCGGCGCTTTTAGCCAAAATCGCTAGCTGTAATTTGAATTAGTTCTTAAGCCAAAACACAATAGGGCTTAGCCCTATTGTGTTTTGGCTTAAGACTTTTACTGGGTTTGTTTTTTATGGCTATAGCCAGTCTTGCTAGGACACAAAACCCAAGAAGCGAGTTGCGATGCTTCGCGCCGCAACTCGTCTTTTGGGTTTGTGTCCTTAAGAATGGCAACAGCTATAAAAAACCGTCACGGTTTGGGAATAAATAAATTAAGAGGTTAGGTCTGTGAGGAAGTTATTTGCCACAATTTTAGCGGCTAGTGTTTCGGCATCATATCCAGCGATCGCTACTTTTGCCGATAATCTGAATACTCCGCAAAGCAACTTAAGTTATTTAGGTTTGCTACCCAAAGAAAAGGCTGAAGGAACCGTAAAAACAAGCCTAAAAGAATCTCAATCTGTTCCATTTACAAGCAACTTCACGCAACGTTCCCTTAATCTTGCTCAACAACTTCCCGTCGATACCATTGGCTTATTAGTTGTAGATTTAGATCTGCGTTCTTGGCAAGAATTTCCTCCCTTTGCAGGAGCTACCCAGAGTCCATTGGTAGCCTTTGATAAATTGCTGGGCTTCTTGCTTGGATTTATGGGCACATCCTCAGAGTTCTCCCTAACCAAAGATATCCAACCTTGGCTCGGAAAAGAAGTGGCGATCGCCTTTTTAGGAAAGGGTGATAGTAGCTCTGATATTGGCTTTGCGGCTCTATCTCTAGTAAACGATGAACAGCAATTTGCCAATTTTCTAAAAAAACTAAAGAAGCTCAATTTACCATCTCCCACCGAAACCACCTATCAAAATGTCAAAATCCTAGAATGGCAATTGCCTGTCGATGAGACAAATCCCCCTCCTTCTAGTAAGCCGAATGCTTCCTTAAATAACCTATTTGCCAAACTTAAACAGGCTAAACCTACTGCGCCTAAAGAGCCAGATCCCTCTATTGAATCCGATGAAGCGGAGCAGAATTCGCCCACCAATCCCTTTGAAGATACGTCCGAAAATTTGCCTCGTTTATCGGACTTTAGACTTAAGAGTTTTGCGATCGCGAAGTTACCCAATGGAGTCGCTGTTCTCGCCTCCGATCGCCAAGCCATCTTGCAAATGATCGATATATCTAACCCTGAAGCCACAACCCCTCAAGCCTCGTTGGCAAATAATCAATTATTTTTGCGATCGCTGAATAATCCTCTTTGGAATCGTTCGCTATTGGCTGGTTATGGTGATTTTCAGGGTATTGGCAAATTGACGGAATTTTTAGCCGCCGATTTGCCTGAAACTTCGGAAATCCCCGGATTTTCACGCGAAGAATATATTCGAGGCTTGAAATATACTTTGGGTCAGTACAGTACCTTTGATCTGTTTACGTGGGTAACGCCCAAAGGTATTCGGAGTCAAAATAATAGCTATTTTGCCGAAGTGCGATCGCCTCAGCCCAAAGATACTGCACCCCGCGATCGACTGCTATCATTTTTGCCAGCCAAGGTCTATGGCTCGATCAACAGTCGCGACCTCAATCAACAATGGCAATGGCTAGTAAAAGAATCGGAACAACAACCAACCTACAAAATTTTTGTAGAAGGTTTAAGAATGCTTGTGCCTTTTATTGTGGGTTCGGGGCTAGATATTGATATTGAGAAGGATGTTATCTCGGTAATTGATGGTGAATATGCCTTTGCAGTATTTCCGAGCGATCTATCACCCTTCAAAGAGTTTGGTACAGATGTGACGATGGGAATGCTGATTCGCACTTCTAAGCCTGAAGTTGCCAATGCGACTCTTGCGAAAATCACTAATTTCTTAGCGAATCTAGGAAAAGAAACTGTACAAGTGAAAAAGCGGCAGGTAGGTGCAACTTTATTAACAAGTTTTGAGTTTCCTGATAATCGTGAAGCAGGGAAAACTCAAAGTGCTTTTGCTTATGGTTGGCGCGATCGCCAAACTTTACTACTCTCCTTTGGGGCGAGTACTGCGGCTGCCTTTATCCCTAACCCGAAGCCATCTCTGGCAGAAACGGAAGATTTTCGTGAGGCGATCGCCGAAATGCCCCAGCCAAATTTTGGCTATTTCTATCTCAATGCCAATGCGATCGCCAAGCAAGTGGCAAACCTCATTCTCTCAAGAGATTTCTTGCCCATGCCTGAAAATCCGCCCGAAGCTGGCAAGCCCACAGAAATACCTGCTCCCATACTCAATCAGATTAATAAATTGGGCGGAGTTGTTTTTTCCTATGCTGAAACTAGCGATCGCTTGCAATCCGATTTCTTTTTAGGGCTTAAACCCTAACTCAAAAAAGAGGCGGCGCATTGCGCCGCCTCTTTTTTGCTTCAAAAGGCGGCGCGAAGCGCCGCCTTTTTGGTTATCTTGCGAGAGCATTAAAAAACTGTTGCAATCTTCCTAAAAAGGAACCAGATTGTTTACCTGTTTTCTGACGGAATAGGCGATCAATATCATCACTGGATGGACGTTGAGGTACTTCCGCTAACTGTTTCATTCCTGCTTCCATCTGTTCCCATACTTGCCATGATTGCGGATAACTACGCCACAAAGCTCCTAATTCGAGAGGCTTAATATAATAAGCCGTCTCAAAAGTACTCAAAAAGCGATCGCGCATTTGTCTAGCCGCTAAGCCTAAGCCAACTTCGCTATTTTCTAGACGCGGATTGAGCATTACAAAGGGGCGATCGCCTGCTAGCTGCACTAATTTTTCTACCTGTTCTACCTCCACCGAAGTCGGTTCCACGATTAAAAAAGCTTTGTCTTCTTCGCGAATTGCTCGCCGACCTTCGTTTACACCACGTACCGACACTTCTAAATCGGCCCATTCTCGCTTAGCTAAAGCGGCGGCTCCCGCATCGGCAAAAATAGCTTGCCATTCCTTGCCATAGATTTTGTTAAAGCTGGCTGCAAATTCGTAGGCGATCGGGCTTACTTTAAGCTCAGGGAATCGCAGATCGGCGAGTACGCGACTTGCTCCATCAGCGATCGCTTGATGGGTGGCAGCGATCGCTTGTTCTGTGGCATCTTCTAAACTATTGGGCAGTAAAATTGGCTCAGTAAGTTGAGTCATAAAACAATTAATTTCTGATAATTTTTTAAATTTACAGCAATTTCCGATCAAACGAACCAAAAGAGATTTTTTGAAAATGTTACTTCGCAACACTTTCAAAAAATCTCTTAGCTTGGATTTGAGCGGGAATTGCTGTAATCTGGCAAATTTTATAAATCCCAAAACAAAAGCTTTGCTTAGCAAGGCTTTTGTTTTGGAAATGTAAGAAAGGGTTTGATACGCCACCCCTTTCTTATAGCTGCCGCCAAGTGAAATAGGACGTAGAGTAAAGGGAGAATATAGGAGTCAAAGGCAAAATGTCAAATTCGTACAGTTATGATTTACGACAAAAAGTAATCCAGTCAATTGAATTGGATGGACTAAAGAAAATCGA
>NZ_JACJQA010000049.1 GCF_014696355.1 Pseudanabaena sp. FACHB-1998 | reverse complement strand
CTCTTTTGAGTTCCTTACTCTTGGGGTTACTCTCTATAAATTCAGTTAATTCTTCCAAGTCTTTGCTTTGATTTCTTCTTCTCTATTTTTCCACAAATCATTTAGGATTGCTATATGGAGAGGATTTGGGTTGGTGTACGCAACTTTCTCCGTCCATTTCGCGGTATCCATAAAAAGTATTTGTATCTCTATGTAGCCATGTTTGAGTGGGCTTACAATTTACGTTGGATTGATTTTGACTTCCTCCGCCGTCTTCTTATGCCTCCTTTCACCTATTTACCTACATGAGCGATAATGTTATTGTATAAGCTCTAGATTCTATAACCAGTAGAATTATTTTGGGTGATTTCCTGAAGCTGAAATTTATACACTTAATTGAATAAAAGATTTGATATGTCCTCATTTCAACCCCAATATCACCCATCTTTATCACTTCAGAAGTTGGCTTTCAGCACTTATTCTTTGTCAGAAAGACTTGCTGTTTTGGGTACACCAATCGAAGACTTCAATCACTATACTGATGATATTGCTAGAAAAAGATTACAAACATGGCAGAAAATAGCCGCCAAAAATGATCTCACTAAATTTAGCTATCGGCTATCATGGTCAGGGTTCAGTCAGGATCAGGTTTTAGCCGCATTAGCAGGTAGTGAACACAAAGGCGAATACCAAGTTAAACACCAAGTCCCTGGTTCTGATTGGTTAATTTGTTTACAATCAGTGCTAGATATTGCCAACAATTACTCTCCAAAATCTTCTCAAAAAGTTCTTCAGCATCGATGCTTCCAACCCGAATCTCCTATTCCCTTTGAGTCTGTATATCTCCCTTTTCTTACAGTAGCAGAAAATAATCTTCCATTTACGAATTGCTTTACACTTGAAGCCGTGAATCAGCTTCTACATAGTTTATTGAGAAATTTAGCAGCGATAGGCGCTCCCACCTTAATGGCGGAGTTTGAAAGGTTTCGCAGCAAAAATATTAGTTTGCGAGATTATTTCTTAATACATAGCGATAAAATTTCTACTGCCCCAAGGTCGCAGCAAAAATTTCAAAATTTCTTGGAGTTTTTATTTGAGGATGGACTATGGGGGCTGTTTCAAAAATATCCAGTGCTTGCCAAATTACTATCGATCGCAGTTGTGTTTTGGTGTGAGTCCATCTCAGAGTTTCAATTTCGACTAGAGCAAGATTGGAAGCAGATTGAAGAATATTTCAGTCCCAATCAATCTTTAACCCAAGTCGTAGAATGTCAGTGCAACTTATCAGATTTGCACCACAGAGGGAGATCAGTTATCCTAATCACTTTTGACACTGGGCTGAAACTGGTTTATAAGCCTCGTGACTTATCAATAGATTGTGCATTCAATCAAATGTTGGAGTGGTGTAATCATCAATCGAATATTCTATCTATGCGTACCACTGGGATCTTGAATCGAGATACTCATGGTTGGATGGAGTTTATTCCTAATCTGCCCTGTGAAGACGAATTATCGGTTACACGATTTTATGAACGTTCTGGAATGCTTTTGGCAATTCTTTATTTACTAGAAGGTACAGATTGTCACCAAGAAAATATAATTGCCAATGGAGAATATCCTGTTTTTATAGATGGAGAAACATTATTCCATCATCAGATTGAAAAGATAAACAACACCAATTATACATCTCTAGAAAATGCTTCCAAAATTTTGCAGAGATCAGTACTAAAAACTTTTTTACTTCCCCAGTGGGGAGTATTGCCAAATGACACCTTAGCCGTAGATGTTAGTGGACTTGGCAGTGAAACTCAAACTTACGAAACTCATGTTTGGAAACATGTTAATACCGATAGTATGCGTTTGGGAATAGAACAGACTACTGTTTTGCAGGGGAATGTGCCAACTTTACTGAGAAAAACATCCGAACAAACTATAGATATGTCGTTTTATCAATTAGAGGTAATCCGAGGCTTTGAAAAGATGTATCTTGTATTACTTAGTCAGAGGGAGTTCCTTTTATCTGCTGATAGTCCTTTACAAGTCTTTGCCCGAAAGAGAGTTCGATTTGTATTTCGCAACACAAAAACTTACTATGCGATCTTGCAAAACTCCTACAGTCCTCAATATATGAAAAATGGAATTGATCGCAGTATCGCTTTTGAAAGTCTTAGTCGCGCTTTCCTTACTTCTGATCAATGCCCTACTCATTGGTCGATGCTTGATGCCGAAATTCAGTCATTGGAACAAATGGACATTCCTTTTTTTACCAGCTTGACTAATGATGTGCATATTTATTTACCCAATCAAAAGAAAGCGGACACACTAACTTCTGAGCAATCGAGCTTTAGGCAATCGAGCTTTAATGTTGTGCAGAATAACTTACGATCGCTCAGTGAAGAAGGACTGCAAACTCAACTTACGATGATCAAGGGAGCCTTTAAAGCGCGTTTTCTCCAAGAACCATCTCTCCCTAACTTACCCCTACCAATCAATATTCAAAACTCGGATTATTTCGAAGGTGAGGCAAATCAAGCTTTACTGGAAACTGCGATTATATTCGGCGAGTCTGTAGTATCTAAGGGAATTACGGGAAGTGATTCTGGACTTGCTTGGATTGGGCTAACCTATAAACCTACAATTTCACGTTTTCGTTGGAATGCTCTAGGGGGAGGACTTTGGGATGGCAATATCGGCATTGCTATATTTTTTGCAGCTCTAGCAAAAATTACTGGAAAAGCGCAGTGGCATCAATATACCGAACAAACTCTAATTCCATTGCAAGCTACTTTTGCGGATCTAACCTCTTCCCAGCAGTGCCGCATCGGTACTGATATCGGAATTGCAGGGCTAGGAGCAATGATTTATGGCTTGGAAGTGATCGGTAAATTATTGGATAATCCCAGCCCTAGATTAATTTCCAAAAAAATACTGGATTGTATTACTCCTGAATTAATTGAAAGCGATATATATTTCACAGCATTAAATGGATCGGCTGGTGGAATCTTAGGGCTCCTAGCGATCGCGGAAAGTTCTCCTATAGCTTTAGACCTAGCTAAAAAATGTGGGAATCATCTTGTCAATCAAAGGGGAACTGATCAAAAAACACCGAAACCGATAGGGTTTGCGGGTGGCATGGCGGGAATTGCTTACAGTTTATTGCGACTTTATAAAACCACAAGAGATGAAATATATCTAGAAATCGCAAAGGAAGCGATCGGTTATGAACGCCTTTCCTTTGATCCTCAATCAAAGCTTTGGGCTGACATGCGTACTAATCCTTCTAGTATTTCCTTGAGTTGGGCAACTGGAACAGCGGGCATTGGTTTAGCAAGATTAGGAGGACTTTCGGAACTAGATACACCGAATATCCGTGAGGAAATTGACTATGCTTTGCAAGCAATCAAGCGTTACTCTCTTTGGGGTAAAGATGATTTAATGTGGGGCAATTGTGGACGTATTGAAACTCTACTAGTGTCCGCCCATACATTCAAAGATCCAGCCCTCTTAGCATTGACAAAATCATGGTGTCACATTATACAAAAATCTTATAGATTGCCAATTAAAAATACTAACCACTTCATTAATCCTGCTTATTTACATGGGGTTTCAGGAATTGGTTATAC
This sequence comes from Pseudanabaena sp. FACHB-1998, assembly GCF_014696355.1. Taxonomy (GTDB): domain Bacteria; phylum Cyanobacteriota; class Cyanobacteriia; order Pseudanabaenales; family Pseudanabaenaceae; genus Pseudanabaena. The sequence goes on along the minus strand of NZ_JACJQA010000049.1, from coordinate 24,270 downwards.
TTTCTTGCGACTCATTCACCCTGATTTACTTCCTTGTATATTGCTCATGAATATTTAGCGATGTAGTGCAAGACTATGCATCGCTAAATATTCGCCAAAAGAAGTAGATTAATTAAGTTTAATAAAGCCAAAATATGAATGTACATTAATTGTAAGTCTAACGATTATTACATTTTTATGTAACCGAAAGGGAATGGGACGTTGCTAAACTCAAAAATACTATAGTTATCCTGTTTTATTCATGATAAAAACAGGATTTAGACTTTGCTCAGCCATAGATATAAGTTGCTGTACGAAGTCAAAGCCTCCCACAACTCATTTAGGATTGCTGTAGATATTTTTGGGGTTATATGTTATTAAGTATTTTAAGTTTTAAATAATTGTTTTTATACATAACTTTGTCTTTACAATAGTTTTAAGTAAAAACTAATTATTTAAAATGTCTTCTAATCCAAATTTAAAGGGAGATCTAAAATGAGTGCAGTTGCAGTTCAAGAATTTCTTGAAAAAGTACAAACTGATGAGAGCCTTGCCCAAGAGTTAGTTAAGGCTTTGGAATCTGAGAATGACCGCGAATCTGTCACAGCTTTAGCTACTTCTAAAGGCTACGACATCACTTCTGAAGAGCTATGGGACGAGGTGAAAAAGCGTCAAGAAGAGCTTAAACAACGTCAAGATGCAGGAGAACTTTCTGATGAAGAGTTAGAAGCTGTTGCGGGTGGAGAAATTGTTGTGGCAACTGTAACACTTGTGGCAGGGCTCTTGGGTGGTGCTGTCCTAGGCTATGCTGTCAATCAGATTCCACCGATTAAATGGTAGTTTATTAATTTCCGAGTAATTGCTTAACCTATGTAAAATCAACAAAAGTAACCGTCAAAAAGTTGTTTTACCATTATTTCACTGGTATATTGGCTAACTCTCACTTGCTTAAGGATAGGAATATCATTTAGCTGGTTTTGAGGTACTTTATTTAGTTAAAATCATGATTTCTTCTGGGTTGAGCAATTGCAGAATACTCCCTAATCTAATTCCAAATACAAATAGAGAACTTAAAGATGAGCGCAATTACAGTTCAAGAGTTTCTTGAAAAAGTAAAAACTGATGAGAGCCTTGCTCAAGAACTGATTAAGGCTTTAGAAGCAGAAGATGATCGAGAAGCTGTTACGGAATTGGCTATTTCTAAAGGTTATGACATTACTTCTGAAGAGCTATGGGTGGAAGTTCAAAAGAGTCAGGAGCATTTTAAACAGGGGCAAGATGGAGGAGATCTTTCTGATAAAGAACTAGAATCAGTTGCTGGTGGTACCTATGCTGGTTCTGGATATGGTAGTTTTACTGCTGGATATTCTAATTATAATGTGAAATGGTAGGTTGCTAATTTTTTAGTAATTGCTTAACCTATGTAAAATCAACAAAAAATAACCCTCAAAAAGTTGTTCTGTCTTTATTTTTCCTGTATATGGACTGACCGTCACTTGCTTAATGGTAATAATGACATTTAGTTGGTTTTGAAGTACTTTATTGTACAAAAAGGAGACTCTTTTAATAATCCCCCCTTTCGCAAGTGGGGGGAATCAATTGATATTGTTAGCAAATGACTAAACTTTTCAAACAGTCTCTAAAGTTGTCTAATTTTTTAATAACAAAAATCACTTTTTATGATCGCTTATGGCAGACATTATTTCTTTTATGAAAGGTTCTCAACTACAAGCCTTAACTTCTGCGGATCGTTTATGTTACGCCATTCAGCCTTTTATCCAAGAAATTCTCAATCAATTCGTAACCCTCAAAGATTTAGGAGAGGCAATTCTGCGCTCATCTGCCAAACATGAAAAAGTTGTCGCCAAACTGTTTGACTTGCAAGAAAATGATCCAGTGAATTCCTTTAGTTTAAAGGAAAAATTTCTATTTCCCGATCGCAATTATTGGCAACTCCTTAATTTTGGTAACGGTCGATTTCCCGATTTTTTGCAAAAGAGAGGGATGATTGCGATGCAAGATGGAGAATTTGTGCGCCAACTGCACCATCTTCTCCATCTTTGTGGTCAGTCTCGGTTTACTTATCAAGAGATTGCAACCCAGATTAGCGACCAAATGCAGCCTATTTTAGAAATGTTTTTGCAATCTTGGGTGCTGCAACAGAAACCATTTGTACCATCAGAATCTTTCAAAAACGAGTCTGGAATCTATCGCTTACAGCACGCGGCGCTCCTCTATCGCAGCCAAACTACAGGTATTCTAGTTGATCCTCATCTGCACTCTAATTACGGCGATCCTAAGCTAAATACCGATATTTCACGGGCGATGTTGGAGGGATTGGTTGATGGAATTCTCATCTCCCATAGCCATTACGATCACTGGCATTACCCCACACTGATGCAGTTTCCCCCTGACATTCCGATCATTGTGCCGAGAGTTCCGCGCGGGTCAATTACCTGCGAAGACATGGCAGCGCAATTGCGAGAGATTGGTTTTACACATGTGTATGATGTCCCATGGAATAGTGATCCCATTAAGATTGGCGACATTGATGTGCATGTATTGCCATTTTATGGAGAACAAGTTCTCGTCCCCGAATATCCTCAACCTGTGCATCCAGACTTAAAAAATTGGGGAAATACTTATCTGATCGAAACTGATTCCTATCGATCATGGTTTTTGATTGATGCAGGAATCGAACCCGAGCATTCTATATTGGATGTTGCTGACGAAGTGTACGATCGCTTTGGGGCGATCGATTGGTTAGTGAGCAATTTTCAACCACTTTCTTACAATTCTATTGGTGTAGATATTACCTCGTGGGGATTAGATATTGTCTCAAATTTGCTGAGTAATCCGCCTATTTTAGGTGTGACTTGTCAGTCGCAAGGTGAATATACAGCCACATTAGGACCAAAGGGAGTTGCGGAAGTATGTGCGAAAGTCAAGGCTAAGGCTTGCCTCCCCTATGCCGATAGTTGGGCAGATTTAGGGAAGCCTACGGTACATGATCAAATTCTGATACCACAAGTAAAGTCCTATTTGCAAAATTTAGGTTGTGAAACGATTGTCTATCCTTGGAATATCGGCAATAGCTTGACCCAAAGTGGTTTGAAGCAAGGATTTGTTAGATCTGATTCACCGTAAGGCAAAATGAGTAACATCACTGATATTCTTCAATCTATATCTATCCTGCCGCCTCAGCCAACTGTCCGCTCTCATGCGCGTCGTTTTAATTGTTTACCTGTAGACGAACTTACGGCTCTTGCTCAGAAAATCCTTGTCTCTCCCTATCTGGAGACTAGTCAACTCAGTGAAAGTTTTGCCAGTACTCAAGGTTTCTCCATAATATTTAGAAAAGAAGGGATTCCCGTAGTTGTTGAACATTTCCCCGAATTATCTACCTATATCAATGCTGCTCTTAAATCTTCGTGTAATGCATTCTATTTAAATATTTTAATATTGACTGAAGGTTCTTGTGTTACTGAGCATATAGATTGTAGTATTTGTGAATATTTTCAAGAATTAGTAAGTCCTCGATTGGTAAGCGTCTTATATGTGCAAGTACCTCAGGATATGAAAGGTGGGCAGTTAGTGCTGTCTTTAGATTCTCAAGAAATAGCAATCATTCAGCCACAGGAGAATATGCTGCTACATTTTTTAGGTTATCTCACCCATAGAGTTCAATCGGTTCAAACTAGTCAACCGAGAATTAGTATTGTTTGTGAACAATATAATCTTAAAGAAGAATGGTTGGCTCAAATACCCAATTTTGCAATCAAGTCGGGGGCTGTATGATCAAAATAAGTAATTCTCTCGCAGAAATATTACGTCTGATTGAACCTGCGGTTGTTCCTAAATTGATCACAGTTAGTAATTGGAACACAATTGATCGCATTGCTCAACTATTACCTAATGCACTCTCACCTTTCTTTGGCTTTGAATATCGTTTAGGTAATACCCTTGCGGAGGTTGACTTTCTGCTCTGCGTTGCTGCCGAAGAAGCGGGAAAAAAAGTACTTGGCGATCGCAACTATGACATATCCTTACCCTCGTTGGTTACAGAAGAACCGATTTGGCAAAGAATACAGGCTTTTGCGATAGAATGGAACATGAGTACTTCGGCGATCGCCACGGATATATTTAATATTTGGCTAGAATTTGATACTCCTAATTGTTTTGTAAAGGATCAAATCCCTCTCCCCAGTTTTTTTATGGGGATAAATGATGTTTACAGATGTGACTCTCTGGCAGAGCAGAAAAAACGCCGTGCTTGGCTAGTAGAAGAAATTTTTCCTTTGTTATTAGGAAAATCTTTAATGATCGCCAACCAAGAAAAGCTTTATCACTGTTTTCAAGCGCTACCTCAGGGCGCTCATGTGTTTCAGATCGGATTAATGTTAGCTCGTCAAGTGGAGACAGTGCGTTTATGTATTCGGAATATTTCGCCTCTGCAAATTGGTTTGTATTTATCGCAGATCGGTTGGAAAGGGAATATTGAGCAGTTGTCTCAGTTTCTGCATTTACTCTCTCCCCTTGTTGATCGGGTTGATCTTGATATTGATGTTGATCATTCTACACAATCAAAGATTGGCTTGGAGTGTTATTTATATCAACAGCCTTCGTTAGAGCCAAGATGGAGTGACTTTTTTAATTTCTTAGAAGAGAGATCGCTTTGTGTGCCAGAAAAACGCGAGGCGATATTTTCCTACCCAGGATACTTGAGGGAGAGTGCTAATCAGGAAAAATGGCCAGAGGGTTTGAAGCGGTTAACTCAGATCTTGGGAGCTAAAAATGAAGGAATGATATTTCGGGGCATTCATCATGTAAAAGTTACCTATGAAGACGATGTTCCCCAAGAGGCAAAGTCCTATCTTTACGTGGCTCGTAAGATTTTAAATCATCAAGAAATTAGACAATCGATCAACAATCCTAAAAACTTTGTCGAAATAGAGAACTTTCTCACTGAGTCTGAACAAGAGGAGCTATGGCAATTTACTAAAAATCATCACGATGACTTTGTGTTAAGCGATGTCTATAATCAGAAATTACCTGTGAGCGATCGCCAATATCATCGACATTCTTTAATTCTTGATCCACCCTTTACCCTTTCTCCTTTAATTGTCGAAAAAGTGCGTCAAGTCCTTCCCAAAATCTTAGCTGCATTACAAACCCCAGAATTTTCTATTGGTCCTATTGAAGCCCAACTCACAGCCCATAACGATGGTGAATACTTCAAACTGCATAATGACAATGGAATAGAGGCTGTAGCAAGTCGGATATTGACATTTGTTTATTATTTTCATCAGCAACCAAAAGCTTTTACGGGCGGGGAGTTGCGTATTTATGATGGGAAATTTGAAGGCGAAAAGGGAGGAAAAGGCGGAAAATTTGTACCAACAGGTCATCACGTGGTTATTCCAAGAAATAACTGCATTGTCTTTTTCCCAAGTCAACTTATGCATGAAGTCACTCAAGTTCAATGTCCATCCCAAAAATTTTTAGATGGTCGCTTCACCGTAAATGGATGGATTCATGATGCATCAAAAATAAAGGAGTTGACCGATGAAAATCTCTAATATCCTTGATTTACTGCCCCAGTCTCTAGAATGGATGGTGTTATTTAACCTCGAAAAAGTACGCCCGATCGCAGGAGATGAAGTAGCTCGTGCGATGTTTTACTTGCCTGAAAACCTCGATCTCCATCCTTTTAGCCATGTGGTACTCACGAGTGCTGGCAGGTTAGTAGCTCCACTTCTCGAGAATTCCTTAGTTGATCCTTACTCTGGAAATCTTTGCGAAAAACCACCACAGGGCAAAACTTTAGGACATCAATTTGCCGATCGCTTATCGTTATTTGCGATCGATGAAGCGGACTGTATTGGCTTAGGTGAAATTGCAGGATTTCCTCCCGTAGTGCTGCACCTAGTTCTCCGGGATCATGAAGGTCACGCCACTGCCATTTTTGATTACAATTCTGAGCATCCACCCGATCATCGACACTATGAATTATTAAGAGCTGTGGGAGTCCGTTTTGTAGAAGGTAAATCCCAAGATGGCTATTATGTAGCTCAATTCCGTAATCGACTACCAATTCATATTCACGCAGGAATTTTGTGTCATTTTGAGCGCACGGGTAACTGTAATCTCTTTTTCTTGCAACATGGCAAAATTGATCCGCCTCTGGAAAAAGGACTTCTAGAAGCAGGTTCGCGCCGCCTTACTTGGAGCAAAAATCAGGCGATCGCTTGGCTCCAAAAATTAACCGAAGAAGCATTACAAAGTCCCTTATCGATGACCTGTGTTCCCCCTGCTCCAGAACAGCCCTTTCCCTATGGCGATCTGGTTCCTTTGGGATTTGTATTGCGATCGCTTCGGGATACTCAATTCACAGAGACCTATACAAAGCTATCAGCTTACATAATCAGTCAACAACAAGAATCTCTGTGGGCTTTTCACCAAAAGCGATTAGTCACTGCTACGGACTCAGCTCTAGTCATGCAGGGACTGACAGGAGATTTATCGGCAACCTTTGCAGCCCTAGAACAATTTAGGGATGGGCAAGGTTACTATCCTCAGTTATGGGCGGAATCACCTCAACCCCATCGAATGATCAAAGATCCCAGTTGCGTCCATTGGTGTCAAACAGACTTTGCTACCACCTCAATCATACGGGCACTCCAGTTATCCCATGGTCTAGAACCGAAAACTCCGATTACCTATTTGACAGATAGAATGGCTGAGCGCAGTGGCTTGTATTTTGCCAATCCCTATTTAGTAGATTACTATTTAGCCCTCGCTTTGCAAGAAGATACTCCCACCAGCCAATTAGCTCGTCAGCAACTTTTAGAAGAAGTACTAAGCAGTCGTAATAAAGACTTTAGTTTTGGTTATTTTGATATTCCTCTTTCTACAGCTTTAGCAATTTTGACGATCGCCGCTTTAGGCAGTCGGGGACGGGCTATGAGGGCTTCACAACTAAGGCTATTAGACTTTTTAGAATCTGCGGGTAGTTTTCCTGCCTCAATTCCATTTTATTCTTCGCTGCGCCTTGAAGCTGATGAACAGTCAGAGCTCAAATTAAAGATGATGCAACTGAATCTATTTGCCGATCCTAGAAAGCGATCGCAAGTACAGCAAATCGGTGAAGAATATCACAATATCTCTTTATATGTGGATAACCATAAAATGATTTCCACATCTCTGGCTGTTTCGGCACTTAATGCTCCTTGTACTCCTGAAACCTATGATATTGACGAGCTATCGCCCATCAAAGCCCATCCCCGCTATCGTTGCCGAGAGCAAATCAGCTACATTGCCCAATTTGCTCTTCCCCCTTACCTATAACAGTTTTCAAATGAGCGCATACTCCTTTGAAAGTTAAAAATCAATTCTAGTAAAAGTTTGGGTTTTTTACTTTGCCGTAGGCAAAATAAAAACTGCCATCCACTAAAGTCAATCAAATTTAGTATGAAAACAGTTGCGATCTGTGGTTCTCAAGTTAAAACAATTATGTCGGCAGAGAGTTTTGTTGACAGTATCGAGATTGAAGGTATACAGGTGAATTGTGGAGTTATCCATACTAAAGATATTACCTTTTCCCCTAATGATCCTGCCCTCACTAATCATGTTCTGTTCCAAGTCAAAGCCTTTTCTTGCAACTATCGAGATAAACGAATAATTCTAAATACCGCAACTAGCGCCCCCGCCAATCGCTTTAATGCCATAGGCTCAGAGTTTGTCGGCGTAGTCCTCGCGGTAGGAGCCGATGTAATTGATTTAAAAGCAGGCGATCGCGTGATTGCTAATAATTGCTATCCCAACTCTGGTGTGACTGGGTTACCACCGGGAGTTCCCACAAACCACGCTTCTAAAGAGTTGCGGATTCTCCATCGGGCTAAATTAATTAAAATTCCTGATGTTATGCCCGACGATGTAGCCGCCTCATTTAGTATTGGTGGGCAAACCAGTTATAGCATGATCCGCAAGTTGCAGATTCAGCCAGAGCAAAATATCTTAGTCACCGCCGCCAGATCCAATACATCCTTATTTGTACTCCATGCGCTGCAAAAATATCGTCAGCAAATGGGAATTCGGGTGTATGCGCTGACCAGTTCGAGCAAGTTCATCGACAAAATTCAGGCGATCGGGGTTGATCGGGTCGTGCCGATCAACCCGAATTCAGAGACGTGGATTGAACCCGAAACAGCTACATCCGTTCTGGAGGAAACTAAGGGTGGATTTCATAGCATCATCGATCCTTTTTTCGATTTGCATATTGCCAGAATGTTGCCAGTGATGAAACCAGAAGCTAAATATATAACCTGTGGACTTTATGATCAATTTACAGATCTGACGGGAACCCAATCTCCCGATATAGGTATAAGTCCCCAAAGTCTTTTATACACAACGATGATTTACAATCTTTCGATTATTGGTAATTGTATTGGACTTACTTCTGATTTAGCCCAAGCGATCGCCGATTATGCTCAAGGAAATTTGCATGTAGCGATCGATAGTGTCTATACAGGCAAGGATGTCGCACCGTTCTTTGACCGTACGTATAATTCCCCAGATCGCTTTGGAAAAGTAGTTTACAGCTATGAAGATTAATTTCTTAGGTCACGCATCCTTATTGATAGAAACTCAGGATTGCAAAATTTTGATGGATCCTTTACTTTGGGACCCTTTTTGTGATGGCACTAATGCCTCTTGCCCCCAGAGAGAAATCTTTCCCGATTTATTGCCAGCCTATGACTTTTTAGTGATTTCTCACAAACATACCGATCACTTTGATATTCGCTCCCTCACCTATCTCCCTAAACATATAGATGTTCTCATTCCTCCCGATAAACTTTTAATGGAATGCTTACAAAATTTGGGATACAAGCATATCTATCCACTCAAGGAATTCCAGAAAGTGAAAATGGGAGATACGACGCTGATGACCACGCGATCAGAGGTGCGAGTACCTGAATTTGGCATGGTGTTTGCTGACCCTAGTGGTGTGTTTTGGAATGCTGTAGACACCTTCTTCGCTCCTGCTACGATTGAACAGGTGAAACAAATTTTTCCGAAAATTGATATATTTTTGACCCCTTGGAATGTGGGCATGGAATCAAAATATCAAACTAATCAGGGCTTAGGTTTCCCCTTTGATGTTTACGATCATCTGTATCGTCTGATCAGCATAGTCAATCCTGATGTAGTCATTCCTGGCGCTCAAGGATGGAAGTACATCAATTCTGGAGCTTGGCAAAATCAGATTGCTTTTCCCCAGACCCGTGAACGTTTTTGTGAAGATATGGCGACTGTGCTGCCTCAATCAAAGGTTTGTAGTCTAGATCCTGGGGATATCGCCGAACTAGATATTGACAGAGGTTTTCAGCACCATCCCTCAGCTTCTTCCTATGCCCGCATGATGGTAAATGATCGAGAAGCGATCGCCTTTGTCCCCGTCAATTTCCATAGAGATCTACAAGATCACAATCCTCTGGGCTATCCCCTAGAAACTTTACAAGAAGCAATTGCTCACGAAGTTTCGACAAATTTGGTAGCTTTCATTCAAGAAAATTTAAGTACTCTGTTTGCAGAGCATCAGAATTGGCAAGTTATCTATCAGTTAGAAGTCATCTTTTCTGATCGCCAAAGTAAAATTTGGCATATAGATCTCAGGAACTCGACCCTTACGGCGGTCGAAGGTTATAACCCTCTAGCAAATTTATTTTTTTATATTACCGCTTCAGGATTTTATAGCCTTTTCCAAAAAGCCCATGGTTGGGAATATTTAGTTAATACAGGCGAATATCGTCATTTCCATAAGGTCTATCTACCCCATAGTACGGGGATTTCACTCGCAAAATCGGAACAGATAATTGATCCGATGTTTCTGAAATATCCTAAGAATGAGGATGATTTACTGCGTCTGGAGTCTATCTTAGTCGATCTTCCTGAATCAGATTCTATGCCTTTGCCAAACACAGGGATGATGCTCCTAGCTAATACCTTTTTTAAGTTACGCACCAAGCCTCAATCAACTTCTATATCTTGATTACGAATTATGTTCAATGATAATTTAAACGATAATAATTTCGATTTTCTCAAACTACTAAACCCGATCGCGCTCTCCGATTTTCTGGAAAAACACTGGGAAACTCAACCCCTGCATATTTCAGGAAGAGCCGCCAACTTCTATCAAACATTGCTATCTCTCGAAGAGATGGATATTTTGCTGGCTCGGCATCATCTGACTCCGCCTGATATTCGAGTAGTCGCCAATCAACAAGAACTGCTTCCCGATCGCTACATCAAGCCCGATCGCAGTCTCAATCTCAACCAGCTTTACAAGGCTTATAACGAAGGGCATACCATCATAATTAATGGACTCCAGCAGTACTGGCAACCCCTTGCCCAAGCTTGCTTGAACGTGCAGTATTTTCTCAATCATGCAGTGGTGGCAAATTGTTACCTTTCGCCTCCCAACTCTAAAGGATTGATGCCGCACTATGATACCCATGATGTATTTGTGTTACAGATTGAAGGAAGTAAGCAATGGTATTTGCATCCCACCGACTCATCGATAAATACTGTGCCTTTGTTGGGTAGCTTTCAACCCGTGATTCCTGAAGCTCGTCTTGGCGATCCCCAATTATCCATCCAACTAAATCCCGGGGATCTCCTCTATGTACCTAGGGGATGCATTCACCACGCCGCCACCCTTGATAATTTTTCGCTCCATGTCACCCTCGGCGTTTATCCTGCTCAATGGCTTGATTTAGTGAATAGCGCTCTTACGGCTGTCGCCTTGCGTAATCCCAAATTACGCAAGGCTCTCCCCCTTGGCTATCTAGACAATCAAGAAGCCATAACTATGCTTCAGGAAACCTTTCAAGAAATCTTGAATACAGTGGCGATCGATCCTCAAGCCTTAGGAGATGGATTAGAGATTTTGCGCGATCGCTTTATTCATCAGACTACACCCTTACCTGACGGACATTTTCAGCAACTACATCAACTGGAAGAAGTAAATCTCACTTCTACTGTAATCAAGCGATCGGGGTTGCATTGCCGAGTGATCCGAACAGGGTTTGACGGGGCAAGCATCCAATTTCCCGGCAACACAATCACGGGTAAACGCCATCTAGAGACTGCTTTTCTCTTTGTTGCTAATACCAATTCTGCATTTAAAGTTGGCGATCTGCCTGATACATTAACCGACGATGGAAAAGTGACCCTCATAAAACGACTAATTCGAGGAGGTTTACTCCGAGTAATTTCCCATTAAATTTCCGACTAAATCAATGAAGCAACATGACGATAAACTTTAGAAATTTGATGGTCAGGAAAATTTAGACAAAAGATACCGCTACTTGCCAAACGAATAATATCTGTTGACTCAGGCAGTACTCCTCCAACTTCAATCTGGAAAGTATTTGCAATCTTTTTTTGAAGCTCATCAAAGTCAAATTCTGGTAAAGCTTTATTCACTAACAATAAGAGCTTTTGAACATTTAGCTTACGAGCCACATCGATTGTCACCGCCGTACCTTGAAAATCCTGCTGATCAGGACGCAAAATCAAAATTACTAAATCAGAAATGGTCAAAGAAAGGAGGGTTTCTTCACTGAGACCGGGATGCGTATCAATAAATAGGTAATCAAGCTGGAGGTGTTCCACTAAGTCTTGAAAACCATCATTTAAAAGCTCAACATCATAACCTTCTCTTAAAATCTTGGAAATATCATTAATGCGAACACTGGCAGGAATCAGATAAAGCGCACTTCCAGAAGTAGCCGCTTCACCTAGAGTGGAGGTAACGTCATAAGCCGCCTCTTGGGCAGGGCAGCGCCCCCATAAAAAATCATTTAGCGTCTTATTTAGTTTGCTCTCATCAAACCCAAACAAAACATGGATTCCGGGTGATGGCAAGTCAGTATCCACGATGCCCACACGTTTGCCTACACAGGCAAGAGAAGCCGCCAGATTGGCTGTGGTGTTAGATTTGCCCGTGCCGCCGCGATAGGAATGGATGGAAATAATTTTAGACATAAGCCCTACACTGATTTCTTGAAGTCACTATACACAAAATTTGTCAATTCTAGCTTGAAGTTAACAAAATAGATAGAACTTATTAAGGTTCTGTACTGTTACCTACAGCACGCTGAAGTGCGGCAAGATCTTGATTGTAGCCAATGATTGCCTGTAAAACATTTCCTCTTGCTTGAGTGAGACTAGCTTCGGCAATATTTACCTCAGTCTGTAAACCTACTCCAGCTTGAAATCTTATACGAGCAAGTTCGAGATTTTTTTCGGCACGGTTGAGCGCCTTTTCGGCAATCACAATATTTTTCTCATTTGCCTTCAAACTAAAATAGGCTTCTTCTATTTCTAGGCGCACCTGAGCTTTAATATCTGCAAATTGGTTAGTAGCGATCGCCGCATTTATACGCTGCTGCTCGGCTTTAGCAGAGGCAGATCCACCGTCTAGAAGTCTCCATTGGAAGGTCAAACCTATAGAGTAACCAGATGCTGTTCCATAGGCAAAATTACTAGGATCTCGAGGATCTTCCGTACTCAACGACAAACCACTGAGATTAGCAAAAAGATTCACTTGAGGCTGAAGAGATGCTTCTTCAAACTCCGCTCTATTAAGGCTTATTTGACGATTTATTTCCTGTTGGGTGAGATCAATTCGTTGCTGTAAACCCAACAAAATACTATCTTCGAGCGAAAGCTCCCATGCCTTACCCTGTTTAATGGGCTCCGAAGCTTTAGGAATAATCGTCGGCGATAAATCGAGTAATCTTACAAACCTCCGACTTACGGCTTGCTGCTGACTTTTTGCTCTGATTAATCTTTGCGTGGACTCGTCCAATTGTACTTGAGATGTTAAAACGTCAAAGCGAGTCCCAAGTTGTCCTTTAAGAAGTTCTTCAGCATTATAAACACTCATTTCCGACTGGCGCACCGCAGCTTCTTCAATCAAAACTTGTTGATCGGCTCGCTGAATAGAGTAATAAGCGTTGGTAATATCAAGACGAATTTGTTGGGAAAGTCGTTGCACTTCTAACTTATTTAACTGTAATGATTTCTTAGCGCTCTCAATTAGAGGGCTGCGCTGAGGCTGGTACAACCCATAGCTAAAACTTAGGGTCGGAGAAAGGGTAGTTGTTGTATAGTTTTGGATTTGTTGAAATGCGAGGGAATTGGGGTCAGCACCTTGGAGTAAGGCAGATCTTTTACTAGTTTCTATTGCTAGTTGATTAGAAGCACTTAAGTCACGAGAAAGACTGATCTGTAAAGCTGCTGTTGGTTGTAATGTGGCTTCTGCTTCTCGGATGGCGGCTTTAGCCTGCTCGACACGCAGTTTGGCAGCTTGAACTTGTCGATTTTTAGCAAGTCGCAAATCGATAGCTTCCTCAAGTGTGAATGATACTAGTTTTTTCGGCTCTACCTCATCAGCTTTAGTAGGGCGGATTAAATCTATGGGATTTTCTAAGAGAGGTTCTTGGTTATTTTTTTCCTGTAGTGGCTTTTGGGCTGAATCTATAGGTTTGGGAGGAGGCATTTTCTGAGCATAGACTGAAGATTCCCATAAATTTGTAAAACTCACTAAAACAAAAGCTGCGCGGATGGTTCGTTGCAACATTTATAATCCTCTCTCACGATTATCTAGCCACCAATACAATATTGCAAATAATTGCAGATAAAATATTGTATCTATAAATATTCTTTAGTATTTGTAAATATTACTTTAAAGACATTATTTACTACATTAAACAATATTAAAAAAACGAACCAAAACCCATGGCATACACTACTGTTTCACCATAACTTTTAGTTTTTTTATATTTAATTATCCCCAGCTACTTATCGAGTGTAAATCAGTTATTGTTTTTGTAAAAACTTTGCTAACATAATTGGCTAGAAAGGCGACTTGAGGAGAATGCTTGGAAACACAACTTTTTCGTTTAGCAATCTTAAAAAACTTTGGCGCTACCGATTCCAATTTACAGGAACTACTCGATTACAATCAGAGTACATTTGAATACAAAAATTTAGTTGAGGCAATCCATGCTGCTAAAGTACCAGAACCGCATGTCGAGACTTGGCAAAATTATTCTAATCTAGCGGCGATCACAGGTGCATTTTCAGTTTTATCCCAGAAGCTAGTTCAGTTGCAATTCCCCATCAAGGAGGGAATAAGTCAAGTAGAAAGTTATCAAGCGGCGACAAAACGTGGGGTTACCACAGAGAATTTGCCAGAAGCCACAGGGCTAGCCCTGATACAGCCTGATCAAGTCCAGTTATTCCTGCATGAAACTTTAGCAGGACCAATTCCTGTGATTTTAGTGGGCGATCGCCAAGATTTTGTGACGCTGATTCAAGCGCTTACTAAAAAAAATGAACCCTTACCTGTGCCTGAGTCTATGGGAGCTTGTATTGTCGGCGGATACAACAATTGGGATCGGATTAACGATTATCGATCTAAGTGGAGTTATCAATGGAGTAGTAAACAATTATCCCCGCCTAATGAATCAGATTGGCAGCTAGAGTTTAAAAAAATTATTCCCCAGAAGTCTCTATATCAAGATCGATTCATCATCTCAAGCAAAGGATTTTATAGCAATGTCTCCCCTTCTACCTTGGGGTTAGAATTGTCAGAGTGGCTTAATTTATCTCACCTAATTCGTTTGGAACATGAATGTACCCACTACTGCACCAGAAGATTTCTAAATTCTATGAGAAATAATTTGGTGGATGAATTGATTGCTGACTACCGAGGTCTTGTAGCGGCGACAGGGACTTTTAAGGCTCAATGGTTCTTGGCTTTTATGGGGTTAGAAAGATTTCCGATCTATCGTGAAGGAGCTAGATTAGAAAATTATCGCGGCACTCCTCCCCTATCAGATTCAGCTTATCAAATTGTTCAAAAGTTAATCAAAGCTGCGGCAGAAAATCTAGAAAAATTTACCCAAGAATTTTACGCTAACTCAAGAAATCAACAAGATCAGCAACTTTTATTGCTAATTGCTCTTAGCTATCTTACCCTAGAGGAGTTAGCTGCGCCCAATGCAATTGAGCTTTTACATCAGTCAATTCGACGATTTACCCCTTTGCTGACTGGAAAAGAGAGTCTTATCTCTGAAGAAAATCTTGGAGAATAATTTTTATGACTGAATTTTTATTGAAAGAACTCACTAATAATGATATTGACTGGATGATTGCCACTGGTCAGCAATTAGATATAGCTCCTGATACACAGTTGATTGAGCAAGGGCGAGTTAATACTAACTTTTTTGTTTTATTGGAAGGGGACTGTATTAGCACGATCGCCAGTGAAAGTGGAAATATTATGGGACGAGCCTTTGCTGCCCTAGAAAATGTTACTTCACTTGATCAAAAGTTAGAAGAACTCGGTATTGGGGAAATTTTTGGAGAATCAGCATTTCTTGGTGTCGCTCAATCGGCTGTATCCGTGAAAGCAACTACCAAATCTAAAGTATTAAAGTTATCCCATCAGGCTATCTATGAAAGAATGGAACAGGATAATGGCTTTGGTGCAAGGTTTTACCACGCCCTTGCTTCCCATTCTAACGAGCGTTGTCAACGCATTATTCCCCAGTATCTTTCGCGTAAATTAGGATTTGTGCAGTCAATGATGGCAGGCGGAGCGGCTTTTGGTGAACTCAGTGATGGCGATGTCGATTGGTTATTAAAAAATGGCAAGATTGAAGTTATTCCTGAGGGGCAAGTGTTTATTCAAGCTGGTCGTCCTGTCGAATTTTTGTTTGTATTACTTAACGCAGTCTGTGCTGTATCCGCCTTCGACAAGCCTCGGAAAATGTCGCGTATTTTTGCTTCTCTAGAATCAGGTAGTCAAAGCGAAGAGGCGATCGGCGCAGAAATTATTCATCTAACTACGGGAGAGATAACAGGGGAAACCACATTTGTAAATCTAAGTCCAATTTCTGCGGTTGCCACCAAAACCCTGAAAGAATCCGTCTTCTTGGCTATTCCCTATCCCGCTTTACAATTGGAGTTGCAAAAGAATCTAGGCTTTGCCTCTCGCTTTTATCGGATGTTGAGTATTTTAATTACATCAAAAACTGAGGCGCTGATCGAACGGATGGGCTACGGTAAAAGGCGATCGTACGATCGCAACCAGTCCCTACAAGCAAATGTTTTATATGAAGATGAACTAGACGATAACAGTTTAGATAACCTAACATTAGCAGGCGCGAGATTTGATTGGATGTTAAAACGACTTTCTCTTAGAGGTAATGTATGAGCAGGCTATTTCGACAAGAATCCGTAGAGCGTCTTTCTTCTCCTGAGCGCTTAGATCAGCTAATGTATGTTGCTGATGCTAAGTCTTGGATTCCCCTGTCAGCTTTGGGTGGGCTTGCTTTAGTTGCCCTAGTTTGGAGCATTTTCGGAAAGATACCAGTTACAGTTGCTGGACAAGGAATTATTGTATTCCCCCGAAGAGTCGTACCATTACAAAGTGTCGGAACTGGACAAATTGCGGCTCTTAATATCAAGGTTGGCGATGTAGTGGAGAAAGGTCAAATAGTAGCAACTTTATCTCAGCCAGATTTAGTCAAGCAACTACAACTTGAAAAGCAACAGCTTCGAGAGCTGGAGGGACAAGATCAAAGCTCCACCCAATTACAAAATCGTCAGTCCGACTTGCAAGTAGAATCGATTCAACAGCAAAGAAGTTCACTCAGGAAAAATATTTCTGAAGTTAATGCATTGATTCCGACCTTAAGAGAAAAAGGAGTGATTGCCATACGCCTTCAGCGTCAAGCATTAGAAGAAAGACTGATCCAGTTAAATAACCTATCCCCTGCCCTTGAAGATCGTTTGAAAACTCGCCAAAATTTGTTAGATCGCGGGATTATAACGGGAGATCAGGTTTTGCAAGCCAGACAAGAGTATTTACAAAATCTATCTACTATTGCGGATCTGAGGGCGCAGCTTAAGCAGTTAGACTCGCAGGAAGCCGATGCCGAAAGACAATACCTCCAGAATCTTAATTCAATTGATGATTTTGAATCAAAATTAAAAGATTTAAATAGTCAAGAAGCTCGATTAAGGCAGCAAATTCAAGATAGTTCTTTTGGGCGTGCTAATCAGATACAGCAGGTCAGAAGCCGCATTTCACGGCTAGAGCAGCAGATAAAAGACTCTTCTAATGTGAAGAGCGAATATGAGGGAGTTGTTTTAGAAATGACAGCGACTTCTGGTCAAATTGTTAATTCGGGGACAAGATTGGCTTCTATTGGTCTCCCTGATCCGAGCAAGAGACTAATCACCGTCGCCTATTTTCCTGATCAGAGTGGAAGGCAAGTTTCAACGGGTATGCAGGTGCAAATTACCCCAGCCCAAGTTAAAAGAGAGCAGTTTGGAGGTATTTTAGGCAAAGTCAAAACCATATCTCCTTACATCCCCACAATTCAAGGCGTAACCACCTTAATTGGTAGTGAAGAAGCGACCAAGGCTTTGCTCCCCAACGGTTCTCCTCAAGTTGAGGTCTTTATTGAGTTGGAAGAAGATAGTACCAATCGTAGTGGTTATAAATGGTCATCTTCCAAAGGACCAAATATCAATTTGGATTCTGGCACACTTTCTACTGTTCAAGTTTTAGTAGAAGAAAGAGCCCCCATAACCTATATCTTGCCTTTCCTTCGCTCCACTACAGGTATTTACTAGCTGGAATCTATGAAGTTATCCTTTGCAAAAAATGCGATCGCCAAAACACCTACAATTCTGCAAATGGAAGCTGTAGAGTGTGGGGCTGCCGCCTTAGCGATTATCATGGCTTACTACAAGCTTTTTGTTCCCCTGCCCGAACTCAGGCGAGAATGTGGAGTATCAAGAGATGGAAGTAAAGCTTCTAACGTACTGAAGGCTGCCCGCAATTACAAGATGGTGGCTAAAGGATTTAGTAAGCGTCTGACGGATTTAAAGGAATTAAAACCTCCATACATCGTATTTTGGCACTTCAATCATTTTCTAGTTGTAGAAGGGTTTGCCAAAAACCGAGTTTTTCTCAGTGACCCAGCTTCAGGAAGACGCAGTGTCTCGGAAACTGAGTTTGATGAAGGCTTTACTGGCGTAGTTTTGGTCATTGAGCCGGGAGAAGGTTTTCAGAAAGACGGCAGGTCGCCTAATATCTTGTTGGGACTAGTCGAACTATTGCGAAGTTCAAAAGGAGCAATCTTCTTAGCAATAACGGCAGGATTGCTCCTAACTATTCCTCGCCTCTGTGTTCCTGCTTTTTCCCAAGTTTTTGTCGATGAAATTCTGGTGCAAGGTCGTGAAAATTGGTTGCGTCCTTTAGTAATTGGGATGTTGGGAACGGCAATTTTGCAAGGCTTTCTAGCCAAGTTGCGTCTGAGTTATTTACGGCGACTAATGCTCAAGCTAACCGCAAGTATGTCGGGAGGCTTTCTATGGCATACTTTGCGCTTACCTATTGGATTTTACGCCCAAAGATACGCAGGAGAAATCAGTAATCGTTCCCAGCTTAATGATAAGGTAGCCAATATTTTATCTGGTCCCTTAGCAACTACGGTAATTGATGTGATCATGATGTTTTTTTACTTCATCGTCATGTTGCAGTACGACTGGGTACTTACCCTAATTGCGATTAGCTTTGCCAGTATCAATTTTGCGGCTTTGTCCTTGCTATCGACTAGTCGAGTAGATGCTAATACCAAACTTGCTCAAGAATTCGGTAAGGTTGCGGGTGTGGCGATCGGTGGTATTCAAACAATCGAGACGGTTAAGGCTTCTGGCTTAGAAGGAGATTTGTTTTCCAAATTTGGTGGATACTATGCAAAAGCCTTAAACGCTCAGCAGGAACTGGGGTTACAAACCCAATTGCTTAGCTCCTTACCATCATTGTTAACTGCATTAACTTCGGCGGCAATTTTAGTAGTGGGCGGGTTCAGGGTGATGGATGGGAATCTGAGTATTGGTATGTTGATTGCTTACCAATCCTTGACTTCTAGCTTTTTAGAGCCTGTGAATTCCCTCGTAAATTTTGGCAGTACTCTCCAAACCCTTGTCGCAGATGTAAATCGCATTAATGACGTTTTAGAAAATCCCCTCGATCCTGAAGCCGATCGCCAATTGGCGATCAATCTTCCCTCCACAGATCAGCATAACTTCCGATTACAAGGCTTCGTTGAACTGCAAAATGTTTCCTTTGGTTATAATCGCCTTGAATCGCCTTTGATTAGTAATTTCAGTTTGCGAATTACCCCAGGGCAAAGAGTGGCTTTGGTGGGGGGCAGTGGTTCGGGCAAGTCTACGATCGCCAAATTAGTTTGTGGGCTATATGCCCCTTGGGAAGGCGAAATTTTGTTTGATGGAAAACCTCGTCAAGAATGGGCTAGAAATGTTCTATCTACTTCTCTCGCAATGGTGGAGCAGGATATTTTTCTATTTGGCGGATCAGTTAAAGAAAACCTTACGCTCTGGGACAATACGGTTAGTGATCAGGAAGTGATCCGAGCCTGCGAAGACTCAGCCATTCATGATTTGATTTTATCTATGCCCAATGGTTATGGAGCAGAACTAATTGAAGGAGGGATGAATATCAGTGGAGGTCAGCGTCAACGTCTTGAAATCGCGCGATCGCTAGTGCGTAACCCTAGTATCTTAGTGCTAGATGAAGCAACTAGCGCCCTAGACGCAGAAACAGAGGTCACTATTGATCGAAATCTGCGAAGGCGAGGTTGCTCCTGTATTGTGGTGGCTCATAGGCTCAGCACTATCAGGGATTGCGATGAAATCATTGTGTTGGAGCGTGGAAAGGTCGTCCAAAGAGGGACTCATGAGTCCTTACGAGAGCAAGATGGTCCCTATGCTCGACTAATCCATACGGAGGAAGGTTAACATGAGTATCTCACCACCAACAATCGTAAAAGGAAATATTCCCTTTGTTCTCACTGATCCTGATCGGGTGTGGGAAATCAAGACAGGAACGCTTGCCATCTTTTTCCGTAAGATTCAAGAGCAGGAGCAGCAGGGTGTTCGACGCTATTTATTTACAGTAGAATCTGGGGAAGCTTTATTTGGTATTGATCGCTTGCTTGGTTGGGAGTTAGTGGCAGTAGCTCTGACGGAAACTGAGCTTGTTGACATTCCCATTAGTGATTTTACTGGCCAGATGCGCGAACCCGATCGCCAACGTCAACTAAATCTATGGATCTATCATTGGAGTAAACATCTTCATCCCCAAGTTCCCATCGATCCTGTGCTGGTGGATAGCACTCAATATATTTCTTTAAGTTCTAAACAGCCCTTACTATCCTCTAAAAATCAAGTTTTGTGGATCACCATTCGACAGGGCAAGGCACTTTGGCTGGATCTAGAAGACCAAAGGTTAGAAACACCGCGAACATTTCCCCTTGGATTTGGACTTTGGATTATTGCAGAGACTGATTTAGAAGTTTTCGCACAATTGACAGAAAAACGAGAAGACTGGACAGATCTCCATATTGAGTTAGGGCAGTTCCATCAAAATGTAGGTGTTAATGTTCTACTATTAGAAACTCAGGAATTAGAGAGCAATTATCGACGCTTTGAAGCGAGAAATCAACAAAATAAAGACTTATTAAATGCCGCCTTAGAGGATCTAGTTTCCGTTTTACATAAGCCTGAAGAACGAACTCAGATGGAGGGACAAGGCGATGCCTTGTTAGCCGCAACTGGTGCGGTGGGTCGCATGGCAGGCATTGTGATTCGACCACCTAGTCAGTCTGAAGACCTCAAACGGATCAAAGATCCTTTATCGGCGATCGCTAGAGCTTCACAAATGCGAATTCGCCAAGTTTTACTTGAGTCTGGATGGTGGAAACGAGAATCTGGCCCCATGCTTGCCTATTCTCAAGAAGATAATGCGCCTGGGGCGTTGTTACCAAAGGGGCAGAGTTATATCCTTTTTGATCCAAAAAAAAATACCAAACAAACGGTTACTCAGGAAATTGCCGAGACTATCTCGCCCATTGCCTTTACGTTTTACCGTCCATTGCCAGTAATTGTTCGGAATGCCGTTGATCTATTTTTATTTGGACTAAAAGGTTACGAACTCTCTGCAATTGGCATTGTCATATTTGGTCTGACTGTAACTCTTTTGGGCATGGTTGTTCCCCAAGCAACCTCTATTTTGGTTAATGATGCTATCCCCAACAGCGATCGCTCCTTACTTAGTCAATTGGGATTAGCCCTTTTTGCCGCCGCCTTTGGTCAATCAGCCTTCCAAGTTTCTCAAGGCATTTTAACTAATCGGGTTGAGAGTGCTGCCGATAGCATCTTACAGCCAGGGATTTGGGATCGCCTCCTGCGGTTAAGTCCTGCTTTTTTCCGTAATTATTCTTCTGGCGATCTGTTGTCTAGAGTTCTCACAGTTAGCAATATTCGATCGCAAATTAGTGGAGCCACTTTACGAACGCTGCTTAGCAGTTTATTTGCCGTACTCAATTTAGCGCTGATGTTTGTATATAGTTGGCAACTGTCGATTGTCATTATGGTGATTTCCTTAGTCATGTTTGCGATCACCTTTATTTCTAGTCGAAAAATTATCGTCAAAAACCGCAAGCAAGAAGAATTAGGTGGCATCTTGAGTGGTTTTACAATTCAACTAATCAACGGCGTGGCAAAACTGAGAGTTGCCATGGCGGAAGAACGGGCTTTTGCAGCTTGGGCAAAACAACAAAGTAAAATCCTCAAATTGCGATCGGGCGCTCAGCGTATCAATAACAGTGTGGTAGTTGTTTCAGAAACGATCCCTCTAATCACTTCTATACTGTTGTTTTGGTTTGCGATTTTATTTATGCAAATGTCTCGACAGTCCCAAAGCCCTGTGGGCTTAAATGCTGGCTCCTATTTAGCATTTGCCTCTGCTCAAGGGCTGTTTATGCGCGGTATTACTGATCTCAGCACAACAGCCACAGAAATCCTCGAAATCGTTCCCCTATGGGAACGCGCCCGCCCAATCTTAGAAGCACCACAGGAATCTGATCCCAGCAAAGCCGATCCTACCCGACTCAATGGGCATATTTTGCTAGATCATCTTACCTTTCGTTATCGTGAAGATGGCCCCCTAATATTAGACGATGTGACCATCGAGGCTCAACCAGGAGAATTTATTGCGATCGTTGGTCCTTCGGGAAGTGGAAAGTCCACCATTTTTAGATTGCTACTAGGGTTTGAAAATCCTTCTGCGGGAACTGTTTATTATGATGGACAAGATTTGTCAGGACTGAACCTTCAGGCAGTTCGCCGTCAGTTTGGTGTGGTGTTACAAAATGGGCGGATCAATGCAGGTTCAATTTTTGAGAATATCACCGCAGGAGCCTTAGCTACCCTAGAAGAAGCTTGGGAAGGGGCTCGTATGGCTGGATTTTCTCAAGATGTAGAACAGATGCCGATGGGAATGCACACCGTGATTAGTGAAGGAGGAACTAATCTTTCGGGAGGACAACGCCAACGCTTACTTATTGCCAGAGCCTTAGTGCTGAAGCCTAAGATCATTCTCATGGATGAAGCCACCAGCGCTCTGGACAATCGCACTCAGGCGATCGTCACCGCTAGTTTAGATCGCTTAAATGCGACAAGGGTTGTAATTGCCCATAGACTGAGTACGATCATCAATGCTGATCGCATTTTTGTAGTTGAGGCGGGGCGAGTAGTGGAAGTTGGCAATTTTCAGCAACTGATCGCCCAAGATGGTCTGTTTGCGCGTCTGGCAGCAAGGCAACTGGAATAGGAGTAATACTAATTCACAAAAGTGTTGGCACACTTTTGTGAATTAGTATTACTCCTCAAACAGATCGGGCAACCACAAAGCCAGCAAAATCAATAAACAAACTACTACCAAACCAACCGTAAGATTAAAAGTGTCGTTGCTCATGTTTGTATTAGATTTTATAGAAGAGAGTTCTTGTGTGAGTGGTCAGATTTTCGCTCAATCGAATCAGCTTAATAAGTTTTTTTCAGATACTAAACAGATACTCAATAGAATATATAGTTATTATGTCATTATCTAAATTACTTCAGAAAGAAATATTACCATTTTTAGATATGTATCTAGACAGCTATCCTTTTGGGGTATGTGATTTAGAAGAAAAACTAATTTGTGGAAGCGATTCTCTCATTACCGAAAATAAATATCCAGTTTTATCTGGAGAGAAAATTATTGCATGGGTATTTGGATATAATGCCGATAATTTAGCTCTCTATCTCTCAAAAGTTTTGAATCGAGAGGAAGAAAATCGGGGATTGGGTAAAGAAGTTCTGCAACTTTACCGAGAAAAAAATCTTTTACTTCGCGTCACTGAGAAAATAGCGGGAGATCTGAGTCTAGAAGAATTGTGCAACCTAGCTATAGACGAATTTCTTCAAATTACCGAAGCCACTAGTGGATTAATTGTTTTACAATTAGATCCCAATATTACTAGATATGATACCGTAGCATTTAGATCAACAGTATTATTCCCCGTAGAACCTTTTGTATACTTTGAAAATGAAGGAATCGTTGGACAAGTTTGTCGTACAGGCAAGCCTGAACTGATAAATAATACCTTAACTGATTCTAGGGTAAAGTATCGCAGCGTTGATGCACAATCTTTACTTTGTGTACCATTTAAAATCAGCAATAAAACCTTGGGCGCGATTGTAATAACCCATAAAGAACCTGACTTTTATACTGCTCCCAGCTTGAAAATTTTAAGTATTTTAGCTGCTCACATTACTCCAGTAATTGAAAAAGCACTAATTCATGCACAACAAATACAGGAAATTAAAGCTAAGGAAGAGAAGCTTACTCGGAAAGTTGAAGAACTTCGCATTGAAATTGATGAGATTAAACGTCAGCGCCAAGTTGCAGAAATTACTGAATCTGAAATGTTTAATAATTTGCAAGAAAGAACTGAGCGTTTAAAGCAAAGAAAAACCATGAGATTACAACCTGAATAGACCTCTTGCAGAACTGAAAACATGTTAGGTTTATGAGCCTTGAATTTTTGCAATAGCCCTAAAATTAAGCGGGAGCATCTCAACTACGGGGCACTGGTCAGTTAAATCGTGAGGGAGTGAAAGCCCCGTAGCGAAAGCAACTCCAGCTTGGAAAGTGGTCGATGATATAGTCCGATCGCCATAGGAGAGTGTAAAGTGAAATGTGTAAAGTCTGGGATGTATGCAGAGAGATAATCTAGCCACACAATAACTAACACAAAAACCGATGAATATTCGCAAAGAATTGCTAGATGAATT
>NZ_JACJQA010000048.1 GCF_014696355.1 Pseudanabaena sp. FACHB-1998 | reverse complement strand
GACATAAAACCCAAAAATCGAGTTGCGGCGCTTCGCGCCGCAACTCGATTTTTGGGTTTTGGTTTGTACTAACTAACTCTTGCTTTGCTATATAAAACCTGTGGCGCACGCGCAGCGTGCGCCACAGGTTTTATATTTATTAAGCCGAGGTACTTAATTATTTAGCACTTATATTTTTGAATTATTGGTTCAATATTAAAGTGATAATTAATTAGTTGAAAAGTGAGCTTTGCCAATCCCCATGACCAGCAGTGAAGAAATTCTTGCAGGAAGATATCAAATCATTAAACCTTTAGGTGGAGGTGGTTTTGGGCGTACTTTTTTAGCAAAAGACTTACAACTGCCAAATACTCCCACTTGCGTAGTTAAACAATTAAAGCCTCAATTTAGTAAACCTCAAGAACTGGCGATCGCCAAGCGGCTATTTGATTCTGAGGCAAAAACTTTGCATGATCTGGGAAATCATGATCAGATTCCGCGATTATTTGCTCATTTTGAACAGAAGGGTGAATTTTATCTTGTCCAAGAATTTATTGAAGGGCATACCTTAGACAAAGAAATTGGAAATGGTCGCAAATGGAGTCAATTAGAGCTAGTCACCGCCTTAATCGATATTTTGCAAGTATTAGCTTTTGTTCATAGTTCTCAGGTGATCCATCGAGATATTAAACCCACGAATTTAATGCGCCGCCATAGCGATCGCAAAATCGTTCTCATTGATTTTGGAACCGTTAAGGCTCTAAATAGTGATGTATTGGAAAACTTGCAAGAAGCAAATAATGAAACCAGAACTGTCGTTGTAGGCTCTCTGGTATATATGCCTAGTGAGCAAATGGCAGGACAACCCAAATTTTGTAGTGATATCTACGCTTTGGGGATGATGTGTTTGCAGGCTTTAACAGGTTTAGGGCTTAAAGAATTACCTAAGGATGAGCAAACTAAAGAATACAGTGTCCCCCTTGCCTGTGGTCTGGCTAACGTCAAAATTAACTCAGGTTTAGCTGCGATTATTAGCAAAATGGTGTTTTATGACTACCGCCAACGCTATTTAGATGCTAAGGAAACTTTACAAGATTTAGCCAAGCTTCTCAAAAATTCTAATGCCGTCACTACTCTAACTCTAAAATCTACTTCCCCATCACCCTTTGAGTTAGAAGAACCAGCAGGACAAATCGAAATAGGTTCGCGCTTTTATATTCAGCGACCGCCCATCGAAAAAGATTGCGGCGAAACGATTCTCCGAGCAGGCGCACTCATTCGGATCAAGGCTCCTCGCGAAATGGGTAAGTCATCTTTGTTAACGCGTACTCTTGCCTATGGCAAATATAAAGGCTATAAAGTCGCTCATTTATATTTTCAGCAAGCAGATAGTGATGTGTTTGGTGAACTAGATATATTTCTGCAATGGTTTTGTGCGAGTATTGCCGCTGAGCTAAATCTAGAAGACAATTTAGAAGAATACTGGCAAGGCGTATTGGGAAGTAAAAATAAATGTACAAAATATTTTCAGCGCTATCTGCTCTCGGTTACAGATGTGCCTTTGGTATTAGGACTCGATGAAGTGGATTTAATTTTTCAATATCCCAAAATTGCCTCAGATTTTTTTGGATTGCTGCGAGCTTGGCATGAAAAAGCCAAAAACGAAGAGATTTGGAAAAAGCTACGCCTAGTAATTGTTCATTCCAAAGAAGTTTATATTCCCTTAAATATTAATCAGTCTCCTTTTAATGTAGGACTGCCGATTGAGTTGCCTGAACTCACCTTGAATCAACTTGCAGATTTGATAAAGCGACATCAACTTGATTGGCAAGCTAGCCACATCCATCAATTAATGCTCCTTACGGGTGGACATCCCTATCTCGCGAGACAGGCTCTCTATCAAATTGCAAGAGGAAGAACAAATTTGGTGGAATTAATCCAACAGGCTACGACGGAAGACGGCATCTATGGCAACCATCTCCGTCGTCAACTTGTTAATTTGCAGGAAGATCCCGAAATGCTAGCTGCTTTTCGAGAACTGGTATCCAGCGATCGCCCTTTACATTTAGATAGTCGCATCGCCTTTAAGCTGAGGAGTATCGGTATGGTTAAATTTCAAGGAAATCTAGTTATTCCAATGTGCGATCTTTATCGTCTATATTTTCGTCAAAGTTTAAGAATTGAATAGGATGATTGGGGTAGCCAGTTATGTTTAGGACAAATCCAAAACCGAAAAGAGAGATGCAGCGCTTCTCGCTGCATCTCTCTTTTCGGTTTTGCGCTCAATCTATTTGGCTAGAGTTCTTTTACATAGATTTAAACAATGCTCTTAAATAAGAACACATATCTCTATCAAGTGGGCGGCAGTCTAGCCTTAGACTCACCCACCTATGTAGAAAGACAAGCTGATAAAGACTTATATGAGAATTTAAAGGCGGGACAATTCTGTTATGTGTTAAATTCTCGCCAGATGGGTAAATCTAGCTTGCGGGTTCGCACGATGAGACGATTGCAAGAGGAGAGTTTTACCTGTGCGGCTGTGGACATTACGGCGATCGGTACATCGGATATTACGCCCGAGCAGTGGTATGCGGGGCTAATTGATAGTATTCTCAGTAGCTTAAATTTATATAATTCCTTTGATTTGGAGGAATGGTGGGAAAAAAATACGCTACTGTCACCAGTCCAGCGCTTTGGCAAGTTTCTGGACGAAGGACTTCTCAAAAAGATATCTTCCCCAATTATTCTATTTGTTGATGAAATTGATAGTATTCTTAGCCTTAATTTTCCCGTTGATGATTTCTTCGCCTTGATCCGTGAATCCTTTAATCGTCGAGCTGATCGCATTGCCTACAATCGCTTGACTTTTGCGCTTTTTGGGGTGGCGACACCTGCCGATCTCATCCAAGATAAGCAGCGCACACCTTTTAACATTGGTCAAGCGATCGAGTTAAGGGGCTTTCAGTTAAAGGAAGCAAAACCCTTAATGCGAGGATTAATCTCAAAATCTCAAAATCCTGTTGCTGTCCTCAAAGCGATCCTTGCCTATACGGGAGGTCAACCCTTTCTCACCCAAAAAATCTGTCAAATCATCTTGACCTCATCCGACTCGATTCCCCTAAACCATGAACTCGTATGGGTCAGTAACTTAGTGCGATCGCGCTTAATTGATAACTGGGAAGCTCAAGATCAGCCTGAACACTTTAAAACAATTCGCGATCGCATCCTCTGGAGTAGCGAAAATCGACAGGGTAAATTGCTGGGTTTATATCAACAGATTTTAGTCTCCGAGCCATCTTTGAAAAAAAATATTGAAGGTGGGATTATTGCCGATGATAGTCCTGAACAAACAGAATTAAGAATTACAGGACTAGTAGTGAAGAGAGAAGGCAAATTAAGAGTTTACAATCCCATTTATGCAGCTATATTTAATCTCAATTGGGTAAATCAAGCTCTTGCTAACTTGCGACCCTATGGAGAAGCTTTTAAAGCTTGGATGGACTCAACCTGTCAAGACGAGTCTCGATTACTTCGCGGACAGGCTTTGCAAGATGCCTTAGGTTGGTCAGTAGATAAACATTTGAGCAACTATGACTACCATTTCTTTTCGGCTAGTCAAGATCTGGAGAAAAGAGAAGTAGAAATGGCTTTACTCGCTCAAGCCGAAGCTAATCAAATCCTCACGGCGGCAAAGCGAAGATTAGAAAAAACCTTAGAAGCAGAACAAGAGGCAAAAATTAGATTGATGGATATGCAACAGAAACTGCAAGCCAGTTTAATGGAAGCAGAAGTTGTACTTAAAGGTGCATCGGCTAAGGCAACATTCATACTCAATCAACATTTTGAATCTTTGATCGAGTCCATGGAGGCGGGCAAAAAGCTCCAGAGATTAGAAGCCTCTATCGGAGAAAGATCTAGCCTCCGAATGCATGGCATTACGGCTCTACATCAAGCTGTTTACAATGTGCGTGAATACAATTACATTGCGGCTCATCTCGATATTGTCACCGCGATCGCCATGCATCCTCATGGCTCCCTGATGGCTTCGGGCAGTAGCGATCGCACAATCAAAATTTGGGATCTCAAAGGCAACTTCAAACAAACCTTGGTTGGACATTCCAACTGGATTACTAGTCTGAGCTTTAGCCGTAATGGTCAAAGTCTCGTTTCGGCGAGCCGTGATGGCACGATTAGACTATGGAAAATGGATCGACTAACCAAGCTATATAACGAGAAGCCTTATCAAATTCTTAAGGATCATCAAGCTCCAGTGTTAGCCGTAAAGTTCAGCCCTACGGATGCCGTATTTGCATCCTGTGGCGAAGATGCGAAAATCAGGTTATGGCAAGATGATGGAACTCTATTTAATACGTTTAATGGTGGTCATTCTAAATGGATAACCTGTATCTGTTTTAGTCCAAATGGCGATCGCCTAGTTTCAGGTAGTGCCGATCAATCCTTGATTATCTGGAACATCAACGGCTCACTTATTAGAACTATTAAAGCCCATGATCGATTTATTGAAGATATTGATATATCGCCATCAGGAAGAATTATCGCATCTGCTAGCCGTGGTCAAGATATTAAGCTTTGGAATATGGAAGGCAATCTAATCGCCGCTCTTGAAGGTCACACCGATAAGGTTTTAGGAGTGAAATTTCATCCTGCTGGCACATCTCTTGCTTCTGTTAGTAGGGATCGGACTATTAAGATTTGGGATTTACAGGGAAACTTACTAAAGACTCTATTGGGGCATAGAGGTGGAGTCCATACTATCAACTTCAACCATAACGGTAGTACGATGATATCAGGTAGTCAGGATACCACCATCAAGTTTTGGCGGACTGCTGGGAACTCGCTACCCCAATTAGTAGGACATACTGATGAAGTAAATTCTGTTGCCTTTAGTGCGGACGGTTATTTTATCGCATCCGCTAGTAGCGATCTTACGGCTAAGATTTGGCTCCCTAACTCAAAACTTATGACTACTCTTGAGGGGCATAAAGAAAGCGTAAATAGTGTATGTTTTAGTCCCGATGGTGAATTGATATTATCGGTTAGTTCCGATCGCGCCATCAAAATTTGGAATAAGAAGGGAAGTTTAATTAAAAGTATATATAACGAACATGCAGCTTCTGTTTACAGTGTGGCGTTCCGTAGTGATGGAGAATTATTCGCGTCAGCTAGTGCCGATAGCACCGTTAAACTATGGACAAGGAATGGAGAATGGATACATATATTAGCCAGTCATTCTAACGCTGTTTATCAAGTCTGCTTTAGTCCTGACGGTAATATGTTAGCCACAGCTAGCCAAGACAAAACAATTAAGTTGTGGCATTGGGATGGAACTTTGTTAAATACTTTAGTTGGACATACGGGAGAAGTTTATAGCGTCTCTTTCAGCCCCGATAGTCAAACCATTGCGAGTGGAAGTAAGGATGGGAGCATTAAAATCTGGAATCTGGATGGGAAAATCCTAAAAAGTATGAATGAACATAATGCGGAGGTCAGGAGTGTGTGCTTTAGTCCTGATGGTAATACTCTTGCGTCTGGGGCTAGCGATCACCATGTTAAAATTTGGAGTTTAGATGGCAAAGATCTTTTAACTCTACAGGGGCATCAAGCAACGGTTAAAAGTGTGTGTTTTAATCCCCAAGGAGACATCCTTGCTTCTACAAGTGTGAATGGCAGCGTCATTTTATGGGATTTTAGCTTAGAACATTTAATGGAATTAGGAAGCCATTGGGTTCAAGAGCATCTTGATACCTACTCCATCCCTAGCATAAGATAATTAAGCCCAAAGAGGAAGGGCGGCGCTTTGCGCCGCCCTTCCTCTATAAATTATTGAGATTTTGTCGCTTTGCTTCATAAAGCAATAGCGCTGCACAAATAGCCACATTCAAAGATTCCACCCGATCGCTTTGAGGAATAGATACGGCTTCATCCGCAAGGGCTATTAGCTCATCGGATAAGCCATTGCCTTCATTTCCTAAAAGAATTACCGTGGGTTGTGTAAAGTCATAATCCCAATAGGTTTTCTTTGCATTAGGTAAAGTCGCGATCGCTTTGACTCCCTGCGCCTTTAATTTACGAATATCATCGGTAAGGGAATTAGAAGTCTGCATCGCACAACGAAACCATTGACCTGCGGTGGCGCGAATGATTTTGGGATTAGTCAAATCTACACTGTCACTACTAACTAACATGCCATCAAGACCAACCGCCACTGCCGATCGCACGATCGCGCCAATATTGCCGGGATCTTGAATTGTTTCAAGGGCTAAGCCCAAATTCTTGATATGGGCAATTTCTCCCGATGGCAAAAAGGCCGCCGCAATTACACCATCAGGATTTTGGGTAGTGGCGATCGCTTGCAGCACTTCCTCAGAAACTATTTCTAATCTATCTATCTCATCAGTAAAAGCTTCTATTTGTTGGTATAAATCTGGATTAGTGGAAATCCATTTTTCTGTACAGCAAATTATCGATAGCGGATAAGCTGTGGCGATCGCTTCCGTTAAGGCATGGGTTCCTTCTATTAAAAAAAGCCCTAATTCTTTACGATTTTTGGCATTCTCTCCCAGCGATCGCAATTGTTTTACTAATGGATTTTTGGTGCTTGTGAGCAAATTGTGACTCCCATTGTTTAAAATATGCTAACTAACACATCGCTAGCATAATTGGCATATTACTATAGATGCTATAAGGTTTTACCCACACAAACGGCAGGACAATTTATGTTTAAAAGTTTCTGGCAATCTCTAGCGATCGCTGCGGCTGTTGCAATTCCGACCATTTCGCTAGGAGCCGTCGAGGCAAATGCCCAAAATAGTTATGGAGCTATTGCGCGATCGCCATCAACTCAAGATAAAGGCTATTCTTGGAATTATCGCACCCGTGCAGCGGCTGAAAATCGTGCGTTAAGCGAATGTGAAAGCTTGGCAGGTACTGGAGATTGTCGGGTACTAATCTGGACTCGCAATGCCTGTATGTCAATCGCTGAAGGTTCTAATGGTGCAGCAGGTTCTGGTTGGTCAACCGATGAGAGACAAGCAGAAAGAACTGCTCGTAAGGTATGCCGCGACTATGATGGGGTAAATTGCTCAGTCACCCGCACAATTTGTTTGCCTTATTAAACAAGAAGGGCAGCGCTTTGCGCCGCCCTTCTTTTCTCGATCAAAACCCCAATAAGCTTATTTCCTCGCAAAGCGAGGAAATAAGCTTATTGGGGTTTTATATTTAATATTGCTTACCTACTTACCTTAAATCTTTGCTATTAATCGAATCTCTTTTTATACAGGGTTTGGCGATCGCCATAGGAGCTTGTATTGGTAGCTTTTTAAACGTAGTGATCTATCGAGTTCCTGCGGGGTTGTCCATCCTTTATCCCCCATCTCGTTGTCCCCATTGCCTACGCCCACTGGCTCCTCGCGATAATCTACCCGTGATTGGCTGGTTTTTAATTAAGGGTAAATGTCGCTATTGTCATACCCCCGTTTCATGGCGCTATCCTGTGATCGAAGCTTTAACAAGCTTCTTATTTTGGTGTGTAGCAGCTTATTTCGGCACTTCGCAACCAGTTCCAGTTTTATGCTTTTATGCCCTATTTCTCAGTTGGCTATTGGCTCTCGCCATGATCGACATTGATACGATGACTCTGCCCAATTCGATCACCCAGTCTGGTTTAGGATTGGGACTGATCTATCAAGCTAGTTTAGTTTTTGTGAACACAGGCGATCGCACCAATCTGGCAGGACATCTCATTTTTGGCATCGGGGGCGCAGTTTTAGGGATTTGGCTACTGGATATCATGCGAATTGCAGGAAGAGTATTTTTGCAAAAGGAAGCGATGGGCGGCGGAGACCCCAAACTTGCGGCAATGATCGGGATGTGGCTCGGCTGGCAAAATATTTTGCTGACGATTTTATTAGCGTCCGCGATCGGGACTCTGGTGGGAGCGATCGCCCTATTGCTCAAAAATATAAGCAAACAACAACCAATTCCCTTTGGTCCCTTTTTAGCTGTAGGCGGCGCAATTTCCCTGTTTTTTGGCAAAGATATTCTTAATAACTACCTAAGCTGGTTTGGAATTTCTTAGAGTAATTCACTTCTTGAGTTTGTTTATTCCACCCCTTCATAGCGCCATGCCACAGGATCGATCGCTTCACCATTAACATACAAACCCCAATGCAGATGCGGACCCGTAACGGCTCCAGTTGCACCGACTGCCCCAATCACCTGACCAGCCTTAACGTAATCCCCTTCCTTCACATATATTTTGCTGAGATGCAAGAAAATACTAGCCACACCCTGACCATGATCTAAGCCAATCGTATTGCCATGCAACACAAAGCCCTGATCCACAGTTCCCACTAAGCGGATATAACCCGACGCAGGCGCAACCACTGGAGAACCTGTTCCGCCAGCGTAGTCCACACCTCGATGGTAGTAGTCATTAGCAAATTCGCCATTGTAATAACGCCGTACCCCATATCCCGTAGTAATTTCGCCTTCATTAGGTCGCAAGAAAGCCCCATTCCAAAGCTTTTGCGGTGTGACTAATTTCTTAAATGCCGAAACCTTATCCCATTCATAATCTGTCGGCTCCGAGCCACTGCCCGAATCATTCAGCCAAATACTTTGCGTCGGAAATTGGCGATCGCCTACCTGCATTGGTAAAACCTGCTGAAACCCTTCGCCTGTGACCACGACATTACGTGATCCTGCCTTATCAAGGGGTGTAGTCGGTATAAAAGCTCGCCAGCGATTCTGGGCGATCGCAAATACAGGAAATTGCTTTTGATTAACCGACACCGTAGGCATAGCTCCCACTTGGTTAGTGGCAATCCAGACAGATACCGTTTCCCCAAGCTTAGGGTTATTCGGCTTCAGCATGGCTTGCAGTGCATCAGCCTGAGATACGCCAATCAAGATCGTGGCGATCGCTGATAGCAAACTTAAACCAATTAGCAAAGGCAATTTGAAAGATAGCTGGAAGGGGAACTTATAAGAACGCAGCATGATAGCAACAGTTAATAAACAACTGAAATAGATATTTCCATCCCCAAAATAATGTTGTGGCGCTTTGCGCCACAACATTATTTTGGTTTTAAGGAATTAGGGGAATAATT
The DNA here is from genome assembly GCF_014696355.1 of Pseudanabaena sp. FACHB-1998. Classification (GTDB taxonomy): domain Bacteria; phylum Cyanobacteriota; class Cyanobacteriia; order Pseudanabaenales; family Pseudanabaenaceae; genus Pseudanabaena. The sequence goes on along the minus strand of NZ_JACJQA010000048.1, from coordinate 104,076 downwards.
TTGCTACGAGTAAACTGTTCGTAGGCAGACTCTAAATTTAAGGGATATATGCCTTTAAATTTGTAGTCTTTGTACGCATCAGGTACTTGGGCGAATTTCTGAAGGACTTGCTCCTTGCTTAAAATCTGGGCTTTCCACTCCAGCGCAGTACGCTCTAGCCAAGAGAAATAGGCTTGTTGAGATTGTAAACCAGTCACATCCGTGACATCCCCATGTCCGGGAACAACCTTGGCTTCGGGATAAGTCGCAATTAGGCGATATAGACTGCCTTGCCATTGGCGAATATCGCTATCGCCAGTGTAAGGAATACGCTTATTAAAAACCATATCACCCGTAAATAAGACCTTTGCGTCAGGTACATAGGCAACTAAGTCAGTTCCCGCCGAATGACCATCTACACGCTCAATTCTGACTTGGCGATCGCCTAGCCAAAGATCGGTTTGACTATTAACAATTACGTTAGGTGGAGTTACGCCACCAGTGTTATTTTTGCCGCTTTGGATATATTCACGGATAACCCCACGCCCCATCACAGGAATTTCACGCTTTACAAAGGCGCTATTGCCGCCTGTATGATCGAAGTGGTAATGGGTATTAAGCACATATTTAATAGGCTTATCAGTGAGTGATTTCACAGTGGCGATCATCAGTTCCGCCAGTTCAGAAGTCTGAAAAGGATCGATCACCAGTACGCTATCACTACCGATGATAAAGCCGCCATTACAAATTGCTACCGCAGGACTGGCGGGAGGAAAATCAGTACTGGCAATCAGTGCATAAACACCTTGAGCAACTTCTTGGAGTTGCAACCCTGCATTTTGCAAGCTGACGGTTTTAGGAGTTGAGTCCGCAGGCTGAGTCTGCGCTAGTTTAGTTACTTGGTTTTGAGCTTGAATAGGCATTTTGTCATGACCGAAGAGCATGACTGCTATAGCAGCGATCGCCGCTAGGGCAAACGCTAAAAGGTACTTAAGTCTTAGCTTTTTCAGCATTTTAATTCCTCAGAGCCAGATGTTAAGCTCTCTCATTTCTCCCCTAGTTTAAACCAAATAACTCAGATATTTGAGTTGTCGCATTTTATACCGTAATCCCAGAAAGCCCAAAAAGGCGATGCGATCGCGCCGCCTTTTTGGGCTTTCTGGGATGCCGCCATTTGGTGGACGCAAAAGCAAGAGGCGGCGCAATGCGCCGCCTCTTGCTGAGACTAAAGCCCAGTAAATAGAGGAGTCACCAAGTGTCTACTCTGTTTACTGGGCTTGATTTAAAGTTGCACTTTAGAGCTTCACTTCAATATCTACACCAGCAGCTAAATCTAGCTTCATGAGAGCATCAATGGTTTTTGCAGATGGTTGATAAATATCGATAATGCGACTATGAGTGCGAGTTTCAAAATGTTCGCGAGAGTCCTTATCTACGTGGGGAGATCTGAGAACGCAATAGATACGACGACGGGTTGGCAGAGGAATAGGGCCAACAGCCGCAGCGTTTGTACGATTAGCAGTTTCGACGATTTTTTCGCAGGATGAATCTAGCAGGCGATGATCGAAAGCTTTTAGACGAATCCGAATCTTTTGTTGTTGAGGTGCCACAGTCTTAGGAATGTATTCGGGTAAATTTTCAGCGTTTCTTATGTTAGCACCCTAACAATCTAAAATCAAACAAACCCCAAAAGCAATTTTAAAGTTTGTGATGCCCAAGGCATCGCAAACTTTAAAATTGCTTTTTTGAACTGTTACAATCTTTAATCAGACACAACTACACAAACCTTTCTAGAAATATGTCGTTTCTTTCGCCTGATCCTACTCTCTATGCTGTAGCCGCTTACGCAGCGATCGCAGGTGCATATTTGTTGGTAATCCCTTTGATAGTGTTGTTTTATTTCAAAGCGCGTTGGTATAAAACAGGCTCGGTCGAACGAGTAATACTATGCTTTTTTGCCTTCTTCTTCTTTCCCGGATTGTTGCTGATCTCGCCTTTCTTCAATTTTCGTCCCCAAGCAAGACCAGTTTAAGTTGCCTAACTATAGCTGTTGCCATTTTAATTAGGTCACAAAACCCGAAGACGAGTTACGGCGCTTCGCGCCGCCACTCGCTTCTTGGGTTTTGATTTGTCCTAATGCAAGTGACTACAGCTATACCTAACATTAGGTAGCGCAACCCTACAGCGCCTTGCGTTTCCAGCCAAATCGAGAAATTTTTTGAAAGTGTTGCTTTGTAATCATTAGGACTTACGCATTGGGTAGATGTGACGCGGGCTTCGCCCGCGTCACATCTACCCAAAACCCACTAAATCCGTTAGCTTTGCGTAAGTCCTAACCCTTTCAATGTTTTGGTGTTTTTGATTAAAAAATTAATAAAAATGTTTTAGAGATTAAATTCATGCGTCGTATTGATGCCATAGCAATTGTTTCGGCTTTTTTTGTATTTGGAGGAGTTGTTTTTGGCATTTTTCGCGCTTTTGGGCTAGATACCAATAATGCGGGAGTTTGGAGTCAAGTTGTTTTAGTCGGTGTGCTGATGGCTTGGGTTTTTACCTATGTATTTCGAGCCATTACGCAAACTATGACCTACAATCAACAGCTAGATGATTACAAAAGAGCGGTTTTGGCTAAACGCTTAGAAGAAATGTCGCCCGAAGAGCGAGAAAAGTTGCTTGCAGAAGTTGAGGCGGAAAAGAAATTAACGCAAAATGCCACTACAGATGAATGAATCAACGATCGCCTTACTATTCTCTATTTCATCCTAAGCCGCTAGCGAGGCGGGTGAATTCTTTTGGCTTTCCCAGAGATTTGGGTGATCGCTATCAAATAGTGCAGAAATGGCTAGGCTTTGCGGAGGCAGGGCAGCCATCCAACCTAATTGCCGAGGCGCAATTTTTACATGATATTTTTGTTGATATTTTGGGATATAAATCTCCGTTTGAGACTAACGGGGGCAATTGGGAACTAGAACTACATCCTAAGCCCGCCCTAGGATTTTTTACGGAAACTGCGGTTAATGTTATTGCCGAAATTAGGGTCAATACTGCCGAAGAAGGGGCGATCGTTAAGCCCCCACCCGAACATGAGACGACAGAATGGCTAATTGTTTTAGACTATCGGGAAATTTGCCTTTATCATCGCGATGTATCGGGCTTGTTTTGCCAGAGATTTTCTTGGGAGTCGTTAGCAGATTTAGAACAACTCAAGGCTTTTTATTTTGTATTGTCGCGACGGACATTGTTAAGGGGAATCGCTAATAGTGAAGAGCGATCACGTACTTCTCAATTACTTGAAGAGTCTCATCAGCTTGAAGCGGAAGTTCTCAAAAATTTTTACAGTCACTATTACAAAATTCGTAGTCAACTGATTAAGGATTTTCGCTATCGTTTATTGTTACTAGCTCAAGCCCCAAATCCTCATCAATCAAGTTTAGATAATCAGCCGCAGATCAAAATAGAAGATGCTATATCTATAGCGATTTATCAAGCTCAGAAATTATTAAATCGCATTCTATTTGTCGCCTGTTGTGAAGATCGATCGCTTCTACCAGCAAACTTAATTAAAGATGCTTACGAATTTGTTAATCCCTATGTCGAACAGCCTATTTGGGAGAATTACAAAGCAATATTTAGTTGGGTACAAAATGGCAATTCTCATTACCAGAACCCTGTAAGAGCCTATCCATTTAGTCTCTTTGAAAGCGATAGTATTTTAGATAATTCTCTCTTTGTGGGCGATGAGCTATGCCGTCAAATTAAAGAAATTGCGCGGTTTGATTTTCACGAAGATATTACCCGCCATATTCTGACCTGCCTTTTTGATGAATCAATTAAGGAGCTATCTCAATACCGTAAAGATTTGGGCAATCTCAGTAAGCGGAGAACCCCCAAATTGCCTTGCAAAACTATTTTGCAGAGTGAATCCGTGATTCTTACTTTGCAACAACATTTAGGTTTAAAAAAAGATTTGGTAGAAGGCGATCGCCATGAGAATAACTTGCAAGATACGTTAGCCTATTGCAAGGAATATCAGCAACGTCTCTTAAATATTAAAATCCTGCATCCAAAATGTGGGGCGGGAGTTTTCTTAGCAACAGCTTTAGAATTTTTAATCTCCGAGCATGAACGCATTCACTATTTGCTAACTAAATTCTCTGATGAATTTAGCAAAAATGAGGAGATTGTCCACAAGACTCCTTCCGAAGTCTTATTGCATATTTTGCAGCATAATTTGTTTGGCTGTGATGTGGTAGAAGAATCCGTAGAAATGACTCGTCTCTGTCTCTATTTAAGGGCGCTAGAAATTAATCCCTCTCTAACTAACTTCGATCGCAATATTCAACTGGGAGAGCTAACAACCTGCGATTTTGGCGAAGAGTTTCAAATTGCTAGCGATAAAGGTGAATTAATAATCTTGAAATAACTAGGACTTACACAAAAAAATAAGTAATTTAGCTTACTCTCTTCCTCTTATAAAAATAGAGATTAAAACCCAAAAATTAGTGAGGTGACGCTTTGCGCCGCCTCACTAATTTTTGAGTGAGAACGGAATAAGAGAAGTCAAAGACAATAAGCTAATTCATGTGACAAATAAACAAATTAGCTTATTGAAGTTTTATATTTAATATATAGCTATTACCCTTCTTGTGAGGACACAAAACTAGAAGACGAGTTACGGCGCGAAGCGCCGTAACTCGCTTCTGGAGTTTCGATTTGCCCTAATACAAAAAGCCTGATTTTTGTCGTCTACCAACGCGCCTCAGTAACATAAGTTGTTTCATGAAAATCCCTTCGTTAATCTCAAAAATTACTCATAAATTCTCAAACGATAAATTTAAGCCTAAATTCAGCTTTAAATCTATCGGCATATTTTTATTGTTTGTAATTTTGAGTTATTTAGGAAACTACTTTCGGTTACCACTATTTTTTGGGGTAGATTTTCTATTTGGAAGCATTTTTGTTCTGATTGCCACTTATCTCTATGGCACTAAGCTAGGAGTTTTGATTGGAGCGATCGCCAGTATTCATACCTATTTTCTATGGGGACAACCCTATGCAGCAATTTTGCTGATTTTAGAAGCGGTGTGGGTGGGAATTGGCTTAACCTATCGAGATAATCACAGGCGATCGGGCAACATGGTTTTGCTGGTTATTTTCTATTGGTTAAGCTTGGGCGCACCTCTCTGCTTTTGTTTCTATTTCTTTTTTCTGAAATTTAGTGTTAGCTCGGTTATTTTAGTTGTTTTAAAACAAATTATTAATGGTTCATTTAATTCCCTTATTGCTCACCTTTTAATTGATTATTTGCCAATTCGCCAATGGTTGCATAAACGGCAACTGCCCGAACATAATCTTTCCATTCAGCACATGCTATTTCATTTACTCTTAGCATTTGTCTTTTTCCCTGTGCTGACGATCGCTATTTTGATGGGTTCTCAATCTCTCCAATATATCGATAATGAAATTGATCGCCAATTGCGATCGGGTACTGCTGACCTTGTCAGTGATTTCAAAACGCTCCTTAGTAAAGATTTATTGGTACTGCAAGAACTCGCTCAATTGGCAACCGACGAGAAAAACTGGGAGCGATTGCAGTTTGCTACAGATACTTTAGCTAAGGCGACACCTTCCTATTCCAATATCTACTTAACCGATGCCCAATCAAATATCCTCACAATTTTTCCTGCGGTCTCTAATGTCGAAAGAGCAGCTTTGGGTTTCTATATAGGTGAAGAAGATATCTTCAATCAAGCTCGTTTAACCTTAAAGCCTGTCTTTAGTAAGATTCATGATAATGACGGAATGATCAAGGACGCCCATTTAGACATCGCTATTCCAATTGTTAAAGATAGTCGATTTAATGGTGTAGTTGTTGGCACATTAAAAATAAATTTACTCAAAGATTTTCTCAGACAAGATGCCGAGCGGTCTAACTTAGAAGCATTTTTAGTTGATCATGATAATAAAGTGATTGCTAGTGACTCTTCGAGTTTCCAAACAGGTGAACTTTTTGATTTACAGAAAAATGGAGATGTACGTCCCTTTAGAGAAAATATATCCCAATGGTTTCCTCGACTCAAAGGCGTTTCGGCTATGACGCGCTGGCGCAAATCCTACTATATTCAACGAACTTCTATCTATGATCAAATTCCTTGGATATTAGTATTGCGTTCGTCGCCAGTTGCATATATAGACACTCTGGAAAATCTCCATACCTATATTTTAGGAATTGTTCTATTAATTATTTTATTTACAGTATTAATTGCGAATAAGCTCAGTAGGAGGTTGCACCAGCCTATTTCTAGGCTGATGCATCTTACAACTAATCTGCAACAAAATCTTTCGGCTAGATCGGATTTTGTGTGGGAGCCTAGTCATCTTGCAGAGATCGACACTCTTGGATATAACTTTCAAGTTATGGTAAGCGCTCTGCTCGATAAATTTAGTGAAATTCAAGATGCTAATTACAATTTAGAAGTCAGAGTAAAAGAGCGCACCGAAGAACTCTTACAAAGTGAACTGCGTCTCCAAAAAATTACTGATGCAATCCCCAGTGCTGTTTATCAATTTCAAAGAGATGTTAATGGCAATGATGCCATGCTATTTATCAGTCAAGGGGCTTATAACCTCTATGAGTTGACAGCAGAGCAAATATGTCAGCACGTAATCAGTGTTTTTAATCTCATTCTTCCTGAAGATTTGGAAGCATTTTATCAATCTATAGAAATTTCTGCTCAGAATTTAACTGCTTGGGTTAATGAACATCGCATTAAAACTCCTAGTGGCAAGATCAAATGGTTGGCAGGGCGAGCACAACCTACTCTTCAGGACAATGGCAATATTATCTGGAATGGAATTGTTACGGAGATCACTGATTTAAAACAAATTACCTTAGCTTTGCAAAAGAGCGAAGAGCGTTGGCAGTTGGCTATTCAAGCCGCTGATGATGGAATTTGGGACTGGAATTTTGAAACCAATACAATCTTTCGTTCCCATCGTTGGTTTACGATGTTAGGTTTTCCGCCTCCTGCCGAGGCGGAAGAACATATCGACTGGCTAGACTTAATCCATCCCGACGATCGCGATCGCGTTATAGAAGCACAAGAAAATTATCTTAATCATAAGGCTCCGCGCTATGTGAGCGAATATCGGATGCGCTGTCATGATGGAAGTTATAAATGGATATTAACTCAGGCAAGTGGACTCTGGAATGAAGAAGGGAAGCCCATGCGTCTGGTGGGTGCGAATAATGATATTACCGATCGCAAGTTAGCCCTTGCTACCTTAGAAAAAAGAGAAAGCTACTTAGCGACAATTGTGGATGTCCAGCGACATCTTATTTCTGAAAGTGTTTCCACTCAAGACTATACAAATATTTTGAAATTGCTGGGGCTAGTATCAGGGTTTTCCAGTGCAAAAATTTTCACCTATGAAGTGGACGATTTTGATAGAGTTAAGGTGTGTCTTTATGCTGCTTGGTATTCGGAAAAAATTATTAGAAATGAAGCATCACAACAACAAGAATTTATTAATCATCTGATTAATTCTCAATGGTTACATAAATTGGCTAAGGATGAAATTATTCATGTCACATTGTCTGATATTGATGAAGCCGACAAACAAATTTTGCTTTGTAAGGGAGTGTACTCAATTTTATTGATGCCTGTTATTATTAATGGCTCACTCTGGGGATTCATAAGCTTTCATGATTATGCACAAGAGTTAATCAGAGAGCATTTTGAGGTTAATTTATTAACTATTGCCGCTTCATCTCTTGCCATGCATTTAGAGAGACAACAAACTAAATTAGAAATATTGCAAGCTATGCAAACGGCGCAAGCAGCAAATCGGGCGAAGAGTGAGTTTCTGGCGACAATGAGTCATGAAATTCGGACTCCGATGAATGCGGTAATTGGTATGTCTAGTTTATTGCTGGATACAAATCTTGATGAAGAACAGCAGGAATTTGCAGAGATTATTAGGTTAAGTGGCGATAATTTGCTAACAATTATTAATGATATTCTGGACTTTTCTAAAATTGAGTCTGGGAAATTTAGCTTAGACATTCAATCTTTTAATCTCCGTAATTGCATTGAAGATTGCTTTGATTTATTAGCTTCGCAAGCGTCGGCAAAAGGCATAGAACTGGCTTATAGCATTACCGCAGGTGTACCTGAGTGGATTGTGAGTGATATTACGCGCTTACGTCAAATCTTAGTTAATTTATTTGGGAATGCTGTTAAATTTACGCCCAAAGGTTCGGTGTCTTTGCGGGTATCGGTAGTGGAGAGCGGAGAGCAGATGGTTGCTGATGAGAATAGCGATCGCCCTCTCGTAGAGAAGCAATATAAACTACTATTTACAATCACGGATACAGGAATTGGAATTCCTAAAGACCGTTACGATCGTCTTTTTAAACCCTTTAGTCAAGTCGATTCCTCTACTACTCGTCAATATGGTGGCACGGGCTTAGGACTGGCGATCGCTAATCGCTTAACAAAACTCATGGGTGGTGAGATGTTAGTTGATAGCGAAGTAAATGTAGGTTCTACTTTCTCCTTTACAATTTCTACTGTGGCAGCTAATCATGAAACGACAGAACCTCATGTAGGAACGGCTCTAGCTGGTCAAAAGATCTTAATCCTTGAAGATAATAATATCAACCGAGAAGAGTTAATCACTTTATCGCAAGCTTTACAAATGGAAGTTTGGGCGACATCATCTCCTCAAGAGGCGATCGCATGGTTGCAACAAGGTAAAAAGTTTGATTTGGCTATTGTTGGCTGTCTCCCTCTAGATGAAGCATTATTAGATGATTTAAATCAATTAAAGATGATTGATAGTAGTGACATCGGCAGCCTAATTAGAGCGATCGCCAAATCATTACCTCTGCTTTTATTAATGAAAGGAAGTAAAAATGGACAATTAAATTCTGACAAAATATCTGACAAAATCACTATCTATCTAAATAAGCCGACCAAGCGATCGCAGATATATGCCTCTTTATTGCAACTGCATAGTAATGCTTCAAAAATAGATTTGGTCGTCAAATCGAAAGATAACTCTCTATTTGATGCCGAATTTGCCAGTCGATTCCCCCTCAAGATTTTGTTGGCAGAAGATAATTTGGTAAATCAAAAAGTAGCTACGAAATATCTTAATCGTTTAGGCTATCGAGTTGATGTTGTTGCTAATGGCTTAGAAGTTTTAGGGTCATTGCGTCGTCAAAAATACGATGTAATTTTGATGGATATTTTTATGCCTGAGATGGATGGCTTAGCGGCTACAAAACAAATATGGTTAGAATTTGCGGAACGACCTTGGATTATTGCGCTGACAGCAAACGCCTTACAAGGCGATCGCGATATTTGTTTACAAGCAGGAATGCAGGATTACATCAGCAAACCGCTTCAACTACCTGATTTGATTCAAGTCCTAGAGAGCGCATATATAGCGATCGCCACTTAAGAAAGACAAGTGTGAAGCGCCGCCTTCTCTTTATTCTATGCTACCTAAGCTGGTCACCCAATTGAGGTAACTTTGATCGACTGCGATCGCAGGTAGCGCAATAATTTCTGGCGTTTCGTAGGGATGTAGCGATCGCAAACGTGAGGCAAGTGCCTCGTATTTACTGGGCAAAGCTTTGATGAGGACTAGATGCTCAGGATCATGGCAGATTTCACCTTGCCAATGATAGGTGGAAGTCATTTGGGGCATCACTTGCACACAGGCGGCAAGTTTTTCGGTGACTAAGATTTTAGCAATATTATTTGCCTGTTCGGGGTCAGGCAGGGTTGTCATGATGACAATAAGGTTAGGCTCTGATTTTGTCATAGTTACAGCGCTTTGCGCTTTCTTAAAACCTATCTGTATAGCCATGCAATTAAAAAAAAGATGGTGGCGCTTTGCGCCACCATCTTTTTTTAGTTATTTTCAGCAGTTTCGCTGGGTGATTCTCCAGTTTCTGTAGCCGTAGCTTTTTGGGAGCGTTTTTTGCGCTCCGCCTCAACCATGTCGGCAATCATCTGACGGGCTTGCTCAATTTTGTCCAGATTGGAGCGGTATAAGTCCACATCCTTAAGTAAGCGATCGCTACCAAATTTGAGGATTTCGCCTACTACCTTGATCACTTCTTCCCGTTTAGCATTATCAGAGATCGCCTCTGGATCGGTGATTTCTAGCAAGGCATACAGACCTACGCCTAGCAAACGGCTATATTTAAAGTTCTGTTTGTTGGCAATAGTATGCAAGTGACCAGACAAGGGTTCCAGATGAATACCTGAGTCGAGGCTGGTAAGCAAAGTTTTTACTTCGTTTGGCGATCTCGTTGCAAGGTCGCTGAGAGTAGCGGCATCTTGACGAATGCGATCAGAGTCAAACTGAAGCGCCGAACATAGAGCATGAAATACCGCAAAGCGATCGGTTTCGGGCTTATAACCAACAGTAAAGCGATCGAAGGTAGTTACAAAGCCTAAGGCAAAAATTGGATCATACACAAATGTTTGATTAACCTTTAGCAGATGGATCTCCACCAAAAGCTCATCTACAACCCGTCGATAGACCTGATTGACTGGCTTGGGGAATGCTAAATAAAAATCTTTTTTGGTATCAGAAACAGTACGGACAGTATTCACAGTCAACAAAACCTAACGACAAGATAGTTGAGATAATCATCGCACAGATAGACATGGCATCAAGTCTATCGCGGTAGATAAATTAAGGCTTACTCAAAAACAAAATAGCACATTACTTCAGGCGTGCTATCGGTAAAGTAACTTTGAATTCGCTACCTTCATTTAAAGTACTTTGTACTGTTAATTTCCCTCGATGAAACTTAGTAATAGCTAAACTAATCGCTAAGCCCAAACCAGAGCCTCCACTATTACGAGCGCGATCGTGATTCACTCGATAAAATCGCTCAAAAATGCGAGGTAAGTGTTCTGGTGCGATACCTACACCGTTATCTTTGACTATGATAGTTGCCTGATAAGCCGATTCCCTTAACTCAAGAGAGACTAAACCACCCATAGGTGTATATTGAATAGCATTAGAGACTAAATTCAATAATAATCGATAAATCTGCTGGGAATTTCCTGTAATGTAGACTAATTGATTACATAAATTAACTGATAAATTTATCCCCGTTATGTGGGCTGAAGTCATCAATTCTTCGGCAACATCTTCGACCATTTCATTCAGACAAATTCTTTGTTGGACTATGGCGGTTGCGGCTCTCTCCAATCTTGACAGTAGCAGTAAATCTTGGGTGAGATCTTTTAACCTTTTGATCTGGCGTGCCACCGCTTCTAAGTTTTGCTGTTGTTTGATAAATTCAGGAGCCACAGATTTTAGTTTCTTTTCGGTCGATAGAGCTACTTCTAAAATTGCTTGACTAGTAGCGATCGGAGTAAGCAGTTCATGGGCAGCATCAGCCGTAAATTGTTCCATCCGATCATAAGTAACTTGAATCGGTCGTAGCGCCCAGCCTGCTAAATACCAAGCCGCTAAACTAATTAATATGATAATTAATGGGATACCAATCACCATAAACCAGTGAAGACTAACCATATAACTGTTCATTTGCCCTATTGACTGCCCTGCTTGTAAATACCCCCAAGGTTCTCCTGCTGTAGTTTTTAGAGGCAGTAAATGTAAATGATAGGGTTGATTTTGCTGGTCTAACACATCATAGGAATAGCTTAAATTTGCATTAGATGGAAATCGCTCTGGATCATCATATATAGCGGCAATTGTTTGACCAGAAAGAGACAAAAACCTCACATAGTAACCGTTTTTAATCAAGGATTCAAGGGATGATTTTTTGGCGCTTGGCACACAAGTCTGCTTAAGAAAACACAGATGAACAGTGGTTTGGTCGTTATCCAAATTAAATTTCTCAGGATACTTTAATTGATCTTGAACTCTATCTGTAACTAAGCGCCCTAACACTTCTAACTCTCGATCAGTCATCCGCGTAAAAGAGTAAGTGATTGCCACATGAGCCACATAACCAAAGACCATTAAAATCATCCCCATGACCCCAACGTAAATCAGTGATAACTGTAATCGAGACCGATAAAATATCTGTCGATGCTGTGATTGACTATAGCCAGCCATAAATTTAGACATTAAAGCGATAACCCAATCCTCTAATTGTATCAACGCCTTTGGTATAGTTACATTCCATAAGCTTGCGTCTCAACAAACGGATCTGGGCGGCTACTACATTACTAATACATTCATCAGCTAAGTCCCACAGTCGCAGCCGAATCTGATCCTGACTTAAAACTTGATGGGGGTGTTGCATGAAATATTCTAAAAGTTGGAATTCTTTAGCCGTTAAAACTATGGGAACTGTAGTTGGATCGTGGATATTCTGCACGGTGAAAGTACCGTAATCTAACAATAACGAGCCCACTTGTAACTGTGGTGGCTGAAAAGTCGGTGTACGTCTCTGTAAGGCTCTAATTCTCGCTAATAACTCTTCCATTCCAAAGGGTTTAACTAAATAATCGTCTGCTCCAGCATCTAAACCTATGACTCGATCCGCCATACTATCTCTAGCTGTTAGCATGATTACTGGTAAAGAATAAAGTTTTTGGCGCATCATCTTGCACAGTTCCAATCCCGATAGCTTAGGCAACATCCAATCAATAATTGCGACGATGTAATGATTACTGACGATTTCGAGATAATCCCAAGCAATTTGCCCATCTTCTGCCCAATCCACTACATAGTCCTGTTCGTGCAAAGCCGTACAAATCGCTTTTGCCAAATCTGGTTCGTCTTCAACTAACAATAACCGCATATTAAGGATTTCCTGTTTGTTTCATCGTAGTTTCATTTAAGGTTGGCATTTTAGTTAGGGAGGGAGGTTAATCCCATTGATGAGTTACCAACATGAATTACAAATATGAGCTACGAAAATCAATTTACGAAATGTCCACCGAACCCTACCTTACATCCTGCCCATTTGGATCAAATTAGTTCTATTTCCTTATATCCACAGATTACCGCTAATGTTGCTAATTTATGTGCCGATGTAACAGAGGCTCTAGGAAAAGTTCCCCTAGTTAGGCTAAACCAAATTCACCCTTTATGTGCCGAACATAATCTCTATTTAAAGTTAGAATCCTGTAATCCTGGGGGAAGCATCAAAGAAAAGAATGCTGCCTATTTGGTTAAGCAAGCGGAAGCCCAAGGTTTATTACAAAAAGAAGGCACAATCATTGAATCCAGTTCAGGTAATTTTGGCATCGGTCTAGCGATCGTTGGCGCGGTGCGTGGCTATAGAGTGATGATTGTCATTGATGCGAAGACTTCACCGACGATTCGTCGGATGTTGACTGCCTATGGTGCAGAGTTAGTAGAAGTTCCATCCAGTGCCGCCGATGCTCAAGGTTCAATGCAAGTTGCCAGAATGGAAAAGGCTAAAGCCCTGACCACCGAAATTGATGGTGCTTGGTATCCATGCCAGCATCTAAACCCCAACAACTTAGAAGCCCATTACTGGCAAACCGCAGCAGAAATTATGGCAGTTTGTCCAAAAGCACCCGATGCCGTAGTGATCGGCGTGAGTACGGCGGGACAGATTGGTGGCGTTAGTCGCTATTTTCGTCAATATCATCCTCAAACTCGCATTATTGGCGTGGATGTGGCAGGTTCGGCGATTTTTGGGATGCCCCGCCATCCTTACAAAATGACAGGTTTAGGACTATCGTTTACGCCCCCAAATTTTAATCGGCAGATGATTGATGCGGCTTACAACGTCACTGATGCTCTAGCATTTTCTGTTTGTCATGGCTTAGCCAGAAAGGAAGGACTACTGTTAGGAGCTTCGACTGGAGCAATTACTGCGGCGGCTTTAGCTGATGCCAAACTTCATAGCACTTCACAGACCATGGTTTTAATTAATCCCGATCGCGGCGATCGCTATCTTGAAACAGTTTATAACCCTGATTGGCTCGAAGCTCAAAACATTGAACTATGGGAAAATGAATCCCTAGTCAATGCAATTAATGAGTTATCTCCTGTAGTTTTAGCAGATTATTAGCGTTTCATAATTACCTAAAGACTTATCCAGTAAAGCATTTTAAATATATGAAACATTCTTAAAGCATGAAAAATATTTCTAGTTCACCGTCTAGTTTATCTACTAATTCTTCAGATCGAATTACCCTAATCGACCTATGGCGAGAATTTTTGCCCCTGTCTCTTAGTGATGTAACTATGGCTTGTGGTGATCCTGCCGTAACTATGACTTTGGCTTATTTACCAGAGGCACAGGTTAATCTTGCCAGTTTGGGCGTTGCTAAGTCATTAGCCGTTCTGTTTGAAAGTCCAATTATTATGATTCTCCATGCTTCTAATGCCTTAGCTGGTAATGCTGCTTCACGAATAGCACTTTGGCGTTTCACTCTTCTAGGCGGCGGTATTTTAAGCGGATTACTGTACTTGTTAGCTCTACCACCAGTGTTTAGCATAGTGGGGATACAATGGCTTGCAATTCCTGCCAATATGGCGGCTTCAGTGCAAAATATCATCCTAATTATGGGAGGATGGGCTTTTGTCATTGCTTGGCGGCGTTATTTTCAAGGACTGTTGATTTATCACGGTCACGCGGCGGCTCTAGCTAAAGCAAGTTTGTTGCGATTAGCAGTTTTATGCATTACCCTCGCCATTGGATTTGGCTTAAAGCTCTCGGGATGGCTGTTGGCAGGGGGCGCACTAATGATTGGGGTAACTTGTGAAGCAATCTTGATTACCGCATTTGCCTATCAGTTGGGTGCTGTAACTAAAGTATCTAATAAAATATCTAAATTGGATGCTGTGGAATTAACTAAAGTGTCGGATGTGGATTCCAATTTTCCAAAAAATATTAAACAAGTATGGCAGTTTTACTATCCCTTAGCTAATTCAATGTTAGTGGTATGGGGGGGAAGGGCTTTGCTTCTGAGTATTCTCGGTCGTGGTGATGATGCCACAACAGCGATCGCTTCATGGTCAGCCGCTTGGGGCTTAGTTTTAGTGATTGCGAACTCTACGCGCATGGTGCAGCAAATTGTCATCAAATATCATGCACGTATGGCTTTCTCTAGCTTATTTATGTTTGCCCTGAGTATTGGATTAACTTGTTCCCTGATTTTGTTCTTGATGGTCGCTACTCCGATCAGTGACCAAGTTATAGGCAGTTTTATTGGCAATGATATGGTTTTGGTCGCGCAAATAAAGCCTGTGATTTTGGTTTGCGCGATTATCCCCATGCTCACAGCGTTACAGAATGCTGGTCAGGGTTTTCTAGTCGGTCAAGGTAAAACGAATCGAGTTAATTTGGCAACTTGGCTAGGTACAGCCGTTTTATTGACTGTAGCGTTCTTGAGCATTCAAAATCATCTCGCGGGAGCAACTTCAGCAGCAGTGGCTATGGTTGCAGCTATGGTCACAGAATTAATCTGTTTGTGGGGTCAGTTGTATCGCAAGAGTTCCTAGTAGATGTTGGCTCCATCATTTTGTAATTTGGGATATTCCCTTCCTACCCAAGAATTAGCTGTGCGGCGCTTCGTGCCGCACAGCTAATTCTTGGGTAGGAAGAGCCACGGCTATATGTCAAAATTAAAGGCGGCGCTTGGCGCTGAGGCAAAAACTTTAGGTAAATCTAGTCATGAATTTAGCTCAGTTCATCTTAGAAACGGCTACTCAGTATGAAAACAAGCCAGCAATTATCTTTGAGAGATTCACTGAGCAGAAAGTATGGACTTATCGAGAATTTAGCCTTCAGGTACAAAGCTATGCCGCTAAGCTCGATCGCATGGGAATTAAAAAAGGCGATCGCGTCGCAGTGCAGCTACCGAAATGTGTCGAGTTTTTGTTTTGGCATTTTGCCATTCTCTCTATCGGAGCGATCGCTCTACCTCTTAATCCTGACTATCGCCCCGAGGAAATTGATTATTTTTTAACCGATTCGGGCAGTTCTTTGTATATCACTACGAAAGCTATATTAGCTAAATTCCCAAATACTTTACCCAATACAGTTCAAAATACGATTGCCCATTTATCAGAATTAAAAATCCTCATTCAAGAAGAAACCATCCTCGACTTAGCCCCCGATTTTCCGCTTACATATCCAGCGAGTGGCGATGATATTGCCATGATTTGCTATACGTCAGGCACGACAGGTCGATCAAAAGGCGCAGCTATTTCCCATCGTAACCTGATCGCCAATACTAAGGCTTTGCATCAAGCTTGGGGGTGGAGCGATCGCGATGTTTTGCTTCATGTGCTACCTCTATTTCATGTGCATGGGCTAAATGTGGCGACCTTGGGCGGTCTCCATGCGGGAGCGACAATGGTTATGTTTGAGAAATTTGAACCTCAAAAAGCGTGGGAGGCGATCGCCACCAAAGGTTGCACTATTTTTATGGGTGTTCCCACTATTTATCAACGGCTAATCAATACATGGTCAAGCCTAGGCTCAAACCTTGAGCATAAGCCAGACTTAAGCAAAATGCGCCTCTTTATCTCTGGTTCTGCTCCCCTCAGCGATCAACAGTTCCATCGATTCGAGCAAATGACAGGCTTCCGTATTCTCGAACGCTATGGGATGACCGAAACTGGAATGAATGCCTCAAATCTAATCGATCCCGAACATCGCAAAGCTAAGAGTGTAGGCTTTCCTTTAAGTGGTGTAGAAATTCGGATTGTTAATTATCAAGGCGATCGCGATGGTGTAGATGTAAAAAGATCGGAGGTGGGGGAAGTATGGATTCGGGGCGAAAATGTGTTTCAAGGCTATTGGCAAATGCCAGATAAAACTGCCGAAGCCTTTGTGGATGGCTGGTTTCGCACGGGTGATCTGGGATATCAGGACGCAAATGATAACGGAAGACTGTACCTAGTCGGTCGTGCCAAGGAGTTAATCATTACAGGCGGATTTAATGTCTATCCAAAAGAAATTGAAAACGTATTGGAATGTCATGAAGCTGTCAAAGAATCGGCAGTAATTGGCTTGCCTGACGAAGATTTTGGCGAAAAAGTAATTGCGGCGATCGCCCTAAAAGATGGTGATAACGTTAATGCTGAAGCAATAATCGCCCATTGTAAAGAGCGTTTAGTCTCTTACAAATGTCCTAAGCAAATCTTTTTTGTTAAGGAACTTCCCCGCAATGCAATGGGCAAAATCCAAAAAAATATTTTGACTCAAGAGCTAAGACAGCAACAAATCTAGCAGTGGTTCTCGAAGGAATGGGGCTAACAAAACAAGAAGCGAGTGGCGGCGCTTTGCGCCGCCACTCGCTTCTTGGGTTAAGACTGTTGATAGCAATAAATAGAGGATTCACTGGGTGAATCCTCTATTTATTGCTAGTTTGAGAAGCTAACCATTGGCTAATATCTTGGCGATTGATAGCGGCTGCCATCAAGTCGGGAAACAGATCAGGAGTGCAAGCAAAAGATGGCACACCAAAACTCGCGATCGCGGCTGTATTGTTATGGTCATAGGATGGCGCACCATCATCATTTAAAGCTAATAAAGTGATAAATTGCACACCTGAAGCCACTAGCGCCGCAATTCGCTTCAGCATTTCTTGATTATTGCCCCCTTCATAGAGATCACTAATCAATACAAAAATCGTTTCGTGGGGCTGTCGAACTAAACCTTGACAATAGGCGATCGCCTGATTGATATCCGTTCCTCCGCCCAATTGTGTACCAAAGAGAACCTCCACTGGATCTTGGAGTAATTCTGTTAAATCAGCAACGGCCGTATCAAACACCACCATACTCGTTTTGACCGCAGGCAGAGTAGCTAACACGGCACTAAAAATCCCTGCATAAACTACAGAAGTTGCCATTGAGCCGCTTTGATCGACACAGAGAATAATGTCACGCAGGGAAGAACGCTTGCGCCCATAGCCAATGAGGGTTTCGGGAATAATAGTTCGATATTCAGGTTGATAATTTTTGAGATTAGCGCGAATAGTCCGAGCCCAATCAATTTCATTATGGCGAGGACGACGATTGCGAGTAGCCCGATTGAGACTACCCAGTATGGCTTGTCTGGTGGGATTTTCTAATTTAAGTTGAAGTTCCTCAACTACTCGCCGTACAACTATCCGCGCCGTCTCTTTAGTCTTGCTAGGCATGATCCCACTAAGAGATAGAAGATTGGATACCAAATGCACATCTGGCTCGATCGCTTCGAGCATTTCGGGTTCCAATAGCATTCTTTGGAGGTTCAATCTTTCTAAAGCATCCTGTTGCATAATCCTGACAACGGAAGTCGGGAAGAAGGTGCGAATATCCCCTAGCCATCGCGCTACCTTGGGTGATGAGCTTCCTAATCCCCCTTTACGTTCTTGAGAGTCAGGACTATCATCACCATACAAAGCTCCTAAGGCTCCATCCATCGCTAAATCGCGATCGCTAAGCCCACCACCACCGATGCCATCAGCAGCACCACCCCCAAGAATCAAGCGCCATCGGCGCAGGCGTTCGGCTGTGGTTTGTTGTTCTCTAGCTGTCATTTGTTTATCCTACTAACAGGTTAAAAAAACAACATGGTGTAGCCATGTTGTTTTTTTTAGTATTAGCTCTTTTTAATTCAATCCAAAAGTACCCTATCAGGGCGCTTTTGGGTTAAATATGTGCTGCGCGTTTATAAGCTTCATCCAAGACTTCGCTGAGCGTTGGGTGAGCATGAACAATCGTCGCTAACTTCTGCACCGTCTGGCGATCGCGTATTGCTGCTGAAGCCTCATGAATCAAGTCCGAAGCATGGATGCCAATGATATGTACGCCCAAAAGTTCGCCCGTATCTTCGCGGTAAACAATCTTGGCTAAGCCTTCGGTTTCTCCCTCGGCGATCGCCTTAGAATTCCCCTTAAAGTAAGACTTTGCCGTAGCTACCTTAAAGCCTTCCGCTGCGCCTTTTTCTTTCGCCTGTGGTTCAGTCAAGCCGACAAAGCTGACTTCAGGATGGGTGAACGCCGCCGCAGGGATACTTTGATAATCAACCGTAGAAGCACGACCACACATATTTTCGACAGCAACAATACCCTGTGCTGAAGCTGCATGAGCCAACATCATCTTGCCCGTCGCATCCCCGATCGCCCAAAGATGCGGAACGGAAGTTGCCATCGTGTCATCCACATCAATGAATCCACGCTGATTAGGCGCAATACCAACGCTTTCTAATCCAAGATCCTTGGTAAGCGGAATCCGACCTGTGGCAACTAGACAAGCATCCACTTCCAGAACTTCCACTACCTTCTTGGTCTTCGCATCAGTAAGTTCGATCTTGACGGGAGAACCTGCGGTGATCTTGGTAGCAAATACACCAGTTCTAGTTTCGATATCGCGAGGTTTGAGAAGTACACGCTCCGCAATCTTGGCAATATCAGGATCAAATCCGGGCATTAATATATCTAACGCTTCAATCATCGTTACTTCCGAACCCAGTGCTGTGTAAACATCGGCAAATTCAAGCCCGATGTAACCACTACCGATGATCGCTACCCATTGGGGCAAGGTTTCTAGACGTACAGCCTGATCGCTGGTAAATACTGTTTTGCCATCGATTTCAATACCGCGTGGCACAAATGGCTCGGAACCAGTAGCGAGAATAATATCTTTGGCACTGTAAATTTTGTCGCCGACGCTGACCTTCTGTGCGCCTGCCACTTTGCCGCGACCTTGCAAGATATCTACATTTAATCGCTTGAGGCTATTGGTCAAGTCGCCGCGCAATTTCAGTACTAAGTTATCGGCATGACTGGCGATCGCCCCGCGATCAAAATTTACTTCACCGACATCAATACCTAAGGCCTTTAAGTGAGACTTTGCCCGCATTTCGCGCACCCGTCCCGAAGCTGCGAGTAATGCCTTGGAGGGGATACAGCCACGATTAACGCAGGTTCCGCCCATTACGCCATCTTCGACGATCGCTGTTTTTAAGCCACAAGCGACGGCATGGAGGGCTGCGCCATGTCCACCAACGCCAGCACCAATAATGATCAAATCGTAATCAAATTTGTCCGACACCTAATCTTTCTCCAGTAGAATCGATCTACTATTTTTACATCGTTTGGGGCTCGTGTTAGCTACCTATTGAGGTTATTACTTAGCGATCGCCAAATCTCAAAAGCATTTAAATAATAAGGTGTCGCACCTAATGCCAAATCACGAAAGTGTTGCCACACTTTCGTGATTTAAAAATCAAACCCAGTAAGGTTATACCAAATGAAGAAATGGCTACGCCATTTCTTCATTTGATATAACCCAGTAAGGTGGCAGGGAGGTCGCTATTAAGGCTGAAGAGTGGTCTTGTTTGTTAGAGAGGACGGGGATTGCTGTTGAAAGAGTTGTAAAATCTAAGCTAGAAGTAGTAATCATTGATGTGACGTGTTTCAAAAACTCCGATTTCAAGCACAGCAAATTTGGCGGCATCAGGTGGTGTCTCTCCTTGCTAACCTCAAAGTAGCAATCGCCCTATTATTATTCATTGCCCTATTTAGCATCCTCGGCACAGTCATCGAGCAGGGGCAATCCCTTGATTTTTATCGCGAAAATTATCCCGAACATCCCGCCCTGTTTGGTTTCTTGTCATACAAAGTTATCCTTGCGATCGGACTAGAACATGTCTATGGAAGTTGGTGGTTTCTTACTCTCTTAATTCTCTTTGGTACAAGCCTGACCGCTTGCACTTTTAACCGCCAATTACCGATTCTTAAAGCTGCCAAACGTTGGTTTTACTACACTAAACCCCAAAGCTTTAACAAACTGCCCCTCGCGACCGAAATTGTTGGCGGCAACTTAAATCAACTGGCGCAAGCTTTACAGAACAAGAATTACAAAGTATATCAAGCCGACGATCGCCTGTATGCGCGTAAAGGACTAGTCGGTAGAATTGGACCCATTATCGTTCATGCCAGTATGCTGATCGTTTTGATTGGCTCCATCTGGGGTTCTTTAACAGGATTTATCGCTCAGGAAATGGTTCCTAGTGGCAATACATTTCAGGTCAAAAATATTACTGAAGCAGGGGCTTGGTCGGCTTCGCAAGTTCCTAAAGATTGGTCAGTGCGGGTGAATCGGTTTTGGATTGATTACACTCCTAAAGGAATGGTCGATCAGTTCTATTCTGATCTATCTATTCTGGATAAGGATGGAAAAGAAGTCGATCGCGAAACAATTCATGTAAATAAACCTTTAAAATATAAAGGAGTGAGCTTTTATCAAGCAAACTGGGATATTCACGCTATTCGCTTCACTTTGAATAAAAGCCCGATTTTGCAATTGCCAATGAATAAATTGGAATCTCAAAATGGAGGTCGTCAAGTGTGGGGAACATGGATTCCCACTAATCCTGATTTGAGTACTGGAATCACCTTAATTACTCCAGATTTGCAAGGTACTTTCTTGATTTACGATGAGAAAGGGAATTTGCTAACGACAGTACGCTCAGGCGGTAGTGCCGAAATTAATGGCATTACCTTTAATTTAAAAGAGGCGATCGGTAGCACTGGCTTACAAATTAAGGCTGACCCCGGAATTCCCATCGTTTACACAGGATTTGGGCTATTGATGCTGGGGGTGGTAATGAGTTATATCAGTCATTCACAGGTATGGGCTTTGCAGGTGGGCGATCGCCTCTATGTGGGTGGTAAAACCAATCGCGCACAGGTCAGTTTTGAGGCAGAATTAATCGATGTTACAAATGTGATTGATCAACCAGCGATCGCGTCTGGAGTCGCTGCTTAATTACAGTTAAATAAACTTATGTATAAAAATTCTCAAGATTTCCCTTTTACTAAGATTTTAGAAGACAACTGGCTCACCATTCGGCGCGAATTAGAACAACTAAGCGATCGCAGCTTTGTCGAATGGCCAGAAAAGCATCTTTACCAAGACGGCTGGGATATCTTTGGGCTATATGCCTTTGGCATGAAACTAGATAAAAATTGTCTTCTCTGTCCCGAAACTACCAAATTAATTGAACAAATTCCTAATCTCGTCACCGCAGGTTTTTCGTCTCTAAAGGTCGGAACCCATATTAAGCCCCATACGGGCTATCCCGATGGCGTATTGCGCTGTCATTTAGGATTAATTGGGTGTGAGGGTTGTGGCTTGAGGGTTGGTGACGAAACCCGCAGTTGGCAAGAGGGAAAAACCTTGGTATTTGACGACACCACTGAGCATGAAGCTTGGAATCGTGGTACTCAGACTCGCATTGTTTTACTTCTAGATTTTAAATATCCTGTAGATGGAGAGACTGTTAATAATTTAGAAGATAAAAGTGTTCTAGAACTTCTCAAAGGTGCATTACCATTCTTTAAGAAAAAATCTTGAATTTGTTTAGAGAACTGATGTTCAAATAATAAGCACAATTAAATACAAAATCCTAAAAGCGGTGGCACACGCGCAGTGTGTGCCACCGCTTTTAAAACCCATATAAATTTTAAAAAAGCGTAAAGCACGTTATGCTGAACTAAATATTGACTTTTTCGTAGTTTTTTTAAATTACTTTAAATTACTTTAAATTATATATTAATCATATTAGGATGTTTTATAGGTAGTTTTTAAGGATATTGATCGCCTATGTCTCAAGTTGAAATGGTTTTGAATATGCTGCGCCCAGTTGTGGCTTCGATGTCTGCGGCTGATAAATCAGAGTTACTTGCAAAGGTCAGTCAATTGCTAGATGCTAACGATAGTAAACCAGCGACATCAGGGCAGAATCAAAGTAATAGTTTGAGTGGAATTAACTTTAGTGGTGGTGGTAATAACGCCTTAAACTTTGCACCAGTACAGAATCAGGGCGGCAATGTGGCGGTGACATCAAACTTTAATCAGAGTTATGTTTCCAGTCCTGAAGTTAAACAAGCTTTAGAAGATCTATCTCAACTCAAGGAAAGCATTGCTAATAGTGCTGAAGTCAATCCTTTGCTGAAGGAACCAGCCAGCGCTGAAGTAACAAAATTGGCAGAAGAGTTACAGAAACCTACACCCAATCCAAGTTTTATCGAAAAGACAATCTTGAATTTAAAGCAAGGATTGGAGGGAGTTTCATCTCTCCAAGAACCAACGATGAAAGTAGTTTCTTTTGTCGCTAAGCTTTACGGAATTCCCATCCCATAAAAGGGCAAATACACATAGAAGTGGCGGTACTAAGTGCCGCCACTTCTATGTGTTGTATAAGTAAGCAGCCTAAAGAAATCTATAAACTGCCTAGATCTCCGACTTTTTTGGCGCTTGTTAGAGATAATTTATACTTTTCAAAAAAAGTCGGAGATCTTAACTTTACTTAGACTTACCTACTTAATACCTTTAATCCTATGACTGAAAGTAAGGATGAATATAACGTTTCTCAAAATCAAGAGAACGTTCTTCAGAATATCAATATTCAAGGCAGCAGTAATATTATTACCTTTGCGCCCACCCAAAATACGGTCATTGAAACGCAGATTATCCAAATTTCCGCGCAAAAGGTAACTCAGCAACCTCTCATCAAATCATCCCCTTATAAAGGATTAAATCGCTTCAATGCTGCCGATCGCGATCGCTTTTATGGAAGAGATAAACTGATCAAGAGATTGCTGGATGCCATTAACATCAGTGGTTTAATCCTTGTTACAGGTGCATCAGGAAGCGGCAAATCCTCAGTTATTCGGGCAGGAGTTATCCCTGAACTAAAACAATCTCTATCCGATCAAGCTCTCAAGGATTTTATCTTTACGCCTAGCCAAGATCCCTTTGAATCCTTGTATCGGTGTTTATTGAATGAAGAGAAAGATTATCAATTTAGTGAAAGTGATGCACAAATTGTTCTCAACAAAAAAGCAGATTCGCTACAGCAATTAATTGAGCGCCTCAAGGGTAGTAATGAGCGCTGGTTGTGGTTTATTGACCAATTTGAAGAGATATTTACTAACTGTGGTGATGAAACGATCAGGCAAAACTTCATTGAGGCGATCGTCAAAATCGTCAAGTCGGGCAATGGCGCAATCCGCATTATTCTAGGAATGCGGGCAGATTTCCTCGAACAATTTAGTTTCTATCCAGCATTAGGGACAATTCTCGATAAGGATAATATTCATTTGGTGACAGAAATGCACCCTGATGAACTGCGTCAAGCGATCGAGCAACCCGCCGCTAAGCATGGGGTGGTCTTTGAAACAGGACTTGTGGAACAAATCATTCAAGATGTGCGCGGACAGAGGGGCTATTTACCATTATTGCAATATAGCCTCAATCTGTTATGGGAAACGGAATCTAAAACCCAAGGCACAGATGGTCGCGCTCAGATCGAAAATCGCACCCTCAATATCTCTACCTACAATCAATTAGAGGGGGTGCGTGGTGCTTTGCAAAGTCGTGTCGATAAGCTCTATCGAAATTTATCCGTAGACGAGCGATCGTTTACTAAGCAAATATTTCTAAAACTAGTCAATATTGTAGATACCGAGGGTGGTAGCCGTCCTGTCAGTCGTCGAGCCAATCAAAGCGAATTTGTCGGCAAGGAATTAGAACAGAAGTTGCTATCCAGTTTTGTTAAGGAAAATCTCTTAGTAAGTAGTACCGAATATCAAAACGTGCAGGGGCTGGATTTTAAAGGTACGGCGGGTAAAAAGCAATTTGCAACCGTGGAAATTGCCCATGAGGTGCTATTAAGTTCTTGGGATGAACTAAAGCGCTGGTTGGAAGAAGAGAAGGAAACGATCATTCTTAAAAACTATCTTGCCGATGAAACTAATCGCTGGCAAAGGATCAGGCAAGAGCATAATCAGGCAAAAGCAAGGGCTGAATTGCTTAAAGGAGCTAGACTAGAGCAGTTATATACGTTAAGAGAAGCGAAAGCTTTTGAAAAGTTGGGAGGACTGAGTAATTTAGAAAATGAGTTTATTGATGCTAGTTTTGCATGGAGTAAGCAACAGGAATCACAGGTCAAACGCCGCCGCCAAATTACGATTGGAGCCTTGTCTTCTTTTTTAGTTATTGTCTCTGGGTTAGCCCTAATTGCTCAAAAAAATGCCTACGAAGCGAATAAAGCGAATGTCAATCAAGGCTTTATTGCTAACAGTTACAAAATGACATCGCTGCTGTATGACAATCTCCAAATTGAAGCATTGCTAGAAGCAGTCCAGACAGAATCTAGACTACAACAAGAGCCTAATAATTCCCTTGCTTCTTCCGACACGAAAATGCGGGTTGCTTTGGCAACGCAGGAAGTAATCTATAACATCAAGGAAAAAAATCGACTCACCGATCACAGTCGTGATGTTTCCACAGTTGCCTATTCTCCAGATGGTAAGTATATTGCCACGGGTAGCTATGACACCACTGTTAAGCTTTGGGATGTCAATGGCAAAAAATTACATACATTCGCAGGACATAAAGATGTTGTGACTAGCGTTGCTTTCGCCAATGATAGCCAGTACATCGCCTCGGCAAGCATCGATCGCACTGTCAAAATTTGGAATATTGAGAGCAAAGAGGTCAAAAGTTTTGATTTTAGCGAAGGGATTAATAGCGTAGCCTTCTCTCCTGACGGAAAGCAATTGGCAATAACTAGCGGCAAAGAAATTTTCTTAATTGCCTTGAGCAATGGAGAGAAGTTACAAACCCTTAAGGGACATAGTGATGAAGTTCTGAATGCGACTTTTTCGCCCGACGGCAAGCAATTGGCTACAGCCAGTGTTGATAAAACTATCAAAATTTGGAGCAATGATGGTAAAGAACTCCAAACCCTCAGAGGGCATAGCGGTGAGGTGACAAGTGTTGTTTTTTCCACTGATGGTAAGCAATTAGCTTCCGCTAGTGCAGACAACACGGTGAAACTATGGAATCTGGAAGGGAAAGAGTTATTTACGCTCAAAGGGCATAGCGACAAGGTAACTGCGGTGGTTTATGCCCCTAATGGCAAGAGCTTAGCCTCCGCAAGCCTTGATAAAACCGTAAAGCTATGGAGTACTGAAGGGAAAGAGTTGCAAACCTTCAAAGGACATAGCGAAATTGTGAGAAGTCTTGCCTTTGCGATCGATGGCAAGAGTCTAGCTTCAGCGAGTGGTGATAAAACTGTCAAAATCTGGAATGTTGATGGGATGCAAGTACTCACCCTCAAAGGTCACAGTAAGGGAATTAGAAATATTGCTTATGCACCCGATAGCCAAAAAATTGTTTCGGCTAGTGCGGATAAAACGATGAAGATTTGGAGTAATGATGGGAAAGAATTAAAAACTCTTTTAGGTCATGCTCAAGTGGTAAGAAGTGTCGCCTTTGCTCCTGACGGTAAAAAAATTGCGTCGGCTAGTTCCGATGACACAATTAAAATTTGGGATAGTGAAGGCAAGGAACTCCAAACAATCACGGGACATAGCAGTGTGGTGAATGCGATCGCATTTTCTCCCGATGGTCAATATTTGGCTTCAGCGAGTCTCGATATGACAGTGAAGTTATGGAATATGGAGGGCAAAGAAGTTCAATCTATCAGTGATAATATCGGTGAGATCTTTAGCATTACTTTTTCTCCTGATAGCAAGCAATTGGTTTTAGCTGGCAAAGATAAAACCGTCAGAATTTGGAATATTCAATCGAAAACCTTACAAACCTTGGGTCAACATACTGAACGAATCAATAGTGTCGCGTTTTCCAATGATGGCAAATATATTGCTTCGGCTAGTGCTGATAAAACCATCAAAATCTGGAGTCGTGAAGGTAAAGAATTACGAACTCTGAAGGGACATAACGATGCGATCGCTAGTGTTGCTTTTTCTCCGAATAGTCAGCAATTAGTTTCTGCTAGTGCTGATCGAATTATCAAAGTTTGGAATATTGATGGTGCTGAAATATATACCCTTAAGGGGCATAATGATGCGATTAGTAATGTGATCTTTGCGAATAATGGACAACAGCTAGCTTCAGCTAGTAATGACGGTACAGTTATTCTTTGGAATATTGATTTAGCGAGTCTTAAAGGACTAGGTTGTAATTTACTTCAAGATTATATTTTGGGTCAGACTAATATAGGTAGTGAAGATACAGTTTATGTGCAGACAATATGCAAAGATAAATCCTTCAAACCCAAGGATTAGGGTTGCGGCGCTTCGCGCCGCAACCCTAATCCTTGGGTTTGAAGGTTAGTAAATAATCCAAATTAGATTTAAAACTAAGTTTTAAAATTGTCAATTTTAATATGATTAACAAGCAAATTATTAAAGCTATTGCCACAAAAATCATCACCAAAAGTATGAAGATGAGTCCGATCATCTTGATTGCAATATTGATGATTAGTTGTGAATCAAAACCTGAGCAAACTAATACTTCACCAGTTACACCATCCGCTGCTAATAGTGATGCAACCCCAAAAGATGGTTCAGCTACAGCAAAATCTACCCCACGTTCAGGAAAATTTGTCTCAGTTGCCTATCCTGTCACTGGTCAAGCCAAGGTTCTCATTGAAGGAGATAAGACTATTCTGGAACTTGATGAAGGTTTCAAAACTGCGGCAGGTCCTGATTTAAGAATTGTTTTCCATAAAGCTCCTGACTTGTCTAGTGTCGCGGCTCCGCCTAACTATGGTATTGATGAAGCCGACTACATTGTGATTGAGAAACTCAAAAGCAATAGTGGGAAACAACAGTACGAAATTCCTAAAGATACTAAGTTGAACAATTTCAAATCAGTTGCTGTTTGGTGTGCCAAGATGAATAAAACCTACGGCTTTGTGACATTGACCTAAGAAATCCTTATTTAAATATCAAAAAGCATGAAATGGCTCCAGTCTATTGTTAGCAGCTTAAAAATTGATCGCCTAGCAAATACCATTGGTGACTCGCTCTGGCAAGCCAACTGCCCATTATGCAAACGTCCTGCGGATGGCATTTTATGTAAGGATTGCGATCGCCAAATTATGGCTTATCAGTCAGCAGACTTTTTGCAAAAGGATCACCCTATTTCATCGAATATACCGCTTTATAGTTGGGGGATTTATGATGGAGCCTTAAAAAGAGCGATCGCCTCTTGTAAATATGACAATCATCCTGAAATTATGGAAGCGATCGCCGCAAAAATGGCAGATACATGGAAGCGATCCACGGAATCTCAAAAACTTAGGCAAGCTTTTCCAAAACTATCGGTAGTTCCAATTCCTCTTCATTCTAATAAACTAAAATCTAGAGGATTTAACCAAGCAGAAGTATTAGCAAAACGCTTTTGTGAGCTAAGTAACCTATCTTGTAATGCCATGTTGTTACAACGGGTAAAAGATACCAAGGCTCAGATGCAGACAAAAAGTAGTAAAGAACGCATCGAAAATTTAGCAAGAGCCTTTACTGTTTCTTTTCAACATAATTCTAATCAACGAAATATTATTCTCTTTGATGATATTTATACCACTGGCGCAACTATTCGCGAAGCGATCGCTACCCTCGCTACTCACCAGTTTCGTACTTGTGCAGTCATAGTTTTGGCACGTCCCCAATTTCAATTACCAAAACCACAAAATAGTTAAACTATCAACTGAGATTTTCTGTTATTGATGTCTATATTGAGTTTGATCGGGAGAGTTACTTTTGCTGCTCTAGCTCAGACTTCATTCTTTCTAAAGTCATGTGCATTTGCTCAAACATTTGCTGCGGCGTAATCCCAAAATTACCTAATTGGCTCTCCAATTGCTTAAGGGTCATCTGCGCCATAAAATCATCGGAAAGTTCAAAACGCTTCATAAAAATCTTATAGCGATCCATCATCTCTTCCATCTTTTCGATAAAGAGAACTTTGCCTTCGCGATCGAATTTGCCATAGCTGCCACCCAGTTGGGTGAGGGCTTGATAATCTTGAAATAGATTACGTGCTTCGTGTTGAACAATCTCAGAATCAAAAAATGCCATGACTAACGCTCTCGTTAACTTACATCTATTCTGATTTTACAATCTTGGTCATCTTTGCATAAACCACCCGAAGTGGGGATATCACACCAAAAGAGATGAGCAAAACCCAAAAGATGAGTGGCGGCGCGAAGCGCCGCCACTCATCTTTTGGATTAAGGACTTGCAGGGTCAGACTCTACAAAAAGTTTAAGGGGCTTGCTTTGCAAGCCCCTTAAACTTTTATCTGGATTTTAAGCTGTCGCCATTTGCTTAAGGCTAGATCCGCGCAAAGCGCGGTATTTTAAGTCATGATCGGCACAGCGCGATCGCGGTTGCGGGGTAGAAATCTCACTGACAAACGCTTTAACCCAAACTTGGCTTCTAACTCATGAACATAATCAACTGCTTCGCCTTTATGTTCGCGATCGTCGAGATCTTCAAGTAAGCTCAAAATTTCTGCATCTAACCCAGCATTACCCATAAATAGGTGCATAAGAGTTTCGCAATTATCATCATCAGGATAAATCGGAATGTAGTAAATATAGGGGGTGTCCATAGGCTTCATCGTACTCCGTAGATTTGATCAAACTTTCTAAATTTTTGTAAATGTTAAATTGCTGTTAGGCGATTGGCTCTAAACACAAACAATATGCAAGCAATTCTTATATTGTTTGTATATTGAAACTTGGTGTTAGCGAAAGTCAGGCGTTGTTTGACTTTCATCACCATTAATTGTGAGTTTATCAGCACCACAGATGCTTAAAATCCCACAATTGATTTCATAAACCAATGGTCTCAAGCGATTTGCTCTAACCATACATCATCGCAATAAGGCGTAAACTAGAAATCTAGAATAGAAATACATCAGCCGAGGCGATCGCCTTGATTATCAGTTCTTGTTTAATCAAAGCCGCGATCGCCAAAGCTACCAAGTGCGATTTACTTAATCATGCTCAATCCAGACCCAAATACAATTCAACTCACCCAAGATGACTACGAGCGCTACTCGCGGCATCTGATATTGCCTGAAGTTGGGGTAGAAGGACAAAAGCGACTCAAGGCTGCCAGCGTACTGTGTATCGGTACAGGTGGTTTGGGTTCACCTTTGTTGTTATACCTCGCAGCCGCAGGAATCGGACGCATCGGTATCGTGGACTTTGATGTGGTAGATACCTCTAACCTTCAACGTCAAATCATTCATAGCACCAGTACTGTTGGTAAGCCCAAGATCGAATCGGCAAAAGCGCGAATCTTGGAGATCAATCCCTATTGCCAAATTGATCTATACAACACGCATTTATCTTCGGCAAATGCTTTAGAAATCATGGCTCCCTACGATATCGTGGTGGATGGTACGGATAACTTCCCCACCCGCTATCTCGTCAATGATGCCTGCGTTTTGCTAAATAAGCCCAATGTCTACGGCTCAATTTTCCGTTTTGAAGGACAAGCCACGGTCTTCAATTATGAAGGTGGCCCCAACTATCGTGATCTCTACCCAGAGCCACCACCTCCCGGACTAGTGCCTTCTTGTGCGGAAGGTGGTGTTTTAGGGATCTTGCCCGGAATTATTGGGGTGATCCAAGCGACAGAAACTGTGAAAATTGTCCTCGGACAAGGAAACACTCTCAGTGGACGTTTATTGCTTTACGATGCCTTGAAGATGTCCTTCCGCGAACTCAAGCTACGTCCTAATCCCGTACGTCCTGTAATTGAGCAATTGATCGATTATCAGCAGTTCTGTGGTATTCCCCAACAAAAAGAAACTGAAATGGAAGCACAAAAGGCGATCGCCGAAATTAACGTCAAAGAACTTAAAGAGATCATTGATGCTGGCGCATCGGATTATGTAATTATCGATGTGCGTAATCCTAATGAATGGGAAATTGGGCGAATCCCCAATACCGTGCTAGTACCTTTGCCAGAAATCGAAAATGGTAATGGTGTAGAGAAGGTCAAGGCTTTGCTCAATGGGCATAAGTTAATCGCACATTGCAAAATGGGTGGGCGATCGATGAAGGCTTTAGGCATTCTCAAGCAAGCTGGCATTGACGGGATCAATGTACAGGGCGGTATTAATGCATGGAGCGATCAAGTCGATCCTTCGGTTCCGAAATACTAAGACCTTATTTAAGGTAATGCCAAATAGATAAAGATGGGCGGCGCTTCGCGCCGCCCATCTTTTTAACAAGAGCAGAGGAGCTAAAAAATATGAACGAAGCAACGACTCAAACAATCGCTCGTAATTCCTTATATGAATCTGATTTCTTGCTATGGACTCAAGACACGATCGCTAAGCTAAAGGCTAGAGATTTTGACCATTTAGATTTAGAAAACCTGTTAGAGGAGATCGAGGCTTTGGGAAATTCCTATCGTGACGAGCTAGAAAGTCGTTTAGAAACCTTGATAGAGCATTGTCTGAAGCGGCTTTGTGTAGATATGCCTCAAGAGTTTAACGGATGGGAGCGCACCATTAGAGAGCAACGCAGGCGGCTAAAACGCAGATTACAAAAGACTCCTAGCCTCAAAACTGTATGGGATGAGTCTCTATTAGAGGCTTTCGAGTTTGCCCTTGAAACAGTTAGAGATGATTACCCAAAGTACCAATTCCCTGATACATGGCAATTTGGGCGAGATATTGACACGTTGCTCAATACTAATTTTTGGGAGTAGCGATCACTAAGTACTAGTAAGGCGGCGCAAAGTGCCGCCTTACTAGTACTTAGGTGAAAAAACTTATCTGTTTAAAGTTAATTCTTTTTTATTACCTAAAAGTCCCTGTGGTCGCCATAGCATCAAGAGGATTAAGGTTAAGCCAATGAGGATTAGTTGAATAGCCTCAAATCTGCCACCGTCCGCACGAATTTGCTCAGGTAAAAAGCGGGGAATAGCATTGTAAAACTGAAAAAGTGCTGCTCCGAGGATTACTCCCAGATTATTACCCGCACCCCCAATAGTCACAATTGTCCAAGCTTGGAACGTAATTAGCGGCACAAAGTTATCAGGATAGACGGTGGTTAATTGCCATGCATAAAAGGAACCAGCTAAGCCGCCGATCGCCCCGCCGATCGCAAAGGCTTGGAGCTTATACCAGAATACGTTTTTACCAAGCGCCTTGACCACTTCCTCATCTTCACGAATTGCTTTGAGAACTCTTCCCCAAGGCGATCGCACTAGCCATTCTAATCGCCAGTAAATAATGGCGACGACAGTTAATAAGAGAGCCGCTAACACAAACGAATAATTTTGACGCGAAACAATATTAACCAGAGGTAAGGGAAAATCCTGAACACCTCTTGTCCCTTTGGTCAGCCATTCCTCGTTATTCACAAAAAGGCGAACCATCTCCGATACGCCAATGGTGACAATCCCCAAATAGTCTTCGCGTAATTTGAGAGCCGTGCTGCCAATCAAGATGCCGAGTAGTCCTGCGATCGCGGCGGCAATCAAAAAGGCAAAAAACCAAGGCACACCATTGAGACTAAGCAAAACGGTTGTGTATGCGCCAATGGTCATAAAGGCAACATGACCAAAGTTAACTAAACCCGCAAATCCCCATTGAAGATTTAGCCCCAAACTGAATAGGGCAAAAATGGATGCATTAATAAAAAGAGTTGTGATGTATTCAATCATGAATTATTCATCATTAAGGAGAGTTATACCAATTCATGAAAGTGTGCCAACACTTTTGTGAATTAAAAACTAAACCCAGTAAGGGTTTTCAAAACTAAAAATGGCTATGGCGTTTTTAGTTTTGGTATTACGGCGCTAAGGACTGCAACTCTCCTTAAAATAACTGGCTATAGCGCCAAAAGTAAAGCTGACAAGAAAACCCAATAATTCTGGGACAAGTCTGCGTTGCAGACTTGTCCCAGAATTATATAAATTTGACTGCGCTAGCGATATAGTAAGTCTAGACTGGTACGTTTGAAAATGCCATGCGTCTATGTATTAATCCTAGTTGTAAAGTTCCTAACCATCCAGACAATGACGATAACTCAATTTGTCAAAGCTGTGGTTCCGAACTATTGATTGATGATTGTTATTCAGTTACTAAATTATTAAATGACTCTGGGGGCTTTGGAGTTGTATACGAGATTGAAAATCCCGCAGGACAAGCCAAGATCTTAAAAATTCTTAAACAAGAATTAAATGAGGATAGCAAAGCAGTCTCTCTGTTCCAGCAAGAGGCTTTTGTATTGGGACAGATTGAACATGCGGGAATACCCAAAATAGAAACCTATGTGCATCACACCCTTGTAGATGGCAAGATTTTGCATGGGATCGTGATGCAAAAAATCCTTGGCTTGAATCTCGAAGAATGGATCAATCAACGCCAAAATAAACCGATCGCTCAAAAACGGGCGATCGTGTGGCTACGGCAATTAGTGGAAATTCTGAGCCTTGTCCATAGCCGAGGCTATTTTCATCGCGATATTAAACCCGCCAATGTCATGATGACCCCTTCAGGGCAATTAGTATTGATTGACTTTGGGACAGCCCGCGAAGCAACCCATACCTATTTAGCCAAAATCGGGGGATTACAAGGAGTAACTAGCATTTGCTCTGTCGGCTACACGGCTCCTGAGCAGGAAAAAGGCTTTGCCGTGCCGCAGTCCGATTTTTATTCCCTCGGCTGTACAATGATTCATCTAGTCACGGGCAAGTATCCCCTTGACTACTACAACCCTGCTCGCGATATGTTTGAATGGCGATCGCACGCTACCGAAATTTCCGATGAATTCGGCGATCTCATTGATGTACTTATTGCCCGCAAGCCTAGCGATCGCCCCGTTAACTGTGAATCAATTTTAAAAGTACTTAAGGAAATTGAGAAAATTGATCAGTTAGCGCCTCATCACAAAAATTCTAAGCGGAAATCTATCCAAAAAGCGTTGAAAGAATCAACGCGCAAACCTCCTTCTCCAATTGTCTTAACCGTGGCTGTCATCGTTGCAGCCTGCGCGGGGCTAAGCATTGGGACTGTGATTAAAATTTCCGTAATTGGCGAAGAAATTAATATTCAATTGCCTGTGTTTCGCCAAAAGCGCATTACGCCTACGAGATATTTTATAGGACATAGTGATAACGTCCAAAATCTGGCGATAAGCCCCAACGGGAAGACGCTTGCTAGTGCTAGTGATGATGGGACTGTAAAATTTTGGGATTTAGAAAATGACAATCCTAATCCAATTCGCGAAATTCGCGATCAGGGTGGATGGGTAAGAGCCGTAGTATTTATTTCCGATCGCGAAATTGCCACTGCTGGTCAAGACAAAAATATCAAAATTATTAATATTGCATCGGGTAAGATCGAGAGAACCCTAAGTAAACATACAAATTTAATCAATAATTTGGCGATCGCTCCCGCCAGCAACCTTATCGCTAGTGGTAGTTACGACAACACCGTAAACCTTTGGCAAATCTCTACAGGTAAACTGCTACGAACGCTCACGGGTCATAAGGACAAAATCTGGGGTGTGGCGATCGCCCCTGACGGTAAGGTAGTAGTTAGTGCCAGTCGTGACAAAGAATTGCGGATCTGGGATGTGAAAACAGGCGAAACCATCAAGGAACTAAAGGGGCATCAGTCAGGAGTTACCGCCGTATTAATCACTCCCGATGGCAAGCAAATAATTAGTGCCAGTAATGATAAATCTATTCGCATATGGGATCTCGCCTCTGGCAAGCAACTCTTTGTATTAACAGGGCATGATGAAGTCATTGGTTCCCTTGCCATTACTAGCAATGGCAAATATTTAGTCAGTGGTAGTAAGGAAAGAAGTGATATCAAGGATAATAGTGCATCGATCCGTTTATGGAATTTGCAAAATCGATCATCAATTGCGAATTTAATCGGTCATGTAGATTTGGTAAATTCACTAGTTATTTCGTCCGACAATCTCAAATTAATTAGCAGTGGTCAAGACAAAAATATTAATGTTTGGGATTTACCCAAATTTTAGGAATTGTAATTGTTTTGTCTGTAGGACTTTCGATATTAAAGGGTACAAAGTAATCGTTGATGGACTGATCCGAAAGATTATAAATAATTCGATAGCGACCTTCATCGACAGTTAGGATCAGAATACGAAATATTATCTAGTTTAAGAACTCATTTCATCAAATAAGTGGAGGTCATAATTACCACTTTGAGCAGAGCTTATTTTCAATTGCCCTAAAGCCTACTTAATATTTGGATAGGTAACAGACATGTTGAATAAATTGCCACAGGATCAGAAAATTAAGCAATCACATCCTTTAGCTACCAGAAATTTGATGTGGGGGGTGGCGATCGCTTTGGTTGGTATATGTGGTGGTGGATTAGGGGCTTTTCAGTGGTTTGGGGCGCAGATACAACAAAATACTGAAGAAAATTTGTTAGCGATCGCCAAATTAAAATCACAGCAGATTGAACAATGGCTAAAGGAGCGCAAAGCTGATGCAAAGATTTTTGCCGCTAGACCATCGGTACGAGTCACAATCGAGGCGAGCGTAAATCCTATTCAAAATGAGACTTCAAGAGCCGTTGCCGCAACCTTACAGCCTGCAATCATTGCTACAAAAGCAGCCTATGGTTATCAAAAAATCATCTTACTTGATCGCCAAGGCAGGGCAGTTTGGAAGTCAGAAGCGAATGATGATTTACCTGCAACCGTAACAAATACCTTTACCCAAAAGATCAAATCTGTTCCTAATTTCGGCGAACCTGAGTTAATTGATCTCAATGGAAGCGAGACTAGCAAAGGCAAAAAAATCGTCTATGGCATACTAGCTCCCATCTACGATCAGAAGAAAGCTCTCTTGGGAGCCGTTTACTTAGAGTCTGACCCGAATAATTATTTGATTCCGTTGCTAGACTCTTGGCCGACATCTAGTCGCACTGCCGAAACTGTCTTAGTTAGGCAAGAAGATAATTTAATCCGCTATCTCAGCCCTTTACGCAACTCCAAAATACAGGTGTTGGAATTTACGATATCCCTAGATAAATCTGATGTTTTTGCCGTACAGGCTGTCAAATCTCAGACCTCGCCCTTCATCTTAAAATCCTTAGACTACCGAAATGAGACTGTACTAGCCGCATCCCTCAGAGTCAAAGACACACCTTGGTTAATGATCTCCAAAATTGATATCAACGAAGCAGATGCGCCTCTGCAACGATTGGCGATTACGATTAGTAGTCTTGCAGTTCTATTGATGGGACTGCTGCTGTATGTTATCTACCAAGTCAAAAAATCAGGGAAATTAGCCCTTAAATCCCTAGAACAAAGTACAGAAGTTGAAAGATTAGCGATCATTGCCGAGAATACCTCGCGTTATGTTACGGCGATCGAAACTTCCCTTGATGGCTATGCCACGATCGACAGCGATGGTAAATTTCTGGAAGTAAATGAATCTTTTGGAGCGATCGCAGGTTACAGCACCGATGAATTATTGTCTCTGACTATTTTCGATTTGGTAATAGATCAAGATTTTCAGCCTGAAGAATTTGTCGCCAATATTCTCGCAACTAAAAAACAGCGCTTGCAGCAAAAATGGAAACATAAGAATGGCGACATCATTGATGTCCAACTCGGTATTTCTTATTTTGCCCAAAGTAAAGGACATTTTTTCGTATTCGTTCAAGACTTGACTAAGCTGTTCAAGATTCAATATCAACTCAAACGCTCCACTCAACTCCATACGCTTTTAAGTCGTATTAACGAAGCGATCGTTCGCATTCAAGATCCGCAGCAGCTATTGCCTGCAATCTGTCAAATTGCGGTCGACTATGGCGGATTTCAATTAGCTTGGGTGGGTATTCCTAATCCTCA
The DNA here is from genome assembly GCF_014696355.1 of Pseudanabaena sp. FACHB-1998. Taxonomy (GTDB): domain Bacteria; phylum Cyanobacteriota; class Cyanobacteriia; order Pseudanabaenales; family Pseudanabaenaceae; genus Pseudanabaena. Next base: position 67,421 of record NZ_JACJQA010000048.1, on the reverse strand, counting down.
AACTAAGGTGGTGGAAGTGGTAGCGGCGGCAGGTAAAGCGATCGCCTATACCAAGGAAATCCAGATCTCCGTTGATCCAGCCTTGCCAATTGCCCAAGGGTCTGCGGGTCGAGCCATTAACGAGAAAAAACCTATCGTAACTAACGACTTTCTCAATGATCCCCATACATTGCCATGGCAAGCGATCGCCCACCGCTATAACCTCAAAGCCAATGCCGCCTTGCCCCTCACAATTGACGGAAACCCCGTTGGCGCAATTGTGTTCTATGCCTCAGAGGTAGGTTTTTTTAGTGATGATGTCGTGAAATTACTAATAGAATTAAGTGAAGATGTCTGTTTAGCGCTCCGTCTTGCGGAATCCGAAAAAATCCGCAAACAAGTAGAAATAGCCCTCTTGCAAAATGAGGAAAGATTCCGTCTAGCAATCATTAACGCACCCTTCCCCATCATTCTCTATTCAGGTAATCTCAAACCTTTGCAAATCAATCGCGCTTGGATTGATCAATCAGGATTTGCCGATCGCGATATTCAGGAAATCACAGCATGGACGGATCGGTTCTGTAGTCAGCAATTACCAATGTTGATGCCATCAGCCTATGGCTTAGTAAAAAGTCAAAGCGATCGCGATCACCCGCTAGCTAAAGAAATTACGATTATCAGTGCCGATGGATTGCCAAGAATTTGGAGATTTGACTCAGCCTTCCTTACCGATTTGACGGAACCGAAACAAGTGATCATTGGGATGGCGATGGATATCACTGAACAAAAAAGGATCGAATCTGCTCTCCAAGAGAGTGAAGCAAGACTTAGCCGTGCAATCACCGATGCTCCTTTCCCGATTATTCTCCATGCAGCTGATGGAGAAGTTCTGCAACTTAATCGAGCTTGGACAGAATTGACCGACTATACGATTGAAGATATACCGACGATTGGTGAATGGGCAAGGAGAGCTTATGGTGAAAACTATATACCTGTAAAAAAGAAAATTGATAAAGTCTATGAAATCACTGAATCTAACCATGATGGTGAATATGAGCTTTTTACCAAAAATGGTTCGACGAGGATTTGGGATTTTAGTTCTTCCCCTTTAGGTAAACTGATCGATGGTAGACAGATAATTATTACAATGGCAATGGATGTTAGCGATCGCAAAGCCTCAGAGTTAAAGCTGCAAGCAAGTGAAGAAAGATTACGCCGCGCCATTATAAATGCTCCCTTCCCGATTATCTTTCATGCCGAAGATGGGCAAGTATTGCAAATCAATCAAGCTTGGACAGAACTCACTGGCTATAGTATCGAAGATATCCCCACCATCGGCGATTGGATCGCTAAAGCCTATGGAGCCAATAATTTATCTATACAACATGTCCAAGAGATCATTCAAGATATCTATACACTCACCGATAAGCGGGATGAAGGAGAAATTGAGGTCACGACGAAAGATGGCTCCAAGCTAATTTGGAGTTTTGCCTCTGCACCCTTAGGACGCATTGCCGATGGTAGACGCACGATCATCTCGATGGCGGCAGACATTAGCGATCGCAAAGCTAACGAGATAGCCCTTGCCAAAGCTAAAGATCAAGCGGAAGCAGCGAACCAAGCGAAAAGTGAATTTTTAGCAAGCATGAGCCATGAATTGCGGACACCCCTCAATGGCATTCTGGGCTATGCTCAGATTCTCCAACGAGATCCTGAAGCAACCGCCAAACAAATTGAAGGCTTTAATATAATTCAGCAATGTGGATTGCATTTACTAGATTTGATATCTGAAATTTTGGATTTATCAAAAATCGAGGCAAAAAAACTAGATCTTTCCCCAAAAGCAGTTTCCTTATCGAATCTGTTAACAGGACTTGCTCATATCTGTCAGGTCAAAGCTGAAGAGAAAGGAGTAATGTTTTTGTATGAATTTTCCGATCGCATTCCCGAACATGTAATTACAGACGAGCAAAGGTTGCGTCAGATCTTGCTCAATCTTTTAGGCAATGCGATTAAATTTACCGATCGCGGTCATGTAGCCCTAAGGGTAGATTTAGCTCCATTAAATGAATCCTTAGCAAATAGTAATGAAAATATTGGCAAGGATGAGAATGCAACAAAATCGCCCGAAATTTCTCCCAGAATCCGCTTCACGATTGCTGATACTGGCAAGGGTATTGCCGTTGAAAATCTCGAAAAGATATTTCTACCCTTTGAGCAGGTGGGCGATCGCAATAATCGTCCTGAAGGCACTGGTTTAGGATTAGCTATCTCTCAAAAATTAGTAACCATTATGGGCAGCACGTTACAAGTTAAAAGTGAGCTAAATCAAGGTAGTCGCTTTTGGTTTGACCTAGAACTACCTAAAGTCGATACCATTGATCTTCAAGTTAACAAGAGCAATTCCAGTAGCGACAATTACGGAAAGATTACAGGCTATAAAGGGCGAAGGTTGACAATCTTGGTAGTTGACGATCGCAGGGTCAATCGAGTTGTCATCAAACATTTACTAGAACCATTGGGCTTTACAGTCCTAGAAGCAGATAATGGTTATAGTGGTATATCAATAGCCCAAACAAATGCTGTGGACGCGATCATTGCTGATATGGTGATGCCCGAACTGGACGGCTTTGAAATGACCCGCAGATTAAGAATAAAGCCCGAATTTCAGCAAATCCCGATCCTTGCTCTCTCTGCTAGCATTTTAGAGGTAGAAAAGCTAAAAAGTATTAATGCTGGTTGCAATGATTTTTTAGCAAAACCGATTGATTCGGCTATGCTCTTAGATAAGTTACAAGAGCATCTACAACTATCTTGGATCTATGAAGATTTATTGCCACCAATAAAATCTGTGACTAATAGCGACGATCGCCTAGTTATTCCCATAGAATCTGAATTAGAAGAAATTTTCAAGGCATTGGAGGTTGGTGATTTTAGTGCGATCGAGCAAGAATCACGGAGAATTAGTCAACTCGATCCGCAATATCAAGGTTTTGCTGATAGACTCCTAGCTTTAGTAAAGGATTTTGACGAGCAAGCTATTATACAATTGTTACAAGACTTGACAAACAATCGTTCTTCTAAGGAAACGTAATATTTCTCCATTCCCCCAGATATATATTAAGAGCTAGAGTAACTAGAATAATATGCCATCCTCAAAGCCACCAGTTATTTTTATCATTGATGATAATCCCTCAAATGTTAAGGTTCTATCTGAAACTTTAAAATCATTTGACTATAAAACTTTGGTGGCGATGGATGGACTGAGTGGAATTCAGAAAATCACTAAAGCTCAGCCCGATCTCATCTTGCTGGATATTCTCATGCCCGAAATTGACGGATTTGAGACTTGTCAACAACTTAAGCAATCTGAAGTTACTCGTGATATTCCCGTCATTTTTATGACAGCTCTCGCTAGTACTGCTGATAAGGTTAAAGGGCTTAAATTAGGTGCAGTAGACTACGTTACCAAACCATTTCAAGAAGAAGAACTGATAGCCAGATTAGAGTTACATTTACAACTGCGCCGCCTCAGTCAAGACTTAGCCAAGCAAAACCAACAACTCCAAGCAGAAATCGCTCAACGGGAAGCCGCAGAAGCACAAATTAAAATCCTATCTAAGGTATCAGAACAAAGCCCTACTTCGATTGTGATTACAGATGTGAAGGGTAATATTACTTATGTAAATCCTAAGTTTGAAGAACTAACAGGCTATAAATTAGAAGATGTAATTGGTAAAAATCCTCGGATTCTCCAATCTGGTAATACCCCTGAGCAGGAATATACGCATCTTTGGAAAATGCTGGCTAACGGTCATGAATGGCATGGTGAATTTCATAATAAGAAGCGTAATGGTGAACTGTATTGGGAATATGCTTCAATTTCATCAATTAAGGATGCTGATGGCAAAATAACACATTACGTTGCAGTCAAAGAAGATATTACAGTCCGTAAGCAAAATGAATTAGAACTATATCAGCAACTAGAACGAGAAGGGGTCGTCGCTGACTTAACGCTTAGTATCCGTCATTCCCTTGATCTGTCAGTAATTTTAAATACCGCAGTTACAGAATTAAGAAGAATTGTGGGAGTAGATCGGGTTTTGGTATATTTCCTGATGCCTGATGGTAGTGGCAAGATGGTAGCAGAATCCGTTTCTGAGCAATTAGAAGCTATGGTGGATCATGTTTTTTCGTCAGAGATATTTCCTGAGGAAGTTTATCAACGCTATATCGAAGGACGGATCTATTCCGTTAGTGATCTCGATAGTACTGAGATGGTACCTTGCCTTAGAGAATTCTTACAAAATCTTGGAGTTAAAGCGAAACTAATTGCACCAATTATTCAAAATGAAAGTCTCTGGGGTCTACTCATAGCCCATCATAGCAAGCCCCATTTGTGGCAATCATGGGAATCTGAACTATTTAATCAGGTCAGCAATCAAATGGCGATCGCCATTTCCCAAGCTAATCTCTATCAACAGGTACAAATAGAACTAGCAGAAAAAATCCAAGCAGAAAAAGCTCTGCAATTCGTAAATCAAGAGCTAGAAGATCGGGTGGAACAGCGCACAGGAGATCTAAAAAGAAGTGAGTTGCAACTCCAAAAGAATAATGAAAGCTTAGCTCTCGCCAATATTGAACTAGCTAGAGCAACTCGTCTCAAGGACGAATTTCTGGCAAATATGAGCCATGAATTACGCACACCTCTCAATGCAATTTTGGGAATGTCAGAGACTCTAAAAGAAGGTATTTTCGGTGAATTAAACGAACGACAAAGAAAAGCAATTACTACTATTGAATCTGGCGGTCAGCATTTATTAGCACTGATCACTGATATTCTCGATCTTGCCAAAATTGAATCTGGGAAACTAGAATTACATCTTGAAAAAATAGAAATAGAGAAACTATGCAATGATAGTTTTGTTTTTATAAAACAACTCGCTCATAAAAAGAATATTCAACTAATCCTCAATATTCCCAGTCGCATCAAACAAAATCAATCGGTTTATGTCGAAGTTGACGAATTACGAATGCGCCAAGCATTAATCAATTTGCTTACTAATGCTGTAAAGTTCACACCCGATGGCGGAACTGTTACTTTAGAAGTCCAAATCACTGAAGTTTCTAGTGAAGGTGAACAACATAAAGTTTATATTGATTTCCTTGTAATCGATACAGGTATTGGTATTAATCCTGATGACATTGGTAAGCTCTTTCAAACCTTTGTCCAAATCGATAGCACGCTCAACCGTAAATATGCGGGTACTGGGCTAGGTTTATCTTTGGTGAAAAAAATTGTCGAAATGCATGGAGGTTCTGTTGGCGTTGAAAGTGAATCAAGCAAAGGTAGTAAGTTTACGATCAGGCTTCCCTACCAATCTGATTCATCCCCTAATCATCCCCTAAATCTACAACCTTCGATATCGGAAACTTCAGAATACTCAAGCAATAGAGATATCCCTTACAAAGTTCTTATTGTTGATGATAATACTGCCAATATGGAAACCGTCCATGATTATTTAGAAAGTAAGAATTATCAAGTATGTACCGCGTCTGATGGAAAAATAGCTGTGGACATGGCGATCGCTCAAAAACCAGATATTATATTGATGGATATTCAAATGCCTGAAATGGATGGTTTGCAAGCAATCAAACTAATTCGCTCTAACCCAGAAACCGCAAATATTCCCATTATTGCACTTACTGCTTTAGCTATGAGTTGCGATCAAGAAAAATGTATAGAGGCAGGCGCTAACGATTACATGAGCAAACCCTTTCGCTTGCGAACACTATCTAATTCCATTCAAGAACTCTTAGAGAGTGACTGAAATCGCGTTTAACACCTCTCTCATGTCCACTGTACGGGGACGACCTCCTGTTTTTGCTTCTTGGATGAGTGGTGTTAAAGTTTCCCACTGGTCATTTGTGAAGCCTGTAATCTTATGCTGGTCTTATCATAAATTGGGTCTCCTGTAGCCCCTTTTACTTTATTATCCCTTAACACTCTTTTCCGCTCTTTTCTACTCACTTCTAATCACTTCCACCTTTTCAAACAGTCTCTAAAACCTGTGGCGCACGCGCTGCGTGCGCCACAGGTTGTGGTTCCAGATTTTTAATTATGCCTAGCTACTTAAATTTTTTAAAAGTGTTGCAAAGCAACACTTTTAAAAAATTTATTGCTACGGATTTGAGCGTAAAGCGCTGTAAGAAAAACTTGGATTACTATAGGTTAAGATGCAAAAATATCCTTAACCTTTTTTACACTTAATCTTATGACCCTCAACAAAGTTCATCTAGTGGGGCGGGCAGGACGAGATCCTGAAGTCAAATATTTTGAGTCAGGCAAAGTGGTTGCGAACTTTACCCTAGCCGTTAATCGCAATACCAGCAATCGTGATGAGCCACCCGATTGGTTTGACCTAGAAGTATGGGACAAGACCGCAGAAGTCGCGGCTAACTATGTCAAAAAGGGAAGTCTCATTGGTGTATCGGGTGCGCTCAAGTTCGATCGCTGGAACGATCGCAACACTGGCGACGAAAGACAAAAGCCCGTAATCCGAGTTGATCGCCTTGAGCTATTAGGTTCGCGCCGCGACAATGAAGCCGCAAGTAGCACCAGTACCTATGATGACGATTTCTAAAACATAAAGGCGGCGCGAAGCGCCGCCTTTATGTTTGAAGATCTTTATTCGGTTGAATACGGTTTTCCGCCTTAAACACTCTTAGAGATATCGGTAAAAATATAGTTAGCTCAAACTAGATATGGAAAATTAATCATGTTTAACATTGGGGAACTAAATTCCAGCAACAACCTTTTACTCGACTATCTAAAAAATCAATCCCCCGAAACCTTAGCAGCAGTAGCTCAATCTGTGAGTCCCGAAGCACAGCAAATTATCAGTCAGAATGTGCAAAATCTTTTTGGCATACTCCCTTCACAACACTTTAACGTCAGCATCACGAGCGATCGCGATAATTTAGCTGGATTAATTGGCTCGGCAATGATGACGGGTTACTTTATCCGCCAGATGGAAACCAGAATGCAGTTAGATAATTCCCTCGCTTCCGCCGAATAAAAAGCCCAAAAGATGAGAGGCGGCACAAAGTGCCACCTCTCATCTTTTGGGCTTTTGCTTAAAAAAAGAGAGTAGCTTAGCTACTCTCTTTTTTTATTTCTTGTGGTGAAAACGGATACCTAAAAATGCGTCATACAAAAATCCCGCAAAGTCAGGCATTCTGAAAAGCCCTAAGGTCTGTGGAGAGCCGTTAGCATCAAGCAAAGGCTTCATTTGGTAATAGGCTTTCTCGTAGTAGTACCAAGGCACATTCGGCCAAAGGTGATGGACTAGGTGATAGTTTTGACCAAGCAACATAATATTCAAAAACCAGCTTGGGTAAACTCTGGCATTTTTCCAGCGCGATCGCTCGATAAAGGGACGATGAGGCAAATAGTCAAAGAATAGCCCTAACAAAAGCCCCATAACTGCGGCTGGGACAAACCAAAAGTTCATCATGTAACCGAGGAAGCCATAGTGATAACCCACAAAAATAGTGGCAATTACTATCAAACGGCTAATCGCCCATTCTAGTAGCTCATAGTTACGCCATAGACGACGCTGAAAAAAGAAAATTTCATGATAGAAAAATCTTGCGGCAATCAACCAGAGGGGTCCCCCAGTAGAAACGTAGTGATCGGGATCGTCCTCTTCATCATTCACATGGGCGTGGTGCTGCATATGCACACGAGTAAATACAGGAAACACAAAACCTTGTAATACAGCCGCAAGATGACCGATCGCCGAGTTAACTATGCGGTTAGGGTGAGCTACACCATGACAAGCATCGTGAATCACCGTACCCAGTACGTAAAGCGACGAAAAATTACAAACAAATACGAGCCAGTGTGCCCAGCCCCATACCCAATACCCTGTGGTTGATGCGGTTGCTAAAACAATCGAACCTAGTAGCAGTAGTACTGTTGGATTAAATCCCTGCGCTGCACCCATCAGACCGATTGGAACAGTTAGGGCTTTGCCCTGCTGCTGCATTTTGTCACTCCTTAATCAATTTCCTATCTTTATCTAGTATGCGTTCTGGGCTTGCCAATCGCCAAAACCAAAATATATTCAAAAATATATTTTAAAAATATATTTTATTGTTGCGTTTTATTACATTTTTTATTATGTCCTATGCTACCGACAATAGAGCGAGATTGCAACTATTCCCCCATAAAAAAGAAAGGCGGCACTTCGCGCCGCCTTTCTTTTTGTGGGAAAAGCACAACTTGTAAATTACAGGGATATTCCCTTTTCAGCCAAATAATAGGTGTTATTAAAATGAATAATTGGGTGTGCGCGGCTTCTCCGCGCACACCCAATTATTCATTGATAAAGCAGTAAGCTGTTACAGCGTATAGTTTTTAGCTCTTTTAAGTGTTGTCGAACTTAGAGGAATTGCTATCATATAGAGTATAAACCCTAACTCCAAGAGGGCAGCAATGCCATACGTTGCGCTCTCTTGGAGTTAAGTCATAACAAACTTGGCGACAGCGATACCTATGAACCTTGCTTCTGAACAACGTACTAAACTCGATAATTCTGATGACTTGCTATTTTATGAATATCCGCGTTTTGTTAAGCATGTAGACGATCGCTTCATTGAGCAGTTAACCGAGCTTTATCGCCAAAGACTAGAGCCAAATACGCGCATTCTCGATCTCATGAGTAGCTGGGTTTCACATTTACCAGAAGAACTAGATTTTGCCCATGTAGAAGGACATGGATTAAATGCGGAAGAGTTGGCTCGTAACCCTCGGTTAAATCATTATTTTGTGCAAAATTTAAACAAGCAACAAGCATTACCCTTTGCTAATCAATCCTTTGATGCGGTGATTAACACCGTCTCCGTACAGTATTTGCAATATCCTGAAGCCGTCTTTACGGAAATTCATCGAATTTTAAAAGTGGGAGGAATTGCCATTATCAGCTTCTCCAATCGGATGTTCTATCAAAAAGCTATTCAAGCATGGCGAGATGGTTCAGAAAGCGATCGCACCAAGTTGGTATACAAGTATTTTGCTTCTGTGCCGAAGGGATTTACCAAGCCCGAATTAGTGGCAAATGTTCCACCTAGTTCTCCCTTTTTAGCAATGCTCGGTTTAGCCAGCAGCGATCCATTCTATGCTGTAGTAGCAACTCGTTGTGGTTAAAAATCGCTACAGAAAGCTTGAAGGAACAATAAAATGACTGATATTTTAATAATTGGTGGTGGAATTATTGGCTTGTCTACAGCGATCGCCCTTTCTCAAAAAGGTGCAAGCGTTACCATCGTAGAGAGTGGAATTTGTGGGCAAGGGGCAACATGGGCTGCGGCTGGAATGCTTGCCCCTGAAGCCGAGAGACTAGAGGGTGATCTCTTAACGTTTGGCATTCGTAGCCGTGAAATGTATCCCCAATGGATTGCCAACTTGATGCGCTTATCGGGTCAAGATTGTGGCTATTGGTGTTGTGGAATGATTGCTCCAGTTTTAACGGAAAGCGATCGCCTAGAAATATCTCAACATCCTAAATATATCGATCAGATAGAAACTCATAGAAAACAATCAGGTTTAGGGAAATCAGTTTTAGGTTCCCTCTGGCTGCCTGAAGATGGACAGGTAAATAATCGTAAACTCACTCAAGCTCTATTAACCGCAGCGCGATCCCTATCAATTAAAATTCTCGAAGGGACAACTGTTTATCAAATTGAACGCGATCACCAGCGGGTTACCCATCTAGAAACTAGTGCTGGCAAAATGCAAAGCGATCGCTATGTTTTAGCAACAGGGGCTTGGACAAGGGCGCTAATGCCTTTACCAATTAAGCCCATCAAAGGACAAATGATTTCGGTACTGGATCGCGATCGGTTATTGCAAAGGGTAATTTATGCCCCTAGTTGCTATATAGTGCCGCGCCAAGATGGAACCATTGTCATCGGCGCGACGGTTGAAGATAATGGCTTCTCTCAAGGCAATACAGCCGCTGGTGTAGCTCAGTTATTAAATAGAGCGATCGCAGTTTATCCAGCGATCGCGAATATGCCCATTACAGAAACATGGTGGGGATTTCGTCCCCATGCTCCTAATGAAATCCCACTTCTAGGAGCTAGCGATTATGAGAATTTAATTTTAGCAACTGGACATTATCGCAATGGAATTCTCTTTGCTCCTCTTACCGCTAAATGGATAAGTGATTACATTATCGATCCAAATATTCAGCCACTCCTGAAGCAATCTCTAAGTATGGAGAATTGCCCCTCGCCCCAGAGATCTGCCGTTTTAAGCTAATTCTTTCGGTTCATTTATTGCTTTTCTACCTCAAGCGTAAAAACCAAAAGATCTTTCCCTTATAGCAATGTAAGTTTGGCTTAGGACATAAAACCCCAGAAGACGAGTTGCGGCGCGAAGCGCCGCAACTCGTCTTCTGGGGTTTTGTCCCTACAAGAATGACGGCAGCTATATGAATAATATGCAATGCCAAAAATCTAAACAAGTATCGAAAAAAATTGAGATAATCTAAGTCGCACTCTAGTTAGAATTTTTGTGGCAAAACCGCAAAAATCCTAATCATTATACAAATAAGGAAAATTTTAAACTGTGGCGATCGCAAACCAGTACGGCTATTACACCGAAGATTATCGGGAATTTGTGATTACAAATCCGCGCACCCCGCGCCCTTGGTTTAACTATATGTGGAATAGCCAGTATGCAGGGCTAATTTCCCATACAGGCGGCGGCTTTAGCTTTTTAGAATCGCCACGGGATAATCGCATCAGTCGAATGCGCTATAACTGTCTGCCTTGGGATCGCCCCGGTCGTTATGTGATGGTCAAAGATGGTGCAACGGGGAAATATTGGTCGCTGAGTTGGGCTCCGACAATTGATTTAAAATATGACTTTTATGAATGTCGGCATGGACAGGGATATACAAAAATCACGACGGAAATCAATGGAATTCGTGGTGAAATTACCTACTTCGTTCCGACTGATACCAATGCTGAAGTTTGGCGCGTGAAATTAACCGAACTTTCAGGAGAGACTCGCGATTTAGAGATTTATTCATTTTTGGAATTGTTGATGGGGAATGCTCTCAATGATCAAATCAATCAACCGAATGATAAACATTTCACGGATATTCATTTTGATCAAGATTTGCAAGCTTTGGTCGCTACGCGCCGCTATTGGGTTTTGAATAAAGGGGTTTCTGTTAAGCAACCGAATATTGATTGGAAGTATCAGATCTATTTTTCGCAGAGTTTGCCGATCGCTGGCTTTGATAGCAGTCTCGATACTTTTATCGGGAGATGGCGATCGGAAGCAAATCCTGTAGCGGTAGAAACGGGGGTGATGCAGAATACGGAAATCACGGCGGGTGATCCTGTGGTGGCTTTGCAATCAAAGGTTAGCTTGGCAGCGAATGGTTCTGTGGATTTTGCGGTAACTTTGGAGATTGCGCCAAAGGGAGAAAGTCCCACCCTCACCCCCAGCCCCTCTCCCGCAGGAGAGGGGAGCAAGATGGATCGCCAATTCCTCCAACTTAAACAAAAATGGGATGCCCATTTGTCCTGCGTGCAGGTGCAAACACCCGATGAAGCATTTAATGCGATGCTCAATGTCTGGAATCAGTATCAGGCGGCTGTAACTTTCGATATGGCACGAAATTCAGGCTATTATCACGGCGGTTTGCTATTTGGGACGGGAATGCGCGATCGCTTCCAAGATATTCTTGGTGTGGTCATGGTTGATCCTGCAAGAGTGCGGGAACGGTTGATTAAAGCGCTCAACTTCCAATTTAAGGACGGTTCCACTCTACATAACTATTTTGTGTTAACCAATACAGGCGAACGCACCAATCATTCCGACACCCCCCTTTGGATTCCCTTTGGCATTGTCGAATATCTCAAAGAGACTGGTGATTTTTCGATTTTAGAAGAAGTAGTTCCTTACCACGATGAGACTTCAGGGACAGTCTATGAGCATTTAGTAAGAGCGCTAGACTTTGCGATCGCTAATACAGGCGAACGCGGAATGCCGCGCATTTTTACAGGCGATTGGAATGATACTCTCGACCATGTTGGCTCACAGGGCAAGGGTGAAACCACTTGGGGTGCGTTCTTTTTGGGCTATGTACTGAAAAAATCATGGCAAGTCTGCGAACAACAAGGCGATCGCGAAGCTCTTGATCGATTCCAGAAGTTTTATGAGCATTTGCGTCAAGTAACTAGTGATATCTGTTGGGATGGTGAATGGTATTTACGCGCCTTCCGTGACAATGGCGAACCGATTGGGGTATCGGCGGCAACTCAGGGCAAAATCTTCCTCAATGCCCAATCATGGGCGGTTATTTCTGAACTCGCACCCAGCGATCGCGCTGATAAAGCGATGGCAAGTAGTCGTGAATATCTAGCGACTCCCTTTGGAATGCAAATCGTTGCGCCTTCCTTTACGGAAATTGACGACACGGTTGGCTTAATCAGTCGTTGCGTCCCCGGAAAGAAAGAAAATGGCGCAGTGTTTAACCATGCCTCCTCATGGTTTGTGCTAGCTTCCATTCTCAATGGTGATACGGAATTTGCTTGGGAAATCTATCGCCGCATGATGCCGATTAATTCCTCACAGGCGACTGATGCAAAATGCGATCGCTTTGAGACTGAACCCTATGTTTATCCTGAATATGTCACCAGTCCTGATCATGAAACTCAAGGTCAGGCAAGCCATTCATGGCTCACAGGTACAGCCGTATGGATGTTACGCATCGGCATTGATTACATCCTAGGATTTCAGCCAACATTTACAGGGATGATCATCGATCCCAAAATTCCGAGTGAATGGTCTGGATTTACGGCAAAACGCAAGTTTCGCGGCAAGACTCTCTCGCTCACCGTAACTAATCATAGTGGGGTTAAACAGATGCTGGTCAATGGACAAGTTATACAAGGGAAGTTTATTGACCCTACTAAGTATGAAGGTGAGGAGATTGCGATCGCCATTAATATATAGATACTTTCTTCCCAGTCTCCAAACAGACATTAAAACCAAAGAATGATTAGTGCGGCGCTTCGCGCCGCACTAATCATTCTTTGGTGGGAAGGGAGTATCTAAGAAAAATCAAATATAAGAGTCAAAAAAATTATGGCGTACTTTATACGTAAGATTTACTTTAACAATGAAATGATTGCTTAGAACAAATAAAAACTCTTTCCTTGGTATATGGTCGCAACCTTAAAGTTGTATATATTTTAAGAATTAGAGATAAATAATGACTAACGCTATAATGAAATAATCTTGACCCAAAACCCCAGCCTAAACTTTATTTCTAGCGGAAAACTTATATGAAACCAGCCCACAAACTTGTCAGCAATATGGTGACTGCTATTCTCCTTCATATAAGCCTATATTCCATGCCTTTGGTAATCCAGAGTGACAGCGCGATCGCTCAAGATTCTTCAGATTGTTTTATGATTAACTCGCGAGGGCAGCGAATTAATCTTAGTAAACTATGCAGTGGTAGTTACTCTAAACCTAATTCTAATCTCCCACCTACATTACCAAACCTCCCGTCTGATAATGTCAGGGCGGAACCGAATGGAACCATTAAAATTCGGATTAAGAGATTTGCCAACAAAATACCTATAATTGATGTGGTTTTTAATGGCAATCTTACCTACGAAATGATTTTTGATACTGGTGCAAGTCATACTTTAATTACGGCTGAAATGGCACAAGCACTTAATGTTGTTGCCTATAACTATGCAAATTTTAATATTGCTGATGGTAGCAATGTAAAATTTGGGGTGGGGGAAGTTAAATCTATCGAGCTAGGTTCTTTCAAAATTCAAGTCATGCCTGTTGTAATTGCTAAAAACTCTAATATTGGCTTGCTAGGACATGATTTTTTTGGAAAATTTGATATTAAAATTGGTCAATCAGAAATTGAACTATCACCTCGTAAGCTCTTTTAAATTAAGAGTATTTATTGAAATAAAGAAAAGATATATTGCGAGACGAATAAATTTATTTTTTTAGGTTTGAAGGCAAAGCAGGTTAAGTAAAGATAGACAGTGCTATTTACTGATTTAGTACTACTAAAAAGACAAAAGTTAAGTTACCGTTCTTCTTGCCGTAACTAACTTTGGATTTGTGTATCCCTAACGAAACTGACGACAGCTATAATTAAATCTAGTTCCTGATTTTAAGAAAAATTAATATGCTAGACAAACGTGACTATACTCTGATCATCGATAAAAGTGGCAGTATGTCTAATACTGACCGAGGTTACAGCAAAAGTCGATGGGAAGTGGTTAAAGAATCTACGCTTGCCCTTGCGCGTAAATGTGATCAACTAGATCCAGATGGAATTACCGTTTATCTATTCTCAGGGAAGTTTAAGCGATACGATAATGTTTCGGCGGCGAAAGTTGAGCAAATTTTCCAAGAGAATGATCCGATGGGCGGCACAAACTTAACCGCAGTTTTGCAAGATGCGATTAACAATTTCTTTCAGCGCAAAAAAGCTGGTCAAGTCAAGTCTGGTGAAACTATTTTGGTAATTACGGATGGAGAGCCAGACGATCGCCGTTCGGTGTTTGAAGTCATCATTGAAGCGACTCGTCGCATGAGTTCTGATGCAGAACTGGCGATTTCCTTTATTCAAGTTGGTTCCGATGCCAGCGCGACGGATTTCCTAAAAGCCCTTGACGATAAATTGCAGAGCATTGGGGCTAATTTCGATATTGTGGACACTATCACTATTAATGATATGGAAGACATGACCTTAGCGGAAGTATTGATGAGTGCTATTAATGATTAGAGTTTCCCCGTAACCTCTAATCATTAAATAGCAATCCTTAGAAAACCGATATAAACCAATAGCAAAAATCAAATGGAATCTCTTGAATCCATTCTTACGGATCTACAAGTTAAATACCAAGCTCCTGAATCTAGCAAGGCGAGTCCAGATCTACCCAATCAAGCTGTGGTAAATCCAAGTTCGCTAGATCGCTTATTGACAGATTTACGAAATAACTCATCCAATGAATCTAAGGCTCTAAAACCTGAAATTGATGTACAGCAAGTTCCACCTGTGGGACATCAGGCAATTAATCATGACTTACAACAGGTAGCCGATCGCCAAAAAGTTAAAGAACAACAGCAATTCACTCAACAAGCTACCGAATGGCTCAAAATTCTCGATCCTTTATCGGGTGAGGGCTTATGGTTTGAGGGATTTGCCAAGAACTATCCTTCGCGTTTAGAAGCAGCGATCGCTTTGATTGCTGCAAAATAGAACCAGTAGAAGGGCTTAGCCCCTCTACTGGTTCACTGAATATTAAATAACTGATAAGTATCGATCCTATGCACATCTATCGTCTGCCAGTTTTAAGTGATAATTACATTTTTGTCCTCCATGATCCTGCCAGTAATACTGCCGCAGTCGTAGATCCTGCTGTAGCCGAACCAGTTTTAGCTAAATTAGAAGAACTTGGCGCAAATTTAGTAGCCATTTTTAATACCCATCATCATGGCGATCATGTGGGTGGTAATAACGCCCTGATCAAAAAATTTCCCCATGCAATTGTCTATGGTGGTGAAAAGGATCACGATCGCATTCCCCATCAGCAAGTATTTCTCAAAGGCGGCGATCGCGTGAACTTTGGCGATCGCGAAGCCGAAGTATTTTTTGTCCCCGGACATACTTACGCCCATATTGCCTATTATTTCCCTGCGGTCGGTGATCAAGGTGGGGAATTATTCTGCGGTGACACTTTATTTGCGGGTGGCTGTGGCAGATTGTTTGAAGGCACTCCTGCCCAAATGCTGGAATCAATCGATCAATTGCGGAAATTGCCTGACGATACTCGTGTGTGGTGCGCCCATGAGTACACCTTGGGCAATCTCAAGTTTGCCCTCACCGTTGATCGTGAAAATCCTGATCTACAAGAAAGGATGGTCACTGCGACAGCAATGCGTCAAAGGGGGGAATCTACGGTTCCCACAACGATTGGTTTAGAAAAGCGGACTAATCCATTTATGCGTTGGGATGTGCCAGCAATTCAGAGATCGGCAGGGATTGATATTCCCGATCGCGTATTTGCCAGAATTCGCGGACAAAAGGATAATTTCGCTGGCTGACCTCAATAAAAAAGCTCCTCAAAGAGGAGCTTTTTTATATTTTGATTTTTAACTGGGGTGCAAGGATTCGAACCTCGGAATGGCTGGACCAAAACCAGCTGCCTTACCACTTGGCGACACCCCATTGTGTCTTTCTTAGTGTTGACGCGTTTTTCAAATCTCTTTGATTGCGCGGTAATTACTATAGCAAAGGGATATGGGGTTTTGTCAACCCATTTTTAAATTTTTTTATGCACTTCCCATAAAATGGGACGGCGCAAAGCCTTGCTCTATTGTATGGGAGGTTTTCAACTATCTAAAAGTACAGAATCCTTCGATAAAGCAACCTGTAGCTTACAAAAACCCTCTATGTGACTGCATACTTCCTGTAATTGATGCTCCGCCCAAGCTTGACCATTGCTCAAGGGCGTATCAAAGCCATTAGCAAACACATGGACTAGAGGATCGCCTGCATCAGGAAGGACTAACACCCAATCGCGATCGCTATAAAAAATTTTCACGCCATCAATTAGTTCTATTTTTTCCTGCCCATAGGACTCTACCAAGTGGCGCATCAATGTACCCTTCACACTCCAAGGACAACGCACCGTCTGGCTACGGAAATGGCATTTGGGCAGGTGCGTGCGGACTTGAGAGAGCGATCGCTTTTGGAGCGTGATCCATTCCATAATTTTGGCAATACTAAACATGGCATCAAACCCCGGATGGAGTTGGGGGAAAATAAAGCCCATGTCTGCCGAGCCACCTAATACCACACCCGTATTGTTATGACAGGTTGCCATTAAAGCCGTGGGATTTGCCCTTGTGCGGATTACTTTACCTTCATGGCGTTCGGCAATCAGTTCGACCAGCCCCGAAGTTGACACTGGCACTACTACGGTGGAGCCTGGTTTCGACATTAACGCCATTTCCACCATCAAGCCTGTTAACAATTCGTCACGAATTGGTTTTCCTAATTCATCAATTAAGATGAATTTCTCGCCATTAGCAAAAACCTGTACTCCGAAATTAGCCCTAACCGCCTTGACCACATCGGTTAACTGCGTCAACATTTTTTCGCGATCGACAGGCGCAGGCGCGACTTCATTAAGGCTGGCATTGAGAACAACCACATCAGTGCTAAATTTTCCTAAAATCCTTGGCAGCACTGCTCCCGAGACGGCGTACACATAGTCTATAACTATTTTTTTGCAATCGCTGTAGCGGATCGCCTCTACATCAATATTTTTGGCAAAGCCGCTATTGTAATAATCTAAAACCCTTGTCGGATAGCTAATTTCGCCAATTTCTTCGATACGAGCGCGACGGAAATCCTCTTTAAAAAATGTCCCTTCAATTTTCTTTTCGGTGGACTTATTGATATTGATGCCATTGGAGTCTAAAAACTCAATCATTACGCAATCATTGCGATCGGGATGGACGCGCACATGGATGCCGCCGACAACGCCTAAACTAGGCGCAATAAACCTTGAGATGGGAATTGCTGTGGCTTCAAGGTTTTCCACATTAATGCCTACGGACATTAAGCCAGAAATTAGCGATCGCGTTAACATTCGGCAAATTGTGCGCTGATCTCGCGAAACCATCACATGGGAATTGGGGCGCAGAGTCGCGCCGTAAGCTGCGCCTAGTTTTACCGCAAACTCAGGAGTAATATCGACATTGGCTAAGCCTGAGACGCTATGCTGTCCAAATAAATTTCGCGATGCCATCGCCCCCCAAATTAAGTTGGTGGTGAGAGTTGCGCCTGATTCTACATGCTTACTCGGCCAAATGCGAACGTTGGGAAATACCCTTGCTTCTTCGCCAATTACGGAATTAGAACCAACTACCGATCCTTCCATCACATGGGCGCGACGGCTAATCCGCGCATTGCGGGCAATGGTGCAAGCCCATAGGTGACATTCCTCGCTAATCATGGCGCTATTGCCAATGATCGGGCGCTGTAGATCACAATCGGAGCCAATGGTGACGCGATCGCCGATGATTGTACCTGCCGAAATTTTAGTGCGATCGCCAATGGAGCAGTTGCTCCCAATTAAAACGGGCGGCTCGATCTGCACCGTCGGCGAAATTACCGTATGCTTACCAATCCACAGTCCTGTACGCAGTTGCACATAGTCTAAATCAATATGTACTCGCCCCCGAATCGCATCATATTGCGCCTGACGATAGGCTTCTAAAGACCCAATATCACACCAATAGCCGCTCGCGATATAGCCGTACATTGGCACACCTTTATCTAAGAGCGTGGGAAATAAATCCGTAGAAAAGTCGCTCGGTTCGTTAGCAGGTAGGAAGTCTAAAACTTCAGGTTCGAGAATATAAATCCCTGTATTGACCGTATCGGAGAAGACCTCACTCGTAGAGGGTTTTTCTAAAAATCTTTGAATATGAGAATTTTCATCGGTAATCACCACGCCAAAAGCCATAGGTTCACTAACCCGTCGCAAAATTAGCGTTGCCTTAGATTTTTTGGCGCGATGAAACTTAATGGCAGCCGTGAGATCAAAATCCGTAATGCTATCGCCACTAATGACCATGAAAGTACTATCGAGTAAGCTTTCGACATTTTTGACACAGCCTGCGGTTCCGAGGGGTTGATCCTCTTCCACCACGTACATCATATTTACGCCAAATTCCGAACCATTGCCAAAATGCTCCCGAATCACATCGGGCAGGTAATGCAAGGTGGCGATAACTTCACGGATGCCGTGACGTTTTAGTAGGTTAAGAATATGTTCTGTAATGGGACGATTTAACACCGAAACCATCGGCTTTGGTAAATCGCAAGTTAGGGGACGTAATCGCGTTCCTGAACCGCCTGCCATCAATACCGCCCGCATAGCTCCTCCGAACGTCAATACGTAATAGGATTAGGATGACAACGCTCTGCTTTTTAGTAAACCAGAATATTTTTGTTGAAAGTGTTGCTTTACAACACTTTCAACAAAAATATTTAGTTACTCAAATAGCGTAAAGCTCCATAGGATTCTAGTATCGTTCAAATTTGCGATAAAGCAATGAAAATAAACCTTAACCCTGAAGATCCGAAAAACAAAATTATTGTGGCGCTTGATCTGCCCTCGGCGGCTGAGGCAATCGCTTTGTGCGATCGCTTACCACAGGTAAATTTCTGGAAAGTCGGGCTAGAGCTATTTATTGCTGATGGCAACACAATTTTGCAGGAGCTAAAAGCGCGTCATAAAAAGGTTTTTCTCGATCTCAAGCTCCATGATATTCCCAATACCGTTGCTTCGGCTTGTCGCGTAGCCACTAAATACGGTGCGGACTTCCTAACAATTCATGCGTCTGGAGGCAAGGCGATGATGCAGGCGGCCCAAGGGGAGGTGCTAGGCTCATCCACGCAATTACTAGCGGTGTCCTTACTAACGAGTATTTCTGCTAATGAATTAGCTTCTGACCTTAAGGTAAGTCTTGAAGTTTCCGACTATGTTTCGCAATTGGTGTTATTAGCTCAGGAAAGTGGGCTGACGGGAGCCGTGTGTTCGCCCCATGAGGTGGCAAATTTGCGATCGCTGCTTGGTAAGGATTTTTGCTTTGTAACCCCCGGGGTACGTCCCGCAGGATCGGCGCTTGGTGATCAAAGTCGAGTGATGACTCCCCAAGAAGCGATCGCCGCAGGGGCAAATTATTTAGTTATTGGCAGACCGATTAATGCGGCTCCTGATCCCGTCGCTGCTTGGGAACAGATTTGTCAAAATCTAACCTAACCAAACATCTCGCTGAGCGAGATGTTTGGTTTAAATCCCATGTTTTTTGAGTTCGTCTAGAGATACATATTTCAAAGCCGCTTCGTGAGTAGCCGCCAGATCTACGGGTGGGGCAACCCCTGCATCAAGCGATTCCTTCCATCTGGATGCACATAAACACCAGCGATCGCCCGATTTTAGTCCCACAAAATTAAACATTGGTGCAGGTGTTCGTAAGTCATTGCCTTGAGCCTTGGTATAGTCCAGAAACTCATCAGTAACTTGGGCGCAGATGACATGTTTACCCATATCTTGCGCTCCCGTCTGACAAAATCCATCTCGATAAAATCCTGTTACGGGCGATGAACAACAAAGGGCAAGATTTTCACCCAAAACATTTTTGACTACTGCCATAATTTTTTATATTCCTCTTCCGAAGCCAGATCCAACGTATTTTCAACGCGATCTAGAAAAACTTTGCCTTCGAGATGGTCGTACTCATGCTGAAAAATTCTTGCCACGAAATCAGTTAGTTTAATAACTTGGCGATCGCCTTGACGGTCGAGATATTCCACCTCAATTTCTCGATAGCGTGGCACAAGTCCTCGAATCATCGGCACGGATAGACAACCTTCCCATCCTTTTTCAGTGTCTTGGGTATGTCCAATGATTTGGGGATTAATCATTGCCGTGGGTTCCATTTGTGGCGCATGGGGATAGCGATCATTCGGATGAGAAGCAATGATAATCAACTGGAGAGACTGCCCCACTTGCGGAGCCGCTAAGCCCACACCCTTGCTTTCCTTGAGCGTAACTAACATATCATCAATTAGTTTTTGGATTTGGCGATCGCGCACATTGGCGATCGGTTGCGCGATCGCCCGTAATGCAGGATTGCCTAACTGATGAATTGATAATTTCTGGGCAAATAGCTTTTCTAGGACAGGAACTAACATGATAGTTATCTATTACCCTTTGGGATTGGCTTCGTAGGCAAGAATATCAATCAACGCATCCGCTTCAGCAACGGCTAATCGTGCTTTTTGGTACTCATCTTCAAACTTAGTGTTTGTCGAAGTATAGGCTTGCATAATCATAATCGCAAAATATTCACGTTTAGTCATTCCCTCAACCAAGCTATCAGTGTCTCGGTTATAGGCCATGGGAAATGCGCTATCACTGCGTCTAGTGGACATATATTGCTTTCCTCACAAAATATCAAGGCATATTTTAGCATCAACCTAAAACCCAAAAGAGTTGTGACGCTTTTGCACTACAACTCTCTTTTTAGTCTTTTTTGGGCAAACAAACTTCAAGAACACCTTTAAAAGCGTTGCTTCGCAACGCTTTTAAAGGTGTTCTTAGCGGGGATTTTATGGCAAAGCGCTATAAAACTTTTTTCAGTAGCTTACGCAGTTGTAAAGCTTCTTGATAATTTGGTTGCTTTTTTAAAATTTGGTCTACCGTGGCGGATGACTCGCGATAGCGTTTAGTCGCGTATTGGCACACAGCGATGCCATACTCCGTGTCAATGCGTTCGACACCGCCCCAGAGGGTATTAGCTTTTAAAGAGCGACTATAGGCAGCGATCGCCTCGTCATACTTGCTTTGGCTATAGAGAATCAGACCGCGATTGTGCCATGCCTCTGCGAAACCACCCGATAAATCAAGCGCTTTTTGATAGGCTTGCAAAGCTTCAATATCGCGTTTTGCTTTCCTCAGCACATTGCCTTTTTTGTACCAACTGGCATAGTCATCGGGTTCGAGAGCGATGACGCGATCGTAGGAGCTAATAGCTTCAGGATAGGATTTTAGAAGAGTCAGGGCATCGGCTCTAGCGTCCCACGCATTCGCATATTTGGGATTAGTCGCAATTATGCGATCAAAAATTGTTGCGGCTTTCGCATATTCCGCCCGATCCATTAAGCGAATTCCTTCAATATAGGATTCATAGGAACTTTCATCAATATTATTTTGAAAGAACTTCATGTCAGGATTACTCAGCCGAATGCTTTTGCCACGTTCAAACGCCCTAATAGCCTCTTTGTAGCGTCCTAATCTCGATTTTGCCTCTGCTTCGCCATAGTACACAACATAGTCTTGAATACTAAATAATGGTCTAAATTTCAAATTGTAAGGGGTATTAGGCGATAGTAAAACTGAACGCCGATAGGAACGACGAGCTTCTTCGTAGCGTTCTAATCGAAATAGAGCGAGTCCTCGATAAAACCACACAAATCCATAGTCTGATCTAATCTTCAATGACCTATCGAGGGAATCGAGAGCCTCTTGATATCTTTGCAAATCAACCAAGGCTGTACCCCGATTAAACCACCATAGATAGTAGTCTTCTTGTTTTACTACAGGCTTAACGCGATCAACAAAACTAGCACCTGGTTTGATTTTTAAAGCCATATCATAGGAGGCGATCGCTTCGCTATACTCCTTTAAACCTGCCAAGGCTAGCCCACGGTTATTCCAGAGTTCGGGATCTTTCTGTCCGCGAGGATCTCGGAGAGCAATTTCAAAGCAATCTAGCGCTTCCACAAATTGATCTTTTTTAAGGTAAAGGCTACCGCGCAATTTGTAGTTTCCGGGATGGAGAGGCAGAGAGCCAATATCACAGGTAAGGCTTTGGCTCAAAGCTACGGGAGGATTAACTAATCCTGAAAAGTCCAGAGCAAGTCCTGATAGAACCAGCCAGTAGGGTAGCGATCGCCAAAGTAAAGATTGAGAATTCATATTATTTATCTGATTTATTCTATTTTCGATGATTGTGGAACATACCAAGTAGAATTAGTTTTATTGGTATTAGTTAGCTGCTCTCGGTGGTGGTGCTTCTTTAGGAGGAGCCGAATACGAAGGTGGAGAATACGAAGGCGCGTTATAGGAAGGAGTTTCGAGGGGTTCGGGAACTTCTGGATTGATTACTGGCGGCTCTGGATTTAGAGGAGGCACATACTCAGAGGGTGGCGCAATAGGAAGTGGGGCTTCCATCTTTCTATTAAGCTGCTGCTTGGCATTTTCTAAAATCTTTTTACTGCGTTGTTGCCAATAGGGAGTTGACGAAATACTCTTTAAAATATCGATCGCCTGTTGCCCAGAGCCATTGGTGATCGCTATTTCAGCTTTGGCGATCGCCTCGTTATTTTTTTTCATATCTTCTTGCCATTGTTTGATTAATAGATCAACTTTGGGGCGCAGGCTACTACTAGCGGGAATTTCCTGCAAAATTGTCTTGACTTCCATCAGGTTTCCCGTACTTTCATATTTAGCTTTAGCCGAGCCTATCAGCCTATTCAATTTTTCTTCAGCTTTTTGAGCATTCTCAAGGCGTGTCGCTTCTGATACTGTCGCCACCGTTTGATTTTTAATGTTAGAGGCTTCAGTATTGGTAAGAGGATTCTTTAAAGAATTTAAAGAACTTGTCTGATTATTGGTTTGATTAAAAAAATAAATGGCAATTATCCCCACACCCATAATTCCTATTCCCAAAAGTAAAAGTAGCAAAAAACCTTTTCTTCCCTTAGCATTTGACCGAGATATATGTTGATTAGAATCAGTCGAAAATTTCGTTCTTCTATAGGTGGGAGAATCAGGAAGTTCTGCTTTTAGTTCACTTATTTCTGGTCTATTGTTAGAGCTAAAATCTAATTTTTCGGTACTTTGGGGATTTGCTATTGATTCCCCTGATCCTAGCTTAGAAGGAGGTAAGGGCAAGGGTTTCGCAAAATTTATTGCTGTTGAATTATGGTCTGGCAAAACTAGTTCAGAAATATTTTCGGCGATCGCAAGTTCTGCATCATCTTTGATGAGAATTGACTGAATTGATCGCAACATTTGTCCTGCATTTACATACCGAAAGTCTAACGAATCAAATAGCGTAATATTTAGAATCTGAATGAATCGACTACTAACATTACAATGATCTTCCCAATCCCATTCGTTGCGAGCATTTTTGAGCTTTTCAGGTGGTAAACCTGTTAATAAGGCGATCGTGAAAACACCCAGAGCGTAGATGTCCCCCGCAGGCGTAGCTTCTCGATTTATGGCGACTTCTGGAGCGAGGTAAATTGGATAGTTATTCCCCTGCCCTGAGAGCAAAACGATATACATCCGACTAGCATCATAGGCAACGGTATCCAGTGAGATTGCCCCATGAGCTTGCTTAAGAGCGTGCAGTTTGGTGAGTTGAGAAAGTACTTGGCGTAAAATATCTATTGCCTCGGCTTCCGAGAAACCTTGCCCTTGTCTTTGGTCTAGGAGAGATCGATAGGTTGTGTATTGAGGAAGGTTTTGCATAATCCATCGATTCGTAGGTTAGCTATAGCAGTTTTTCCATGAGTGTATACTCACTTAAAAACCAAAAATCAATCCTAGCAAGAGTTTTAGGGTTTTGTTTTTGCCTATGGCTAAATAAAAACTCTTATATTAAGTAAAGTATACTAAATGAGGTGTAAGTAATTAAGCGTAATTAAATATCAAACCTTTAAACCTTTGATACACACAGTGTGCGCCACAGGTTTAAGTTCTGTTTATTAATTATGCCCCCCTACTTAGAGAAATGATCAAATTAGAGAGTATTTAATGGATATTCATGCATTAAGAGAGGAATATAAACAATCCCAGCTAAGACGAAAAGACCTGCAAGACGATCCATTTAAACAGTTTGAAATTTGGTTTCAGCAAGCTTGCCATGCGGAACTCTTAGAACCAAATGCCATGACTTTAGCGACGGTGTCAGCAGAGGGTAAGCCCTTTATGCGAACAGTTTTATTAAAATATTTTGATCGTCAGGGCTTTGTTTTTTTTACTAATTACGAAAGTAGAAAAGCACAGCAAATAGAACTAAATCATAACGTTTCTATTCTATTTACTTGGCTACCTCTTCAACGTCAAATCCATATCACTGGCTCTGCCGAAAAGGTGACTACCGCAGAATCTTGGGAATATTTTACTTCCCGACCTAGAGGCAGTCAGTTAGGGGCTTGGAGTTCTCAACAGAGTTCGGTAATTTCCTCTCGCAAACTTCTACTAATGCAATTTGAAGAAGTAAAGCGCAAATTTTTAGATGGAGAGATTCCTTTGCCTTCTTTTTGGGGTGGATATCGCATAGTGCCTGATAGCTTTGAGTTTTGGCAAGGTTGCTCCAATCGCTTACACGATCGCTTTTTATATACCCCTCAAGGCGATCGCCCATGGCAAATTCAACGCCTAGCACCTTAATCACGATTAAATGCGATTAAACCCAATGAATAATTAAAGGTGCGCGGCTCCGCTGCGCACCTTTAATTATTCACTTTTTAATACCTATTCCTTGGGTGGGAAGGGAAGATCTATTGAAGAAATCGCTCAAACATTACAGCGCTAAGCGCTGTAGGATTGCTATACAAAGCTAATTAACAAAATTTATTAACAAAATTTAAATATGAGTGTACTGATACCAAATAAAAAAGTTGAACCCGCCTTTGCTGCGGTAAAGGAACGTCTCGAAGAAGGAGGGGCTTTACTACCAGACTCGCCCGATAACTTGTTAGAGGTGGTTGGTATCCTCAAAAGCTATGGAGTAGTCCTCGGTGAATATTATCGAAATCTCACCTATGTTTCTGAAAATCAATTTTTAGTTGTTTTCCCATTTTTTAAGTTTTTTAATGGCAGTTTTTCGCTAAATAAACTAGGTCGTCATTGGTGGCACGATCGCATTAACTTTGAGTTCGCCGAATACTGTATGAAAGCGATGTTTTGGCATGGTGGTGGTGGGCTGGATGCCTATTTGGACTCTGAGGATTTTCAAGGCAGAGCTAAAGCCGCGATCGCCGCCAAAGTGAAGGGCAATCCCATAATGACCGTTTTAAATGGTCTATTCCCAGACTTTTTGCCTGAACAGGTGCGTCTATTGACCTATTACAGTGCCTTGGGTTATTTCTGGTCGTTCATGTCGCCGATGTTTTTAGAATTAAGCGATCGCTACGACCGTGGCGAAATTAAGAGTATTCCCGATGTGGTGCGTCATGTGCAGGATGGGCTAGTCGCCGCCGCGAGCGTACCCTACACCTATAAAGTGGAAATTAAGGGCAAAGATTACGAAATTGTGCCAGCTTCCGCCAATTTGAGTTTTTTGATGGATACCGCAGTTCCCTACGTTGAGGCGGTATTTTTCCGTTCCTTCCCTTTCCGAGGCACGGTGTCCTACAACGCACAGGCGCATCAAATATCTACAGAAATATCGCAGTTTAACTATGGCGTACTCTATGCCGATCCCTTGCCTGTCGGTGGTGCAGGGATTCCGCCAACTTTGTTAATGCAGGATATGCGGCACTATTTGCCCGAATATCTCCAAAAGTTCTATCAATCTGGCGATCGCGGGGCTGAGGACTTATTGGTAAAAATTTGTTTGTCTTTTCAAAAGTCAATGTTTTGCGTGACTACGGCAGCTTTGCGCGGATTAGCACCTCATCCTTTTGAGACCAAAGATCCTCAAGAGAAGGAAGTCAATGACAAATTTATTAACCCTTGGCTAGATCGTCTATCGCGATCGCGACTATACACATTGCAATAAATAAAAAAAAGCCGCTTCGCGGCTTTTTTTATTTATTGCATAAGCACTGACTTGCTGTTGAAGCCCAAACAAGAGATTTTTTAAAAGTGTTGCAAAGCAACACTTTTAAAAAATCTCTTATGGATGCACTAACCATGCTCTTTGAATAGGTTGCACGATCGCTTGTACTAGCGGGGACATTTTGGAAATATCTTGTAAACCTTGTTCCGTTTGGATATTAATCCCTTGTCGGTAAATGCTATAGCCCTTGGTTCGTGAAACCCTAATACCACAATAGTATTTCGGCTCAATTCCTTGAGATGTGAGTTTGGCATACCAACTATTCAGGCTTTCTTGCTGCTGAATATCATCTAGATGGGAAATATCCGTCGCGTGCAGCAAATCTCGATCTAAAAAACGACGACATAAATCCGCCAAAATTCCATCATTACTATCGCGCCAGCGATGAATATGGTAAGCAAACACCACATCATCGGAGGCAAGATAATCCTCACAGCTAAGACTTTGCGGATCTTGGGTTAGCCAAGCCGTCATCGTGCGATCGCTAAAAAATTCGCCCCCCGATCTGCCATCGGCTATCAGAAACTTAGCTCTGCGGAAAATTCTTTCTAACAAAAACCTTGCCGCTAAATTTTTAGCATGGTTATAAACCTGCAAATACATGAAGTATCGCACCGTCAAATAATGCTCGATCGCTACGATGCCTTTACGCCCAATCACTAAGTTTTGAGAAATAGGATCAAAGCGCATCGCTAGCAAAATTCGATCAATATCTAACTGCCCATATTTCGCGCCTGTGAAATAGCCATCGCGTTGTAAATAATCAAGGCGATCGCAGTCTATTTGGCTAGAAACTAGTTGATAAATTAAAGGTACAGCATATTTTTTTGTAAATATTTTTTCTAAATCCGCAACTAAATTAGAAGAAAAGTTGTTGAGGATCTCCGCAATTTTGCCGAACTTTATTAATCGTAAAGTCCATATTTCATGGTTACTACCAAATACTTCCTCCGAAGCGTGACTATAGGCAGCATGACCCAGATCGTGCAGGAGGGCGGCGACTAACACCGCAGTCCGATGGGTTTCGAGGTAGGGATATTTTGCGGTAATAGCGTTAAAAGCTCGCCTTGTTAACGCCATTACGCCTAGAGAATGGGTAAAACGTGACCCCTCTGCACCGTGAAACGTAAAATAGGCAATGTCGAGTTGATGAATTCTTCTTAAGCGCTGAAACTCAGGCGTATCAATTAATTGAATCAATAAAAACTCAGTGCGATCGCTACCATCAAGAGTAATTGCGCCATGAATAGGATCGTTATAAGTACGCGACTTACCAAATAGCATAAAACTCAACCAAGAGGGCTGTGATACAAATCACATCGTACCGATTACAGCTATCATAAGTTAATAAGCAGATATAAGCTTTTTGATAAAATCAAAATCTGAAAAAATTTGGCTATCTGCTCAATGGGCTGAGCAGTTGCTAATTTCTCGATTAATCCTAATCAAACCTAGAAATTAGTACAGAAATAAATGGTTGCTACTTAAAGCTTATTTGTACAGGCATAGGTAGTATGAAAGGCAAGACAAATTGCGGTAATTCTTTTTCAATTGCACAGTTAACCGATATTCATCTATTTGAAGATATCAACAAGTCATTGTTGGGAATTCAGACTGAAGCTTCTTTTCAAGCTGTCTTAACAGAAGTCAAACGCAGTCTATTACCAATTGATGCAATGCTTTTGACGGGGGACTTAACCCAAGACGGGAGTATCGCTTCTTACACACGCTTGCGCCAAAGCCTTGATGATTTCGCAATCCCTGCCTACTGCCTAGCGGGTAATCATGACGATATACCCCTCATGCAATCCCATCTGCCTAGCGAATATGTGCATTTACGGCGATCGCTAGACATCGGCAAATGGAGAATTCTCTTCCTTAACTCCGTTGTTGTAGACGCGGTGTATGGCTATCTATCAGGCGAAGAACTTTCCTATTTAGAGAATACGCTCAATGCTTATCCCGATCGCCCTACTCTAATCACCTTCCATCATCCTGCCGTTCCCCTTGGCTCTCAGTGGATTGATAGCATCTGTCTAGAGAATCAAGAAGAGTTTTGGGAAATATGCGATCGGCATCCCCAAATAGAAGTCGTTTTAAATGGTCATGCCCATCAAGCCTTCGACCAAATTTATGAAACCCCTCATAACTCCGTGCGTTGTTTAGTTACGCCTTCCACTTGCATTCAATTTGAGCCTCAAAATTATAAATTTCAAATTGACAGCCAACCTCCCGGATTTCGATATTTACGGCTTTACGCTGACGGCACTCTAGAAACTGAAATTCATCGTCTCAAAATAGGAAGCTTCCACCCAGATTTAGCCGCAGTGGGCTATTAAAAAAGAAAGCGGTGCAAAGCACCGCTTTCTTCTTTATGTGATAGGAACTTGCTTTTCTTTGGCAAATACCCAAATTCCATGACCGAGAATCAATATTGCCCAGATGATGGCAACCCATACTGACCATATCCACACCTTGTCAGTAATAGATTGCACAAACCACATACAAGTGCTGCAAGCAGAATAAAGGGCAAGGTGTAAATAAAAGTTAACTCTACGTTCGAGATTTTGGTACTCAGGATCGTTAGGATCTGGCGGCTTGGATAGCTTGGGCATGAGGGATAGAAATTTCTAACTTTAGTCTAAGCCTATGCTAGCGCAAAACTTGGTCTTTGCTAATGGGGCAAACTTTGACTTCCAGTAAAGCCTCAGGATTGTCGAAAATCTGTTTTCTAAATCTGTCCGAAGTGTTGCTATAGCGGTGGTCACTTGCATTAGGAGAAATCCAAACCCCAGAAGCGAGTTGCGGGCAACTCGCTTCTGGTTTTATGTCCTATAACAAGACTGACCACAGCTATATAAGAAAAACTATGCATGAAATTATGCTGTGTTAACTCTTGATCGCTATGATTGAGATTAAGAAGCATAAGAGTTTGGAGACAGCAATCGTGACTAACAATAAACCCCGCGATGTACAAGCAATCTACATTGCTGCCGAAACCTTAGCCTTGCGATCGCGTAGTTGGAATCGCCTGCGCTTTGAAATTGAATATGCCCTCGAAAAAGGGACTACGGCTAATTCCTTCTTGATTCAAGGAAATTTACAGGCGTTAATCGATCCTCCGGGGGGGACGTTTACCGAAATTTATCTCAAGGAACTTAGTCAACGTACCAATATTCTCGATATTAGTTATGTGATTTTGGGGCATGTTAATACTAACCGTATAGACACTATCAAAGCCTTACTGGAAATTAATAGTCGCCTTACCTTTATATGCACAAATCCGGGGGCGATCGCTTTACGTCAGGAGCTTGACGAAGAACGGGAGCTAAAAATACAGGTGGTACGGGGTGAAGAAACCCTTGACTTAGGCAAAGGGCATCTTCTCAAATTTATTCCCACTTCTACCCCACGCCATCCTGACGAGCTTTGCACCTATGACACCAAGACGCAAATTGTCTATACCGATAAGTTTTTTGGAGCGCATATTTGCGGCGATCAAGTATTTGATGAAGGCTGGAGTACACTCTTAGGCGATCGCCGTTATTACTTTGATAGCACGATGGCAAACCAAGTCCGTCAGGTGGAGTCTGCTCTGGATAAGTTAGCAGAGTTACCGACGAGCTTTTATGCCCCCGGTCATGGTCCTATGCTTCGCTACGGACTGCATGAATTAGTTAATCTCTATCGCCAATGGAGCGAAGCCCAGAAGCAACAAAATATTTCCGTGGCTCTGCTTTTCGCGTCCGCCTATGGCAACACCACGACGATCGCCAATGCCTTGGCTAGAGGTATTACCAAAGCAGGAGTAGCGGTTGAGCTAATTAATTGCGAAAGCGTAGAACCAGAAGAAATTAAGGCAGCGATCGAAAAATCCTCTGGATTTTTAATTGGATCACCTACCCTCGCAGGACATTTGCCCACCCAAGTCCAAACTGCTTTAGGCATCGTCCTATCAACCGCTACTAAAAGCTATCAAGCAGGTGTATTCGGTTCCTACGGATGGAGTGGTGAAGCCGTTGATATTATTGCTGGCAAGCTGAAGGATGCGGGCTACACCCTCGCCTTTGAGCCAATCCGCATCAAATTCAAGCCCACCGAAGCCACACTCCAAATTTGCGAAGAAACAGGCACTGACTTTGCACAAGCTTTAAAACGTGCCAAAAAAGTCCGCACGACTTTAAATCCTGGTAGCACCGTTGAGCAGGCTGTAGGACGCATCGTTGGTTCCCTATGCGTATTGACAGTCAAACGGGGCGAAATTTCAACAGCTATGCTCGCGTCTTGGGTATCGCAAGCAACCTTCAATCCTCCAGGATTAACGATCGCTGTAGCCAAGGATCGGGCGATCGAGACTTATATGTTTGAAGGCGATCGCTTTGTGTTGAATATCTTGGAGCAGGGCAAACAACTACGCCGCCACTTCATGAAAAAATTTGCCCCGGGGGAAGACCGCTTTGCAGATGTCAACGTAGAAGATACGGAAGGTGGACTGATCTTGCCCGAAGGTTTAGCCTACTTGGAATGTCGGGTCGCTCAACGGATGGAATGTGGCGATCATTGGCTAGTCTATGCGATCGTGGAAAATGGGAAGCTTTTACAATCCAACGGTTTAACTGCCATCCATCACCGTAAAACCGCCAGTAATTATTAAATAATCCAAATTTTGGAGTGCGGCTCCGCCGCACTCCAAAATTTGGATTTTATACCCACTGAAGAAAGGGCGTAACCATTCCTTTATTAAAAAAAAACTATGGGGTTTGGTTTTAAAGTACAAAAGTGTGCCAACACTTTTGTACTTTGGTATTAGATAGGCAACAGTACTTCAAACTCAGTTCCGATAGTAACGTCACCATTGTTGTTGAGATAGGGCGATCGCAGCACAATCTTGCCATTGTGCTGTTGAGTCACAATCTGATAGCAAATCGCTAAACCTAGCCCCGTCCCCTTCCCTTGCCCCTTAGTAGTAAAGAAATTATCAAAAATGCGATCTTGAATTTCCTTCGGAATACCTAAACCATTGTCCCCAACTTTAATAGAAATCCATTGGGACTTGTCAACTTCCGCGATCGCCGCCGTGAGCATAATTAGAGGCTGCCATACAATCTGCTCTTCAGTTTGCACATTGCCACTTGTGCGCCCATCAGCCTCCTTAAGCAGCATCTGAGATCTCTGCTTAATCAAATCAGGCTGAGATTTCAAATCTATTAATGCATCAATAGAATTGCTAATCAAGTTCATAAACACTTGAATTAAGCGATCGGTAAATCCATTAATCTTGGGAAGATTGACGTAGTTCTTGACAATCTGAATATTTCTGATTCGACCACTCAGGATTGTTAAACTGCTTTCGACACAATCCAAGAGATCAATGGGTTCGGGATTAGCCTGATCTTCCATATGAGAAAGACTCTGTAAAGTATCCACTAGTCGGCGTAAATATCGAGAACCAGACTGAATACTTCGCACTACTTGCGGCAAATCCGATCGCACAAAATCCCAATCCACCTCTTCTAAGATGTCTTTGATGACTGGGGCTGTGGTTCCATATTCTTTCTCATAGGTTCTGAGTATTTTCACTACCCCCTCGATATAAGTCATCAAGCACTCTGTATTGCCATAAATAGCCGATACAGGGTTGCGAATGTCATGGGATACTTCCGCCACAATTTGTCCCAAACTAGCCATCTTTTCTGTTTGAAACATGGTGGTTTGAGTCTGCTCGCGTAACAGTTTAGTAGCGAGTTCGTGGATATATGACTGAGATTGTAAGAGATCGTGAATATCTAATACAGAATAAATATCACCATCTAAATGCACAATCAGAGGCTCATAAATATCATCACTAACACGACTCAAGGCTAACTGCGATGCCATAACAATAGGCATATTGCCTTGAAGTTTGAGAACTTCCGCTTGTGCTTGTTCGTAAAGTACTCTCAAAGGTCTTTTTGTAAATAGCTCTAGAGCATAGGGACGGCTCAAGCATTCAAAGAAACGACGACGAGATAACATTCCCACATAGTTATCTTGGTCATAAATAATTACCGCAGGTAATAGAGGATTGTCTTTAAAAAGTTGGCTAGCTGAAGCACCAGTCTGCTCTAGATCAATTTTGATGTCATATAAATTTAGTTCACCTATGGATGAATCTAGAGCTAATTTTCGTTTGGAATGTTGTAAAGAATCTGTAGCGGAATCCTGAGATTCGTGGCTAGGTTCATTAGCCATCACCATCAGAGGAATCATCGCCATTTTGCGGGCTAGTTCTTCAGTAGCAGTTTTTCTAATATTTTTCCCTTTGACTGCACCCTTGTCTGGTTGAGACTGTTGGCGTTTGAGATTGTTAATCGCTATCCTGAGAGCCTCAGCATTAACCTCTAGATCTAGCGATTGAGCCGCAGTTGTAAAAGCAGATTCTAAATTGTCTAGCGAAATTTTAGGAAGTAGATCGCTCGCTCCCCGACGAGTTGCCCATCGTTTTTCGACTTCTTTGATTTGAGTTTGACGAGGGTTAACTAATAGAACTTTTAAATTAGGCTCATTATCAGCACACCATTTGCAAAGTTCCGTAGCTAGCAAGGATGTCCCTCCCCCGTATCTGATACCAATATCAGCAATAATTAGATTGGGTAAGGTTTGTTTAGTTTGTCGCTTTTGGTCAAGTAACTTGAGTAAATCTTCAGTCTCAGGGGTTGCCCATACTTCAAGCTGATGTGAGGTTAGGACGTTATGCCACATCAATGATTGCTCTTCTGATAATTGAGCAAGCAAAACAGATTTAACCACGTAACCCCCAAAATTATAAAAAGTGTTTTTTTCATATTAGGTGTTAGGTCAAGTTAGATACAAGCTAAGACTTATAACCTAGAGTTAACCTAAGCTTAATTTATAGCTATTGCCTCTTGTTAGGACACAAAACCAGAAGCGATTTGCGGCGCAACTCGCTTCTGGTAGCAAGCTATGCTCTTCAGTGTGTAAAGTTATTTCTAAGCCAGAAGCTTAGAAATAACTCTAGGGTATCCATCGGGCAAACTTACCAAACATAGGTAATACTTCAGGTTGAGGTAAATTGTTTCTATCTGAGTTGTTAACTGATAGCATAATCAACTGGGTTGGAACTTGAGAAGCTTGAGAACTTCTAGTGGATTGAGCCGAATCTTCGGTACTTGATGGAGTATTGCTAGAGGCATTACTGTTGGGAATAGCAGAATTAAGAAGAATTGATTGTCCATCAGGAGAAATATTAAATTGAACTTCTCTTTGAGATGGAAGTTCGAGAAGTCTTCGTAATTGTGCCGATTCTAGATCGATCGCGGCGAGGTAGGGCTTCTCTCGAAAGATATTTTTAGCGGTATCCTGCTCGACATCCGTAAGAAGGCAATAGAGGTTTTTTTCTTGAGGATCGAATTGAGCGCCAAGGATGGAACCATTAATTTTCGTAAGTTCTTTTTGCACGCCTTGATTATTTACTAAATATAGCGATCGCGTATAGTCCTTATTAAATTTAATTGTCGCCGCCTGTGTACCGCTTCTACCAAAATTTAGGACAGTACCGAATCTGGGGAGAAAGTCCAACGGTGGGGCTTGCGGCTCAAGGGGCAGAATCGCAACTCCTTCGCCTTGAGCGATCGCCACCGACGCGCTGTCGGGCGTAAACATAAAATCCCCTCCTGGTTGATTATCCAGCGATCGTGGTGCTTGATTGTCTTTGATAAGCCAGAGTCCATAGCGTCCAACTTGTTGACGGCTGAGACGCTGCACCAAGATATTTTTGCCATCGGGCGAGAGATCGAATTTAAAGTTTTGAAAGTCATCACTACCAAGAACAGGTTTTATTTCTGGTGAATTTGCCGTTAAGCGATCTTCGCGATCGATTCCCGTCGTTACAACATAGAGTTTTTGATCGAGTAAGCTTTGCCCCACCGCTTCGATCGCGCCAAAAAGAATTTTTTGGCGATCAGGATAAATCCGAAAATCTAGAACAGTTAGATTAGGAGGAGTTAAAACTCGCTTCTCCTTTTGTAGCACATCGTAAAGGACAAGGCGACCTTTTTCTTCTTCTTGGGAGCCAATATAAGCAAAGTAGGGATTGGGAGTTTTAAAGAGTCCTGTAAAAGGGTCGATCGCAATTTTTTTACCAGACTCACTTGCAAAGCGATCATAGGCATTTTCGAGCTTTACTGTATAGGATTTGCCATAGGTCGCAGGTGCTAGCGGCGTATAGGACATGCGCCGCGATGACCAACTGATCTTACCTGCGAGGGGCGGCTCAAATTTCAGATTCTGCTCGACGCTTTCACGATTCATCGGGCGATTAAAAGTCAAGACAAAGGAGATATTGCTGGCATCAATTCTCTGTCCTTGCCAGCTAAAGTCTCTCACCTGTGGGGCAGTGCGATCGCCAATCCATAGCAATATCGCAATCGCTATACTTAATATGGCGACTAAACCAATTGCATAGCGATCGATGGGTTGAGAAAAGAGCTTAAAGCGAGGACTAAGTTGCATATCAGCTTATTGTTAAATTTTTTATTTGAGTTTTTTATCTAAAAATAGAGACTTATCGCCAGAATGTGTGGATTTTATAGCTTTTTTACGACTATTAAATAGAACCCTCCTACTTTTTCCATTCAATATATCCATTAATATTAAACTTTTCAAAGGGCTTAAGAATCTCTGTAGCAAAATCTTGGAATTCAGGATTATTTTCTTTCTTACGCCCTTCTCCGTCTAAGAAATAGACAAGAATTAGGTAGGCGGCGCGAAGCGCCGCCTACCTAATTCTTGAGTGAGAAGGGAGTAGCAAGTTCATAGAATCGAATAAACATCTTTTTGGCGCTTGAAACCACAAAATCGCTTTTTTGAAAGCATGACTTGAACAGTTTAAAATAGAGCAACCTTAATCAATTAGCAATGACCATCGCTCCCGAACAATTACTAGAACTAGCCCTTACATCTGGCTGCGAAGCCGCAGAAGTATATGCATCAAGCTCTATTTCCCGACCTGTATTTTTTGAAGCAAATCGGCTTAAGCAACTCGAAAGTATTGATGCAGAAGGAGTAGGTTTACGGATTTGGCAAAATGGCAAAGTCGGTTTAGCAACTGCCTACGGTACGGTAGAGCCGCAGGACTTAGTGGATCAAGCGATCGCCTTAAGCACCCTCAGCGAACCTGAAGAGATTTTACTGCAAGACTCGACGGTGATCGACTATCCCAAAATCTATGGCGAAGAAGTTAGCGTTAAGCAAATGGTAGATTGGGGGAAATCGGCGATCGCTGAGGTATTAGAGCATTATCCAGAGGCAATTTGTGGGGCGGATTGGGAATGTAGCCAAGAGACGGTCAGGATCATTAATAGCAAAGGACTAGACTGCGGCTATCAAGACATCACGGTGGATGGTGCGCTGACGGCTGAAGTGACGCGAGGCGATGACTTTCTGAATGTTTGGTATGGGCAGTCGGAACGGGGCAAGCTAGAGCCATCCGCGATCGCCCAAAAAGTTCTGCAATATTTAGCATGGGCGAAAAAAAATGCCACCGCACCTTCGGGCAAAGTACCCGTAATTTTTACGAGTAAGGCGGCGGATTTGTTGTGGGGAGTGGTGGCGATCGCCATGAGTGGTAGACAGGTGCAGCAAAAGGCAACACCTTGGCTAGCGAAGGTGGGACAACCTGTGATCGCGCCTATGTTTTCAATAAGCCAAAACCCGAATTTTGGGGTTTACAGCGCTCCCTTTGATGATGAAGGTACGCCCACACAGGAATTTACTTGGATTGATCGCGGTATTTTGCAAGGATTTTATGGCGATATTCGCACCTGTAAGGAATTAGGGATTGCTGCGACTGGTAATGGATTTCGCGGCGATTTGGGAAATTATCCTAGTCCGGGGCTATTTAATTTGGCGATCGCCGCGAGCGAAACGATTCAAGGCGATATTTTAGAGCTAGCGGCAACCTTAAAAAATGGCTTAATTGTCGATCAAGTTTTAGGTGATGATTCCGATTTATCGGGAGATTTTTCGATTAATGTCGATTTGGGCTATCGCGTTAAAAATGGCAAAATCGTCGGTCGAGTCAAAGACACGATGGTGTCAGGAAATATCTATACAGCGCTTAATCAGGTGATTGGGGTGGCAAGCGATCGGCATTGGCACGGTTCTTTATATGTCCCAGCAATGATCGTCGAAGGACTATCGATCACTAGCCGAGGTTAAAGTATCGAAATAGCAGCTTCCTTTTTTAAAGGTAGTTGCTATAATGAGCTAGTTAATACCCTCTTTGGGGCTGTGGCTCAGTTGGATAGAGCAAGCGCCTCCTAAGCGCTAGGTCATCGGTTCGATCCCGATCAGTCCCGTACCACAATTTAATTAAAATTTCATCAGTTAAGCCTTACTTACAGGGCTGTGCGCCTTCTTAAAACCCAGTTAAATTTTGAAAAAGCTTACTTTGTAAGCTTTTTCAAAATTTAGGCACACTACACAAAGCCGAAACAAGCTGTAATATCACTAACATTAATTTAAAGTGATCGTATTACAGAACGTTAAGGAGTAATAAGTACCTACTACAGTGGTAGCGATCGCCTGATAAGCTCATTCAATAAGATAATAATTTCTAGTCCAAATAAGAAACGCATTTACGATATGAATATTGCAGTTGTTGGCTTGAGTCACAAAACGGCGACTGTGGAAGTACGAGAAAAGTTGAGTATTCCAGAGGATCGCATGGAAGCAGCGATCGCTCAACTGATGAGCTATCCGAGTATCGAAGAAGCTGCAATTTTAAGCACTTGTAACCGCTTAGAGTTGTATGTAGTCACCAACGAAGCCGAAGGTGGCATTCGCGAAATTATGCAGTTTCTTGCGGAATTTAGCCAACTACCTCTACAGTTCCTCCGTCGCTATCTGTTTATTCTGCTCCGTCAAGATGCCGTGACTCACCTGATGCGGGTTGCTTCAGGATTAGATAGTCTCGTGCTTGGTGAAGGACAAATTCTTGCCCAAGTCAAAAATACCCATCGTCTTGCCCAGCAACATAATGGCGCAGGTCGAATCCTCAACCAACTCTTTAAACAAGCTCTATCGGCTGGTAAACGAGTTCGCACGGAAACTGAAATTGGTACGGGTGCGGTGTCGATTAGTTCGGCAGCAGTAGAACTCGCTCAAATTAAACTGCAAAATTTATCAGATAAACATACCACCATCATTGGTGCGGGCAAGATGTCCCGCCTGTTGGTCAAGCATTTAATTTCTAAAGGCGCACAAAAGATTGCGATCGTGAATCGTTCTCGTGCGCGTGCTGAGACTATGCTCAAAGAATTTGAGTCTAGTGGCGCTCAGTTCGATATTCATTCTCTAGATCAGATGTTTGACTGTGTGGCAGTTTCGGACTTGGTATTTACTAGTACAGCTTCGACTGAGGTGATTATTAGTCGCAAAAATCTGGAAGCGATCGCCTCAAATCACAATGGCTTGACTCTCGTTGATATTTCTGTACCGCGCAATATCAGTTCTGATGTCAACGAGTTACCAAATACAAAAGCTTACAACGTTGATGATTTGCAAGCCGTAGTAGCTGAGAATCAAGAAAGCCGTCGCCAAATGGCAATGCAAGCGGAAGTTTTGCTAGAAGGTTGTGTGGCGGAATTTGATAGCTGGTGGCGATCGCTAGAGACTGTCCCCACTATTAGCAAACTCCGTCAAAAGATGGAAATCATCCGCGAGCAGGAAATGGAAAAAGCCCTATCCCGTCTCGGTAATGATTTTGCAGATAAGCATCAGGATGTAATCGAGAGCATGACTCGCGGCATCATCAATAAAATCCTCCATGATCCAATGGTGCAGCTTCGCGCACAGCAAGACATTGAGACGCGCCGCCGCGCCATGCAAATGTTGCAAGTTCTCTTTGACCTAGATTCACCTTCTAGCCAACTGAAAGAAGGTTAATAAAAAAGCCGCCTGTAGGCGGCTTTTTTATTGTTTAATTTCGATAAATTATCAGAAATCCCTTTCAGGATGTGTCCTGTCGCAATCAGATAATTGGGAAGCGATCAAGATGTAATAAGTAGGTAGACATAATTAAATATAAAATCCAAATAAGCTGATTCGTCCGCTTTGCGGACGAATCAGCTTATTTGGGTTCTTGGTTTTATTAAGCCGAGGTACTTACCCAAAACAAAAAATTTTGCGAAGACCGACGGGGATCTTTATCTGAGATACTGAGCCGAGATATAGATTGATTATATTCACTATGATTCCTAGGTTTGATTCTTACACGCTGTTTTATCCTCAAAATCAGGCGTTTATTCGTGGAGAGTCCCCTTTGCCAGAAGGCTTAATGATTGTGGATGGTATTTACAGAGCCTTTCAAATGCCGATTCTATTTGTGATTGGAATAATCTTCATTCCATTTGCCCTAGCTCAGGGGTTAATTCAACTAGCAAAAGTAGTGAACATCAGGAACTTGCCGCAGGTTGCCATGTTGATCCAATTTGCTGGATTCGGAGTGAGTGGTTTAGCAGTACTAAATTTACTTTCAATTTTCTCTAATCCTGTCCTGTTCAAATGGATGGAAAGGCTATGGGCGAAACATAGAGCCTCTAAGATCATTCAAAATGGTGGTGAGGTGATTGATGGTTGGGTTTTTAGTGTTAAAGAAGACTCTGATAAGGATTGGTGTATTGAGTTTAAGACATCTCAAGAGTCAACAGCCAATTTATACAGTATTAAAATACCTTACTTGCCTGATCACCTATCTCATTTAGAGAATGGATCGGCTCTAAAGTTTTTAAGAAATAATAACTGTCTATTTATGTTGTAATTTACCCTGTGCAAATGCCAAGCAATTATCAGAGATTCCTTTCATTGCTATACAATTTGACAAATAAAATTGGCTCCAGAAATATTGTGAGGATACAACCCCAGAAGCGAGTTGCGGCGCGAAGCGCCGCAACTCGTATTCTGCTTTTGATTTGTCCTAATGCAAGTGACCACAGCTATATGTACAAAAAGTTGCTACACAATGCTTTACATTTCACCGAGATATTACAGATAAATGTAAAGTAATTAACGAGTGATACAAAAACACTTTCATGAGTTTTGCTCAAAGCGCCTATATCGTGTCTTGGGCATGGCTTACAAAAATTTATAAAAGACTAAGTCCAACCTCTGAAAAAATCCTACGAAACGATTATGACCATCGCTCCTATTGCACCGAAGGTATCCCCAAAAGTTCCGACAGATTCTAAAGCTCGCGTAAGTCAATTTATGCAAAGCTTACAAGATAGTATTTGCCAAGGCTTAGAAGAGCTAGACGGCAAAACAAAGTTTAAACAAGATCAGTGGGAGCGTCCTGAAGGCGGCGGTGGGCGTTCTCGTGTAATTACCGATGGCGATTACTTTGAGAAAGGTGGCGTTAATTTTTCGGAAGTATCTGGCACCCAATTACCCCCAGCCATTCTGCGCCAACACCCTGAAGCATCAGGGCATAATTTTTATGCCACGGGTACATCAATGGTGCTGCATCCCCATAATCCTTATGCACCAACCGTTCATCTTAACTATCGCTATTTTGAAGCGGGCCCCATTTGGTGGTTTGGCGGTGGACTCGATCTCACGCCATACTATGGCTTTGCCGAAGATGCTCATCATCTGCACACTACTCTGAAGGATGCTTGCGATCGCCATAATCCTCATTACTACCCTGTCTTTAAGCAATGGTGTGATGATTACTTCTATCTCAAGCACCGTGGCGAAACCCGTGGCGTAGGCGGTATTTTCTTTGACTACCAAAATGGTGAGGATGGACTTTACAAAAATAGTAATGATTCCACCACGGCTCAAGTGATGAGTGATGAGATCGGCGATGTGCCTCGGACTTGGGAAGAAATTTTTGCTTTTATTAAGACCTGCGGTAATTCCTTTCTGCCAGCTTATACACCGATCGCTAACCGTCGCCGCAATATGGAATATGGCGATCGTGAAAAGCAATGGCAACTCTATCGTCGTGGACGCTATGTAGAATTCAATCTAGTCTATGATCGCGGTACGATCTTTGGACTCCAAACCAATGGACGCACTGAGTCAATCCTCATGTCATTACCTCCTCTCGTGCGTTGGGATTACGACTACAAGCCCGAACCAAATACTCCCGAAGCAGAACTTCATGAAACATTCTTAAAGCCTCAAGACTGGGCTAACTGGAAGTTCTAAAGGCGATCCTCATCCATCAAGAAAAAAGAGATTTGCTATGCAAATCTCTTTTTTCTTGGGATTATATTAACCAAGCCATAAATTTCGACCATAACGAACCCATTGCTCAATTAAAGCGATAGATTCAATGAGAACAAACAATTTTAAAATATTAATAATATTTTGATGTTTCACATTCTGTAAGATGTAGCCTAAAAACACAAAAAAGAATGGCAAACTGAATGTAAATCGAGCAAGGCTATAGATTTTATCAACAGTAAACAAATTGATGAAGATGTGACTCAAAACAAAGCTCAAACAAAACCAAAAAGTATAGCTACTAAATAGTTTTTTTGTTTTATGGGAATTGGATAAATTAATAGTAATTATGCTCTTTTTATCTCTTCCTTTAATTAAAAATACAAATATATAAATAGCGATGAGAATAGAAGGATAGAGACTTATTAATCCCCAGAACAATGGAAATTGAGGAATGAATACTTCCATATCACTTGAATTTATAAAGCTATATAAACAAATAATTATCCCAAACAGAAATATGACGGGGAA
Organism: Pseudanabaena sp. FACHB-1998; assembly: GCF_014696355.1. GTDB lineage: Bacteria > Cyanobacteriota > Cyanobacteriia > Pseudanabaenales > Pseudanabaenaceae > Pseudanabaena. Next base: position 26,179 of record NZ_JACJQA010000048.1, on the reverse strand, counting down.
GTATAGGGATATTTGTTCAAATAATGGATACTCCAATGATAAAAATATTTGTGGATAAAATCCTAACGTTTTTCCCCATAGCTTTTGATCGTTAAAAGGCGCAAAGAAATCTCCTCTTGATTGGAAGCATAAATATCCATAAATGCTATAGCCTATAATTGTGGCAGTAATAATCATTAGCGATAGTATTATCAAATGACGATATTTATATTTATAATTCTCAAATAATTCTTGCCAATCTAATTTACTTTTAGCCTTTTCAATAAAGACAATTATTATAAGAGTAGTACAAGATGAAAAAATCAACTGTAGAGATACAGGGCGAGTTAATGACATCACTAAAACAATTAGGAAAGCACTAATATAAATAATACTTTTATTTATTTTTTCACTAATTATTATTGATAATAAAATGAGGCTAAGAAGTGCAAATATTCCTTCTGTATAGCCAATCACTCTAAAAATAGCCATTGGGCTAATAGTATAAATAAAGGTCAGTAAGTAGGCGATCGCTTTACTTTTTGAAATTCTTTCAAGCAGATTAAAATATATGGGAATACTTATTGTGAAACTTATACAAGAAATAATTTTTAGTCCTATAACTGCCTGTTCAAATGTTTGTGGATGAAATAAAAATCTTGCTATCCATGAAAACATAGGATAAAAAGCTTGACATTGATCTAATATAGCCATATTTGCATAGGCACTTACATCATAGTAATAGCCTGCTTTATCTACTATATTCTGATTGTTTTCTACTGCTTGTAGGGAAATCGCTGAAAAGAATTTATGGAAAGTATTGGGATCAATTAAAGAGGCTATTAAAAAGCAAAATCCAAATAACAATATACTAAATAAAGTTGCGGTAATATATCGGGGCAGTCTAATAGCTTGCATGATTATTCCTTGTTATCAAAAGCCAAAGTAATTTTTCTTTATTTATAGCAATCCTAAAAGTCAGGAGAAAGAGAAGTTTATAACAAGTGACTTAAGCTCCTTGTCTGTTTCACAAATGAAATAGGATTGCTATATTTAGAAATATCTCTTTGTTTATAAAAATATTTTAAAATAATAAATCCGATGAGAAAGATTACCTTTTCAAAAATTAATTCCATTATTATACTGGTGGTAACTAGTACATTAGTTTTATTCTTTTTTAGTAGTATTCGCCATGCTCTATTTCAATCTGGAGCATTAGATTTGGGGTTTTTTGATCAAGGAATATATTTAATCAGCCAAGGTTTATATCCTAGATCCACCATCATTGATATACACATGCTGGGTGATCACGCAGCACTCATATTGTACCCCTTAAGCCTATTTTATAAAATTTATCCAGATATTCATTGGCTATTTTTGATACAGGCGATCGCTATTTCGATCAGTATATTTCCCATAGTAAATTTATCTCAAAAATGGAGCTTATCTAATAAAAATCTCAACTTGATATTAGCAATATATCTACTGTCACCAATATTATTTAATGCTAATTCTACCTATGATTTTCATCCTGATATATTTGCTTTGCCGTGTTTGTTATGGGCGATTGTATGGTCACAGGAAAATAAACTCGGACTTTTCAGTTTATCCATAATAGGATTACTTATTAGTAAAGCCGTTTTTTCATTAATAGCAATTGCATTAGGAATATGGCTAATTTTCTGTAATCAAAGAAAAAAAATTGGTTTAGTTACTATATTTCTAGGTATATTTTGGTTTCTTATAGCAACTCAAGTTATTATGCCTACTTTTGGGGCTAGTACAGAGAGATTTGCTTTGCGATATAGCTATTTAGGAGAATCCTATTCAAGTATATTAGGCAATCTTTTCTGGAAACCTAATTTAATTTTATCGAAATTGTTTTCAGTTGATAGTTTAGTTTACTTACTTTTACTATTTGCGCCTTATATTTGGTGCATAAGATATAAAAACTTAAACTATCTAATAATAGTTCTTCCAACTATTATTATGAATATTTTGTCCAATGATCCTCAACAAAGATATCTATCAAATCATTATCCTTTACCAGTATTGCCAGTTTTAATCTTAATGGTAATTTCAGAAATTAATGATTTTACAGATCAAAAAAAATGGAGATATAGATTTATTGTCTTTTGGACAGTTTTAGCCTTTGTGGCGATGTCTCGTTTGAATTTATTTGCGGGAGAATATTTGCAATCGCTGGATACTTGGCAAGCAAATCAGGAGGCGATCGCGCTAGTAAAAAATACAAAGGGTAGTATTTTAACAACCCATGAAATTGCACCTCATGTTACCCACCGATCGCAGGTTAGGCTAGCTTTCTCAAACTCCAGCTATCAGCTTGCAGACTTTGATTATATTCTTTTAAATACTCGACATTCTGGCTATCAAAGCGATCGCGAATATACTCTAAGTTTAGTTGAACAAGCAAAGCAAATATCGAGTTTTAAACTTGAGTATCAAAAAGATGATGTTTATTTATTTGCAAAAAAGAATTTGTGACTTTTATATCAATAACAAAGCTAAAAATAAAGTCGCGTCGCGACTTTATTTTTAGCTTTGTTATTGATCGGGATCAATGCCTTGCGATCGCAAAATTGCCTCCAATCGTTCAGCCCTTTGCATAACCTGTTCTTTAGCTATGCGTTCTTGTTCCTCTGGTAGTGGCACGATCGCACCATCAGGAGTGAAATAGCGCAGTTGATTCTCATGAATGCCGAGATATATTCCTAGTTGCTCAATCCATAGGTATCCTTGAGCATTAGGAATCAAAGCTTCATATTTACCATCAACTAGATGAAATCCTGCAAATTCTAAAGTTTCAGGATGAAACCAAAAGTAATTAGGAACGCGCCAGACATCTTGATAAAGTTGTTTTTTTGCACCACGATCTACTTTCGCCGTCGAATTAGATAGCAATTCAATGACCACATTGGGATACTTTCCGTCTTCATCCCAAACCACCCAACTACGACGATCGCGTTTTTCCGTCCCCAGTACAACAAAGATATCTGGTCCCGCGAAGTCCCTTGATTTGAGTTGTTTTTGATTGTAATAAACGGTCAGATTGCCAGAGATATAGAAATCATAGCGATCGCGCCAAAAATATTTTAAGAGGCGAATTAAGAGATCAATTTGTTCGCGGTGAAAATCTGTTTCCAATTGTGGCTCATCACTATATAGATTTGTGGGCGGTATCTTAATCTCGTCAATTAAATCTTCATCTAGATCTTCAGTAACTTCACTGACTAGATTCTCGCTAACCGATGGTGGGTTGACATTTAGAAGAACCATTACACTGCTCCAAAGCAATATTGTATTAAACCTAAAACCAGAGATTGTTCCGCCCGCTATGCGGGCGGAACAATCTTCTTGGTTTTTAGTTTACTTATGTCTAGCTACTTAGTATAACTGTCGTCAACGTGATAAAAGATAACGGCATGTGCCGCCTATACTTACCTAAGACTAAAAACTTGGGAGAAGAGGATCGGTGTTAGAAATTAACAACCTTAGTGTTAACTATGGCGGGATTCAGGCTTTGCAGAATGTTAGCCTGAGCGTTAATGAGGGTGAAGTAGTTACTTTGATTGGGGCAAATGGAGCAGGTAAAACCACCACTTTACGGACGATCTCGCGCCTAGTCTCGCCCCGATCGGGAGAGATCATTTATAACGGTAGAAATATTACCAACTTACGACCCGATCAAATAGTGCAGGTGGGTATCGCCCATAGTCCCGAGGGACGTAGAGTTTTAGCGCGGCAAACGGTCTTAGATAATTTAGAATTAGGTGCTTTTTTGCGGAGTGATCGCTGGGGCATTAAAGCCGATATTGAAAAACAGTTTCAGATTTTTCCGCGACTTGGTGAGCGACGTAACCAACTTGCAGGAACCTTAAGCGGAGGAGAGCAACAAATGCTGGCGATCGCCCGTGCTGTGATGAGCCGCCCCAAGTTGCTCTTACTAGATGAGCCTAGTTTGGGGCTAGCTCCTCAGATTGTCCGCGAAATTTTTAAAACAATTGTGGAGCTAAATAAATCGGGTGTAACGATTTTATTAGTGGAACAAAATGCGAATTTAGCTTTGCAAAATGCCAATCGTGGCTATGTGATGGAATCGGGAATGATTACGATTGAGGGGCAAGCATCGGATTTATTAATTGACGAAAGGGTACGTCAAGCTTATTTAGGCTAGAAACTTTTTCAGATTTTGTGTTTTATCCAACACTTTTAACGCACAATTTTAAGTAGATACCTAGCGCACCATATTGTTTCGTATGATTGAGACTCTCAACAAGCTGCCTCGTTGGTTTTCGCTCGGCTTAACTTTTCCGTTAATTTTCCTTAACGGCTGGTTATTGCTATTGCTATGTCGAGAATTGCAACCATTAGTCAGCATTCTCATTACAGCGACAGTTATTTCCTTTTTGCTAGATTATCCCATCCGCTTTCTAACAAAATTGAAATTTAAGCGAGGCGTTGCCGCTGGATTGGTGATTCTCATCTTTTTCATGCTACTTGGCACTCTTGCTATTTTTCTTGTACCGTTAATTTTGGCTCAGGCTAATGAATTATTGGTGCGGTTGCCTGATTGGATTAAGTCGGGACAGCAACAATTACAAACTCTTGAGACTTGGGCGATCGCTCAGCAACTGCCCATCGATATCAGTAGCACCTTTAATCAACTCATTGAGAAATTAACAGGAGTCCTGCGATCGATAACCAGTCAACTTTTTAGCATTGTCTTTGGTGCGATCGGTAGTATTGTTAATATCTTTTTAACCTTAATATTTTCGATTTTCCTCGTTTTGCGTGGTGAATATCTCTGGAATGGTTTGCTAAGTTGGTTACCTCCTAAATGGAACGAGCAGGTTCGTAATTTGCTACCGCGCAATTTTGAACGCTTTATTGTTGGACAGGTTACTCTTGCAACGATTCTCGGTGTATCCCAAACCACTGCCATGTTAATTTTAGGTGTGCCACTGGCGCAACTTTTTGGCTTTGGCATTGGTATTGCGAGTTTGATTCCCCTTGGCGGCTCTAGCACGATTATTACCGTTAGCCTCTTAATTGCCTTACAAAATTTTTGGCTAGGGGTGAAGGTCTTATTAGTTGCCGTGGGGATCATTCAAGTTGTGGAGAATGTACTGGGCCCTCGCATCGTTGGTGAACTCACGGGCTTAAATCCTGTCTGGATGTTGATATCGCTTGATATTGGCTTTAAGCTAAATGGAGTTTTAGGGCTACTAGTGGCGGTTCCGATCGCTGGTTTTATCAAAGGCACTTTCGACACAATTCGCGGTGTGAATGTTACGCCAGCGTCCAAAGAGCCAATTGCGATCATTGCCGAAGATCATCAAGAAATCTCCATTAAATAAAAACCAACAAATAAGTGGCGGTGCTTCGCACCGCCACTTATTTGTTGGTTTTTGATAAGTTTTCCTAACTTCTGCCCCATTTAGAGAACATCCTGTTAATCTAGTCAAAACAAACATGAGTGGCTCTTTTCGCTGCTCATGTTTCTTGTTTTAGAGATTCAGCGGTAATTTGTGTATATGAAGCGTTTTCGGGATGAATGGATCGATGAATGGTGTCGGGAAAATGGTTGGACTGACCTATTTGTTGAGCGTTGCTGTAATTATTGGGCTTTTCCCCCTAGCTCGGTGATGCCATTGCCTATACCTAACGATACGCTTCGGGCGATTAAGGCTGCTAAGGGCATGAGCGATGACGAAAAGTTTTGGACTTTAGCGGCGATCGCTATTTCTTGCTTAGCCTCCATATTTAGCTTCATCTTGAAAAACCCTCTACCGATTACCTGTGCATTTGGCTGTGTCGCCTTTATTGTCGGACAGCTAGAAATCGAAGAATTTTAATCATAAATAATTAAGGACTGCACTGCGTGCAGTCCTTAATCTGTAGCAAAAAAGAAGGCTCGCATTAGCGAGCCTTCTTTTTTTGTTACAGAGCAATTATTTTGGTCGCAAGGGCGAGGCTTTCTTCGTATAAAACATCGCGTCCCCAATGCTGTAGCTGTTGACCAAGCAAGGTATCCGCACTCTGATCGGATAGGGGTGATACTTGATGCACGCGATAGTTTTGAGCGCCACCGCCTGCTTCCATCCGCATACAACCCGTAGACTCGGAGCAGAATACATTGCAAGCATCAGTATTTTGATTAGAGGCTATTAAACGTAAGCCAATCAAATCTCCGATCACTTCACCAGCGTCACCCACAGGGATCTCCGCTAATTCCGCCTTGATTATTAGCTTATCGCGACCTTCAAAGGTGATGTGCTGGATATTGTAGTCACCACCTTCTAAATTTCGTTCTAAGGGCGTCCATTCCAATCGACTAGCAATCCATCCTAAAAACATTAGGGCTTGGGTACTATTGCCGCGTTCGTAGTCAATGGTGATCCCATCAATTTCCCAGACGGCAGCGCGACGATCGGGTTGGTCAAAGGCTTGAGCCGTAAGTTCTTGCCAAGGTGCGAGGCGTTGCCAATTTAAGTCCGCAATTTGCACACTGGAATCAATCATGCCTTGAACTTTGAGCAGATCTACTTCTGATTCGGTAAAGCTGGCGGAATCGACAATCAAGCGATCGCTCAGATTCACCATCTTTTCAAACATCCTTGTATTGGGTGCAGGACTTTCCTTCCACCACAAAAACACTGGCAAATCGGGGATCAATAGTTCGGGTAGAATACTATGCACCCGCTCGAAGGCGGCTTTTGCGCCTGACAGGGTAATGTATTCGCCGCAAATTAGCGAACTACGGGATTTTTGGATGGGACAGTAGGCGGCTACCTGTGCCGATATGCCTTGATCTTCTTCGTCAAGGGCGACGAGGTCAATTACGCGGCAGGGACTTTGAGAGGCGATCGCATCTACTGAAGCCATCCGTGAGGCTGCCCCCATCGTTTCTGGTTCATAGACCAACAGATTGAAGGTAGTAGCTCTTGCGGCGGAGTTTTCTCCATAGGATTGCCAGATTTTACTTAGCTCTGCTTCGACTTGAGATACCGAGACATCTTTGGGAGCTTGCAAAGATACTACGGAACTTGTTTGTTTACTCATAGATTTCTAAAAACATCACTAATGGATAAAAACGCTTAGGGCTTCGGAACCGATTTTTGATGGTGCGGCGAAGCCACATCATCAAAAATCTTTATGGTCCCTTATAACCGTCGCCACTGCCGCCCATCTTGTTCGATTAACTGCTCAGCTTCTGAAGGTCCCCATGTGCCTGCTTCATACTGAGGGACAACGATGGGATCATTGGGCATTTCCCACGCTGTGAGGGCGGGGGTCACCACTTTCCAAGCAGCTTCCACTTCATCGCCGCGTGTAAAGAGCGTTTGATCCCCTAACATGCAGTCTAGTAATAGGCGATCGTAGGCATCGGAACCTTCGATCCCGAAGGTCTTACCATAGCCAAAGTCCATCTCCACAGAGCGCGATCGCAGATCAGCCCCCGGCATTTTCGCCTCAAATCTCAACGCAATCCCCTCGTTAGGTTGAATTCGCAAAGTCAAGACATTGGGAGATACCTGTTTTGCCGCAGACTGAAATAGCAAGTAAGGCACATCTCGAAATTGAATTGCAATTTCGCTAACTTTCTTAGGCATCCGTTTACCCGTCCGCAAATAGAAGGGAACGCCTTGCCAACGCCAGTTATTCACCTCAAACTTCATCGCCACATAGGTTGGCACAAGGGACGCAGGATTAACATTTGGTTCGAGGCGATAGCCTTCTACGGGCTTACCTTTCATCCATCCTGCACTATATTGCGCCCGTACACAGGAGCGGTTGAGTTTACGGGTATCCGCCAAACTGGTTGCTTGGATTACCTTCACCTTTTCATTTCTCAAGGAGTCCGCGTCCATCGAGTTTGGTGGCTCCATCGCAGTGAGACAAAATAGCTGCATTAAATGGTTTTGCAGCATATCCCTAAGTGCGCCCGAATTTTCGTAATAACCCGCACGGTCTTCTACCCCAACGGTTTCAGCGACGGTGATTTGGACATGGTCAATAAATTGACGGTTCCATAAAGGCTCAAAAATTGCATTAGCAAAGCGCAATACTAAAAGGTTCTGAACTGTCTCTTTGCCTAAATAGTGGTCAATGCGATAAATTTGCTTTTCGTCACAAGCTTTTTGAACTACACGGTTGAGGTCTTGACAAGAGGATAAGTCGCGACCGAAGGGTTTTTCAATGACCAATCGAGTTTTTTGAGGATTTTTGATCATCCCCGCTTGTCCTAGTTTCTCGATCGCATCGGTAAAGTAGTTAGGCGAAACGGCTAAATAAAAGACTCGATTACCCCGAGTACCTCTTTCTTTATCTAGCTGTCCTAAAAATTCATCAAGTTTGTGATAGTCCTCCAAATTTGACATATCCAGAGATTGATAATACAAGCCTTCAGAAAAGTCTTGCCAAATTGCCTCTGCTCCCACACCTACGGAAAATTTCTCCACACCTTCGCGCATCTGCTCACGGAAATAATCGTGGCTCCAAGGTCGTCGCGCCACACCAACTATGGTTAGTTCTGGTGGCAGACGACGCTGCTTTTTAAGCTGGTAGATGGCGGGGACTAACTTGCGAATAGTTAAGTCGCCCGACGCGCCAAAGATCACGAGGATCAATGGTTCAGGTGTTCTTTCTTGTTGTAAACCAACCCTTAAGGGATTTTCGAGTATTTGTACCACAGGCTCGGCTATTGAACGCTAGGTAGATTTTAGCGAATGCATTCCAGTTTCCTGAAATATCGCCTGTTTTACTTTAGGATCACAACTTACTCACAGCTTTAAAAATCGCCATAGTCAACCTGCAAACAGGTTAAGCCCAGATCACGCCAGACTCTAACCACCTGATCGCGATCGTCTAGGACAAAAGCAACATTGTATTTATCGAGAATAAATTCATCGTAAAGCTCTTTTTTGACAATACTATCTTTGCGCTGATCGCCCGATTTTCGCATATATAAACCATCAAAGGAAATCTGGTGCTTTGCTAGCCATGCTAAAGTCTGAGGCTTGTATTTATCCTCTCTTCCCGAGACAAAGATCACCATCTTCCCTGAAGTTTCTAATATCGATCGCACTGGCTCATTAACCAAATCTTGCTCACATTTGGCGGCATCGTAGGGGCTGCGATCGCCAATTAGCGCGATCGTGCCATCTAGATCGCAGAGAATTACGTCGGGCAGATCAGGATTATGGGCAGGTTTGGCGGCTCTGGGTGGGGCGATAAATTGGTTATACATATCACGAATTACCTTTTCACCAACGGAGTTAAAGCGCTTCAAATCTCGCTCAATGCAAGTTTCGAGAGGCACATGGCGAAAATCTACTATTTCTAATCCTGCTAAGCCTTTGATGAGTTCTCTAATTCTGGCTTCATGCTTGGGGGATAGGTGCGTATTATCAACAATGACATGTTTTCCATTCTCTAGAGCCGCTTTGATAATTTGGTCTTGCATATCCAGAACAAACTTCTCATTTCCCTTGGAGTGATAGGAATTGTCTAACATGGCGCGAAGTTCGTCTTTATTAACGCGCTTGATGCTATTGGGCGCTTTATCGACTTTGTTTTTTGCCCATGTGGACTTGCCAGAGGCTGGTAGACCGATGGTGAAATAGACTGTTAGCATGGTTTTACAGGAATTATAAAAGCAGAGCAAAGCTCTGCTTTTATAATTTTAAGTCGTAACAGGAGTAGCTACGCGAATAACTTTTTCCGATCGCACCAGATCGCTTTCTCCAGCAAAGATGGAGCGTCCTTGACTGTTAGGCGATTCTAGGGGAATTGCACCTAGAGGCATTTGCACAGTTCTCAAGCCGATGTCATTTTCTTGACCGATCAAGAAAGTAACGGGTAGATCGGGACGGGGATTGGCGATCGCCACCATGCTCACTAGGCGATCGGTGCGCGACTGGAATTTAAAGCTTTGAGCGCCAATGGCTCCCCGCATCGCCGCTTTGATATTCGCCGCCCCTATCCGTTTGGCGAATCCTTCGGCAGTGATTAAGACTAGTTCAGAATTCGGATAATTCGCCAAATCGAGGACTGACACACCAATTTGGGATTCGGAACTGCCTAAGCGGAGCGCAATATTACCTGCGGCGGCGCGTCCAATCGTAGGAATTTGAGTTTCATCGGCTTTGAAACGGAGAATCCGACCTGCGGAAGTGGCGATCGCCAGTTCTTGGTCAACGCTCACCACATCCGCCCAGAAGAGAGAATCATCTTCTTTAAATTTGGCGGCGATTAACCCCCTTGCGGTCATATCCGCAAATTCGGCAAGGGGCGATCGCTTGATTTTGCCTTGACTGGATAGTAAAACTAATCCTTCCGTTGATTCAGGATTCTTTTCCCAAACAAATTGCGAAACGATTTGCGAAACGGCATTTTCGGTGCTGTCAGGCAAAAGAGTAATCAAGGGTGTGCCGCGTCCTTTGCCTTTGACAAGGGGAATATTTACTAGGGCTAGAGGGAGGGCTTTACCAGCGCTGGTGAGTACTACCATCTCGCGATCGCTGCGGGTATTGTAGGAAGCGATCGTCACATCTTCACCGAGATCCACCGATTGCGAGATTTTGGCACTACTCTCAAAGCTCTTGATATAGCCCTTATGGGTAAGTTGCACCGTAATATCCTGTGGTTCGGCAACGGGAATGTTTAGCTCCGTAGTTAAAGATAGAAGTGGAATTTCTACGGGTTGAGAGGTTTTAGGAGAAGTACGAGATTTTTTCTCTGGACTTTTTTCCTTAACGGTGGCAACTTCTACCGTGGGGGGAATCGAGGTTTCCTGAGCAGTTTTCGGGACTGCGCGATCGCCTTTACTACTCTTAGCTTTTGTCGGTTCGGGAGAACTCGCAGCAACTTCTACGGGCTTTTGTTGATTTTGATAATTCTCTAATAACTGCCATGCCAGACGAGTACGCCTTGGATCGCTGTGGTGTTTTTTGTGATCGCGCAATTCCTTCTTCAGAAATTTCATTAACTCGCGGCGATCGCTTAGCAATCTCTCTAATCTCGCCACCTGTTGCTGCAACCCATCCAAATCCTCACGAATCTTTTGTTGCTCAATGGCGGTGATACGGCGCAAAGGCATCGAGAGAATCGCTTCCGCTTGAGTTTCCGAAAGGGCAAACTCGGTCTGCAAATCCGTCTTAGCAAGGGCGCTATTATTGGCAAATCGCAAAATTCTAATCAGGCGATCAATATCTTGAAGGACGATGACTAATCCTTCCAATAGATGCGATTTTTCCTGTGCTTTTTTTAATTCATAGCGGAAGCGTTTCGATAGGGTTTCTTCACGAAATTCGAGAAACTCTTGCAGCAATTCGCGCAAAGTCATTTGCTTGGGTTGAGAACCCTTGAGCGCAAGGAGAATTACCCCAAAGTTTGATTGCAAAGCGGTTTGGCGATATAGCTGATCAATCACCGCTTCAGGGGAAATATCTTTTTTTAATTCAATAACTACCCGCATTCCCGTGCGATCGCTTTCATCCCGAATATCGGAAATACCGTCAATTTTGTTATTGTTCACCAGTTCGGCAATTTTCTCGATCCATGCCGATTTATTTACCTGATAGGGTAACTCGGTAACGATGATTGCTTGCTTTTGGCGCTTGCCAGTGCCTTTGCCGCCCATCTGCTCGACGGAGGCAACACCGCGCATGGTCACACTACCTTTGCCCGTCAGATAGGCTTCGCGCACCCCCTCCTCGTTCATGATGATCCCACCTGTGGGGAAGTCGGGCGCAGGAATTATGCTGAGCAACTGCTCATCGGACAGATGGGGATTATCGATCAAGGCGATCGCGCCATCTACTACTTCACTTAAATTGTGAGGCGGAATATTTGTTGCCATCCCCACGGCGATACCCGTCGCCCCATTGAGCAATAGCATCGGCAATTGAGCAGGCAGTACCGCAGGCTCCTGTTCTGAGCCATCAAAGTTATCGACAAAATCAACGACTTCTTCCTCGATTTCCCCCAGCAAAGCCTCGTTGCCGATCGCTGCCAAACGACATTCGGTATAACGCATCGCCGCCGCAGGGTCATTATCCACCGAGCCGAAGTTGCCATGCCCTGCCAGCAAGGGATAACGGCTCGAAAAATCCTGCACTAAGCGCACAAGGGCATCGTAAACCGATTGATCGCCGTGGGGGTGATATTTACCTAACACATCCCCAACGACGCGGGCGCATTTCCGAAAGGGGCGATCGGGGACTAGCCCAAGCTCATGCATTGCGTAGATAATGCGCCGATGCACAGGTTTGAGACCGTCACGGGCATCAGGCAAAGCCCGACCGACAATGACGCTCATGGCGTATTCTAGATACGATCGCTGCATTTCGGTATGCAGTGAAGTCGGTATGATGTTTCCCCCATTAGACTCCGACCAAAAATCTAGCTGTTGCTGCCCTTGCTTTGCCATAAAATCTACGAACGCTGTACATGAAAATCACGATAACAAAAACAATGTAACAGCAAAATCAAGTCGTGTAGTGTCTTTGGCTCCGATGCGTAAGGATTTTTCCTGCGATCGCCGCTCAATTGACTGCTGAAGCGATCGTTTCTTCTAAGTAGCGGGTTGCAATTAAATATAAAATTTTAAAAGCTGTGATGTACATACAGCAAGCATCACAGCTTTTGACTCTGGTTTTTATGAAATTTTCATCGTAACACCAATTAATTTTTTGAAGTTCTGCTTGCAGAACTTTAAAAAATTAATTGGTTGGGCTTTAAAACGGTGTTTTATTGATCACGACCCAATAAAATCCTAGTCGCTCAATGGATTGATTGAATTGCTCAAAATCAACGGGTTTAACAATATAACTATTGACACCTAGTTTATAGCTCTCAATGACATCGCTATCTTGTGCCGAAGAAGTCAAAACCACAATAGGAATTGATTGCGTACTTTGATCGGACTTAAGGTGTTTTAATACATCTAAACCACTAATTTTAGGTAACTTTAAATCCAACAAAATCAACTTGGGGAAGTCTGTAAATTCCCGATGCGTATAATCACCACGACAGTAAATAAAATCGAGAGCTTCAGCACCATCTTTTAATACTTGAATGGGGTTACTAATCCGACCACGACGTAAAGCTCGAATTGCTAATTCGGCATCGGCAGGATTGTCCTCTACTAACAAAATAAAGACGGATTGGCTTAGAAATTGATCTGTCATAAGATTAATTTAGGTTATTCGCTAAGTAGCTGGACGCAATTATATAAACCCTCAAGGCTGTGGCGTACGGTGTACGTCATAGCCTTGGGGCTTAGCTACTTATCAGGAATTGTGAAGTAGAAAGTCGCGCCTTGATTAACGGCTGCCTCAGCCCAAATACGTCCGCCATGACGTTGAACGATTCTTTGGGCGATCGCCAGTCCAATGCCAGTTCCTTCAAATTCTTGTTCAAGATGCATTCTTTGAAATACTCCAAATAACTTGTCAGCATATTGCATATCAAATCCAGCTCCATTATCGCGAATAAAGTAGATAATTTCCTGATTGTGAGACTGAACCCCGATCTTAATCTGGGCGTTGGCAATTTTGCTGGTGTATTTAACTGCATTGGAAATGAGATTAATCCATACTTGAGTGAGCAGTGAACTGTCGGCTTGACAATCAGGCAAATCATCAACGCTCACCTCAACTTGTCGATTATTAATCTCGGCATCAAAGTCTTTTAAGATTCTCTGTACCATGCTGTTAATTGAAATGGACTGACGGGAGATTTCCTTGCGATTTAAGCGCGATAAATTTAAGAGGTCATCAATTAGTTCTCCCATGCGTTGGGCATTATCTCGTACTACCTTGATAAATCGATTACCTTCACTATCTAGGCGATCGCCATAATCCTCTTGCAATATGCGCGAAAATCCATCGATCGCCCTCAATGGTGCACGGAGGTCATGGGAAACAGAATAGGCAAAAGATTCGAGATCTTTATTAGCAGATTCTAGCTCAGCAGTACGCTGCGACACACGATTTTCGAGTTGTTCGTTGAGATGCTGTAAAGATTGTTCGTTTTGGCGAAGGTTAACGACTAGTTCACTTTGAAATATCGCAATACTCAATTGGTTTGCTAATTGCAATAGAAACTCAATCTCAAAGGGTAGCCACTGACGTGGGCGATCGCATTGATGCACAACTAACAATCCCCAAAGCTGATCAGCTTGTAAAATTGGCACAATGATGTTTGCCTTGACATCAAATTGTTTAAGGAAATCAAGATAACAAGATTTAAGCTCGCAATTAGCGATGTCATTAATTACGCTGATACGCCCATGAACATAATCATTTATACAATCAGGAAAACAAGGATCAAATATTTTAAAACCAATTAAAGCTGGATAAGTTGAAACTACAGATTCTTCTACAACATCTCCTGTTAAATCGGGATTGATTTGATAAATAAATACGCGATCGGTTTGGAGGATTTTGTGGATTTCGATAACTGTTCTATGCAGAATTTCTTTAAGTTCAATAGATTGACGGATTGTTAGGGTAACTTTTGCAAAAATTTCTATACGACGATTTTGTTCACTCAAATCTTGAGTTCGTTCTTGAACACGCAATTCCAAAAGTTCATTAGCTTGATTAATTTCTCGAAATTTCTGTTGCAAACTAGAAGACATGGCACGGAAATTCTTGATTAATATTACTAACTCCGTAACTGAGCTGCGTAGCCAATAGATTGGTTCTTGATCTAGGAGTTTATTTGGTAAGTTGGTGGTAATTTCTGCTAACTGGAGTAACGGTTTTGCTATTTGACGACTGACTAGAGCTGCTAAAATTAGCGCTAATGCTGACACTGATAGCAATATCGCCATGTTACGAGTGTGAATACGTTCAATTTGCTGGACATAGGGTTTTGCGGCGATCTGGACAACCATTGTCCAAGGGAAATTTGTATTTAATTTAAATTCTTTTATAAACTGAGATTTTTGCCACTGTACCATTACGAGATAGCTGCTTTTGACTGAAAGTACATGGTAAGAATTTTCATCAATTTGACTGATTTTGCCATCTTTGCGCCAGTCAAATTTTGGATTGCCAATTAATTCTGATTTGGTGCTAGAAGCAACAGTCTGCTGTTGATCGAGCAGTAAAATATCTAAATTTTCTCCGTCTAAACTAGACTGAAATAAATTTGTCAGTTTGCTTAAATCTATCTCGCTTAAAACCGCACCCACGAATTTACCATCCCGTTTTATTGGCACACCTAATAAAGCGATTGCGAATTTAGATCTATCGGGTTGAAACATTACAGGCGAGAGAATAGGCTGAGGCGTTTTCTTAAGCTGCTCGAAATAGTCATTTTGATTAAAAGCGCTTTCAACTATCTTATTATCACTGTTAAAATCAAAAACAGTAGTTCCTGTTTCATCTAAAAAGTAAATATGTTTGAAATCAGGAAAGTTAAGTCGCGTAAATGCAACTCTTTGGCGAATTAAGTTGTTCTGTATTGGTGTAGTTGATGCTAATTCGGCAAGTCCATTTGCTGCCACTAACCGTCTTTCATACCAGCCTTGTGCTTCAACAATTAAATAACGCGATGCATCATTTAGATTTAAGCGAACTGTATTTTTAATATCATCAACGACCTGATTGCTTGAAAGAACAATTAACAAAAGTGTGGGGACTGATACAAATAAAACTAATAAATTAAAAAGAGTTTGTTGTAATGATAAATTGTTGATCGAGGCAGGTCGTTTTATCCAATGATGAATCGGCAAGTGAGTAAGCATTAAACTTGCCATGAGTGCATTAAAAATCCCATTGACAGGTTGCTTCATTAAAATAATCAAAACTTGAGTTTGATCAATGCCCAGAATCACCCCGTAAAATAACCAGACTAATGGCATTCCAATTAATAGCCAAAAAAGCGCATCGAGCAAAACAATATTATTTTGCTGTCGATTATGAAATAGCCATCCCACAAATAATGCTTCGGCGGTAAAAGTTACGGTGGTATAGGGATGATGCCAAATTACATAAGTACAATATCCCGCAATAAACCCTGCTAAGGTTCCCCATCTTAAGCCATAGAGACAAACCACAATCCAAACAGCGATCGAACCAAATATAAAATCAATATCAAAAAATAACGTCCAGCGACAATAGTTTCCGACAAATCCCGTGATTATAAGAATGATTAAGGCGATCGCTGGGCGACTGAGAAACAACTTTGATTTCAAATTTTTTATTAAGTTCATTTTTATCTACAACTTAGTCAGGAACTGTGAAGTAGAAAGTCGCGCCTTGATTAACGGCTGCCTCAGCCCAAATACGTCCGCCATGACGTTGAACAATTCTTTGGGCGATCGCCAGTCCAATGCCAGTTCCTTCAAATTCTTGTTCAAGATGCATTCTTTGAAATACTCCAAATAACTTGTCAGCATATTGCATATCAAATCCAGCTCCATTATCGCGAATAAAGTAGATAATTTCCTGATTGTGGGACTGAACCCCGATCTTAATTTGGGCGTTGGCAATTTTGCTGGTGTATTTCACTGCATTGGAAATGAGGTTAATCCATACTTGAGTGAGCAGTGAACTGTCTGCTTGACAATCAGGCAAATCATCAACGCTCACCTCAACTTGTCGATTATTAATCTCGGTATCAAAATCTTTTAAGATTCTCTGTACCATGCTGTTAATTGAAATGGACTGACGGGAGATTTCCTTGCGATTTAAGCGCGACAAATTTAAGAGGTCATCAATTAGTTCTCCCATGCGTTGGGCATTATCTCGTACTACCTTGATAAATCGATTACCTTCACTATCTAGGCGATCGCCATAATCCTCTTGCAATATGCGCGAAAACCCGACAATCGCCCTAAGCGGTGCACGTAAATCATGGGAAACAGAATAGGCAAAAGACTCCAATTCTTTATTAGCAGCTTCTAGTTGAGCCGTGCGTTGATTTACCCTCATTTCTAAGGATTGATTTAGTTCATACAAAGCCTTATTGGCGGATTCGCGCTGAAGTTCTGCCGATGCTCTTGCCGCAAATACTTGTAAGATATTGCCAAACCTTTCGATGTCCCGAAGTGGTTCCGTATCGAGAATACATAAATTGCCGATCCCTCGACCCTGCGTATCCTTCAGCGCAATTCCCATATAGCTATCGGCTCTCATATGGACGAGATCTAAATCTTCGGGAAACATTTGCTGCACAAGGCTATTACAGATAAATTCGCCATGATTTAAAGCGATTTCACAGGGCGTTTGGGCGGGAAGATAAGAGATAGAAGGTAGCAGCACTCCGTTGGCACAAAATCCGAGAGTGTGCAGTTTGTTATCCACTAGTTCAGTCACTAATGCATATTTAACATTTAAGGCTTCAGCGATGTGTTGGGCTAAAGCCTTGAAAAAATCATCCCCTGTAACTGCCGAAGTTCCAGCTACGATATTTTGTAAAGTTCTTTCCGATCGCTGGAGGGCAATTTCTCGTTCTTGTTGCTGCTGTAATAGCTTTGCCTTAATGATGGAAATCGCGGCATGAAAAGAAAGTAAGTGTAAAATCTCTACCCTATTTGGAGTAAAGGCTTGGGCAACTAAATTGTTTTCTAAAAGCACAATGGCGATGAGTTTGCCTTGGTTGATCAAGGGCATACATAAAAGTGATTTTGTCTGATGTCGCCTAATCCATGAATCATTTTGAAAATCGCCTTCATGGGTGGCATCGTGAAGCACAATCTTTTCATGGGTACGAATTACATAATTTACTAAAGATACAGGGACTAAAGTTTCTTGATCTTGACTAGTCGCGGTCAGATCGATGGGTTGCGACTGGACTACTTGAACATTTTGATCGTTAATAGATTTGACGGCTTCTATCTGCCATTGCCATTCATTCTCTATTTCCATATTGGAGGAATCAATAAAGATCTGAGTTGGCAAGAGTAGATATCCTATCTGTGCGCCTGCATTCTCAATGAGAATACTCATCAGTAATTCCAGTAAGCGCTCCAGATTAATTTCACTGGCGATCGCTTGAGAGGATTTCAATACTGCACTTAGTTCTAGATGTTCTAATTTACTAGAGGATGATTGAGTCAGGCTAGGATTTGTGGTGGGCTTAGGTTTTTTTGTAGTAGTTGTCAGTTCGGTAGTAATGTGGGCGAGTAGTTGCGGATATTCATTTTTGAGATGTTGAATTTTCGCTAGCCCACCCCATTGCAAATAGGCATATTGGGCTTCCAGCATATAGGCTTTAGCAATCACCACCTTGTTTTGGGCTAGATAAAACTTAGCGGCTAGTTCGTTGGCAAGGGCTTCTTCTTGGATATATTGATTAGCCTTAGCGGAGGCGATCGCCTGATCGTATAAATCCATCGCTTCTAGTCTCTGTCCAGAAATTCGCGCTAATTCGGCACGCAGCAGTTGACAGCGATGACTAAAGTTAGAAGGAGCGTGGGTAGCCCAAAAATCAAGCTTTTCGAGATCTTGAGTAAATTCTTGGTAAATCTCAGAATCCGCTTCTTTTATTTCATCAGCAGTCAAGAGAGTTAAGGCATGGTAGAAATAAAAAGCCGTAGATTGAATTGCGCCCACCAGCCCCGTACTATATTGCTTGGCAAGTTTGGCGATCGCGATCGCCTCCTGTGATTGCCCAAAGTGATAGGTCAAAATCAACTTCTGCACATAAAAAGTCCCAATGGAATAGCGATCGCCTGCGGCTATATGCAAAGGTAATCGCTCCTCTTCGTTATAAACCGCACCCTTTAAGAGCAGTGGATTCTCGGCTTCGCCCAGCCAGTTTAAAACAGCCTGCTGCCCAATTTGATGGAAATTGAGGGCTATTTCCTGTTTTAAAAGCGCGATCGCCTCGCCATAGTTCTGCATATCTTGCTTAACTTTGAGGAGATTTTCGCCGCCAAAATAGGCTAGCTGGCAGTGGTTATATACACAATAAGCCGCAAATTCTAGATCGCCAGATTCGAGTCCCGCTTGATAGCCCTCAAGTAAGGGGGCTAAGCATTGCCGCACGCTCTCTTGCCAAGGTCGGACAAAGTGATAGATCAGATTGAATATTTTGGCTTTAAATCCAAGGGCATGGGACTTATTCATCAGGGCTAGCGCAATATCGGCTGCTTGATTACCTGCCACGATGTCATCGCCTACACATAAAATTAAGCCGTAAGTAGAGAAAGCATAGGCTGTTTCTAAGGTGTTGCCAAATCCTAAGGAAAGCTCTACCTGCTTCAGAACGATAAGGGGATACAGCGCAGGCGAACCAATGTAAGCCGCCGAAGCCATATTACTCAAAATCTTCATAGCCGCCAGAATGAATTTATCGCTCATTTGGGGCAAGGCTAAGACATTCCCGACAATGGCTATAATTTGGGCAATATTGGCTAGGGATTGCTGCATTGTTTCAGATTGTGGCTGCTGCGGCAAATCTACGCTCAAATGATGCAGCATATCTAAGGCAATCGCGATCGCTTCTCCCAATCGATTTCGCGCAATTAAGGATTGAATCTGGACTTCTACAAATTTAGCGCGATCGAGGATGTCTCGAATATGGTCAGATGCAATCGCGGACATTTCATCAACGCGATCAAATCTTCCCGCTAAACAAGCGAGAGTGGTGGCTTCTAGATATAAATCCTGTGTTAATTGGGGCTGATCTGTCCAAGGCTCATCACCTAAAAGTTGTAAACCTACTTCACAATATTGCAAACCTGATTCATAGGCATAGGATAGCCTTGCTTTATGACCTGCCCTCAGATTGAGTCTGGCTATATAAACACGGGAATCTGACTCCGCGACCTCTTGAATACCTAAACGAAATTGATTGACAATCATAAAAATCTGATGGTCAAAGCTATCTTGAAGGATGTTTTCTAGGAAATTAGCGCTTGAGATAGTACTGGATTTAGTAAGGGATGTAGCACTGGATTTCGACTTAGCCAGTAAATCTTCTAACAATAGTTTGCCAATTTCATAATGCAATAGCGCTTTATCTGCTTCGGGAATTAACGAATAAGCCGCTTGCTGAATGCGATCGTGGGCAAATTTATAAATGATATGAGATTTAGTTTGGCTAAATTCGATGCTGTAATAAAGTGATTGAGGATTATGCCCCAAAGTTAAGATCAGCCCCTCCGCGATCGCCTCCATCAAACTATGCATAGTCTCAACTGGGGAGAGTTCAGCTAACATACCTAAAGTTTCAATATCAAATTGATTACCAATACAGGCGGCAATTTGTAATAAATATTGGGTGCGATCGCGGAGTCTGAGGATTTTGTCAGCCATGAAACTCACCACATTGTCAGTGATTTCTCGCTCCTGAATTTTGGTAATCGACCATTGCCAACGTCGAGATAGGTAATCAAAATTAATTAAGCGATCGTCATACAGCGACTTAAGAAATTCATTCATAAAAAACGGATTGCCACCTGTCTTTTGTTGCAGTAGTTCCGCCAAGGCAGAGGAATCTTCTGGAGAACAATGTAATGTATCGGCAATAAGCTGATTAACATCAAAAATATTTAATTCTGACAAATAAAGATGATTGATTATTCCATTATCTTGCCGAATAAGTTCCATGATTTGCATCATCGGATGAGCAGCATTTACTTCATTATCGCGATAGGCTCCAATTAAAAGTAGAGATTTTTTTGCCGAGGAAGAAGCTAAATTTTTTAATAACTCTAAAGAGGCAAGATCAGCCCATTGCAAATCATCCAGAAAGATCACCAAAGGATGTTCAGGCTGAGCAAATAGGCTAATAAAATTTTGAAAGGCTAAATTGAAACGATTTCGCGATTCACTTGCAGATATGTTTTTGTCTATATCCACCTCCGAACTAGGCGATGTATCTCCTAAAATTATTGACAAGTTGGGAATCACCTGTGTAATTAAATGGCTATTAGCCCCTAAAGTATCCCTAAGTTTAATACGCCAATTGTTCAGCGATTCAGCGCTCTCAGTGAGAAGATATTTAATTAGATTTTGAAAAGCTTGAATAAAAGCTGAATAGGGAATATTACGCTGATATTGATCAAATTTACCTGTTATAAAATAACCGTGATTTTTAGTAATTGCCTTGAGAAATTCTTGAACTAATCTAGATTTTCCAATGCCAGAGTAGCCTGAGACTAAAATAATCTCTAGGCGATCGCTAGGTTTATCTCGATCCACAATTCGCTCCATTGCAGATGATAAAACTTTGACTTCTTCTGTTCTGCCATAAAGCTTTTCGGAAATCAAAAACTTATCAGCAATATCCTGTATTGCTAACTCAAAAGGCTCAATTACTCCTTGAGTCTGTAACATCTTTAAGCATTCTTCTAGATCTGCCTTTACGCCCCACGCACTTTGATATCTTTGTTCCGCATTCTTGGCTAGTAGTTTTAAGATGATGTCCGATAGAATGGGAGGAAGTTGAGCATCAATTAAATTTAAGGGGATTGGCTCTAGGGCTAAATGTTGATGAATTAGCTCTAATTGATCCTCAGACTGAAATGGTAATCTTTGGGTTAATATTTGATAAAAAGTGACACCCATCCCATAGAGATCAGTCCGATAATCCAGCGATCGATTCATCCGTCCTGTTTGCTCAGGAGACATATAGGCTAAAGTACCTTCTAGATAATCATTTTGTCCAGCAACTAAGGAGGTTTCCTTTTGTATGGATGAAGCTATACCAAAATCAATGATTTTTAGTTGATTAGTATTTGCATTAATAACTATATTTGACGGATTAATATCCTTGTGAATAATATTCGCTGAATGAATTTGAATCACTCCTTCACAAATTTGAATGGCTAACTTTAATTTCTGCTCTAGTTCTAGCTCATTTTCTGTCAAAAAGTCACTTAGAGATTCTCCACCAAAATCCTCTAAAATGATCGCAAATCCATTTTGATAGGGGATTAAATCATAAGCCTCAACAATAAAATCTGAGCTAAGTTTTTTGGTGATTTCATACTCTAATTTATATCGGCCCATTAATTGGGAAGTAGTAAATTCGGTCATCAAAATTTTAATTACTATGGGCAAGCTATCTTGCTGACGAATAGCTCGATAAACATGAGAATTATTGCTTTCGTAAATTTTCTCGGCGATCGTATATCCAGTTATATTAAGCATTGTTTTATAGTTCGGTGATATTTTTATTGAGCTATACGCATGGAAATTTTAGTTTAGTTATAAGTAGCTGGGCATAATTAAAGCCCAGAACCAAAACCTGTGGCGCACGCGCAGCGTGCGCCACAGGTTTTGGGGTTTTATATTTAATCGAGTTGTGGCGCTTTGCGCCACAATTCGTCTTCTGGTTTTGTGACCTCACAAGAATGGCAGCAGCCATATAACTCTCGTTTATAACTAATATAGCAATCTTATTTCATTTATGAAAAAGGCAAGAGGCTTAAGCCCCTTGTGATAAGCTTCTGTTTCTCATGACTCATTTAGGATTGCTATATACTTTCAAAAGAATTCAATACAGCTCAAAGTAATCTAATAAAATAGCCAATGAGTAATGATATATATAGACTAATGCTGATTGATGGCGATCGCATTTTTCGTCTGGGAATGCGCTCTTGGCTGGAACAGTTCGCAGATATATCAATTGTCGCTGAAGCGAATGCTGCGGAAATTGCCTTAGAGATTTTGAGCCAAGAAATACCCAAAACTTCAGAGGGGAAATTAGAACTTGATTTAGTATTACTCGATCTTAACTTGAACGAGTCGCTAGAGCCTATCGGGGAAATTAATAAATCTCAAGGGGCAGGAGGCTTGGCGCTAGGTCAGAAATTGAAAGCCACATATCCCCATTTGCCTATTCTGCTACTAACTTCGTCACTGCGATCTGACTTGGTAGCGATCGCCTTACGTTCAGGGATTGAAGGCGTTTGCCTCAAAGCAACTCCGCCCGAAGAGTTAATTAGAGCTATTCGCCAAGTTGCCACAGGGCATCAATACTATCGCGATCGCGATAGTTTAGGAATAGAACTAAGTGAAAGACAAGTTACCAATCTTCCCAATGAACCTGTGAGCGTTTTAGCAATTATCCGAAACAATTTCTATTTATCTGGACTCAAACGCATTGATCGCGAGTTAACGCAAATACAAGCTCAAATCACCGCAAATCTGGGCGTAGAAAATCCATTAAGCGATCGCTTAAGTCAAATGGTTTTGGCAGGTCAAGCAAGGGAATTACAAGCGGCACGTTGGCTCATAAATCAACTATGGGGTACAAAAAAAATATCTAACAATGTAGAAAGAGAAATTTCTCAACCTTCCGTAGAAGTCGTTGATGATTTAAATAAAGAACGAAACCCCAATAATCTGAATAATATTTTGGCTGTTCAAGCGAGTTTGTGGGATCTTACCGTTACTAAACTACAGGCTAATTTAAGCAATATCAGTAAAACCTCCTTAGAAATTGATATTCTCAAAGAGGATAAGAAACGCGAACTTCTATATATTGCCCTGCGACAGGTAGAGAATAGCTTGACAGAACTTCGCTTTGCCCAAATTCAACCATCACAACTAGGCGAACAAATCCCAACTATCTTAAAAAATATTTGGCAAGAAACGGTCATTAACTTTTTTGGTAAATATTATCGAGTTAGTGACCCCATTGATTCAGAAATAAATATTGTTGATGTCTTACTCAAAGATATCGATATTGTTCAAGTAGAAATTCTCGATAAAATACCGCAGCTAGATAATTTGATTTCTCACTTATTGTTTAATACAGAATTAATAATTAACAATTCCAGTGCTGCTATTGGAACGCCCGAAGCAATGCAAAGAGCCGAATTAATCTTAGATAATTTAATTATCCAAATTGCCAATGCTGTTATTCAGCCATTATTAAATCACTTTGCAGATTTAGAAGAAATCAAGCAAAAGTTTTATCGTTATAACCTTTTGGCTACCCGTGAGATTGAGCGTTTTCGCAATGACCTTTCTTGGAAATATCGCTTAGAAAAATATATTACCGATCCTCAATTAATCTTTGAGAGTCGCCATATTCTCTTTGTCTTTGCCAATCCCTGTATAAGAAAAGTAAGTATCTACGCACCACGTAGTTTAGAGCTTGAGCAATTAGAAGGAGTTCAACTTGCCGTAACTTTAGTGTTAGAACTACAGGACGCGATCGCGCCCAGACTAAAATCTGCGCTCAGGTTTCTGGGTAGTGGATTTGTATATGTCTTAACTAATGTGATTGGGCAAGGGATAGGCTTGATTGGACGAGGTGTGTTGCAAGGGATTGGAAATGCTTGGCAAGACAATCGCTCCAAGAAGTAATGAATATATGTCGCCTGCATAGCAGGCAACATATATTCATTACTTCTATTTAGACTTCTTCGTGACGCTATTAAAATATTCCTTAGCCTTTGCAAAAGCATATTTCACCTTGTCTCCAATCGTCGGCTTAGGAAGAACGGCTACGGTGATTTCCTCATCAGGAAATTCCTTCAGACGGTAGCCATACTCAAGATCCTCTTTGAACTTCCGCAGGATGGGATAGAGCCGCACCGCACCTTTGAACAGAGCGTCCTCTTGTTGAAAAATAGCTCGACTGATTTGATTACTACGTTCCACTGCCATCGAACCCGCAGGAACCCATTCTTTGCCCTTGATCCGAATATAAATATTGAACTCAGGCAAACCCTTGTCTTTCATCTCGTCATATTTATTGGCAGCGACTTGATGCTTGTTGGGTGTTTTTTTCTTTTTCTTAGGCTGACCAGAAGTCTGGGCAAATCCAGTTGGTTTAGTTACAGGCATAGCTTAACCTTTGTTTTTTAAAATAGTTTTGAGTTGTTTGGTATATGCTGCCTTCACAGCACACACCAAATCTTGGTAATTACTAAATGTCTTTACAAAAGTTTACTTTAGTAGATGACTTAAACACAATCATTCTTTAAGTAGGTAGTCCAAACGCCAAGAACGCCATAGACCTCAAACTTAGCTTAAAAGTAATATCCACGGCGATCGCTAAGTCAGCGAAAGATCTAGTCCTCAAGGCGATCGCTAGCATCGTCAACAGCAATATCAAAATGAAGTACATCTTCACGCACACCAAGCTTTGTATAGAGTGCGATCGCAGGGTCATCGCCGATATCTGCCTGTACAAAAATAACGTAAGCTGCTCGTGCTACAGCAATTTTCTTTAATTCCTGAATTAATGCTGTGGCAATGCCTTCACGCCGATGTTCTGCGGCAACAGCTAGATCATAAATATAGATTTCACTCCGCTCTTGTTCAAATTTCTGAAGTTCATAAGCGGTGAGACCTCCGACTACTGCTCCATTTTTTAGCGCTGCAAGTGCGATGAAATAATCGCTACCCAGCAAGCGCTTGAGATAGGCATCGCTTGGACGAGATGAGCTATAGGTATCAACTTCCTCAAAGGCTTCACCAAAGACAGTTAATAATCCTTCCATAAGTGCCAAGTCGTTGGCGGAAAGCTGCTGAATGCTAATTGTTTCGGATAATGACATTTTTCACTCTATGTTATGAGTTACCTTGGGTCTTTACGAAAGGCATCAAATGCCTCATAAAATCGCGCTTACCTATGGGTACTCCTTCCATACGTAAAATGTCGTATGCTGTCGTCAAATGGAAGTAAAAGTTTGGCATTAGAAAATCGTCCACGTATGAGAGTCCAGATAGTTCGAGGTATAGACCTTGCCCAAGTTCAACTCGCTTGGTCTCTGACAGCGTAGCGTCAGGAACATCGATACTTGCTAACAGTTCCTGAGTGGAGGAAATATGACCACGAGCCTCACCTAAAGATGCTAAGTCAGGGGGCAAGTTGTTCGGCGATTGTCCAAAGCACCACAATGCGAAGTTGCGAGGCTGATTGCAAGTAAATACAATTTGTGTGCCGAAGGGAAACATATCGGGAGCTATACGGCGCTGCAATATAGACTCCACATCGGTTCCGAAATGGCTCTCCGCTAACGTTAAGAAATGGCTCAACGTGTCGAGTCTAGAACTAAAGATATTTTGTAGCGCTTTGATCTGCTGATTTTCCATTTTACTTTTTATATATTTCTTGATGTCTCTTCTTTAATTTTACATGGCGTTGTTGCATAAAAGAGGGATGGAAGGGTAGATTAAATATAAATAAGGATGGCAAAACAGCCAATGAAAGAGCAATATCAGATCCGCAACTGGTCAGAGTATAACGCAGG
>NZ_JACJQA010000047.1 GCF_014696355.1 Pseudanabaena sp. FACHB-1998 | reverse complement strand
GAAGAAGACTATACCGCCCCAATTTTGACCTTAGAAGTTGTGTCCCATACCTATGGCGATGAGTATGAGAAGAAATTAGAGATTTATCGCAAATTAGGGGTTAAGTATTATGTAATTTATAATCCTCAATTCTGGCGGCGTGATGGACATTTGCCCTTTGAGGTTTATAAATTAGTGGATGGTGATTATCAATTGCAAATTGGAGAACCATTGTGGATGCCAGAAATCGGCTTAGGGATGGGACGGGCTGTATTGCCAAGCGATCGCTTTCGGCGGGAAGTTTTAAGCTGGTTTGATGAAAAAGGCGATCGCTATCTCACTACTGATGAACAAGCTGATATAGAGAGCCAAAAAGCCAAGGCTGAACAACAACGAGCAGATGCTGCTCAAAAACAGGTGGAGTTATTACTAGCAAAGCTGCGATCGCTTGGTATTGATGAGTAAAAATATGAGAGGCGGTGCGAAGCACCGCCTCTCATATTTTTAATTAAGAAACAGTGGCTAAATTTGCGGCAAACCTTTTAAAGGCAAGACGCTCATTTTCGATATCCACAAAAATAGTGTCGCCATCGCTAAATTCTCCACGCAAAATACCTTTCGCAATCTGGGTTTCCAGTTGTCGCTGAATGATGCGTTTGAGGGGACGCGCTCCGTACACAGGGTCATAGCCCACTTCAGCGATGAAATCGAGAGCCGCATCCGCAAGTTTTAGAGTCATGCGGCGATCGCCTAAACGTTTTTCTAAGCGCTGAACTTGGAGTTTGACAATACGGCGTAACTCCTCACGACGTAAGGCATGGAAGATCACAATTTCATCAATACGGTTTAGGAATTCAGGACGGAAGCTTGATTGCATCGCTTCCATTACCCTTGCCCGCATTTCTTCATGGCGAGAATCATCTCCTGCGATATCGAGAATATATTGCGAGCCAACGTTGCTGGTCATAATGATAATTGAGTTCTTGAAGTCAACAGTGCGCCCTTGGGAATCGGTAACACGACCATCATCAAGGATTTGCAACATGATGTTAAATACATCGGGGTGCGCTTTCTCGATTTCGTCAAAGAGGATTACAGCATAGGGGCGACGACGCACGGCTTCAGTTAATTGTCCGCCTTCTTCATAGCCCACATAGCCGGGAGGTGCGCCGACTAAACGGGAAACGCTGTGCTTCTCCATATATTCGGACATATCGATCCGCACCATCGAGTCTTCGGTATCGAAGAGATAGGCGGCGAGAGCTTTGGCAAGTTCCGTTTTACCGACACCTGTAGGTCCCAAGAAGATAAAGCTTGCAATCGGACGGTTCGGATCGGCAAGCCCTGCACGCGATCGCTGAATTGCATCGGCGATTGCTGTTACTGCTTCCTCTTGACCAACTACGCGATCGTGAAGGACATCTTCAAGTTGTAAGAGCTTTTCTTTTTCCGATTCCACCAGCTTGCTAACGGGAATACCTGACCATTTAGAAATGATTTCGGCAATATCCTCTTCTGTGACTTCTTGACGCAATAGCGATCGCCCTGAAGTTTGTGATTCTTTGAGGTGGACTTCCGCAATTTCTAACTGACGTTGAAGTTCGAGAAGTTTGCCATACTTAAGTTCTGAAGCCTTAGCCAAATCATTGCCATTGCGTTCTGCTTGCTGAATTTCTAGATTCACATGATCAATATCTTCCTTGAGTTTACGGATGTTATCGATTACTTGTTTCTCTGCTTCCCACTGAGCCTTGAGAGTAGTTTGTTCTTCCTTCAAGTCCCCCAATTCCTTGTTTAATTTTTCGAGGCGATCTAGGGACTCGCGATCAGTTTCTTTTTTGAGAGAGAGACATTCCATCTCTAGCTGAATTACCTTACGATTGATTTCATCAAGGGTTTCAGGTTGAGAAGTGATTTCCATTTTTAGCTTCGCCGCAGATTCGTCAACGAGATCGATCGCTTTGTCAGGTAGGAAGCGATCGCTAATATAGCGATTGGAAAGGGTAGCGGCGGCAACTAAGGCGGTATCCGAAATTTTTACGCCATGATGCAACTCGTAGCGATCGCGCAAGCCCCGCAAAATTGAAATCGTATCTTCGACATTGGGCTGATCGATATAAACCTGTTGGAAACGACGCTCAAGGGCTGCATCTTTCTCAATATATTTACGATATTCATCCAAAGTAGTTGCACCAATACAACGCAACTCACCTCGCGCCAACATCGGCTTCAGCAAGTTACCTGCATCCATTGCGCCTTGAGTAGCTCCCGCACCGACAACGGTATGAATTTCATCAATAAATAGAATGATATGCCCTTTTGATTCGGTAACTTCCTTGAGAACCGCTTTCAGCCTTTCTTCAAATTCACCTCGATATTTTGCCCCCGCAATCAAGCCGCCCATATCGAGAGCAATCAGCTTACGATCTTGGAGAGATTCAGGGACATCACCACTAAGAATGCGTTGAGCTAGCCCTTCGGCGATCGCCGTTTTGCCTACCCCCGGCTCCCCAATTAAGACAGGATTATTTTTAGTGCGACGCGACAAAATCTGGATCGTGCGGCGAATTTCATCATCACGACCGATGACGGGATCGAGCTTACCCTCACGGGCTAATTCTGTAAGATCACGACCATATTTAGTTAAAGCTTCATATTTGTTTTCGGGATTTTGGTCATTCACTTTTTGACTGCCTCGTACTTGCTGAATAATATTACGGAGCTTTGCTTCATCGAGTCCCATTTCTTGATAGAGGGATTTGCCGAAGCGATCGTCTTTGCAGTAGGGCAAGAGGATATGCTCAATGGAAATAAAATCATCGCCAAAACTCTTACGTTCCTTGTCGGCACGATCTAGTAATACATCTAAGTTTTTGCCTAAGTACACCGCCGTATTTGAGCTAGATACTTTGGGCTGACGATTAATAAACTCATCGGTTCGATCGCGCAAACGCTGAATACTAATCCCCGCTTTGCTAAAAATACTTGATGCTAGCCCTTCTTCTTCTAGCAAGGATTTTAGTAAATGCTCTGGCTCTATTTGTTGTTGTTGGGCGGCTTTGACCACATCGGGTGTCCTTGCGATCGCTGCCCATGCTTTCTCGGTAAATTGATTAGGATTAGTTGGTTGCATCGCGAGTTACCTCCTGTGGTTTAAACATCTGTGAATATCTTAGAGTGTCTGACTTTTTAATGGGATCGGTTCTACCTTGTTAAAGAGTGTGTGTTTCCGTACTAGGCTGCCGCGATTTCAGAATCAAACAAAGGCGATCGCTAATTTAGCGATCGCCTTTGTTTGGTTGAACCCTTAGGAATTTCCGATTAGTTCTTTTACCTACTTCCTTACCAGCTAAGGATTAGTAGTGCGGCGCGAAGCGCCGCACTACTAATCCTTGGTTTTATATGTCTATTTTTTTCGACGAGAAGGGAGTATCTATGGTTACCTGCGATTTTTATAACTTTCTTCAAATAGGGTTTTTATAGTGGTGAGTCATGGTCGATTTCATGAACAAAATGAGTGAATTGATTAATTACGACACAAAATGTAACAATAAGTATTTAGATGATATATATGCGATCGCACACCTCGTTAAAACTAAATCAAAATAGGCTCAAAACTTTATGGGTACTAGCTCTAGCCTAGATCGAGTATAAGAACCTCCTATGTAATTTTTGATGTATGATTTGTATATTTATTTGGGGGATTAGAAGTCTAGAAAGCTCTCTGTGTATAGATTAAAGCTTTAAGTTGCTAATATAATTAAATTTCTTTTGATACATTACATCGAGAATTTAACAATGTCTAATCAGAATGGCGTGATGATGCAGTACTTCCACTGGTATCTGCCAGATGACGGAAGCTTATGGAATCAGTTAGCCGAAAAAGCTGAAGAATTAGCAAAAGCTGGTATTACTTCCTTATGGCTACCCCCTGCATACAAAGGTACTGCGGGTGGTATGGATGTAGGCTATGGCACTTATGACTTATTCGACCTTGGAGAATTTGACCAGAAAGGTTCCATTAGAACTAAATATGGTACTAAAGACGAATATATTCGTGCTATCCAAGCCGCTCAGAAAGCAGGAATCCAGATCTATGCTGATGTAGTGTTTAATCACAAGATGGGAGCGGACCATCCAGAAGAAGTAGAAGCTACACCCTTTAGTACGGAAAATCGCCATGAGACAGTCGGCGAATATCAAAAGATCAAAGCTTGGACTCATTTCACCTTTGAGGGACGTAAGGGTAAGTACTCTACGATGGAATGGCATTGGTGGCATTTTGATGGGATTGATTACAACGCCTACAACGAAGGGGAAGATGCTATCTATCTACTAAAAGGAAAATCCTTTGATAATGACGTTGATCTCGAGAAGGGGAATTTTGATTATTTGATGGGTTGCGACCTTGACATGCAAAATTCTGAAGTGCAGGGAGAACTTAAATATTGGGGAGAATGGATTTATGATACAACCAAGGTTGATGGATTTCGATTTGATGCGGTTAAGCATGTATCAGCGAGTTTCTTTCCAGAATGGTTAGAGCATGTGCGTCACCATGCTAAACGAGATTTATTTGCGGTGGGAGAATATTGGTCTTACGAAGTAGAAGCTTTAAATAATTTCATTGCGGTTACCGAGGGTAAGATCGATCTGTTTGATGCGCCTTTGCACTTGAATTTTCATCTAGCTAGTCAAGCTGGGCAAGACTATGACCTCAGTAAAATCTTTGAAAACACTTTAGTCAAAGTCCAGCCAACCCTTGCAGTTACCTTAGTTGAAAACCATGATTCGCAACCATTACAATCCTTGGAGTCAATTGTCGAAGACTGGTTTAAGCCTCTTGCCTATGCGCTAATTTTATTGCGACAAGAAGGATATCCTTGTATTTTTTATGCTGATTATTACGGCGCACATTACAAAGATAAGGGGAAAGATGGTAACGAGTATGAAATTTGGATGGAGAGTCATCAAGGCTGGTTGGATAAGTTTCTTTTTGCACGTCAAACCTATTCCTATGGTGAGCAGATTGATTATTTCGACCATCCCAATACGATTGGCTGGACAAGATTAGGAGATGAAGAACATGCTGGCGGTATGGCCGTGGTGTTAAGTAATAGTGAGGAAGGTCGTAAATGGATGAATGTCGGACAGCCTAATAGTACCTATATCGATATCACCGAGCAGGTAGATGAGCCTGTGATCACCAATGAAGAAGGTTGGGCAGAGTTTCGCTGTAATGGTGGTTCAGTCTCTGTATGGATCAAAAAGTAGAGAAAGTGAGTTTCGCTTTTTCTACTTTTGGGTATACCTTAAACCAAAAAAGAGAAATGCAGCGCTTCGCGCTGCATTTCTCTTTTTCGGTTTAGCTCTAGGTAGCTAGATTATTAAGTAGGTGATACATATTGACATTAATCACAACAAATCGATACAAAAATCAACAATTAAAAACTTGTAAATGTATATTAAGAAAACAATTAAAACGACGATTTGAGCAACATATTCGCTATCAGTATTGATATTAAATTCTGCAAAATCACATTTAGAATGCAATAAATAATAAGTATAAATACTCAAATCCAAAAAGACTTTACTTAACCGTAAAGAAAATATTAAGCGATCTCCAAAGTGTGCGATTTTCTATCAAAATATGATTATTCAAACGGAGCCAGCATATATATAGGCTCTGAATTTAAATACCAACTTAATAAAAAACAAAAAGAATAAGTGGTTTCCTAAAGCAAGTGGTAATTTCTACCTAGCTCTAGGAAGCCACTTGTTTTTATTGCCGTTCTCACAAATTTCATATTTAACTCTTAAAAAAACGAGCCTTAATCGCTAGGTCTGGGATAAATAGGTGGCAAAATCAGTATTTTTGCTTATTTACAGCAAAATCTTGATTACTCAAGGGTTTCGGGATCGGTAGTTAGTCTCATTCTAAAGAGGTAGTTCAAACTATAAAGAAAATATTAAGCGATCCCAGTTTTTGTATAAGATCTAGCAAAATATGATCATTCAAACGGAATCAGCCTATTTAAAGATTCTGAATTTCAAAACCCATTTAAAAACAGTTTATACAAATAAATGGCTTGCTCTTAATAAGTAGTTATACTTAACAAGAGCAAGCCATTTATTTTGTTTACTTTTTGTAACTTGTTTTTAGCTAAATTTTTATCAATTAAAATATATATAAATTTTTCATTTCATTTTTCGTTTTAAGTACATATTTACTTAGTAGACCACTACAGATCGGATATGTATATTTATTAAGAGATCCTAAAACAAGTAAAGTTGACAATAATCAGTTTCCTAATTACGAGTTGAAATTCTATTCGTGGAAAGATTTAATATCCGTAGCATTATTGACGGCTATAGCCAAGGCTATTTTTTGATGTCTGAAGGGGATGGTCAGCCTATCGAGTGGTACTACACCAATGCGCGCACTTTAATTCCTTTAGATAATCGGTTTCGTTATCCCAAGTCTTTGCAACGTGTCCTCAACCAAAATCGTTTTGAAGTAAGGATTGATAGCGCCTTTAGCCAAGTCGTACAGGGCTGCGCCGATCGCGAAACCACATGGATTTCGCAAGAGTTGATAGCTTTATATCAAGATTTACATCTAGCTGGCTGGGCGCATAGTTTCGAGACTTGGCAAGGGGATCAATTGGCGGGAGGAATTTTAGGGATCGCTATTCGTGGAATGTTTATTGGTGAATCCATGTTTTTTAAAATTCCTGAAGGCTCGAAGGTGGCGATGGTGAAATTAGTGGAGCATTTGCGATCGCGTGGTTATGCTCTATTTGATGCTCAGTTAATGAATCCGCACTTAGAAAGATTTGGCGCTTTTGAAGTTGAGGATCTCATCTACCAAGAGCTTTTACAAAAAGGATTAGCCAGATCTTGCCAATTTACATAAATAAAAAATGAGTTGCAGCGCAAAGCGCTGCAACTCATTTTTTATTTAGAGATCTCGATGGGTAAATGCCTTAGCATTAGCACCCGCATAGTCAGCAACTATATGACCATTGCCTACTAAACGATATTTATAGGTGACTAAACCTTCTAAACCAACGGGTCCGCGTGGAGGCATCTTATTAGTACTAATGCCGACCTCTGCGCCAAAGCCATAACGAAAACCATCGGCAAAGCGCGTGGAGCAGTTGTGATAAACCCCTGCGGCATCAACATCACTGGTAAAAATATCCGCGATCGCTTGATCTTCAGTAACAATTGCTTCGGTATGCTTGGAGCCGTAGTGAGTGATATGGGCGATCGCTGCTTCTAACGTATCCACAATTTTGATCGACAAAATCAAATCGCAATATTCCGTAGACCAATCTGCCTCAGTAGCCGCTTGAATATCAATAATGGCTCTTGTGCGATCGCAACCCAATAGCTTCACCCCCTTGGTTTGCAGGGCAGCTTGGGCAAGGGGCAGAAATTTAGAGGCGATCGCGCCATGAACTAACAAAGTCTCAATGGCATTACAAGCGGCCGGATATTGGGTCTTGCTATCGACCGCGATCACTACAGCTTTAGTGACATCTGCCAACCCATCAACATACAAATGACAAACGCCATCGGCATGTCCCAACACAGGAATATGCGTATTGTCTTGGATATAGCGCACAAACTGATTAGAACCTCTAGGAATAATCAGATCGATTAATTTATCCATTTGCAAAATGGCGAGGGTTTCGGCACGGGTGGTTAATAGCTGTACGACATGGGGCGAAACCCCTTGATTTTCGGTATAGCTCTGCTCTAAGGCTTCCTGCATTACCGCCGCGATCGCCTCACAGGAATTTACCGCCTCACTGCCCCCTTTCAGAATTACCCCATTTCCCGACTTGATCCCAAGGGCGGCAATTTGCGTCACCGCATCGGGACGCGCCTCAAAAATCACCCCGATTACGCCCAAAGGACAGGACAGACGCTCTAATATTAAGCCTGCATCTAGCTCTCGATGAATTTGGCGATCGCCGATGGGGTCAGCCAGACGGATCACATCGCGCACCCCTGCGATCATGCTTTGCAATTTATTTGCATCCAGCTTTAGTCTGGCAATTAAGGCGTTAGGCAATTGAGCCGCGATCGCCGCCGTGACATCTTTTTGATTTGCCGTCAAAATTCGATCTGCATTTTTTTCTAGTGCCACCGCGATCGCTTCTAGAGCGATATTTTTAGATGCACTCGGCAATTTTGCCAACGCGATCGCGGCAGTGCGGGTACTTTGAATCGTTTCTGTTAAATTTCCAGATCCTAAATTTCCAGATACATTGGTAGACACGTTAATCTCTATTACCTTTTATCGGTTTCTACTAATTTTCTATGGTATAGCAATCCTTCCCCCGAAAGAAAGGCAGCGCGAAGCGCTGCCTTTCTTTCGGGGATTATTCTCTCCTGTGGGAGTTACTGTGTATACACAAGTTGTCGCAATATCGTAAGTTACCAGAGATCCCCCTAAATCCCCCTTAAAAAGGGGGATTTAGGGGGATCTAAACCTTAAAACGTAGACATACTTGTACACGGTAGCCTGCGGGAGAGTAGCTAGGGCTTTACTAACTTCCACGTAACATCAATTTTTAATTTGAGTCAACTACTTTAATTCGTCCCGCTTGAATAGCATCAAAAAGAGAACGAATTTGATAAACATCTTGCTCGCTCAAAGTTGCATTCTCAAATAAGGTATTGAAAATAGCCTTGCTAAAATAAAGGTAACTCTTCCGATTAATAAATCCTTTTTTCATAATCCGAAATACAACATCATCAATACTTAACGCCGCCGTTGATGTTCCGCGAGTTGTATCTTCAGGAAAGTTCACCGATGTAGTTTGATTTTTGACTGCAACCGTTGGAGGCTCTTGGATATAAGTAATCGCAGGCGTGGGGTTGGAAGGCGGTCTCCCCGCAGGCTTAATCTTGTCCGCTAAACAACGATTAACGGCGGCTTTCAACATATCAGGATCAAAGGGCTTAGTAAGATAATCATCTGCACCTATTTCCATACATTTCATCACACTGTCCATTTCTTCCAGTGCCGAAATCATGATCACGGGAATATTATGGAATCTTGATTCTTTTTTTATATACTTCAGAACCGCATATCCATCCACCTCAGGCATCATGATATCTAACAGAATTAAATCATAAGGTTGTGACTGAATCATAGACAGAGCCTCACGTCCATCCACTGCCATTGATAGATCAAAGTCTTTTCTCCGCAGTCTCCGCGCTAGCATATCGCGATTTATTTCGTTATCATCTACAATTAAGACCTGAAAATTTTGGAATTCCATATATAATTACCCAACTATTTCCCAATAAAAATTCTTTTTATCGACCTTTGTTCGACCATACTTTAACGCAGTTTCTACCCTCCCGCTTTGCCTCATATAGAGCCAAATCCGCTTCTTTAATTAATTGCTGAGAAATAGCAACTTCTAAATGAGGGTTAATGGAGGAGACTCCCACACTAACGGTGACGTAGGGATGAATTTGTGAAGCTATGTGATGTATATGCAAAGATTCGATGCGATCGCGAATCCCTTCAGCGCAAAAGCTTGCTCCCAAGGCATCCGTATCGGGAAGGATCACGGCAAATTCTTCACCACCATATCTCGCTAAGGTGTCACGGGGACGCTTAACCACTTGCGAAGCCGTACCTGCCACTTGGCATAGACAATCATCGCCCGCCAGATGTCCGTAAGTGTCATTATATTTTTTAAAATAATCAATATCAAATAAAATGAGCGATAAATTTTTTCTTTCTCTCTTTGCCGCATTCCACTCTCTTTCCAAAACCGTATCAAAATAACGGCGATTAGAAATCCCCGTTAAGCCATCCCGATGGGATAGCGCGTCTAATTCATTTTTGACTATTTCTAATTGATAATAGGCGAGCGCTAATTCTTCGTAAGCAACTTCTAATTTTTTCTTGTTTAAAGCTTCGCGATCGTACAGCAGTTTTTTCTCAAGACAGGCACTTACTCTGGTTTTAAGCAGAAAGCGATCGTAGGGCTTAATTAAATAATCCTCTGCTCCATTTTGAATACTGGAAAGCATCATTTCCTTCTCATCCAAGGCAGATATGATAATTGTGGGAATAACTCGTGATTTTTGATTGGATTTCAACCGCACCAGCATTTCTAAGCCATTCATCACGGGCATCATCATATCTAGCAAAATCAAGTCAATAGGTTGAGCGTCAACTATCTCCAGCCCTGTTTTCCCACTATCTGCCAAGCTAATGTTTGTATATCCTAAATTTATTAAGTGCCGAAAGAGAATTTCCCGATTCATTCGGTCATCATCAACTATTAATATTTGCGCCTCGCTAATTTCCACTATATTTCTCCAGTAACTTCTCGATTTTTCCTAAGAGTCTCCCAAATTCAATTGGTTTAGTGTCGTAATCATCACATCCTGCTTCCATTCCTTTTTCGCGATCGCCCACCATGGCATGAGCCGAACAGCCGATAATTGGAATGTTGCAAGTAGAATTTATTTGCTTTAGCCGTTTTGTCGCTTCCCAGCCATCGAGGATTGGCAAGCTCATATCCATCACAATTAAATCAGGAAGTTCTGATTTAGCGGTGCTTACTCCTGACTCCCCATCAAAAGCAACTACCACATCAAACCCCCTACGCTTTAGTCTTCGAGATAACATATCACGATTCATTTCATTGTCTTCAATTAGTAGAATCTTTGCCATAGTAATTTGGTTATTCCCCAGCTTGATCTGTCACCAGTAAATATTTTTAGAAATAATCCCTACAGTTTCCCCTACTTACCTTGATAACATGCCAGCAATGTTTTTTGGACAGTTAATATTGCTTAATTCTTCAAATTTCTATAATTATATAGCAATTCTCTTTAATTTGTGAGATTAAATGATTTGAGAGAATGTACCTCGAAGGGACGCAATATAGAAATTTAGAACATAAAAATGAAAAGAGATTAGTAATACCAAAAAACTCGATTCTCTTTTCGTTTCATCACAATTTAGAAAATTGCTTCACTATTTTCTGAATTGTTAAGTAGCTAGGCATAATTAATTACAAACCAAAACCCGTAAAGTTGCGCCCCTACGGAGCGCAACTTTACGGGTTTTGGTAATTTATTTTGCACAAGCACTTATGAGTTTTTAAATGCTACTTGCCCATACCCAACTGTTGAGCTTTTTGGTAAACCTTACCTTCAGTTAAGAGTGAAGGTGCGATGACAACTTCCACCTGCTGCATTTCACGAATGCTCGCGGCTCCTAGAGTTCCCATACTAGTTTTGAGTGCCCCCAAAAGATTGTGTGTGCCATCATCAAGTCCTGCTGGCCCTCGCAAAATTTGCTCTAAAGAACCTGTTGTACCTACCCGAATTCTGGTTCCGCGTGGCAAAACAGGGCTAGGGGTTGCCATACCCCAGTGGAAGCCACGTCCGGGAGCTTCTTTGGCTCGGGCAAAGGGAGAGCCAATCATAACGGCATCAGCACCACAGGCGATCGATTTACAGATATCTCCCCCTGTAATCAAGCCACCATCGGCAATGATTGGTACATATTTACCAGTTTCTTTGAAGAAGTCTTCCCGAGCAGCCGCACAATCAGCTACCGCAGTAGCCTGTGGAATGCCGACTCCAAGTACGCCTCTAGAAGTACAGGCGGCTCCAGGACCAATACCCACGAGAACCCCTGCGGCTCCTGCACGCAAAAGCTCTAGGGTGACATCATAGGTAACACAGTTGCCCATTAGTACAGGAATTGGCATTTCTTGGCAGAATTTTGCGAGATCGAGGGAAACTAATCCTTCGGCAGCAATGTGAGTGGTAGATACTACGGTGGACTGCAAGAAGAAGAGATCGCAACCTGCTTCCGCCGCAATCAGTCCATATTTAAAGGCATTAACAGGAATACTGCTAGCGCAGGCAATACCGCCTTTTTCTTTGATTTCGCGAATGCGTTTTTGAATGAGTTCAGGCTTTACAGGTTCTGCATAGAGATCTTGCATAAGGGAAACAAACTCGGTAACCCCTACGGAGGCAATTTTTTCCAATATCGGAGTGGGATCGTCGTAGCGAGTTTGAATGCCATCAAGGTTAATTACACCAAGTGCGCCTAACTGAGAAAGCTTCACCGCCATATCCACATCGACAACGCCATCCATAGCGCTGGCAATAATTGGAATTTCGCGGCGAATTCCGCCAACTTCCCAAAATGTATCGGCAACATTGGGATCGAGGGTTTTGCCCCCTGGTACTAATGCAATTTCGTCGATGCCATAGGCTCTGCGTGCAGTTTTACCGCGCCCAATTTGAATGTCCACTGTTTGTACTCTCTAGAATTGATGGTTGCTAATTGATGCGTAGAAATCTTGCTGTTTAAGATTTACGCTAGGGTTTTCTATTTGTTGATATGGCGGTTTTAATTTGTATTAAGACAAATTAAATCGCTAAAACTTAGTGAGATGAGGTTAGTTTTTTTACATTAGCCGATGCTGATGCAAAAAGCTCTTAGTTCAAAACAGCGATCGCGTAATGATTGCGCTTTGAGTTGTGCTTAATTTTACAGAAAATCTTAATACATTCTTAAGATGCTGTTACTCATTGACTAATGATAGCTAATTAAGGCAATAGGAGGTTATTTTTTAAATGAAGAGGTTTGCTCCAATTGGGAAAATAACCAATCAACAACAAATCAACAACAAATCTGAATGATGGCTGAATTTTTTAATACCTATGGTTTTTTGCTAGTTTCGGCAATTTTTGGGGCGATCCTCGGGATTTCCGTATATTTGCCTTTGATGGCGGGACAGTTATCCCTAGCGACTCCGGGGTTTTATGCCTTGGGTGGATATATTGCAGCGATCGCCTCTACTAAGATTTTAACTACAACCACAGGAGCTTTGCCAATCTGGTGGGTATTGCTGGAGATGTTGTTGGCGGGATTAGTTTCTGGGCTTTTGGCAATAGTTTTGGGAATTCCTGTGTTGCGCCTCAGGGGGATTTATTTGGCGATCGCGACGATCGCTTTTGTCGAAATTTTGCGGGTAGTTTCTTTGAATTTGGAAATTACGGGTGGTGCTGTGGGCATTTTTGGTATTCCTCAGCCCTTTCAATCACCTTTGGAATATCTTTGGATTGCTTTACCGCTTTTATTTTTGAGTATGGCTTTTATGTATCGCCTCGAAAAAATTCGGGTGGGACGTGCGCTGATTGCCATTCGTGAAGATGAGTTAGCTGCCGATTCAATGGGAATTAATCCGACCTATTACAAGGTTTTAGCTTTTACTTTGGCGGCGATTTTAGCGGGAATGGTGGGAGCCGTAAGCGCCCATTTTTTGAATACATGGAATGCAAGGCAGGGAACTTTTGATGCGAGTATTATCTTCTTAGCTTTTGTGTTGATTGGTGGCTCTCGTACTTTTTGGGGACCCGTGGTCGGTGGTCTTCTCTTAACTGCTTTACCTGAAGCTTTGAGGGGTATGGCAAGTATTAGTAATATTCCTTTGTGGTTAGGTAATTTCCTTAAGGATGGGCGATTAATTATTTTTGGTTTATTAATTGTGATCGGTACAATTTTTTATCCGCAAGGGATTATTACCCCAGAATTTTTGAAATGGTGTAAGCAAACAACCCAAAAAGTTTTTGCTTCTAAATAATAATTAAAAAAATTGCTTTGCAATTTTTTTAATTATTATTTAATACCAAATCACGAAAGTGTGATAACACTTTTGTGATTTAAAAACCAAACCCAGTAACGTTTTTAAAAGGAAGAAATGGCGTAGCCATTTCTTCCTTAGGTAAAATTTATGTAATTTATTTAATTCCTATGCCCCAAATTGCCAAGGTTAAGCACCGATCGCTAAAAGTTTTAAGCTACTCTGCTTTATTTGCTAGCTTGATGGCATTTGGGGCGATCGCTAGTCCTGAGATTGCCAATAAGCTGCCCTGTGTAATAAATTGCGCGGCAAAATCAGCTAATAAATTACTAAATCAAGATAAAGTTATTAGCTCTTTGATTAATTTCCAGAAATTAGATAAAAAGGCGATCGCGATCGTTATAGAAAAGTCCCAATATAAATTAACTGTTTATTATCAAAAAAAGCCCATTAAGTCCTACGCGATCGTTCTAGGGGCAAATCCCAAGGATGATAAATTGCGCCAAGGAGATAAACGAACTCCCGAAGGGATATTTCGAGTGAAGGATCTTTACTATCATTCTGAATGGTCAAAGTTCATTTTGTTGGACTATCCCAATCAAGATTCATGGCGGAAGTTTGCTCTAGCCAAGGCTAGAGGCTCTGTGAAAGTCAATGAGGATATTGGTGGCGAAATCGGGATTCATGGGGTAGAAAAAGGTCAGGACTGGCTGATTGATCGCAAAATCAACTGGACTTTGGGTTGCATTTCTCTCAAAAATAAAGATGTGGATGAGATTTATCAAGTCTTACAACGCGGAACCGCTATTGAAATTCTGCACTAAAATCACAAAAAAAGAGAGTTCGCACTTTGTGCGAACTCTCTTTTTTATAGAAAAGAATTAAGCAACTTGCTTTTTATTCTTTAGTAAACGAGAACCACCCACCGCACCTGCGGCAACTACACCAATCAAGAAGCCGGGAACTGGAACTGGTCTAGAAATAGGAGGACCGTCGAAGAAAGCATCACTACCACCAGAAG
The DNA here is from genome assembly GCF_014696355.1 of Pseudanabaena sp. FACHB-1998. Classification (GTDB taxonomy): domain Bacteria; phylum Cyanobacteriota; class Cyanobacteriia; order Pseudanabaenales; family Pseudanabaenaceae; genus Pseudanabaena. The sequence goes on along the minus strand of NZ_JACJQA010000047.1, from coordinate 24,250 downwards.
GATCAATACCTTGAGCACGAATCCCAATACGCAACCTATCAGCAAGAATTAAGTTGTTGAGTGTTGTAGCGTCAAGACCATTGAATGAAACTCCAAGAGACTGATTGGGGTCTAAACCATCCTTATCAGTACCGAAATTAACTGCGGATAGTACTAAGTTAGCATCCTGATTTCCACTGCGATTATCAAATCCCAATGTAGGACTTAGAAGTGTGACTACGTTTTGACCTTGAGGTAACTTCCCACCAGTGGTTTGAAAACTCACGCCAGAGCTAGTACCTGTGGTATTGAGGGTAGAGAGTGATATGGGAGCAGCAGGCAGACCAGACCAATCAAAAAAGATTTCTGAAAGGAAAGAAGCGGTTGGACCAGCGTTATTGAATTGCCAAAGAGTCTTGCCATCGCCATCGTCAGCTATGCTAAAAGTAAATTGTCCAACAATAGCATCGCCGTTTGTATTGCCTGTACCAAGAATATTTTGAAATCCAAATGTAAAGTTGGCAGCTTGTGCTGATGGAGCAGAGATAATTGCAGCAGCAAGTCCTGTAGCGATGCCTGCATTGGTAAGTAAACTGGAAATTTTCATTGACTAAAGCCTCTTGAAGATATGCTTGAATTATTGCGGTTGTTCCCAACTTTAAACCTGGGCTTATTATTACAAGCTTTCTTTAATAAAGATAGATTCTTTAGTTAGACAAAGGTTATACAAAAGTTATATTTGTATTTCAGATGTTACTTATATCTTAAAAGCTTGTCTCTAAGCCGTTTTCTTAAGTTTCTCTAAGCAAATATGTAACTAAAAACAATTAAAAAATAGAGTGAAAACTTATACCATGTATACCAAAGAAGCCATAAGTTTCTAGATTTGGAAAACCATTTGAGAATTACTTTCTAGGGTCAAAAGCTTTAAGAGATCCCCCTCAATCCTCCTTAAAAAGTAGAAAAAATTAAATTTTCTTCCCTTTTCAAGGGCGTTAATATACTTGAACCACCCCTCCGTGTGGTTTCGCTCAGTTACTTAAATTATTTAAATGGACATAAATATAAAAGCCTAAAACCTGTGGCTCAGTGTGCGCCACAGGTTTTAGGCTTTTATATCAGTGAATACTGATTATACAAAGTATGTAAGATTGCTATAAATTTAAAAATACTTTCTGAGAATATTACAGAGCATTATGGATACAAGTTCAACCTTAGCTATTCAGCAGGTAACTCGACGCTTTGGCGGCTTAGTGGCTGTAAATGAGGTTTCCTTTGATGTCCAAGAAAATGAAATCTTTGGAGTAATTGGTCCCAATGGGGCGGGAAAAACAACATTATTTAATACGATTACAGGATTAATTGCTCCTAGTAGTGGCAAAGTCATTTTTGGTGGTCAAGAAATTACCAATCGTCGTCCCCATCAAATCGCTAAATGTGGCATCGCCCGCACATTCCAAAATATCCGCTTGTTTGGTGAGCTTTCGGCTTTAGAAAATGTAGCGATCGCCCGACATCTTCGCACCACCACAGGGCTTTGCAATGGCGTTTTAGGGCTATCGCCAACCCCCAAAGAAGAGAAAGAAACCTACGATCGCGCCTATGATTTATTAGATCTGGTCGGACTAAGCGATCGCACCGATGTTAAAGCCAAAAATTTCTCCTATGGCGATCAACGTCGCCTTGAAATCGCTCGCGCCCTTGCCCTAGAACCGAAATTATTATTGCTAGATGAACCTGCGGCTGGGATGAATCCTAATGAAAAAGGTCAATTGAGTGATTTTATCCGTAGTTTGCGCGATCGCTTTGCCCTCACGATTTTATTAATTGAGCATCATGTGCCGTTAGTGATGGGACTCTGCGATCGCATTGCGGTTTTAGATTTTGGACAACTAATTGCGATCGGTCAGCCTGAAGTAGTCAAAAACGATCGGGCGGTGATTGAGGCATATCTGGGGGATGAAGGTTAAATTACAGCCTGTTTATTTGTGTAATCCAGATAGCTTTTGAAAAGCTTGCGAAGCAAGCTTTTCAAAAGCTATCTGGGTTTTCAGAAAGCGCCAAGCGCTGTATTTAGCACCAAGAATGCTCATCTGGGAGATTATGCAGTAATTCGCGAATATTAGCTTCGATGACGCGATAACCCACATTCCCATTAAGTCTTTGCCGACCTTCATTAAAAATGAGCGTGGGGCTAACTGTGACATTATGCTCTTTTACTAGCTCCATATCCTTAGATAAACTGGCGTAGGCTTCGCCACTGTCAATAATCGCTTGAATTGCTTTTTTAGGGAGCTTTAGCTTTTTAGCAATTTCAAATTGAACTTGGCGATCGCTGATATCGGCAAGCTTTGTAAAAAATGCTTCTCGAAAAGCCCAAGCTGTTTTTTCGAGAAGGCGATCGCTGGCTGGTGCTAGCCCCTTGACTTCCAGCAAATGCACGGCTCGAAGAAATAAATGCGCCGACGTAGAAGAAGCCGGAACTACTTGAGTCCAAATTTCTGGATGTACGGAAATATGCTCAAATTTGCTTGCCGTAGTCTTTACATGATCGCTATAGCCCTTTAATCCATCGCGATCGCGCCATCCATTCTCTAGCTTCTCTCTGGCATTACCAAACACAGGTACAAAGTGATAATCAATTATGATGCTGTCCGAGAACTCAGCCTTGAGTTCTTCTAAGCGAATTTGAGCAATATAAGCCCAAACGCAAAGCACATCAGAAAAATAAAAAATCTTAATTGGTTGCATGATCGCTCTCGAAGCTCAAATTATTTTTAAATTGTTTTTAAATTATTTTTTGTAGTGCTAAATAGGAAAGGATGGGCGGCGCTTTGCGCCGCCCATCCTTTCCTATTTAGCACGATTGTAAGGAAGTTTGGCGAGGAGCATTCCCATAGCACAGGTATTGGTAACTCCCGCAAATACTAAGCCACAGCCCACAAATCCACTCAGTATTAAATAATAAGGAGAGACAAAGGCTCCCAATAAAGTTCCCAAAGCAACAAGGGAACCTGCCACAATTTGAATTTGACGGAATAAACTAATCGGTGCATTTTGATCGCTTTCCGTTTTAAAACCTGCGGATTTCCAACTAGATAGCCCTCCTTGAAGCTGACCGACGGATTCAAAACCATACTCTAATAATTGCTGGGTTGCTTTGCTAGAGCGCATCCCTGACTGACAGCACAGGACTATAGGCTTGATACTGATTTGAGCAATTTGTTCAGGATCAAAGGTTGACAAAGGCATAGAAATGGAACCTGATATCCGCTCTGATGAGTATTCCCCTGATTCGCGGACATCAATTAGCGTTACTTGTTGTAGTTCTAATTTTTGCTTGAGAGATGTTGCATCTAGCTCATGTACTGGCGATCGATCTAAGGATTTATGCATAGAATTTTTGAAAGTTAGGATTTAGAATGTATTATTTATTATATTACCATATAGTGATATAGTAAATCTTCATGGAAGCTAATTCTCCCGCCTTGGCTCAAGTTGCTGATTATTTCAAGGTTTTATCGGAACTCAGCCGATTACAGGTTTTATGCTGCTTAAAGTCTGGCTCTAAAAATGTGACAGAAATCATGAGCGCAACGGATTTGGGGCAAGCCAATGTGTCCAAACATTTGAAAATCTTGACGCAGGCGGGGATAGTGGCGCGAACACCCGCTGGGGTAAGTGTCTATTATGAAATTGCCGATCCGATCATCTTTAGTCTGTGTGAGATTGTGTGCGATCGCCTAGCAGTTCGGTTAGAAACGCAATCGCAACAACTTAATCAACTTGTATTAGGACAAAACAACCCCGAAATATTGTGAAGCCTTGCAAAGCGAGGCTTCACAATATTTCTAGACAAGCTGAACTACTGCTATATCTTCTAATAATTTTTGCTTGGTTAATAAATCGAGAACCGTAATCCGCAAAGTCCGCTTTTCATCGACTTGAAAGAGAACTTTAAGGCGATCTCTACCCACTTGACCGAGGGGATCGAGCTTAGCGATCGCCTTGCTATTTTCATTGAGAATCTGGGCGGCGACTTGCTTGCCATCTAATACACGGGTAACCAGCCGTTGATCTTCAAAATAGACTTCGACATTAGTTTCGCCTAATTCGCCAATAACTAGTTCAATACTTGGCTGATCGGCAATAGATGCACCAAGGGTCAATTCCACTGGTTTTTCTAAGGGATAGGTTGCGCCAGATTTGATGATTGTGTGCCAATTATGCTTTTTATAACGCTTGTCCCAATAACGAACGCCATAGCTGTGATAGAGAAAGTCCTTTAATTCCCATCCTTGCGAGATTGCACCGTGGGCGATCGCTTCAAAGGGTTTATTACCTTTCACTTTTTGGGAAGGGAAATGTTGTAACGCCCATTCCCTCACCGCAGGAATTTGGGCAGTGCCGCCGACTAAAAGCACTGCATCAACATTAGCGAGATCAATATTTTGGCGCAGGGCTTGCTGACGAACGCGATCTAGAGCGCTGTCGAGATTACCAAAAAATTGCTGTTGTTCAAGGATTTGCCTAAATTGCGATCGGGTTAAGGTTAGCTCATAGGATTCAAAGGTTTGATCATTAAAATAGACCTCCGTTACAGATTCTTGGCTAGATAGGGCAATCTTAATGCGTTCAGCGAGACGTGTAACAAGGGAATTTTTGGGCAACCCTAATTCTTTATGAAAATAATCAATAATCCAGTTATCAATATCAATACCGCCTAGATTCTGCCCTGTTTTCGCCAATACTTTAGCAGTTTGGGAATTTGGATTATTTGATGGGGAAGAATTTTTAATAGTGCGATCGCCCCATTTCAATAGAAAGTCCAGTGGTGATTTCGATTGATTAGTTTCTATTTGAACTTGAGCAAAGGATAATTTAACTAAGGATAAATCTAAGGTTCCACCACCAAAATCAATCACTAACAGAGTTTCATCACCGCCACTGATGCCATAGCCTAGAGCTGCCGCCGTCGGCTCATCAAGGATTCGCACCTGATTAACAGCTAATTTCTCGCAAACTCCGCCCAGCCAATTTCGATAGGATTCAAAGCTATCAACGGGAACTGTAAAAATTAGAGAATCCACGTTGGGCAGACGCTCAATAATCTTCTTTAAGAACCATTCTCCCACCAGTTCAAATTCCACTTCGCGCCCATCTAGTTCTGGCACAAACATCGATACATTGGAACCAATCGCTCGTTTAAAGGACTTAAAAAAGCGCTGTTCATTGTTAAGATTTTGGGGATTCCTCACTTGGAAATCGAAGCCGCGATCGCTAACTTCTTGCCCGATTAGGACTTGTTCTTTGGCGGCATCCTGCACATAGACAAGGCTAGGAATTAAGGGCGGATTATCGGCAATGAGACAGCTATAGTCGGCTAATTTGACAGTTTCCACTTCTCCCTTGTCATTAATTCGCGCCACGACAGTATTACTCGTCCCAAAATCGATCGCATATTCCATACTTGCTTACTCTCTGTGAATAATCAGGCGGCAAAGCCGCTATACCTAATTATTCACTTTATAACGGTTTGGAGTTTTCATTAAACCCAAATATAGCAATCCTAATAAAGACCTCGAAAGGGATAGAACTAGCAGAGGGAGAGCAAATGTTAGAAAATGTTAGCCCGAAGATCGGTGTTTTTTATCGCGACAATTTAGCAACTTAATTTTGTTTATTTCCGATGAAGTCTATTCACTAGTCCCACTTGCCAAGGGCTAATTTCATAGTGGGAAGGGAGTAAGAGCGTGTTTGAGAAGTCTCCTATCTAGCATAAATTTCTGCTTTTACCCCCCTTAATCCCCCCTTTCAAAGGGGGGAAACTTGAATCCTCCCCCTTTCAAGGGGGAGTTAGAGGGGGTAGAAAACTTCTCAAACACGCTCTAAATGATTTTTGTTCAGATACCCATTGATTTTCGTTTAGGTTTGATAAAAGGCGATCGCAAAGTTTTGAGGCTAAGATAGGCTTGCAAATACAGCTAGTTATCACTAGTTCTATGGAGGATGTTATGCCTAATGATTTGCCCAAAAGTTTTCTCGATCAGTTACGGACGATGACGGTCGTGGTTGCGGATACTGGTGATATCAATGCAATCAAAAAGTTTCAGCCCCAAGATGCAACTACAAATCCATCTTTGATTACATCGGCGGCTCAAATGCCTCAATATCAAGAAATTGTCGATGCAACCTTGCTAGAAGCCAGAAAAGAATTGGGGGAAGCTGCCCCACCTACAGAAGTTGTTTCTTTAGCTTTCGATCGCTTAGCGATCGCCTTTGGTATGGGAATCTTGGAAATAATTTCAGGGAGAGTTTCCACAGAAGTCGATGCGCGTTTGTCCTATAACACTGAAGCAACGATCGCCAAGGCGCATTATTTAATTTCGCGATATGAAGCTCATGGTCTTACCCGCGATCGCGTCCTCATTAAAATTGCGGCAACTTGGGAAGGGATCAAGGCGGCGGAAGCGTTAGAGAAGGAAGGGATTCATTGCAACCTAACGCTGCTGTTTGGGATGCACCAAGCGATCGCCTGTGCGGAGGCAGGTGTGAAATTAATCTCGCCCTTTGTGGGACGCATCCTCGATTGGCACAAAAAAGAGACAGGTCGCGACAGCTATCCTGCTCCCGAAGACCCGGGGGTATTGTCCGTAGCGCGAATTTATAACTACTACAAAAAGTTTGGTTATCAAACCGAAATCATGGGAGCAAGCTTTCGCAATATGGGAGAGATCGTAGAACTAGCAGGTTGCGATCTATTAACGATTTCCCCTCCTTTATTAGATGAGTTGCAACAGACCGAGGGAGAACTTGTGCGTAAGCTCGATCCCGCGATCGCTAGTCACGCCGATATTGCCAAGATCCCCATGGATAAAGCTACTTTTGAGGCGATGCACGCCAGCGATCGCATGGCAGCAGAAAAACTCGATGAAGGGATCAAAAGCTTCTCGAAAGCCCTAGAGACTCTAGAAGAACTCCTCAAAGATCGTCTAGCAAAGCTCGAAGAGGTAACACTTAGCTCAGTCTAAAGTTGAGAGAGTGCGCCCCTCGGGGGCGCACTCTCTCAACTCATTTAGGATTGCTATATACTGCGAATATGTCGCCACAATCGCCTGATCGCTTATCTCATAATCAAAGCAAATTTTATCAAGCTCTAGTAGAACAGTTTGATCTATTGCTTCGCGCCAAATATCCTCTGATATATATAGTTACTGCCGAAGAGGAGCCAGTCGAAGATATTTTGATTGATGTGGCTTTGCAATCTAGTCCCAGTCGCAGAATTATATTTTGGGACATTGCGCGGGGCTGGAGTGATAATCATGGCGACAAAGGCTCGGTGATGGCGGCTTTATCGAGAATCGCTCAACGAGACAAGGCAACCAAAGACGGCGATAACATTTTGTATGTATTGCGAGATTTGCACCCGATCCTCAAATATCCTCACCATGAGCGCAATATTCCCATTATTCGGGAGCTAAAAAATCTAGCGCGGGATCTCAAACGCGATCGCCGTACATTGGTGCTAACCAGCCATATGCTAGAGATCCCCACCGAATTAACGGAGGAAGTGACAGCAATTGATTTCCCTTTGCCAGCGATCGCCGAAATCGAATATTTGATCAAGCAAAAAATCTCACCGAATAAACTTAATTTATCGGGTTTAGCCCTAGAGCAATTAGTTAAGGCTTGCCAAGGGCTGAGTCGCACCAGAATTCAAAGGGTTTTAGCAAAGGCGATCGCCGAAAAAGAACAGGTTAATGACGCTGATATTGATGCTGTACTCGCGGAAAAGCAGCAAGCAATTAGACAAACAGGGATTTTAGAATTTTTTACGGTTAATGAATCCCTAAAAAATGTAGGAGGACTCGACAACCTCAAGCAATGGGTGAGGATTCGTCGCGATGCCTTTACCGAAGAAGCCAAGCGTTATGGCATCCCCACCCCTAAGGGCGTGTTATTGGTCGGCATTCAAGGGACGGGGAAATCATTATCGGCAAAAACGATCACGAACGAATGGCGTTTACCTCTATTGCGTTTGGATATCGGAAGGTTATTTGGTAGTTACGTGGGGGAGAGCGAGAGCCGAATGCGCCAAATGATCCAACTCGCAGAGGCAACGGCTCCCTGTGTATTGTGGATTGATGAGATCGATAAGGCTTTTGGCAACGTGAATAATCCTAGTGATGGGGACTCTGGGGCAAGTCGGCGCGTATTAGCCACATTAATCACATGGATGCAGGAAAAAACCTCACCCGTATTTATTGTTGCCACCGCTAACAATGTGCGAATTCTGCCAGCCGAATTATTGCGAAAAGGGAGATTTGATGAGATTTTCTTTTTGAATTTACCGACTGAAGCCGAGCGTCAAGAAATTTTTAAAGTGCATTTACAAAAACTACGCCCCAGTCGTTTGCGTGATTTTGATCTTTTGCTATTAGCTCGGCATACCAAAAATTTTAGCGGCGCAGAAATCGAACAAGTTATCATTGACGGTATTCATCGCGCCTTTGGTCGTGGTAATTCTGGCAATCGTGAAGACTTCGTAACCGAGGATATTATTAGTGCCATTGAAGAGACAGTCCCATTGGCGGCGATCGCCTCTGAGCAAATCGCCTCTCTCAAGCAATGGGCTGCCGAGTCGGGCGCACGCACTGCTTCTAATGATGAACAATTACTTCAAGAATTACGAAGATTTGCAATTAACCTAGAATAAAGTGAATGCCGAGCATTCACTTTATTTGATAATTTATGTCCCACTTCACTACGATCGCGGTCGAAATCAAAAATGGGGACTTGCTCAAGCAAGCCTTAGAAGCGCTCGGATATCCTGTTAAGGAAAATACTTTAGTGCGTGGCTACTTAGGTAATACAGTCACGGCGGAATATGTGATCCCCATGCCCAATGCCTACGATCTTGGTTTTCGGAAAATCGGCGATCGCTATGAACTCATTGCGGATATGTGGGGCGTGGCAATGAATGTCGAAGAATTTTTAGGAGAGCTAAATCAGCAATATGCGACTAAAATCGTTTTAGAAAGCGCAACTCAACAGGGTTTTGCGATCGAGCAGCAGGAAATATTAGAAGATGGCACGGTCAGGATTGTAATTGGTCGTTGGAACTAGTCCTAGAATTAGTCAGAGTTGCGAAATAGGGTTAAAACTGGAACACAGGCTCCTATACATGAGGCGATCGCGCCAATGCCCGCAAAAATATGTGGAGCTTGCACATATTTAATAACTTCGTCTGTAGCGAGGGGGAGGGTTGCGAGCAGCACACACGACACACCTAAGCGAACTGCTAATTGATGAATCATGAGTAATACTTGAATTCTACTTATATTTAATCCGTTGATACTACACACTAATTTGACTGAGAGGGTGCGTCATCTATAAATAGAGTGATATATCAATAGGATTAGAGAATAAAAATATGAAGTTCTATTACAAACATATAGCTGTGGTCACTTGCATGAGGACAAATCAAAACCCAAGAAGCGAGGTGCGGCGCGAAGCGCCGCACCTCGTCTTCTGGTTTTGTGTCCTAACAAGACAATTAAGCCCTATTACCTTTTTGATAAAGGTCTGTTAGTTCCCGCAAAAAACTTAGACTTTGGTTGCCAGTCATAGAAATAGGTGAAAAAGTGGATGAATGTGAATGTTTCAGGATTAAATCACGTACTCCCATTTGATTATCAATCTGGACAACTTTCATTGACCAAGCCCCAAAATCTCGATGTTCAATCTCAGAAAAATCAATGAGTTCCGCATTAACATGGCGCTTGTCCAAGAGAATACGGTTATAGGTTTGGCTAATTGTCCGCCGACTACCTTCTAAAACCTGTAAAAACATGGAATCGCCAAAACTAAGCATTCCTGTAATTCCTACAACTTTATTATTGCGCTCAGACTTTTCGAGTATATCAACGAGATCGGAATACTCTAAATTAGAGACAGATTGACTAACGTAAATCAAACGATAAAGTGCCATACTTGTATACATAATAAATAAAATTTAAAAGCCCATAAAGTTTATAGATTGTTTATGGTTGCTACACCCTGAAATTTAGGTTTAGCAAAGTAAAAACCTTGAAATAGCTCAATCCCAAAAGATTGTAAAACCGTCAATTCTTCATATGTTTCAACCCCTTCCGCAATGATCTTAATATCTAATTCACCACATACTTGGACTATACCCTTTACAATTGATTGGCGACTTTTATTTTGATCGATATTTCTAATCAGTCCCATATCTAACTTAACCAAATCAGTTTGAAATTCAGCCAATAGGTTTAACCCTGAATATCCTGATCCAAAATCATCGATCGCAGTTAAAAATCCCCTTTGCCTATAGTAATGGACAATCTCTCGCAGATGCCCATGATCTTTAATTTGTTCACCTTCAGTTATCTCAAAAATAATCCGATTAACAGGAAATTTAAAAGCTTCAGCAGCTTCAATAGTTGTACGAATACATAATTCGGGACTATAAACCGCATTCGGCAGAAAGTTAATACTGATAAAAGATTGAATATTTAGACTTGCTGCTAGTTGGACAGCCTTGACTCTACAAGTCTGATCAAAGCGGTAGCGATTTTGATCATTGATTTTTGCCAAAACAGCACCCGCTGGCTCATTATTTAAGCCTCGAACTAAGGCTTCTTGGGCAAAAACCTCACGAGAAGATGTATTCACAATGGGCTGTAGAGCCATTGTAAAGTCAAATCCTAGATCAGCACTTTTGGTACATTCAGAACAACCAATTGGCTGATGTTCTTGCGAGTTATTCATAGAGAGATGCCTAATATTTTTGATATTTTTCCTTATGCCTATAGAAACCTAAATTAGTTTTAGGAAGAGGACATAAAAGCGGTAATATTCCTAAAACTCTAAAACCTACAAAGGATCTCGGAATACTCCGTAGCAAACAGAAATGTTAATAGATATGTAAATGCTCAAATAGTTACACTCTATTAATTATAAGATGGACCGATTGGGTCTTAAATTTTTATGAGTGCATCAATAATACAGCACTTTGCTTTTCAATAAGTCTTATGATTTGTTGAAAAGTAAAGTAAGGAAATATCTTAGTTCGGGAACTATCTAGATGCTGTAAGGTCAAAATAGAAAGAGAATTTATTTAAAGATTTTAGATATTTTTATGAAATCAAGTTTTCTCATTTGTGGTGTGCTATTGGCTTATGGGGGAATATCACAGACACCAGCGATCGCTATAAATCCCTATTCCCAAGATGTAACCCAATCGCAAGTTCCATCCTTATTTCGCCAAGATTCCCTAAAAGTCAGTCAAGGAATTGGTGTTACTAAGTTTGAAACTGAGCTATTAAAACTCACTAACTTAGAACGCAAAAAATTAGGCTTAGCTCCTTTAAAACTTTCCGTCAAGTTAACTAGAGCCGCTCAATTCCATGCTGAGGATATGGCAAACAAGAATTACTTTAGCCATACGGGGAAAAATGGCTCCAGTATGGCTGATCGCACGAAGGTTGTGGGCTATAAATACTCATTTTTAGGCGAAAACCTCGCCGCAGGTAGAGCCACACCTGAAGGAACAGTTCGACAATGGATGAATAGTACAGGGCATCGCGCTAATATTCTTAATGAAAAGTTTACGGAAATTGGATTTGGTTATGCAATTTCACCAAATTCCCGTTATCGACATTATTGGGTACAGGTATTTGGAACTCCTCGCAATTAAACACTGAAAACTCATAAGATATTTTAAAAGCGTTGCAAAGCAACGCTTTTAAAATATCTTATGTATTACTTAAAGCCTCAACAGGCTGTAACTTTATGAGCGATCGCCAATATATTCTTTTTTACAAGCCTTATGGAGTACTCTGTCAATTTACCGATGATAGTGCTTCGCCTCGTTCAACTTTAAAAGAATATATTGAGATACCCAATGTTTATTCTGTAGGTAGATTAGATTTTGATAGTGAAGGTTTGTTGCTGCTGACCAATGATGGACAGCTAAAACATCATTTAATCGATCCTCAATTTGAGCATTCCCGTACCTATTGGGTGCAAGTAGAGAAAGTCCCCACCGAAGAAGCGTTGCAACAATTAAGGGAAGGTGTAACCATCCAAGGCTATCGCACTAAAAAAGCCATAGTGACAAGGTTAGAGAATGAACCTGATCTGCCTGCTCGCAATCCACCGATTCGCTTTCGGGCAAATATTCCCACAGCATGGATTGAACTCACTTTAACTGAAGGCAAAAATCGCCAAGTACGAAAAATGACCGCAGCCGTGGGATTCCCTACTTTACGATTAGTACGGGTAGCGATCGCCCATTTGCGTCTAGATGATCTGGAAGTTGGTAAATGGCGGATGCTAACCGATTATGAATTACAAGAACTGCGTGCAAAAGTGTTGCCGCGCCGACTCCGATAGTACTTTGATTAATTCCATTATCATCATTTCACTTTCGGTGTTATGTTCCTGTAATAGTTCCTGATAACCAACAATGGGAACTTCTGTTTGAAAGAGTTCGGTTAGCAAATGATGATCTGGAGCGATCGCAATTGAACCATGCTGTAAAACTGAGTTACGACGGTATACCTGTGCGCTACCGATGAGTTTCCGACCATCATTTATGACTAAATCCGCATTAGTCGCGGTAGAAAAGCAACTGGGGTTATGAATATAACCTCGCCCCGACTTTCCATAATTCAAAGAGATTCCCAAAGATGCAAACCCTTGGATCAAAAATCCACAAATATATTCATACATTTCACGGTGCGATCGCGATTTGCCCTCAATTTCCACATTAGTAATTACGGCATAGGTAAGATCGCCTTGATGAAGAACGGCTCGCCCACCACTAGGACGACGCACAATTTCCAGTTGATATTGCTGAGCGATCGCATTCCAGCGATCAGGATATTGTTTTTGATGAAATCCCAGAGAAATTGCTGGGGGTGTCCATCGATAAAATCGCAAAATTGATGAAGACTCAGGATCGAGGCTATGTTGCTCTAATAAAAAATTATCTAATTCCATGTGCAGCTTTCCTGATGTCTCCGCATAGGGCTTAAGCTGCCATGATTTCTTCATAGTCTCAATAAATCTCAATAATTTGTCATATTTTAAATCCACAAATAGTGGTGTGAGGCTTTGCCCCACACCACTATTTCTTATGCTAGCTTTTGGTCAAAAAAATCAAAAGCGTTGCTTAGCAACGCTTTTGATTTTTTTGACTGTGGTTTGAGTGTCAAGTACTGTAGCTCAGGTGGCAACATTAAGCGCCAAAGTTTTCCTTAAGAACTTCGTCATTATCATCAGCGATCGCTGCCACGATGGTAATAATGCGAGAAATTTCCGCAGGCGATAAATCCTCCACAGAGCGAGAGGCTAAAACTAACACTTGATCATTTTGAATGGCATAACGAGCTTCAAAAGTGTCAGCAGCATTTTTTTCTAAAAGCCAGCGAGTCATTTTCGCTTCATCTTTGAAAGGAGCCGCTAATACTTTAGAAAAGACCGTAAAGGTATCGGTAGGTTCGGTTCCTGTAATATTGACAACTACTTCTACAGTGCCATATTGAAATTTCCACGTATCCTCTGTTTGATTTTCCAAGGCTGAATTGTCAGCATCCATGCTAGCAATCACAGTTTGGATGGTTTGCACAATGTGATTAGGATGTGTTGCAAAACTAGATTCTGCTTCTACAGGAGATATTGGCGATTCTGTTGTGAAGGTCATAGTTAAATATCTAGTTACTATCTGCCAATAGTGTATAGCAAACGTCAATCTTTTGTTGATTGAGTTCAACAATCGCTACAAAATCCAAAAGAATAAGGGCAGCACAAAGTGCCGCCCTTATTCTTTTTAATAGTTGACAGCTATAGCTTAAGCAATTTTGCCTTGGGCGATCGCCCAAGTTTGATCGGCCATAGAGCCAAGTTCTTCAGGCTCATGGGTAACTACCAGAATAGTCCAATCTTTTTTTAGTTCTTGTAATATGCCAAGAATTTGCTTTCGCATTGACCAGTCTAATCCTGCTGTTGGCTCATCCAGCAGCAATAAACTTGGTTGCCGAATTAATTGCACAGCAAGGGCTAAGCGTCTTTGCTGTCCACCACTCAAAGACTGTGGCGAAGTACTCGGATTGAGATGACTCAATCCCACGGAGTTTAAGGCTCCCTGAATGCGATCGCCATCAAGATCGATATGCCCCAACCTTAGCTCTTCTAAAATAGTACTGCCGCAAAAATGTCGTTCGGGAAATTGAAAAACTAAGCCACATATTTGCTGGAGGTGATCGGGCAAAAGTTCTTGGGATTTCCAATAAATACCGCCACTAGTCCATTCTACAAATCCTGCCAGAATTTCTAGCAATGTACTTTTACCAGAGCCACTGGGCCCCACCATTAAGCCTAATTGCCGATCTTGTAAATCGAAGGAAATATTTTTAAGAATTGCCTCAGGGGTTGCTGGTGGATGATAGCAGAGATTTTGAATGGAGAGCATATTAAAATTCGTGCCATAAAATATTTTTGTGGTGTGGCTTCGCCGCACCACAAAAATATTTTACTGTGAATTCTAGCTGGCAAATTTAGATAGCTCTTGGCAAGCAATTTTATACTGCTGCTCAATTTCCATAAATAGAGCAGTCAATCCTGTATCTTCACCCTTCTTACCCTTGAGTTCAGCCTCCTGACATAGCCTACCTAAAGCCTTCGCCCCTAAAATATTGCTGCTACCTTTAAGCGTGTGAGCGCTATAGCTGACTTCTTTAAGATCGTTATTAGCGATCGCCCTACGCAGACTTTCCAACAGAGCAGGAGCTTCTTCAGTAGTAAATAGATGAATCATGCGCCCAATCAACTTTGGATTAATTTGTTCGAGGTTTTGGATGGCAGCGTGATCGATGACGGAAGGAACATCCGTTTTTGGTGGGACATTAGGAATTAAAGTTGCTTCACCCTCAATATGGCTACCCAAAGCCCACTTTTCAATCGTGCGTTGCAGAGAGTCCATCATAATGGGTTTACTGATGTAATCGTCCATCCCAGCCCGCAAACACATTTCGCGATCGCCTTGCATTGCACTTGCGGTCATGGCAATAATGGTCGGACGCTCATAGCCCGCTTGTAACTCCTCCCAATGGTTAACTAAGTAGTCAGCAGTTTCTAAACCGTCCATTTCAGGCATCTGGACATCGAGCAATAGCAAATCGTAATGCTTAACCTGTAGGGCTTCAAGCACAGCTAAGCCATTATCCACCACATCAGGTTGATAGCCCATCTTGATCAGCATTCCCATTGCTAGCTCTTGATTGATTAAATTATCCTCTGCAATCAAAATCTTGAGGGGTAAGCGATCGCCCAGTCTTGCCGATGAAACAACATTTTTATTCATTGCATCTTGCAATGTGTAGGATGGCTGCTCCTTAGCGATTTGGGTAGTTACTGTAAATGAGAAGGTAGAACCTTGATTAGTTCGACTTTCCACTTGAATTTGCCCTCCCATTGTTTCCACTAGTTTTTTACAGATAACTAGTCCTAGCCCCGTCCCTCCATACTTACGAGAGGTAGAAGCTGTGGCTTGGGTAAAGGGTTGGAATAATCGTTGCATCTGTTCGTCACTAATCCCAATCCCTGTATCGCTGACCGAAAAAAGCACCTGAAAGGGAACATCATCCTGAGGAAGGCGATCGGAAACTAATCGCACAGAAATTCTGACAGCGCCAGATTCGGTAAATTTCAACGCATTGGATACAAGATTCAATAAAATTTGACGCAGTCTGGTGACATCTCCCACAATAAATGGCGGCACATTAGACTGCATACTCACTTCAAACTTCAGTTTCTTCTCTTTAGCTTTGACCAACTGCACATCATAGATATCTCTCACTACGGCTCTGACATCTAGCGGAGCATTCTCTAATTCCAATTTTCCTGATTCGATCTTCGAGAAGTCTAAAATATCATTAATCACAGAGAGCAGCATTTCGCCACTTACTTGGATCGTCCTTACATATTTTGACTGCTCGCTATTAAGCTCCGTAACGGCTAACAGTTGAGTCATCCCGATCACCCCATTAATCGGTGTGCGAATTTCATGACTCATCATTGCTAGAAATGCTGCCTTAGTGCGTACCGCTTCCTCCGCTTCTTCTTTGGCTTGACGAAGATCTTCCATTAATTGCGATTGCCGTAACTCCGCTTGTTTCTTAGCCGTAATGTCGCGAAAACACCAAATCAAGCCAAAAAATCTTTTTTGATCCGAGTTAACGGGGCTGGTGTAATAGTCAAATATGCGATCGCCATGAACAATTTCACCCCGCCTAACGACATCAGGATCGTCATAGGTAGTCTCTAACAAGTTAACTAAAACTTCAGGAATATAGGACTTAATTAAAAATGCCCCCAAGGGATAACCACTAATCTGAGCATCAACTCCTTCCCCAATGAGCAGATCATGGGGAATATTCCACATTTCACAAAAGCGGCGATTAAAACTAGCGATTCGACCTTGTTCATCTACCGCAAAAATACCATCGATCGCTGCCTCTTTCTGAGCGTGCAGCAAAAGATTAGTGCGTTGGAGATCCTTGAGCGTACCAATTCTGTCAAAGACCGCTTGCGACAGTTCATGGTTTTTTTGAGTTAGATGCATTTGCAAATGTCTGAGGGTTAAATGCAAATGTACACGCGCAAAAACTTCCGACATTTGCGGTGGCTTAGTAATATAGTCAGCCCCACCAATTGAAAAAGCTTCAAGCTTATCTTTAATATCTTCATTACCACTGATAAAGATAATGGGGATATCTTCGGTATCAGTATTTGCCTTGAGAAGTCGGCATACCTCATAGCCATTCATTAATGGCATCGACACATCCAACAAAATTAAGTCAGGTAAATCCGTATTTGCCAACAATAGGGCTTCACTTCCGTCTCCTGCCGTCTTTACGCTATAGCCATGATCTCTCAATGCAGATGCTAGCTCATGGCGAATATCGGGATCATCGTCAACCACAAGTATCGTTGATTGAGGAACATCGATCACATTTGCTTGCACGACCCGTTCACCTTACTAGAAAGCTTAATCAATACAATTGGTTTTAATGATATAGCAGTCGCAAATCAGTTACAAAAAGATACTATTCAAGTAAATTAAATGCAAATGGAAGCCAGTAGTTAGTTTTCTTATGTAGCTAGCCAATGAGCATACCCTAGACAACACTAAAAAACAACTGATAGTACGAAAAAATATTGCAATAAAGTTGATTTTCTATCAAAACCAAAAATTAACATTTGTAAGAGGGTAGTAGCTTGCCTGACTAATGGGTAGCTAGCGCGATTAAATCTCATAAACTGTGATGCACGCGGAGTGTCACAATCCTATTTCACCAATAAATAGGTAGTGGGCGGCTTTGCTGCCCACTACCTATTTATTGAAACCTAACGACCACCTACGGTGATGGCATCAACTTTGATGTGGGGCTGACCAACAGTGACATAAACACTACCACTGACAGAACCACAAAAACCTGCGGCTAGCTCAAGATCGCGGGAACTCATCGAAATTTCCTGCATAACTTCCTTAGCATCACCAATTAGGGTTGCACCCTTAAGAGGTTTAGTAATTTTGCCATTTTCGATTAAATAGGCTTCATCAACAGCAAAGTTAAATTGTCCAGTTGGAAGAACACTACCGCCACCCATTTTTTTGCAATAGATGCCCTTGTCTACGGTCGCAAACAATTCGTCGAGAGAAAATTCTCCCGCATCAATGTAAGTATTTCGCATCCGACTTGCGGCGGCATAGGCGTAGCTTTGACGGCGACCACTGCCTGTGCGTGGATGACCAGTGCGTAACTCTCCCGCGCGATCGCTAATAAAGTTTTTCAGAATTCCATTTTCGATCAAGAGAGTGCGTTGGGTCGGCATTCCCTCATCATCCATATCAATAGTTCCAAAAGCTTCTTCAGAGCGTCCTTCATCCCATGCCGTGAGATTTTCATGGGCAATTTTTTGACCTTTCATTTCCGCAAAAGGTGTAGTTTTTGCCTCAATCCCTGTCGTTTCTAGTAAATGACCACAGGCTTCATGGAAGATGACACCGCCAAATTGATTTGCCATGATAATGGGATAGGAGCCAGATTCCACATAATCAGCGTAGAGCATTTTTCCTGCGGCTTCCACAATTTCATCGACCACAGGTTCATAGTCCCAATGGCGTAAATAGCTGGGATCGCTCGTACCGCCAACCCGTTTATTGATCGATGAGCGATTTGCACCATCCGCACAAAGCAAGTTAGACCCGACCGACTGAGTCAAGCGAATATCTCTAGCAAATGTGCCATCACTCGCTGCTACTAGAATTTCCTGCCAATCTCGAAAGTAACCCGATCGCCTTGATTGAATATGTTTACCTTTTTGGGCTAGTAACTGATTAGCCCCTAGCAAAATCTCTCCCATTTCACGCATAGGACTACATTGAGAAATCCATTCATCTTTGCTTCTCTTAGCAGCATAATCACGAAATAGTTCTAATTGAATAGAAGGAATAATTGAGTTTTGAGAAGGAAGTTGTAATCCGACAATAGATAAAGCTCTTTCGAGAGAAGATTTAAGCCCTAAAAAAGTTAAATCATTAGTACTGACGTAGCAATCAGCCTTGCCCTTAAAAACTCGAATACCTGCACCTGTTGACAATCTTGGAGAGATACTGGTTATAGTGTCGTCTTCGGCAAGACAACTTATATAGTTATTGCGCTCTAGAAAAAATTCTACAAAATCGGCTCCTGCGGCCCGACCAAGTCCTAATAAAATTGAGAGAGGGGCTTCCCATGTTTCGTCAAAGCGATCGCCTACAAGGGCATATTGCAAGTTAGGTAGTTCTTTGGTAAGTAGCAGGTTACTTCTCATGATCATCAATCAATACTAGAGATTACTTGTGTCAGTGTAGCAAATCTCCTAAGCAAACCTCAAAAAGTAAAATCTAGTAAGCAGTTGCAGCCTTCTCAGTAAATAATTAGGGATACGTAGCTTCGCCCATCCATCGCTAATTATTCGCTTTAATCTTGCATTAGGACAAATCACAATCAAAGAAGCCAGTTGCGGTGCGAAACGCCGCAACTGGCTTCTTTGGTTAAGAATATCAACAGCTATACATTCTGGGTTTGATTTTCAATTCATAAAAGTGTGATCACACTTTTATGAATTGGTATTAAGCATGAATAAAGCGGTTATACTAGTTTTATAGGGGGGACTGATATGAATAGTATAAGTCTCAATTTTTAAGATGATTATTTTCTATATAACTCAGTGTTTTTCGGCTCTTCTGGGTTTATAGAGATAATTTTAACTAATAGCAATTAGAATCCTTTGACCACAACGGTTATATGCCTATTAAATCTTGATTTATTGTATCAAAATATACAGTTTGTGCTGCAAGACCAGAAGAGCTTGTTTTCCTGAATAAATCAACTTCACGATCCAAAAAATCATGGGCAATCTATCTCATAACTTAAATACTGAAAGTGATAAATCAGCGAAAACAGAAGAAAATTCGATCAAGGCTGAACAATTAATTTTAAAGATAGAACAACTGAGAGAAAGAATACTCATTAGTAATGAAATTTTACAAGCTATTCGAGGGATTGAAAATATTGAAGAAGTTTTTGAGACAATTACGACCAAACTCTTAAATTTATTTCAAGCAGTTCATGTAGCTATAGTGAAAATTGATCAATCAGGGGAAGCGAATCAGAGCCGTGGAATTCAGGGAAAGACCATAGCCAAAGCGATCGCTCCTAACTGTGATATTTGCATACAGCCCAGTATCGAAACAATCTTGAATGAAGAATATCAATGGGGAGAAAGCAATTCAGGGACTAATTCAGGGACAATTTTCGATTTGTACACCTCTGGTTTAACCCAATGCCCAGAAAGGCTAGCAGAAATATTTTTTGGCAAGAGATTGATCCTGACCCCAATTATCTTACCCGAACTGAATAGCGAACAGTCCCTATGGGGATTTTTAACAGTTCAGCAATGTACAGGAATTACCCATCAATCCTTTGATACATCTTGGAGCCAAGACGATATCACCTTAATGCAACAAATAGCTACTCAACTAGAGATTTTCCTCATTAAAGAATATCAAAAATCTATTTTAGTCGAACAGATAGAAAAATCTGAACTTGCCTATAACACTATATTTCACTGGACTAATCAATATCGGACTTTGATCGAACAGATTCCCAGTGTGTCCTACGTGTCGCCAATTTCTCAGGGTACTGAATTTGCCTATATCAGCCCTCAGTTAAAAGCTCTTTTAGATGTGCCAGCCGCAGAATGGGATGCTGGATTTTTTAATAGTTGGACAGACTACGTTCACCCTGACGATCACGATCGCGTCCAGCAGCAGGTTGGCAAAACAATAGAAACAGGCGAACCCTTTTGTTGCGAATATCGGATGATCAGGCGGGATGGTAAAATTATCTGGGTTCGCGATAATGCTTATCTAGGTTTAGCTTTTGATGGTAAAACTTCAGTTTTACGTGGTTCAGCTTTTGATATTAGCGATCAAAAGGAAAGTGAACTAAAATTCAAAGGCATCTTTAACAACACCTTTCAGTTTACGGGGTTACTAAGCAATGAAGGAATTTTATTAGAAGCCAATCAAACTGCTCTTGACTTTGGGGGCATAAAAAGTGAGGAAGTAATTGGTAGACCCCTATGGGAGACAGACTGGTTCTCAATTTCTCAAGCAACTCGAAATAGTGTCCAAGAATCAGTTAAGAGAGCCGCTTCAGGTGAATTTATTCGTTATGAAATTGATATATTAGGCGCAGGACAAACCGTAGTGACCATTGATTTTTCTATTCGTCCCCTCCGCGATGAATCAGGACAAGTAGCTTTACTAATTCCTGAAGGACGCGATATTAGTGATATGAAGGCGATCGAAAAGGAATTACGCAAAAGTGAAGCAAGGCTAGAAGAAGCTCAGCGAGTCGCCAAGGTTGGTAATTGGGAATGGGATGTTATCTCTAATAAGGCTAATTGGTCGCAGGAGTTATTTCATATCTACGGTCGTGATCCTAATCTAGGCGCTCCTTCCTATGAAGATGTCTTGCTACTGTACATCGAGGAAGATCGCGCAAAACACTCACAAGCTATACAACTAACTATCAGTAAAGGTGAGTCATATTATCAAGAATTGCGAATATCGCAAACCGATGGTTCTTATCGTTACCTTTATGTGATCGGTCATGCAGAATTTAACACTGATGGACAGGTAAGCAGACTTTATGGAACTGCTCAAGACATTAGCGATCGCAAAAAGATCGAATTAGCCTTGCGAGAAAGTGAAGCCAAGCTAGAAGAAGCCCAAAAAGCTGCAAAGATCGGCAGTTGGGAATGGGACATTTTACTTAACAAGATTACATGGTCAAAAGAGTTGTTTAATATTTTTGGTCGAGACCCAGCAGGAGGGACTCCCAACTATGAAGAACATCTCCTCGACTATACCCTAGACTCTGGTCGAAAACTACATGATGCTGTTCAGAACACTATTGAAACAGGAAAATCCTATTGTATAGAATTAGAATTACAAGCATTAGATTCTCATGGGTTAAAGCGCTATGTTGAAGCCAGAGGTCATGCGAAATATAATGGAAATGGAAGCATCATAAAGCTAAATGGCACTGCTCAAGATATTAGCGATCGCCTAGCAGTAGCCGCAAAACTACAATATAACAAAGCAATTCTGAGTCTAACGATTGAGAATGCACCAGTTGGTATAGCCACTCTTGATTTAGACGGCAACTTCTTAAACGTCAATCAAAGCTTTTGTAAGATCTATGGCTATTCCGCCAGCGAATTGCTAAATATGAAAGCACTCGATATTACCCATCCTGATTCCATAGGTATAACTATTGCAGCTTTGCAGAGTCTTGTTAATGATGAAACTACTCATATCCAAATTGAAAAGCAATATATTCATAAAGATAGTCATATCATTGATGCTATTAGTCGAGTTAGTCTGATCAAAGATAGTAATAATAAACCTCTACAAATTATTACCAGCGTAGAAGATGTAACGGAACGCAAGCAAACTGAAGCCAAACTTACAGCCGCAAAACTCGCTGAGGCAGCCAATCAAGCCAAAAGTGAATTCCTTGCAGTCATGAGCCATGAGTTGCGAACGCCAATGAATGCAGTAATTGGCATGACCGATATTTTGCTTAATACCCCCTTGTCTCCCTCACAGCAACAATATGTCTCGACAATTCGTCAAGGCGGTGATATTTTGCTTTCCGTAATTAACAACATCCTTGACTTTTCACGCATTGAGTCTGGACGTTTTGAACTAGAAGAACATACTTTCAGCTTGCAACAATGTGTGGAAGAAGTCGTAAATCTGATGACCTCCCGTATTACCGAAAAATCCATAGAACTAGTAGCTTTAATCAATCAGAACTTACCAACCCAGTTTATGGGTGACTATAATCGTTTACGCCAGATTTTAGTCAATTTGGTAAGCAATGCGGTTAAATTTACAGAAAATGGAGAAATTGTGATTACTGTTGATTCTAGATTAATAGATCAATCCAGTAACATCCATGAATTAATTTTTCAAATACGTGACACGGGTATTGGCATTGCTCCTGACGCGATCGACAAGATATTTCAAGCTTTTAGTCAAGCCGATGGCTCCATTAACCGCAAATATGGCGGTACGGGACTAGGATTAGCAATTTGTAGAGAACTGTGTGAACTAATGGGAGGCTCGATCTCAGTCGAAAGCGATGTTGACAAAGGTTCAACTTTTAAGTTTTCTATACAAGCTAAAGAGGTAAGAACGATACCGCCCGAAATCGACGATAGTATTAAAGGGAAGCAGATTCTTAGCATCAGCAATAGTACAACAATTCAAGAAGCCATATCTTTATATAGTCAGTCTTGGGCGATCGAAGTTACAAATGTCTATTGTGCTGCGGATGCTCTGCAATTACTACATCAGCATGATTTTGATGTAATTCTCATCGATAGTAACTTAGCCGATGTGGAGGGAATAGAACTAGCAAAGGATCTTCAAAATATTAATCCAGAATTGAAATTCATCTTCTTGGTGTCAATCAACACACACGTAAATCTTCATCCCTTAAAGTTTGTAACTTCTATTACCAAGCCAATTTTTCCAGCTAAGCTTTATCAAGCATATAGTGATATTTTCCAGCAAAAGCTACCTTCTATCCCACCATCTCCAATACCGATATCATCATCCCTAAGTATTAACCTATCAAACCAGCATCCATTAAAAATCTTAGTGGCAGAAGATAATCTCGTTAACCAACAGATTTTGCTGATTATGCTAGATCGACTAGGCTACAAAAGTGATTCCGTAAATAATGGATTAGAAGCATTACAAGCAGTTGAAAAAAATTCTTACGACCTTATTTTCATGGATATTCAAATGCCTGTAATGGACGGATTAACTGCAAGTCATAAGATCCGTCAATTACCTAATTATTCTCCTTGGATTATTGGGCTATCAGCTAATGCCTTTAATGAATCCCGCGACTCTGCCTTAGCATCTGGCATGAATGAATATCTCACTAAGCCCTTACAGAGTGAAACTCTGATCGAAGTATTACAAAAAACAGTAAAAATTCTTAATCAAAGCAAAATCGATCAGTCCATAAATTCACAAACCCTCTCCAACCTCAAGAATTCAGTCGGAGAAAAAAATCTATCCAAGTTAATCTCCATCTATTTAAGGCATACAAAAATGGCGATCGCCAAAATGCAAGAATCGATAAAGCAGCTTGATTTAGAAACAATTGACCATGAAAGCCATGCCCTCAAGGGAGGAAGTGGTACTTTTGGAGCTATCAAGCTTTTTAATCTCTGTCAAGATCTACAATTTTTATGTAAATCATGTATTCAAAGCCATAACTATTTACAAGATAATATTAATCAAGTAGAAACTCTTATTCAAGAAATGGAAATAGAAGCACTACAAGTAGCCGAATTTTTCCAATCATTAAATTACGATCAACTGTAAAGAAGGATGACAAAGCTTAGCTTTGTCATCCTTCTTTAATCAATTTGAGTTGGTATAAAACCCCAAGTATGGATGAAAGCAAGAAACACCGCCATTCATACTTGTGGTTGGCGTTGTTGCATAAAAGAGGGATGGAAGGGTAGATTAAATATAAATAAGGATGGCAAAACAGCCAATGAAAGAGCAATATCAGATCCGCAACTGGTCAGAGTATAACGCAGG
>NZ_JACJQA010000046.1 GCF_014696355.1 Pseudanabaena sp. FACHB-1998 | reverse complement strand
GGTATTTACACCGCCGCCAGATATCGACCCAAGTTGGCAAAAAGTAATGTCGGTGATTAGAGTTACTCGTTCAGGAGTTAGAAATGGTAATGCTTACAGTACTCTGAGCTACTACATTAGTTCTCTTCCTCCTACTTCAACTAGGATTGCCAAAGTAATTAGGCAGCATTGGCATATTGAAAACCGCTTACATTGGGTAAAAGATGTCATTTTCAATGAAGATGAGAGTAAGCAAAAAGCAGGTAAAACACCAATTAATCTATCGATTATCACGACTTGGATACTTTCTATATTTAGAAGTAATGGCTTTGAATCAATTAAAGGCGCTATTGACTATTTTGCCCATAATTTACCCGCAATGTTGTCTTTGATTTCTTAAAGTCTCTCTACCTCTTTCTTGAAATAGCCCTGCCAATCTTGTAAGGGGGGCTGTAGATAACTAAAAACATAATTAAAAGACAAGCAAAGACCAAAACGCACGCTTTGGTCTTTGCTTGTCTTTTACTGGGGATCACCAGATTGGTGGTGTTAATTAATGCCCGATCGCTGCGAAAATAACCTTGCATTGCTGTTGTGAAGATTCATGAAGTTCTCTTGGAAAATACCTCTAGTCGTAGTTGCGATCGCAAATTTATCCCCCCTACCCGCTTTCGCAACTGCATCCCCACCCAATCCACCTGCTGACAACAACGCCGCCAAGGAAGCGGAAGAATTATGCGGTAAACCAACCCTTGATAGCCTTTCTCAACACAAGGTTAAACAAGGCGAAACCCTAGAGGCGATCGCCAAACAATACAACCTCAAAACTGCAACCTTAATGGGGCTAAACCCTGAAGTCCGCAGTGGGGAAGTTACCATAGGGCAGAATCTCGCAATTCCGCCAATGGATGGGCTAGTGTATCGCTTCAAAAATGAAGAAAATTACACCACCATAGCCAAAAAATACAATATTCGCGCCGATGTCCTCTTCGAGCGGAATGGCTGCCAACGCCGCCCCAAAGTCGTATTTGTCCCCGGAGCCATCTGGAAGCCAGATCCTGTACCTTTCAAACTGCCAAACATCGCCCGTTCAGATAATCCCACCACAATTTTTCAAACAGGTGGCTATCCCCTACCCTATTCCGTGCCAGTTACCTCCAACTACGGTTGGCGGATGAATCCCGTTACCACTATTTGGTCATTTCATAGTGGCATCGATCTAGGCGCACCCCTTGGGACCCCTGTACTTGCCGCAAAATCAGGACGAGTAGATTTTGCGGGCTGGGGCGATGGCTACGGCAACCTCATCGAAATCGATCACGGCTCCACAGGCACTCGCTATGCTCACCTAGAGGCTATCTATGTCTATCAGGGACAACAGGTAGCCCAAGGACAGCAAATAGGCATTGTTGGCTCCACAGGAAGGTCTACAGGGCCACATTTACACTTTGAGATTATGGTTCCCTCTGGCGATGGTTGGGTTGCCCTTGATCCCGCCCCTTACCTTAACCGTATCGCAAGTCTCATGACTAACTTGTTCCTATAGCGAGTCAGGGGAAAGTTTACAAAACAAAAGATAAAAGGTGACGCAATGCGTCGCCTTTTATCTTTTGTTTTGTAAAGTTGTGTAACTAAAATTTAGCGCTGGCGATCGCATCACTCTTAAGTGATCGTTTTCGTCATGTGGTTGATCAAAACCAAAAAATTTATGTTCGCAGGTTTAATGAGCCTTGGAGAAGCCATAACCCTTGTTTTAGCAATACTTCCAAGCTAATTGATCCTCCGTTTCAACTCTAGTGCTAATATATCAAATGTTAAGAAGTGTGATGAAGAAAAGCTTGGAGACAACGCAATGCTTCAAAATGTTTTGGTAATCATTGCTTTGACAAAGAAACCCTCCATGTCAGAAGCCAAACCTTAAATTTAAGTAACCGCCCTAGGGCAACCACTTAGTCTAAGAGTTTCTGCATGGTACGGCATCACATCAATCGTTTTTATTCACATTTTTGATTGGAGAAAAAATTAAATGAGCGTAGTCACGAAGTCCATCGTGAATGCAGATGCTGAAGCACGTTACCTCAGCCCTGGTGAACTAGATCGCATTAAGGGCTTTGTAAGCTCTGGTGAGCGCCGTCTTCGCATTGCCCAAACTTTGACCGAATCCCGCGAGCGCATTGTTAAGCAAGCTGGCGATCAACTATTCCAAAAGCGTCCTGATGTAGTTTCTCCTGGTGGAAATGCATACGGTGAGCAAATGACCGCAACTTGCTTGCGTGACCTAGACTACTACCTCCGCTTGGTAACCTACGGAGTAGTATCTGGTGATGTAACTCCTATCGAAGAAATTGGTCTAGTAGGCGTTAGAGAAATGTACGGCTCTTTGGGTACTCCGATCGCTGGAGTTGCTGAAGGTGTACGTGGTTTGAAGAGTGCAGCAGCAGCTTTGTTGTCTGGTGAAGATGCAGCAGAAGCTGGCTACTACTTCGACTATGTAATCGGCGCAATGCAGTAAGCCAATTCTGGATTCGTTTTTATCTTTATAAAACATTTCAGAAATCTTTATTTCTAAATTCAAAAAACTAATTGCAAACCTAAAAAAAACATATAAAAATGGCACAAGACGCAATTACCTCAGTTATTAACTCCGCCGACGTTCAAGGTAAGTACCTTGATGCATCTGCCCTTGAGAAGCTAAAGAACTACTTCGCAACTGGCGAACTTCGTGTTCGTGCATCCGCAGCGATCGCCGCTAACTCTGCAACCATCGTTAAAGAAGCAGTTGCTAAGTCCTTGTTGTACTCTGATGTTACCCGTCCCGGCGGCAACATGTACACCACTCGTCGTTATGCAGCTTGTATTCGTGACCTCGACTACTACCTTCGCTATGCAACCTATGCAATGCTTGCTGGTGACGCTTCTATCCTTGATGAGCGCGTACTCAATGGCTTGAAAGAAACCTACAACTCCCTTGGAGTACCTGTAGTTTCCACCATTCAAGCTATTCAAGCAATCAAAGAAGTTGCAGCTAGCATTGTTGGTTCTGACGCTGGTAAAGAATTGGGTATCTACCTCGATTACATCAGCTCTGGCTTGAGCTAATAGCTAACACAGCGTTTGTTGCTATTAATTTATTAATTTAATTTCTAATTAATTAATATTTACAAGGCGGCGGAGGTAGGTAGCTTTAGCTCCCTATCTTGCCGCCAACGCCTGTATAAAACTAATAGCAACTAAACTTGTCAGACTATGAAATGTCAGACTAACAATTTTCTTTGTAATTTATTTTTAATAACTGGCTCTGAAGGAGATCGCCGCTATGCGGACTTTTAAAATCACTGCTTGTGTACCTAGCCAAACTCGCATTCGTACACAACGAGAGTTGCAAAATACCTATTTCACCAAATTAGTAGCTTACGACAACTGGTTTGCTGAACAGCAACGCATTATGAAAATGGGTGGCAAGATTATAAAAGTTGAACTAGCTACAGGCAAGCAAGGCACAAATACTGGCTTGCTTTAATTTTTCTTTCCCCCAACAAAAAAAGGTAGTTATAGCGCTTTGTGCTATAACTACCTTTTTTTAATGGCTAGACGGCTAACCCTACCTCAATCTTGCCCCAGATTGCCGATAGCAAGGGGATCGCTGTGATAAGCTAACAGTGTTAGTGTCATTAACACGAATAAACATGGATCGACCTTCTCGCTCTGTTCCCCAAGCCGCACAAGCCGCCTATTCAGGGGATTCGTCATACGGACGCACACCGCCGCCTGACTTACCTTCGCTATTGCTAAAAGAGCGGATTATTTACTTTGGGTTGCCTCTTGTATCACCCGACGAATATAAACAGCAGCTTGGTGTCGATGTTACAGAATTACTCATCGCCCAACTCCTCTATTTGCAATACGAAGATCCCGAAAAACCGATTTTCTTATATATCAACTCCACGGGGACATCTTGGTACACAGGGGATGCGATCGGTTTTGAAACCGAAGCTTTCGCCATTTGTGACACCCTTAACTACATCAAGCCTCCCGTCCATACCATTTGTCTGGGACAAGCAATGGGAACAGCAGCGATGATCCTTGCTAGTGGCACTAAGGGTTTTAGGGCAAGTTTGCCCAATGCCACGATTGTCTTACACCAAGCTCGTCGTCAAACTAGAGGACAAGCCTCTGATTTACAGATTCAAGCTAAAGAAGTCTTGACTAACCGTGAGGCAATGCTCCGAATCCTATCTCGCACTACAGGTAAATCGCCTGAAATACTGACTAAGGATATGGATCGAATGTTTTATATGACTCCTGAGCAAGCCAAGGAATATGGCCTCATCGATCGCGTTCTCGAAAGTACTAAAGATTTGCCAAAAGCAGTTCCTGCCCTTGTTTAGAACTAAATATTTAGCATATGCACCACCAAGCGCCGCCTATCCTAAATATTTGGGGTTTAGAGATTTTCCACACTTGAACAATAATCAACAAAACTATGCCTATCGGTGTTCCTAGAGTTCCCTATCGCTATCCTGGAGACTCCTTTACGCAGTGGATTAGCATCTACGAGCGTCTGTCTATGGAGCGCATCATCTTTTTGAGTGGCGAAGTTACAGATGGGATGGCTAATTCAATCATTGCCCGCCTTCTTTACTTTGACTCTGAAGATCAAACCAAAGATATCTATATGTATATCAACTCTCCCGGAGGTTCTGTTTCCGCAGGCTTAGCAATTTTTGACACGATGCAACATATCAAGGCTGATGTGACAACGATTTGCGTTGGTTTGGCAGCTTCGATGGGTTCTTATTTACTAATGGCTGGGGCAAAGGGTAAACGCTATGCGCTCCCTAATGCCAGAATCATGATTCACCAGCCTTCAGGTGGAACTAGAGGTCAGGCTTCAGATATTGAAATTGAAGCAAAGGAAATTATTCGCATTCGCCAAAAGTTGAATGAGGAATATGCAAAGCGTACAGGGCAACCCTTAGAGAAGATCGAGCGGGATATGAATCGTGATTATTACATGTCGTCAGAGGAATCTCTTTCCTATGGACTGATCGATCGCGTACTCGAATCACCTCAATAAGAGCAAAGTAAAAAATGGCTATGCCATTTTTTACTTTGCTCTTATTAGTTTGAATTGCTAATTGAAGAATTCAATCAAAAAATGAATGGCGGCGCTTCGCGCCGCCATTCATTTTTTGATTGCTATTAACAGAGGCTAACTCTTGCTTTGCTATATTATTTGGAAGCGATCGCTATAAAACTTAATGCAAAAAATCCTTTAGTTTTAAAATCCTCAAATTATTTCCAGTATCCTTGCCAAAGGATACTTTTTTATTGGTTTGTGGCGATGAGACTCGCAAATCTGAGCATAAGATTTTATGACTAATTCTGAATTACTACTAAGACTTCTCTTGCAATTGACAGTAATTTTGTCGGTTTGCAGAGTAGTGTCTTACTTTGGGAAGCGATATTTAGGGCAGACAGATGTAGTGGGGGAAATGCTTGCAGGAATTATGCTAGGTCCCTCGCTATTTGGGGTGATAGCACCAGACTTACAGCAATGGCTATTTCCTAAAATTCCCATAATTGGGGGAGCGAGTCAGCTATTTCCTAATCCCTCTATGTCAATTTTGTATGCTCTCAGCAATGTGGGATTAATGATCTACATGTTCTTAGTGGGGTTAGAGCTTAATACTGACCTACTAAGAAATAGGGCGAAAAGTGCAGGCTTGGTGTCGATCGCAGGGATTATATTTCCATTCATTTTGGGCGCGATCGCGGCTTTGGGCTTATTTGGTGGCGGCGATCTATTTAGCCCGAATATTACACCTTGGGCGGCAGCGCTGTATATGGGCGCATCTATGTCTATTACAGCCTTTCCTATGTTGGCAAGAATTTTACAAGAAAAAGGCTTGATTAAAACCCAACTTGGTACTTTAGTTTTAGCGGCTGGCTCCTTGGATGATGCGGTGGCTTGGTGTCTTCTGGCTTTAGTTTTAGCAAGCATCAAAAGCTCAATTAATGTCGCCATCATTGCGATCGGCGGAACCTTGCTGTATGTGATGTTTATGTGGTTTGCGGGGCGGCGACTCTTACGATTTTTTAGCTATTGGACTCGTCGGGATGGAGAGGTTACGCTTCAGACCTTAACTTTCGTTTTGATTATCATGATGCTGTGCGCTTTTTACACCGATTTTATTGGTGTTCATGCAGTTTTTGGGGCATTTGTATTAGGCACAGTTATGCCTCGGGGACATTTTGCCGAGTCTGTCCATCGCCATTTGGAATATCTCACATCTTCCCTATTGGTTCCTATTTTCTTTGTATTTTCAGGATTAAATACCCAATTAGGGTTGATTAATACGCCTCAATTATTAGCCTTAACTGTATTGATCATTGCGATCGCTACCTGTGGCAAAGGAATCGCTTGCACTCTCGCCGCCAAACAATCTGGAGAAACTTGGCGATCGTCTTTAACTGTCGGCGCTTTAATGAATACAAGGGGGATGATGGAATTAATTATTTTAAATATTGGCTTAGAGCAAGGATTGATCACCCCCACGTTATTTTCAATTATGGTGATCATGGCAATTTTTACGACAGTAATGTGTTCGCCTTTAGTCAATTTTTTAATAGAGAAGTGAATTTAACTATTCAATCCCTGAAATATCAAAGCTATCGTTTAAATTTTAGAGAACCGTTTCGGACTGCGAAGGGAGTTCTTAATTATCGCGAAGGATTTATGATTGAAATCCGCGATCGCCTAAATCGCATCGGTTTAGGTGAAGCGGCTCCCCTTGATGGTTTTGGAATGGAATCGCTTGCCGAGACGGAGATTGCTTTGCAAGCTATGCAGCGATCGCTAATTAATGCCGAAATCTCTAGCTTAAGTGACATCGAAGAATTAGTTAGACCATGCGATCGCACGCCTGCGGCTAGACATGGCTTAGAGCTTGCTTTGATCAATTTATGCGCTCAATCTCAAAATCTTTCGTTACCGCAATTATTGACTCAATGCTTTGGGGGCAAGGTTCGCAAATATGTCTCCATAAATGCGGTAATTGGAGCGATCGCGTCTGAAGCCGCCGCAATCAAGGCTCAAACCTATAGCCAAGAAGGCTATCGCTGTCTCAAAATTAAAGTTGGCTCAGGCAATTTTGAATTAGATTGCCAACGAGTGGCAGCAGTGCGATCGCAAGTTGGTGATGATATCCAAATTCGGATTGATGCTAACCAAGCTTGGACGGTGGATGAAGCGATCGCCAATTTAAAAAAGCTGGAATCTCTCAACATTGAATATGTGGAACAACCTGTGGCAGCTTCAGATTTAACAGGGTTAACCAAAGTGAAGCGATCTCAATCAATTGCGATCGCCGCCGATGAATCCGTAAACAATCTCGCACAATTGCAGCAAGTGATTAACGCCCAAGCCGCCGATATTATTATTCTCAAACCGATGGCTTTGGGCGGAGTTTTGACTGCTCATAAAGCAGCCTTAATTGCTTTTAATGCGGGTTTAGATGTCGTGGTGACAACAACCATTGATGGCGCGATCGCTAGACAAGCCGCCTATGATTTAGCTGCGGCTTTGCCGATTACTAGAGCCTGTGGTTTAGCCACGGGGAACTTATTGCAATAAAGAAAAGAGCAGCTAGGCTGCTCTTTTCTTTATTGCAATAAGATTTTGAGATTCAAAAAATGGCATAGCCATTTTTTGAATTGGTATTATCTGGGGCGACGAGGGGTGGTTGATTCTTGGAAAATCTGAACAGCATTGAGGGGATCGCTAGTGAAATTGCCCAGCTTATTAACTTTTTGAGGCGAAGCGTTGTAATTACCAGATAAAACTGGTTCTACAGTGCCAACTTCAAGATTGACGTTTTGAATTTTGAGACTAGAACTAGGTAAGCTTCGCCTTAGTGAAAACTGATCAATATTAGTGGGAGAAATTAGTTGCCCCTTAGCAGGACGCAATTGATTAGCGTCCCCTTTTCGAGGTTGTGCTGCGACCGTGGATTGAGCCATCACAGGGCTTGATGTACTAGCGATCGCTAAAATCACAGCCATGCCAAACTGAGAAATATATTGGTAATGTCTATTCATAGATGCCTCTCTTTCGCAGACAGCAAAATGCCCTGCATAATTCCTATTATAAAAATAAACAATGTGACTAGCGATGCGAGTGAATTTTAGGTTTCTTCTGATGATTTCAAAGCATTTTTAAAACCTAAGACCAACATAATATTGGTAATCGTCAAAAATGATTCGGCACTGCCATGTAACCAATCGACATTTGCCAAAACATCATGATATTGAGTTTGCGCGTAAATACCTGCGGGAATTGTAACGGCTACAAAAACTAATGTGCCATAAAATCCCCAAAGTCCCAACTTCGGAAACTGCCTTGATTTCGTCGCAAACCAGAGAAAGGCTAGATAGGGAAAAAGCGATAGTCCAAATAAGGCTTCTTTAGGCATAGTTTACGCAAATCACATTTATATAGTATATCGGTAGCCACTCTATACTATATAAAACCTAGAGAGTGGCGGCGCTTTGCGCCGCCACTCTCTAGGTTTTGATAACCCAAGAGACGGTAGCTATCAATATTATTTGGAAGGAATTTTGTGCAGTACGTTTTGATTATTCATGAAGTTGCTGATTATCCAATTTGGAAAAATATTTTCGATGGAGCAGCAAGTATCCGTAAACAAGCAGGCGAAATTTCTTACCAGCTTCTCAAGTATCAGCATGAACCCAATAAAATTGTGCATTTTTCGGCATGGAATTCGCTCGAAGATGCTCGAAAATTCTTTGAATCTCCTGAACTTGTAAAAATTAGACAAGAAGCTGGTGTAAAGTCCCCAGACTTTATTTACCTAGAGCAATTAGAATCAGGAACTTTATAAAAAAAGAAGAGAGGCGACGCTTTGCGCCGCCTCTCTTCTTTTTTTATAAGTCCAAAATGGCTTTGCCGTTTTGGACTTCGAGTTAATTTACTGAGAAGAAATTAGGGATTTTTTCCAGATGAAGTAGGCTGCGATCGCCAAGGTACAATTTCCCGTTAAAGTCATCGCCGCTTGGGTAGTTACTAACCAGTCCAAAGAATCCGCATTATCAAAAAAATGCCATGTCACCGCACACATCGCACTAACTAAGGCTGGGAGCATTGCCCAAGATAAACCTTGCCAACCGCGATCGGGATTTTTTTTGTCATATTGCCAAATGAGCCAAATTGCTAAAGCCCATTCAATCACACTAGAAATATGAATTACCCAAGTAGGTAAAGATAGAGCGTGCATAGTTTTATAAATAAAGATTTTGTAGCGATTATGCTACAAAATCTTTATTTTAATGTTTAGGCTCACGTATTGCCAGAAATTCGCGAATTTGCCGATCGCTCGGTTGACCAGCGATCGCACCCATATCCAAAGTCGATAAAGCACCAGCCGCACAGGCATAGGCGATCGCTTCATGAGCAAACTGAGCATCCAGCAAATGCGTCAAGGGGCGGTGATAAATTTTATGAATAAAGGCGGCTAAGAAGGCATCTCCTGCACCCGTGGTATCAATTGAATGCACAGGAAAAGCTGAATGTTTGCCTTGTTTTTCGCCTAGATAATAGCGACAGTCCTTGTCACCATTCGTAATGATAATCCCTTCCAGATGGCTGTAGGCTTGGGCGATCGCCGCAGGGCTAGTTAAACGAAAGAGAAATTTCGCCTCATCCTCCGTCATTTTCAGAAAATCCGTATATTTCAGCAATAGGGGCAGTAACTTCAGGATTTGCTCGGGATATCGCCAAAACATGGCTCTCCAATTAATATCCACCACCACCCGCACATAGTTTTGTTCGGCTAGCTTGAGCGCTCGTCCCACTGCTCGCGAACTCTCGGGACTCGATAACCCTAAAGTTCCTAGCACCAAAAATTTAGCATCTGCAAACAAATGAGCAGGTAAATGCTCGGCAGACATCAACGTGTCTGCAAATACAGTCTTGCCATCACCATTAAATCGATTGAAGTGGCGATCGCCTGTGGGATCGCGAGTAACATACACCTCACGAGTAGTTGTTTCAGGATGTACTTGTACCCCTGAAGTCTCCACCCCAGCGATTCCCAGTTGTTTCAGCAAATCGGCTCCCACCGCATCTTGCCCCACCGAGCTAATCAAGCTGACAGGAGTTCCAAGCTTAGCTAAGCCACAGGCAACATTAGCAGGCGCTCCACCCATATAGGGATGCCAAGAACTAACTTGGTCATAGGGAACGCCAATATCTTCAGCAATTTGATCAATTAAGACTTCGCCAAGGCAGATTACACGCGGCATAGGCGGTTGTTATGGCAATTATGATGGCAATTTAGACTTTCGCGATTCAATAATACCAATTGCCTGATCCACTTTGTCAGGGAATACCACAACTAAACCACTCTGAGGAGCGCTATCCAAGGCTGCTGTGAGGGCTTCCGCTTCGTCAAGAATTGTAATACAAGGAATATTACCGTTAATTTCTTCTATACCTTGGCGTAGGAGATCGGCAACAACGCGAGGTTTGCGTCCTCGCAAGTCCTTATCTTCTTTGATAAATATGCGGCTAAACATTCCTGCGGCAAGCTGTCCTAGCTCAAGGATGTCCTCATCACGCCGATCGCCAGGGGCGCCAATTACGCCGATCGCTTCACCTTCCCATTTCTGGATAAAATCGGCGATCGCCTTAAATCCCGCAGGATTATGAGCATAGTCAACCAACGCATGATATTTACCCAAATCAAACAAATTCATCCGTCCGGGAGTTTGGGCGCTAGAAGCCACAAAGGTTGATAAGCCTTGACGAATCTGCTCAATATTCACATCTTGCGAAAAAGCTGCCAAACTGGCGGCAAGAGAATTTTGAATATTAAAAGCAGCCCTTCCACCGAGGGTCAAAGGCACATTTACCGCTTCTTCAATTCTGAGCTTCCAGTCACCTTTGACAATAGTTAAATATCCCTCTTCATAGACCGCCGCGAGTCCACCCTCAGCAACGTGGGACTTAATCAAAGGATTATCAGGATTCATACTGAAATAGGCAACCTTTACTTCCACCTCTTGAGCCATCGCCACGACAAGGGGATCATCGGCATTCAGTACCGCATAGCCTGTGGGTAAAGCTGTCTTCACGACCACACTCTTTAATCTTGCCAAATCTTCAATGGTGTCAATGTCCCCAATACCAAGGTGATCCGCCTGTACGTTCATCACCACGCCGACATCACAGCCATCAAAGCCCAAGCCCGATCGCAAAATACCGCCTCTAGCAGTTTCTAAAACCGCCACCTCAACCGTGGGATCGCGAAGGATAACTTGAGCGCTATAGGGTCCCGTGGTATCGCCCTTTTCGACTAAGCATTGACCAATATAAATACCATCGGTGGTGGTATAACCGACTCTTTTGCCTGTTTCTTTAAAAATATGGGCAATTAAGCGGGTTGTCGTAGTTTTACCATTGGTACCAGTGATTGCCACAATCGGAATCCTTGTGGGCGCTCCTTCAGGGAAGAGCATATCGATCACAGGAGCCGCTACATTGCGAGGAGTACCAATGCTCGGAGCGGTATGCATCCTAAATCCGGGAGCAGCATTTACTTCAACGATCGCCCCGTCAGTTTGACGTACTGGTAGAGAGATATCTTCAGTAACCACATCAATACCCGCAATATCCAAGCCAATAATTTTGGCAACTCGTTCTGCCAACCAAATATTCTCTGGGTGGATCTCATCAGTGCGATCCACCGATACTCCGCCCGTACTGAGGTTAGCCGTTGCCTTAAGATAGCAAACCTGATCTTTTGGCGGTACGGACTCTAGAGTAAAGCCTTGTCTGACCAAAATATCCATGCTGGTGCGATCGATTTCGATGCGGGTCAACACATTGTCGTGACCATCGCCACGACGGGGATCTTTATTAGTAATTTCGATTAGTTGCGAAATGGTGGAAACGCCATCGCCTGTGACATTAGCGGGAACGCGCTCGGCAACTGCCACAAATTTACCGTTGATGACTAAAACACGGTGATCGCGCCCAGTGTGGAAGCGCTCAATAATGACCTCTTCGGAAACCTCTTGAGCCATATCGAAGGCATCCATCGCCTCCTTTAATGTCCTGATATCAATTGTGATCCCGCGTCCATGATTACCATTTAAGGGCTTAATGACAATCGGAAAGCCACCGACTTCCGTGATTGAGTCTTCTAAATATTTAGGCGATCGGATCGTTGTCCCTCTTGGCACTGGCACGCCCGAATCCCGTAAAATCCGCTTTGTCCCCTCTTTATCACAAGCTAACTCTACGGCTAAAATCCCCGTTTTATTGGATAAAGTTGCCTGAATGCGGCTTTGATGCACACCATAGCCCAGTTGAATCATGGCACGGCTACCTAGCTCTAACCAAGGAATCTTTCGTGCCTTTGCCTCACCCACTATCGAATCCGTACTAGGTCCTAACTGACCATCAAGACGAATATCTCGTAAATCTTTTAAGTCTTCTTGCAATTCGCTGACAGCATAGGTTCCAGTTTCGAGAATACTGGTACAAATGCGTACCGCCGCCCTTGCTGCGTAGCGTCCTGCTTCTTCAGTTTGATATTCAAAGACAACTTGATAAATATTTTTTTCGACTGTGGGTCGGATTGCCCCAAAATCGACCTTCATGCCAATGTAGCCTTGCAAAGCGATCGCAATTTCTTTAATTATTTCAGCTAAAAAATCAGCATTACTAATATCTGTGCGTGAAGCAATTTCTTTACCCGCTAGACTTGGCAACACCTTACATAGGTTTTGAAAAAAGCTAGCACGTTGTACTTGAAAATCCTCCAAATCTAATCGCACAACTACTAGCTGATGTCGTTGGATACTCCAATAATTTGGACCACGTAATGTCTGGATTTTGAGAATTTTCATAGTCAAGCGTTTTTAAAGGTGCATCCAATGCCTAAATGTCTAATGCTTAATCCTAGCGATCTAGTGGATCTTCATTTTGTATAAATTGAACCAAAACTAGATAGGTTAACAATAATTTCAGTAAATGAGAGGCTTAAGTTATCGTCGTATTTTTATATTTTGGCATAGTCATTGCCGCAAGGGAAATGACTATGCCATATTTTAAAGCGGTTCATCCTGATGTTGATGCTGCTGAGGCAAATTCTCAATTCTTCCCGGAACTGGCTTCTGGGTAGGCTGTAGCCCTGACAACATCCGCGAAAGTTGCAAACCATCTAATACTGGTTTAGCCTCGCGGATTTTATGCCATACAGATCGAGCCATCAAGAGCGAATGCCCTTGACGTTCCGCTTGAATCCTTTCTAAATAATCTTCCCGTTCGGGCTGATAATCTGCCGAAGATACTTGCAAACTCGCATTTTCAGGGGATTGTGTAGTAACAATTCGCGCAATTTGCGAGGTTAGCTCGGGATATAGCCAAGTGTAAGCAGGATGAACGGTTAATTGGCAGTGATGAATCAGTTTTTCATCGGGTTGATTAGCGGTTGGACGTTGCAATAGCAGATAAAAATAACCGATCGCTGCCTTGCGTTGAGGCTCATAGACATAGCCCGACACATCATGTAAATGATTAATCAATAGTGAGCCATGATTGATCATCTTATCAATGGCTTTAGCCCGAAAGTCATCGACATTAAGATCGTAAACTTGACGAATTTGGGGAGGCATCGCCGCTGTATCTAGCTGATAGAGCAAGCTAGCATCCGCATTACTCACAGGCATTAAGTTTGGCAAATCGGGAGAATGTTGCGCTAGTTCCTTAAGGCTTTCGCTACTAATTTCCCAATCCGTAAATTGAGCAAGGGGTTGAAAACCATTTTGGCGGTAGAGGGCGATCGTGTCCTTTTGATTGATGTCAACCTGTAGTACCCAAGTCCTCGCTTCCCAGCAAGTTTCAAGGCAATAGCGAATTAATTGCGTGCCAACATTATGTTGACCATTTTGGGCTTCAGGCAAGACAACAACGCGATCGATTTGCCAAGTGCTGCTGTTGTTGTTAAAGGGTGAAACTCTAATAAAGCCCTGAATCACACCATTGCATTCCGAGACATAGGCTCGGACGTAGGGCTTGAGCAAAGTCTGGACAGGGGCAGGTAGCCAGCTAGCCAGTTGATGCAGGCTAATCTTTTGGCGGCTGCGACATCCACTGAGATCGCTAACGGCAATTTGCTCTAGATCGTTAGGTGATGCAAATCGCTGGATAAACTCTAGGTCGCGATGCTGCAATGGACGGATCGTATTACCAAGCACTGGAAAGGATTGCATAACTGCTCGTGCTAGAAAGTGATTTAAGAAAAAGAAATATTTAAGCTGAACCTTCAAGAAATGATCTTAATACATATCTAAGATAACGAACCTGAAACTCTAAAAGTCTTCAGAAAGAAGATTTTCATAACCTGTAATATCAAATTCGCGAAAGTGTTGTCACACTTTCGCGAATTGAAAACTAAACTCAGCTTGCAGGCTTTAGCTACTTATAAGTCTTTAAAATCAACGACAAACCAATAAATTTTTGAAAGTTTTGCTAGGCAAAACTTTCAAAAATTTATTTTAAAAAGCTATTTGAAAAAGGTGCGATGTTGCAAACTCGGCATCTGGCGACGAATTTGCTCAATCCGCGAAGGTTGAATTTCGGCGATCGCCACACCAGTGCGATCGCCCGCATCGGCTAACACCAGACCCCAAGGATCAATAATCATGGCATGACCGTGGGATTGGCGACGGGGTGTATGCATTCCTACCTGTGCGGGTGCGATTACATAGCTCGTATTTTCGATCGCCCTAGCTTGTAGCAAAACCTGCCAATGATCCTTACCCGTAAAAGCCGTGAAAGCCGCAGGAACAAATAAGACATTTGCGCCGTTTTGAGACAAATATCGATATAACTCTGGAAATCTTACGTCATAGCATACCGATAGACCCAAATTACCATACTTATCTGAGCTATATACAGGAGGGGCTTCGGCTCCCGCCAAAATGGTCGCAGATTCCTGATAAGTATTCCCGTCGGGTAAATTCACATCAAAAAGATGCATTTTGCGGTAACGCGCCAATTCCTCGCCTTCCCGACCAATTAGCAGAGCCGTGTTATACATTTTGCCCGCATCGCCGTTATTGGCATTACTTACTGGTACGGGAAAGCCTCCGCCAAGTAACAAAATTTGATAACGTTGGGCGATCGTAACTAGAAATTTCTCACTCTTTTCTGCAATTTCTGTAGAAAGTTTAATTTTTTCACTCTCATCACCTAAAAACGAAAAGTTTTCAGGCAGACAAACTAATTCTGCACCTCGATTAACTGCCAGTTGGATCAAATCTTCTGCTTGAGCAAGATTTTTGTCTACATCTGAGACACTGGTCATTTGTACGGCGGCCGCCAAATATGACTTCATTGCAATCCTTAAAACTTTCCCACATAAACACATTTGTGCTGTAAAGCACTTACTTTAGATTACCCTGCTATAGCGCTACAAGCTTATTTACTGTCGATTATTTTTCGCCAGCTAAGGGAAAAGAAGGATAGCGCAGCGCGAAGCGCTACCCTTCTTTTCCCTTAGCCTAATTTACCCGTCACAATATAGGCAACTCGCAAGCCCACATTAGTTGCATGATCTGCCATTCGTTCTAAATGGTGAATTGCTAAAACCATCAGCATTACAGGTTCCATGGGTTCACCATACAAGCGCTGCGCCGCCAGAAGATCATAAATATGCTTGTAGTCATAGTCCACTGCGTCATCCTTTGCCTTAATTTGCAAGCCAATATTTTCATCAAGATTAGCTAGAGCTTCCAAGCTCATGGCTAACATCGCCCGACAGCGATTAGACATAACTTGCAATTCATTTAAATAGGGAGAGGGGGGATAGGGAAATAGCTTGATAGC
Source organism: Pseudanabaena sp. FACHB-1998 (assembly GCF_014696355.1). Classification (GTDB taxonomy): domain Bacteria; phylum Cyanobacteriota; class Cyanobacteriia; order Pseudanabaenales; family Pseudanabaenaceae; genus Pseudanabaena. The sequence goes on along the minus strand of NZ_JACJQA010000046.1, from coordinate 119,308 downwards.
AATATCACCAAGATTCTCCGCATAGTCACCAATCCGCTCAATATCACGAATTAGCTGCATCAATGCACTGAGAAGCCGTAAATCACGAGCCACTGGGGACTGTAAGGCAATCAAGTTAATACAATCAATTTCAATTTGTCGATAGATTTGATCTATTTGCTTATCTTGAGCATCAATGCGAAAAGCAGAGTCTAAATCTCGCTCAAATAGAGCCGCATGAGCTAGTAAAAAGGAATTTTCGACAAGTGCGCCCATTCGCAAAGAATCTTGTTCTAGGCGGTTTAGTTGTCTCTCGAATTCACTCCTTGTGCGTTTTTGACCTTGATATGAGGTTTCTACCATTGGCTCCCACCAAAATCAAATGGGATAAATATGTCACATATTTACATTATATATTTGCATATGATGACCTACTTGAAAGTATTTGCAAATACTATTCAAAGCCCACATTAATTATTTGAATCTTAGGAGATAGTTTTACTGCAAATATATATCTTTAAATCTTGATGAATTAATCTAGATAACAATTATAAAGATGACCTAAATTTATTTTTTGATTTATTAAAGTACCAAATCAGAAGAAGATTTTTTGCAAGTGTTTTACAAGTATAGCGATGGTCACTTGCATTAGGATAAATCAAAGTCCCAGAAGCGAGTTGCGGCGCTTCGCGCCGCAACTTGCTTCTGTTTTTGTGTCCTAACAAGAGTGGCGACAACTATTCGCGATCACAAAAATCAAAAAATATTTTCAAAAAATATTTGATAGAAGTATATTTTGAGTTTTTGGGATTCTATTTAAGCAAATCTATAAAAAGAGATTCAGATAAAATCTAGAGCTGAATTTGCATAATATATTCCATAGAACTTTATGCAAACTCATCTAAAATATTAATTTAGTGTGGTCTACCCATGAAAAACTGAATAATAACTAAATAATATTAGATGGAGCTAATTCAGAAGTAGTTATTTTTCGATCGCCATCAAATTCTCCCTTACATAAAACCAAGGTAGAAGAAGAATTTTGCTCGAAGCCAATATGCTCATAAAACTTTTGTTGGTGAGTGGTCATTAAATAAACTCGCTCAACATTACAAACATGGGGATGAGCCAATACTGTTTGTACTAACTTGCGTCCTAAACCAGTACCTCGATAATCGGGATCGATTACCACATCCCAAATAGTAGCTCTATAAATCCCGTCGCTTGTAGCCCGCGCATGACCAATCAGCCGATCGCTATCCCATACAGTTACCACTGGCTTAGAGTTCTCAATGGCGATCGCCAAACCTTGCAAGGTTCTTTCCTTTGCCCAAAATGCCCCAATTTTTAATAGAGCTTGCAATTGTTTTAAATCTACTTCTTCTGGGCGATCGCTAAAGCGAATGTGGCGATTATCCATATATCTGACTTTCCGTGTTTAGTTTCTTAATATTTGTCATAAATCAAGTAAACATAGCTTTGACCTATCCAATTAAGATTTGCATATTGGCGATCGCATCAATGTATCTGTTTTAGCTACTACAAAAAAAAGAAAGGGCGCTAAGCGCCCTTTCTTTTTTGATAGTTATTTAGCCTGCCACGGTTCAGGTAAGTAGACCTTTTTGGCTAAGCCAACTGTTTTTAATAGATTAATAACCGCCCAAGTAGGATCGATCTCCCACCATTTCAAACCAGCTCTGGCGGATTTAGGATAAGCGTGGTGATTATTGTGCCAGCCTTCGCCATAGGTCAAGATCGCCGCCCACCAGAGGTTAGTCGAATGATCGGGGGTTTCGGCAAAGTTTTTGTAGCCCCACTTGTGACAAGCGGAGTTAATCAACCAAGTACTGTGCCAGAGAAATACGCAACGCACAGCCATGCCGTAAATCAAGAATGAAGCACCTAGCCCCGAATAAACATATTCGCCAACGACGTAGAGCAATGCCGCTAGAGGCACTTGCAACAGCAAAAAGTAACGATCTAGAAATGTGTAGTACGGATCATTAGCTAGGTCGGGTGCGAATTTGCTATAGTTTGAGCGCTGAAAATGTTCTGGCTTGGAATACATGATCCACATGATGTGGCTCCACCAGAAGCCTTTATTTGCTGAATAGGGATCTTTTTGATTGTCCTCTGTAAATCCGTGATGCTGTCGGTGTCCACCCACCCAAAATACTGGTCCACCTTGCAATGCCAACGCACCAACAGTAGCAATGATGTATTCCAACCACTGAGGCACTTGAAAACTACGATGGCTCAGTAAGCGGTGATAACCCAAGGTAATCCCAATGCTTCCGAAAAACCAATGCAAGAAAACTGTAAGGACAACAGCTTGCCAAGAAAAATAAAATGGCGCGGCTAGAGCCGCAAGATGGAAAGCACTGAAAAAGGCAACGTTTGTCCAGTTCAGCTTTTGCTCTGTTGATATGGCTTCAGTAGTAACGGTCATGAAATAATAACGTTGAGGGTGGTGAGGAGATGCAAGTATCACTTACAGTTATGTTAAGTCTAACTGTTTTTTAATCAATAATGCAAGTAGCACTTGCAAATCATCTTAATGGTACATACTCCCGTGTCTGTATCTCGAATTCCTACTCGCCAGAGAATTGTCAATACAGCCCTAGAGTTGTTTGCCAGCAAAGGAATTACCGAGACAACCACTCGCCAAATTGCCGACTTTGCTCAGGTTAATGAAGTAACTTTATTTCGCCATTTTGGGAATAAGCATGGTTTATTGTTAGCTGTATTGCAAGAATGTTTGCAAAAATATTTGGTGTTGGCTCAAGTAGGGGAGTCACTCATGGTATCGGATATTTCTAGTCAGAGCGATTTACGCCGATTTCTTAAATATTATATTCAGAGTTCTTTGAGGGCGCTCGAAAGTGTACCTGAATTAGTGCGATCGCTGGTGGGTGAGGCAGGTCAGTATCCTCTGGAAAGTCGTCAAGCCCTTGCTCAAGGGATAAATCAGGTTAATCAAACGATCGCTACGGCGATTAATGATGTATTGGCTAATTCGCGTCTGCAATATTCTTTGCCGCCGATTAAACTTGCCAACTTATTAAATACCTGCATTTTGGGCTATGCCGTAATTACGCTCACCAGCGATGTGCAAGCGATCTGGAGCGATCGCGATGAGTTTGTCAACACGCTCGTTGATATGTTTATCCAAGAAGTAAGCCCCATCGTTCATGCGAGACAGATCATGGACATTACGTCGGAAACCGTGCGCGAAATTTTGGTACAGGCAAAAAAATGTGGAGTTAAGGACTATGCGATCGCCTATCTCCTATTTGGGGCAGGCTTAACGGCCCTAGATATAACCAAATTGCGTTTTCAAGATTACCAACATCACGCTAATCACGGCATTTTGCGGACTAGGGATGGCGCAGGAAACACGAGGTCAGTACCTATTAATCAAAAAATTCTCGGTCATCGCTACGGCTCGGCAACGAATAATCCCTTGAGCGCCTATTTAAAATCGCGGAAAAATGAATTTAAGGCTCATAAAGATCAGCCCAGTGATATGGAATCAATGTTTATTAGTGGCGATCTTAGACCTATCTCTCTCGAAGAAATCGAACAACTTTGGGAAAGCTGGACACAGCCCTATCTTAATCCTGATGGCTCACCCTTAAGCATCGAACAGGCAAGACATACTTGGTGTATCGAAATGTTAAGTCGTGGCATCGATCCTGATAGTTTTTGCATTATTAGTGGTCTCAGGGCGAGAGAGTTGCAAGCCTATCAAATTCGCCTCAATGAAAAACTCGCCATTGATAAAGCGATCGCCCTTGATTCTTAAATGTCAAAATATAAGTAGCTAAGCGAAATTAAATATAAAACCTGTGGCGCACGCTGCGCGTGCGCCACAGGTTTTGATTCTGGGTTTTTAATTATGCCCAGCTACTTATATTTCACCAAGTTAATTATCTTAGTGTATAATTCGGGCGTTCTATGTAGTCAAAAAATGAGTACATACAACTCAAGATACTAGTATGTTCGGTACGGAGCATCTTTTTTTGAGAGGCAAACAGGTTGGCATTATCGGCGTTCAGATCGGCATTTCCAATTGAAGTTTTGGGTAGAAAAGCAAAGTGAGAGTTCCCCTAGACTGTTACCGCATTCTTGGTTTAACACATCTGTCAGGGCTAGATAAAATCCATCAAGCCCATCGCGATCGCCTGCTCTCTATGCCAAGGCGAGAATATTCTGATGCTGCGATCGCCTCCCGCAAGCGCATTATTGATAAAGCCTATGAGCTATTACTCGATCACGATCGTATTGAGCCTCCTAACTTAACAAGTCCCGAAGCCCCACCCAGCGATCGCTCTAATGAGCGCCCCATCACCACCCTACCCCCCCAAATTGAAGCCGACGAAAAAGACTTCGCAGGACTACTATTAATTTTGTATGAGCTAGGGGAATCCGCGAAAGTCCTATCCCTTGCCAAGCCCTACTATGACCCCGAAGAAACAGATTATCAGTCATCAAGGATCTCGCCTCACGATCCCGATTTACTGCTCTCAGTTTCTTTATCTTTTCTCGATCTTGGTCGCGAATATTGGAAACAGGGGCAATATGAGTCGGCTGCATCTTCCCTAGAATCGGCTCAAGATTTACTTTTACGCGAAGGCTTATTTCTAAGCATTCGTAGCGAAATTCAAGCGGATTTATTTCGCTTGCGCCCCTATCGCATTCTTGAGTTATTAGCATCTCCTGACAATCACACCAACGAACATCGCAAGGGCATGGCGCTCTTGCAAGAAATGTTAGAAGCTCGTCGGGGAATTGATGGCTCAGGTAACGACTATTCCAGCTTAGGAATAGATGATTTTCTGCGGTTTATCCAACAATTACGCAGCTACATGACGGCGATCGAGCAGCAAACCCTATTTGAGGAAGAGGCGCGTCGTCCTTCTTCGGTGGCAACTTATTTAGCCGTTTATGCGCTAATTGCTCGTGGGTTTTCGCAACGTCAACCTGCGCTGATCCGTCGTGCTAAGGGATTGCTAGTTAAGCTCAGCGCCAAACAAGATATTTATTTAGAAAAAGCCGTATGTGCCTTGCTGCTCGGTCAAACTGAGGAAGCAAGCGCAGCGATCGAAAATAGCGCTGAAGCCGATCAAATCGCCTTTATTCGCCAAAATTCTGAAGGTGCGCCCGATCTCTTGCCTGGTCTATGTCTTTACAGCGAACGCTGGTTACAGGAAGAAGTTTATCCTCATTTCCGCGATCTCATGAGTCAAGTCGTATCGCTAAAAGACTATTTCGCCGATGAACAGGTGCAAGCTTACCTCGAAGAATTGCCCAATACGGGCGCAATGTCCTCAGATTGGACTTCCCCCGTGGGTGGCGATCGCTTAACCTCCAGTCCCGCGATCGAAGATATTTCTAGAAAAGAGCTAGAAACCACTCCCGAACCTCGCCTTTCCACCTATACGCCCGAACCTCCCAACCGCTTTCAGCGATCAGCTACGCCCGTGCTGGATCGACCTACCTCTAGCTCCTCCAATGGCTATAATCCCAATGTTGGCAATGTAGCTAAGGATCTACCGAAATCACGCCGCCTCAATAATGTGCCCACACCCGCCAGTTCAGGGAAGCCCTTTAACGAAGCAGTCAAAGAAATTAAGCGACCAGCCTCTCACTCTGGTAATTCCAGCGGTCACGCGGCCCCACCTAAGCGCAAATTTAATTTAGGACGTTTAGCGATCGTTATTGCCTTAGCGATCGCCCTTATTGGCGGTTCAATTTGGTTAGTTGTCTGGGCAGTGCGCTCTTTGACCAGCAGCCCCCGTAACGAAGTTCCCGTAACTTTGGAAAAGCCAATCAATAGCATTTTAGAAGCCACGAAGACCAATAATGTCATAGCCGTGGCTCAACCAGGTCCCCTAGATAAAGAGTCCGCAACGAAAGTAATCGAAACATGGCAAGCTACTAAAACTAAAGCTCTTGGCAAAGATTACGAAGAAAAGTTATTAGAGGAAATTCTGACCGATCCAGCCCTCAGTGATTGGAAAGGTCGTGCTAAGGAATTAAAGTCCAGTAATTCTTATTTGCAATATGAAGTCAAATCGACCGAAGTGGATAAAGTAACCCCCGACGGTGACAGCAAAGCCAAAGTAGTCGCAAAAATTTCTGAGTCTCGCAATTACTTTAGTAATGGTGAGCTTGATAGCAGTGCGTCTAAAAAAGATGCTAGCTACACAGTGGAGTATGATTTGGTACGCAAAGACAACAAATGGCTAATCCGCGAGATGCTGGTTTTTTAATTAATATAGCTATAGTCAATAAGGCTGGGAAAAAATAAAATCCAGTAAAGAGTTGCGGCGCAAAGTGACGTAATTCTTTACTGGGCTGTATGTCCTGAGTGGATTGCCTACAGCCATATTGATTTTTACTTCAGCGCAAAGCGCTGTAAAGTTAGGATATTAATCAATTAAGGCAAGCTAAAATAAGCCAAAATTAAAAATTGTTAAGCTGTTAATAGACAGTCTTGGGAAGTGAAGAGGGATATACGTCAAGCATGGGCAAAATTGTAGGTATTGACTTGGGTACGACAAACTCTGTGGTAGCCGTTATGGAAGGTGGCAAACCCATAGTAATTGCGAACTCAGAAGGTAGCCGCACCACCCCCTCCGTCGTTAGTTTTACCAAAGATGGTGAGAGGCTAGTCGGACAGATGGCACGTCGTCAGGCAGTGCTAAATCCAGACAATACTTTTTATTCTGTCAAAAGATTTATCGGACGCAAGCATCAAGAGCTATCGGCTGACATCAAAAAAGTGCCTTACACAGTCCGTCGTGATGAGCAGGGTAATATCAAGTTACGCAGTCCGCGTCTGGAAAAGGACTTTGCGCCTGAAGAAATTTCGGCAATGGTGATCCGTAAGCTGGTGGATGAGGCAAGCCGCTATTTAGGCGAACCAGTCACAGGGGCGGTAATTACCGTTCCTGCCTACTTTAATGATTCGCAGCGCCAAGCCACCAAGGATGCAGGACGCATCGCAGGAATTGAGGTGAAGCGGATTTTAAATGAACCGACGGCAGCTTCCTTAGCCTATGGCTTGGATAAAAAATCTAACAAGAAAATTTTAGTATTTGACCTCGGCGGCGGCACGTTTGACGTTTCCGTACTTGAAGTTAGTGATGGCTTATTTGAGGTCAAGGCAACTACTGGCGATACTCAATTGGGCGGCGACGATTTCGATCGCCAAATTGTGAATTACTTAGCCGAAGAATTTCTGAAATCCGATGGAGTGGATCTCCGCAAAGAGCGTCAAGCACTCCAAAGACTCACGGAAGCTGCGGAAAAAGCCAAAATCGAGTTGTCAACGGTGGGTGTAACCGAAATTAACTTACCTTTTATTACCGCTACTGCCGATGGTCCCCTGCATTTAGAAACGAGCTTAAAGCGATCGCAGTTTGAGCGACTCAGTACAGATTTGTTGGAGCGTTTGCAAATCCCCCTTGATCGGGTGTTGCGGGATGCCCAAATTAATCCTCGCCAAATTGATGAAGTGGTTTTAGTGGGCGGCTCGACCCGTATTCCTGCGGTGCAAGAAATGGTGGAACGGGCGATCGGTAAGCCGCCTAGCCAAAGTGTTAATCCCGATGAAGTTGTGGCGATCGGTGCAGTGATCCAAGCCGCTATTTTGTCTGGCGAAATCAAAGATGTTTTATTGCTGGATGTCACTCCTTTATCCTTAGGTGTCGAAACTTCGGGCGGCGTAGTCAAACGCTTAATTCCTCGAAACACGACCATTCCCTGCCGCAAAATGGAACTTTTCACCACAGCGGAAGACAATCAAACTTCCGTAGAAATCCATGTGATCCAAGGCGAAAGAGATCTGGCTGAATATAACAAATCGCTAGGACGCTTTAAACTAAGCGGACTCGATCCACAGCCAAGGGGAGTTGCTCAAGTTGATGTCACCTTCGATTTGAATACCGATGGGATTTTGTCCGTTACAGCAAGCGATCGCCGTACTGGTGTGGAGCGTCGGGTCACCATTCGAGGAGCTTCTACTCTAGATGAAAAAGAAGTCGAGCGGATGGTATCGGAAGCGGAGAAGTTTGCCGATCGCGATCGGGCAAAACGGGAACGTATCGAAAAATTAAATCGTGCTGATAATCTCGCCGTAGGAGCCGAGCGGCAACTGAAGGATCTAGCTCTCAACTATGGCTACAAACTCAGTTACGAGCGTCGCAAACAAATCGAAAGTTCCATTAAAAAGCTAAGGGAGGCAATTTCTAAAGAAGATGATGCGCTGATTGATCGCGCCCAAGTGGAATTGCAAGAAGCTCTCTATGCTTTGTCTACTGAACTCTACGCTGAGGATGAATACTACGAAGATGAAGATGATGATCTCTTTGGCGGCCTTCTCGAAAGTATTGGCAGTTTTGCTAGCCGCAATAAGCGTGGAAAGGATGAAGACGATCGCCGCCGCCCCAATACGCGAGTGTCCTACGATGATGATGATGATTGGATGTAATATCCAAATAAGGGGCGCTTATGGAATCTATAGCAAAGCAAGAGTTAGCCAGCACAAACCAAAACCCCAAAAACTGTGACGCACGCTACGCGTGCGCCACAGTTTTTGTTTCTGGATTTTTAATTATGCCCCGCTAGTTAGTAATTGAGCAATAATTTTAGGTCTTATGAGCAAATACCATCTTTTCAAAATGGGGCTATTTATTTTAGGTAGTCTTTTGCTAAACCCCAAACAAATACTTTTGATTTCTGGTTTTGGGCATCACACTATCTCAGAAATGATTGAAAGTCCTGAGTTCGGTAAAGGAATGCAAAAATTTCTACGCGATATAGCCAAACCTTGATTAATCGCAGTAACACAGTCTATTTGTTGAATACGTTCTGCCGCGAAGCCAATCTTGCCTTACCAGAGGCAGCCCATTCTTGCAAAACTTGAATTTCATGTTGAGCCGTTTGGGCTAGCGGCACGATTTGGCTAGCGGCTTCGAGAATATCATCGGTGGTAAAATCACGATTTTGACTGAAGCCGATATGCATGGCTTCGATGATGCCCTGTTCAATTTCTGCACCTGAAAAATCTGGTGTTTCATAGGCGAGGCGATCAATATCGTAGGCGCGAGTATTGTGGGGACGGTACTTGCTCAAATGCACTGCAAAAATTTGCGATCGCTCCTCTTGGTTAGGCAAACCCACGAAGAATACCTCATCGAATCTGCCCTTTCGTAAGAGTTCAGGAGGCAAAGCACGGATATTATTCGCAGTTGCCACCACAAATACAGGCGAAGTCTTTTCTGCCATCCATGTTAGAAAAGTTCCAAAAACACGATTCGTCGTTCCTGAATCACCACGACCTTCAACACCTGAGAAAGCCTTATCTATTTCATCAATCCACAATACGCAGGGAGAGAGTGCTTCTGCTAGCTGAATCATTTGCCTTGTGCGAGACTCACTCTCACCAACTAGTCCCGCAAACAGACGACCAACATCGAGGCGCAATAGGGGCAAATGCCAATGGTGAGAAATTGCCTTCGCGGTGAGGGATTTGCCAGTGCCTTGAATTCCTGCCAAGAGCAATCCTCTGGGATGTGGTAAGCCATACTTACGGGCGCGATCGCTAAAGGCTCCCCCTCGCCTTAACAACCATTCTTTGAGATTATCCAAACCACCAATATCACTAATTTCCGTAGTCGATGGATAGAATTCTAAGATCTGTGTTTGGCGAATACTTTGGCGCTTTTCTTCGAGAATTAGTTCTACATCTTCGGGACGCAAGCAGTTGTTTTCAGCGATCGCTTTGGCTAATACTCGCCTGATGCGCTCTAGAGATAAACCTTGACTAGCACGGACTAAATCATCGATCGCCTGTTTGTTTAATTGCAGATCATTAGCTGAGTTTGTCGAATTGGCGATTTGTTCAATTTCTATTTTCAGTTCGCTAGGATTGGGAAGCGGAAATTCGAGAATTGAGAAAAATTCACTGAGGCTGTCAGGGATATTAATTTGTGAGGCAAGCACAATGATATTCTGGGCTTCACTTTTGAGCTTGCGGGCAAGATTTTTCAGCTTACGGGCGATCGCTACATCATCGAGAAAGCGATCGAAATCTCGCAACACAAACACCGCACCTTTGGGGATTTTATCCACAAATTCCAAAGCTTGGAGGGGATTGCGTTTACCAGCCCCCGCATCAGTCGGATTAGACTGATAGCCATCAACAAAATCCCAAACAAATACGCTACGACCAAGGGATTTTGCCACATTGGTAATCACGGCTTCGACCCGTTCCTCTTCGGCTGAAGGTATATAAATCAAGGGATAACGGGCGCGGAGGGTCAGATTTAAGTCAGCTTCAAAATTCATAGATCAGCAAGCCGTGAGTAAAACGCTAGAATATCTACAGCCTATAATCTACAGGAAACTATAGCAATAGTGGCAACAGCATAGGTTTTCACAGATTGTGATTGTAACTAATGGGAAGAAAACGTGATATTCAACAAATTGAGGCGATCGCTAGAGAGTTTAAGATGGACAAACGACTCCGAGAAGATTTTGGAGATTTTATTGAGCAGGAAAAAGCAGATGGTCATCGCGGTAGTTTAAATGACAAGGGTGACTTTACTTATGCAGAACTTCGTCAAAAGGCAAAAGAGTTTTTAAGAGAAATAAAACCATGATCATTTCTACAAAAATATCTGATACAACCAACCCAAATATCCAAGTATCTCAAGAAATTGTAAATGTTATAAATATTTTAACTGAGCAATTAATTGGAGAGATTTGCCATCAAGTTCGCTTTAGTTATGGAGATGAACTACATCTTGATTTTGGAGAAATGTCAATCTGTGACCATCCTAAGTTAAGAAATTTACAAAAAGGAAGCTGGCAGTTTGGAGCCAGGGCAACGCCTTGGCTATTAAAAAAATCAGGGCAACTTTTGCTTAAGTCTGAAGAACCTGAGACTGATGACGAAATCAAGAACGCTAAACAACTTACTAGAGAAAGTTTAGAGAACAAGAAAATTCTTAAATTTGAAGTTAATCCAGAGAATTTAGAGTTGCAATTATTATTTGAAGAAGATTATGAATTGATTTTGCAACCAGATTTAGAAGATTTAGATTTATCCTATTGGGACTTATTTATGCCCAATGACAAAGTTTTAGAAGTGGGAGCAGGTTACTTTTGGTCTTGTAAATCTGTATATGACAGATACTAAGGCTTAGGTCGGTGGCTTTATTTTTGGCTTGTTCAAAAAGATCTAGACGAATTACGGGCTTAGCACCTAGATTTAGTTGATAGTGCTAAAGTTGATACGGTCAGCTTAAAGCGCCGCCTATTCCAGCATGTAGATCAAGGTTTGTAGGGTTTATTAACAATGTTGCAAGAGATTCAGTTACCTGTCGTTGCCGATACGAAAAAGTGGACAATTCAAGATAGTGAGACCCTTTATCGCATCAATGGCTGGGGTGAACCTTATTTTAGTATTAACGAGGCTGGTCACGTAACTGTCTCCCCCAAAGGTGATCGCGGGGGCTGTATTGACCTGTTTGAACTGGTGAATGATCTCAAACAAAGAGGATTGCGATCGCCGATCTTAGTTAGATTTTCCGATATCCTCGCCGATCGCATTGAACGGCTTAACTCCACCTTTGCTAAGGCGATCGCCCGTTATAACTACAATGGCGTTTATCGTGGCGTTTTTCCTGTCAAAGTCAATCAGCAACGTCAATTGGTGGAGGAAATAGCCAAGTATGGGAAACCCTTTCAGTTTGGGCTAGAAGCAGGTTCTAAACCCGAATTATTAATTGCCCTTGCCACCTTACGCACTCCCGGTTCACTGCTGATTTGTAATGGTTACAAAGATGCTGAGTATATTGAAACAGCCCTGCTGGCAAGGAAACTGGGACAAAATACGATCATTGTGATCGAGCAGTTGGAAGAAGTGGAGATGATCATTCGGGCGGCAACAAAGTTGGGAATTGCGCCTGTGGTTGGGGTTAGAGCGAAGCTTAGTGCCAAAGGTGTTGGACATTGGGAAGATTCGACAGGCGAACGAGCAAAGTTTGGATTGAGTATGTGGGAAATTCTCGAAACTGTCGAGCAATTAGAAGCCGCTAATATGCTGGATTCCCTGAAACTGCTACATTTTCACATTGGTTCGCAAATCAGTAATATCAGCACCATCAAAGATGCCTTGCGGGAAGCAGGACAAATCTATGTGCAGCTTGCAACCCTAGGCGCACCCATGGGACATCTCGATGTGGGTGGTGGTTTGGGCGTAGATTACGACGGTTCCAAAACTAATTTCTATGCATCTAAGAACTACAGTATGCAGAACTATGCCTACGATATCGTCGCGGCGATTAAGGATGCTTGTACCGAAAAGGGAATTCCTGTACCCACCTTAACTAGCGAAAGTGGTCGGGCGATCGCTTCTCACCAGTCAGTCTTAATCTTTGACGTAGTGGGCATCAGCGGTACTCCCAACCAGCCCATTGAACCATTAAAAGAAGATGAGCATCTAATTGTACGGAATCTTTTTGAAGCTTTAGAAAACATCAATGAGAACAACTATCAAGAGATTTATCATGATGCCGTTCAGTTCAATCAGGAGGCGGTTAGTTTATTCACGTTTGGCTATCTCACCCTGAAACAACGCGCTAGAGTGGAACGCCTATTTTGGGAATGTTGCGATCGCATTCTCAAGGTAACTCGCAAACTTAACTATGTCCCCGATGATCTCGAAGATCTAGAAAAAGCGATGGCGCTGACTTATTATTGCAACTTCTCAGTATTTCAGTCTGCTCCCGATAGTTGGGCGATCGATCAACTCTTCCCGATCATGCCCATCCATCGCCTCAATGAGGAACCCACCTGTCGCGGCACGATCGCAGATTTAACCTGTGATAGTGATGGCAAAATTGACCGCTTTATCGATTTGCGCGATGTTAAATCGGTTCTCGAATTACATCCCTTTATTGCGGAAGAACCTTATTTCTTAGCTCTATTCCTTGGTGGAGCTTATCAAGAAATTCTTGGTGATTTACATAATTTGTTTGGTGATACCGATGCTGTGCATATCCATGCAACTCCCACAGGCTATAAGGTTGAGCATGTGATCAAGGGTGACTCGATGACTGAGGTACTCGCCTATGTGCAGTACAATCGCGATGCGATGCTAGAGAATATTCGTCAAGAAACGGAACGCGCTCTCCAAGAGAAGCAAATTACCCTTGATGAAGCAAGATTATTCTTACAAAAGTATGAGCATTGCTTAAATGGATATACCTATCTCAGCTAACCCTAATGCAGCCCTGCTGTCGATCGCGTAGTACCAAATGAAGAAATGGCTCCGCCATTTCTTCATTTGGTATAAATCACGAAAGTGTGACAGCACTTTCATGAATTGGTAAACGTATCCTTTGCGGTTATTGAGTGCGTTACGCTGACGCTGACCCACCCTACGCTCGATTACTGAGATTTCCGATCGCTTGATTCAGAGTTTTTAATTCTTGCAAAATTTCCCGCAAGAGCCGATTAGTTTCATTCTGAGTCGGTTCCTGCACCTGAATCGTTACCTGCTTCATCTTCAGAACATCTCTAGCAAATCTGGATACTTCCGTAGGGTGAAATAACAACGGTTCGCGATCGCTTTGGCGCAACTCTGGATTGAGCTTTTGGGGATCATAGGGTAGGTTAAGGTCACTTTGATTGGGGTCAGTATTGGCATATCGATATACCGAAGCCCGCGATCGCCCCAAAGCTTTTTGGATCGCCTCTACATCCATTAGCTCGTAGACATGATCCGAATTTAGATTAAATGCAGAAAAAGGGAGACTCATAACTACGGTGGCAAATTAGAACATCGCTATGTACAGTATAGTCTCATAGGGAGTCTTATAGTCCCAAAACTTTATATATGTAAGTGGCGGCGCGAAGTGCCGCCACTTACATATATAACAAGCTCAAGAACCCAAATTTGCTAATTTCTCATTCACAAAAATCTCAATATCTTGCATCGCCACAGGCATCGCCCCAAGAATTTCTAAAGCTTTGTCATGATCCTGCGGAAAATTTATTCCTTCTAATTGAATGGCTAAATTACGCATTTGTAACGCCCCAACATTACTACTCGAACCCTTAATATGGTGAGCCTCTTTCATAATTGGTGAGAGATCGCTAGTAGCGATCGCTTCACCGATTATGGTTATTCTTTGCATCACATCTTCTATATATACTTGCAAAACCTCAACCTCAAACTCTAGATCTCCCTCTGATATTTGGTTTAGCTGATCAAGATCTATAGGGGAAAGTTTCTCATTCATATAGATTAATGATTTTCGATCATTTAACTTATCTGGAGCGATTTTTATGAATACATAAGGAAATTACCGCTCAAAGGAAGCAAGATATTTCGGTTCCTTTGAGTGCAAAGCGTTGTAAACGATAAAAGAGAGAGGCTGAGTCTAGGGCAGCATCTCTCTTTTATCGTTTGGATTTGTCTTAACATGACTAGCTGTGGCTATATATTTGGCTAAGCTAACATATATTTATCCCCAAAAACTAGAAAAACAAACCAAAGGCTAGATAATTGCGAGTTTTTTATACAGGCGATCGCAATATCGATGTTAGAATGAGCAGCAAATGTAAAGATTTGCTAAGCCATCTATTTATTCAAAATTTTACTAGGACTAATCCCGTTAAAGCGAGATTAATTCTAGATTCTCGATAATTCAACAAGACGAGTCATATCGACCATGCGTATCATTTTAATGACTGGAAAAGGCGGAGTTGGTAAAACTTCCGTAGCAGCAGCGACAGGTCTGCGTTGTGCTGAATTGGGTTATAAAACGCTAGTTTTGAGTACCGATCCTGCTCACTCCCTCGCCGATAGCTTTATGGTCGAGTTAGGTCACGATCCGAAAGAAGTAAGACCAAATCTTTGGGGAGCCGAACTAGATGCTCTAAGGGAGCTTGAAGGAAACTGGGGTGCGGTCAAGCGTTATATTAGCGAAGTTCTTCAAGCACGAGGCTTGGAAGGTGTACAAGCCGAAGAGTTAGCCATCCTCCCGGGGATGGATGAGATTTTTGGTTTAGTGCGAGTGAAGCGTCACTATGACGAAAAAGATTTTGATGTATTGGTAATTGACTCTGCACCAACAGGGACAGCACTGCGCTTGCTATCTCTTCCAGAAGTCGCAGGCTGGTATATGCGGAAGTTTTATAAACCCTTGCAAGGGATGGCTCAGGTCTTGAGTCCTGTATTCGAGCCAATTTTTAAGCGGGTTACAGGCTTCTCTTTACCCAATAAAGAAGTGATGGATGCTCCCTATGAGTTCTATGAAGAATTGGAAGCACTCGAAAAAATCCTCACCGATAACACAATTACTACCGTCCGATTGGTGACAAATCCCGAAAAGATGGTGATCAATGAGTCGCTCAGAGCGCATTCCTATCTTAGTCTCTACAATGTGGCGACAGATTTGGTAATTGCTAATCGGATTATTCCAGAAGAAGTTCAAGATCCCTTCTTTAAAGTTTGGAAGGATAATCAGAAGCAATATTGCGAACAAATCTATCGTGACTTCCATCCTCTGCCGATCAAGCAAATTCCTCTCTACGCTGAGGAAATGTGTGGTATTACCGCTCTAGAGCGTCTGAAAGAAACCTTGTTTGGCGAAGAAGATCCTGCTCAAATTTACTATAAAGAAAATACGATGCGGGTGGTTGAAGAGAACAAGCAGTATCGCTTAGAACTCTATCTTCCGGGAGTTCCGAAGGAAAAGATTGAACTTACTAAAACTGGCGATGAGCTAAATATCCGTATTGGTAATCATCGTCGTAATTTAGTGTTACCTCAAGCCCTCTCTGTTCTCCAGACATCGGGCGCGAAAATGGAAGACGATTATCTCAAGATTCGTTTTACTACTCCTGTCTAAAATATCGCAGTAGCTGGGCATAATTAAAAAACCAGCCCCAAAACCTGTGGCTCACGCTGCGCGTGCGCCGCAGGTTTTGGGTTTTATATTTAATTTCGCTTAAGTGTTGTAACTAGGCGGAACTGCTTAAAAGTTCTTTTACGGTATCTAGCAGATCATCGGGATGAAAAGGCTTGGTAACGTAGGCATTAGCGCCTTGTCTTAATCCCCAATGGCGATCAGCTTTAGTGGATTTGGCAGAACACATCACAATATTAATGTTCCACGTTTCAGGATTATCTCTCAGTCGGCGACATAGTTCATAGCCATGCATTTGAGGCATGATGATATCTGTGATTACTAAATCTGGGTGAAAAGATTGAGCCTGAGCGATCGCTTCTAAACCATTACTCGCGGTAGAAATCTCAAATTGATTATTTTTGAGTAAATTGACAATCATTTCTCTCTGCGTAGAACTATCTTCAACAACTAAAATCTTAGACATGGCTTTGAATCTCCATTCAATCACTCAATCCTAGGCTGGAGAATTTGATTACACATGAAGACTAAGTCCTGAATTGAGGTAGTACTTTAGTCCTATCCTCAATTAGGACTAAGGTTACTTGAAGAATTAACTCATAAAAGTTAAGCTCAAATAATAAAACGAATCACAATAGATTTTTGGAAAGTTGTGCTTTGCACAACTTTTCAAAAATCTAGGGATTCGGGTTTAAGTGTAATCGGACAATCCTATGAAAATTCGCGTTTTACTGGTAGACGATCATGCTTTCATTCGTCGCGCCCTCAAAATCTCCCTTGGTGATGAGAATTCTCTAGAAATAGTTGGCGAGGCAGAAAATGGAAAAGTAGCGATCGCGCAGGTAGAACTTCTCAAGCCAGATGTTGTTTTGATGGATATTCAAATGCCCGTCATGGATGGAGTAGAGACCACTCGTCACATTTGCGATCGCGCTCCAGAAACAAAAGTCCTGATCTTGACCATTGACGACACCGATGAAAATATTTCGCAAGCTCTAAAATACGGCGCTTCGGGATATATTCTCAAAAATACGCCACCTGAAGAATTAGCATTTGCGATTCAGGCCGTGTACCGAGGCTATATGCATTTAGATTTAAACTTAGGTCGAAGAGTAATTGCGCGAATACCAGAAACTGCCGATGTTTTGAGTACGGACTGGAGTAAACTCACCCCCAGAGAACAGGAGATAGTGCAGTTGATTGCGACAGGAGCTAATAACGAAGAAATTGCTAATCAACTGTATATTTCACCTAAAACAGTCAAAAATCATATTACCAGCATCCTCAGTCAGCTAAATCTACGCAATAGAACTCAAATTGCAATTTTAGTAGCTCAAGTTAAAATCTAAAATAAATAAGATTTAGGCAATCAATGAAAGTGCGGCGCTTTGCGCCGCCACTTTCATTGATTGCGGGATTGCTTTGCTTAAACAAAAAATTAACAGAGTCATTTGTTAAACTAACCTCAACTATTTATTGCGAATTCTATGGAGCAATTTGGACAGCATTCCGATCCGATTACTTTAGTTATTTCAGAAGTTGTTGAACCAAATCTCATCGAAGAATATGAGGATTGGACTAAAGGAATTAATCAATCTGCTCAGCAGTTTGCAGGATTTATAGGAGTGGAAATAATTCGCCCTCGCGATCATCAATATCCTGAATATGTGGTCATAGTAAAATTCGATAATTACGATCATTGCAAAACTTGGCTCACGTCGTCTGTCTATCAGCAATGGATGCGAAGATCAAAAGAATTTATTGCAAGGCGATCGCTTCAACATCAGTCCAGTGGTTTAGAGTTGTGGTTTACATTGCCACAAAATTCATTGCCAGCCCCTCCCCAACCCGCTTACTACAAACAGGTCATCGTGGGAGTGATTGCCGTTTACCCGCTTATCTTATTAGCCAATCTAGTTGTTGCACCGTTTTTGCAGGGATTACCACCATTAATCAGCTTACTAATTTCGGTGATTTTTGTTTCTACGTTGCTGACCTATCCCGTCATGCCTTATCTGACCAAAATACTCAACTTTTGGCTTTATCCAACCCCAAAAAGAAAAAGGAGATAATACCAAAGGACAAAATGGCTACGCCATTTTGTCCTTTTTACACCCTTATTATAAGGTTAGGTCACAAAACCCGAAGCGAGTTACAGCGCTAATCACCGCAACTCGCTTCTTGGGTTTCGGTTTATCCTAAGGCAAGAGACTACAGCTATAGATAGGGCTAGCGACTCACTAAAAAATTAATCACTGTATAATTTCGGGAGATAAAAGAAATTAATTTTGTTCGATGCAGTTCCTAGGGATACATCGATAGCATTACCTAGTAATCTATTGTTAGTAAATTACGATGAGGAGAGATAAGTGGTAAATATTGGCTATCATTCAGCAAAAATACAAGCGAAATTTCTCCGATCAATTTATAAATCCAATCTTTCTGCCATAGTTAGTTTCCCAATCAAACAAAGCCGTCAAGTTCCAATTAAGGTCTATGCTTTATCCTGCGAACGTGATTTACCAGAGCAGGTGGCAAGTTTGCGCTCTTTTCTCCGTTATGTAGGCATCCCAGAAGCATTTATCATCATGTCTGATGGAAGTTATACCCATGAAAGCATTCAACTTCTTAAGAAAGTGCATCCCTGCGTCGATGTACAACTTTTGACTAAATTTCAAAGAGAAGATCTGCCGCCATCTGTTTATGAATATGCATCTCAACAGGCGATGGGAAAGAAGCTTGCGGCTCTCATGTCTATTCCCATTGATGGCTCAACTCTTTATACTGATTCAGATATTCTTTTCTTTAAGGGAGCTTCAGATTTAGCAGATTTGGCTTCTTCAACTGATAAGAATACTTACTATCTGCCCGATTGTAAAAATTCCCTAGATAGTCGTCTCATTTATGAAGATATCGAAAAGCAAGATCCAATTAATGCGGGATTCATTTTATTTAAAAAGGCTTTAGATTGGAGTGAGCCAGTTCAGAGATTAGGGAAATTATCGGAATCTCCTAATTATTTTTCAGAGCAAACTATCGTGAATTTAACAATTAAACGTAATCATGGAGTCGCCCTTGCGAAAGATAAATATATTATGAATGTGGATGATCAGTTTATGTACCCCGATAAGTTTGCTACTAAGAAAATAGCGATGCGCCACTATGTCAACGATGTTAGACATAAGTTCTGGCTCTCAACATTCTTTAAACCGTAAGGGTAATGCTATATAGGTAAGGATGGGCGGCGCGAAGCGCCGCCCATCCTTACCTATATAAAACTAGGACTACCACCTTAGGAATTAAAGAAACAATAAAAATAATTACTATTCCAAATTTATGCCCAGAATAGCGAGCTTTGATATCTTTGACACAGTTCTTACCAGATTAGTAATTGAACCTACGGAAATTTTTAGAATTTGTGGCGATCGCGCTTTGCAATTTGGCTGGACTAACTTCTCTGCGGAAACCTATCTGGCAGCCAGAACTAATGCCGAAAAGCGATCGCGTTTATTTTATGAAGGAGGAGAAGTTAGTCTGGATGAAATCTACCGCGAATTTGCGAATGCTATAGAAATCCCCTTAGATATCATAGATAAGCTCAAGCAGCTAGAGCTATTAGTAGAAACAGAATATCTAGTGGTTGTACCGCAAGCACTAAAAATGATTGCTCAAGCAAGACAAGTGCATTCACAGATTCTTTTTCTCTCCGATATGTATTTGCCTGCCGAGTTTTTAGAAGAGAGATTGAAATATTACGGCTGTTGGGAAGAAGGCGATCGCCTCTACGTCTCTTGGCAATATCGGAAATCCAAGGGTAAGGGTGATTTGTTCTTAAAGGTTTTAGAAGATTTGAAACTATCACCTCAAGACCTCACCCATATTGGAAATAACGCCAATTCTGATGTCGCACAACCTCAATCTTTAGGAATAAAGGCAACTTATTTCCCTGATGCTAATCCTAATCGTTATGAATCAATTCTGCAAAAATATGCCCACAGCACCAATGGAATTATTTCCCTCTGGGCGGGTATTTCTCGCTACACCCGCTTAACTAGAGAAGTCAAAACCTCCAAAGAATCTATATTGCGTGATATTGCCGCCTCCGTGGCAGCCCCCGTATTAACTGCCTATGTAATCTGGATACTCCAACAGGCAAAAGTTCGAGAGCTTGCCCGAATTTATTTTCTGGCAAGGGATGGAGAGATTCTCTTACAGATCGCCAAGGAGTTAGCGCCCCAGATTTATCCAGAAGTAGAATTACGTTACCTATACGTTAGTCGCCAAGCCTTGAGAATGCCCGGATTAACTAAGATTAATAAAGCTTTTTGGGAATGGATGTTTGATGATACTGACATTTTTACAATTGAAAGCCTGTTAGCCAGAATGTGTCTAGATCATCAAACTGCTCAACCAATTTTTAAATCATTAGGCTATCCAAGCGATCGCTGGCAGCAAAATTTATCCGCAAAAGAGCGAGTTAACCTACGCGCCCAATTAGAACAAAATGCCACTCTAGCCCCCCTAATTCTCGACATTGCTAAGCAAAAGCGAGAAGTCCTCAAAGCCTATCTGCAACAAGAAAAAATGCTAGATGGTCAAGCATTTGGGTTGGTTGATGTGGGCTGGCGCGGTAGTTTACAGCTTTCCTTAGAAAATGCCTTTGAAATATTTGGTTCAAGACTACCAGTTGGTTTCTATTTTGCCCTCGACAAACCTACAGGCGGATTGAAATTAAAAGGAGAAGTTGTCGCATTTTTCTTTAATCTAAATAACTCTACAGGACTTCGCAATACTATCGACTACCGATATGTTTCTTCGATGGAAGTTTTTTGTGCAGGTTGTGAAGGAACTACTCTTGATTACGCCTTGCAAGATGATCTCTCGGTTAAACCAGTGCTGAAGCATATCCAGAATCAGCCCGCCCTAGATTGGGGTTTACCATCATTTCAGGAATCAGTAATCACTTTTGTAAAGCTTATGGTCGAGCGATCGCCTCGTAATTTTGATTGGTCTACATCTCCTAAACTATGGCGCGAAGCTTTAGATGAAATGTTCGTTACCCTAAAACATTCGCCTTCCCTAACAGAAGCGAACGCCTTTACGGATTGTCCATTTTTTGACGATCCCAATGAACTTTATCACTTCTATTGGGCTATGCCTTTTAGATTGATAGATATTATTAAATATGCGATCGGGCAACGAGAAAGCTTTAATGTCCATCGCAACGCATGGAATGAAGCCAGTTTTCAGGTAAGCTCACCTCTAATTCAAAAATTAGTACTTGTGGCGATCGCTCAACGTCAGTTGCTCAAAAAATCCAAAAGATTTTTGAATCAACTCCAGATTTTACGCAAAAATTAAAACATAATGTTAGAGACAGCTTCTAAATTCCTCTCTCAAATAGATAGAGACATAATTACAGATAAATCAGATTCGCGATTAAATAACAGCGATCGCGCCATATTTATTCTCTACGACCAGCTCAATCTCGCAGTATTCCCTAAAGCATTGCTTGATCAAAAGCCTTTGCTAATCTTTGTCGAATCTTTTAGCTATGCCACCGCAATTCCCCATCACAAGCAAAAATTAGTTTATATTCTCAGCGCTCAGCGACATTTTGTGATCGCCTGTCAACAACTGGGATTTCCCGTGCTAAATCTATTCACAGAAGGATTTCATGCCGAGGCGATCGCTGATTTTTTGGAGCAGCATCCCCATATTGATTTAACCTATATGCTGCCGTCAGAATGGGATACAAGACAGCAAATGGCGCTTCTTAGTCAGCAATTTGGCGATCGGATTAATGTAATTCCTAATAATTTTTTTATAGCTGACCCAGAGCAATTTAAATCAAAAATCAAAAAGGGTTATCGTTTAGAAACATTCTATAGAGAACTTCGTAGGCAAACTAATTACTTGATGGAAGATGGTAAACCTATTGGCGGTAATTGGAACTATGACAAAGAAAATCGTAAGTCTTTACCGAAAAATATTCTTATTCCGACGATTCCTGAAATTGAGCCTGATGCAATAACACAGGAAGTAATTGAACTTGTTCAAAACTATTTACCAAATGCTTTTGGGAAACTCGAAAAGTTTAATTATGCGGTAACTCGCGATCGCGCCTTGGAACTGGCGAAATTATTTATCGAAACTCGGTTAGCCAGCTTTGGAGCCTACGAAGACGCAGTCAAAACTGGCGAGCCATTTCTATTTCATTCAGTTTTATCAATTTATCTCAACAATGGCTTACTCCTGCCTCAAGAACTTTGCGAAATGGCGATCGCTGCCTATCACCAAAATCTTGCTCCCCTAAACTCCGTTGAAGGTTTTGTCCGTCAAATTCTGGGCTGGCGCGAATATATAAGGGTCTATTACGAAGCCAAGATGCCAGAGGCTCGCGAAAGCAACTATTTTAGGTTTACTAATGATTTACCTCAACTTTATTGGGACGCTCAGACTGATTTACTGTGCCTAAAGGATGCGATCGCCAATGTTCTCAATTATGGCTATTCCCATCACATTCAGAGATTAATGATTTTGAGCAATTTTAGTAATCTCACCAATACCGATCCCCGTCAGCTTAATCGCTGGTTTTGGCTTGCCTATGTGGACGCTTACGAATGGGTAGAACTTCCGAATGTCTTGGGGATGTCTACCTTTGCTGATGGCGGGATTTTAGCCTCAAAGCCCTATGTAGCGGGTGGTAACTATATCAATAAAATGAGCAATTGCTGTTCTCAATGCCAGTATGATGTCAAAGAAAAAACTGGGGAGAAAGCCTGTCCGTTTAACTATTTATATTGGAACTTTATCGATCAGCACCGCGAGAGTTTTGCAGAAAATGGGCGGGTATCGCTAATGGTTAATGCCTACGATAAAAAATCTGAATCTGAGCAACAAGCAATTCGTGAATCTTCTTTAAAATTTATCCAGAGCTTGAAATAAATCCAACACAAGATTGCTAAATCAACTTATAAAGGCAATGCAATTTATCTCTAAACTGCATTGCCTTTATCTCATCAAATAAGGCGATCGCTTATCTTGGTCTTTATCTAGCTCAGTGCAAATATTGCTCTCTGAATGATAGATATATTCGATATCTTCCTGCGACAGAATAAATTCTAAATATAACTCTCCCATCCAATCACGCATTTTGGTTAACTTGGAAAAGAGATTAAACTGAGATTCTGTAAGCATTTTTTGGATTCTCTCTAGTTGCACAGGAGTCATAGGTTTACCCCTCCCTTAAACCGACTTCTATATTGTGCAACTAGTTCCCTATTTTGCTTGTGACATGACTGTTCCTTTTTAAGAGATTTTATCCCTATTAATTAGCGATCGTAATCACCATATCTTAGATACTCAAGTCACTGGAAAATTTTTATTGGGCTTTGATTTTGTTTTAGCACAATAATGGAAGCTACATTTTTAAATCTCAAATTAAAGCAAAAAAAATGCATAAATTGTACAACTTTTGTATAGCTTGTCAAATTAAAATAAAAACAAATGTATGAAATGTATAACTTCTGTATAACTTGTCAATAACTTTTTGCCTTGATTTTTGGTTGATTATTTAGTAACTATATATAGCAGTAAGTTTTAACTATCAAATTTTCTAATATTTGCTTTTAAAATTCGAGTCAATCTAAAAGCGTAATTACTTAATTTCACTATTTAGTTAAATAGTGAAAAAGGTTAAACATTTTTATGATTTTTGTCTTAGGAATTATCGCTCAACGGCACAAAAATTATGCTTCATTCTACGGCGCTAGGGTTAGAGATCTCTTCTACAGAGAGTCCACAAGCAAATATTTGTCATTCTCAACGTTCTGACAGCCATCGGACATCGCTGCCATATTCAGTTGAAAAGCCATTAGTTTCGCTACTTATACCCGCTTATAACGAGTCAACTATTATTGAAAACAATCTAGAAATTCTTTGCAGTTACATGGAATCTCTAGAGTACAAATATAGATGGGAAATGATCATTGTTAACGACGGAAGTCGAGACAATACTCACAAATTAGCCTTAGAGTTTGCCAAAAATCGTAATAATATAACCGTCCTTCATCATCGCACCAATTTTGGTCTTGGACAAGCTTTGAGATATGGTTTTAAAAATTGTCAAGGTGACTATATAACGGTTGTAGATCTGGACTTAAGCTACTCCGCTGAACATATCGGCGATATGCTCGACCAAATTATTAAGTCCCAAGCCAGAATTGTCGTGGCATCTCCTTATATGAGAGGTGGCTCAATTTCAAATGTGCCATTTTTAAGGAAAATCTTGAGTATTTGGGCTAATCGCTTCTTATCTTTCACGGATAATAAAAGTCTTGCCACCTTGACGGGCATGGTCAGAGTCTATGATGCTAAATTCCTGAAGAAGTTAAGTCTTCGTTCTAAAGGTATGGAAATCAACCCAGAAATCATCCATAAAGCTAGACTTCTGGGTGCGCGAGTTGAAGAAATACCTGCACATTTACATTGGCTACCCCAAAAAGCCAACCAAGTGCAACGCTCATCTAGTATGAAAATTGCTAAGCATACACTTTCGATTCTTCTTTCTGGTTTCCTATTTAGACCCGTAATCTTTTTTCTCATTCCCAGTTTAATTCTATTTTTATTGTCGCTTTATGCAGACTTTTATGCATTTATCAGATCGTGGACAAATTATCAAGAGCTTGCTAATTACCAGCAATTTCCTGATTTTACGGAAGCTATAGCTATGGCTTATGCTCAGGCTCCCCACACCTTTTTTATTGGTGGAATTACGTTGATTCTATCAATCCAATTTTTCAGTCTTGGAGTTCTATCTATGCAGAGCAAGAAATACTTTGAAGAAATCTTTCACCTTGGTACGACTATATTCGAGGGTAAAGCAAATCCTGAAAAATCATAATTGTGACTGCCTCAATAGATATTGCAAAAATATTGTGGGGCTGAGTGAGTTGAAGTTTGTTATCAGTAAATCACGAGCATCTCAAAAATTAGTTAGGTATATTTAAAATGGAAGCTACTCAAACTCTAGTCAAGCCAATTCAATTACCATCGGATCAAGATTCCTCTGGACGAACTCTCGGAGAAGCAGAGCTTAAACTTTTAGCTGAAGCCATCAATAGCGGTACACTCACCAGTACTAAAGGAAACTTTGTAAAGGCTTTAGAAAATCAGTTCGCAGAGATGCTCGGTGTTAAGTATGCCTATGCCTGTTCTTCAGGCTCAGGGGCTATTCATACAGCGATCGCCGCAATTGATCCCGAACCTGGGGATGAAATTATCACTACTTCCATTACTGACATGGGGGCTTTGACTCCGATTCTCTATCAGGGCGCAATTCCTGTTTTTGCTGATGTCGATCCTACAACTTGGAATGTCACTGCGGAATCGATCAAGGCTTGTTTGAGCGATCGCACCAAAGCTATTATTGTGACGCATCTTTTCGGCAATCCCTGCAACATGACCGAGATTGTTGAATTAGCTGCTTCCCGAAACATTCCCATCATTGAAGATTGTGCTCAATCATTCCTTGCAGAACACAATGGCAAAAAAGTTGGGGCGATCGGCTCCATTGGTTGCTTTAGCCTACAGCAAGGTAAACACATCACCACGGGCGAAGGTGGGATTGTGACTACTAATGACGATGCCTTTGCGAGACGGATGTTTTTGTTTATCAATAAAGCATGGGGCTATGGAGATCCTCAGCCCGATCATTACTTCCTTGCCCTGAATGGCAGAATGTGCGAGTTGCAAGGCGCAGTGGCAGTAGCTCAACTTAGCAAACTTACCGAAATAGTCCAAAGCCGCCAAGTCGCCGCAGAGAAATTGACCGCTAAATTGCAAGGTTTAGATGGAATTGTTACTCCTACCATTGATTCTCGAAATACCCATGTTTATTGGAAGTATTGCTTGAGTGTTGATAGCCAAAAAATTGCTGATGGCGCAGTGGGTCTAGCCAAGAATCTCAAAGCAAAAGGAATTTTCTCCGCACCTCGCTATATCCAAAAGCCAGCCTTTATGTGTGAGATTTTCCAAAAGCAGCGCACCTTTGGCAATTCCCGTTTCCCCTTCACTTTAGCTAGACCTGAGGCTGTGGATTATGCTACCGATCGCTTTACTGGTACTTATTCTGGTTTAGAAGCGGTTCTGGTACTGCCTTGGAATGAGCGTTACACAGACGAGCATATCAATTACATTGCCGAGGCAATTTTGGAAGCTGTTGAACAACTTAAAAAATAAACACCGACCATAAACAGGAAATAACCATGTCAAACTCAAAATTAAAATTTGGTTTAGTGGGAGCAGGGGCGATCGCGCAATCCTACATTCAAGCTTTTGAGACCACTGAGATTGCCCAACTTGTTGGTATTGCAGATGTGGACTTGTCAAGAGCGCAAGCCCTGTCAACAAAACTAGGATGTGAAAGCTTTGAATCCTACCAAGCTATGGCAGACAAACTCGAACTTGACGCGGCGATTGTCTGTACACCTCCAATTACCCATCTAGAAATTTGCCAACATTTATTAGGTCGTAAAATAAATGTACTTTGCGAAAAGCCTCTGAGCGTAAGTTCCGAGAGCGCCAAATTAATGCTCGAAGCTGCAAAAAAGTCAGGTGTAATTTTGACCATGGCTTCTAAATTCCGCTATGTGGAAGATGTAATTCAAGCAAAACAAATTGTGGCTTCAGGAATATTAGGTGAAATCGTTCTGTTTGAGAATGCTTTTACTGGTCGGGTGGATATGAGCAAGCGCTGGAACTCTCAACCACAGATTAGCGGTGGTGGAGTCCTCATTGACAACGGCACTCATTCCGTAGATATCATGCGATATTTTTTGGGCAATCTCTCGGAGATTCAAATAGTTGAGGGCAAGCGAATTCAAAATTTGGAAGTTGAAGATACTGTCCAAATCTTTGTCAAGAGTGAAATTGGCGTTCGTGGCAACATTGATCTGTCTTGGAGTATTAGCAAGGATCTCGAAAGCTATATTCGTATCTATGGCTCCCAAGGCACTATTTCTATCGGTTGGAAAGAATCAAAATATCGCCAAGCCTCTAGCAATGAGTGGACTGTATTTGGTAAGGGATACAACAAAGTACAAGCTTTTCGCAGCCAAATTGAGAACTTCACCAAAGCTATTAGAAACGAAGAGCCTCTGCTGATTACTGCCGAAGATGGCTTAGCCTCCGTAGAAGCGATCGAATCTGCCTACGCAGCCATGCGGAAAACCAGTTGGACTCCAATTTCTAATAACCTTCTCGTTTTGCCCACTAAGGAAGTTGCTTCGATCGCTGGGTAATACCAGTTTCCGAAAGTGTGATCACACTTTTAGGGCTTACGCGGGTAGATATGGCGCGGGCTTTGTCCTAGCCACATCTACCCGCGTAAGTTCTAACTTTCAGAAATTAGAAGTCAAACCCAGTTGGGGCTTTCAAAACTAAAGATGGCTAAGCCATCTTTAGTTTTGATATAAATCAAGGATATTTATAGCCAAGATGTAATGATTATGTCAGTTCGCATCCATCCATCAGCAATAATCGAAGACAATGTGAGCATTGGCAAAGATAGTTCTATTTGGGACAACGTGCATATTCGGCACTCAACCCACATAGGCGAAGAATGCATTGTGGGCGAAAAAACTTATATTGCCTATGGAGTCAAAATTGGCGATCGCGTAAAGATTAATGCTTTTGTCTATATCTGTAATGCGGTTACGATTGAAGATGGTGTGATGATTAGTGCGAGTACGACATTTACTAATGATCGCTTCCCCAGAGCAACTACTAGCGATCTGAAGCACCTTCGTCCTTCTGCTCCCGATGAACATACCTTACCTACACTGGTGCGCGAAGGGGCAACAATTGGCGCAGGATGTACTATTGGCAATGATTTAACCATTGGTCGTTTTGCCATGATTGGCATGGGTTCTCTGGTCACTAAATCTGTACCCGATTTCCATTTGGCAATGGGACATCCTGCTAAGTCAGTCGGCTGCGTCTGTCGTTGCGGACAACTACTTAAACGTTTTCCAGTTGAGGGAAACTTTGATGAACCTGAGATAGTTTGCACAACCTGTGGTTTGAAATATAGGATCACCAAAGGTGAAGTTATAGAATTAATTCCACCAGTTTGAAATTAGTATCAAATCCCACATAGTCTTAAAAGATGTCACAAAAAAATGAGCATTGGGGCATTGTAGGTGGAGGCATTTTAGGAATGACTCTCGCTCTACGTTTAGCGCAACAAGGTAAGCAAGTAACTTTAATTGAAAGTTCTGACCGCTTGGGTGGACTAGCAGATGCTTGGCAATTAGGAAATATCGTCTGGGATCGTCACTATCACGTAATTCTATTATCGGATCAACACCTGCGATCGCTACTTAAGGAACTAGGCTTAGAACAAGATTTACAATGGGTCGAGACCAAAACAGGTTTCTACAAGGATGGTCGGCTCTATTCTATTTCCAATGCGATCGAGTTTTTAAGATTTTTTCCTCTTAATTTGATTGATAAACTACGCTTTGCATTCACCATTATTTACGGCTCTAAAATCAAAGATTGGAAAAAGCTCGAAAAAATATCTGTTACTGAATGGCTAACAAAATGGTCAGGGAAGTACACATTTGAGAAGATCTGGTTACCTTTACTCCGTTCTAAACTGGGCGAGAACTATAGAAAAGCTTCAGCATCATTTATTTGGGCTATTATTGCCAGATTATACGCAGCTAGGAGAACTGGGTTAAAAAAAGAGCTATTTGGGTATTTGTCAGGAGGATATGGTCGGATTCTGGAACGTTTTACAGAAGTACTTCAAGAGTCCAATGTTTCAATCCAACTTGGAAGTAAGGTTATTAGTGTCGATTCCATTGAAGGTAACTTAGTGGGTATTAAGTTAGACAATGGTGAATATATTGAATTTGATAAAGTTATTTTGACCACACCAGCACCAGTTGCCGCTAAAGTATGTCCAAAACTATCTGAAGATGAAATTAGAAAATTAAATAATATTGAATACCAAGGAATTATCTGTGCTTCCGTACTTTTAAAAAAGCCAATTTCTAAGTTTTATGTCACCAATATTACGGACACTTGGGTTCCCTTTACTGGTGTAATTGAAATGACCGCTTTAGTAGATCGATCGCAATTTGGTGGTAATTCCCTTGTCTATTTACCTAAGTATGTCGTTCCCGATGACCCAGCCTTTGAATTAAGCGATCGCGAGCTTGAAGAAAAATTTATAACAGCACTCGTCCATATGTACCCTCGCTTTGAACGTGATGATGTAATTTGCTTTCAGGTTTC
Source organism: Pseudanabaena sp. FACHB-1998 (assembly GCF_014696355.1). Classification (GTDB taxonomy): domain Bacteria; phylum Cyanobacteriota; class Cyanobacteriia; order Pseudanabaenales; family Pseudanabaenaceae; genus Pseudanabaena. The sequence continues at coordinate 90,074 of NZ_JACJQA010000046.1, read as the reverse complement.
TAGAGTCCGCCATGTACTAGCGATCGCTACGCTTAACTATTCAAAAAATTTACCCCCTATTAAAACCTCTATATCAGGCGTTTATATTATTAATTCTGCTCACATCCTTAATGGAACATTAAATGTCAATGAAACAATCCAGCTTGCCGAGAGTGCGCTGGCAAGCATAGATTAGCAAATCAAAAAATTAACTCAAACTTTTTTGAAATAAAAATAAACAATATCAAGAATATAAATAATATGAAGTTTATTGCCTATTAATTTGAATAACTTGAGACTTTCCGAGACCAAAATAGCTAAGACTAATCATGAAAATTATTACAAAAGTAGCAATAATTTCTTTCCTATGGATTTTTTTAATTAACCGAGGCACTCTTGGTAGCATCGATACAGCTCTACGCGCCGATATGTCTCATGCATGGTGGACAAGAACTGAAGAAGTTGCCGCCGACTATAAGCCTACAATTCAAGGAGATGTTAAGGCGGGAGTAATTGGTAAAGATGGAAGAAGGTATATATCATGGGATTTAGGACAATCTATATTGATGCTCCCGGGAGACTGGATAGGCGCACAAATACATAATCTATTTCCCTATGAATCAGAAATTAAAGTTCGACATGCTACGATTTCGTATTTAATTTTTATTCCTTTAAATGTTAGTGCGGTTATTGCTTGTTATTGGCTTATTAATCTATTTGGTTTTACCGAAAAAGTTGCGGGTTTGACGAGTATTATAGTTATGCTCTGCACTACTATTTTGCATTACGCCCAAGAACATCAACAAGTCAATCAAATACTATTATTTACTCTTATTTCCTATGCCTGTGTTCTAGGGTATACCCAATCTTTTAAGAATCACTTTGTTCTGTTGAGTGGACTAGCAGCGAGTGCAGCTTTTTTGGTGCGAATGAGTAGTGCTATTAATTCTATATCGATCTTTTTATTTCTATTAGCTTGTTTACTTTTACAACAAACTAGTAAAAGTAATATATTTAAGGCTTTATGCTTTTGGCTAGTTGGATTTTTACCTTTAGGTATTTTAGTAGGTTTGTTAAACTTTTTTCGTTATGGTAACTTTTTAGATTTTGGGCAGAAAGTTGCTTTTCAACAATTAGCTACCGATCCACTTTGGCAAGGAATCCCTTCGCTTCCAGCAAATTATCCTTTTACCTATACGCCAGATGTTGGCATCTTAGGCGTACTATTCTCTCCCGCAAAAAGTATATTTATTTACGATCCTTTATTACTACCTTGTCTTATCACAGCGATCTTATTCTGGAAAAAGTTTTCTCCCTATATTCAATGTTATTTTGTTGCGGGAATTTTTAATCTGATCGGACACATTTTATTAACTAGTAGATATTTATACTGGGCAGCCGATGATTCTTGGGGAGCTAAGTACCAACTTACATCAGTTCATCTTTTAATTATTCCTATGGCTGCTTTTCTTATTAACAAATACTTAACTAAAAAGAATTTGATTGCTATTCTTTTTCAAGCTATTCTATTAATATCCCTAACAGTCCAAATCGCTTCCGTATCTTTACATTATGGAGCGGAAATTTCTCAATCTAAAAATATCCCTGAGGAATTAAAATTTAATCAGTTTCGGTTAGGTCAAAGATTTACAAACATCATTTGTCAGTTCAACAGTTCTTTTACTCAAGATTGCATTCATCAATATCAATTAATTCCCTTTAGAAGCAACCCGAAAGTTTTCTTGATTTTTTGGAGTTTATTAGCAGTTTTGACTATCTTTATAACTTTATGGTTCATTATAGTAACAGCTAAGTTACCCCTATCAATTTCCTCCTAACTTAAACTTTTGGTAAAAATAAAATGAAAGCAAAAAATAATAATATCTCCAGTCTATCGCTGGATCTTGATAATCAATGGTCTTATATGAAGACCCATGGCGATGAGGGTTGGCAATCCTTTCCTTCTTATTTAGATATTGTTATTCCCCGTGTATTAAATTTTTTAAAAGAGCGCGATATCAAGATAACTTTTTTTATTGTCGGGCAAGATGCTTCTCTAGAGAAAAACCATGCTGCTCTTAAAATGATTACTGATGCGGGACATGAGATTGGCAATCATTCTTTTAAACATGAGCCTTGGTTGCATCTTTACTCCGAAGAAGAAGTAGATCACGAATTGGCGATCGCCGAAGAGAATATCGAGAAAGCGACGGGAAGTCGTCCTATCGGATTTAGAGGACCTGGATTCAGTTTGTCTTCTACGGTATTAAGAGTTTTATCGCGTCGTGGCTATCAATATGATGCTTCCACATTTCCTACTTTTTTAGGGCCCCTCGCTCGAGCTTACTACTTTATGTCGAGCAAGTTGAGTAAAGAGGAAATGGAAAAACGTAAAGAGCTATTTGGCAAATTTCGAGAGGGATTTCGTCCTTTAAATCCCTATAAATGGAGATTGATGGGCGATTTGATTGAGATTCCTGTAACCACAATGCCTATTTTTAAGTTGCCAATTCACGTTAGTTATCTGTTATATCTAGCCGTATTTTCCAAGTCCTTAGCTTTACTTTATTTCCGCTTTGCTATTGCTCTTTGTCGGCTGATGAAAGTACAACCGTCTCTTCTTTTGCATCCCTTAGATTTTATGGGAGAAGAAGACGTTCCTGAGTTAGCTTTTTTTCCAGCGATGAATCAGCCTAGTTATAAGAAAGTAGCAATGGTTGGTAAAGTTTTACAAATTTTATCCGAGCATTACACAATTGTTCCGATGTCACAACATGCAGAAGAAATCAAAAAAAGCCATTCTAAAATATCCTCGGTTCAGCCCCATTTCTACCATAGTGCTACAGGCTAAAAGATTGCGATTGTTTAAGCATCTATCATTTTTTAGGCGTATTATCACTACGCAGATCAATCTTGTATTTGGAACTTCCCAGCTAATATGTTTGACAGAAATTTACTTTTGCTTTTAGCTATTTCTTTAGTAACAACTGGAGGACATATCTTATTTAAAAAAGGGGCTGTTTTAATTAATAGTGAAAATATCTCTACTTGGATAAATCCTGCATTAATACTAGGTTTATTGTTTTATGGGATCGGTACTTTACTTTGGGTATTTGCCTTAAGGTTTATTCCCCTTTCTAAGGCTTATCCTTTCACATTTTTAACTTTCATTTTAGTCACACTTTTCTCGACACTGTTCTTAGGCGATCGCATTACTCCTTGGTACATATTGGGTATGGGATTAATCCTTGCTGGGCTAGTCTTTACTTCCATAGAGCTATAACAAGAAAGCCATTATAAATTGGCTTTCTTGGGCTTATTGCCACATCCAAAGAGGCATTCCACTGGTTTCCGCTTCAAATTGCAGACGGGCGATCGCATTTTCGGAATTGCTAGGCAAAAACTTGCTGGCAAAGGACTTGGGCGGCTTGATCGTAAATACTTTTGTCGTTTTGGGATCGAGTCCAACCAGTTCGGCAGCCCATATACGCGCATCTTCTTCCGTGCCAAGGCGATCAACTAGACCGAGGGCAAGGGCTTGCTCGCCTGTAAAGACTCTGCCGTCGGCAAACGATCGCACTGTAGTGGGACTGAGCTTACGACCTTCAGCGACGGTTTCGACAAATTGGTTATAGCTAGTATCGATGAGGGATTGCAGAATTGCTCTTTCTTCGGGGGTGATTTCGCGATCGAACGAAAGAATATCTTTGTAAGCTCCCGACTTAATCACTTTAAAAGAAACACCAATTTTGTCTAGTAATTTCTCAATGTTATTACCACGCAAAATTACGCCGATACTACCTGTGATTGTGCCTGAGTTGGACACAATGTAATCAGCACCAACACCGATATACACGCCGCCACTGGCGGAAATATTGCCGAAGCTAGCAACAACTTTGACTTTTTCTCTGATGCGCTTAAGAGCAGCATAGATTTCTTGAGAATCGCCAACGGTTCCCCCCGGACTATCAATCCGCAGGAGGAGAGCAGGGAATTTATTTTCTTCCACAAATTCAAGGGCTTCTAGAACTCGCGTTCTAGTACTTGACCCGATCGCTCCAGTGATTTCAATACGTGCGATTTTTTTACGATTTTTGCGTTTTAGAAAGCCGAACATTCAGTTATTACTTATTTCTCGATCCATCTTCACTATATTAGCGATTTAGAGGTTGTTGTTGGTTATGGCTTAGCCAAATAAATAGGGCGGCGCAACGCGCCGCCCTATTTATTTGGCTAAGCCACTCTTTCATTGGGATATTGCCTAGGAATCAGAGGTTTAGCCTAGGGGTTTAGAGAATTGTAAAAAGCTTTGATGAAAAGCTTTGATGAAAAGCGGTATCCTGAGTATGTCCAGCTAAACATTTCGTAATATATACCGCAAATGCACGAGACGAATTTTCGTAGCAGCCTTCATTCAGGAGGCGATCGCCGTAGGCTCAAAACCATCACCATACTCGCCATTGTCTATGGGTTGACCATTAGTTTACATTTCGCTCCTTGGATGCAATGGGTACTTCTCGGATTATTCGCTATTCATGCTTTGCGGCTGATCTTTGCGCCGCCTTTGCCTGATCTGGTTACCCAAGTAACCTCAACTAATTTTGCTAATCCAGACTCAAACCCCGAATTAAACAAAGACTTACCCTTTTTCTCTCTCTTAGCTTCGGCAAAAAATGAGGAGGCAGTAATTGCCAATCTGGTCAAAAACCTTTGTCAGTTGGACTATCCCAGCGATCGCTTTGAGGTGTGGATTGTGGATGATAATAGTAGCGATCGCACCCCAGAGGTGCTAGACCTACTTAAGCAAAAGTATCCACAATTGAAGACCCTTCGCCGAGGTGCTGATGCACAGGGGGGCAAATCAGGCGCATTAAATCAAGTTCTAGCTCTCACTCAGGGCGATATCGTGGGCGTATTTGATGCCGATGCTCAAGTTCCCAACGATGTTTTGCGATCGCTTGTCCCTGTATTCCAACAGGCTAAAATCGGCGCAGTACAATTACGCAAGGCGATCGCCAATGCCACGGAAAACTGGTGGACAGCAGGACAATCGGCGGAAATGGCTCTAGATTTATGTTTACAGGATTTACGCATTCGCGTTGGCGGTGTAGGGGAATTGCGGGGCAATGGTCAATTTGTGCGCCGCAAGGCTCTTGATGATTGCGGGGGATGGAATGAACAAACCATTACCGATGACCTCGACCTCACGATTCGCCTCCATCTCAATCAATGGGATATCGCTTGTCTTAACTTCCCTGCGGTTTTAGAAGAAGGTGTCGTCAATGCCAAACAACTTTGGCATCAGCGTAATCGCTGGGCGGAAGGCGGATTTCAGCGCTATCTTGACTATTGGAGCTTACTCGTAAGCGGCAAAATGGGATTTCTCAAAACCTTTGACGCGAGCTTGTTTTACATCAACCAATATTTGCTAACTGTCGCCTTTATTCCTGACACGATCGCCGCGATTCTGTTGAGACATAATCCCATGTTGCCCGCGATCGCAGGATTTTCCCTAGCGCTTACTTCGGTAACAATGGCATTTGGACTGCGTCGATCCTATCAAGTTACATGGGGACAAGCCATCATTCAAAGTGCCTCTGGCATGATTTATATGTTGCATTGGATTCCGATTATTGGCTCTGTGACTTTGCGGATGTGTGTTTTGCCAAAGCGCCTCAAGTGGGTAAAAACGCAGCATCAAGGTGCTGGCGACAATCTTTTAGAAGAGATTGGTTTACAAGAAATATAGAATTTCCTAGTTTGCCTAAGGCAAACTAGGAAATTCCACGATATAGAATTTTTATTGAATTAAAGAGATAGAAAGTAATGCATGATTGGATCGTAATTGGAGGTGGGATCACAGGTATATCATTGAGCTACGAACTACAGAAGGCAGGATTTTCTGTATTGCTAATTGAGCAGAATTCTCAATTCAATGGCTCTAGTAGCCTTGGTTATGGTGGTATTTCCTATTGGTCTGGATCAAGCCCTATCACCAAGCAACTATGCGAGGAAGGGATTAATCGCCAACGGAATCTATCCCATGAATTAGGGATCGATACGGAGTTTCGAGAACTAGATTTATTGTTAACTCTGGAAGTTGATGCTGACCCGCAAGAGATGCTTTCTCAATATGCCAGTTGCGCGATCGCCCCGACCTTACTTAATGCTCAGGAAGCCCACGATCGCGAACCACTTCTGAATACCCAAGCCATTAGCGGCGCGTTACTTCTGCCCCACGCTCATGTTAATTTGGATTGCTTTGTAAAAGCCCATAGCCAAGCTTTGGAAAGTTTGGGTGGTGAGATTCTCTACGCAAAGGTCAATCGTCTATTAGTGGCAGGCGATCGCCTTACGGGTGTATCTACAGAGCAAGGGGATTTCTCAGCCGAGCGAGTTGTGGTCTGTGCTGGAGGACTATCTCGCGCTTTGCTCAAGGCTTCAGGGATTAATGCTCGCGTCTATTTCACCCATGCTGAAGCGATCGACACCCCACCCGTTGATTTGGAATTACGAACGATGGTCATGCCTGCGGCTACCAAGCGCTATGACCTCGAAGCAACGACAACCAGCAAAGAAAAAGATGCTCTCTGGGATGAGTCAGGACGCGAATTGTTGCCACCTTCCATTGATGCAGGGGCAATTCAATTTTGCGATCGCCGTGTGAGATTTGGACAGCTTAGCCGTGTGTTAACTGATCCCTATGCAGCGATCGATGCTCAGCAAAGTGAGACAAAAATTCGCGCCTATGTGAGCAAAGTCTTACCAAAAATTGGAGAACTTCAAGGAAAATGGCGCAATTGTTTAGTTGCATTTAGTAGCGATGGTTTACCGTTGGTGGGAGCATTAGAAGGCTATGCGAATCTCCATTTGTTCTCAGGCTTTACTAGCCCCACTGTCTATGTGCCGACCTTATCGCAAAGGTTTACGGCTCACGCCTTGGGCAATACCGATGAGATTATTAATCAACTTTCCCCCAACCGATTTTTGTAGTTATAGCTGATGTTACGTGGAAGCTCACAAGACCCTCACCCCTAGCCCCTCTCCCAAAAGGGGAGAGGGGGACAAGAAATTAGTCTTGCTCCCCCTCTCCCTTAATGGGAGAGGGGGCTGGGGGGTGAGGGCGATATTCATTCCACGTAACATCAGTTATAGCTGTGAAGCGAGTGTCGGTGCGAAGCACCGCAACTCGCTTCACAGCTATAACTTCTTGGGAGATACAATATTTTGTAGCTGAATGATTTCTTGAATATTGATGGGTTTGCTGATGAAACCATTCATGCCTGAAGCCAAACATTTCTGGCGATCTTCAGAGCTAGCATCCGCAGTCATCGCAATAATTTGGATTTGATTGATTGCATCATCCTCTAGTCCGCGAATTAGCTTAGTCGCCGTAATACCATCCATTTCAGGCATCTGCACATCCATAAATACTAAGTCATAGGGATTACGTTGCAAAGCCTCTAGGGCTTCTCTCCCATTATTAACGACATCAATTTGATAACCAAGTTTAGCAAGAAGAGATTGAGCAACAATTTGATTAAATACATTGTCCTCAGCTAAAAGTATTCGTAAAGGCAACAGATCGGCTAAGTGAGGATTGATTTCGGTAATCGCGGATGTCTGAGGTAGGGCGATCGCCTTACCAATAGTGAGATAGATAATGAAATAGAATGTTGCTCCTTGGGTAATTACTTCAGGCTGCCAATCGAGAGGAGGATATCCGCCCACCTGCCCGAAACTCTCCACCCAGATCTGACCATTCATTAAATCGATGAGTCGCTTACTGATAGTTAATCCCAGCCCCGTTCCGCCATATTTGCGATTGATCGAAGCATCGGCTTGGGTAAAGGCTTGAAATAGCTTGGAAATTTGGTTAACTTTGATACCCAGCCCTGTATCTGCGATCGCAAATCTAAGTTCCCACCTATTGGCACTCTGCGGTGATTCTTGATTAGCATCTAAGAAAGTATTTTGAACAGGGCTACCACTAACAGAAACTTGTACTTGACCATGTTCAGTAAATTTGATTGCATTACCAATAAGATTTAACAGAATTTGACGCAATCGAGGACTATCGCCTACCAATATATGCGGAATATTAGGGGCGATCTCATATTGAAGCTGAATTTGTTTATCTTGTGCTTGACTAGATAGCAATTGACAAACGGAACTAATCACTTCGGTAAGTGCAAAATCCCTGTTTTCGAGTTCTAGCATCCCTGACTCGATTTTTGATAGGTCAAGAATATCGTTAATAATAGTCAATAGCGCATCACCACTTTCTTTGATGATCTTCACAAAGTCCTGCTGCTCTGTATCTAAAGGTGTGGTTTCCAAAAGTTGCGCCATGCCCAACACTCCATTCATCGGTGTGCGGATCTCGTGACTCATGTTAGCCAGAAATGCACTCTTGGCTTTAGTGGCTGCCTCTGCATTTTCTTTGGCTTGGAGTAGTTCTATTTCGATCTGTTTGCGATCGCTAATATCCAAAGCAGTTCCGTAGAGGCGGATGACCTGTCCCTGTGCGTTCTTTTCTACTTCTGCACGTCCTTCATGGTAGCGGATTGTTCCATCTTGAATAGTACGGTAATCAACTCTATAGGGTATGCCCTCTGTGATCGCCTGTTCCACCTTTTGTTGCAGAATTAAGCGATCATCGGGATGAATCATCTGAAGATAGTCTGTAAAGTTTGGCTCTGATTGATGAGGTTCAAGCCCAAACATAAGGAAAAGTTCTTTAGACCAAGTAATCTTCTGACTTTGAATTTCAAATTCCCAATTACCGATATGAGCAACTCTCTGAGCTTCAATTAGAGCTAATTCACTTCTTTGCAGTAACTCTTCAGCTCGTTTGCGATCGCTCACATCTGAGGTAAGTATCGTGACGACATAGGCATTCAGAAATTTATCCCAGCGAGAATGGTTTGTTTGCGACATCCAACGTAGAGATCCGTCTTTATGGCGAAATCTATAGATATAAGTCCCACCAATCTCATTAAAAATATCTGCGTAAATTTGATCTCCCAAACTTTGCCAATCTTCAGAATAGATAGAACTGACCCAAAGTGCTTGATCATCAATTAATTCCTTGGAACTGTAACCAGAGACTGCTTCACAGGCTTCAGAAACATAGGTTATTTCCCATGTGCCATCATTTTTTATCAGTGTCCTCGTAATTACTGCGGTTGTACTATTTAAAATGTCATTTAGTTTGTTTTCTGACAACTGTAAATCTATCTCTAATTGTTTGCGATCGCTAATATCTTTGGAGATGATCGTGACAATCCAAGCATTTTCACGATTATCCCAGCGCGAATGATTTGTTTGCGAAATCCAACGCTGCGATCCATCTTTATGGTGAAATCGATAAGTATAATTCCCGCCTCGTTCAGCAAAAATATCCTCATATACTTGAGATTGTACTGCTTCCCAATCTTGAGGATTAATCCGACTCAGCCAAAGGGCATTATCCGCTTTTAGTTCGGCAGATGTGTAGCCACTAACTAGTTCGCAACCATCAGAAATATAATCCATTGCAAAAGTACCGTTAGCTTTGACAAACAATCGTGCAATTGAGGCGGTGGCACTATTTAAAATGTCATTTAGTTTGCTTTCTGATAACTGTAGATCGAGTTCTAATTGTTTGCGATCGCTAATATTACGAGCTACCCACAGGACTGACTCCCCATCTAGCGGTGATACAATTGTTGAGAACCATAGTGTTTTACCTGCAATCTCCAAGCTGTATTCAATTTTGTGGCTTTCCTGCGTTTGGAGAACCTGCTGAATCATCTCTAAGAAATAATCAGCAGTAGTTTTTGGTAAATGTTCGTGTAAAGTCTGATTGACCTTACTGATACTATTATTTTCAATATTGGCTTGAGTCGGGGCAACCTTTAGATATCTACCTTCATGGTTTAGCACAAAGATAAAATCTGTCATTCCCGCAAATAGATTGCGAAGTTGAGATTCACTCTGCTGTAACGCTAGTTCTGCTTGTTTTAACTCAGTTATATCTTGCTGAACAGCGACATAGACAGTTCCATATTCAGGATGCTCAAATCTAGAGGTATGGACTCTACACCAGAAAAGTGTGCCATCTTTTTTGCGATTGTGAACTTCATATTCCGCTTCCCCATCGCGATCAAGTTTCGTAACTACATCTCGAACAGGGACAGTGGGTGTTACTTCTGTCTCAACATAATTTATTAAGCCAACGGGTTGACCGACCAGTTCACCCTCTCCATAGCCAAACATTGCGTCAAATTTGGGATTAGTGTAGACAATGATGAGATCTGCGGCTTTAACTAAACACACACCACCTGCCATATTATTCATGATGATGCTTTGAAGTTCTAGAGTTTTTTGCGCTTCTTTTTGCGCCGTAATATCCGTAATCATACCGACTAGTTTAATTACTTTCCCCTGTTCATCGCATATCGCCTCACCTCGGCTAACGATATGACAGATGGAGCCATCGGGACGGAAAATACCATGCTCCACTTCGTAGGGTGTGCCATGCGCGATCGCCTCCTCAACAACTGTCTGCATTTTAGGGCGATCAGCGGCAGGAAGAAGATCGAAAAAGTTGGCATAGAGGGGTAATGGCTCCTTGGGGTCGTAACCTAAAATGCGAAATTGTTGATCTGACCAAGTGCTTTCTCCAGTTACGACATTAAACTCCCAACTGCCAATCCGCGCAATCCGTTGAGCTTCAGTTAGAGCTATCGTTTTTTCTGCAACTTGTCTCTTTAAATCTTGCTCATAGTTCCCAAAGAGTTGATCAGCCACCCGAAGCTCTGTCGTCATCAGACTAAAGGCTTCATTCAACATTTTCACTTCGGCGATCGCGCAATTTTCAAACCATGTCTCTTGCCACTCTCGGCGAGCTATGGCTTTACTAGCAAGGCTTAATCGCAAAATCGGACGGGCAATCCAACGGGTAGTTAATAGCCCAAACCCTGTGGCGATAACTAAGGTAAGTCCACATAATAAAATTGTCCAGATTCTATTCGCCTGAATTTCTGCCATAAAATCAGACTCAGGAATCACCACTACAATTAGCCAATCCAGTCCATGTTGATCCCTGATTGGTGCGGCTTGGACAAGTTGGCGATCGCCATTGATTGCAAAATCAAATTGCTCAGCTTGCTGGATATTTCCCAAATTTCCAAAGCGATCGCCCAAATATTTGGCAGTCATGCTTATAGAAAGGCTTGGGCTATTGATCGCAGATAGGAGTTGCTGATCACTGGCATTTGGCGCAAGATTATAGGGTTTCTCGGAGCCTGAGCTTGCGACCAGAGTTCCATCGCGTTGAATGATAAAGACTGAACCTGTCCTAATATCTATGGTTCGTAAAAAACGGCTGATCTCTTCAATGGTACGGATGCCATAGGTGACTCCTAAGAGTTTTGAGTCCTTAGGCTCATAGATTGGTTCCGCCAACGCAATCAAAAGTTCACCCGTATAGATATGAGGGTATACATTCGTCCAAGCCGCCTTTTGAGATTTTACAGCGACCTGATACCAAGGACGCTGACGGGCATCAAAGTTAATCGTAGTTTGTGTACCTTGAGCAGGAGTACCATCAGGATTAGTGGTAAAGCTCATATAGCTGCCTCCACCATTCTGGACAGCCCGAATCGCAAATGTTCCGTCATTCAGTCTTTCTACAGCCCGATGTCCCCCCGACGGTGTACCAAATCCGATAATCGTCATTGGCGACAAAGAACTAAGCTGCATTTGTTCCCAAGCCTGTCGCTCTTGGCTAGAGAAATCATCAAAACTCCAATTCCCACGACGGAGAGCGCTGATATTGTTTTTATTGATCTGATCGATGGTTTGCAGATAGGTTAGGGTCTTTTCGGCAACTCGAATATTTATTTCATTTTTTAGCCTACCTGCAAGCCTATGAACCGACTCTTGCCCACTCCGATAGGACAAATAGCCCACTACCCCCACTGCCCCCAAAATTTGCAGCATAAACGGCACAATAATTACCCATTGCAGAGGGATACTTGAAAATCGTTTAAAAAATGCCGATGGGGGACGATCAATATTCATGTAGCTTAATTTCAAATCTCCGACATATTTTTATCTATCGTGTTTATTTTTAGCTTATAACACTCAGGAGTTTTGTATAGCTATGCAATACCCCCCTAGAGAGTGGCGGCGCAAAGCCATGCAAATTTTTAGGGGTATTAATCGCTTGCATTAACTTGCTCCGTTGGTTCCTCGTCGAGATCAATAACTTGTCCATTAAAAAAATCTGCCATATTTCTCACGATTTTCTCTTCTTCGGATAAACCGACATATCCCTTAGTCTGCGGAGGATTGACAGGAATGGGCTTGCTAATGTTTCCTGCTGATTCCAAGGTTGGAGGTGAATCTATAACGGGATTATTTACAGAAATAACTGCTCCATTACTTGGAGGAGGAGAAGGAATCGGAGCAGGAGAAGCAGGAACAATAACTACAGGCGCACTAATCGCTGGTGTAACGATCGCTGGTGAATGAGGTAAAGGCGCATGAACTTGGGTTGGCGATTCCTCTGGCAGAGGATTTGCCACAAACTTAAACATCACCTTAATCGGACGTTGCAGCAACTTAGCACAAGCATTTTCTAATTCAGGACGCTTTTGGACAGCAATATTTTTAGTAGTCTCATCCCGCTTTCCACCTAAGCCTATTTTGACGCTATTAGTATCAACTTCTAAAAATCGACCTTCCATTTGCACAAAAATTGATTTAGTGGGAGTCGGCAACATTAGTAAGAGATTTTGCCATAGCTGGTCTAGGTCATAGCCCACTGAGGCAAAGCTCACCAAATCATCATTACCCGAAGAAATCGGAGTTTCCACTGGCAAGTCTTGCTGCGGAGGAGTCGCAACTTCTAGAGGAGGATTAACTTTAGGAAGCGGAGAATTGATTGGGGGAGTTACAGGAACATGACGTGGTGGAATATATGCTGGAGATGGAGTTCCACTTGCTTGGGGATGAGGTGTAGCGATCGCCCCTTGGGCGGAAGGCAATAAACCCATGAGTGTAACCTCTAACCACAAACGTGGTTGAGTGGAATTACGAATCTGTAACTCCGCCGATCGCAAATGTTGTTGACCCAGCAAAATATTAGGAACGGGCAAGGTTTGAGCTAGCTGCACTAAGCGCGTCCAACCAGAGCTAGTCATCGCAACTAAATCACTGCGATCGCTTGCGGTTTTCGCAATTAATAAATCTCGATAGACATTCGCCAAATTCTGCAACACGATTAAAGGTTCACGACCTCGATCCATAATTCGCCGCACATAGTCAATTAATTGCGTGGAATGATCGGCAGCGATCGCCTCAATTAGTGAGAGCAAGTCCTGTTCTGGTACAGAGCCAACTAAATCCCAAACCGCCTCCACGGTAATCTCTCCATCTAATAAGCTCAATTGGTCAAGCAGAGATTCGGCATCCCGCAGTCCTCCCTGTGCGATTTGGGCGACTAAAGTTAAAGCTTCCAGATGAATATTAATGTTCTCATTCGCGGCAATCTTCCCTAAATGCTTAACCATCGCATCAAGGGGAATCCGCCGAAAGTCAAAACGCTGACATCGCGAAATAATCGTAGGTAATACGCGCTGTGGGTCAGTTGTAGCGAGAATAAAAGTTACGCGATCGGGTGGCTCTTCAAGGGTTTTTAGCAAGGCATTAAATGCTGCGGTACTTAACATATGACATTCGTCAATGATATAAACCTTAAATCTTGCCTTAACTGGTGCAAACTGGGCACGTTCAATTAACTCTCGAATATTATCAACACCTGTATTACTTGCTGCGTCGATTTCCGTAATATCTAAGGCATTACCATTGGCAATGCTATGGCATAGCTCACACTTGCCACAGGGGTGAGGAGTAGGATTGTCAGAGCTTAGGCAATTGAGCGACTTTGCCATAATCCGCGCACTTGATGTTTTGCCTGTACCTCTTGCGCCTGTAAATAGGTAAGCGGGAGCAATGCGCTTAGTATTTAAGGCATTAGTCAGGGTATGGGCGATCGCCTCTTGTCCGACGAGATCGGCAAAGGTTTGAGGACGATATTTGTGGTGGAGTGGCTCATAGCCCATAGGAACACGGTGATGCTGAAGCGCGACTGGTCTAATATGCAAGCATATCAATGATAAGTATAGCGATTAATATCAAACCCTTGAGCTAAGTAGTTAGGCGCAATTAAATATAAAATCCTAAATAGCTGTAGCGTACGCTCAGCGTGCGCCACAGCCTTTGATTTTGGTTTGTCCCTTTACTTAAGTTGGTAGGCAATTACTTGCTCAATATTCGTGTTTATACTTTCGCATAGTGCATCAATTGGCAAATCGTTGGCATCATGTCCAAAGGGATTTTCGATTTCGCTACCAATTTGTTCCACTCCCAAAAGGATAAAGCTAACTAACCCCACTGCGATCGCCGCTAGCCAATCAAGTTCCATTACTAAATGGAATGGTAAGCCGATACAGTAAATCAGGATTAATCGTTTCAGATAAACGCAATAGGCAAAAGGTAATGGAGTTCGGAGAATCCTTTCGCAACTAGTTAAGCCTTCGACTAGACCATTAATCGAACTATTCATTGCGACAAAATAATTGGTGTCAATGCGATCGCATTGCACTTGCTTTTGCAGATAATCGCTCAACCAAAGCGTTATTTCTAACGGAACATGTTTGGCATTTCGCAGTTTAGTTATATCTTCCTCTGGCAAAATCTCATCAAGATCATTCTCGATCGCTTCACCGCGAAGATGTCGTTTTGTGGCGATCGCAAAAGCATTGAGATATTTAATCGAGCGTTCTTTTTGTTGAAGTTCTTCCCCTTCGGGAGAAGCGATCGCAATTTGCATTAATCTCGCTAAATTACGAATATTTACCACCAAGGTTCCCCATGCTTTGCGTCCTTCCCAATAGCGATCGTAGGCAGTATTTGTCCGAAAGACCAAGAGCAAGCCTAAGACCAAGTTAAAAACAACATTATTAGTCAGATCTCCTAATATTTTGAGAGATATTTGAGGCTCGTAATGATGAAAGATCGAAACTGCGAAGGCAAATCCTGTAAAAATTAAAACTCTAGGTAAGATGATCGGTGCGACGGAGCCTTTTATCTTAAAAGCAAACTCAAACCACTGCAAAGTCATAGGGGGGACTTACTTTAAAAATTAAGGGACTGGGAATAGAGTACGTGTGTGCAGTATATTAAGCCCTTTATAAAGTATCGTCACATTTTCGTGAATTGGCATTAGGTTGCTAGACCAGCCATGATCCCAAAGAAATTGCTAAAAGATTGCAAACAATTGCCCCTCATTCTGGAATTAGATGCCAGTATAGACACTATGTCAAACTGTCCTAATTCTTAAAATATCCGCTAGGACGCTCCCATTAATTCCGATCTACTTTATAGGAGCAGCACGATAGGGCAACCTCACCATGAAAGTAAACAACAAACTAATTTCTCTAGTCGTCATCATCGGTCTGATCGTTGCCGCCAGCATTTGGTATGGTCGCAATAACGGCTTACTACCAGTCGCGGCAGGCGATGAAGCCATTTTGTATGACGGCTTATTTAACACAATTCTGGCGATCGCGGCAGGATTTTTCCTCATTGTTGAGGGAGTCTTAATATATTCGATCGTCAAATTTCGTAAGCGCAAAGGCGATGAAACCGACGGGCCCGCGATTCACGAAAACTTAACCCTCGAAATTGCATGGACTGCGATCCCCACTGTAATCGTGATGTGGGTCGCCATTTATAGCTTCGATGTCTATACCGCCATGCAAGGCACTCAGGACTTAAGCGGCATGGCTCACGGTGGAATGAGTCATACTGTTGCCCATCATGACCATGGGGGGATGCCAATGTCCAAAGCAACCCTAGCTTCATCGAATAATGATGGGGTAATGATGGCGGGGGTAATGCCTTCCGAAAATGCCGATGTGGTGGCGATCAATGTCAGCGCCATGCAGTTCGCATGGATTTTTAACTACACAGATGAAATTGCAACTGCCGAGTTACATGTACCTGTGGGCAAAAAAGTCCGCTTGAATATGAGCGCAGTAGATGTCCTTCATGCCTTTTGGGTTCCTCAGCTACGCATCAAACAGGACGTGATTCCCGGTCGCGAAACCTATCTCGAATTTACGCCCCGCGTAGTGGGTGAATATCCTGTAGTCTGCGCTGAGTTGTGCGGTTCTTATCATGGCGGTATGCGTACCACGATGGTTATTGATACCCCAGAGGATTACTCCAAGTGGCTAAAGGAGCAACAAGAAATCGCCAGTAACGATCCCGAAGCGATCGTTGCCTCCCGTCCTGCCTCTCAACTATCCGAACAGGAATATCTAAAAGGTAAAGTCTCTCAACTGGGGATAACAAGTAGCAAGCTAACAGCTAATCGCTAACAGCTAAAAATTCTCATCCATCACTAATTACCAACCTCTCTATGACCCAAACTCTCACTCCAACTCAAAGTCCGAGCGCAGGGGCTGAACCCCAAAAGACTCCTTGGTGGGAGTTCTTTACCTTTAGCGTCGATCACAAAGTAATCGGGATTCAATATCTCGTTACTTCGTTTGTGTTTTATCTAGTCGGTGGGGCGCTTGCCTCGATAGTGCGTGTAGAGCTTGCCACACCAGACTCCGATCTTGTCGATCCCGCTTTTTATAACAGCCTGTTTACCATGCACGGTACGGTCATGATCTTTTTGTGGATCGTGCCTGCGGTGACGGGTGGTTTTGGCAATTACCTTGTGCCTCTAATGATCGGGGCGCGAGATATGGCTTTTCCGAGATTGAATGCGATCGCCTTTTGGTTGACCATTCCCGCGGGATTGTTACTAATGGGTAGCTTCTTTGTGGGGCCCGCATCTACAGGTTGGACAGCCTATCCACCTTTGAGCATTTTGACCGATGAACATGTCGGACAAGCGATTTGGATTCTCAGCATTTTATTAGTGGGAACCTCATCAATTTTGGCGGCGGTGAATTTCCTCGTCACGATCTGGTCGATGCGGATGAAGGGGATGGATCTGTTTAGTATGCCTCTATTTTGCTGGGCGATGATGGCAACCTCCGTATTGGTGCTATTGGCAACCCCTGTATTAGCAGGAGCAATGGTGTTACTAGGGTTTGACCTCCTGATCGGCACAAACTTCTTTAATCCCACAGGCGGCGGCGATCCCGTCGTGTATCAGCACCTATTCTGGTTTTATTCTCACCCTGCCGTGTATGTGATGATCCTGCCCGTATTTGGCATCATTTCTGAAGTGATCCCACCCCATAGCCGCAAGCCAATTTTTGGATATAAGGCGATCGCCTATTCCAGCATGATGATTTGCGCTTTGGGCTTATTTGTGTGGGCGCACCATATGTTTACCAGTGGCACACCTGACTGGTTGCGCGTGTTCTTCATGGTGGCGACTTTATTGGTAGCTGTGCCAACGGGGATCAAAGTATTTAGTTGGGTTGCCACACTGTGGGGCGGTAAGTTGCGCTTAGATAGTCCCTTGCTCTTTGCAATGGGCTTTATCTCCACTTTCTTAATCGGCGGTTTAAGCGGCGTTATGCTTGGTTCGGCTCCCGTTGATATTCATGTGCATGACACATATTTCGTAGTGGCTCACTTCCATTACGTCCTGTTTGGTGGCAGTGTCTTTGGCATTTACGCTGGGCTATACCACTGGTTTCCTAAGATGACGGGACGGATGTTGAATGAATTTTGGGGCAAAATCCATTTTGTGCTGACCTTTATTGGAATGCACTTAACCTTTGGTCCGATGCACATTCTGGGCTTACAGGGAATGCCTCGCCGCGTTGCTCAGTACGATCCACAATTTGCACCCATTAATGTGATCTGCACTGTTGGCGCATTAATCTTGGCATTTTCTACAGTTCCTTTCGTGATCAATGCAGTTTACAGTTGGTTTAAAGGTGAGCAAGCTCCTGATAATCCTTGGAATGCCTTAACCCTCGAATGGACAACTTCTTCGCCTCCTATTCCCCATAACTGGGTTGGCGATCCTGTACTAGCTACAGGGCCCTATGACTACGGTGAAGAGTATAAGGAAGATCGTCAAGAGGCGATCGCTGCGTCTTAATTTCCAAATTCCAAAACAAGGGGCTTAAGCCCCTTACCTTATTGAGTCCAAATTATCCAAACATCTACCTATGCAAGGATCGATCGCTCCTACAACGACCACCTCCGAAGAAGCCCTTCATGCCCATGAGTCAATGGGTCATGCCGAACATCCAGATTTACGGGTTTTTGGATTAATTGTCTTCCTGATTTCTGAAGGAATGCTCTTTTTTGGCTTGTTCGCCGCCTATCTGACCTTTCGCTCCGTCGCCCCCTCTTGGCCGCCTGAAGGCACGCCTGATCTAGAACTTCTTCTACCCGGAATCAACACAATCATTCTGGTATCAAGTAGTTTTGTAATTCACCAAGCCGATAGCGCGATTAAAGAAAATAAAGTCAAGGCTGCTCAGCTATGGTTTCTCGCTACTTTCGTCATGGGCGCAATTTTCATTGCTGGACAAATTTATGAATATCAGCATTTAGAATTTGGGTTAACCACTAATCTATTTGCTAGTACCTTTTATGTCCTCACAGGCTTTCACGGTCTGCACGTCATCATCGGTTTGACCTTAATCGCCTCAGTACTGGTGCGATCGCTAAAGGCAGGACATTACAGCAACACGAGTCACTTTGGCATCGAAGCTGCTTCGGTCTATTGGCACTTTGTGGATATTGTCTGGATTGTCCTATTCTTACTTTTATATATTCTCTAAGCAAAATCAAAGAAGGCGGCGCAATGCGCCGCCTTCTTTGCACAATGCAAGGTGCAAATCTTTTATAGTAAAAGTAATCTGTTTGTTCTAATTAGCTATGCTCGATCATATTTTGCGCGGTGACTTTAGTAATCTTCCAAATGCTTTAAAAAAAGCAACTAATAGGTTGGAATTTTGGTTACTTGCCACATGGGTCAGCCTCATAGCCATCAATATTACGCTCTTAGCTCGACTAGCAACCAGCGTTGATGAAACGGCAATCCAGATATTAACTTGGTCAGTATCGATCCTGTTAGTCATTCGCGATCGCCCGAAATTAAAATTTGAAAGTACCCCCAGCGCGATCGCCACAGGCACACTATTAATTATTTGGGTACTAGTTAAGAGCCTCCTCACCCGTCGAGTTTACGATGTTTTATTTATTCTCACACCCCTGATGGGAACGATCGGAGTTGCCCTGATAGCTTCAGGGTGGAAAGGATTAAAACAATATTGGAAAGCGATTCTCTTAGCAGCAACCCTTGGTATACCCGTTACCTTTCTATTCGCCGCCATTGAAAAGATCATTCCTGTAAACATGTTTACGGCTCAGTTTGCCAATTCGGTGCTGTGGTATTCGGGCGTGAAAGTAATGCAGCAAGGAGTTACGATCATCAGCCAATTTGGAGCGGTAGAAGTTGCGAGAGGCTGTGCAGGATTACCGCCTATTCTCATGCTCTTACGGATCGCCCTCATGTTTGTCCTAGTTTTCCCCACATCTCTCGTCAACAGGTGGATCATGTTTCCATCCGCCATTGCGATCGCCTTTATCGTTAATTCTTTGCGAGTCTCTTTATTAGTGGTTATCTCAACTCAAGCGGATTTATTCAAATACTGGCATGAAGGCGATGGCTCCCAATTGTTTTCGGTGATAGCCGTATCTCTGTTGCTATGGCTATGCAATTGGCTAACGCAAGATGATGACGAGGAATACGAAGAAGCCTAAAGCGGAGCTTTACACCATTTTGTTCTTCAGTAATGCTATAGTTAAATTAACTGGGATCGTAAGGGTTTCGACGTGTTAGTAGAAGCTATCCCTTGATGCAGGTCGAGAGCGGGCTATCTCTCGTAAATCAATGGCTCAAACAAGTACATGCGAACAACATTGTATCTTTCTCTCGTAAAGCAGCTCCAGTAGCAGCCTAAGAACCAAACTTTTCGGTTTCGAGGAGTGTTGTATGACTCCGTTAAATGCACCACTCAACCCCTCAACGGATGCTGTGAATAGCTTTCTCTGATAGGCTTTTCGCTCAAGACTTTATCAGTGCATCTCCCATTGCTAGAGATAAATAGCAGTTCCCTCCACGAGGATTAGATTGGATAAACCTGTGAATGACTGGGAGGTTAGGCGCTAGTGCGGACGGCAGTTCGACTCTGCCCGATTCCATTAACCTAATAAAAAAGGCACTTGCTAAGCAAGTGCCTTTTTTATTTATAGCTATAGTCATACCAAATCACGAAAGTGTGTCAACACTTTTGTGATTAAAACCCCAAACCCAGTAAGGTTTTTCAAATGAAGAAATGGCTAAGCCATTTCTTCATTTGGTATCACTTGCATGAGGACAAGCCAAAAAACAATAAGTGAGTGGCGGCGAATCGCCGCCACTCACTTATTGTTTTTTATGTCTTAACCAAAGGGGCTATAGCTCTAAACTCCGTTTTTCTTAAACCAAGCTTTTAGTTTTTTCCACCCATCTTCAGCTTCTGTTTGACGATAGGAAGGACGATAATCGGCATGGAAAGCGTGGGGAGCATCTGGATAAACAACTATCTCCGAAGTATTACTACAACCTTTGAGTTTCTCGCGCATCTGCTCAACTGTGTCTAAAGGAATGCCCGTATCTTTGCCACCATAGAGTCCCAAAATTGGCACTTGTAAATTGGGGGCAATGTCAAGAGGATGTTTGGGGGTTAATTCGGAAGCTTCACCGACTAATCTGCCATACCATGCCACCCCTGCTTTCACTTTCGGATTATGAGCAGCATAGAGCCAAGTAACCCGCCCACCCCAACAAAAACCCGTAATTCCTAGCTGATCAATATTGCCCTTCGCGGATTTTGCTGCCCATGCTACGGTTGCGTCCAGATCAGCCATTACCTGTGCATCGGGGACTTTATTGACGATTTTGCGAATTTCAGGAATGTCCGAGAGCTTAGACACATCACCTTGGCGATAAAACATTTCGGGGGCGATCGCTAAGTAACCTAATTTGGCAAGGCGGCGACATACATCTTGGATATAGGCATGAACGCCAAAAATTTCTTGGACAACTAAAATTACGGGAAAATTTTTGCCAAGAATGGGGCTTGCTCGATAGGCAGGAATTGAGCCATCAGTGACAGGAATTGCCACAGTCCCAGCCATAATGCCTTTACTGTCAGTGGTGATGACTTTGGCAGAAATAGGCTGCACAGCGATCGCAAATCCAGCCGTCAAACTACTTACAGCAATAAATTCTCGTCTTGTCAGTTTAGACATTCTCGTAATTTCTCCATAAAATAAAGGCGGTGCTTCGCACCGCCTTTATTTTACTTGCCAATTTTCACTGGTGTTTTGAGGGCTTTGATTTCGTAGGCTGCGGACTCTAATAAGGAAACTCCTGTCATTTCCTCTGGCTGAGGAATTTGTAAAATTTCCAAAATCGTGGGCGCAATATCCGCTAAACGACCGCCTGCGGGCTTCAACTTCACGTCAGCACCATGACCATGAATTTTAATGCCTTCACCCTCTACCAAAATAAATGGTACTGGGTTATTGGAGTGAGCCGTCCAAGGGTTGCCATGCTCATCCCACATATATTCGGCATTACCGTGATCAGCAGTAATTAAGGCTGTGCCGCCAGCATTAGCAATGCTAGACAAAAGGTTGCCTAAACATCGATCAACATGTTCTAAAGCTTTTACGGTTGCATCAAAATTGCCTGTATGCCCTACCATGTCAGGATTTGCATAGTTAATGACGATCAGCGAATACATCCGTTTAGCGATTGCTTCAGCCGCAATTTTAGTCACCTCGGTCGCCGACATTTCTGGTTGCTGGTCGTAGGTGGATACGCGAGGGCTATTTACTAAGATGCGATCGTCGCCTTCACTCGCTTCTTCCATGCCGCCATCAAAGAAATAGGTGACATGGGCATATTTTTCAGTTTCTGCTAGGCGTAGCTGCTTGAGTCCATGCCTCGAAACCACTTGACCTAATAAATTAGTGAGGTTTTGGGGCAAGAAGGCAACAGGTACGGGTAGAGAGCTATCGTATTGGGTAAAAGTGGCGTAGGCAATGGGCGTAATGCGTTCACCACGTTCAAATCCTGTAAAATTCTCGGCAACGAGGGCCTGGGTGATCTCCCGAGAGCGATCGGGACGGAAGTTAAAGCAGATCACCCCATCACCTGCGGCGATCGCGCCGTGAGCGACACGAGTGGGCGGCAGAAACTCATCGGTAATTTTTTCTTGATAGGCTGCTTCTAAAACTTCCACAGCCGAAGAAAACTTGGTAGTGATTTGATCATTGGTGAGCACTTCATAGGCTTTTTGGACGCGATCCCAGCGCTTATCTCGATCCATCACGTAATAGCGACCACTGATGGTGACTATGCGTCCAGTCCCAATCTTGTTGAGGTGCGCCTGAATAAACTTGATAAAGCTAACACCAGATTGAGGCAAAGTGTCGCGTCCATCGGTAACCACATGGATACAAACATCGGGAACGCCCTGTACTTTAGCTAAATCAATTAAGCCTAATAAATGATCAATGTGGGAATGAACACCACCATCGGAGCAAAGTCCCAGTAAATGTAATTTACTATTGTTGGCTTTGACCTTTTCACAGACTGCGACTAGGGCTTCATTGGACATGATTGAGCCATCATCTACAGCGTCAGAAATTCTAACTAATTCTTGGGGTACGACACGACCCGCACCAATATTCAAATGACCAACCTCTGAGTTGCCCATTTGACCTTTTGGCAAGCCAACATCTTTGCCAGAGGCTTGGAGGAGAGTTTTGGGGTAAGTACTCCACAGACTATCTATGACGGGAGTATTTGCTGCGGCGATCGCATTGCCCTCGGTTTCTTCTCTATGTCCCCAGCCGTCTAGAATGATCAGAACCAGTGGAGAAACAGACCCCGTTTGCATAAAAGACAGTTCCTTGTTAAGTACACGTTCACTCCTAATTTGGCAATCATACCATTAGAGCAAATTTACGGATTATCTTAACAATACTTGGCATTTACCGCGATCGCAATGTATCGCAGAAAACTTTTAACAATAGCCTTGAAATAAAGTAGAGATGCCCTACTTGGCAGGGCATCTCTACTTTATTTCGGCTCGTTTCGGCACGGCTGCAAAAAAATTTGTTTTTACGGCTAAGGCTTTTTTGGCTTTGATATAGGGCGATCGCTAGATGAAATGTATGATAGATAGGCTGTAATGCTTTGACTGAAATTAGTTGATTTAAGAGTTGACTTGAGTTAACGAAACTTCGGTTATTTGGCAAAACATCGCAAGAAATTCTCTCAGGCTTATAAATTTCCCCACGAATGGCGCTAATAGTTCAAAAATATGGTGGCTCCTCCGTAGCCGATGCCGATCGCATTAAAGCAGTACGCGATCGCATTAAGCGGACAGTTGATGCTGGTAATCAAGTTGTTGTCGTCGTTTCGGCAATGGGCAAAACCACGGATGGTTTGGTGGCTCTGTCGGAAGCTGTGTCAGCTACCCATGCTCAAAGCCTTGATGAAATTGCCGCTAAAGAGCGCGAGATGGATCTGCTCTTAGCGACAGGCGAGCAGGTGACGATCGCTTTGCTAAGTATGGCTTTGCAAGCAGTGGGGCAACCTGCGATCGCGATGAATGGCTCACAGGTACGGGTCGTCACCGAGGCAAATCATACTCGCGCCAGAATCCTCTATGTAGAGCCAGAGCCAATCCAGTCCGCCTTAGCTCTTGGCAAAGTGGTGATCATCGCAGGTTTTCAAGGTGTGGCGATCAATCCTGTGTCAGGTTTACCAAGTACCGAAATTACTACTCTCGGTCGTGGGGGATCGGATACTTCGGCTGTAGCGATCGCGGCGGCGATCAAAGCCGATATTTGCGAAATTTATACTGATGTCCCCGGGATTTTGACCACCGATCCCCGAATCGTCCCGAAGGCGCAACTATTAGAAGAAATTACTTGCGATGAGATGCTAGAGCTAGCCAGTCTGGGCGCTAAGGTATTGCATCCCCGTTCCGTCGAAATTGCGCGGAATTTTGGCGTAAAAATGTGTGTGCGATCGAGTTGGCTCGATGATGCTGGTACGGTAATTACTGCCCCACACATCGGCACTGGCGATCTGAAATCTTTAGAAGTAAATCGCTTTGTCGAAGCGGTTTCCATTGATTATGACCAAGTAAAAATTGCTCTCCTCCAAGTCCCCGATCGCCCCGGAATTGCCTCCCAGCTATTTAAATCCCTTGCCAATCAAGCGATCAATGTGGACTTAATTATCCAAGCCGTACAGGAACCTCAAGGACTCAACGACATAGCTTTTACGATCCCTCAAGATCAATTGCAACTGGCGGAAGTGGTGACTCGCGGATTAGAAATTGGTGCAAGCTCGATTACCGTTGATTCCCACGTCGCCAAAATCAGCATCATTGGTGTGGGCATGATCGGCAGACCCGGAGTGGCGGCGCAGATGTTTATGGCTCTGGCGGAAGCGGGGATCAATATTCAGATGATTTCCACCTCTGAAATCAAAATTAGTTGTGTCATCGCCGCCACCGACGGAGAAGCAGCGATCGCCGCCATTCAAAAATCCTTTGATGTTCCCGTCCAAAGCCATCCTCCTGATGAAAATAAGGCAAAACTGATTGCGGCTGCGCCCGTGCGCGGAGTTGCTTTAGATCGCAATCGCGCCCGCATTGCCGTACAGCAAGTCCCCGATCGCCCTGGGATGGCAGCTAAAATCCTTGAGCAACTAGTTGAACAAAATATCAGTTTGGACATGATTGTGCAGTCCCAGTCCGATCGCGATGTCAATGAAATTGCCTTTACGGTGGCAAGTGCCGATCTGGCTAAAGCTGAAACCGCCCTAAAACAATATGCATCAGTGCTAGGCTATGGCGAAGTTAGCTGTGATGGCGATATCAGCAAAGTTAGTATTGTCGGCTCCAATATGATCTATCAGTCGGGCATTGCTGCAAGGATGTTTAGCGCCCTTGCGGATGCAGGTATTAATATAGAGATGATTGCCACATCGGAAATTAAAGTTAGCTGTGTGGTGCGAGATAATCAGGCGGAACAAGCTCTGAAATTAATCCATCAAGAATTTGACCTGTCGGGCGATCGCGCGATCGAAGTTCCGAGCGCGATTAAGTCCCCAGTTTAGGAAATAAGGCGTAGCGCCCTATTTCCTAAATGAGAGGAATCAGATTTTAAAATAAACCAGTATCCAGCGAGCATTTTATATGTCATCTGATAATTCTAGCGATCGTCCTGATAAACCATCATCTAATCCGCCAACCGATCCTAAGCACGCTCCCCCCGCTCAGGAAAATTCCTTTAAAAACGTTATTTTAGAGAACTTGCCCACCGTCACTGTGGCTGTGTTATTGGCGGTAGGTGTGCGGATATTCGTCGCGGAACCAAGGTTTATTCCTTCTAGCTCGATGGAGCCAACCCTTTTAATTGACGATCGCCTAATTATTGATAAGCTTTCTTTTCGCTGGCGTAAACCTGAGCGTGGCGAAATTGTAGTCTTTAATCCCCCTAATAGTTCTGTCGTCCCCGATGCAACCAAGGTTTATATCAAACGGGTAGTTGGTGTACCCGGCGATCGTATCAGTATTCATGATGGCAAGGTTTTTGTTAATGACTTGCCTTTAAATGAGCCATATATTGCCGCACCGCCAAACTATACTTTGCCAACTCAAGACGATGCCCTCTGTCCCAATTGCTTCCGTCCACCCAATGTTCAGAATGGAAAGGACTATCCCTTTTTTACGGTTCCTGAAGGTAAATATTGGATGATGGGCGACAATCGCAATAACAGCTTAGACTCGCACATGTGGGGATTCTTACCAGAGGAAAATCTGGTGGGTCGTGCGATGTTCCGCTATTGGCCCTTTGACAATCGGGCGGGCAACTTAAATGTTCCTAAATATTAGAAGTTAGGAATTTTTTACGCTCATATTTCTAAACATCTCAAATATATATAGATCTTGATTCATGTCCACAGAAAGTAAGCTCGATTCGCAAGTAACTGTCAAACCGTGGTGGCAACAGCATGGAGAAACGATTCGGATTTTTGCTGTTGCCCTTGCGATCGCTATTTTTCTACGTGCTTTTATTGTGGAGCCACGCTTCATTCCCTCTGGCTCAATGGAGCCTACTTTGCAAGTAGGCGATCGCATCTTGGTTGATAAGATATCGCAAAAATGGCAAGCCCCCCAACGCGGCGATATTTTAATTTTTTATCCTCCCAAATCCCCCGCGATCGAAGATAACAGCAAGGCTTATATCAAGCGCTTGATTGGATTGGAAGGCGATCGCATTGCGGTTAAAAATGGCAAGGTCTATCGCAACGATCACCCCCTCAATGAGTCCTATATCGCCGAAGCTCCCAAATATGCAATGCGGGAAGTGGTGGTTCCCAATGGTTATTACTGGATGATGGGTGACAATCGCAATCACAGCAATGATTCGCACATTTGGGGATTTTTGCCAAAAGAAAATGTCATCGGGAAAGCAACGATTAGATTTTTTCCTTTTGGAGATCGCCTAGGCGCAATTACAAAAGCTAAATAATATCTAAAACAGCAAGAGACAAGACAGGATAGATTTATGTCAATTACTAATGAATCCTTGTTATCAAGAATTACTTTTGACCATAATATTTTAGGTGGTAAGCCAATAATTCGCGGCATGAGAATTTCGGTGGCGATGATTTTAGAGCTTTTGTCTAAGGGAGCAGCAATGCAGGAAATTTTAGATGATTATCCAGATTTAGAAATTGCTGATATTTATGCAGCGTTGCTCTATGCTTATCGCTTAGTAGCTAATGAGGAGATTTTTGAAAGAGCGGTTGCATCGTAATCATGAGATTTTTACTTGATATGAATGCAAGTGGAGCTTTATTGAGTTTATTGCTAGATTCTGGTCATGATGTTGCTTGTGTGCGTGATGTTGATCACAAAATGAGTGATAGTGAGATTTTGAATTGGGCGGTAAGAGAAAGACGCATTATCATTACGACGGATTCTGATTTTGAGCAAATGATTTGGCTACAAGCAAGGCAGCATTGTGGAGTTTTAAGATTGGAGAATTTACCTCGTTCAGAAAGAATATCTCTATTGCAAGATGTATTGTCTAGTTGGAGTCAAGATTTAGAAACTGGAGCCGTTGTGATTGCGTCAAAACAAAAAATTCGGATTCGTAGAAGCTAAAATTAATGAATACGCGAATCCAACCTGAAATAAATCAGTTTAGTTATTAATGGAACAGCAGTCTATAACTTTTCAATCTGTTCAAGATTCCTATAAATTCCTCAAAAATCTAGGAGCATCGCCGCACCTAATGCAGCATGTCAAATTAGTTGGTGAAGCCGCAGAGTTGCTGATTTTACAATTTCAACAACTTAATATTTCATTTGACTCAGATTGGATTCGATTAGGTGTCGACTTTCATGATGTTGGGAAAATTTTGCATCCTTCAGAACTAATTAAAAAAGGTAATGAACATGAAGTTGTAGGTGAAGTGCTGTTGTTGTCACATGGTGTTGATCCTAAAATTGCTCGTTGTTGTCGTTCTCATGGACAATGGCAGCATATAGAATGTGATTTTGAGGAATTAGTAGTAGCACTCGCTGATAATCTGTGGAAAGGAAAACGTAATACTGAACTTGAAAACAAGGTGATTACTAAAGTTGCAAAAATGTGCCGCCAAGATTATTGGAATATATTTATAGCTTTGGATAGCGGGTTTGAAAAAATCGCAGCAGAAGGAGATTTAAGACTCTTTCATAGCATCCCAACGTAACTAGCACTTGTACATGAGGGTTTATGGTGATCGCCAATCTCGTAAAATGCTTTTACAAGATGCAACTTATCCTGATGCATTTGAACAAAAGAGATCGCTTAAGCAAAATTACAAAAAGCAAATAGCATTTAGTTTTGTTTGATCGGAAACATTGCCTCCAAAGCGATCGCTACATCAGGAAAAGCTTGTATAGTAACACTATCGATACTATTCAAAATCAATTCTTCGCGATAAGTACCTTCCTCTGGCTGACGAAAAATATACACTTGCCGCTTTTGTAGATCAAGAATCCAATATTCTAAAACGTGATTTTTGCCATAAATACGAGCTTTTTGCTTGCGATCTTTTGAGATAGTCCAATCAGCAACTTCTATCAACAAATAGATATCAGGTGCTTCAGGATGTCTAAATGAATATTCATTAGCATCAAACCTTACAACGGCTATATCGGGTTCTGGCTCGGAGTCATTTCCTAAGGTCACGGGTAACTGTACGCGAATAGAAGCCCTATTTCTCAACATTTCAAAAAGATAATGAGAACTACGTTGCACACTTGCAGCGTGAAATGGTCTTTGCGGACTCATACAAACAATTTTTCCCTCTAACAGTTCTACGCGATCGTCCTCATCCAACACTCCTGCTTCAATCATTTGGTGATAATCAGCGACCGTCCAGAGATGTATTTGAGGTTCGATTTCTTGTTCGATTTCTGTTTCAATTACAGTTGCTTGCATGATGATATCCCTGCTCACCGCTTGGCTATGTTATTTTAACAAAAATGCGAAGTAGCTCCTAGGGTACTTAGAGTAATAGGAACCAGTATTTTGTGGTGCGGCTTTGCCACACCACAAAATACTGGTTCCTTATTTCTTATCGAGATAGCCACGCGATCGCCTCTTTAATCCAAGCCTCGATATCTTGAGTTTTGGCAAGAATCGGTAAACTGGCGATCGCATTGAGGGCATTGCTAATTTCCATCGGTGTATAGCCTAGAGCTAATAAAGTCATTTCTAACTCTTCTTGGAGCGCCACACTTAAAATACTACTTGGCGATCGCGTTGTGCCAACTTGAGCGAGGCGACCATCCGCAAGTTTTGTTTTTAGTTCTAGGGCTAGTCTCTCAGCAGTCTTCGTCCCCACCCCGGGGGTTAAGCTCAAAACTCTGGTATTGCCCGAAACGATCGCTTTAACCAGATCCTGAATTCCTAAACTATTTAATAAAGCTAAGCCCACTTGCGTGCCAATGCCTGAAACGCTGATTAATTGGCGAAATAGTTCACGCTCGGCGAGAGTGGGAAAACCAAATAAGACCATTTGATCTTCACGGACAAGCATATGGGTAAATACCTGTGTTTCTTCACCCACAGGAGGCAACTTACCCGCCGCACTAGCCGTAATTTGAATATCGTAACCAACACCCTGCACATCGAGGGTGAGCCAATAGGTAGGCGTATTTTTTCGAGAACTGTCAGCAGCTTTGCAAGATGCGATCGCACCACGTAAAAAACCAATCATCGGCGCGGCAGTGGGGGGAACTGGGGAAGCTGCACAGCCGCTAAAGAGGAGACTACTTTGCGTCCACTGGAATTAGCGATCGCCAGATGAGCCGTGTCGTCAATTTCTTGAGGGGAGTCATTATTAGTGCCACCATACAGAGATTGCATAAACTTGGGAGTAGCCACGGAAGAAACTAGCAATGAATTTGTGGAGGCAGACGCAAGCAAAGAATCACGATCTATCGTTAGATTTTCATTAACAGTAATTTCTGGCTTGGCTAGCGAATCATGATGAGTCAGACTTTCATGACTAAACTCCACCACAGAATTAACTGTTTGCAGTTTTGGCAAATTTGGAGCAATGGGTGAACCTTGATTAGCCTTATGCGGTCTAACAATCAAAGGGGAAATTGGTTGATTTTTGGCTGGGATATTTAAACTAAGCGGCTCTTCGATCGCTTCGGGTTGAATATCGACTTTTTCTACAGGCTCTTCGATCTCAGCTAGCACTTCAGGCATCTCGATAGGCTGGGGTACGGGGGCAATCTTGACCACATTCTGTAAAGCCGAATCTCCAAGGGATTCGACTGGCGCGATTTTTTCATCAGCTAGTTTCGCGATCGACCAAGACTCTAACGCCGAAAGCGCCATATCCTTGGGCGCAGGAGTGGAAGTGTCCAGACAACGTTCGAGGGCAGCTTTGAGTTGAGAAGTGTGATGTTGTTGGCGCTTGAGGCGATCGCGCAATTCATCACAATTAGTATGCACATCTTGCAACTCACGCTCCAGTTGGTCGATACGCGATTGCAAGGTTTGGGTAAGCGTCTCTTGTCTTTGGATTACCAATTGCGAAAGTTGCAATTGCTCTTGAGCTTGACGCAATAAGACCTGTGCTTGTTGACTACGTTCGTTACAAAACTGTAGCTCTTGCTCTAACACTTGACGAGGCAAGGCATTGATCAGAGTGTTTGATTCTCCAACATTTGCAGATACAATCTGGGACTGGGATTGCGGTTCTGGCATCAATGGATTGATGCTCTCTTGTGATGATGAATCGCCAAATCCTGCCTGACTCATGACTTACCCTTCACACAAAGAATTTTATCTAGTGTCAAATCTTATCTCAAAAATTTGTTTTTTGTATCATTAATTTTCGTGAATTAAGAAAAGTTCCTGACAATACCGCAAACAAAAAAGACTATTTACGCCAATTAATCTAGCAAGGCGCGAATTATGGTTGTCGCCAAGTGTAATAACAAAAGACAAAATGGAGTAGCCATTTTGTCTTTTTAAAACCCTTAATTCAGAGGAAGAGAGTACGGCGCGATCGCGTCGATACTCTTTATGGGGTTTTATTATGGGCTATAGGTGATGCGTTAATGTAACCTATCGCCTATAGCTCAGTGGTTACGAAATATTTTGCAATTTAGATTTAGGCTCGACAAAGCCGTGCCACAATAAATCGTTTTTTGGTTTCCTGCACCCCCCTAATCACACACCCCAACTTAAGAGGCATTCGTGAAGATTTGTAAAGCCATAATTGCATATAAGTCAGGTAGCCAAATTGGCAAAAACTGGGCGGAACGATGTAGCGGCGAGTTAGAAGAACTTGGGGTCAAAGTATTAATTGGTCCAACAGGAGCAAGTGACAATCCCTATCCTGTATTTCTCGAATCCATGCATCAAGAAATTGATCTTGCTGTGGTATTGGGTGGTGATGGGGCAACCCTAGGCGCAGCGAGGTATTTAGCCAAATTGGGTGTACCAATCTTGGCAATTAATGTGGGTGGACATTTAGGTTTTCTGACCCATTCTATGGAGGATTGTGAAAATACTCGCGAAATTTGGGAAAGGCTGTTATCCGATCACTTTGCGATCGAGCAAAGAATGATGCTAGAGGCAAAGGTGATCAATGTTGATGAAGGCTTAGGTAGTAGGTTAGGGCAACCCAGTGGACCTTTTTTCTGTTTAAACGAGATGTGCGTCAAGCCAGCTTCTCCCGATCGCATGGTCACCGCATCCCTAGAGCTAGAAATTGATGGAGAAGTGGTCGATCAATATCATGGCGATGGGCTGATTGTGGCAACGCCCACAGGCTCAACGTCTTACACAGTAGCGGCAAATGGTCCCATCGTGCATTCAGGAATGCACGCGATCGCCATTACGCCTATTTGCCCCTTGAGCCTTTCGAGTCGGGCGATCGTGATCCCCCCGAAATTAACAGTTAGTATCTGGACTTTGTCAAACGATGACTTTAGTTTGAAGCTATGGACAGATGGTGTGATTGCTACTTCTATCTTTCCGGGGCAGAGAGTCGATATCAGAATGTCAGATTATCACGCACATTTTATTGTTTTACGAGAAGACTATTCCTATTATCAAGCTCTAAGACAAAAGCTCCTATGGGCGGGCGCAAGGGTTCGCTATCCCAATCAATATCGAAGCCAAAACAAACGCCTAGAGTAAAATTGCGGCGCTTCGTGCCGCAATTTTACTCTAGGCGTTTATCAAGGAGACAGTTTCTAGCACTGCCTCTTCTTTTTTTAGTCTTGAAAGCAATGCGATCGCTTTTCGCTAGGCTAAAGGCAAGATTTGATCAAAGAGGCTGTGCTAGCAGCACAGCCTCTTCTGTTTTCAGTCTCGAAAAGCAATGCGACCGCTTTTCGGTAGGCTAAAGGCAAGGAAGAAGAATAAATATAAGACATATACAATTCCACCAACCGCACCTGCAAATGCCAAAGTTTCTACAGGTACTCCATTATGGAAAGTCGTAGCCAAACTCAAGGGCGGCTCGAACCAAATTTGACACACATCGCTAAGTTGTTCAGCACTTTTAAAAGCACAATTTGCAAATAGAAGTCGAAAAGCAATACTTAAACCACAATAAATAGTAGTTGCCCAACGCCATCCTAAGTAAATTGGTTGGATACTTTTGCGAGATGCTTCGATATCTTCATTTAAGTCTTGCCAAAACCAAAGTGCCAAAACAATTAAAAGCTGAGCAACAATCCCAGAAATAAAAGATATGCCTAAACTACCAATCGCTAAATAAATAGTAATCAATAGCAGACTTGCAACTCGCCAATATAAAAGTAGCGATCGCTTGATTGCTTCGACATTAGTTCGCAAAGCCCAGCATAACAATCCAAAGGGAACAAAAACTAAAAATAGCAGAGCTAAGCGATAGTCTAGCCATACAAGTTGACGAGTAAGGGTTGCATCCATAAAAGCAAAAAATTCTGACCAGATCTTCCATTTTATGGTACTATACTAACCTGCTATAAATAAGCAAAGTTCAGCTATCCTAAATAAATCAAACTACTGGGTTCTGAGATTAATATTTCTTTGAGTTCAAGAAGAAGTAGTAACTTGTTGAAACTTAATTAGAAATAATTTCAATTCTAAACAAGCAACAAAAATAGCGAGAATCAAACTTGTAAGTTCAAAACTCGCTTTAAATGGGCTTAACGAAACATCTATGTTGCTATAGGTAGCTTCTCAAATAAATCTGATTCTTACATCAGCTAAATAGCCTATAAAAGCAGAAAGGGAGTGTTAAGTACTCCCTTTCTGCTTTTGTATTGCCCTAGCCATAGAGGTTTTGAAGGAAACGTAAATCTGCTTTAGAGAATGTCGGCGCAAAACGTCGCCATTCTCTAAAGCAGAAACTAAAACCATTGACCTCCTAGAAATCGCCAACGCGGAAAAATTACTCGCATGATCGTTTGTGAAGCTATAAATACTGCTAACCACACGCAGCAGTAATGCCATAAAAATTTATCTAGGGGAATTTCTGAACTCAGCCAGTTAAGTTTTAAGAGATCTCTAATTAGAAACTTAAAGGGAAAATAAATAAAAATTGCTTCCCATATACCTGCTGCTAATTGTAAAAGTGCCGACCAATCTCGATCCCATCGCAGGGTTTGCAAGAAGTTATAGCCAATATCCCAAATACATCCTAAAAAGGCGACCGATAGCAAGATTTGAAAATACAAGCTATCTCCACTGAGACTAAAGGGAATGGTCACAATTACGCCTAATGTACCTAAAAGTAAGAGACGAGTTTGCCATCTTCCAATTAATGTAGGAGTCATGGAGATCGTTAATTAGTAAATTTTTAATTAATCTTACTCCCTTCCCAGTCTAAAAAGAGACATTAAAACCCAAGAATTAGCTATGCGGCGCTTCGCGCCGCATAGCTAATTCTTGGGTGGGAAGGGAGTAGGACGGACTAGCGATCGCTTAGCCCATCATTTTGATGATTAATGTATTACGTTACATTAACGCGCTTTGCACTCGAAGAGATGCTATCTCTGCTATATATTAAGCTTAAGCATTGAGAGCGAATATGGCAGAATTGACACTGGAATGGGTGGAATCTGGAGTTAAGAAAAGCTCTAAAGTTGAGCTAGCGATCGCCAGAATTGGTCGCGATCCCGCTCGATGTGATTTAGTTTTATCCCATCCCACCGTATCAGGCTTGCATGTCGTGATTTATTTCGATCCGCAAAAGCAGAGCTTTTGGATTAGAAATATGCGTGAGTCCAATCCGCCCATAGTCGATGGTCATCGCTTGGAGCAAGGAGAAATAGAATTACAAAACAATAGTGCGATCGCTTTAGGGCAGCAACTCCTACAAGTCACCCAAATACAGATCTCGCCTATTGAGATCAATCCGCCCATTACAATTCATGGCAACAATCCTGTCTATGGTCTGCAATGCCCCAATTTCAAATGTGCCAAGATTTCGTCCTACGAAAAAATTACTCTCGTATGTCCTTGGTGTGGAACTTCCCTAGCAGGTGCGGCTAGCAGCATTTTGCCACCACATTAAAACCCCAAGAGAGAGGCGACGCAAAGCGTCGCCTCTCTCTTTCCCAAAATAGAAGGGTGGCGCAAAGCGTCGATTCTCTTTTGGGTTTAAATAAGCCGTAAAATTAGCAATGTTGTTCTTGGCACAACGTTGTTCTTGGCACAACATTGCTAATTTTACGGCGGGAGAAAATGATGCAGAGCCTTGTCCAATTAAGCTGGCTGGAAATCAATACGAATCAACCTCAGTCTTTGCAATTGAGCTTACCGATCGCCATTGGTAAAGATCAAAACTCCTTGCCAACAAGTCTAGATAGCAATCAAGTATCGCCATTGGTGCTAAGCGATCGCTCAGTATCCCGATACCATGCCTTGCTGATGTATCACCAAGGAAAGGTGGTAGTGATTGACCAAAATAGTACCAACGGGGTGCTGGTGAATGGCTCTTTAGTCGAACGGAGCGCAGAATTACACAAAGTTTTAGGAAGTGGCGATCGCCTGACGTTTGGGCGCTATGAAGTCACCATCTCGTTTGACTTACCTTCCACTAGCCAAACAATTATTACAGGTTCTCAAAACAATCCAAACAATCAAAGTAATACGTTTATTCCGCCTGCTTCAACTCCCACAATTCTATTTAGTTCTGAAACAGGTTTACCCCAGACAAATACAAATCCTCCTCCTTCACAATCAGTCAATGCAGGAAATGTCTCCCAAAATGTCATCGCTTTTCCACCAGAATTTTTTCAATTGCCTACCTTGGAAGTGCAATCTCTCCACAACACAGGATTACCTGTCTATGAAACTACCTATGGCGCGATCGGGGGTGGATTAGGGAGTTATATTTGGGCGGACTATCTACGGATTTTTGGAGTAGCTGCTGAGCAGATTGTCGCTCTCGGACTGGAGCCACAACCCTATGCGCGATATAAACGGCTCTGCCTCAATTCCCAAATTCCCTTACATGAAAGATTGCGCTCCAATTCCGATTCCTGCCCTGACAATATTTGGGGATTTCCGAGTTACGCATGGCGCGAAGCTTGGCATGACTTTACTCGCGGCAAGCTAGATGCAGCGCTTAAGTATATCTGGCAAGTTTTTGCAGAACCCGATCTTGCGGAGACCTACACCCCGCGCTCGGGAAATGTGTTTGATTCCATCGATCGCGAAGCAAGTCGCATCGGTTGGGACAAAATCTATCGCTATGGCAGGGTGCGCTCCATTCGCAAAACTAACGATGGACGCTATGCGATCGCCTATTCCCTCGGTCAAGGCAATCATGCCTTTTTGATCGCTCAGTATCTACATTTAGCAATGGGCTATGCTGCCATTCAGTTTTTGCCAGATCTGCAAGCCTATCGCAGTCAAACGGAAGACTTTCAGAGCGTCGTAAATGGCTATGAGGAACATGAACATATTTATGAGCATTTGGAGAAATATGGTGGCACTGTCCTAATTCGGGGGCGCGGCATTGTGGCTTCACGGATTGTGCAGCGTATTTACGAAGTGCGCCAGCGATCGCCACAGCAAAAAATTAGTCTCTTACATTTAATGCGATCGCCTAAATCTCAAGGCAATATCCACGGACGCGCCCACCGCACCGTCGAAAATCATTATGAATTTCAGCCTTTCAACTGGCCAAAAGCTTGTTGGGGCGGAGACTTACGGGAAGTTCTCGAAGAAGCTGATCCCGAAACGCGTCAAGCCTTGCTCAAGGATTGGGGCGGCACAACTACCGCCGATCGCCATGACTGGAAACGGATTGTCCAAACTGGCTTAAATGAAGGTTGGTATCAAATTACCTTTGGCGATGTGGAAAAGGTCGACCAATTAAGCGATCAGCGTACTGCCACCTATATTCGTCCGCGTCAAATGGAAGGGCTTTTGCAATTAACGGCAGATTTTATTATTGATGCAACGGGTTTAGATGCCAAGGTGCATACTAATCCTTTATTTGCCGATTTACTAGATTGCTATAACATTCCCGTTAATGGACTAGGCAGATTGAATGTCAGCAATGATTTTGAAATAACTGAACTGCGGAATGGTGCGGGTCGGGTCTATGCATCGGGAGCCGCAACTTTAGGCAACTCTTACGCCGCCGTCGATAGCTTTTTAGGTTTACAATTCGCCGCTTTGCGATCGGTCGATAGTTTGGTCGCCGCCCATGCGCCACAATTACATTATTTGAATGGATGGAGTTCTCTAGAACAATGGTTTAAATGGTTAACCAACCAAGCTCCCAATTAACTAACTCACAGGATTTACTGTCATTGGTTAGACTGGGATTAGTGATGGTGTTAAACAAATACTTGGCTTATGAGATTTTAGCTAAATTTGAATATGTTAAGTAAAAGCGATCGCTAAAAATCAGGTTCTACCTCAATAATAGTCTTCTGGCGACTTTTAGTTAGCCTTTGCAACGAATGTTCAAGTGATAACTCTACAAAAGAATTTAGAGAATGAGAACGAGGAGTAAATCCCATTAGATCAAGATAAATATCTGTGGGCATTGCTAGACCTTTCCAGTAAGCACTCAGACCTTTTCTCTGTAATTTTACAGGTTTAGTAAATTTGCCTTTTTGGATTTCTTCATCTGTAACAACCAGCCAACTTTTTCTCTGATTTTCTATATAGCCAACATATCGAACAATGCCATCATCTATCCAAAGTCTCATCATGGCAGTTCTTTTGTAGCTATCTCTCCTCATATTACATTGCCCATTAACAGTCATAAAGGGAAGCCATAAATAAACCACAAGACTTTCTCTCTTGTTTTCCCAACCTATCTCAGCGATAGGATTTTGTTTGTTTCTTTCAAACCGAACCCATTTACCATATGGCTTCTCATAAATTTTATAGTTTAAAGATTGAGCAAATTGATAAATCTGATCACGAATTTCAATAGCCCATATTTTTTCACATTCTGAACAATTCCCTAAAAGATTAACAAAAGCTTTTGGAGGATCAGGCAAATTAAGTGTAGGTGCAATTTCAACAGCTATTGGGATGTCTATTTTGGCTATTTCTATATTTGTGAGCCATTCATACAATGTAAATATAAAGCCTTGATTGCTACTTTTTACTGCATAGGAAAAGAGGGTAAATTTAAGTTTGTGGTGTTTTAATGTTGTTACGGTGCGATTCCTATAGGTTGGACAAACAGTGTATAGCTCAATAGATTTAGTGTAGTCAATTTGTTCACTAAAGGGCTTCTCTTCGATAAGGGCATCGAAATATGCAGTAATTTGTTCAATAACATGAGAATCTTCGACATTTTTCAACTCTACAATGACGAGTTGATTCTGATTTCCTTTCGCCAATATGTCACAAATTCCCTCTCTGCAAGTGTGTTGACTTTTTAGTGGTTTTAGTCCGATTTTGGGAAGAACCGTATACCAAAAGAACCATTCAAGATGTCGTTCAGTTTCAAACTCTGCACTCCCCCCATAAATACGAAATCTAGGTAAAATCGGACTATCCTGATTAGTCATTTTATAGTCAATAAATCTACTAACAAGATTTTTATCAGTTTGCTTGAGTGAGATGGTTACGATCGCCCTCTACTTGCATAGATATTAAAAAGGCAATACTGAAAAATAACACACCGTAATTCTTATCTGATTAAAAGCGATCTCCTTAGCCCTTAACGCTTGCTGTATTTTTCTACCGTTGTTAGTAATTCTTTTTCGCCAAAGGGTTTAGTTAAATATTCGGTTGCGCCCACCATCCGAGCTTTTACGCGATCGATGAAGCCATCCTTGCCCGTCAACATAATAATCGGAACCTTCGCAAAAACACTAGATTTACGAAGCATGGCGCATAGCTCATAGCCATCTAACTCAGGCATAGCGATGTCGCATAAAACCAGATCGGGCTTTTGCTGAAAAATTAAACTTAAAGCCTTGATCGGACTAGAAATCGACATAACTTGATAGCCATGATTATGCAGAATATATTCCACCGCCCGCCCAATGGTCACACTGTCATCAATACACAAAATTTTCGGAGATTTGACTTTTACTTCCTGCGGCACTTTAAGCGTTAGGGGTGGAATTGACACTTCCCCCGCCGCGATCGCATCATAAAGGGCTTGTCCAATCGTCAATATACTTTGTCCTGAATACCTACACAATTGACGAATACTGGTCTTGCCATCAATCCACTTACTCAAATGGGGCAAAGCATCATTTGACCAAAGGATCGGGCATTGATTAATAGATTGAATAATTGGATAAAAATATTTCCACTGTTGTAACTGCCGAAAATGGTGGGCGCTGATTTCCGAAAATTTAAGCGTGGATAGCTTGGGGGTTAAGGCAGGACTAATTTCAAAAACAAATGTGCCTTGGTACAAGCCCAGCACATCAAAGAGGACTTCCAGAATCGTACTTTCAAGGATTGCTTTTGCTTGACAGGGATTTAAAATCTTTGATTCCAGCAACGCCCAAATCTGTCCGTACTCGAGGACATTGATTCCAAGTTTTGAGGTAGCTAATTGATCAAGGGCATGATCTAGCCCTAAACCATGCAAATAATCACGCAATCTCGTCAAATTACTGTCGGTATCAGTGGCGTAGATCAATTCCCCATTGTGAAAAAACAAAAACCAGAATTTACCTTCACTGGACTCAATCAATAATTCACCAGTTCTTTGCCCAAACTCAATTAGGTGAATAATAGTCTGTACATCAATTTCTCTGAGCGTGCCTTGCATGAGGTATTACAAATTTGAGTTTTGTCTTTTATGTAGATCGGTTATGTAGATCGGTCTGCTTACATTATCAGAATTTCTTCGCGCTCCCTGATTTTAAAGCTTTTTTAGCAAAACTCTTGCTAATTATATAGCGATCGCCTTTTTGTATAGCTATAGCCAGTCTTGTTAACCAAGAAGCGAGTGGCGGCGCAAAGCGCCGCCACTCGCTTCTTGAGTTTAATGCAAGTGAATACTCAGCTATACGTTCCTTTGTAATGGCAACAACGATAATAAAATAGGGCTTTGGATGATGCCTACAATGCAATCCAAAGCCCTATTTTATAGCAATGTAAGTTTTGCTTAAAGCATAAAACCCAAAAATCGAATTGCAGCGCTTCGCGCTGCAACTCGATTTTTGGGTTTTGGTTTGTACTGACTAACTCTTGCTTTGCTAGAGATACTCAAATAGACCGTTACCAATCTGAAAATTTTTACTTATTGCAAGTCTGGGGGTAGCAATACAGAATCAATTACATGAATAACCCCATTGCTAGCGGGTACATCAGCAGTAATAACTTTGGAGTTGTCAATTACAACACCTTTGCTGGTCTTGGTGACTTTAACTGAACCACCATCAACGGTTTTAACTAGAGTAGATCCCGCTTTAATACTCTTTGCAGCAATAGCCTTGCCTCCAACTACGTGGTAGGTCAAAAACTTAACTAAAGCAGCTTTGTTTTCTGGCTTGAGGAGATTTTCTACAGTTCCAGGGGGTAGCTTGGCAAATGCGGCATCCGTAGGAGCAAATACTGTGAAAGGACCTTTACTTGAGAGAGTATCTACTAGCCCAGCAGCCTTAACAGCAGCAACAAGGGTTTTAAATGAGCCATTAGCAACAGCAACTTGAACGATGTTGTCTTTGGTTGTTGCTACAACTTTAGTAGTTTTGGAAGTACTTGGAGTTGTCGAGTGATGGTCATTAGCTAAAACAGGTTGGCTGATTAGAAGGGTTGTTGTTGCGATCGCAACGCTAGCAGATTTGATCAAGAAATTCATAGATTTTTGCATTTTCTCGTAGAAAATATTAAAGATTAGCTAAGTTTTGTTGCTTAATCTTAATAATACATTAATTATTTAGGTTGTCAGTATCGCGGATTGCTAAATCTGCCAAATATCTAAATATCTATCCTACGGCTTATTTAGCGATCGCCCAATTTAAACCAAATAAGAGAATGGAGGCGCAAAACGCCTCTATTCTCTTATTTGGTGATGTAGCTATAGAGGTGGGATACGGGCAATCACGCCACTTTTTAAAGGTTCAGGACGTTCTTTCCATGCAAGTAGACCATCGGGGCGATCGCCGTAGGTTTCGGCACAAGACAAGATCGCCGAAGCCGTGTTAGCCATATTTTCGCGATCACTCGGCAAATCTCCAAACAAATAGGAGTATTTGCCCTCCGAGGCAAAAGTAACCACGCAAGCATGACTACAAGCACTCATGCAAGAAACTGCCCGAATTTCAAATTGCGATCGCTTGTCCCAATCTTGATGCAATTGAGATAGCTCTCGGAGCAAAATTTCGCCGCCACTAACTCCCACCTTTTTGCCATTTTGCCAAGTGCTAGCACAGGAGGTACAGACTAAAAGACTATGGGTCATTCTTACCTTTTATTTATCATTACTAGGCGAAGAATTATATAAAGCATCAAGTCTTGATCGGGCATCATCTACATTAATAGACTTAATAACCATCAAAGGTTCGTCAATATATTTGCCATCCTTGTCCCATAGCTCAGGATGGGCAAACTGTGGCGCTACGCGGCGAGTGCGATTATCTTGATAACTACGTGCCTCATTTTGTGAAAGAGAAATCATGCTACGAATAAGATTGCTAATCGCAAAGATCGAGAGGATGGTAAAAGCGAGTATGTAGAGGATCTGTACCATGTCTGCTTTCCTAAAAAATATATAAACTATAGTGGACGGAGGAAGGCTTAAATAGAATTTTTATAAAAATTGGAGATTGTAGTAAGTACATCTCAACAAACGAGTTAAGACTAGTACTTTTAAGGTGCTTGATTACGATAGTAGCGCATTCCTACGGCTTGGCATTCCATAAGTAGTGTATGCCAAGGTTTCATCGTTGCCATATCTACACCCACTTGATGACCTGTCGCCTGAAATAATGAGGTTGATACACTTACCTCTTTCAGAGCATTTTCCACTCGTTCGAGTAAGCCATGCTGTTCAGTCTCGGTCAAGAAATCGATTCGTTCGCTGGAAAGCAGTTTCTTGGAGCGTCCAAACCAATAGTTAAAGTCTTCTAGCAGTGGCTCTAGAAGCTGTCTGAGCATTTCAGGATCAGGACTGGCAGTATTACTCATGGGGGTAAATCGTAAGCAGCAATATCAGCGCTATGTATAGTTTGTTAAATGCAGTTGTTTTTATACAGAGTACTATAGCATTTTGTTACTTTTCTTAACATTAAACAAATCTTATGAGTTTTAATTCTGCGGCGAACTTAGCAGCGCTCCAACATTTGATCGAGGTGGTGGCGAAGTTACGATCGCCTGATGATGGATGTCCTTGGGATTTAGAACAAACTCCTGAAAGCTTGATTCCCTATGTGATTGAAGAAGCCTATGAGGTTGTTGATGCAATTCAAAGTGGCGATCGTCAGGCGATCGCGGAGGAGCTAGGCGATTTATTGATGCAAGTAGTTTTGCAGTCCCAAATAGCCAGCGAGGGTAATCATTTTTCGATCGCTGAGGTGGCGGAGGGCATCGCCCAAAAGTTAATCCGTCGTCATCCCCATGTTTTTGGTGAGGTGAAAGCTGAAAATATGGAGGAAATCCATCAAAATTGGGAAAGAATCAAGGCTGAAGAAAAGGGTGAGGATTTAGCAGAAACTCAAAAACTAAGCTATAAGCTCAAACGCTATGCGCGATCGCTACCGCCATTAATGGCTGGCATGAAAATTTCTCAAAAAGCTGCCGCTCAAGGATTTGAATGGGAGGACGCGGATGGAGTTTGGGCGAAATTTCATGAGGAGCTAGATGAGTTGCGCCATGCCCTAGAGCATGAGCCGAAGGAAAATCAACAGGCTGAGCTAGGGGATTTGCTATTTACTTTAATTAATGTGGCGCGTTGGTACGATCTCGATCCTTCAAAGGCGTTGCAGTCTACTAATCGCAAGTTTATTCAGCGCTTAGAAACGATTGAGACTTTAAGCGATCGCCCAATTAGCAGCTTTACAACTGAGGAGTTAGATCAGCTTTGGAAGATGGCTAAAGAAAAACTAGCTAAATAAATGCAAGGGAACTGCTTTGCAGTTCCTTTGCATTTATTTAGCAGGCGGGTCTGGTGGTAAAAACCGCGAATCTGATATTTCGATAAATTTCTCAAGGGAGTTTTCTGCTAAAAACTTTCTAGTCTTAGCCAGATATTCTAAATGGGGACATTGATCCCCAAGAATACAGCCGTTTGTGCATTCTTCCTTGCAATTGACTTGGCGGGACATGAACTTTGTAGATATGCGATGGGATCAGATTCAAGGCTACTACAAAAATAATACTAAAGATAAAAATGGCTGCGCCATTTTTATAGCAAAGCAAGAGTTAGCCAGTACAAACCAAAACCCTAAAAGCAAGTGGCGGCGCTAAGTGCCGCCACTTGCTTTTGGGGTTTTAAGCAAAACTTACATTGCTATAGCTTTGAAAAACCTTGCGGAATTTGATTTT
This sequence comes from Pseudanabaena sp. FACHB-1998, assembly GCF_014696355.1. Classification (GTDB taxonomy): domain Bacteria; phylum Cyanobacteriota; class Cyanobacteriia; order Pseudanabaenales; family Pseudanabaenaceae; genus Pseudanabaena. The sequence continues at coordinate 47,469 of NZ_JACJQA010000046.1, read as the reverse complement.
TAATTCGCAAAAATGTGACAACACTTTTGCGAATTAAAGACCAATAAAAAAGGACGCGAAGCGTCCTTTTTTATTAATGCGTTTTAATGCGGTCAGAGAGACTCGAACTCTCACAGCTTTCGCCACCACCACCTCAAGATGGCGTGTCTACCATTCCACCATGACCGCTATCACTTTTTAAGTGCTTTACTATATTACAGCAATGACGCAAATACGCAAGATGTTTTCTAATCTCAACACCCAGATAAGTTGGCAACACGAAACGTCGCTCTGCTGTCTTAGTGTTGAGAGGATCGCTCGCTACTCTCTTTTGAGACGATGTCCTGATACACTTGGCGACAAATTGCTATATAAGTAGCTGAGCATGATTAAAAAACAAGGCTAAACTCTGTGGCGCACGCTGCGCGTGCGCCACAGAGTTTAGGGTTTTATATTTAATTGCGCTTAGCTACTTAAAGATATCAGTAATATCTCTTGTGGTTCTAAAAACTTACTGACAGGAGTTTAAGCCCCAATGTCTGAAACATCTCTAGAAGAAAAGCTAAATACACAGGAGCAGACCAACCAAAATCGCCTCTCTAAACCTTGGGTCAAACCTTTGGCGATCGCTGGAATTGCGCTCGCCAGTTTTTACGGCTCGGTATGTGCAGGGTTATGGTTTGGACAAACAAGATTAATTTTTTCGCCAGAGCCAGAAATTACAACTACTCCTGCCAAATTTAACGCTAAGTATGAGGATGTGTTAATCCCCGTGAGCAAAGCTGATGGCACAAGCGAAAATATTCATGGCTGGTGGTTGCCGAACGCGAAGCAAGAAGAGGCTGGCAATCTAGGCGATCGCAGGGTAATTTTATATCTGCATGGTAAGGGCAAAAATATTAGTGCCAATGCTAAGCACGCAAATCGACTAATGCGAATGGGTTTCTCGGTATTAGTGATTGATTACCGTGGTTATGGTCGAAGTGAAGGTGGTTTTCCGACAGAATCCTCTGTATATGTAGATGCTCAAACGGCTTGGGACTATTTGATTCAAAAGGGATTTAAACCAAATCAAATCTTAATTTATGGACATTCCCTCGGTGGGGCGATCGCGATCGATCTCGCTAATAAGCATCCTGATGCGATGGGAATGATTGTTGATGCCTCTTTTACTTCGATGAGTGAGATGGCATCCCTTGATCCTAAATATCGCGTTTTTCCGATTGATGCTCTGATCCATCAGCGCTTTGATTCTCTTAGTAAAGTGCGATCGATAAAAGTTCCTGTTCTCTATATTCACGGCACAGCAGATGAGTTAATTCCACCTACGATGGGTCAGAGATTATATGAAGCAACTCCTACGAGGAAGCAAATTGTGCTTATTCCCAATGGTGGACATAATAATAATGCTTCCACCAATGAGCCGCTATATTTAAACTCCATTCGGAGCTTTTTTAAGTTGTAAAATGAAGTATCGTGCTTCGCACGATACTTCATTCCTAATCAATCACTCTAGAGTAATGCGTTTATTACATACTTCCGATTGGCATTTGGGTAGAAAGTTAAAAGGAGTCGATCGCACTCCTGAAATTGCCTTAGCCCTAGACGAAATTCTTAAATATGCAAAAGAATATGAAGTGGATGCAGTCCTCATATCAGGCGATATCTTTGATGTACCAAACCCTACAACGGATGCAGAACGGGTTGCCTATGATTTTTTCTATAAGCTCAATCAGTTAAGCATTCCCTCAGTAGCGATCGCAGGAAACCATGATTCTGCTAATCGCATTGATAGTCTTGCCCATTTGCTATCCCTTGCAGGAGTGAGGGCTTTAGGTCGTCCCAGAATTGCGGAAGAAGGGGGTGTTGTCAATCTGGAAACTGCGAGCGGTAAACTTTGCATCGGCGCGATGCCCTTTGCCTCCGAACGCAAGTTATTAGCAGCCGAGGATGTCTGGAATAAAGATGCTTTAGAACAGCGAAGTGATTATAAAAGCCTAGTCACCTTTGTTCTTCAAGATCTTGCTAAAGCTTTTAAAACCGATGCAGTAAATGTGATGATGGCGCACATGACTATTGAGGGAGCGAAGTTTACAGGTTCTGAGGCTGCTTTTTATAGTGGTGATGTTTACAGCTTGTCAGGACAATCGATTCCTTCGGAATGCCAATATGTCGGCTTAGGACATATCCATCGACCACAGCAAATTCCTAATGCTGCGCCGACCTATTATGCTGGCTCTCTAATTCAAGTGGATTTTGGGGAAGTGGGCGAAGAGAAAGGATTTAACTTAATTGAAGTGGAAACTGGGCGACCTGCAAAAGTACAATTTCAGCCACTCACCTGCCATAAACCACTCAAGCGCGTGGAATGTCATTTAGATCAACTAGATGAGCATCTAGAAGCTCATCGAGATTATGAAGGCTATTTGAAATTTGCGATCGCTGTGGATACGCCGCCCATCGGACTCGCGGATCGGGTGCGAAAAGTTTGTCCGCAAGCAGTAATGGTCGAGCCAAAGCTAATCATCAATGAATCCGCACAGGTTCTTGATCCGAAGGATTATGATCGCTTTGATCCGATCGCTGAGTTTCAAAAGTTTTATAGCGATCGAGAAAAAAACTTGACTCCTGAAGTAATTACTGCTTTTAAAGAGTTGTATATAGAGTTTAGCGAAGTACCCAATTAAGCATATTGAAATAATTGCAAAGCAATTATTTCAATATGTTATTTTTCGGCTAACAGTTATCTTAATACCAGAAGCGAGTTGCGGCGCTTCGCGCCGCAACTCGCTTTTGGGGGGGAAGTGACGATCACTATAATTTGGCATGATACCAAATCACGAAAGTGTGGCAACACTTTTGTGATTTAAAAAACAAACCCAGTTATGCCAAATGAAGAAATGGCTACGCCATTTCTTCATTTGGCATAACTGGGCGGGAAATATGCTGATGTGCTTAAATTATTGCTAAATTACAGAGGGCTAGCTAGATAAATATGAAAAGTATTTCTATGCCTAGATTTCAGTTCAAAAGTATTACGCATCGGTTAATCTTTGGCTGCGTGGTCGCAGCGATCGCTATTTATGGATTCTCCTATTGGCAAGGTCGTCAAATCATTCAAAAAACTGTAGGAAGTTGGTTAATCGATCTTGCCCAGTCCCGAATTGACAATGCTTCTCATGAAATCTCAGAGAAATTGCTGGAAATCGAACGGAGAGCGATTTTAGTAAGGCAATCTCTGACTCAAGAGGAACCTAGGATTAGCGCTGTGGTGACTAACGATCGCCTAAACACTTCCCTCAAACAGTTACTCGAAAAACAGCCACAGGTAAGAGCCATTGCTTTAGTAAATGCTACAAGTCCAAAGGCAAACTCAGTGAGTGGTTGGATTTATGACAGACAAAGTCAGTTCAGCACTTTAGTTAGTGATCAGAATATTTGGCAAAATCGCTGTCAAGGCGATCGGCAAGAGCCTTTTTGGTCAAAGCCATACAGTAGTAATGGAGAGCTAACAGGGCTGACTTACTGTATTCCTTTAACTAATAAAGAACCCGATTCCCTCCAAAATCCTCGTCAAGAACAAAAAAACAATCAAAGTTATTTAGCGATCGATGTAAATTTGGATTGGATGCCAACGCTCCTCTATCAACAGTTCGCTAATTCGGAGGAGACTCATTATCTCGCATTGGGGAGTCCCTTTATAATGCTTGAATCTCCAGACTCCAATCAGCCATGGCTACTCAAACCGAATAATCCTGAGCAAATCCAATTAAGACTTACTCAGAATGCAAATACCAACTCCGCAAATAGAGAATTAGTTAATACCAAAATCGATACTCAAGGCATCCTCATTACCAAATCTGTAGATATCGTCGGGCTGATTGGCATAGCTTTTCCTGCTTCTAAATTAGAGGAATATCAACAAAAATATATTTGGTTAATGATCCTCTCCATGTCCAAGGATATGTTGCTAATGTGTGTGGTGATTACCTTCATTTCCCAGTTAACGACTAGAACGCTGCGAGCCTTGAATAATAGTACAGAAGAAATGGCTAAGGGGAATCTCTTGGCGGATTTACCCGAAGTAACTTCTGAGGATGAAGTGGGAAGACTCACTCAATCATTTCGACGTATGCGGGATTCTTTGCAACTGCATATTAAAAACTTACAAGAGACTTCGGCGGCTAAACAGAAGTTAGAAAGCGAACTCTCTATCGCCGCCCAAATTCAGCGTACGATGCTTCCACGCATCAGTGGAGTTAGCAAACCGAATTCATCCTATGACATTTCCGCAATTCTCAAACCAGCGCGGATCGTAGGTGGTGACCTATATGATTTCTTTTTGTTGGGAAGCGATCGCCTATGCCTGATTATTGGAGATGTTGCCGATAAAGGCTTTCCTTCGGCTTTACAAATGGCAAGGACGATTACGTTGATTCGGACTCTAGCGAGGGAATGTAGCACCCCTCAAGAGATTCTCAGTAATGTTAATCAAGAGCTATGTGCAGACAATGAAGAATGTTTATTTGTAACTGTCTTTTGTGGCATTCTGGAACTGAATAGCGGTCAATTGACCTATACTAGTGGAGGGCATGATGCACCTATTTTGGTCAGAAATGAGCATGTGCATTATCTAGAACTAGAGACGATGCCGCCTCTGGGTCTTTATGATGACATCATCTTCGAGGAGCATAAATTTACGTTGCTCCCCAATGATTTACTGCTACTTTATACCGATGGCATTACGGAAGCGATGAATGCGGAGGGGGAATTTTTTACAGATACTCGTTTACTAGAAATGATGGCTTCCTATCCTCCATCAAATCCTGCCAAAGCTGTGCGAACAGTTCAACACTTTTGTCAGCAATTTGTTGCCGATGCCCCGCAGTCGGATGATATGACTCTTTTAGCCTTGCAATATCTACCATCTAACCCTTTTTTGCAGGTAGCAAATGTTATGCAATGGAATTTAACAATTAATAGTGAATTAACGGCTCTAGCAGAGGTAAAACAAAATCTTGGCAATATTCTCCAAGAGTCCGAGATATCTGTGGAATTAATTGAAGATGCTCAGTTAATTGCCGAAGAAGTTTTAGTTAATATCATTGAGTATGGATATGATCATCGTAATGATGGTCATGTTGATCTGAGAATTGAGGTCGATAAAGAGGCTTTAAAAATGACTTTTACGGATAGTGGAAAACCTTTTAATCCCTTAGAACTTGTTCCACCTGATTTAGACAAAGACGATGATGAACGATCGCTAGGAGGATTTGGCTTTTATCTAGTGCAAGAATTATCTGATCAAGTGGACTACGCTTATCGTGATGAGCATAACGTTCTGTCTGTATTAACAAACTTGCGCTAACCTATAGCAATTTTTGCTTAGGTAAAGCGCTTGATGATTTCTGAAAACCCTGATAAATGATAAAAAAGCTTGCGAAGCAAGCTTTTTTATCATTTATCAGTACTATACAAAGCCTAAACAGGCTTTATTAAACCTTATGAGAATAATTGGGGCGCGAAGCGCCCCAATTATTCTTCGGACTTATACCAAAAATTAACAAATACTTTAGAACTGCCATACCACCATGGAAATTTGTTTTAATCTGTTGTGAGTCCTAAGTAAGTGATAAATATATGCCTTTACAAATTTTTATTGAAAACACAACTAACTCTTTGACCTTGACATTGGATGGACAACTGGATACATCCACAGCTAATGATTTGGATCAATCTATTCAAAGTAGCTTAAATGCTAATATTCAAACTCTAATTTTTAATCTTCAAAGCTTGAGTTTTGTTTCGAGCGCAGGACTGCGGATATTTGCTAAGGCTCGTAAAACCCTCAAAGCTAGAGAGGGCAAGGTGTTCTTTACTAACCTCACTCCTCAAGTAAAAAAAGTATTTGATATTGTTAAGGCTGTACCAATTTCGGAAGTATTTGCCAATGCCGAAGAGTTAGACGCATATTTAACAGTTATGCAGTCAAACATAGACAGCGAGAGTGACTAGATTGCGATTTCTATCTCTATTTCTATAAATTGTTATGAATTATCCCGACCCACAGAATCCCCATCCGATGGAAGGATTTGCTCAAGTTTGTTTTATTCAAAACACGATTTCCAATCCCAATATCATCATTGGTGATTACACCTATTACGACGATCCAGAGGATTCTGAGAATTTTGAACGTAACGTTCTATATCACTTTCCTTTCATCGGCGACAAGTTGATTATCGGTAAATTTTGCGCGATCGCAAGGGGTGTGAAATTTATCATGAATGGTGCAAATCATAGTATGGCTGGTATTTCTACTTATCCATTTCAAATTTTTTGGCGAGACTGGCAACCACAAAATCTGGAATTTCCCTATAAAGGTGATACGGTCGTGGGGAATGATGTGTGGATTGGCTACGAAGCGGTGATTATGGCTGGAGTGAAGATTGGTGATGGCGCGATTATTGCTGCTAAATCTGTAGTTACTAAAGATGTGCCGCCCTATGCCATTGTCGGTGGTAATCCTACTACAGTTATTCGCCAGCGATTTGACGATCGCGCGATCGCGCAGTTACTCGAAATTGCATGGTGGAACTGGGATGTTGAAAAAATCACCAGAAATCTAGATCGAATTGTCAGCGCTGACATTGAAGCTTTACAGACTAGCACTTAATTTGCTCCCACGCTACAAATCCCCTAACAGTGTTGCGACACAACACTGTTAGGGGATCTCTCAGCTTAACTTCTCAAGGTTGCTTGGAACTTCTCTTCCAGTAAATCGCGTACTTTCTGATGAACGGGGTTAATGTCGGCATCAGTGAGCGTGCGATCGCTGGCTCGATAAACAAGTCTGAAAGCAAGACTGCGCGAACCTTCGGGAACACCTTTACCGATGTATTGATCGAAGAGCGTGACCGAATCGAGCAACTCGCCGCCCACATGAGTAATCGATCGCTGAATATCGGCAACTGTGAACTTCAAGGGTGCGAAAAAGGCAATATCGCGATCGCTACTGGGATAGGTCGAGAATGACTGAAAAGTAGGAATCGACTTCTTCATCATCGCATCGAGCAAGGTGTAGAAATCTAACTCAAACACATAAATCTCATCAGGAAGTTCTTTCTCCGCCCGTAGTTGTGGATGGAGTTGACCAAATGTACCGAGGCGTTCACCTGAAATCCACAGGGAAGCGGTGCGTCCGGGGTGTAAGCGTTCATCCTTCTGATCGGGTTGATATTCCACAGTTACCGAGAGACTGTGGAAAACGGAATCTAGCAGTCCCTTCGCTTCATAGAAATTCAGAGGTTTGGAATCATGCTGCCATGCGCCCACAGTCGGATCGCCGCCAAAAATACCTGCAATGCGATCGGTTTCATCGCTACCTGCTTCATCGAGCCAGAACACGCGCCCAATCTCAAAGCCATTCAAGATACCATTACCTTGATTGATATTAAAGGCGCAAGCATCAATCAAATTGGTGAGCAAATCACCGCGCAAAGCTCCATACTCGATCGCAACGGGATTATTGATTTTTACTTGATGCGATTCAGTGGGACTACATAAAGACATATGCATCACTTCCGTTAAGCCCACCGCACGAAATGCTGCCCGAATCATCCGACCACCCTCTTGATCAGCAGAGAGGAATCCAAACTCGGTTCTGGCAGGAAGAGTTTCTACAAATTTGTCATAGCCATAGATCCGCGCAATCTCTTCGACGAGATCAATTTCCCGCTCAATGTCCGCATAGCGATAGGGAGGAACGGTTACTTTCCAAGTGGCATAGCTACCTTCTTCGATTGGTTGCTTTTCCAGTTCAAAGGACAAGACCTTGAGGGTTTGCTCAACTTCTACTTCTGAAAGGAGAGGCAATACGCCTTCATCTTCGCGATCGACTTCACCAAGGACTTGCCAAACTTTGGTCAAGCGCAACTCAATCCCCCGCACTTCCTGAGAACGTGCATCAGCAATACTTTGCTCAATCACTTCTCCACCCGCAAGTTCCACAATCATTTGGATTGCCTTGGCGGTAGCCGACTCGATCGCCGCCTGATTCACACCCCGTTCATAGCGTGCTGAAGCCTCAGTGCGTAAGCCTTGAGCGCGAGCCGATCGCCTTGTAGTGACTTGTGTAAATAGAGCCGCTTCTAAAACAATATTGATTGTTTTTTCGGAAACTTCGGTTTCTGCGCCACCCATCACCCCTGCGATCGCGATCGGTTTGTCGCCCGACGTAATCAAGAAGTTTTGACTGGTGAGACTGCGATCGGTATCGTCAAGGGTTTTGATTTTTTCGCCAGCCTTAGCAAATCGCACCCCGATCTTAAGATCCTTGTCTAAAGTATCTGCATCAAAGGCATGGAGCGGCTGTCCCCATTCCAAGAGGATGTAATTAGTAATATCAACAATATTGTTAATAGATCGCATTCCTGCGGCTTCCACACGACGCTTGAGCCATTCAGGAGAGGTTGCAACCTTTACGCCTTTGATTAAAGTACCGATATAGGCGGGACAGGATTTTGGATCTTCGACGATCACCCAGCTTGCTGTTTTGGGCTGAAAATCTTGAGTGGCTAGGGGTAAACGCACCTCTTTGCCAATTAGCGCCGCTACTTCACGGGCAATTCCCACCATACTCAGAGCATCGGCACGGTTGGCGGTCGAGGTCACATCAAGGATGGCATCATCCAGCCCCAGTAATGGGCGCACATCTGCACCCACGGTTAAGCCCTCAGGAAATTCATGGATGCCGCTTGATTCTTTGGCTAAGCCAATTTCAGCGAGGGAGCAGATCATCCCTTCAGAACGCTCACCCCGCAGCTTGGTGGGGCGCAATTTTAAGTCAATGGTGGGTAAATAAGTCCCAACTGTGGCTACAGGCACAAATAAGCCCTGTCTAGCATTTGCCGCACCACAGACGATTTGCAAGGGTTCAGGTGCGCCAATATCAACTTTACATACCTGTAATTTATCGGCATTAGGGTGGCGATCGGCGGTGAGGATATGACCAACGACTACGCCCTCAGCCCATGTTCTGCGGTCTTCGATGGACTCCACTTCAAAGCCTGCCATCGTTAGTTTTTCTTCTAGCTCTTGGGGCGAGAGATCGCAGTCAACAAGTTCGCGGAGCCAATTCAAAGAGATACGCATTGGAAGTTTCTAAGGAAAAGTGTTAAGAAATATTCAGGTTATAGTAGTTTAGCAAAATCCGCACTGCAAACTTACTAACTATATTTCTCGCTATAGCCCAAGGTTCTGAAATCCTACCAATACAACTTGTCTCCACTGGATATATCAACGCCAGAGATAGCTACTTCGCGATCGATTCAAATTACAGTAGCGCTCTAACAATCCGACGGAGTAGGTGGATCACTATTTTAAAGGCTACTACCTTTACTTAATAGCTTCAAGATTAAGACTTACAGGATAGTACTTACCATTTACTAAAATCTTGCATACCGAATAATCATCAAAAGTAGTTAGTTCCTCTGATCCTGGTGTCCACGCTCTTACTTGAGAAAAACCCGCCTTAAGTAATAGTTCAGTCAAGCTAGAATGATTAAATATTGTCATGTGAAAATTATATTTATAGTCTTGTCCTCCCATTAATGGACTAATAACTGAGTTGACGCTATTCTCATTGTCCTTATAAACACCTAGTAGAAGATCAAAGTCTGGTACTGAAAGACGGAGAATACCTTCTTTTTTTAAAACCCTAAACCACTCAGCTAAGACCTGTTCAACTCTAAGATGTGAAAAATGTTCCAAGCAGTGAGAGGCATAAATTAAATCAACTTTGTTCTCTGGCAAAAATGATAAATCATCAATATTTCTAACATAGTGAATGTGTGAATCAGGCAATCCATCAATATTAACAAATTTGTTGTGTTTAATATTTCCACATCCAATGTGCAAATTGTATACTCCATCTAAATCTGGAAAAGAAGGTCGAATAAATTGTCTTTTTAATTTGCCTACAATAATCTTAGAATTTGTTGAGAAGTTTGTTAATCCCTTGTAATAAGAAGAAAGCTTCGTACGATATCTATGTTTAATATATGAAGGAAGAAGAACCTTTAAATCATTTATATTCATAAGTTTTTTATAGATATTAATAAACTTTATAAAAACACTGATCTACGGATAGCATAACCATAACATTTTTTAAATAAATGTGTACTTATTTGTAAATAAAATATTGATTCTAGTATGAATTTTGAGTTTTCATTTCACCTACAGCAAAATGAAAACTGCTATAATCTCGAAATGGTTGTAATAGCCATCTCTTAGGTAAAATTTGTATATGAGATTTACTTTCTTCACCTAAAGAAACTTCAATTAAGTATTATGGTAATCGCGCCTTCTTGAACTGATAGAGCAATGACCCAAACAATTTCTTTCAAACTCTCCGAACTCGCTGAAGAATTTGCCGCTACACTTCCCGATTGTCGATTTGAATCCAATGGAGATGATCCTGTAATTTCAGGAGTAGCGGCGATCGATAAGGCACAATCTGGAGAAATTACCTTTGTGTCTTCATCAAAGTTTGTAGCGCGTCTCAAAGATACCCAAGCTAGTGCCGTAATTCTCGATCAGAAAACGCCATCGCCTTTGCCCTGCATCCGTACCTCCCATCCTCGGATTCTGTTTGCTAAGGTTCTCGAAAAGTTTTATCAACCACCCACGCCGCCCGTGGGCATCCATCCCACCGCAATTTTGGGCGAAGGCGTACAACTCGGCGCAAATGTCGCGATCGCCCCCTATGTCGTCATTAGCGATCGCGTCAAAATTGGTGATAATGTCACGATTTATCCCCATGTCACCATTTATAACGATGTGGAAATCGGTGCAAATACCACGATTCATGCCAATTGTGTAATTAGTGATCGCACCCAGATCGGCGCTAATTGTTTATTCCATCCCAGTACGGTGCTTGGTGGAGACGGCTTTGGCTTTGAGATATCGCCCAACGGCACATGGTACAAAGTTCCGCAAATTGGACATGTGATTATTGAAGATCATGTGGAACTGGGATGTTCCTGTGCTGTTGACCGTCCTGCGGTGGGAGTTACGGTCATTCGTAAAGGTTCAAAGCTGGATAATTTTGTGCAGATTGGGCATGGAGTGGAAGTGGGAGCACATTCGGTTTTGGCTTCGCAGGTGGGCTTAGCGGGTGGTGTTACTCTGGGGCATCATGTAGTGATGGCGGGACAGGTCGGTGCGGCTAATCATATTCACATTGGTGATGGCGCAATTATTGGTGCTAAGTCTGGCATTCCGAGTGATGTTCCCGCAGGGGTGACGATGATGGGCTATCCTGTGGTTCCTGAAAAGGATTGGAAGCGAATTGTGATCTCTGAGCGACAGCTTCCTGATTTGCTGCATACAGTTCGCAAATTAGAAAAGAGAATTGCCGAATTAGAAGCAAAGCTTCCCTAAAGCAAAAGGCGGCGCGATGCGCCGCCTTTTGCTTGGTGAAAATGGTGTAGCCATTTTTAGTTTTGGTGTAATAGCGAAAGCTGATAATAATTTTCGGCATGGGCGATCGACTCCTGTTGTTCGGCTTCGGAAAGTTGGCGCATTACCTTTGCTGGCACACCAGCCACTACCACCCCCGCAGGTACATCTTTTGTGACTACTGCCCCCGCCCCAACTACACTTCCTGCACCAATTCTGACCCCTTCTAAAATGATTGCTCCCATGCCGATCAAACTACCGCGTCCAATTTCAACCCCATGAATCACGGCTCGATGCCCGATGGTCACATATTCTCCGATTATTAATGTTTTATGGGGATCGCCATGTAAAATTGCACCATCCTGAATATTGGTGCAGTAGCCTATTTCCATACGATTTACATCGGCTCGAATAACCACTTTGTACCAAATATTTACGCGATCGCTAAGATGCACATCGCCCACTACCACCGCATCACTGGCAATAAAGGCGGCTTTACTAAGATCGGGGATGGGAAGTTGGGAGTAGGGAATCTGCATAAAAATATTTGTTTTTCAAACTATTTTATAGCTCTAACCAATAATATTTGGACAAAAACAAAACCCAATAGAGAGTTGCGGCGCTTCGCGCCGCAACTCTCTATTGGGTTTTATAGGGCAGCTATATATAATAAGAACTAATCCTGCCGTCAATTAAGCCTTTATGACTCAACCCTCAGATTTTGACCAGACTCAGACCACATCTGAAGATTTATTACTTTCGGTGCGTAACCTGCAAGTTACCTTTGGCAGTGATGAAGGACTAGTCCATGCAGTTAAAAATATTTCTTTTGATCTAGCTCAAGGGCAAACCTTGGGCATTGTCGGTGAATCTGGCTCTGGCAAATCGGTAACGGCTTTAGCGATTATGGGATTGCTGGGGGAGTCGGGCAAAATTGCTAATGGCGAAGTCCTATTTCAACCGACGGGAGCGCCTCAGCTTGATTTGGTGAAGGTATCGGCAAAAAAGATGCTGCAATATCGGGGCGATCGCATAGCGATGATTTTTCAGGAGCCAATGACTTCGCTCAATCCTCTCTTTACCTGCGGCTATCAAGTTATCGAAGCGATTCGCCTCCATCAAAAAGTATCGGCAGCAGAAGCCGAACTTAGAACTATTCAATTATTTAATGAGGTGCAATTACCCAATCCCGAACAATTAATTGAGCGTTATCCCCACGAACTCTCAGGCGGACAATTGCAACGGGTGATGATTGCGATGGCGATTTCTTGCAATCCGCAGTTAATTATTGCGGATGAGCCGACGACGGCTTTAGATGTGACGGTGCAAGCGGCAATTCTCGATTTGCTTAAAGAAATTCAGCGATCGCGCCAGATGTCGATGATTTTTATCACCCATGATTTAGGGATTGTGGCAAAAATTGCCGATCGCGTCATCGTCATGAACCAAGGCGAAGTCGTTGAGTCAGAGAATACGCAAGATATTTTTCAATCACCTAAACATCCATACACCAAAGGCTTAATCGCTTGTCGTCCTCAGCCCGATCGCCAACTTCGCCTCTTGCCCACCGTAAGCGATTTTATGGAAATCCAGAATGGACAAATAGTTGAGAAAGAACCTTCGGATTCACGGTATTTGGAAGTAGTATCTTCAGAGGAACTAGCGGCTCGTTTGAGCGAACTTCAACAGCAGGAACCGATTCTATCGGTTAAAAACTTACGGATTGAATTCCCAATTCGGAGCATTTTGGGATTAACAAAACGCTATTTCGTAGCCGTAAATAACATTAGCTTCGATGTCTATCGTGGCGAAACCCTTGGCTTAGTCGGTGAATCTGGTTGTGGCAAAACCACCACAGGTCGCGCAATTTTGGGCTTAACCAATTCAGTGATGGGTTCGGTAAAGTTTGAAGGGAAAGAAATATCGAGGTTAAAGGGAAATGCATTTCAGCAGTTGCGTTGCGACTTACAGGTGATTTTCCAAGATCCCTATGGTTCGCTCAATCCCAGAATGTCCGTAGGCGATGCGATCGCTGAGCCATTATTAATTCACAGCCACCAAGAACGCTTCCATCGTTATCGCAAAGCGGACGCACGAAAAGAGAGAGTCGCCTATCTACTAGAGCGGGTGGGCTTAACCAAAAGCGCCATGCGTCGCTATCCCCATGAGTTTTCAGGTGGTCAGCGCCAACGTATTTGCATCGCCAAAGCCTTGGCGCTCAATCCTAAATTAATCATTGCCGATGAGCCTGTGTCGGCTCTGGATGTATCTGTTCAGGCTCAAGTCCTCAATTTATTAAAAGAACTGCAAGCGGAATTTGGATTGACCTATATCTTTATTTCCCACGATCTTGGTGTGGTCAAATTTATGAGCGATCGCATTATGGTCATGAACAAAGGCGAAATTGTAGAATTAGACAATGCTGAATCTATCTACAACAACCCGCAACAGCCTTATACCCAAAAGCTAATTAGTGCGATTCCTAAAGTGTTAGCCTTTAAGTAAAAAATAGATTTGCAGTTTTAAATGGAGTTGATTTATGAAACAAGTTTTTTCCAGCATTGCCGCGATCGCTTTTAGCGCCATTAGCTGCACTTTTATCTCTGTCAAATCTGCCGAAGCTCTCGAAGAAGGACTTTATTGGGGAGGTGGTTCCCGTTACATTCGCATTGCTAAGCAAGAAGCATCCAGCGATCGGCAAGAGCGTATCTGTTATCATGGCTTTTCACCCAACGGCTCGACCATTACTTCCCTAAAGTTAGCGATTCCTCGCTATGAAACAGGAATCGATTATGAAGTTTATCTATTGGAATCATCGAAAAAGAGCGATCGCCAAAATCTAGCGATTTTGCAATATGGCTTCAGTCCTAACAAAATCACGTTCGGTAAGTTAGTCAAACGCTCTGTGAGAGAAGGTTTGGTCTATGTCCGTGATGGTGTTGCGGCGACAGACACGACTCCCGAATTGCAAGAATGTCTCAATTCCAATCAGCCCTACTTTAAGCAAATTACATCAGGACGCGATCGCAGGTAAAAACATCATGGTTCCTCAACTCGCTACGAAGACTTACACGGTTGATGAATATCTAGAATTAGAAATAGCGTCGGATATTCGCAACGAATATCGTAATGGAGAAATTCTACCAATGACTGGTGGCACACCAAATCACAATGACATCTCTGGAAATTTATTATCAATTATCAAAACTTCTTTACGCAGCAAGCCTTTTCGCGTATTTCATGTCGATCAAAGGCTTTGGATTCCCAATGTCAAGATTCATACTTACCCTGATGTAACCGTTGCGCCTAAGCTTTTAGAAATGCAGGATGGGCGTAAAGATACGATTACCAATCCTTGTTTTATTGCGGAAGTGCTATCTAAATCTACGCAAAATTATGATCGCAGTGAAAAATTTGCGGCTTATCGCACTATTAATACTTTTGAGGAATATCTTTTAATTGATCAATACCATGTCCATGTCGAGCATCACGTCAAAACTGCGGTCAATCAATGGCTATTCTCGGAATACGATGATCCGACCGTAACAATTTCTTTAAAGTTTGCGGATTTACAAATCCAAATAGCCGATCTTTACGACAATATTGATTTTGAATAATTGCGATCGCAGAGTGCTATGAAAAACACAGATAAAGATCCCCGACTTTTTTTATAAACTTGCAAACGATCTTTGCTTGCTTAGAAAAAGTCGGGGATCTGTACGTTTATAGGTTACTTGTGATGACCTACCTATCAAACATTAAGCAACGGTTTGCTTGGCTTTAGCATTCTTGCGTTGTCTAGCGACCAATGCACCACCAGCAACAATTACGCCAAACACAGCGCCCGGAACTGGAACAGGTGTAGGCGCGGCAAAGGTAGCCTTAAAAGCAAGATCTCCAAATACATCACTCGATCTGCTGAACTGTTCAGATCGAGACCAATTTGTTTGTGTGAGCGCACTAAAGTTAGAGCCGTTGTTTAGGAATACAAATTGTCCACCAGAATAAACGTCACTGTTAATAAAACCTAGTACTGACCTATCAGGCTGACCATCAAAAAAGTTTGAAGCACTGATAAATGCAACATATTGCTGAGCCGAAGTCAAAGCAAGACCACCTGTATTAAAGGTAAAATCATTAAAAGCTGAATTGTTAGAATTGGTTTGCAGACTGCTTTGATAAAGGATACTAGTGGCTTTAGAGCCATCCCATCCTGCGACATAGGCTGCAAATTTGGAAGGTGTAGCGCTAGTAGTCTGAACTTTGAAAGAAAAACTTTCGAGAATATTTTCGCTACCTGTCACGGTAAAGGTTTGTCCGTAGGTAGCAGTATTTGGTTCACCAAAAGGGAAAATAAAGCTGCTACCATTCCAAGAGGGATTAGTATCAATGATACTAGCAGCATGAGATGCGCTGACTCCGCCGAGGGTGAGGCAGGCAGCACCAGCAGTAGCGAAAGAGAGCTTTTTGACAATATTTGAGACTGAAAACTTTTGTAATGTGTTCATAGTTACAAGTTCCTGAAACTAAGCTGATTTCATTATTATTCCTGTTTTTAATAGGAAAACAAGCACAATAGTTATAAAAAAGTTATCTAAAAGTTACATAAAAGTTACTAATTAATGACGATTAAGCTATTTAGCTTAGATCTGATTTCAGATTTATTGTGATTTATAAAAGGCAAATATCCTAAATTTCGCCAAAATAAATACTTTTTGCCGCTTAATACTCCTTTAATAAAAAACAAACACTTAAACTAATCATATTTCTCAATATTATCTAGATTTCTTGTCCAGACGATCATTAAGAAGCTAGATCTCAATCTCTAGTCCTTAGCTTGCAAGTGCTATGATCTCAAGACGCTAGGAGTGTCTGTAAAAACCAGACTGAGAGCAGATCCTTAGAACCTGAACCGATTGACATCGGCGTAGGAAAGCACATTATTTGAGGAAATTTACATGACAGTTGGATTGAAAGCTAGCTCTGCACCCACCAGGCGCGGAGAATACCGCGGTACGCAAATGCATTGCGCTCGTCAGGGCATTATCACCGAAGAGATGCAATATGTAGCATGGCGTGAAAATTTGCCCGTAGAACTGGTACGTGCGGAAGTGGCACGCGGTCGCGCCATTATTCCCGCCAACAAAAATCACACCAACCTTGAACCAATGGCGATCGGGATTGCCTTTAACTGCAAAGTTAACGCCAATATCGGCGCATCTCCCAACGCTTCAGACATTAATGAAGAAGTTGCCAAACTGACCCTTTCAGTAAAGTATGGCGCTGATACTGTCATGGACTTGTCCACTGGTGGCGGTGATTTAGATGTGATTCGGACGGCGATCATCAATGCTTCGCCTGTTCCCATTGGCACAGTTCCCATTTACCAAGCCCTCGAAAGCGTGCATGGCAAAATGGAAAACCTCACCCCAGACGACTTCTTGCATATTATTGAGAAGCACGCTGAGCAGGGTGTGGACTATCAAACCATCCATGCAGGAATTTTGATTGAGCATCTTCCCTTAGTCAAGAATCGGATTACAGGAATTGTTTCCCGTGGTGGCGGTATTCTAGCGCGTTGGATGTTGCATCACCATAAGCAAAATCCTCTCTATACCCACTTCAACGACATCATCGAAATTTTTAAGAAGCATGATGTGTCCTTTAGTCTTGGCGATTCGCTCCGCCCCGGTTGTTTGCATGATGCCTCCGATGCAGCCCAACTTGCTGAATTAAAGACTCTCGGACAGCTTACTCGCCGTGCTTGGGAACATGATATTCAAGTCATGGTTGAGGGACCTGGACATGTGCCGATGGATCAGATCGAATTCAATGTGCGTAAGCAAATGGAAGAATGCTCGGAAGCTCCTTTCTATGTGCTAGGTCCTCTGGTAACGGATATTGCTCCCGGCTATGACCACATTACCTCGGCGATCGGGGCAGCGATGGCAGGTTGGTATGGTACGGCGATGTTGTGTTATGTCACACCAAAGGAACACCTCGGCTTGCCCAATGCTGAAGATGTTCGCAATGGCTTGATTGCTTACAAGATTGCGGCTCATGCTGCGGATATTGCTCGTCATCGTACAGGCGCTCGCGATCGCGATGATGCACTATCCCATGCCCGTTACAACTTCGATTGGAATAAGCAATTTGAGCTATCCCTCGATCCTGAGCGTGCAAAGGAATATCACGATGAGACTTTGCCTGCGGATATCTACAAAACCGCCGAATTCTGCTCAATGTGTGGACCCAAATTCTGTCCAATGCAAGAAAAGGTTGATGCTGAGGCAATTAGCGAACTTGAGAAGTTTTTGGCAAAAGATGCCGTCCCTACCGCTTAATCCCCAAGGACAAAATCGCGTAGCGATTTTGTCCTTTTCTTAGCAATAAAAAAGCGACACTTTGTGTCGCTTTTTTATTCTGAAGATCGCAAAGCCGAATATTTTACAAAGCAACCGCCATTTGTGGCAACTTGTATACACAAGATTAAGTCATTTGCAGCAACGCATAAAAACATGAAACATTGTATGCTTATCACCTTAAACTTATCAAAAGTACTTGCATTTTGGCATCATGCTTGATCGAGCAGCGATAACAGTAGCTATTTCTCTAAGTCCTGAAGAGGCAGTTTGCTACTTAGCAAGGGTTTACTCCACGCTGATCGTTTTCGATCCGCCTGAGTTTCTCAAAACTTCCATTGGCACTAGAGTGTTAATTCATTCCCTAGGCTATCCCGACAATCCCGAATCCGCCCAAATATGTAAGCAACTCATGGATGAGTTTGGCTTTGATACTGAGACTTTTCCTGCCTATGCTTTACAGGGTTTAGCGACGATCGCCTCTATCAGTCCTTGCGATCTCACAAACTTTGAGCTAGAGGAATGGATTAATATTGATATCGCCCCAACGAGTTTGACCGATCTGCAATCAAGGGTAAAAGATCGCCAGCAATCCGCTTGGCTAGTGCAGTTAAAAGAGACATATTTTCTGCAAGAACCGATTTATGATGTCTTGCCACCGATCAACTCGGAAACTGGGGATACATGGTTACCAATGCACAAGTCCCATTTAGATGATTTTCAGCTAGCCTTAAATCGCGATATTTTAAGCAGCAAAGTCTAATTTTATATAGAGAAAGGCGGCGCAAAGCGCCGCCTTTCTCTATATAAAATTAGACAATTGGCGACAAGCTATAAAAGCCAAAACAAGACGACGCAAAGTGTCGTCTTGTTTTGGCTTTTACTTATGCTCAGCTACTTATCGCAATAAATTTATAAATACTAAGAAATATACTGCTTATTTGGCATTTTAACTTGTGTGGATATCCCTGTTTTGCTAGATTTAGTTTTAATAATAAGTAACAATAAATACATTTTTTAGATTACCGCGTTTTTCAAGCAAACGAAATCCAAAGATTTACTGTCCTGCCAAAGGCGGGACAGTAAATCTCCATTCAAGCGAGAGCCAGAGGTTTATAGTCCTGTCGAAGACAGGACTATAAATCCATACTTGAGAGAGATTAGATGTCCCGCCTTCGGCGGGACATCTAATCCATACTTCATTTTTAGTAATTTTATATTTATTAAGGAAATGGGTTAAAACTATGAGCAATCAGCCCAACCGTGTTGTAGTCATTGGAGTCGCAGGTGACTCTGGCTGCGGAAAGTCTACGTTTTTGCGCCGACTGACCGATCTTTTTGGTGAAGAACTTATGACTGTGATTTGTCTGGATGACTACCACAGCCTCGATCGCAAGCAACGCAAAGAAACAGGAATCACCGCCCTCGATCCTCGTGCGAATAACTTTGACTTGATGTACGAACAAGTTAAGTCTCTCAAGGAAGGGAAATCAGTCTGGAAGCCAATCTACAATCACGAGACAGGCAAAATTGACCCACCCGAATTGATTCACCCCAATAAGATCGTGGTAATTGAAGGTTTGCATCCTATCTATGATCCGAGAGTCAGGAAATTGCTAGATTTCAGCATTTATCTCGATCTTAGTGATGAAGTGAAAGCAGCTTGGAAGATTCAACGGGATATTGCTGAACGTGGTCATACCTTAGCGGATGTCATGCAAGCGATTGATGCGCGTAGACCCGATTTTGAAGCTTATATTGATCCGCAAAAGGCTCATGCGGATGTGGTCGTTCAAATTTTGCCGACTAATCTAATTGCCGACGATCGCGATCGCAAAGTGTTGCGGGTACGTCTAATTCAAAGGAGTGATGTGGAAGGTTTACAACCAGCTTATCTCTTTGATGAAGGTTCCACGATTTCTTGGATTCCCTGTGGCACAAAGCTCACCTGTTCCTATCCGGGAATTAAGCTTTTCTCGGGGCCCGATGGCTGGCTCGGACATCCTGCGAGTGTTTTAGAAATTGATGGACAATTCGATCATCTTGAAGAATTGGTCTATATCGAAAACCATCTCAGCAGTCTCAATACCAAGTATTACGGTGAATTAACCGAACTCTTGCGGAAGCATCCTGATTACCCGGGTTCTAATAATGGCACTGGTTTATTGCAGGTGATTGTGGGCTTGAAGATGCGTGCTACTTTCGAGCGTCTTAGCAAAAAGGTATCGGAGCATCTAGTTGCAGCATAGATAAGTAGCGGCGCTTCGCGCCGCTACTTATCTTTATATGAAATTTTCGGGAATTGGTATTACAGCGCTTTGCGCTTAAACCTAAACCAAGATATTTTTTGAAAGTGTTGCAAAGCAACACTTTCAAAAAATCTTGTAGTTTTGCAGAATAGCGCCGCTATTCTTTGTTTAGGGATTTTGAAGAGGACTGCTATACCAATAGCCTTGAGAATCACGATGCTCAAACAGAAGCAGGCGGCGACATAAATTGATCGCGTCTGCTCTATCGACTTTGAGTGCGTCATTCCCAGCAACGCATTGCTCAATCATCTGTCGATCGCGCTTATTAAGGGTAGACAAACGCATTTCGCGATCGGTTTCCAAAACTTGATTCAGCACTTCCAAGTGAATCGGGGGATCTTGCATTTGTAAGCAACCGTATAGAAGGGATAGCAAATAGGGTAGATGCCCTTGGCTAGCCATAATTAGCCGATCCAGCGTGGCGAGTTGATCAAAAATTTCATGAACCCGATCTAACAACTTCTCCTTGGCAGTACTGGGCAGTAGGCGAGCCATCACCAACTGTCGCAGCAGATTTAAACTTTCGGAATTAACCACGCCATGCCGATCGCCTATGGTCAAATTAGGCAGCAAAATTGGCGCAGTTCCCTTAAACCGTTGTTGAAAATAGTTGCTTTCGCTTTCGTCGGGCATGGCTAACAGGGGCAAGGTATAGATGGCATGACATTGAAACTGCCGCAAATATTTACCACCTTCTCCAAAAAGGTTATCCACTTGCTCCAGATTTAGGCGATCGAGATTATCTACTAAAATCACTAGCCCTTTCTTGCCCATTTGCTTTAGGCGATCCACTTCTACAGCCGTTACTTCTTCACCCGCCGCTAGTAGAGAATTTTTGAGGCGAGATTCGAGATGATGACGTAATTGGCGACGCTGCTGTTCATTGGCTTGTAACGCCTGCAAAATACGTTGTAGCCGAGGTAGATAGGTCGAGATGCCTATGGGCGGAGACATGCGTAACCACTGCTCAATCTCGGCGATCGCATTAGGCAAATAGGCTAAAGATAGCGATTCCCCTTTCTTTTCCACCTGTTGCAAAATAATGCTTAAAATCATTAGCCATAATTCAGTTAAGCCGACATCATTAATTTGAAGATATTCATCGGCAGCACAATAAATCACCGCAAAGCCTTGCTGTTCTAAACTCGCTTTTAATTTAAATAATTCCGTAGTTTTGCCGCTACCAATATGCCCTGATATGAGTTGATAGGTGGGTTTATTAGAAGACAAGGCGATCGTCCGCCGTAGCTTTTTGACTATATCTTCTCCTCTTATCGCTGCTAAATCTATATAGTAATATTCCTCTTTATTTAAACAGATAGAATAACTAGGATTACAAGCGACGAGAGATTCTATAACAGGCATAGCTAAAAAGAGAGAAAAACAACTTCAAAAATAACTTCTAAAACAACTAATTAGTGAGGTGCAATACTTGCGCCTCATTAATTAGTTGAATAAATACTCGATCGCACAAACTCGGCACATTTGCCATCGAGATAGTTCGCCCGTGAGGGCAGGGCGATCGCATTTTGGGCATTTCGGCATCTGCGGCGCTCTTAACTTCATCACCGATTGCCAGCGTTGAAATGCTTCACTTGCAGTTTCGGGAGGCTTTTGGCGATCGCTCCGTAGCTCTGAACTTGGGGAATTACTACTTTTTTTGTTTAAGCCTTTCACAGAATTAGCGATCGCTGGTAAATAGCTCGGATGCTCCTCACTAATTACCTGACGTTGGGCTAGGGCTTGCTGATGGGTAGCCCATTTAGCGGTGGAGAAATGAATATCGGTAATCGCGAGATTGCTAGAGCTACCCACTAAAGCATTAACTTTTGCCAAAATCCTCACCCTCTCAAAGGTTAAAGCCTGTGACCAAACGGCACTAGATACGGCTACTTGGAGAGTTTTTTGATACACACCAATGGGACTGGTTTGCTTAGCGACCGAGTCACCGACGATCTCTGCCCATTTTTCGACAATCAGCAGATATTGACAGCGCTGTTGCCAACTGGTGCGTGACTGGATGTCATGCAAAATATTTGGTAATCCTGTGAGGGACATGGTTGTAAACCAAACTTATTTTTTGCTTCAGTTTCAACATTATAGCTGTAGCTATCTAAGTCAGGACATAAAACCCAAGATGGAGTTGCGGCGCGAAGCGCCGCAACTCCATCTTCAGAGGTAAAAACCAAAAACTATGGCGCACGGTGCGCGTGCCGCCATAGTTTTTGGAGCTATATTTGTCGATACACCCTTCCCACCGAAGAAATATGCATATAAAAACAAGAAAGAGCTAGGCGCGGCTTCGCCGCGCCTAGCTCTTTCTTGAGTGGGAAAGGAGTATTATCGACAAATATAGTTTCTTGAGGATTGGTTATGTTTGAAGGCTTATTTCAGTCGCGATCGCCTAATCAAGGGCGCGTTCCTAAAGGGCAACGGCTTACTAATGGGTTTCCCATTATGACCTATGGCAATACTCCCAATATTAAACGCAAAGATTGGCAATTTCGAGTATGGGGACTGACTACCGAGAAAACCTTTACTTGGGATGATTTCATGGCAATGCCTCAAAGTGAATTTACCATAGACTTCCATTGCGTCACCACATGGTCAAAGCTCGATGTGAAATGGAAAGGCGTTAAAGTTATGGATTTTTTAAAATATATCGAAGTCGATCCCCAAGCGGTACATCTCATGGAGCATTGCTATGGCGGCTACACCACTAATATCGCGATGGAAGATTTTGCGAGAGAAGAAAACTTTTTTGCCCATACTCTCTTTGATGAGCCATTACCGATAGATAATGGTGGTCCAATGCGATTAGTAGTTCCCCATCTCTATGCGTGGAAAAGTGCAAAATGGATTAATGGGTTGGAGTTCCTCGACAAAATGGAACTAGGCTTCTGGGAGCGTAATGGCTATCACCATCGGGGAGAACCTTTTGCGGAGGAAAGATACAGCGTATTGCCTTAAGACAAAGGCGGCGCAAAGCACCTCTTTTGGCTTAGCGATCGCGATCACATATTTTTAGCGATCGCAATTAGGTAAATCCTCCTGTTCTGGTCACTTCTTAACTAAAAAAAAAGCTGGATACTAATAAACATAGAGCAAAAGTTAAGGCTAAGAGAGAGGAGCAAGTTAATGTCTGTATTTCATTTTGGTAGATTCATCTTCAAGTTTTACGCTACTTCCATCGCTGTTTTAGTACTCGTCAATGTAATCTCCACTTTCTCTTAGAAGCCAGAAACCAAGAAGCGAGTTGCGGCGCTTCGCGCCGCAACTCGCTTCTTGGTTTCTGGCTTGTCCTAATGCAAGTGACTAAAGCTATAAGCCATAAAAAAAGCGGTGCAAAGCACCGCTTTTTTTATGGCTTATAGCTGAGAATGCACTCTCTCAAAAAACTAGACAAAATTAAGCGATCGCGTACCTGCGACAACTTCACCGATGCGATTGGTGGTAAAGCCTTGGGTTTGGAAATAGGCGATCGCCTGATCTACTTTCTGGGGATCAACGACTGCCGCCATACCAATACCCATATTAAAAGTATTAAACATATCCAGTTCAGGTACTTCCCCTTGAGCTTGGAGCCATTGAAATAGGGCAGGAATTTCCCAACTATGGCGGAAAATATTGACAGCTTGACCTTCGCCGAGACAACGGGGCAAGTTTTCGGGCAAGCCGCCACCTGTGATGTGCGCCAAACCATGAATACCTAGATCGGCTTTGAGAGCCGCCAACACAGGCTTGACGTAAATCTGGGTGGGCGTGAGAAATACTTCGGCTAGGGCTAAATCTTCGGTTTCAGGAGAAATAGCTAATTTCGCGCCCCAACTATAGCCCTTGGTTTCGATGATCTTGCGGACAAGGCTGTAACCGTTGCTATGGATACCTGAACTAGCGAGACCGATGACCACATCACCGATGTTTACCTGTGTACCATTGAGCATTTCTGACTTTTCAGCGATCGCCACACAAAAGCCTGCCGCATCATACTCGCCAACGCCATAAAATCCGGGCATCTCCGCAGTTTCACCACCAAGTAAGGCACAGCCTGCCATTTGGCAACCATCGGCGATCCCCTTCACGACCTCGGCGAGTTGATCGGGTTCCAGCTTGCCTGTGGCTAGATAATCCAAGAAAAATAATGGCTCGGCTCCAGAGGTCAACACATCGTTAACACACATGGCAACAAGGTCAATGCCAATCGTGTCGTGTTTATTGGCGGCTTGAGCAATTTTGAGCTTTGTGCCAACACCGTCCGTACCTGAAACCAGAACGGGTTGCCGATAGCCAGCAGGGATTTCAAAACAGCCTCCAAAACCACCAAGATCGCCTAATACTCCAGCACGATGGGTTCTCGCCACTGAGTCACGAATTTTTTCCACGAAGGTGCGACCTGCTTCGATATCTACACCCGCCTGACGATAATCCAAAACCTCTAACTCCCATTTTCATGATTTTCTAAAGCTCAGCAACGCAAAGCTTCAGAGAACTACTATAGCAATGTATAGCTGTTGCCATTCTTGTGAGGACACAAAACCAGAAGACGAGTTGCGGCGCGAAGCGCCGCAACTCGCTTTTTGAGTTTAAGTAACCACAGCTATAAATCTGGTTTAGGACATAAACCCCAGAAATGAATGGCGGCGCAATGCGCGGCAACTCATTTCTGGGAAATACTATTTGCCTAACTCATCGGCTCGACGAGTTGCCGCCAGTACGGCTTCGATCATCGCAGAACGTAATCCTGCTTTTTCTAGCTGCGCGATCGCCGCAATCGTTGTTCCCGCAGGACTGGTTACTTGATCCTTGAGTTGAGCAGGATGAAGCTTCGTTTCGGTTAATAATTGCGCTGTGCCTAAAACTGTTTGGGTGGCTAATTGCATAGCGATCGCTCTGGGCAAACCTGCGGCAACACCACCATCCGCCATCGCCTCTACCACCAATGCCACATAGGCGGGACCAGAACCCGATAGCCCTGTGACAGCATTCATCAATGATTCGGCAACTTCTACCACTGTGCCGATCGCGCCAAAAATTCTTTTTACCGCCTCTAAATAGTCGGGCGTAACTAATGAGTTAGGTGAAATTGCAGTTACTCCTGCACCGACTTGCGCTGGTGTATTTGGCATTGCTCGGATAATTGCTTTGTCAGGAAACATCGTTTCCAACTGAGCCAATGTCACACCAGCTAAAATTGAAACAACACAAGGTGCAGGAGCATTTGCTAGACCAATTGCAGCCACATTAAGCGACTGAGGTTTAACTGCTAAAAGCATGATTTCAGCTTCCGCAGCTACCAAGTTATTAGGTGTAACTTGCACACCATATTTTTTTGCTAGGGTTTCGCGACGCTCTGGCATCGGATCACTAACACAGACATCGGATGGTTGGTAAATATTGCTAGCAATAAGTCGAGACAAGATTGCCTCTCCCATTACACCACCACCGACAATACCGAGTTGCACTTTCAAGAATTCACCAATAATTAACTAACTACAAACCCAGAAGGTAGATGGGGCGCAAAGCGCCGCCTCTACCTTCTGGGTTTTTGATCGTTTTTAATCATAAGGGCGATTGCTATAACTAGCAGGATTTTTGCTAAGGATTATTTCGCAAGAATTATTGTGCAAAACGGCTTACAGGTGCTTCGGCGGCCCATGCTGGAGCTGGTGCTGCGGTGGGACGGACAACGCGAGGCTGGGTCATCGGCACGTCATTTAATACAGTCGATTGGGAGGTGACTTGTACGCAGGAAGGTGCAAACAAGAAAATGCTGTCGCCAATACGTTCTTGATGACCATCGAGAGCATAGGTTCCGCCTGCAACGAAGTCAACAGCGCGTTGAGCTTGATCGGGGTCCATCATGGTGAGGTTAAGAACGACGGACTTGCGTTCACGCAATGCTTGAATTGCTTGAGGCATTTCTTCAAAACTGCGAGGTTCCATCACCATTACTTGGGACAAACCATTTGCAGCGCCTGGCATACCAATTACGTTGCTCATACCTTCAGAAGTTGCTCTTAGGGCTGTGGGGCGTTCGCGGGTACGACGAGTTTGAGGCTCTTCTGGTTCTGGAGCGATCGCGCCATTGTCTTCTTGATAGATGTCTTGGTATTCACGGGCTGAGGCTTCATCGTACTCATATTCGTACTCTTGAGCTTCATTTAAACCAACAAAATCCTTGAGCTTTGTAAAAATTCCCATCGTAATTAACTCCTAGTGTTTGCTCCTCAGTTTGGGCTTGGAAACCGAAACATTATATTTCTAGACTAGATGAGGAGTGCAATCTAATAAAGCAAAAAATTGCTTTGTCTAGATATCTTGGGTCATCAATTCTGTTTAAAACAGTATTGACAAATTGTTTACCCGCAAACTTTAACCGATAACAGGGAAAAAAGATAGACAAACTTGTTAAATTTTTCAAATGCGACAAAATACGACTTTTAGTGGACAACGCCTTGTCATATATAGGGATGAACTACTTAGGCTAAGTATTAACCTATGAAGATATCCTTTTAATACTTAACAAGTTTTTAATAATTGTGCGAATTTGTTACCAAATAACGAATTCACACAACTAAACTCGTTCACATTAAGAGTGTCTATGTGAGCCTAAATGATGATAATCGGAGGATATGATATCAACATTTAGATTGGCTTAAATAGATATACTCTCGAAGTCATTTGTACTAAATTGTCGCAAAACATTAGCAACGTAACATGGAGTTGTCTAGCTATTTTTGAGAATAAAATTAGCCCTGATTGCTCGGTATAATTCTATTAATATTGATTAAATGTCTGCAAAGTATTCTACGCTACAAAAATTACAACGATTTAACAGAATAAACTTTCTATCAATGTTGAAATGGGCGAAATTTTTGTTTAGCTCAGAACGCTAAAACTTATAACAGGTTTAGGGGGATATAGCAAGTATAAATTTTCGGAATGGCTGGGGGGCATGTAAAACACGATATGCCCCGCTACTTAGGTAATTTGTGGCAAGTTGTAGCAACGTAAGTTTTGCTTAGGACATAAAACCCAGAAGATGAGTAGCAGCGCTTCGCGCTGCTACTCATCTTCTGGGTTTTGATTTGTTCTAGCTATCTCTTACGTTGCTATATTTAGCATTTGCTGGATTTTTTGATGGAGTTGTTTGAGCTTGATTGGTTTAGCCATGTAGTCATTGGCTCCTGAGGCTAAACAATTGGCTTTGTCGTTTTCCATGGCGAGGGCGGTCAGGGCAATGATGGGGATATGGGCTATTTGGGGATTGGCACGAATTAGGCGAGTGGCTTCTAGCCCGTCCATCATGGGCATTTGAATATCCATGAGGATAATGTCGGGGTTATGGATTTGGGCGAGTTTAATGGCTTCTTGTCCGTTTTTCGCTTGGATCAGGCGATAGTTGCATGCGGAGAGGTAGGCAGTAACGGTGGTGATGTTAGATTCATTATCTTCGGCGAGGAGGACGAGGGGGGCGATCGCCGAAGAATTGATCGCCTCAGTGGCGATCGCTAGCGATGGGGATGAGGGTTTAGGGTCAGTGGGTTGGGCAGCGATCGCGGGGTAAGCGCTATAGGGCAAGGCGACTGTAAAACAACTACCTTGCCCCAGTTGACTCTGGACATCTACAGTGCCGCCATGCAGGTTAGTAATTTGTTTGACCATTGCTAGCCCTAAGCCAGTGCCTTCATACTGACGATTGAGGCTACTGTCTAGCTGGCTGAAGGGTTGGAAGAGGCGGGATAAATCTTGTGGGGCAATGCCAATTCCTGTATCTTTGACCTGAAATAGGATCATTGATTGGGGAGAAGGGGCGTTTGGATTGGTTTGCCAGTTAGGGTCGGAGCTAATTGATACGAGAAGGCTAATTTTGCCATTGGGAGGGGTAAATTTTACGGCATTACTGAGGAGGTTGATGAGTGACTGTTTGATTCTGCGTTCATCAACAATGATGTCCTTAATATTGGGAGCGATTTGACTATGGATTTGAATATTTTTTTGGAAGGATTGCTGGCGGATGAAGGCTAAACTAGACTGGCAAAGTTTTTCTACGGAAGTGGCTTCGAGATTTAGCTCCATTGTGCCAGAGGCAATTTTGGAGAGATCGAGAATGTCGTTGATCAGTTCGAGGAGATGCTGTCCGCTTTTTTCGATTAAGTTGATGGATTGAATTTGCTTGGGGTTGAGAGTTCCCATGATCTGCTCGAGTAGAGCTTCAGACATTCCCAAGATGGCATTGAGGGGAGTGCGAAGTTCATGGCTCATATTGGCAAGAAATTCATCTTTGAGGCGTGTGGCTCGGATGAGTTCTTCATTAGTTCGATGAAGTTTGGTTTCGGCTTCTTTGCGATCGCTAATGTCATTAGAACAACCCATGAGGCTAATAATATTCCCTTCCTGATCGCGCACTACGGACAGGCGTAAACTGATATAAATTTGTTTGCCTGATCTTGTTTTGAAAATATGCTCAATCTCATTAGTGCCGTGAGCTAATAAGGGCTGAATTACTTTTTCGTGGAAATAGGCTTTGCTTTCATAGAATATTTCGATATTCTGCCCGATCATTTCTGCGGCTGTGTAACCAAAGAGTTTTTCAATGCCTTGGTTCCAACTGAGGATTTTGCCAGTGAGATCAGTGGAAACTACGCCATCATGGATTTTTTCTAGAACTTGATTTTGAAATTGGAGTTCTTGAGTACGGTCAGCAATTTTCTGCTCTAAGGATATATTGAGATTTTGAAGGCTATCGTAAAGCTCGGCTTGTTGCAGGGCGATCGCCAAATGGACAGATAACTGCTGTAGTAACTGGATGTCGGTTGCAGCCCATTGGCGGGGAGTCGAGCATTGATGCACAATTAATAATCCCCACAGCCGAGCCTGATCATCATTGGTTAAGAGAATCGGCATGACGAGGCTAGCACGTACCTGAAATCTCTCTAGAATCTGCTGCTGGCTTTCGCTCAGGTTCGCGTCATAGATATCGGCTGCGATAAAAAAATCCCCTTCTCGATAGGCTTCACCAAGGTTTCCTTGAAAACAATTATCGTGAATTTGAATATTGATGCAGGGCTTCCAAGGTGGGACGATCGCTTCGGCAACCACCATGCCACTCATGTCAGGATTAAACCGATAGATAAGGACGCGATCGGCGGCTAAAAAATTTCGCAATTCTTTGACGATCGCATTGGAGATGTCCTCTAAATTAATGTATTGACGAATGCGAAGGGTCATCGCCGCGATCACGGCTTGCTGTTGTTGAGATTGCTGAAGTTGATTAATAAGTGCGAGGCGATCGCGTACCTGATGCACACAAGTTAATAGCGAAACTGCGGTCACATCGCCTTTGAGTAAATAATCTGAGGCTCCCAGTTTTAGAGCTTTAACTGCGGTACGTTCATCCCCCTGCCCTGTCAGCATGATTGCCGATAAATTGCTTCCTAACACATCTGGACTAATCGCTTCTAAAAAATCTAGCCCATTCCCATCGGGCAGAGAAAAGTCCACTAAAATAATATCTGGTTTTTGCGATCGGTACAGACTTAAACCTTCCTCAAAGGTTTCGGCGGTGAGGATACGGTAAGACGCTTCTGCGTCTGCCTCTAAGTAGCGGATGTAAGTGAAGCGGTCTGTTTCAGAGTCTTCTAAAATCAGTATACTGGTAGACACTAGGAATAGGAGTTGTTAATATTTATATAAACATTGTTTACTTTATAATCATACTATATTTATCAAGAAATCATTATCTACAGGAAAAAAGTTTTGATTTGTCCTAATTTCTATCTCTTACACTGCTATATTGCGTTTTTTAAAGGAAATAGCGACATTTCACGTCCCATCTAGCTTGATTTATCTGGAAAGTAAATAGTTCATACAGCCATTTTCGCTCAAACGAACCAAGAATAAATTTGCAAGCGTTGCTTCGCAACGCTTGCAAATTTATTCTTGGTTCGGGCTTGAGCGAAAAGCGCTGTAAGTGGGTAGGACGGCTAACTGGAACCAATGTTGAAAGAGAATTTGAACAGTTTGTTGCATTTCTGAAATCCCTATAGGCTTTAGCATGTAACTATTAGTGCCGCACTGATAACAGGTTTGAATATCCTGAAGACTATTAGAAGTAGTCAGCACAATAATGGGGATCGTGCGTAAATCAGGATTTAGCTTGACTTGATAGATAACTTCGCGACCATCAGTATTGGGGAGATTGAGATCTAACAAAATGGCGACAGGTGGGGGAGCCGTTAACCCTTCGTATTCCCCCTGACGAAATAGGTAATCTAGAGCGTCATCCCCATCATGAAGCCTTACAAGGTTGTATGGCGATCGCTCTTGTAAATTCAGCTTTTGGGTAGCACGTAAAAAACTATAAAAATCTTCGTCACTATCTTCGACAATGGCAATTACTGGATGAATCTGATCGTCCCAAGGAGAATCCAAAAGCATTTAATTTATTGAATAGGCAAAGTAAAGAAAAACACAGTCCCATTCCCGTAAGTAGATTGTACTTGAATACTTCCTCCGTGACGTTCGATAATTTTTTTGACAATGGTTAGCCCTGCCCCAGTGCCGCCACCGTATTTATTAGCGGCGTGCAGTCGCTTAAAAATGCGGAAAACAGCATCAAGGTGCTTCTCACGGATGCCAATACCATTATCACGGATGAAAATAGTGACAAATTTTGATTCTGTTATGGATTCATCACCGACTTCTGGGAGATTAGGGGTAACGTGATATTGCCAGCTAATTTCTGCCCATTTTTCAGCTTGATCGTTATATTTAAAGGCGTTAGAGATGAGATTAGTAAAGATTTCTTCAAGTAAAACTCGATCGCCTAAGACCGTTGGCAGCGATCGGGGAATGCGAATTTGACAATTTTGCCATTGAGGATTCATGTCAAATAACTCTTTCACATTTCCTAGCAGTTGATCGAGGGCGATCGGCGACATCTGCAATTCCTGTCTGCCCAGACGAGAAAACTTCAGCAAAGAATCGATTAAAGATTCCATTCTTTTAGTTAAACGCACTAAGGTATGGAGTTTATCCGCTCCATCATCTTTCAGGATTTCGCCATAATCCTCTAATAAGAAAGTAGCATAGTTATGAATACCGCGCAGAGGCTCCTTTAAATCATGGGAAGCTATATAAGCAAAGGAATCTAGCTCACTATTACTACGCTCCAATTCCACATTGATATGGGCTAGATCTTCCGCTTGGCGTAGCACGATGTCTACGATCGCTTGTCGTAACTCAATCGCCCCCGCCACTTCGCAGTCCATCCAAGGCTGAGAGGAACCACTTACCGTTTCTTGCCAAGCTTCAAAAGACTGACGCGGAAAGATCGTTATCGAGCCATCTTCTTCTAATCGTTTAGGTTTTTCTGGATTTCCCGCCCAAGTCACCATTTGCAAGAGTTCAGGACGGAACCACAATATATAGCGATGTTGAATCTTGGAAATTGCCATTGCTAAGAGTCCACTAGCGACGGCTTTATATTCCTCCGATTCAGGGTATAAAAAGGATAGAGCATTGGCAACAAAAATATCTTGTTTCAATTGCTTGGGAAGCCAAGTTAAGAGAGAATTTATCTGGTCGAGTTGAGGAGTTTGCCCCAATAAAGTGATTTCTCCTTCTTCACATATCGCCGCGCCTGTAGCCCCCGTCAAGGCTAATAAGGCTTCGGGATCGCTCATAAGTTCTCTTACAAAGTTATTAGCTTTGCTGAGGCGTTCCACAAATTGACCTTGAATATTTTTAAGGTGCAGCTTGTAATCAAGATTTTCATTAGCTTCTTTGTTGGCTAATTCCGTAGACATGAGTTGTCCTAAGAATTCACAAATTGTGCGAATTTCATAGGGAATAAACTTGGGTGTATTGTGATGACAAGCGATCAAACCCCATAAATTTTGCTTTTGAATTAAGGAAACTGACATGGAAGCAGCTACTTCCATATTTTTGAGATATTCAATGTGGATTGGCGATACGGAGCGAAGATTGCAATAGCTCATGTCCAGTGGAATAGAATTATCGCGATCGCCCACTAGATTACTCGGTTCATAGCCAATATCAGGAATTAGGCGGAGCCAGTTAAGGGTGTAGAGATGCTTCGCTTGTTTGGGAATATCTGTATCGGGATAGTGCATTCCTAGAAAGGGTTCTAGCTCCTTTTGCTTAGACTCAGAAATGACCGTACCATCACCTTGCTCGTTAAAGCGATAGATCATCACGCGATCGAATCCTGTAATGACTCTAATTTCCTGAACGATTAGATTACAGAGTTCTGTTAAGTTTGGGGCTGTTTGGATTTTGGTGAGAGTGTTTTTGATTTGGTGATAGAACTGAAAGAAATTACTTTCTGTGTTAGCCATAAGTGGCTCCAACTCCAGAACTATTTTGCCATTAAGAGAACGATGGACAATACCATTGAATTTAAGTGGCTCCGATGCGGGGATATCAAAGCTGATATCTAGTGGATTGATATTTTCAAAATTCTGAGCTAGGCAATCGCGAATAGAGTCGAGGCGATCGCTATTTATAAAATCTGCTAAGGGGCGATCGAGTAAATTTTCGGGAATAATTCCTAAAACATCAAAGCTATTGACACTTACTTGGGCAATTTTTAGCTCGTCTTCAGTCAGAACCATCAGGACTCCATGAGGCTGAATCGATCGCGGTATATGTATAGGCTCGCGATCGCAATTAGTAAGACTAACTGGTTCTAACTCGGTAACTAGATTATTGATTCCTAAATTCATTGCAGCTATGGGCTTTTCATCTCACTATACTTTAATATTTTCCCAGATAAATCACTGTCTCCACTATAGTTAAACTTTCTCTATAAGTAGCTATCGCAACTAAGTATAAAACCCTAAAAGCTATGGTTTTACAGCAAAGTAAGAGTTCGCCAGTATAAATCAAAACCCAAAAAGCAAGTTGCGGCGCTTCGCGCCGCAACTTGCTTTTTAGGTTTTATGTCCTAAGCAAAACTTACTTTGCTATAGTCTGGCATTTAGTATTAACTTTGACTTATTTAGAATAACTTTTACAAGATACTGATTAGTGACTAAATATTATGGGAAACTTTCCCTCCCCTCTTCCTCCTTTGGAGATTTGATTAAAAATAGCTGCTGACAATACTTTATATTCACTCTTTTAACAATTACAAGGTGTTTTTGTCGTTATGTTTTCCCATGATCCTCAATCAATAGATTCTCCCATAGATTTTTCTTCTCTATCTACTAATCAAAGCGTTGATACCAAAAAGTCTATCTCATCAAATATTAGATATAGCCAAACTCTTTCGCCTCAAGAATTAAATGTTTTAAATACGAAGTCGAATTTAAAAGGAACCTTGCAGCTAGTAGCCCATTTAGCAGTAATGGCGGGTAGCGGCTATCTCTGGGGTACAAATATGGTCAATCTTAGCGATCGCTGGTACATTGCTTTACCTGCATTAGTGCTTTATGGCTTTAGCTTTGCAATCATGTTTGCGCCATTACATGAAGCATCCCATCGCACCGTTTTTACAAATAATCGCGCCAATGATATTCTTTGTTGGTTCGCAGGGCTTTTATCTCTTTATAACGGTACTTTCTATCGGCTTTATCATAAGTGGCATCATCGCTATACGCAAATCCCTGATAAAGATCCTGAATTAAGCGATCTCAAACCTACTAATCTTAGGGAATATATCATCGAAATTAGCGGGATTAATTGGTGGATCGGCAAGTTTCGGAGACATTTCCTCACAGCGATCGGCAACTTAGACAATTGTCCATTTATTCCTGAAAGCTCCCGTGCAGAAGTCATTCGCTCGACTCGTTTACAGTTATTGGTTTATGCGGTGGCGATCGCCATTTCTGTATATTTCCAACAGCCTTGGTTCATTACCTACTGGATGCTTCCTCTCGCAGTCGGTCAGCCGATTTTAAGATTATTACTACTAGCCGAGCATACTGATCGCCCTAATACCGACAATATGCTCACTAATACCCGTACCACGCTTACCTTAGCGCCCTTTCGATTCCTAATTTGGAATATCTCCTACCATGCCGAACATCATCTCTATGCTTCTATTCCCTTCCATCAATTAGGCGCAGCCCACGCGAAATTAAGTTTCCATTTTGAATGTGTCGAAAATGGCTACATCAACGTCCATCGTCAAATCATCGCTAATTTTGACGCGAAGACTGAGAATTCAGTAGCATGAATACTTTTACGATTAAGAACTTTCAGCTTCAGTGCGGGGCAACCTTACCGCAAGCACAACTGGTTTATCAAACCTATGGCGAATTAAATAGCGATCGCACCAATGTAATTCTCTATCCCACCTCCTACGGAGCGCAACACCCAGATATTGAATGGCTAGTGCGACCCGATGGCATTCTCGATCCGACAAAATGGTTCGTAATCATCATCAATATGTTTGGGAATGGGCTATCGAGTTCGCCTAGTAACTGTGCAGAATGTGGCTTAGCCGAGCAGGTTTTTTGGTTTACCCATCTAGATAATGTCACGGCTCAAGAGCAATTGCTGCGTGAAGTCTTTGGGATCGAGCGCTTAGCCCTAGTTTACGGCTGGTCGATGGGCGCTCAGCAAGCCTATTATTGGGGTGCATTACATAGCGATCGCGTTGAACGCATAGCGGCAATTTGCGGCACGGCGAAAACCACCGATCACAATCGCATTTTCTTAGAGAGTTTGCGATATTCCCTCACAGCCGATCCGACTTGGAATGGAACTGGTTTTGATGGTATTCCCGATCGCGGCTTTCGCACCTTTGCCAGAATTTACGCAAGTTGGGCTGCCTCCCAAGCCTTTTATCGCGAAGGTTTGTATTACCAGTTTGGTTATGAATCTCTTGAAGATTATCTCCTGCGTGGTTGGGAATCTGGCTATCGCAAGCGCGATCCGCGAAATTTGATGGCAATGCTTGATACTTGGCTCAGGTGTGATGTCAGTGATAATCCTATTTATCAAAAAGATTATGAGCTTGCCTTGCGATCGATTCAAGCGAAAACTCTAGTTATGCCTAGTACTACAGATTTATATTTCACTCCCAAAGATTGCGATCGCGAGGCAGCACTCATTCCTAATAGTTCATACCTTTCCATTCCTTCAATCTGGGGACATCGTGCTGGCAATCCCTACCAAAATCATGAAGATGCCGAATTTATCCGTCAAGCAGTTTGGGAATTGCTAAGCAGGTAAGCGTTTCTACTAGTCATGAATTGGATAAATTTTCTTGCATCCATACTCGAAAAGCCTTCATAGCTGCGCTGCGTCCTTGTTGAAAGCTAATTTCTAAAAACTGTGGTATGACATCGCGGATCGGGATAGTCCCAAAAATAGGGCTTAATTCTGATTCGACATACTCGCCATCATGCAATATATAAATTTTTAATGTCTGATCGTATAGCCAGAGTTCAGGTACACCAAGGGTACGGTAAACATCAAACTTGGTTTTGGAAGTTACATCTACCTCGATCGCGAGATCAGGTGGAGGATCGATGGTCATGTCTAGTTTGCGGATACCACGCATCGTGACATTGTTTTGAATATAGAAGCAATCATCAGGTTCTAGTCCTGCGAGTTTGTCAATGCGCTTGAAGGTCGTGGAGCCAAACCCTTCAAAATCGATCTCCCTTGTCTCAAGAAGTGCTTTTACAAAATCTCCAATCAAAACTTTAATTTTTTCATGTTCAGGTAAGGGCATGACAATTTCTAATACACCGTTTAAATAAGCAATTCTTGATCTGCGCTTGTCGCCAAGGTCTTGGAGGATAGATTCAAATTGTTTCCAGTCAATATCATGGAGGACTGTACTTTGCCCTGCTAAGGTTTCAATCTGTGAGATTCGTAATAGTGTGGTCATCTGCATATCTCCTAAACTTTACTCATCCAGCGATCGCTATTTACAGTTTACGCTAGCCACACCGATCAGAAAAAATCGGTTGCAAAAAACAAATTCGCCGCAAGAAAGGTTCATTGAAATATTATTGACAAGATTGATACGAGACTGCATTTTGATTTGAGTAATAATCTCCTTTGCTGAGAGATACATACTATGACTAAGGCTTTATCTGAAATTGCTCAAGACAAAGGAATTCGCTACTTTCTCATTTCCTTCACAGACCTGTTTGGCGTGCAACGCGCTAAATTAGTGCCAACCGCAGCGATTGACTCGATGGAAGCCAATGGCGCAGGATTTGCAGGTTTCGCCACATGGCTCGACATGACACCCGCCGATCCTGACCTCTTTGCCATTCCCGATCGCACTAGTCTCTTCCCCTTACCTTGGCAACCCGAAATTGGCTGGATGCCCGCCGATCTCTACATGAATGGCGAACCCGTCAAACAAGCCCCACGCTATGTTCTCAAGCAAGCCCTGCGCCAAGCTGAAGCCCTCGGTTATCGCGTTAAAACAGGTGTGGAATGCGAATATTTCCTGCTCTCTGCTGATGGTACAAATATCTCCGATTTAAGCGATCGCGCAAGCAAGCCCTGCTACGACCAACAAGCCCTGATGCGCCGCTTCGATATCATTGCCGAAATCTGCGATGCGATGTTAGCGATGGGTTGGGGAGCCTATCAAAACGATCATGAAGATGCGAATGGTCAGTTCGAGATGAACTGGACTTACGCTGATGCTTTAGTCACAGCCGATCGCCATGCCTTTTTTAAATATATGGTCAAAGCGATCGCGGAAAAACACGGCTTCCGCGCCACCTTCATGCCCAAACCATTTCCTCACTTAACGGGCAACGGCTGCCATACCCATCTCTCCATTTGGGATTTAGAGGGAAGTACGAATCTCTTTGATGACGCAAAAGGAGAACTCGGTCTATCCAGCCTCGCCTATCAGTTTATCGGCGGCGTATTGCATTCCGCCGAATCCGTCTGCGCCTTTACTAATCCCACCGTCAATTCCTATAAGCGGATTAATGCCCCCGTCACCAACTCTGGCGCAACATGGTCTCCGAACACAATCAGCTACACAGGCAACAATCGCACCCACATGATCCGCATTCCCGAAGCAGGTCGCTTTGAGTTCCGTCTCGCCGATGGAGCCGCTAATCCCTATCTCCTCCCTGCTGCCCTCATCGCCAGTGGTCTCGATGGCATCAAACATCAACGCGAAGCAGGTCAACGCCATGACAATAATTCCTACACCGATCCGCTTCCCTTCGGCACAGTGAAACAGTTGCCAGCTAATCTTTTAGATGCGCTGCGATGTTTGCAAGCAAATACAATTCTGCCCGATGCTTTAGGTTCAGAATTCGTGCAATCCTACATCAAGTTAAAGCAACGCGAATGGAATGATTATAGTACTCGCATTAGTCCTTGGGAGTTAGAACATACTTTAGATTGCTAATTATGATGGGCAACGCACAAGTTGTGGCGATTTTACATCGCTTAGATATCAAACCAACTTAGATCGCCTCTTTTTGAAACTTGTACCAAAATAAGTATTAAAGAACTGACTTTTTAATGAACAACAAAGAAACATATTTGTAAATTTCATTAGTCTGTCATTATCAGCTATCTTTGTTAAATATTAATGCACGTAAGAATGATACTTAGATGTTTACGCTAGTTGTTCCTCCAGAGTCTCCTTGTGGATGTGGAAGTGGTAGAGCTTTTGGAGAATGCTGTCTTCAAAATGGGCATATTCGCTTATCCCACAAAAACATTATTCCTAAGCCCCCTAGAACAGGTTTATCTTTAAAAAAGTGCTTCTTGTCGGATCAGAATGACTGTGGAGGAAATATGTCTGGTGAACATATCCTCTCTGCATCAGTACTAAGAAATATCTCAAATGATAAAATCTCTATTAATGGCTCTAATTTCTCCAGAACACACTCAATTCAAAGTGATTCTCTAAAAACTAAGTGTCTTTGTAAACGACACAATTCAGCTTTTAGTCCAATTGATACAGAAGCTAGCCGCCTTTTTAAAACTATAAGTTTAATAGAGAAGATTTTGAATGGCTCAATACAATCTTCTCAAAGCCTATATTTTTTTGCAGGATTTGATATTGAGCGTTGGCTCCTTAAAGCTTTATTTGCAACATATCGTTCAAGAATCACCAACATTAACCCAGATAATTACACATTACCCTGTTATTTAAAATATTTTTTTGATACTTCATTCAATCCTCCTTATGGACTTTACTTACCCGCTAAATTTACTTCAGATGAGCAATTCCAATTTAAAATGAGTACCATCGCTGAAGCTTCTTTTGGGTTAATAACGAAAAATAATTTAGTTAGTGGAATTACAATTAATCTTGGAGGAATAGAATTAAAGCTTATGGTCGCAGGTACTCCTTCAGATTTAGCTGCTTTTCAGAAAACCCATGTTTTTCGTCCAAAATTTATCAACTTTTATCAAGGTGATGAAGTTTTTTCTATTGCTTTAGCATGGGATAAAGGAACAGAGCAGTGTGTTTGGATATCTCGTTATGATCCTACCGCTCCCATTCCTAAAGATATGTAGCTTATAGATTGAAGAAGATAAAATATTTGTCAGATAAGATAAGTCATGAGTAACAGAACAAATAATCGGTTATCAACCTAGCAAGAAACGGTTAGCTGAAATATCAAATCATTGCTAAATTGAGTGTAAACTCTCGTATTGCTGAGCATGAATTCCCTGATGGACAAATTTTTAGATGAGAATCTGGGCGATCGCGCAACCTATGAACTGATGGCAAAAGCGATCGCCTTTATTCTTTAAGCCCATTGATAACAAACAGACCTTGCTTTCTAAACTCCTTTAAAACCTACAACCGTTTCCATCGCCTTACTAAGATTAGGATTTAATAAATCTTGATGAATTTTAGCTTGTCGGAAATTGCCAATAAAGCTGAAAACAAATCCCACTAATAGTAAACTTCCTCCTATATATTGAGCTTGAGTCGGTACTTCTCCTAAAATCAAGTAAGCCATCATAATTGCAATAATTGGATTACATAAACTTGCTAAATTAAGTTCGGTGACAGACGCTTTTCTTAAACCTGTTAGCCAACAAAGCTGACCAAAAACAACGATTAGCAAAGCATAGACCACCATTAATTGCCAAAGTAAAGGAGAAAAAATATCCATAAAATGAACAGCACCGTAGAGAATATTTGCTAATAAAAAAAAGATAACGCTGCCAACAATATTGCGGTAAATCATGAAAATACCGAGTGGGATAGATCGCAATTGCAATTTGTTGAGGATTGTAGAAATGGAAGTGATAACTGCGGCTAAAGCGACTAAGATCTCCCCTGTTCCAAACTGCAATCCCCCCATTGCGATCTTTTGGGCAGAAGAAGTTAGGAGAGCCGTTGTGGCAATACCCAAAAAGGAAACAATTGAACCAGAAATTATCCAAGAATTAAGGGGAGTAGATAGAAGCCAAACGCTTAATATTAAAGTTAAAATTGGCTCAATTCGACCAATTAAAACAATATTGGTGATGTTCGTTATTCCCAAGGCTGTAAAAACAAATGCAGGAGCGATCGCCCCTGACAAAATTCCTGTCATGGTTAAGCTAATCCAGTCCTTACGAGTTAGAGCCTTGAGATTCGCTCGATTCCAGTGTTTATGAAAAATCAGGATCATTAATCCAAGCGCACAAATATTCCCGACAAATAGAACATTACATAGGGAAACTGGATTTCTGCCATCGATCAGATTATGATTCCCAACTTCAACAATTTTGCGAGTAATCGAGTTGGAAGAAGCAAAGATTAAGACCGCAATTGCAAGGTAGAAATAGCTGGGAGTTTGGTTTAAGATTTTTGGAATATTACTAATTTTCATTAACTTTAATTAGAATCTAGCGATCGCGCGAAACGTGAAGAGCAGGAGCCTTAAGGATAGACAATGTATAGCTTGGTTCGTTTCTTAAAAATGCTGTCGATTTTGGACAGGTTTTAGTTTTGGAATCACATTGGCGGAGAAAT
This sequence comes from Pseudanabaena sp. FACHB-1998, assembly GCF_014696355.1. Taxonomy (GTDB): domain Bacteria; phylum Cyanobacteriota; class Cyanobacteriia; order Pseudanabaenales; family Pseudanabaenaceae; genus Pseudanabaena. The sequence continues at coordinate 7,414 of NZ_JACJQA010000046.1, read as the reverse complement.
TCCTTTTGCCAACTGTAAGGAATTGATAGTAAATCTCTAGCACCAGTCATTCCTTGACCCATAAATAGAATCAAAGCGAAGCAATTGAGAATGACATGGATATACCGCCAGCGATTTTGCTTGTCTTTATAGATATCTTGAGTGATAGTCACTGAAAAGATCATGATTATTGCGGCGGCAATTCCATAGTAATAATGAGAAAAGAACCATTCATTATCTCTCCTAAATACTTCTGGCTGCGCTCCTAACACAATCAATCCCATTGAAGTGGCGATCGCAAAAATATTACGCCATATTTTTACCTTCGTTTTAAATAAAAATGTAAAGGTTGAAATAGTGGCGATAAAAATAGCTATTACTAAAAATGCGCGTGTAGGTTCTTTAGAGAAAATATCGTTTTTGAGGAATCTGGAAATAATCGGATAAGCCATACCCAAGAGCGCAACACTTACGACAGCCATACTCAACCAGTTGCCGATCTCCACATGCTCAGATCCCACAATTGGGGGAACCTTGCTTTTTTCGCCACTAATAACTTGTAGGCGGCGTTGCCGAACTTGCCAAGCTCGATGGGTCACAATGCCAATTAAAGGAAAAACGACAATTACGGCGATCGCAGGGTGTATTAAAGCAAAAAAGTCGTCTAGTTCCATTTTGAGAATCCAAGAATAACGTCAAATTACAGCCGTCTGTAGGGTTATCTATGTCAGTATCTAATTATCCTATAGCAGTTTTTCAATCTTATGGCAGATTTCCTTTCCAGTGAATAACGGATTAGGCAAAATAGAATATGATATACGTCATTTTAGAATAAGCGATGGATTGCATCGTCGCAGTCGATTCTATCCCGCTAAAATAAGCTGCTTTATTAAGTTCTTAGCGAAAGAATTTCAATTCGCTCCTTGGGTTTCGGACTATGGCGTGATCGCTTCTAATTGATAACTTAGCTGAAGAAATGAAAAATAGAACTTTGCACCGTGCAGCGTTTTCTTACTTTAGCTTCTGAAGGATTGAGAAATCCTGAATAGGCAAAGCTTGTAACGGTGGCATTTATTCAATATTCTTGCAAAAAAAACGCTCAATATTTAAGTTTAAAATTACTATAATTATTGTAGATTTCAAATACCCATTTTTTTCTTGTCATTAACTATTTTTAATACCAAAGCCAAAAATGGCGCAGCCATTTTTGGCTTTAAGAAAACCTTGCTGGATTAATCCTATATAGCAATTCACAAAAGTGTTGCCAAATTTTTGAGGATTGCCATAAAAAATAACCTCATGGATAAAAATAATTTTGACAAGCAGGATTTAGATGCTGTTAAACCAGAAATACGCTTGCAATTTTGGTGAAAACCACTATAATAGAAATATACCAGCCTCTACCCCCACCAAAGTCATGAGCGCTATAACTGCCAATCCTGCTGTCAGACTGAAATCCAATACGCTAAATATTGCGACGGATGAATATGGACTGCTCACCGATCTTTATCAACTGACGATGGGTGCTTGCTATGTGCGCGAAGGCTGCGATCGCCAGCGAGCAAGTTTTGAATTATTCGTGCGTCGCCTTCCCGAAGGATTTGGCTACCTAATTGCGATGGGTATCGCTCAAGCGGTGGAATACTTGCAAAATCTTCATTTCACCTCTGAGCAAATCGCCGCTTTACAAGCAACAGGAATCTTCGCTAATGCCGATCGCCGCTTTTGGGAATTATTGGAAAACTTCCGCTTTGAGGGAGATTTGTGGGCAGTTGCCGAAGGAACAGCGATGTTTGCCAATGAACCTTTCCTAAGAATCGAAGCTCCACTCTGGCAAGCTCAACTAGTTGAGACTTATCTCTTAAATACAATCAACTATCAAACTCTGATTGCTACTAGAGCCGCCAGAATACGTGATGTTGCAGGCGATCGCATTACTCTCTTAGAATTTGGCACTAGACGAGCCTTCAGTCCTCAAGCCTCACTCTGGGCGGCAAGAGCAGCACTCGCCGCAGGAATGGATGCTACTTCCAATGTGTTAGCAGCACTGAAACTAGGTAGACAACCAAGCGGTACGATGGCTCATGCGTTGGTCATGGCATTGAATGCCACCGAAGGAAGTGAAGCCCAAGCTTTTAGCGCTTTTCATCAAGTTTTTCCTAATAGTTCGCTCTTAATCGACACCTTCGATACGATCGCTGCTGCTCGTAATCTTGCCGAAAAAGTCAAATCTGGCGAGATGCAAGTAAAAGGAGTTCGCATTGATTCAGGAGATATGGCAACAGTTTCTAAAGAAGTAAAAGCCCTTCTACCTGATGCTGCGATCTTTGCCAGTGGCGATATTGACGAAGCTGAGATTATTCGCCTCAAAGCATTAGGAGCGCCCATTGATGGGTATGGCATCGGCACAAAATTGGTCACAGGTGCACCCGTAAATGGAGTCTATAAACTAGTAGAAATTGATAATATTCCTGTTTCCAAAAAATCAAGCGGTAAGCAATCGATCGCTGGTCGCAAGCAAATCTGGCGCAGTTTTGAGAATGGAATTGTGAAGGGCGATCGCCTCACCCATATTTCCGAGATTCCTCAACCCAATGAGCAATCTTTACTAGAACTAATCATGCACGATGGTGAACTGTTGAAGTCTTTGGATGATTTAGATGCGATCGCTCAACGTACCCGTAATTCTGTGAAGTCTTTACCTCAAGAAGTTCGCAGTATTGCTAACCCAGAGACAATTCCTGTGGCTATCTCTAGAAGCTTGAATAAGTAAAATAAACATCTTGTCTTGGTCATTAGCCTACCGTATTTTATGGCGATCGCTTGACTGGATATCGTGCAATCTTAATAACTCTAGGTAAAAGACTAGGTTAATTATTTGACTGTTACTGAGGCGCAGGAACAATTCCAACGCTATCTAAGAGCCTCCAAGTCCAGCGATTATCACGCAAGATGGTAAGCCTGTAATTGTTGCTCTGAGTATGCAGCAGTTTGCTTCTTTGATGGAAATAATGGAAATTTTAAGCGATCGCGAGTTTATGTCAGATTTGCGAGAAGGTATCCGACAAGCAGATTTAGGTCAAACGGTTAGTCTGGAAGTCATGAAATTAGAGTTTAATTTCCAGTATTGCGATGGAAGATTATTTAAAAATATGGTAATTATTTGGGAAGGTAAAAAACTGATGCAGTGATCGCCCAACATATTAAAAATCTGTAAACTTGTTTGTCACAATTAAAATAACAACTCATTAAATTTCTTCTTATAAACTATTGACAAATAAGTTTGATCATGTTTTATTTGAATTATGCAAGCGAAATATTCAGTAGCTTGGGTGCACGTCTTAAGTAATCTACGCACTTTTCTCGATTTAATGGATAGTTTATATCTTGAACTAGCATTTCTGAGAGATGAGTAGTTTACTATTCTTAAAGCGATATTAGTTCAATGCATAAAATATGCATTAGATCGAGAGGAGCGCGTAGATTACTTAAGACGTTTACCAGCAAATATAATTTCTAATTCTACCCTTTGTAGGAATAGGTTTGTATTTAATTTAACTGATATTTTGTTGCTAATCCAACCCTATAAGTTGAGAGGATCAACATGTTATGAACAGCAAAAAAGCGCGTCGTAAGAGAGAACAAATTGCCCTTCGCGATGGTTCTTATTGTTGCTACTGTGGTCGTTTTTTATCACCACTTGATCGCACTATTGAGCATTATTTTGTGCCTAAAAGTTTAGGCGGCTCTAACCGCAACGACAATTTGAAAATTGCTTGTAAACCATGTAATCAAGCTCGCGGTAACAATCCCGTACCACCACCACTTAAGAAGCCATCTAGTTTTCCTCAAGGTCATAGTTCTTTCCCTGCTCCACAAAAGCATAGAAGTTCATCCTTGAACAGCTCTGGCAAATAGCTTTTGTATAACTAAAACCTAAATTTTATATTTAGGTTTTAGTTGATTTAAACAACTATATTTCTAACAAATAAATTCGATAAAAATGCATAAACTTTTGATTTTCAATGACGAAAAATTACTTCGTCGTGCGCTTACTCATCGCTCTTTTGTAAATGAAAACTTAGATGAATCTGAACATAATGAAAGACTAGAATTTCTTGGAGATGCCATTCTTAATTTTATTAGTGGAGAATATCTATATGAGAAAAGTCCTGAAATGGCAGAAGATGAAATGACTCGCAGACGTTCTGCACTTGTGGATGAAAAGCAACTTGCTCGATTTGCGACTGAAGTTGGACTAGATTTTAGAATCCGTTTGGGAGAAGGCGCAAAAAGAGAAGGTGGTTATACCAATCCTAATATTCTGAGCAGTACATTTGAAGCGGTTGTTGGCGCTTATTACTTAGATAATAAGCGTAATATCGATGTACTTCGTCCTTTAATAGCGCAACTATTTGACTCTGTCCCAAAAGATGTCATGGTTATTCGCTCCAGTATAGATTCCAAAAATAAACTTCAAGAATTTGTGCAGGCAAATGGAGCAACAACTCCTCCAAAGTACGAAACTGAGCAGGTTGGCGGAATGTCTCATGCTCCCGAATTCTTGTCCAAAGTCTACGTTAGTGGAAAAATCTATGGTGAAGGCAAAGGTCGCAACAAGAAAGATGCTGAAAAAGAAGCTGCTGCTGATGCTCTGGCAAAACTGAAAAAGCGGGGATTGCTTTAAATACTCAATTCCAAAAACAATTGGTGTTTTGATTAACTTGAGGATTTTGGTGATCGGGTTTTATGGGTATTGAGGGGCGATCGCTATTTGATGTGGAGAAATAGGCGATCGGGTTTGTGGGTGGTGAGAGGCGATCTCTGTTTGATTTGGGGAATAGGCGATCAGGTTTGTGGGTGGTGAGGGGCGATCGTTGTTTGATGTGGGGATTTAGGCGATCATTTATCTAATCGTAAATTTCCCTGCGATGTCCAATTTGATGAATAATGAGACCTTTTTGTGATTGCGCGATCGCATAAATAACCCGATAATCTCCAACACGCAGCTTAAAAAAGCTTGATAAATTACCAGAAAGCGATAGAGGCGTAATTTGTTCAAAATTCTCGCCTAACCACTTAATTTTACGAGCTATCCGTATTTGATTAGTGCGATCAATTTTCGCAAGATCAGCGATCGCCTCAGAAGTAAAATCAATACTATAACTCATCCCAATTAAGCCCCAATGATTGCATAGCTTGAGCCGCAGGAATAACAGTTGGTTGATGTTGTTGTCGTAATAAGCGTTCCACAACCGATGCTTTTAACTTCTTACCTTCATCTAGATCGATATATTCTTCTAGCACTTCAATTACAACTTCACGAACTAGTAAACGAAACTGTTCGGTAGTGAGTTCTTTTATTTGCATAACATTACGGCTCTACTACTTGTTTTGCATTAATTCTAACGTAATCGTCAATATAAATTAGCAAGGCGATCGCTGTTTGATGTGGGGAAATAGGCGATCGGGTTTTATGGGTGGAGAGAGGCGATCGCTGTTTGATGTTGAGATTTAGGCGATCGGGTTTTATGGGTGATGAAGGGTGCGATCGCTGTTTGATTTGGGGGAAAAGGCGATCGGGTTTGTGGGTGTTGTGGGACAATCGCTGTTATTACAATGCAAATTAGATAGGAACCTCAACGTAATCGCCAAGTTTAATTGCATTGATGACATCACAAACTTTTTCAGTCTGTGTCCGAATCTTTGGCCATGAGGTAGAAAGCAAAACAACAATAGCAATCTGGCGATCGCTCAAATTTTGTTGGTAGCGTAAATTCCGATCCGTTGTCACAAATATTTGATATCCCTTATCTTCAGCAGATTTGAGCAAGTCTCCATTCGACAGGTTAGACCAACCTTCTTCATAGGCAGTTGTCACAGAATGTTCTGTCAAATATTGACGCAAAGGTACAGGAGTTCCCTGATCGAAAAGAATCCTCATAATCTAAGCCGCCTCAGCTAGCATATCAAGCTCATAGTTCAGTACAGCCTCAACCTGCGATCTTTGTACAGGCGGAAACCACTCCAAAAAATCTTCTACTGTTGCACCGTCGCGCAAATTCTCAAACAAAGCCGAAACTGGAACTCGCGTCTTCCGAAATACCCAAGCACCACTCACTTTATAAGGTTCTCTTTCTATAGCATCTAGACTTTCCCAATGCCTCATATACTACACCTCTGCAAAGTAAAAATATACCTAACAACTCGATTATAAACCAACTTTAAAGTAAGACTTGACTATTTAGGCGCTAGCTGTTTAATTTTAAGATTTAGGTGATCGGGTTTGTGGGTGGTGAGGGGCGATCGCTGTTTGATTTGAGGGGATTGGCGATCGGGTTTGTGGGGTTGAGGGGCGATCGCTGTTTGATGTTGAGATTTAGGCGATCATTCATCTAATCATAAATTTCTCTACGATGCCCGACCTGATGGATAATGACACTTTTTTGTGATTGGGCGATCGCATAAATAACTCGATAATCTCCAACACGCAGCTTAAAAAAGCTTGATAAATTACCAGAAAGCGATAGAGGTGTAATTTGTTCAAAATTCTCGCCTAACCACTTGATTTTACGAGCTATCCGTATTTGATTAGTGCGATCAATTATCGCAAGATCCGCGATCGCCTCAGAAGTAAAGTCAATACTATAACTCATCCCAATTCAGCCCCAATGATTGCATAGCTTGAGCCGCAGGAATAACAGTTGGTTGATGTTGTTGTCGTAATAAACGTTCCACAACCGATTTTTTTAACTTCTTACCTTCATCTAGATCGATATATTCTTCTAGCACTTCAATTACAACTTCACGAACTAGTAAACGAAACTGTTCGGTAGTGAGTTCTTTTATCTGCATAGCACTAAGGATCTACTACTTGGGTTTAACTAATTTTAACTTAGCCGTCAATATAATTGCTATTTGATGTTGAGATTTAGGCGATCAGGTTTTGTGGGTGTTGAAGGGGCGATCGCTGTTTGATGTAGAGATTTAGGCGATCGGGTTGTAATTATAAACCTAGCCAAATTCTCAAAGATTGCTCAAGCCTCCTAATATCAACATCAGCCAACTTCCCAATAGTCTTAATAACTAAACTTCTATTTACAGTATAGATACCACGTTTAACTGCTGTAACAACGTTAAGTCCTGCTGCCGCCCAGTCAGCAAGGACAAACTCTCCATCAAGCAAAGAGCCTGTTTTGCTGGTTAATGGCACAATTAGAATGTCTTGAGAGCTATGTGGTGCATTGATAATAACAGCAGGACGAACCTTCGCATTAGACAAATCTGAAAATGGATATTTAACTAAAATGACGATATTTTTAGGCGTTGTTGCATAAAAGAGGGATGGAAGGGTAGATTAAATATAAATAAGGATGGCAAAACAGCCAATGAAAGAGCAATATCAGATCCGCAACTGGTCAGAGTATAACGCAGG